>CAVSID010000008.1:0-188807 GCA_963727915.1 uncultured Chloroflexia bacterium | reverse complement strand
CCATGTGTTCGGCACACATGGCAGGAGCGGCATGCAGGCCTTCTGGGCCGGCAGCGTGGCGGCCGCCGTTGCCGGGCGCTCTTCCCTGCCCTCTGCTGTTGGTGCCCCTACGTGATTGAAGCACGTCCTTCGCCTGCGCTGCCGCCCCAGGCGGCCTTGAGGCTGGCATCGTTTTTGACCAGGCGCCCGATCATTTCTTCCCCGTGGGCGGCCGGAATTCTCACCTACCGCTTGCGATCGCTCCCGTCTGGGAGTGGCTGAAGACCGCCGAGCTGGCCCCGAACCGTGATGACCGACCAACAAACCCTGGACAAGGAAGACCTGATCGACAATTGGCGGCGGGAGGTGGAAAGCGCCGATTTGTACCGCCAGCTCATGCCGTACGCCAGAACCGACCGTGTGCGCGACGGGCTGGCTGACATGGCAGAGCAAGAGGATCGGCATGCCGAGGTCTGGCGGCGGAAGCTTGAGGAACTGGGGGCCGAGGCCCGGCGCGCTGGCCCCGATCTGAGGATCCGCATTATCGTCTGGCTGTCCCGCCTGCTGGGCGCCGACAGCCTGCTTAGCTTGTTGGTCCGGGATGAGGTCAACGACATCGGGATCTACGTGCGCCAGGCCGAGATCTCGGGCGAGCATGAGACCTTCACCCAGGTTCTGAGAGACGAGACATCCCACGCCGAATTCCTGCGCACGCTTCATCGACCGGGGGAAGTGCACGAAGTCGAGCCGTGGCACCAGGGAGTTGACGCCAGCGGCTGGCTGCGGTCGGTGGTCTACGGGTTCAACGATGGCTTGACAGCCAACTTCGGCCTGGTCATGGGCGTCGTCGGGGCCAGCATCAGCCCCCACCTGGTCCTGTTGACCGGGTTTGCCGGCTTGCTGGCGGACGCCCTCTCGATGGCCTCTAGCGCCTTCTTGGCGTCGAGGTCGGAACAAGAACTGCGCGAGCATCACCTGCGGTTGGAACGCGCCGAAATACTGTACATGCCGGAGCAGGAGCGAGACGAGCTCAAGCAAATCTACATGCGCAAGGGCTTGTCGGAAGAAGAGGCCGGTCAAGTCGCGGATGCGCTGATGAAACGACCCGAGGCTGCGCTGGCCCAGTTGGCGGCGGATGAACTGGGTTTGGACATCGAGGTCTCCCAGACACCCCTTCAGGAAGGGCTCCTGACCGGGATTTCTACCGGGATCGGTGCTGTAATCCCTCTCATTCCATTTCTCTTCTTCACCGGGTCGTCTGCCATCTGGATCGGGATTAGCATCAGCATGCTGGCCCACTTTGCCGTGGGGGCCAGTCGGGCAATCTTCACCGGCCGGCCTGCCATCCGCAGTGGGATTGAGATGTTCCTGGTTGGCATGGGCGTGGCCGTGGCGACCTTCGCTATCGGGCGCTTGTTCGGAGTCGGTCTCTAGAGCCTGAGGTCGATCTGTTGAGGCGACCTCAAGCGGAGCGAGGCGTTCTTGGCTTGCCCAAAGGCGTGGACGAGATCAGGATGCGCGCAAGAACCGATGGAGAGAAGGCCTTGATGGGGCTCTCATACGAAAGCAGAACGGAGATCAAGAGGCGTGTCATGTCGGGCCGCTTGGCGCAGGCCAAAACCAGAGGATCAAGCAATGCCGGCGTCATGTACAACTGCCGCATGAGGTAGGTCAGCCTGAACAACTGCTGAAATCGCTGGCGTAAAGCCTTCTCGTATCGGACCAGAGACGACCGCCCGAGGTCACCTGCTTCAAACGCGTCGACAAGCGCGCGCGCGCGCGAGGCGCGCCGACTCGAGCGTGTAGTCGATGCCCTCCCCCGTGAACGGGTTAACCAGACCGGCGGCTTCGCCCACCACCAGGAGGCGGTCCGCCAGGCACTGCGAGCGGTGGAAATCCGTTCGGATGGGGAACCCCTTCACCGGAGTCAACCGGCTGGCGGAACGAAAGCGATCCGCCAGGGGTGGATGCTCGAGAAAGGCGTCCAGAACAGCCGCCGCAGTCGTTGGCGTGGAGGGCCCTCGCCGATAGTAGCCTGCGCCGACATTGGCCGCTGTCTCCGAAACGGGAAATATCCACCCGTATCCCGGCAGGGGGACCCCGTCAAAATGGATATGGAGCGCGTCGTCCAGGCCGGCGATGCCTTCGTAGTAGGAGCGGGCGGCGAAGGCGTATTCCAGCTTCTTGGGAACCAGACCAAGGCGGCGCATCAGGGGCAGTGCAGCGCCGACCGCCATCACCACCGTCCGTCCCCGGGCCGAGAACCCCGTGCCAGCGCGGTCGCCGATGATCGTCCATCCGCCTTCTTCGACGGGCTCCATACCGCGTACGTGAACACCGTCGACGAACGTCGCCCCGGCCGCCTGGGCGGCCTCGAGCACCATCTGGTCCAGCTCGAGACGTTTGACGACGATGCCGTACCGAGGCAGACCTTCGGCCGGAGGGATGTCGGCCCGCAGCTTATGGCCGGCGGGGGAGACGATCGTCACGGCTGGGGTCTTGAAGCCCGTGCGGCGCAGCCGGCTGCCGATCCCAAGCTCGTCCAAGATTTCAACGCCCTGCGCCGAGACGGCGTCCCCGCAGGTCTTGTCTCTGGGGAAGGAGGCCTTGTCGAGGAGAAGCACGTCGATCCCGGCGCGTGCGAGGTAGGCGGCCGTGGCCGAACCCCCTGGACCCGCACCGATGATCACCACATCATGCTGTCGCTGCGCGAATTGAGACATGGAGCCTCCCTCAGGCCGCCGTTGCCCTTCAGTCTATCCGAGCCCGTGCCAACCGTCCAGACCGGGCCGGACCGGGCATGATCCGGCCCGCTGCGAACCGCCGAAATTGGATGTACCCCTGACGGGTTCGCATGGGCGGGATCGGCGGGGTCGCCCACCGGCGCCAAATTCGACTAGGATAGGAAGGGAACAATCGAGCTCCGCCCATCGAATCCCGGAGGGTTCTTCTTGGACACAACTCTGCTGCCCGAACTCGTCGACCCCGAAGCGGGCCCCAGGCTTTTCGGCACGCTACCGGCGGGCGGTTCTCTACTTCGCCGGGTTGCTGGGGCGCTTCTTGTTCTGGGATGTATTCCTGAGGCGAGTGGGGATGCGCCGCCTAGCGCGCCGGACGGCTGCCGGACGATACCGGGGCGCCGCCCGATCCTTCCGGAAGTTAGCCACCGAAATGGGAGGTGTGTGGATCAAGGTCGGCCAATTCCTCTCGGCGCGTGTCGACGTTCTTCCGCCGGACATCACCGATGAACTGTCCGGTTTGCAGGACGAGGTGGCGGCCGAACCCTTTGACGTCATCGAGGGCGTCCTGAATGACGGTCTGCAAGGCGGATGGCGCGTGCATTTCGCCGATGTGGATCCCCAGCCGCTGGCCTCGGCCTCCCTTGGGCAGGTGCACAGGGCGCGGCTGCTGGACGGCAGCCGGGTGGTGATCAAGGTCCAGCGGCCGCGGATCAAGGACATCATCAGCGTCGATCTCGACGCCCTGGCGCGAGTGATCTCCTGGTTGAAGCGCTACAAGCCGATCGCCAAGCGTGCCAATCTGGACGCCTTGTTCGAAGAGTTCAACCGCACACTATGGGAAGAGGTCGACTATGTTTCCGAAGCCAGCAACGCCGTCCGCTTCGGCGAAATGTTCGCCGATGACATGGGCGTGCGCATCCCGAGTGTTCATTCCGGGCAGTCTTCAGGTACTGTCCTGACGCTGGAAGACGTCTACGCCATCAAGATCACTGACTATGAAGCCATTAAGGCTGCTGGCGTGCCGCGTCGGAAGTGGCCGAACGCCTGTTTGAAACCTATCTGCGCCAGATCTTCATCGAAGGCTTCTTTCACGCCGATCCCCATCCCGGCAACCTGTTTGTCCAGCCCGAGGCCGATGGGGCCTGGCGGCTGGTCTTCGTCGATTTCGGGATGGTGGGCCATCTGGACGAGTCCGCCAAGGGTGGGCTGAGAGATCTGGCCATCGGCGTCGCAACGCGGGACGTGTCCCGCCTCATGCGGGCCTACGTCGCCTTGGGCGTGCTGCTGCCCGGCGCTGACCTGGGCCGGATAGGGCAGGCCGAGGAGGCCATGTTCGACCAGGTGTGGGGCCGCAATATGACCGAGCTGACCCATATGGACCGACGGGCGATGCGCCAGTTTGCCCACCAGTTCCGCGATCTGATCTATGAGATGCCCTTCCAGGTTCCGACGGACTTGATCTTCCTCGGCCGCTGTGTGGCCATTCTGTCCGGGATGTGCACCGGCCTGAATCCTGAGTTCAACCTGTTTGAAGGGCTGGCGCCATTCGCCCGCCGGTTAATGTCGGACGAGCAAGGAGCGTGGGTGGAAGAACTACTGCGCTGGCTGGTGTCGGAGGGCCGGGTGCTCGGCCGCCTCCCGGAGCGTTTGGACCAGGCGCTTGGCAAGATCGAGCGCGGCGACCTGGCGGTCACGGCCCACGCCTCTGCCAATCTCGAGCTGCGGCTCAGGCATCTTAGCCGATCGATCAACCGTCTGGTGGGCGCCGTGGTCTTCGCCGCGCTGTTGCTCGTGGGCGCGTTGCTCTACACCAACGGTGACCAGCTGTTGGGCGGCCTCGGGCTCGGCCTGGCTATTCTAAGTTTGCTGTGGGTGCTGAAACCGTGACGTCGGGGGACCCGGCAATACCGAATTTGACGACCCCCAGGCACTTGCCTCTGGGAGCGCCACGACGCACGGTAAAACGGGCGCCAAACTAAGCCTCGAGACGGTCCAGTGCGTGCTGGATAAGGCTTTGAGCCGCCAGCAGCAGTTCGCGCCGGGCAGCGCGACGGTGTTCCACAAACCCTGGGGGAAGAAGTGTCTCAATGCTTTGGCGCATCTCGCTTCGGGCGGTGCGAAGGTGGTCACGCGCCTCTTCTGGCAGGCAACCCTTCATCCGCTCATCGGCTTTCGTTCCCTGTTTGATTGGTGGCATTGTGACCTCCTTTGGATCCGACCGGAGAGGCGGTCCTGGGTGGTTGATGGATCGGCGATACTCCTGGTGCGGAATCTTCATCATTATAACTCCGCGGGCGGTCTGGTGAGCCAGGCGACAGGTGAAGTTCGGACTTGAATTCCCCCGGGTTATTTGTGATAATTCTCACAATAGACATCTCGGGCCTCTCTCATCCGGTTTGTCCGGATAAGGCGGGCCCAGTCGGCACACCTCTTCTTGAAGGGGTGTTTTCATGTAAGAGTCTGGACGTACGCAACTTGCTGAAGGCACCTTCTAGGCCCGTGCAACGGGTGGAGGGCTTATGCCGAAGCTGTGGACCATCTTCCTCATGTTCCTGAAGATCAACCTCTTGACGACCTCCGGCCCGGCCTCGGTTGGCCTGCTGTACAAAGAGGCCGCCGGCGTCTTGATGACGCAGGAGGAGTTCGTCGAAGCCGTGGGTTTCTCAAGTGCCTTGCCTGGGAGCGATGCGCTCCAACTGGCCATGTTCGTGGGCTATGCGGCAGCCGGGTTGCCCGGCGCCCTGGTGGCGCTGATGGGCTCTATCATCCCCCCCACCGTGCTGATGCTGAGCGTGGTGGCGCTGCTGCAGTTGGTGCGAGGCGAGGCGTGGGTCTCCAATTTCGTCCAGGGGCTGGCGCCCGCCGTCAGCGTGCTGATGATCCTTGTCGCCTGGCAGCTGTTCCACGGAGAACTCACGGGTCACCTAATCTCTACCGCTTTGATCGCTGTCGCCAGTCTGACGGCGCTGTTGCTCAACGCGCCAGCGCCTCTGGTACTGCTCGCCGCCGGGCTGGCGGGGGTTATCTTCTTCCGATGAGGACGCCCATTCGCCACCTGGTGTTGTGCACCAACGGGGCCCCTCAGGCGCGGCACGCGCTGAGCCTGGGAGGTTGGCTAGCGGAGCGTCTGGGTACCGATGTCACTCTGCTTGGGGTCGCCGAGGCGAGCAGGCCGCGTCAGATGCTGGATGCGGAGCTTGACAGGGCCGAAGCACAAATCCGCGCCGCCGGGGTTCATTTGGATCGTCAGGTGCGTTTCGGCAAGGCGGAAGCGACGATCGCTGGCTTGATTGCCCGTGAGGGGACGCTGCTGGTGGTGGGACCCTTCGGCCGGCCGGCGGTCCTGCGGTGGCTGCGCGGCCGTTCGCTGCGGCGGCTGATGGCCGCCACGATGTATCCCATCCTGTACGTACCTAAACCAAAAGAGAAGGTGGAACGCATTCTGATATGCTTGGGCGGTCTTCAGATCGGCCGGCCGGCCGAAGAGCTGGCGCTGGAACTCGGGCGCCGCCTCTCGGCGCAACTGACACTAATTCATGTGGTAGAGACCATTGGCTATGATTACCCCATCACCCGGGAAGTGGCACATCACAGCGACAGCTTGCTCGAAAGCCATACGCCGCAAGCCAAGATGCTGGGGGAGGTTCTGGAGGCATCGCGCAAGATCGATCCCAAAGCAGAACTTCTGGTGGGGCACGGCTCGGTGGTGAGTCAAATCCTGACCGAAACACAACGATGTCCGTATGACCTGATATCGTTGGGGTCCCCTGGGAACGCACATGCACTGCGGCAACTCTACACCCCGAACGTCACGGCGGAGGTCGCAGAACTGGCGGGTTCTCCCGTGCTCATCGGCGGTGACAATGCCGCATCCGAGGAGCCCAGCTTCGGGCCCCAAACCGATGGGCCGGTTGGGCTCGATGGTGAGATCTAGCGTGACCCTGGAGCCGTCCTGCCTCCCTTGGGACGCGCAAGGCTGGACCAGGACCGCTTCGTCCTGGGTGGCCAAAAGCATCAGGGCCGCCGGGATCACGGTCCATGGGGGGCTTGTCGAGCACCAGCGACGTCCCTGGTCAGCGGTCTTCTCGCTTGATACCCACCAAGGGAGGCTGTTCTTCAAGGCCGTCCTCGATGAGCTTCGGCATGAAGCCGGTCTTCACCAGGCGCTCTTTGCCACCCACCCTGACGCCGTGCCGTCGCTGGTCGCCGTCGACCGGGATCGAGGCTGGCTCCTGATGGAAGACGCCGGCCATCCCCTGCGACATTCAGTGCGAAGCGAAGAAGACCTCGGTCAGTTCGCCGCGGCCCTGGTGCGGATGGCAGAGCTCCAAATCGAATGGATGCAGCGTGCCCCCGAGTTGCTCCGGCTGGGGGCGCTGGATCGGCGGCCCGAGTCCCTGCCGGGGGCCTACGCGCGGCTGATCTGCGACCCGGGGGCGCTGGCCAGTGGTCACTCGGAAGCCATTACCGACGATGAAGCCAGACGGCTTGACCATCTGCTGCCGAGGGTCGAGGAACTTTGCCGAAGATTGGCAGGCTGGGGCCCGCCGCCCACCCTGCATCACGACGACTTTCACGACGGCAACATCTTCGTTGATCAGGGTAGGTTCATTTTCGCCGACTGGGGCGAAGCCGGTCTCGGCCATCCTTTCTTCACTCCTATGATCGCCTTGCGCTCCTTGGCCTGGCAGCTCGAACTGGCGCCGGATTCTCCGGCGCTGGCGCGGCTGCGTGATGCCTACCTTGAGGTCTGGGAACCGCATGCTGCCCGCAGCGAGCTGCGCCAATCGTTCGATCTGGCCCAACGGCTGGCCCCGATCAGCCGTGCGCTGACCTGGCATAGCGTGATGTCGGCCGTCCCGGCCGGGGCGCGCGGCCAAGATGCCACGGCGGCGGCGAGCTGGTTGAGAATAGCCCTGGCCAGGCTAGACGATGAGGGCGGGGCGAGCTCACCAGCTTGACCCGGCGCCTGGCGAGCTGTGACAGGCCGCCTGCCTCGATCCTGCCTCGGGGAGGACGTCCATATTCGCATCGCCGGGGTCCGGGCTCGCCCAGGGCTCTGATTTGGGCCTTGGTGGCGGAATGCCAAGGGCCTGCCCGAGTCCAACTCGTCGCCGCGCCTATCGTCGGTTGGGTGCCCCCGTAACAGCTTGAAAAGGCCCGCCGGGCGCCCGGCTCAATCGAATAGACAATGGTCACCCTGAGTGGGTGATGAACTGCTCTATCCGGACACCTTGACCGAGGTCTAACCTAGTCCTAAGCAACGGCCGCAGGCCCTGCGGGTGCGGAGGCGAGCCCATCGTCTCCCGTTCGCCTTGGCCGGGCGGGCTGTCGGCCGTGTCCCGGGCGCGGCAATTTGAGTAAGTGCGGTTCCGGGCTGCGACCGGTTGCCCAAGGAGAGCGCATCCTGAGTACCGATTCGCAAGTCATCCCAACCTTGCACGAGGATCCTGCACCGGGCCTCCCGGCGTTCCACAAGGCGCTAGCCGAGCAAGGCCAGCTGGGGAATGGCACGCTCGCCCCCTTGGCCGAGTCCCTCGGCCTGCCCCTGGCCGAGCTTGTCAGCGCCGCCACCTTCTACCACTACTTTGCTCCCGACATGGCCGATCCGCAGGCGACAGCGGCCTGCGGCGGTCCGGTGTGCGCACTCACCGGGGCCCCGAAGGAAGGCGAGCACGCCATCGCCTGTCCCGGGCTTTGTGACCATGCGCCGGCGCAGCTACGATCGGGCGCCTTCTCCGCCACTGGACCGAAAGAAGCCCACTTTCAGCCGCCTGTGCCGACGCCGGGCGAGCGGGCCATCTTCCCGACCGACGGACTCTCATCCACGGAGACACTCGATCAGTACCGACAGGCCGGCGGCTACGCTGAGCTGCTAAAGCTCGCTCACGGCGGTGACCAGGATGCGGCTCTCGAAGTCGTCGCCGCCAGCGGGCTGGTGGGGCGGGGTGGAGCAGCGTTCCCGGTGGGAATTAAGTGGCGAGCTGTTCGGGACGCCACCGGCGACGAGAAGGTGGTGGTCTGCAATGCCGATGAAGGCGAACCGGGGACGTTTAAGGACCGGGCGATCCTGCATCTTCGGCCACATTTGCTGCTGGAGGCGATGGCTGTCGCCGGACTGCTTGTCGGCGCCCGCACCGGTGTGATCTACCTGCGCTACGAATACCCGCAGGCATACGACCTGCTGACGGACGCCATCCGCCAGGCCGGAAAAGCCGGATTGTTGGGCCCATCGATTGAGGGGACGGAGTTCGGTTTTACTGTCCATGTCCGGCGCGGCGCCGGTTCCTACGTGTGCGGGGAAGAGACGGCCTTGCTCAATTCTCTGGAGGGCAAGCGGCCTTGGCCACGCGAGCGTCCGCCTTATCCGACCACGAACGGGTTGTGGGGCCTCCCCACCTTAATCAACAACGTCGAAACGCTGAGCTCAGTGCCCGCCATATTACGCAACGGCGCCGACTGGTACAGGGCACTGGGCGTCGGTGAGAGCGCCGGAACCAAGCTGTATTCGTTGAGTGGCAAGGTCAACCGGCCCGGCAACTACGAGCTGCCCTTGGGGATCACCGCCCGCCAGCTCATTTTCGAATACGGCGGTGGCCTGGCCGAAGGCAGGCACTTGAAGGCCTTCACCCTGGGTGGAATCTCTGGTGGCTTGATGGGGGAAGCCGACCTGGACCTCCCGCTCGATTACCAGGCACCCCAGAAGCTCGGGGCGTTTCTGGGCTCGGGCGGGGTCGTCGTACTGGACGACACCTGTTGCGTGGTGGACTTCGCCCGCACCTGCCTGGCTTTCTACGAAAGCGAAAGCTGTGGCAAGTGCTTCCCGTGCCGCATCGGCACTGTGCGTCTGCGCGAGTTCTTGGATGCGGCCACCGGGAGGGGCGAGCCCACAGGCGTTGCTGAGACGGATTTGAAGGACATCAGCGAGGCCATGGCCCACCTGTCGGCTTGCGGATTGGGTCAAAGTGCGCCCATGCCGCTCCAAGCCCTGTGGACCCGCTTCTCGGACGAGCTTGACGAGCATCTCAGCCACAAGTCGTGCCGGGCTGGAATATGTTCTCTGTAGTCGAAGATTTTTCTGCTGAGAGGCTGTGTACGGAGCACAACTCCGGCCTGCTCATGTCCTGGGGTGGATGGTGCAGAAGCTTGGCCCAGACCTCCCTGGCGCACGACCTGGCCCGAACCTGCGCAGGCCGGCCAGACGCGATTCGACCACAAAGCGGTCCAGACACCACTCCGTGGGACCGGGGAAGTGAGGAGCAGGTAGCATGACCGAGGTCGCTACGAAGACGCAAGCCAAGATCAACCAGTTCGAGATCGAGATCGACGCCGGCGAGACCATCCTCCAGGCGGCCCGGCGCACAGGGGTGGCCATCCCTACGCTGTGCCATGATCCCCGGGTAGGATCTTCCGGTTCGTGCCGGCTGTGCATGGTCAAGGTAGACGGCAGGCGCCTGCCTGTGCCTGCCTGCAAGCAAACCCTTGAACCGGGCATGGTGGTCACAACCGAGGACGATGAACTGCGGACGTGGCGCCAAACCTTGCTCAAGCTGGCGCTTTCCGAAAACCCGCGTGAGACGTGTACTCGTTGCAGCCAAATCGGGCCGTGCGAACTCCACGCCCTGGCGGATGCGATGGGGGTGCGCCAGGCGGCCTACGCAGGCGCTACGAGCGGGGCGTTGTTCGAGGACGCCAATCCTTTCATCGTGCGGGACTACTCGCAGTGCATTCTCTGCTATCGCTGCACCAAGGTCTGTGGCGAATTGGAGCAGGTGCATGCCATCGTGCCAACCGGGCGCGGGTTCAGCACCCGGATTTCGACCGCGGACGGAGGGGGCCTGCTGGACAGCACCTGTACCTTCTGCGGCCAATGCATCCAGGCCTGCCCAACCGGTGCCCTCTTTGACAAGAAACGAATGGGGAAGGCCAAGGCCGAAGACGTCGAGAAAGTGCGAACGATCTGCCCCTACTGCGGCACCGGATGCGGCATTGAGCTGAATGTGGCCAACGGTCGGGTCGTCGGTGTGACCCCGGACTGGCGCACACCGGCCAACGAAGGCTCTTTGTGCGTCAAGGGCCAGTTCGGGATGGACTTCATCCATAGCCCGGACCGCCTCACAACACCCCTGATCAGGCGAAACGGAAACTTTGAGCCGGCGACCTGGGAAGAAGCCTACGACCTGATCGCCGAACGGTTCGGCCAGATCAAACGCGAATCTGGCCCGGAGGCCTTCACGGTTTGGAGTTCGGCACGGGCAACCAGCGAAGCCAATTTCCTGGTTCAGAAGATGGCGCGGGCGGCGTTGGGGACCAACAACGTCGACAACTGCGCCCGTACCTGACACGCCCCCACGGTCGCCGGTCTGGCGATCATGATTGGAAGAGGGGCGATGAGCAATGCCATCGCTGAGCTGGAAGACGCGCCATTCATCCTGGCGGCGGGCACCAACACCACCGAGAGCCATCCGGTCATCTCGCTGCGGGTCAAGAAAGCCGTCGCACGCGGCGGCAAGCTGGTCGTCATCGACCCGCGCAAGATCGAGCTAACCCAGTGGGCGCACCGCTGGCTCCGGCTGAAAGTCGGCACCGATATCGCGCTGTTCAACGCCATGGCCCACGTCATCATCGAAGAGGGCCTGGTGGATGAGGCGTTTGTCGCCGAGCGCACCAGCGGTTACGACCTGCTCAAGGACTATCTGAAAGATTACACGCCCGAATACGCTGAAGCCGAAACCGGCGTCCCGGCGGAAGACATCGTGGCCACGGCCAGGGAGTACGCCCAGGCGGATCCGGCGGCGATCATCTACACGCTGGGAATCACAGAGCACTCGTGCGGGGTCCACAATGTTCAGTCGCTCTCCAACCTGGCGCTGCTGACCGGCAACTTCGGTCGCGCCAGCTCGGGTGTCAATCCCCTGCGGGGCCAGAACAACGTCCAGGGTGCCGGCGATATGGGCTGCTTGCCCGCCTACTACCCCGGGTATCAGAAGGTCCTCTCGAACGAAGTCAGGCAGGGCTGGGAGCGCATTTGGGGAGTGAAACTCAATGAGCACCCCGGCACGACGAAGGTGACCGCCTTGGACGAGATGGTGGAAGGCAAAGTCCGCGGCGTGTACATCATGGGCGAGAACACGGTTGTCTCTGACGCCAACGCCGGTCACACTCGCAGGGCCCTGGAAGCGGCCGACTTCGTCGTGGTGCAGGATATGTTCATGACCGAGACGGCCGAGCTGGCGGACGTGGTTCTGCCGGCAGCATCCTTCGCCGAAGTCGACGGAACCTACACCAACTCCGAGCGCCGAGTGCAACGCGTGCGCAAAGCGGTGGACCCGCCGGGGCAGGCCAAACCGGACTGGCAGATCGTGATGGAGCTGACCAACCGCCTGGGCTACGAGGAGCACTATGACCACCCGTCCGAGATTTGGGACGAGGTCACCCTCAACGCCCCCGTCCTGGCGGGGATCAGCTACGATCGCATCGAGGACATCGGCCTGCAGTGGCCGTGCCCCGATCCGCAGCACCCGGGAACGCCTTTCCTGCATGCCGGATCTTTCGTGACCGACAAGGGCTATCTGCAGTGCGTCCCGCACGTGCCCCCGGCCGAAGTGCCCGACGCAGACTTTCCGCTGATCTTGACGACCGGTCGCCGCCGCTCAACCTACCATACCGGCACCATGACGGGCCGAGCGGAAGGTTTTGACGTGCTGGTGCCGCATGAGTGGATCGAGGTCAGCCCGGCAGACGCTGAAGAAATGGCGCTGGCGGACGGTGAAAACGTAGCCGTCGTATCCCGCCGCGGACGGGTGGAAATGCCGGTGAAGATCACCGACCGGTCTCCGCTGGGCGTGGTCTTCAGCTCGTTCCACTTCCCGCAGACGGCGCCGACCAACATGCTGACATCGGAGTTCTACGACCCGATCACCGAGACGCCCGAATTCAAGGCGTGTGCCGTGCGGATCGAAAAGCTCGCCTGACCGATTCGTGCTGAAACAGCAGAGCGGCTTGTGAGAAATTTCACAAGCCGCTCTTTTGGATTCCTGGCGGGAGAAGCCGCGGCCGAACTTCTGGGAGGGCGATCGTTGGATACTCTGGCAGGCTCACGCCATGGCGGCGCTTCGATCCAACAGTTGGCGTGCCAGCCAATCCTGGTCAACCGGGAGCGAGCGCACCCGAACACCGCAGGCGTTGTGGATGGCGTTGGTGATGGCCGGGGTGGTGGCGATGCTGCTTATCTCGCCCACGCCCTTGGCGCCATAGGGTCCATCCGCTGCGGGTTCCTCCACGGCGAAGGCGGTGATGTCCGGTGTATGGACGATCGACGGCATGCGGTAGCGGGCCAGGCGGTCGCTGAAGACCATCCCTTCTTCGACGATGAATTCCTCGGTCGAGCGCGTTGCCCAGCCCCATCATGATGCCCCCCTCAATCTGGCCCTGCAGGCCCAGGGGGTTGATCACCTTTCCCACATCGGTGGCGGCGACCACTTGGAGCACCCGAACCTCGCCCGTATCGAGGTCCACTTCGACTTCGGCGGCTTGGGCGGCGAAAGAAAAGGCAAAGTGCATATCGCCAGTCTCTCCCAAAGGCTGGGTCTCAGGCGCCCAATACTCGAAAAGCGCCCTGGGCTCTCTGCCCTCGGCCTTCATCATCCCTACCACATCGCCCATGGGCACCTTATGGCCGTTGACCTGTGCCAGTCCCTCCACGAAACGGATGTCTTGCGGTGGCTTGTCGAAGCGTTCGGCCAGTGTGGCCGTCATGGATTCCCTCAAGGCCGCTGCTGCCATGCGGGCTGCATTTCCGGTGACGTACGTCTGGCGTGAAGCCGTGGTCGGCCCGCCGTCGGGTGTCAGATCGGTGTCGGACAAAAGGACGCGCACCCGCTCGACCGGCAGGTCCAGCTCCTCGGCCGTGATCATCTGCAACACGGTCACCAGACCCTGGCCAATCTCGGCCGCCGAACTGCGCACTTCAGCCGTCCCATCTTCGAAGAGCTCCACCTCCGCCGAAGACTTATCGGGTGCACCTCCACCCAGACCGGTGTTCTTATAGACGGCGGCCACGCCCCAGGCCCGGACTTTGCCCGGGCTGCCTTCGACGGGATTGGGCGAGAACGGATCCCTGCCCGACGTCCGGCGGCGGACTTCTGCTTCCACCTTGTCCAGGCAGGCCACCAGCCCAGCGCTTTCCCGCAGCACCTGACCGGTGTTGGTGGCCGAACCCACGCGCAGGGCGTTCTTCCGTCGAAAAGCGAACGGGTCCATCCCCAGCTTTTTGGCCAGCTCGTCCACGGCCAATTCCACGGCGAAGGCGGACTGGGTCACGCCGAAACCGCGGAAAGCGCCGGCCGGCGGATTGTTGGTGTACATGGCGTAGCAGTCGGCCTTGACATGGGGGACGACGTACGGCCCGGCGGAGTGCGTCGTGGCCCGCGTCATCACCTTCTCCCCCAACGAAGCGTAAGCGCCGGTATCTCCGTACAGCTCCGATTCGGCCGCTAACAAGTTTCCCTCAGCGTCGCTCCCCAGGCGCACCCGGATCTGAGTGGCATGGCGCTTGGGGTGGACCAGCAAGCTCTCGCGCCGGTCCCACAGGATTTTCACGGGCCGCCCGGCAGCCCGGGCCAACAGGGCGGCATGTATCTGGGCAGCAATATCTTCCTTTCCCCCAAAGCCGCCGCCGATCAACGTGCCGACGATGCGGACCTGCTCTTCAGGCACCGCCAGACAGCGGGCGACCTGCGACCGGTCGGCGTAAGGGATTTGCGAGCCGACATAGATCTCGATGCGTCCCTCTTCGGTCACGCGCGCCAGACTGCACTCCGGCTCGACATATGCCTGCTCGGTCGTCGCCGTGTGGAACAAACCGTCGACCACTACTTTCGCCTGGGCCAAGCCCGTGTCCACGTCGCCCTTGCGCACCTTGATGTGCTTCAGCAAGTTGCCCTGTTCATGGATCTGTGGCGCACCATCTTCCGCGCGCGTAAACCGGATCGGAAACCACCGGAAGCCGCTCGTACTCGGCCCGGATAAGCTGCAGAGCCCGGTCGGCGATCTCGGGGGTGTCCGCAGCCACCAGAGCCACGCTGTCCCCCACATAGCGGACGTGCTCGCCGACACCAACCAGGACCGGCCAGTCGTAGGTGACCAAGCCGTGGTTGCGCTCGCCCGGGATGTCTTCGGCGGTGAGCACGGCGCGCACACCGTCCAGCGCCCGCGCATCTTCCACGTCGAGCTTGGTCAGGATCCCGTGCGGAACGGCCGATCTGAGGGCGCGTCCGAAGATCATGCCTGGGAACGTGTAGTCGTCGGTAAATTTGGCCTCCCCGGTCACTTTGGCGACGGCGTCGGGACGAATCACCGTGTGCCCGACCACGCGTGTGTCATCGGATGTGGCTGTTGGAGGTTCGGCCACCGGCTCGCCGGTCGCCAGGCTCTTCCCGGCCGCCTGAACCGCGCCGATGATGGTTGGGTAGCCAGCGCAGCGGCAGAGCGTGTCTTTCAAGGCGTGGCGAATGTCGTCTTCCGACGCGTCCGGCTTCTCGTTCAGGAGCGCAAACGAGGCCATGATCTGGCCCGGAATGCAGTAGCCGCACTGGACGGCGCCGTATTTGACGAAGGACTCCTGAAGAGGGTGAAGCCGGCCCTCCGCCGCCAGCCCTTCAATAGTCGTCAATTCGCGCCCATCAACTCGTGCGGTGGGTAATTTGCAGGAGAGCACCGCCTCTCCGTCGATGACGACGGTGCAGCTTCCGCACTCCAATTCGTCGCAGCCGACCTTGGTGCCGGTCAACCCGAGGCGCAGGCGCAGCGTATCGGAAAGCATTTCGCCCGCATCGGGGGTGAGCTCGATCCATTCCCCGTTGAGTTTGAAGCCGATGGTCTCCATTCCGTGCCTCCCTACCATTGATGGTCCACCAGTCGAACCAAACCTCACGCGCCTGGAACATGGACCGAGAGCGCCCTGGCATGTGCCGTGCCGAGCGCACGCTCCAAGAGAATCCCAGTCAGATGTTGGCGATATTCAGCCGTCGCTCGGTGTGGGCTGGTCCGAAGCTCCACTTCATCCAGCAGGGCGCTGCGCGCCGCTTCCAGCGCCGCCGGCGTGAGTGGCTGCCCCTTGAGGGCAGCTTCAGCTCGCGCGGGCGCGCATCGGCCGCGGCCCGGCCGGGCCGATCGCTAGCCGAATGTCGTCGATGATGCTATCGGGTGTGCAGCGCAGCCAACAGGCCATATTGAGGATGGCGATGGCTACGCCTTGCGGGCGCATCACGCGTTGAAAGGCCGAGCCTTCTCGTTCCCCACGTCTGGCGATGCGGAAGGCGACGATTACCACGCTGCCCCTGTCAAATGACGGCTCGCCCGGTCCTCGGAAAAGGCTCTCCACCGGCACCCATTCGATTCCCGACGCGCTGGCCAACTGCGCTTCGGCATCCATGGCCAGCAAGGCAATCGTGCCGTCTCCTGCGGGAAGAGCATGGGCCACATTGCCGCCCAACGTGGCCACCGATCGTACCTGTGGCCCCCCGATGAGTTCGCCTGCTTCTGCGAGCGCCATGGCGTGTGATCGGATCAAAGGATGTTCTACCAACTTGCGCAGAGGCATGGCGGCGCCCAGAATGATGCCGGCCGGCGTCTCTTCAACGCTGTTCATCTCCGGCACGCTTGAAATGTCGACCAGGGTGTGGACGGGCGGGTGTCGTCCTTGTTCGATGTCGAGCAGAAGATCCGTCCCGCCGGCGATGATTCGGGCCATGCCGGGGGACGCGGTCAGGGCTTGTATAGCGCCTTCGACCGTCGTTGGACGGACATACTCTTCACACAGTTTGACCATTAGGCGTTGTCCGCGTGTGTGGGGACCGGAGGCACTTATCGACGAGTAGGGGGTACTCGACGCCGCCCTGTGAGTTTTCAGGACGACCGCCGGCCCGGTCGGTGACTCATTGTAGCAGAGGCAGGGGTTGTGAACAACTAGGTCGGGTCGCTAGTCCGCCTCCTTCTGGGGCACGCGTGCGTCCGAGCCGGGAGGGGACTCGCCCTGGATCTGTTCCAGGGGGGTACCCGCCATCATCAAGCCCAACTCACCTACATTGGCGTCCTGGGTTGGCACGATGCCCATGATTTTGCCTTCGTAGATCACGGCGATGCGATCGGAAAGATTGCGGATTTCATCAAGGTCTTCGGATATCAACAGCGTGGCCGTGCCATGTTCGCGCTGGGCGATCAAACGCTGATGGATGTATTCGGTGCTCCCGATGTCGACACCGCGCGTCGGCTGGGCTGCAATCAGCACGGACGGTTCACGTGATAGCTCGCGCGCCAGGATCAGTTTCTGGATGTTCCCCCCGGAGAGATTGCGGAGCGGGGTGTGGATCGAAGGGGTCTTGATATCGAAGTCGTCGATCAGTTTGCGGCAATGATCTTCAATGGCGCTGAAATCCATCATGATCCCCTTGGCGAAGGGATGCCGACCATGATCTTCGAGCATCAGATTCTCCTCGACCGAAAGCTCCTTGATCACGCCGTCCCGCATGCGCTCTTCCGGGATGTAGGCCAGGCCGCGCTCGATAACCTGATCAGGGTGCCAGCCACTGATTTCCACCCCATCCAGGACGACCTGGCCCTTGTCGGGCTTTCGGAGCCCGGCAATCGTCTCGGCCAGCTGGCGTTGTCCGTTGCCTGAGACCCCGGCAATACCCAGAATTTCGCCTGCCCGGACTTCAAAACTAACGCCGCGCACCGCCATGAGTTGGTTGTCGCTTCGGGCATGGACATCGTCGACGACCAAACGAGGCGCGCCGATTTCCACCGGGGGGCGCTCGGTCCGCAGCAGCACTTCCCGGCCGACCATCCAGCGGGCCAGCTCCGGCCGGCTGGTCTGCGACGTGGCGACGGTCTTGACCACTCGGCCCTGGCGGAGCACGGTGATCCGATCGCTGATGGAGAGAACTTCATGGAGCTTGTGACTGATGAAGATAATGGCGTGGCCTTCGGCGGCCATCCGCCTCAGGGTGTTGAATAGCTGATCGACTTCCTGGGGGGTGAGGACGGCTGTGGGTTCGTCCAGAATCAGCAGGTCGGCGCCGCGGTAGAGCGCCTTCAAGATTTCGACCCGCTGCTGCTCGCCGACGGCCAGCTGCCAGACCATCGCCTGAGGGTCCACCTGGAGCCCATAGGCCTCGGAAAGCTGGCGGATGCGCTCGGAGACCACGTCCAGGTCGAGCAAGGCACCCCGGGTGGAAGGCAGGCCGAGGGCAACATTGGCCGCCACGGTGAGTGTCGGGACGACCATGAAATGTTGGTGCACCATCCCGATGCCGTGCCGGATCGAGTCGGCGGGAGACTGGATTTCGACCCGCTGGCCGTTGATGCGGATTTCGCCTTCATCGGGCGCGTGTAGCCCGTACAGGATCCGCATCAACGTCGTTTTCCCGGCGCCGTTCTCCCCCAACAGCGCGTGAATCTCACCGGCGCGCACGATGAAATCCACCCGGTCGTTGGCGATCACACCCGGGAAGCGCTTGACGATGCCTCGGCCTTCGATGCTCTCCAGCCGACGAGCCATGCCTATAGCGTGCCTTTCCCAGCCGGCGGTCTCGCTCCGAGAACCAGATCGGGCCGATGGGTCAGACCAGGGAAGGGGCCCGGTGGCCCCTTCCCCAGGATCCTTGCTGGGACCTACTGTGCCGGCAGATTGATGGTGATGCTGCCGTCGCCGATTCCCGAAATCGTCTGCTCGGCGGCTGCTTTGACATCTGCCGGGAGCTGATAGTCCGGGTTGAACTCGATCACTTCGCCGCCGTTCTTGAGGTTGATGGCGAAGGATTGCCCGCCCAGCGTGCCGCTCTCAATCAGGGGAATCATCTCGTTTAGGACGACTTCCCAGTGATAGACCTGGCTGGCGACAACCACGCTCGAGCCGAGAGAGCTCTGGTTGGACTGCGTGCCGAACCAGGGGACGCTGTTGTCCTTGGCGACGCCGATGGCACCCGTCACCATTTGGGCCGTGCCAGTCAGCACGTCAGCCCCGGCGTTGACTTCAGTCGTGGCTGCCTGCGAGGCGAGCCCAACATCACTGAACGATCCGGTCCACGTGGTCTTAACCTCACCGCTGGCGTTTGTGTCGTTGAACCCGGCCGTGAAGCCGTCGACATACAGCTTGGCATCGCCGGTCTCGATTGGGCCGACCACGCCGACCACGCCGCTTTTCGAGAGCATGGCTGCCATGACGCCGTTGACGTAGCCACCTTCCTCGGAGCGGGCTTCGTAGGCGAAGACGTTGTTGATTCCCTTGTCGGTAAAGGTGTCAACCGTCGTGCCCCAGGCGAAGCTGGTGTCGGGGAAGTCCGGAGCGATGGTTTCCAGCGAGCTGCCGTACTGCGAGCCGTGCGCGATGACCAGGTCGTAGCCCTGGGAGGCATAGTCGCGGATGGCGGCGGCAGCGTCGTCGACGACGAACATGTTATCCGAATACTTGAATTCGAACTTGTCGGCGCCCATCTGCTGCTGGACGAGGGTCAGAGCGTCATACATGCTCTGGCTGAAAGCTGCGTCGTTGATGGCGCTCGGCATGACCACGGCGACCTTGAAGGGCTGCGCTGCGGCCTGAGTCGCGGGTGCAGCCGTCGGCGCTGTGCCGCCGCAGGCTGTGAGCCCGATGGCGACGACCAGAACGAACGCGAAAAGAATGGAACTCTTTCTCATGGGGTCCTCCTTTGAAGGACGAAAGTCACGCACAACGTGATTGGGACGGTGTTGGTCTTGAATTGTGACGCAGGCGGTGGCCTCCTTGGTAGGGGTGGATGTGGACTCGTCAGCTCTCGCCGCGCTCATAAGTCTTCGTCAGCGCAGCCGGTTGGTTCACTCGCCGCACGGCGAATACGAGGGCCAGGATGGTCAGGACATAGGGCATCATGACCGCAAAATCAGATGGAATGGGCAGGTTGGCGACCTGAACCCAGTTCTGCAGGGCGTTGACCGTGCTGAAGAGCAGCGATCCGCCCAGCACGCCCCAAGGGCTCCAGCCGCCGAAATAGACCAGGGCGACGGCGATGAAGCCCATGCCCGAAGTGAGATTCTGCTGGAACACGTTGAGGATGGCGATCGACAACGAGGCCCCGGCGATCCCGGACATGACGCCGCCGAAAGTGACGCTGGCATAGCGCACGGTATTCACGCTTACACCAAGAGAATCGGCCGCTGCGGGGTTCTGTCCCACGGCCTTGATCTTCAACCCCCAGGTGGTCTTATTGATGACCAGCCAAGCGATCGGCACGAGCAGATAGGCAGCGTAAACGAGCAGGTTGTGTTTGAAGAACAGTGTTCCAAGGTACGGGACCTGGGACAGATAGGGTATGGGTATAGATGGGAAACCGTTGACCGTGGCCACTCTGCCGAGCATCTTCTGGAACAGCAGGTCGCTCATTCCCAGCCCAAAAAGGTACACGCCGATACCGCTGATCCCCTGCTCCGCCTTGAGCGTGACGCTGATGAAGGCTATGGCCAGGCCCATGATCCCGCCGACCACCATGGCGGCCAGGAGACCCAACCATAAGCTACCAGTGGTCAGAGTGACGTAGAAGGCGGCGAAGGCACCCATGAGCATGATGCCTTCCACGCCAAGGTTGAGCACCCCGCTCAGTTGGCTGAAGGTCTCGCCGATAGTGGCATACAGATAGGGCGTCGCAAGCCGGATGCCGGAGGCAGCGATTCCAACCAGCACGGCAGGGGTTAGAAGCTGACTCATGGCTCGGCCGCCTCTCCCCCAGCTGGCAAGCGGGACTCCAGTGGCGTGTGGGCGAGTTCTTCGCGGGCTGCGATTTGGCGCCGCCAGATCTCGCTGCCCACCACAAAGACCACCACCAGCCCGTTGAGGGCGGTGATCAGCGCCGTGGGCACCTGGACCACGCGCTGCATCTTGTTGGCCCCCACAATCAGTGCGCCGAAGAGTACAGAAGCCGGGATCGAACCCAGAGGGTGAAGCTGGCCGAAGAGCGCCGCCACGATGCCGTTGAACCCGGCGCCCCCGGTGAAGCCCGTCGCCGAGCCATCGGTAAACAGGCGGTGGTTGACGCCGATGACCTGTGTCACGCCGGCCAGCCCGGCCAGCGCGCCGGCCAGGATCATGGCCAGGGCCGCATAGCGCTCCACCCTGATGCCCGCCCGGCGAGACGCCGCCGGGTTGAGGCCGACGGCCCGAATGCGATAGCCCCACGTTGTGCGCCACAACAAAACCCAGGCCAGAATGGCCACGACGATCGCCAGGCCGACACCGAGATTCAACCGGGTCGGGGCCAGGCGAGGCAGGAAGCTGGCCGCCGGCAGCTGAGCTGTCTGTGGGATGTAGGACTTCTGCTGCACCTGGACCGGGTCCATGATCGGCCCACTCAGCAGGAAGTTCATCAGCTGGATGGCGATGCCGTTCATCATGATCGTGGTCAGAATCTCGTTTACGTTTAGGTAGGCCTTCAGGATGCCCGGAAGGGTGCCCCACAGGGCGCCGGCAAGGAAGCCGGCCATCAGACAAAGAGGAATGAGCGCCCAACTCGGCCAAGTCGGCAAAGACAGGGCGGCGATGGCCCCAGCCAGCGCGCCGACGACCATTTGGCCCTCGCCGCCAATGTTGATCATTCCGCCACGAAAGGCGATACAAATGCCCGCTCCGACAAATAGGAGCGGGGTAGCCTTGACGATCGTATCGGCGAAGGAGTTGAGGCTTCCGAAAGAGCCCTGTATCAGGGCGGCGTAGGCCTCGATAGGGTTGGCGCCCAGCACAGCCAGCATGATGGCGCCAATGACGAAGGCGGCGGCTGCCGCGAGGAACGGCACCAGTGAGCGCAGCCAGTATTGGGTCAATAACCATTCTCGGATTTGGCCGATCAACTCGCTAGCATCTCCCGAACCACGCCGGTTGTTTCGTTGGGATGATGTCTATCACAAGAAGAAACCGGCGGTTGTCTCCCGGTGATGGCGACAGACGCCAGGCCCAGGGGGCAGGCGTCTGGGTGCCGCCAGGTTGAGACCGTCAGTCGTGGCTTGTCCTGAGCTGGTGATGCTGGAGCACAGCCGGGCCACCAGCCCGATCCCGTGGGGGCAACCACGGTTTCGGCGACCTGGCGATCGGCTGTGGGAAGGATCATGCTTTTTGCCCCTGGTCCGTGCCCCCGCGTTGAAGAGGGTCGACGGGAGTCGGGCGCTGGAGATTGGGTTCCGCCGCACCCGGTTGGGCCTGAACAGTGCTGAGTATAGGTGGACGCAACTGGGGTCGCCAGTGTCAAATGTCAGACAATATGGCGTGTGGGCCGGCCAACGCGGTCTGAGTCCAGGCTGGGGCCCCGCCGGATTCGGGAGGAATTCTTGCCCGCCACAGCGCCGAAGGGCGTGCCCTGGGCAGCCAAAACGCGGTTATCATCAAAGGTACAGCCCGAGTAAAGACACACCTCACCTGGGAGGGAGAGATGCTCAAAGAGGCATTCGTTTTCGCATCTGTACCGGTCGTTGATTTGGAAGGGGCAAAGCGCTTCTACGGGGAGACTTTGGGACTGGAGCTGGCCGAATCACCGGACCCAACGGTACTCGTGTTCGAAGCCGGAGCCGGGACGCGCTTGATTGTCTATTCGCGCCCCACGCCGACCCAGGCCGACCACACAGCGGCTGGCTTCATGGTCTCCGACGTGGACGCACAGGTCGACGAGCTGATTGCCCGAGGGGTGCAGTTCGAGCACTACGACATGCCCGGCGTGGAGATCGACGAGCGCGGCGTGGCCAGTTTCGGGCCGGGGAGGGTGGCCTGGTTCAAGGACCCTGGAGGCAACATCCTCTCGTTGAACAGCTGAGCCGAGGGGCACCGCCACCAACTCTATGCTCGGGCAGCATAAACGGGCGACCGGCAGGTCGCCCATCTCTTTGTCCCTCGATTTGTGAGGAATTTCACATATCGAGCCCACCCGTGCGGGAGCAGGGGTCCCGAGCTAGAGAAGCTCCAGCGCGGACGCCATGTCGTCCTTGAGATCCTGGATGTCCTCGATGCCCACGGCGTAGCGGACGAGGCCCTCCGGCACGCCGGACGCCATGCGCTCCTCGGGGCTGAGCTCCACATGGCTGGTGAGCGCCGGCGGGCCGACGACGGTTTCCACCTGGCCCAGGTTGGGGGCCAGGTAGGCGTATTTCAGGCTGGGCAGGAATCGCCCGATCGCCTCCAATCCGCCAGGCACTTCGAAGCTGAGCACCCCGCCGAAGCCCGACATCTGCGCCTTGGCCACGTCGTGCTTCGGGTGGCTTTCGAGACCCGGGTAGTGCACGGCCCCGACCTTGGGGTGATCTTCAAGGAAGTGCGCCATCGCCAGGGCGTTGGCGTTCTGGCGTTCGACGCGCAGCGCAAGAGTCTTCATGCTCCTGAGCAGCGCGTGCGCCCGGCGGGGGTCCATTCCCGGGCCGGTCAGCTCTCGATAGCGGTAAACACGCTCGATCAGCTTCGCCGAGCCCACCACGACCCCGGCCAGCAAGTCATTGTGACCCCCCAGATATTTGGTGGCGCTGTGAATGACCAGGTCGGCGCCAAGGGCAATCGGCTGCTGATTGATGGGCGTGGCGAAGGTGTTGTCGACCACCACCACGGCGCCGGCCGCCTTGCCGGCGCTGGCCAACTTGGCCAGATCGACGATCCGCAGCAGCGGATTGGTGGGAGTCTCCATGTACACCAAGTCACAGCCGGCACCGATGGCTTCCAGCAGCGCCGGCTCGTCCATCGTGTCGCACACGACCGTTTCGATGCCGAAGCGGGGCAGGATCTGAGTGAAGTGAAGGTAGGTCGCCCCGTAGGCATCGCGGATGCTCACCGCCCGCATGCCGGGGCTGAGCAAGGCCATAAGGGTGGTGTGGATGGCAGCCATGCCGGTGGCGAAGCTGAGACCCGGCCTCGGCGCCCTCGAGGGCTGCCACTTTGGCTTCGAATTGACGCTCGGTCGGGTTGGAGTTGCGTCCGTAGGTATCGCCGGGTTGTTCATGCAGGGCGACCGCCCGCCAGGTCTCCAGATCGGGAAAGGCAAAGGCGGCATTCTCGACGATCGGCGGCAGGATCGAACCCGTGGCCAAATCGAGCGATGCTGCGTCATGGACACAGCGGGTGGAGGGTCCAGCTTGGCTTGGCATGACGGCCTCCTGAGGTTGTGGGGCACAAAGGAAGGATAATCGATCGGCCCGAATCGGCCAGCCGGAGCGGATCCAGCTGGCCGCCAATGGCGCACGGGAAGTGCCCCGGCCATAACTCGACCTCAAGGCACAAACCAGCAGCCATCTTGAGGCTGCTGGTTTGTGCGCTCCTGCTCGGGGCTCAGTGCTCGGTGCCCAGCCTTGCGTTAGACACCTAATGGGCTTTTTCGATCAAGCGTGCCTAACCCGAACTCGTCGAAAAGACCACATCCGTCGGCATGCCGGGGATCAACTTGCTCTGGCCGCTCTGGATGGACAGCTCCACGCCGTATACGGTGGTCTGGCGCACTTCCTTGGTCTGCACGTTGCGCGGTGTGTACTCGGCCTGGTCGGAAATGCGGGTCACCACGGCGTCGAACGTCTGGCCGGGGTACGAATCCACCGAGAGACTGGCGTGGTCACCCAGGCTCAGCTGGCCGTAACGATCCTCGGCGATGTAGACCGTCACCTTGAGGTCGTTGAGCCGGCCGAGGGTGATGGCCGCCATGCCGGCTTGGGCGACTTCACCGGCTTCAACGCTGCGGGTCAGCACGACCCCGTCCTCCGGGGCACGCACCACCAGTTTGTCCAGCTGCAGGTCGATCGACTTGAGTTGGGCGTCGGTCTGTGCCTTGGCGGCAGCCAGGCTGGCCCGGGCGGCGTCCACTTTGTCCTGCGCCAGTTTCATGTCATCGGCGTTCGGCCCATCCATCACCTTCTGGTATTCGATCTCGGCCTGGGTGGCATTGGCCTGGGCCATCTGCACCTGCGCGTCCAGGATCGACTGGTCGATGTCGGTTGGAGAGCCTTTGTACCAATTCAGAATGCGGACGATGGCGTCCCGCTGGTCCTTGGCGGTCTGCAGATTGGCTTCAGCTTGCGCCCGTACCGGGTCGGTCGGGGCTTTGTCCCGGACGTGGTTCAGGGCCGCCTGGGCCTTGTCCACGGCGTCATTGGCCAGCGTCAGGCGGGCCTCGGTGGCGTCGATCGTGTCCTGGGAGGCGCGGTTGTCCTTCTGTTGCCACGGACGGTGTTTCTGGGCGTCGTCCAGCGCCTTGCGGGCGTTGGCCAGATCGAGCGCTGCCTGGGCCGTGATCACCGGGGCATTCTGCCGAAGGTCGTCCACGGCCCGTTGTGCGGCGTCCAGCTCCGCCTGGGCGGCCGTTTCGGCCGCCTGGCCCGCCGCCTGTACGCTTAGCCGCTGAGCCTGCAGGCCCTGGTCATCAAGGCGGATCAGCACGTCTCCGGCCCGGACGGCGTCGCCCTCTTGGACCAAGACTTCGGCCACCCTGCCGCTCGTCTCGGGCGCTACGGCAATTTCGGTAGCTTCGATCAGGCCCGACGCCTGGATAGGGGATTCCGCTGGCGTGCCCAGGCCGGCGCAGCCGGCGATCATGGCGGCCGCCACGGCAACGGTTGTGATCCGCCTCAGGCTCGTGTGTGTCTTCATTGGGACCTCCGTCCTTCGACTTTCTCTGTCTCATTGATGGATGATGGCTCGGCTTGTGCGCGCCGCATGCTGGCGATGAACACATCTTCCAGCGACGGCTCGATCACCGACATCTCGCCAGGAGTCACCCCGCCGCCCTCCAGGGCTTTCTCGATCGGGCGGCGCTGGGATTCCGCTTCGGGAGTGACCAGGCGCACCAGTGATCCGAACAGCTCGACCTGGCGCAGCGGTAGGGCGCCCGATTCCTTGCGTTCCCGGAGGATTCGGACGGCCTTGACAGCATCGGAAGGCGAGAATTCGAGCACCTGGCCGGACAGCGTGTCGTGCTTGATCTGGCTGGGCGAGCCCAGGGCGATGATGTGTCCGTGTTGAATGAAGGCCAGGCGATGGCAGTGCTCGGCTTCGTCCATGTAGTGCGTGGTGACGAACACGGTGACGCCTTCGGCGATCAGCTGGTAGAGCAAGTCCCAGAAGGCGCGCCGCGAAACCGGGTCGACGCCGGCCGTCGGCTCGTCGAGAAACACCAACTCCGGCCGGTGAAGAATGGCTGTGCTCAGGGCCAGGCGCTGGCGCCATCCGCCGGAAAGCTCCGATGTGCGGCTGTTCTCCCGGCCCTCCAGCCCGGCCATGGCCAACGCGCGGTCGATGGCGATCTTGAGTCCCTGTCGTTGTTCAAGCCGTAGGCGCGGCCGTAGAAGCGCAAGTTCTGAATCACGGTCAGGTCGTTATACAGACTGAAGCGCTGGGACATGTAGCCGACGCGGGGTCGGATCGCTTCCGGGTGTTCGGCGACGGAGATGCCCAGCACCTCGATGCTCCCCTCGCTCGGTTGCAGCAGACCCAGGGTCATGCGGATGGTGGTCGTCTTGCCGGACCCATTGGGCCCCAAGAAGCCGAAGATTTCGCCTTTGCGGATGTCAAAGGAAATCCCGTCGACGGCGGTGAAATCGCCGAAGCGTTTGGTGAGATTGCGGGCGACGATGGCGGGGGCGTTGTCAGGCATGATGTCAGTCCAAGGCCCGGCGCACGAAGAGCAGTGAGAATGTGCCGATGACCAATCCCAGGACCATCAGCGCCGCCACATGCGGCCACAGCACGTCCAAGCCAGCGCCCTTAAGCAGCAGACCGCGCAGGATCGTGAGCCAGTGGTGCGCCGGGATCAGATTGGCGAACCACTGCAGCCCGATCGGCATGCTCTCGACCGGGGCGGCATAGCCGGTGAACATGAAGTCCACCATGCCGATCAGAAACACCAGGAGGAAAGCCTGGTGCTGGGTCCGGGAGATGACCGAGATCACCAGGCCCTTGCTCAGTTCGACCAGCACGTAGGCGAAGGCCAGCACCGCCAGCAAGGCCATGGAACCTCGGAAGGGCACGCCGAAGGCGAAGTGGATCATCCCCAGCATCAAGGCGAAATCCGACAGGCCGATGATGATCACCGGCAGGGACTTCCCGATGATCAGATCGAGGGATGAGAACGGCATCACCAGCAGTTGTTCCGAGCGTGCCCAGCTCGCGCTCGCGGGCGAAGGTCAGGGCGGCGAAGAGCAGCACGGTGAATTCCAGCATCAGGCCGAGCTCGGCCGGGGTGGTGTACAGGGCCTCGCTGAGGGCCTCGTTGAACCAGACGCGCAGGCTGGGTTCGAATCCGGCCAGTTGATCCGGCCGGCAAACCCAGGCGCTGGACGGCGATCGATTGACCCATCGACGATCGGCCACGCCCTGGATGGCCCGCAGCGACGCCTGGGCCGGCGTGTTCTCGGCGCCGTTGATGATGGCCAGCAGGACAGGGTGGCCATCCGGGGCACGGACCTGCTCGTCGAAATCGGGCGGGATGACCAGCGCGGCGTTGATATCCCCGCGACCCATGGCAGACTTGATCGTCGCCATGTCGCCGACCTCGTCCTGGAGCGCGAATGTCCCGGTGTTCTCCAGGGCCGTGACCACCGAACGGCTGACGGCCGAGCGGTCCTGATCGAACACCATCAGGGGCAGATTGGTGATCGGCCGGGACGTGGCCCAGCCGACCAGCAGCAGCTCCGATGCGCCGCCCAGCAGCATGAAGGCCGGCATCCACCAGTCATTGCGCAGGTGAATGAATTCGTTGACCGTCAGGGACCAGATTCGTCGCAGTCGCTGCATGTCAGGCCAGCTTCTTTCGGAAGAACAGGGCGGCCACGCCGGTGAAGGCCAGGCCCAGGAAGATCATCATCACGGCGTAGGGCCACAGCACGTCCAGGCCGACGCCGGGCAGGAACAGGCCGCGGGTGATGATGGCGTAGTGGGTGCCCGGCAAGGAAAGCGCCTCCAAGCCGCACCTCCTCCGGCATCGAGGCCAGGGGGAAGAAGATTCCCGTCAGGAAGAAGCCGGGGTAGAAGATCACCAAGAAGGACAGGGCCAGGGCTGCCGGCTGGGTGCGCATGAAGACGCCGACCACGATCCCCATGCTCAGCACCGAGAACATGAAGATGGCCGACAGACCAAGGAACAGCGGGAAGCTCCCGTTGAAGGGCACATGGAACCAAGCCAGGGCGAAGGCGGGAATCAGCACCACGTTGAGCATGCCGACCAGGATGTAGGGGACCATCTTGCCCAGCATCAGCTCGGCGCGGCCGATGGGCGTCGCCATCAACTGCTCGAGCGTGCCGTGTTCGCGCTCCTGCGCCAGGGCCAGGGCCACCGAGAGGGCCGGGAAGCCCAGGACCATCGAGATCAGGCCCGGGATGATCGCATTGCGCGACTTCATGCTCGGGTTGAACCAGGCCTGGACGCGCAGATCGAGCGGCTGCAACGACGTCAGGGCGATGCCGCGGCGCCTGAAGCTGCCGTGTGACGGCGCTCTGGACGAACGCCTGCGCCCGAGAGGCGATGTGCTCGACGGCGAACTCGCCGCTCTGGGGCTCGGTGCCGTCAATGATGACCTGCAGCGGCAGTCCCTTCAGGGCTTGGAGATCGTTGGCGAAGCCGGGGTTGATGATCACCGCCGCTTTGACGCTGCCCTGCATCAGCAGCGAGTCAATTTCTTGGCATGACGTCGGCGAAAGCGGCGATATCCAGGTCCTCTCCGGATGTGATCTGCTGGATGAAGCGGCTGGATAGCCGCCGTGCGGTCATAGTCGAGCACGGCCAGGGGCACGTGCTTGATGTCCACCGTCAGGGCGTAGGCCATCAGCAGCAGGAGCAGGGTGGGCGTGAACAGCACCAGAATCAGCGTCGAGCGATCGCGCATGATGTGGAGGAACTCTTTGCGGGTGAGGGCCCAGATGTGGCGGAGGGACATGTCAGCTCTCCATCCTGGAGATGATCGAGATGAAGGCCTCTTCCATGCGGGCCGGCGCCACCCGCGCGCGTTGCGATAGCCGATCTTTCGTGCCCGCAGCTGGGCTTCTCGATCTGCGGCAGCCGCTTCTGGCCCGAATCGACCAGCAGATGCAGGCTTTCCCCGTAGGTCTGGACCTCTTCCACGCCTGGCAGCTCACCAGCCATGGCGCGGGCCGCCTGCCAGTCGTCGGGTTGCAGCTCGATCACCCTGCCCTCCAGCGGAGCCCGGATCGCCTTGGGTGTATCGACCTTCACCAGCCGGCCCTGGTACATCAGCCCGACCCGGGAGCAGCGGTCGGCCTCGTCCATGTAGGGCGTGCTGACGAGGATCGTGGTGCCCTCGGTGTAGAGGTCGGTCAGGATGTCCCAGAACTCGCGGCGCGAGACCGGGTCGACGCCGGTCGTGGGCTCGTCGAGCAGCAGCATGTCCGGCTGGTGGATCAGCGTGCAGGCCAGAGCAAGCTTCTTCTGCATGCCGCCGGAGAGGTTGCCGGCCCGCCGATCCCGGAAGGCTTCCAGGCCGGCAAAGGCCAGCAGCCGCTCGGATCGCGGTGTCGATGTCGGAGGCGCTGACGTCGAAGACCTCGGCGAAGAAGCGCAGGTTCTCCACCACGGACAGCTCGGCGTACATGCTGAACTGCTGGGCCATGTAGCCCACGTGCGGCTTGACGGCCTCGGCCTGTGAGCCGAGATCGAACCCGGCCACGGTGCTTCGCCGTCCGTGATGTCCAGCAGCCCCGCCAGCAGGCGCAGGGTGGTGGTCTTGCCGGCGCCATCCGGCCCCACCAGGCCAAAGAGCTCGCCCGGCTGGATGGTGAGGTGAGATCGACCACCGCCCGCGTCTTTTTGAAATCGGCTCAGGTCGTGGGTCTCGATCATCGGCTGGCGTGCGCCCCTGGAGGAGTTGTCTGGGCTGGTCAACGAAAACCCCTAGCGCCGGGCGACGCGGAACAGCCAGAGCACGATCAACGCCCCGGCGGCCGGCTCGATGGCCACGCCCAGGTTGCGCATGGTGTCGCTGAACCCCATGGCCGGGATCACGAACCAGTCGATCAGGCCAATGGCCACCGCCGAGATGACGGCCACGATGTAATCGCCCGTCACGCCGATCGGCCGCTTGTCCTTCCAGATCAGCCCGGCCAGGGCACCGATGATCAGACCGACGACGATCATGGCAACGATCAAGAATGATGATGTGACCATGTCACGCTCCCTTTCTTGGCGCCGGCAATCAAAACCGACTGGTCAGTCGGTTGACCCGGCAAAAAAAAGGTGCGGCAATGAGTCATGCCTCCACACCTTCCAGCAGCAGTTTGATGCCGGCGCGAATGTGCTCCCCGGGATCGATCAGGCTCCGGTCGTAGACCCAGAGCAGGACCGTGCCCTCGATGATGGCGCCCACGCGCTGCGCTGACCTCGACGGGGTTTCGACCTGTCGGAATTCTCCGTTGTCAATCCCACGCTGGATCAACGGATCCAGGATGTCCATGTAGCGGCTCAGGTACTGCTTGATGGCCTTCTGGACCATGTTGTTGCGGAAGGCCAGGGCCAGGAACTCGTAGGCGACCGGCATGAAGCGCAACATGCGGCTGATATCCGTGATCGCCACTTCCGCGAACGCCACGCAGCGCCTCGGCGGCGCTGCAGTCGGCCAGTCCTTAGCTCCTCGAATTCCCTGAATTCGGCTGAAAGATCCGATCCATGATGGCGAAAATGATGTCGTCCTTGCTCTTGAAGTACCAGTACAGGGCGCCCTTGCTCAGTCCGGTCTCCTCGACGATGTCGTCCATGCGGGCCTTGTCGAAGCCCTTTTGGGCGAAAACCTCGGTGGCGGCATCCAGGATCTGCTCTTTGCGCTCTTCGCTGACGTCTTCTCTTGGGGACATATCTCACGTCTTCTCTTCATAAACTGACTGGTCGGTCGGTAATAGATTACACCTCTTGCATCGGTTGTCAAGAGGCTGTCTGGCACGTATTGAAGTTTCAGCGTGCCGCATCTGGGCGGGAGGTTGGCGAGAGAGGTTGTGAAGAATTGCACAAGTGTTCCAGGTCGACTCCATGTCATGTGCGGGTTTGGCCGACGGATGTGCCCCCAGCCGGGGCGCTTGGCGCAAGGTGTATTCGTTGTAGAATGGTCGAAGGCAGGCGGCGAACGGGGGCTCGCTCAGGCCGGCGATCGTCCCTTGCCCCAAGGCGCGGCCAATTGCCGTGCCGGCTGTGCTGATATTCGTGTCGGTGTCCCTTTACCGGTCTCTCAACGACAGTTTTCCCGCCACAGCGGTCACATTGGCACCAACCGTCGAACCGCCAAGGTCTTCAGCCCACGGGAAGAAGGGACGTCGCATGGTACCTTCCGTGTTCGGCCGCTATCAGATCCTCGAAGAAATCGGACGCGGAGGGATGGCGCGGGTTTACCGCGCCTTGGACCCAGGTTCGAGCGAGAAGTTGCTGTCAAGGTCCTTCCCAGCGAGGTGATGGACGAGGCCATGTTCCGGGCGCGCTTCGAACGCGAAGCCAAAGTCATCGCCGCCCTGGAGCACCCGGCAATCGTCACCGTCTACGATTTTGGTGACCAGGACGGTCAACCCTACCTCGTGATGCGGCATATGCCGGGGGGGTCACTTCGGGACCGGCTTGCAGAAGGCAAGTTCCCGCTCGACCAGGCCCTGAGCTTGATTCGGCGGATGGCGTCGGCGTTGGACTACGCCCATGAGCGGGGAATCATCCATCGCGATCTCAAGCCCGGCAACATCCTGTTTGACGGGCGGGGCGACCCCTATCTGACCGACTTCGGGATCGTGAAAATGGCCCAGGGCGGGGCGACCCTGACCGGGGAATCCATTATCGGGACGCCGGCCTACATGAGCCCGGAACAAGCGCAGGGCGACACGACCATCGACCATCGCACCGACATCTACTCTTTGGGCGTGATCCTGTTCGAAATGCTGACCGGCAAGCAGCCTTACTCGGCCGACACGCCCATCAGCCTGGCGCTAAAGCACATTCGCGAGCCGATCCCAAGGTTGAGGGATTTCGACGAGGACCTTCCGGCGGATATGCAGGCTGTGATCGATAAAGCCATGGCCAAGTCCCCGGTTGACCGATACGGGTCGGCAGCCCAAATGGCAAACGCCCTCGGTTCCTGGGTGGTGGGGCAAGCCTGACCGAAGAAACGAGCGTGGCCGAACCCTCTGGGTCCGTGCGTGCCGCCCCACCGGAAGGCTCCCTGCCCGCTGCTGGATCAGCCGGCGGTGAAACCGGTCTCGGCGCAACCCTGCAGCCGCTCGCCGCGCCGGCCGGGGAGACGGTCGCAGCTGGCGAGCATGAGGCTTCGCCGGCATCGGCAGAACCGATCGCGGGGCTGGGCGGCCCGGGGCGGGGGTTGCTGCAATCCATCCCGACCTTTGCTTGGATCGGCGGCGGCGCGGCCGCCATCCTTATCTTGGCCTTGGGGTTGTATTTCGCCTTCGCGCCCCGAAACACCAACCCATCCCCACCGGCGGCAAGCCAGGTGGCCCCGGCGGTTGTCGCCACCTCGCCCGGCCAGCCGAAGCCGGCGGCCTGGCCGGAGGTCACCGGCCCTCCCCCGGCTGAGAATGTGGCTGCCTTCTACTATCCTTGGTTCGGAAACCCCGACCTGGATGGGGATTGGAGGATGTGGCAGGGGCCTGGGAGACAGCCGCCCGATGAACTTGCCAGCGACTTCTATCCCGTGCTTGGGCCGTACAGTTCGATGGACCCAGCGATCGTCGCCCAACATTTCGCCTGGCTGCGCTCCGCCGGCGTCGGCATAGTCATCACGGCCTGGGGCGGACCGGGCGATCCGACCGATAAGGCAGTGCCCCTGATCCTCGAAGCGGCTGATCACTATGGTCTGCGGGTGGCTTTTCAAATTGAGCCCAACGGTGAGCGCAATGCCGGGACCTTGGTGGACTACCTGCGTTACATTGTCGATACCTATGGCGGGCATCCTGCCTTCTACCAGAACGGCGGAATCCACGCTCCGGGCCGACAACCCCGAACCCCGAGGGGTCTTCTTCCTCGCCGATCCTCGGCTCCAGCCGGGTGTCGCCGGGGAGGCGGACGTCGGCTATTGGAACGAGGCGCTGGACGCCATCCACCAGGCCAGTTTGGGCGTGATCCTTGCCGGCAACCCCGATGTCGTCTGGGTGACCGAGGGGCACTTCGATGGCCTCTACAACTACATCACCCCGACTCCTGACGGAGGTCAGGCTTTCGCCTGGGCCCGCCAGCTGCCACCCGGGGCCTGGTACGTGCCGAGCGTGATCCCCGGCTTCTCAGCCAAGCAAGTCAGTTCCCCCGTGGACACCTTCCTGCCTCGGAACAACGGCAGCGCCTATGACAGCCAATGGGAGGGCGCGTTGGCTCAGGAAGTGGCCCCGCGTCTGATCGCCATTACGTCGTTCAATGGCTGGCAGGAGGGTACACAGATCGAGCCGGCGATCTCGGAGGGCAAACCGGGAGGGCCGGAGGCCTACTCGGACTACGGTGACTTGGGCCCCTTCGGCTATCTGGAAAAGACGCGGGAATGGGTTGACCGCTTCCAGGGCCAGCAAGTAGGCGGCCCATTTGAGTGTAGAGATCCGATTGGCTGTGTGACCTACGCACCTGGTGATCCGATCAAGCTGGCCTCGGCTCTGGTCATTTCCGGTCCGAACGCCGACCTGGGCACGAACTTCCAGCGCGGGATCCAGATCGCCATTGAATTCAAGGGACAGGTTGACGGCCACGATATCGCCCTCCAGGCCGAAGATGACGGCTGCAACGCCGAAGGCGGCCAGACCGCTGGGCAGAAGATCGTTTCAGACCCGACCATCCTTGGCGTGATTGGCACGAGCTGCTCGGGCGCCGCCGTACCCATGTCGCAACTCGTTTCCGACGCCGGATACTTCATGGTGTCGCCGTCCAACACTTCGCCCGTGCTCACGGACCCGGCCCAGGCGTGGAATCCCGGCTATTTGCGAACCGCTCACAACGACAAGGTCCAGGGTTCGGCGATGGCTGACTTTGTCTACCATACATTGGGTTTGAGAACGGCAGCAGCCATTCACGACGGTGACCCCTACACCGAGGGTCTGGCGAACGCGTTCCGCACCGCCTTTAAGTCGCTCGGCGGAAAGGTCGTGGCCTTCACTGCCATCAACGTGGGCGACACGGACATGCATCCGGTGCTGAGCGGCGTGGCCGCCGCCGGCCCGCCTCAGTTCATCTACTTCCCGGTCTTCACGTCTGAATGTGCCTTCCTGGCCAAGCAGTCCAAGGAAGTCGCCGGCCTGGAGAACACAGTCGTGGCCGCTGCCGACGGCTGCATCTCGACCGCCGCAGCGCAGGCCATTGGTCCCGCTGGCGAAGGCATGTACTTCTCTGGCCCCGACGTGTCGTTCACCGGCGACCTGAACGAGAGATTCAATGCCGCCTACCGGGCTGATTTCGGGACCGACCCGATCTCGGTCTTCCATGCGCATGCTTTCGACGCCACAAACATGATCTTCGCCTGCATCGAGCAGGTGGGCGTCCAAGATCCCGACGGCGCGCTGCACATCGGCCGGCAGGCCATGCGCGATTGCTTATATGCCACGAAGAACTTCCAGGGCATTACCGGCAATCTGACCTGCGACAAATACGGCGACTGCGCCGATCCCAAGATCTCTGTGTCGCAGCTGCAGAAGGGCAAATACGTCAAGATCTGGCCATAGGCAGGGATCCTGATCAACGTCCCTTTTGGCCTGAATCAAGCGGGGCGAGGCCCGTGCCCGGCGCCCGCAGGTCAAGAGCGGTAGGCGACCGGTCCCATGGTCCTCTTCTTGCCTACCCCCTATCGGGCCCCCGTTCAAAGAGAAGCCAGTTGCGGGCGCCCGCGGCGCCCCCGGGCCCTCTCGCCTTGTGGACCGCACCCTCAACCGGCCCCAGCGCACCAGCCAGGTTGAATTCCGGTTCAAATCAATCCGGGGCCGGTGGTGTCGCCCGAGGAATTACCCGCACCCCTCGGCGACGCGTGGTGGTTCACGGAAACGGAGGTGGACGCGCTGAAAAGGCGAAGTTGGCTAGCTGCTAGAAGCTAGATGCCAGTGGCTAGATGTTTGGTGTTCATTCCCTAGCCGCCGGGATCTCCCTGCTGCTTCTCAAGTGTTGTTCGAAGAAAGTCATCGTTCGCCGCCAGGCATCCGCGGCGGCTGGCTCATCGTAGGCGCTGCCCTGGCTGTTGAAGAACGAGTGGCGCGCCCCTGGGTATGTCTGGATGTCATGCTGAACTTCATACTGCTCGAGGCGGGCTTCGAGCTCGGCAGCGGCTCTGGCGGTGAAGTCCCTCTCGGGATAGCTTCCGACGATGGGACAGGCCTTGGCCAGTGCCGAGAGCGGCCTGGGGTTCTCCGCGTAGAACACCGAAGCCGCACGCATCTCGTCGTCGATGCAGGCCAACTGCAGCGCGTAGCTGCCGCCCATGCAGAACCCAATGGCGCCCGTGCGGGAGGCGTCAACCTTGGGATGCCGGCGGAGGGACTCGAGCGCGGCCTGGATTTCGGCCACCGTGCCGTTGCCCAGCGGGCGCACCAGCAGGCCATAGAAGACCCGGGCGAGGCACACAGCGCGGTTGCGTCCACTGAACAGATCCACCGCCATGGCGACGTAGCCTTCCCCAGCCAGGCGCCGGGCGATGTTCCGAATATCGTCGTTCAGCCCGCTGATCTCGTGGATCACGACCAGACCCGGAAAGGTTCCCTCTCCCGCCGGCTCGGCCCAGTAGGTTGGCAGCCGTCGGCCAGCCAGGCTCTCAGCGGTCAGGACGCGCTCATAAGTGGTGACGCCGTCATCGACTTGGGGCACGCTCCGAGGACCTTTCTCCCGAAAGTGGGTGAGATCAGCGAGCCTAAAAGGTGAAGTCCTGGATGTCGAGCAGCAAGCCGGCGAGCTCCTCGGCTGCCTGCGCCAGGAAGCGCTTCCCCTTTTCCGCCGAGGCTGCGGTGGCATCACCCAAGACCCCGTCGGGTGCGATGTCCTGGGTGAGCCAGGCGAACGTCAAGGCGCCCATGAAGGGCGGATGCTTCATCGCCTGCAGGCCGGCCGGGAAGCTGCGCGGTGCCAGGTCGCGCCGAACCCACTCGGGGCGGATGGCCAACAGGATCGACGTCTCAACATCACCAGCGTGGATACCGTAGACCATCTCATCCTGGGTGATGCCCTGGGTCACCTGGCCAAATCGCAGGAAGGGGTGGAGGGCGAAGACCATCAACCCCGTCTCCTGACGTATGTCGCGAATAACGAAATCGACGATCTCGGTGTTTCCCCCGTGGGCGTTGACGATTGCCAGACGTTCGAAGCCCGCCTGTGCCAGGCTGCGCCCGATTTCACGCAGGGTATTGATCAGGGTGTCGGCCGTTAGGCTTACCGTACCGGCGAAGGCGGCGTGTTCGGTGCTCTTACCGTAGCTGATGAGCGGCAGCCGCCACACCGGCGCATCCTCTGGCAGCCGGGCAAGGGCGGCCTCCAGCACAGCTTCAGCGATCAGGCTGTCGGTGTAGACCGGGAGATGGGGTCCGTGCTGCTCGATAGACGCCACCGGCAGGGCGATCACCGTATGAGACTTGTCGGGCAGATCGCGGATTTCTGGTGAGGTGAGGGCAGGCAGGAAGCGATCGTATTCGGATGGAGCGATCATAATGTCTCCTCGTGGCTGATGGCTGGTCGATTCACCAGCTGGGTCCCCCGGGTCGGCGAGCGAGCTCCGCCAGGTGTTCCCAGTCGTGTTCCAACATGCGGCGCAGAGTTTGATGGAAAGTTCGCGGCCCGTGGGTCTTCTGGATCACGCGCCGTCGCTGCTCGTCGGTTGACTCTCCGGCCAGCTCAATAGCCATGCTGTGGCACTGGCGCAAGGCTTCGGTCAGAGGCAGTTCTCCGCGCTCGGCTTGGCCGTAGAGGCGCGAGAACCCCGGCGCACTGCCCAGGCCGGCCGCCAGGTAACCGCCAGTCGCCCCGAGCACGTGCAGAAGAATCGCCCGGCCGGTCCTTCCCCCGCCGTCGGGCTGAACATCCAGCTGCTCATCCGACAGCGTTTCGGCCCAGCCGGCCAGCGCGCCTCGGATCCATCCAAAGCGGCGCAGGCAGAGGTCCAATGCCGCCGGCGTTACCGGCTCGAAATCCGGACCGAACATGACGTAGGGTGAGCCGTTTCCCAGCCACATTCCTTCGGTGATGTGCTCTGCCACCCGTATCTCGATCGCCGCCCGAGGATCCTGATCCTCGCCATGCGCCTGAAGAAACCGGAGAAAGCTGCGAATGGCGTCGGGCGTGGCTGCGACAGCCTCATCGGTCGTCGGGCCCACGGCGACGCAGCCAAGCATATCGAGCACATGGACCATGGTCTTGCGCTGACGAGGTCCGGATTCCAAGTAAAGATCGTAGACACTCATGGGCGGACGAATGTGTGGGCTTCTTGTATCGGCAGGCGATGATGGAATTCTACATGATGTTGGGAAGGACTCCTGCCGGTGAGCGGGAAACCGGGGCGCCGCTGTGCCGTCAGATCGCCTATACTTCCCGGGTGCCCGTGTTCGTTGCTTCCATCAGCGGGCAGGGGCACTTTGGCGGGCGGGAAGGCCGGAGTTGGTGCATGACCACGACAAAGCTCATCTTCTCTGTTTGGGAACTGTATCCATCCGTCCTGATCGGTTCGGCGGTTCTGCTGGTGGTCTATGGACTGGCCGTCGGCTGGCGGTTCAGCCGCCGAGCGATCTTCTTTGTCCTTGGCGTGTTGATCATGGTCTGGTCGCTGGTCGGGTTCCTGGACGTGTTGGGGGACGACTACCTGTTCAGTGCCCACATGGCCCAGCATTTGATCCTGATCGAGATCGTGCCTCTGCTGCTTCTGGTGGGCACGCCGCCGGAGCTCATGCAGCGTGTGCTGATGGTGCCTGTCCTCGGGCGCGTCGAACGCGTGCTGGGCAACCCATGGATTGCCTGGCCGACGGGCATCCTGGTGCTCTACATCTGGCATCTTCCGCCCCTATACAACGCTGCGCTGGCCAGTGAGGAGATCCACATCTTTCAACACTTGACCTTTCTGGTCAGCGCCACCGTGTTCTGGTGGCCGATCCTCTCCCCCGTCCAAGCATGCCGCGTGTCCTTCCCGGTGGCCTTCCTGTACCTGATGGGCGCTGCCATCGCTAACACGCTCCTGGGAATCGTTGTCGCGTACGTTCCGCCCAGCGTCTACCCGCACTACGCCAATCCGGCTGACCCGCAGGGGATCCTGTCGCTGATCCGAAATCAGTGGCGCCTCGATCGCGTGTCGGACCAAGTGTTGGGCGGGATGCTGATGTGGGTGCCCGGGGGCCTGGTCTTTGCCGGGGTGATCTTCAACATCCTTGGCAAATGGTATTCCGAGTCCGACCTGGCGGCGGAGTTGACGGGCCAACCGGTCCAAACCCATCCTCACACTCGCTGACAGCCCATTCCCTCGACCCGCTTTGTGCTTCTTTTCACAACCCGGCCGGTGGTGGTCGCTCCTAGCGATGCGCCACCGACAGCCGTTATAATGCTTAGGTGTGAGGATGGACCACGCTGCAAGCCGCGGACCTGAGGAATTCAAATCATTATGATGCTCTCGCCCGTACCCTTGCTGCACGGCGCCATAGGCTGGTGGGATGAGATTCAGTGTCTGATCCCGACGTTGTTGCTGGTCGGTCTCGCTTACTATATCTACCGGTCGGACCGGGACCAGAAAGCCCAACTTGACGAGCCAACGGAATCCGAATCTGATGAGACGAAGACTTGATGGCGGCGCGAGCGATGCAGGGTATTCCCCTCCGTCAAGGTTCAGTCACGCTGAAACCGGGCCTGGTGCTTCCCTTCGGCTGCGTGATCAGCCGGGGCGAATCAGAATCTCGGCGCGGTTGCTTATCTTCGCCCTGATGGCCGGTTTCATGAGCCTGGCCCAGCCCGGAATCTGCCCCTGCTGGCTGCTTAGGGACGTCCGCCACGTTCACCCCCACCCGGCTGGCCATTCGGAACAACCACATGCGCATGATTACCTCTTCCAGATGTTCGCCTCGGCGCCGGCGCTCCCGCCCGACCTGCCTCCGCAGCCGCCTTCCGCTCTGCTCGACCTGACGTCGCTGCGGGGCGTGTGGAGGAACCACGCCAAGACAGATCTGGGAGAAGCGACCACCGGACCGCCTCCCCCGACGCCACCCCCGGAACCCCAGGCCGCTTAGTTCCCTGTCAAACTCGCCAATACCAGACCCCCTTGTGGGCGTGGGGAAGTGTGGATTCTGATTGAGGAGAATGGATATGTTGCGCAAGAACTGGGCGCGGCTGGTGGGTGGTGCCGTCCTCCTGGGACTGCTGCTTGTACCAGTAGCCGCATCCGCCCATGAAACCGTGACCACCGGCGACTACGCCGTGGAGTATGGGTGGTTGAGCGAACCGGCGGTTGTTGGCCAGCCCAATGCCGTGGTCATCAATATAAGCAAGTCGGATGAGCCGTTTGACATCGACCCATCCAGCTTGGTGGTCGAGGCACAATACGGTGGGCAGACGAAGACCCTAGAACTGCAGCCCCTCAGCGAAGACAGTACCGGTGAGTACATCGCCCGCCTGACGCCGACCAAGATGGGGCAATACACGGTGCACATCACAGGAAGCCTTGGCGATCAAAGCGTTGACCTTTCAGTTCAGCCGGAAAGCATCGAGAGCGCCGACGTAGTCGAGTTCCCATCAAGCGCTGCGCAGGGGGCCTCATCTTTCGGCCTCACAGGTTGGCTGGCGGTCGTTGCCCTGGTGTTGGGTCTGGTGGGCAGTGGTTTCGGTGTCGTCGTCTGGACTCGGAAAGGTTAGACCCTCACGTCCATGGGGGGCGCCATGCCCCCCATGGATGGTGAAGGATTGGATTGGTGTGAAGACAAGGTTTGCGGCCCTGGTTGCGTTAATCGCTGCGGCGCTTGTAGTGGCCGGGCCTGCCTCAGCGCACGCGCTCTTGGTTCGCTCTACGCCGGAGGCGAACGCCGAGCTCCCGCAGGCGCCACAGCAGGTCGACCTGTATTTCAGCGAAGGCCTGGAAGCGGCCTTCAGCTCCGCCAGTGTTCTCAACACCGACGGTAAGCAGGTTGACAACAAAGACGCTGAGGTCGACCCGGCTGACGCCACTCACATGACGTTGACATTGAAGCCCTTGCCGGATGGGGTGTACACCGTCTCCTGGAAGGCGATTTCCACCAGTGATGGCCACCTGACGAACGGCACCTTCCCGTTCGCCGTCGGAAGCGGCAATGCGGCGGCCTTGGCGGCCGCCGGCTCATCCACAGGCCAGGGGGAAGTGGCCCCCTCCGACGTTCTGCTGAGGTGGATTCTGTACCTGGCGGCGGCCGTCGTTGTGGGCGGCGCTTTGTTTCGTCTGCGGGTCTGGGATCCGGCCTTCGAGTCGGCCGGCATGCACCAGGCCTTCAAAGGTCAGCTCCCATGGCCGCGCCTAGGCCGCCTGGCGCTGCTCCTTCTTGGGGGCGTTGTCATGCTGGGGCTCCTGGTCCAGGGCGGTAAGGCCACCGGATCATTGCTGGCGCCGCCGTGGAGCCCGGCCTTGAGAAAGATGTTGTTCACCAGCCGATTCGGTGGGCTGTGGACGTTAAGGTTTGTCCTGTCGGTGGCCCTGGTAGGGTTGTTGTGGAATGCACACACCCGGAGGCAGCTGTGGCTGACTTTCGCTGCCGGGGCGGGCATCCTCATGACCATCAGCCTGGGGAGCCATGCCGCCGCTGAGGCCAGCCCCTACCTGCCGATCGCATCGGATTGGCTCCACCTGATAGCTGCCTCAATTTGGGTGGGCGGTCTCTCGCACTTTGCCCTGGGCATGTGGCGCGTGCGGGGCGTCGACGCTCCGGATCGGACGCGCCTGACGGCGCGGCTTATCCCTCGCTTCACACAATTGGCCCTTCCCAGCGTGGCCGTGTTGGCCGCTACCGGTCTCTACGCCGCTTATCTCCGCGTGGGGACGCTCGCCGCGCTGCTGGAGACCCTCTATGGTCATGTGTTGATCTTCAAGGTAGCGATCGCCCTGCTGATGATTGGCATGGGGGCGGTCAACTTCCTCCTGATTACGCCTCGGATGCGGAGCGGCGCCGGCCGAGCCGAGGGCGACCCGGTTCTGGTGGGACGCTTCCGCAAGATCGTGACCACTGAGCTCGCCCTGGGCGTGACGCTGCTGCTGGCGGTCGGCCTGTTGACCGCTGCACCTCCGGCGGCATTGGCCAACGCTGCGCCGGCGATCAAGCAATCCGCCAAGGCGGATGATCTGTCAATCGAACTCAAGATCGAGCCGGGCAAGGTGGGGTTGAACGTGTTCACCGTCACGATCGCCTCGGCCGGTCAACCCGTTGAGAACGCCAGGCAGGTCCAGCTCAAGTTCACCCCCACGTCCAATCTGGCCCCAAGCGCGCTCGATATCCCGTCCCGCGGCGACGGCCAGTACGTTGCCAAAGCGGCCAACTTGAGCCAGGCCGCCGAATGGCAGATCCAGGTCGCCGTGCGGCGTGAGAACAAATTTGACTCATTCGCCAATTTCACGATCAATCTGGGTGGGGCCAATCCGTCGACCTTCCCCTGGGGACGCGTGGCCGGTGGCCTGCTGCTTTTGGGGGGCTTCGCCCTGGTCTTCGCCACGGCCCAGCTTGGCCTCAGCCGCAGGCAACGCGCTCTGGCCGGGATGGCACCCGCCTTGGCGCTGGCCCTGGCCGGGGCGTGGGTCTTCTACAACCCTCCACCGCCGCCGCAGTCCAGCTTGGCAAACCCGATCGCTCCCAACACAACTTCGGTGGCTGCCGGCAAGGCACTCTTCCTGACTAACTGTGTCCCCTGTCACGGACAATCGGGCAAGGGAGACGGCCCCCTGGGCCTGACGCTCAATCCACGCCCGGCGGACCTGACCTATCATGCCTCCCCCGGCGTCCATTCGGATGGGCAGCTGTACGGCTGGATCAGCAACGGGTATCCAGGCTCGGCGATGCCGGCCTTCAAGGCCAAACTGTCGGACACCGATCGCTGGAATCTGGTCAACTACATCCGCACTTTGCCTCCGGTTCCTCAATGAGGTTCATAATGCATCGACAGCAGGCAGGCATCGCGCTGGTGTCGCTGGTCTTGGTTTCGGCGTGTGCAGCGATCGCCAAACAGGTCCCGAATCCCGGGGGGGCGGCCGGCAGCGCTGGCGCTTCTGCTTCCCATGTGACTCCGTCGGCGGCGCCATCGACCATCGTGGAAACGGCGCCCGCGGAAGCGACGGCCACGCCGTTCACGGTCGTCCAGCCGCCTTTCCCTTGGGAGGGATTGGGGATATCCGGATCGATCGCTTTCCTCACCTACAACTTCAACGACCTTGCTCCGGTCCCTTACATCGTTCATCTGAGGCTTGCGGACGGGCATGTGGTAATCGACTGGCGACCACCTGACAATGCCTGGCTGGCCAATATGGCCCTGTCGCCGGATGGATCGCAGCTGGTTATCGCTTATGCGCCTCCGCCGGCCAACGGCTCGCCTCAGCCCGGGTACACGGGGCTGTACAGCCTGCCGGGCAGCTGCCTCACGCAGAGCTGTCCCGAGGCCGAGCCTCAGCCTTTGCTCGCCCAGGAGGGCGCCGAATCATCCATCACCCCGGTGTGGTCACCCGACGGGAAGTACGTCTACTTCACCCACATCTCGACGCCGCCGGGGGCGGAAGGCGCCGAGTTTGACCTGGAGCGCATCCCGGCGGCCGGCGGCCCGCCTGAGAAGCTCATCTCGAATGCCATCTGGCCCCGCCTGTCCCCCGACGGATCACAGCTCGCCTACGTGGCCTACGATCCGCCAAATGGGATCAATGATCTATATCTGGCAGCGCCCGACGGCACCCACGCAGACCCGCTGCTTCCCCCGGGGACATTTGTTTCGGTGGACGCGCCGATATTCACGCCGGACGGGTCGTCGATCTACTTCAGCGCCACCGGGGTAGGCCCCATCAACTCTGGCCCGGGAGGCAGCGAGTTGACCTGGTGGGATAGGCTGACCGGGGTCGTCGTCGCCGAAGCCAACGGGGCACCATCCGAATGGTGGCGGATGCCGGTCGACGGCGGCCAGCCGACAAAGCTGACCCAAATCGCCACCGCCGGGCTTTCGGGCGGTTTCTCGCCAGACGGGCAGTGGCTGGCTTTTATCAGCTACCGGGGGGTGGGGTTGTTTGGGCTTTCCGCGGAGCAAGTCACCTGGCTGGTACCGGTGACGACGCTAGGCGATGTGATTTGGCTCGGTGGAGGCTGATGGTATGAGATGGATTTCGGTAGTGCTGGCTGTGGCCGGCTTGGCTTTGGCCGGCTGTGGTGGAAAGGGGTCCATAGCGGATCAAAGGGGGTCGGGAGCACCGACCACCACCCCGCCGCCGACGGCCACGCTCCCCGGCCCGCAAGGTGTCGCCTGGGCATCACTCGGTGCGCGGGGCCACCTGTTGATTGATCAACAGGTGCAAGGCATATCGATGCTCGATCTTGCCTCGGGGCAGCTGACCAATCTCTTCACCCCACAGGATCCCAGCGCCGACTGGACCAACGCCGCCTCGATGTCGCCGGACGGGACGCAGGTGGTCATGGCCTACGCGCCAGCGCCAAAAAATGGGGATGTCCAGTACGGCTACACCAGCCTGTTCATCCTCCCCGGCGACGGGTCATCGCCGCCGGTGGCGTTCCTGACGCCGAGTTCACCTGAAGAATCTTATTTTGACCCCAGTTGGTCGCCCACCGGTGACGGCATCATTTACGCACATCTGGTTCACTTCAGTATCCCGAACACGACGCCTCAGCAATATGGGTTCAAGTACACCATTGAGCGCGTAGGCTACCCCGATGGCCAGGTCCAGGTTCTGGCGGAGAATGGCTTCTGGCCACGGCCATCTCAGGACGGCAAGCAGCTGGTCTACATCAGCATCGACACCGCGACCGGCGCCACCGCACCGGTGGTGTGCAACGCCGATGGCAGCCATCCGAGGGTCGTCCCCACGCCGGCCGAGTTCCAAACCGTGGATGCGCCGCTGTTCACCCCGGACGGCCAGGCGCTTCTGCTGAGCGTTGTCACCCAGGGCTTGAGCGACTCAGGGCCCGCACCCTTCGGCAGCTGGTGGGATCGGCTCCTGGGCGTTAGCGTGGCCGAAGCGCACAACATTCCCTCAGATTGGTGGATGGTGCCGCTTGACGGGAGTGATGCCAGCCAGTTGACCAACGTCAACGATGTCGGCCTGTACGGGAGTTTCTCGCCCGAGGGTGCCTTGCTAGCCTACGGGAGCCAGAGCGGGCTGTTCGTGGGGAATGCTGACGCCACAGGGGTTGTCCAAGTGGACGATCTGGCGGGGATCCTGACGGTGGACTGGGTGCGCTGAGTCTGATCCAGTGCCTATCGGGTGTGATGTCAATCGCGCACGGACACCAAGCGGTCACTCAGCGGATTCTGGGCATTCGCCCGGCCAACGACAGGCCGAGTTTCGCGCCGGTGCAACCGTCGGAAAGGGAAGGCCAAGAGACTCGGGCCCTGTTTCGTGGAGCGACTTACGCCATCCAAGCCAGGCGCGTCGGCCCCGAGATCCAGGCCTGTCTGGAGGTTGCGGGGAATCCGGTGGAGCGAAAGCTGGTGCTGGCCACCCCCTCCGACATGACGGCCGAGATCTTTGCGTCGATTGGCTGCCCTCACGCCTGGTTGGGAACGCCCCCCTGTAGCTTGTGAAGAATCTCACAAAGTCAGCCGGACGATGTGGGGGGATCCACCGGCAGGTAAGTTGATGTCACTTGTCACTATTGCCTGTTCGGCTCGGGCCATAGAATGGGGTGGCTGAGAGGAATCCCACACCGTCCACCACCCCACACACTGCCGCCCTAATGCCTCGCCTTCCCCAGTCCCGCGTTTGCGAACTCATTGACGAACTCACGTCTGAATTTGCCATCCGCCGGCCCGGCGGCCGCTCCACCGCGGGGCGGCCTTAAAGGAGAATTTCAAATGACTCTGCGAACGGGTTTGGTCAATCTAGGCAAGCTGATCGTGGCCGCCCTAGGTTACGAGGTCGGGGTGGTTCTGGGGGGCATGGTCGTGACCCTGCTCGGCCTGCAGACCCCCAATCCTCCGCCTGGTGCCGATATGGACGCCGTCGTCCGCTACATGCTGTATACCACCCCGTTATACGCCGTGGCATTGGCCGTCCTGGCCACGCACTTGAAGGGGGGGTATGTGTCGCGTTGGCTGAGCCTGTCCTTTCTGCTCTGGATCGCCTACACCGTCAACACTCAGCTTGAAGCGGCCATCGTCTCCAGCTACGCCACCGGGCGGGCATTTGCCATCGTTTCCGGTGCGGTGGCTGCCCTGGCCGGCGGCGCTTCGGTGGCCTGGTTGTTTCCCGGACAGGGCCCCGGGAGCAGAGCATGGGAGTCGATCAAGGCTTTCTTCGGGAAGCGTTCGGCCGGTAGCTGGACTTGGCGCCTCATCCTGGCCGGCGTGATCTTCATGCCTATCTACTACGCCTTCGGGTTGATGGTGCTGCCCTTTACAGGCGCCTATTATCAGGAGCAAATGTTCGGACTGGCGGCGCCCACCCTGGGCCAACTGCTCCCGACCCTGTTCGTCCGTAGCGTCCTGTTTCTACTTGCGGCGCTTCCGATCTTGGCGATGTGGCGCGGATCACGCGGAAATCTGTTCTGGCGGCTTGGCTTGGCGCTGTTCATGCTGGTCGGATTTAACATCATGCTCGTCGCCACCTGGCTTCCCGTCTACGTTCGTTTCCCGCACATGCTCGAGATCCTGGCGGACGAGTTCGTCTACGCCGGGGCACTGGTCTGGCTTCTTGTGCCGCGCCGGGTGGCCGAAGCCGAATTGACAGTTACGGAGGCGGCGTCCCTGGCGACGGCTTCCGGCTGAGGTCAGCCCTGCAGCCAGCCGACGTTGAGCCCAAGACGGCGCCGGAGGGGGAGATCACGCCAGGGCCTGACATCGCAGGGGCACGACTTGCCGCCGTGCCCCTGCGGCTTGTCGGAACGTCAGTCTCTCCCAACCTCGCTCTCCGTTCGGTGGGGCGGCAAGCTCGACCTCGCCCAGGCAGACCTCATGGGACAGAGTGTCCTTCTCGCGGGTACCACGCCTTCAAGATAGGGCGCCGGCTTGCGAACCCGGCAGTAAAGCGGGAGCCTGTGGACACAGCGTGCATTGTTCCCAGACGACACGACCCACCTGGCCTATTCGGCCGTCTCGGGAAGAGAGCGCAGGCGCGGCGCGGGGGACCAAATCAAGAACAGTACGCCGAGCAAGCTTCCTAGCGAGGCAACCAGAAGCGTGGGCTGCACCCCGATCCAAGTACCGAGCGCACCTCCGAGCAAGGATCCGATGGGCCGAACGCCATTGTTGACAAACATGTACGATCCCGCCACTCGAGCGCGCAGCCGGTCGGGGACCAGTGCCTGGGTGATCGATCCGATGCTGATGTCGAGCAACATCACGCCGAAGCCGGAGCCGAGTTCGGCCAAAAACAGCATCGTCAAAATGGTGGTCATCGACCCACCAGCCAGGGGGATTAGGACCAAGGGGGCAGGGAACAGGAAAGATCCAAGAACAAAGGTGGGACCAATGCCAATCTTTTTGGAGATGCGCCCGGCGACAGCTGCACCTATCACGCCTCCGATGGCCCCGGCTCCGATGACCAGACCGAGCACCCCCGGCCGGACGCCGAGTTCGCGCGTGGCGTACAGAATGGCCAGAGCATTGAAGGCCAAGTTGAAGAGGTTGATCGTGGCCGTTGAAAGGAGAGATGCCAGCAAAAGGGGTGTGCGGCGGATGAAGCGGGCGCCAGACACAATTTGGCCCGGCTGCGCCTCCTCGGTGGGGGGTTCGACGACCGTGATGCGCTGCAAGAAGAAGGCTGAGAACACGAAGGATGCCGCATCGGCAACCAGGGCTAACGGCGCGGACAGGGATTGCACCAGCACACCGCCCACGCTGGGCCCGGTCACGAAGGAAAACGCCCGGCTGCCGTGCATCAGCTGGTTGGCTTCCACATACCGCTCACGGGGGACGATGGCCGTGAAGAGAGTTGAGTACGAGACATAGAAGAGCACGCTGAAGGTGCCGCTCAAGAAGCCGACGATCAGGAGATAGGCAAAGGTAAGCACCCCCAGCTCATAGGCCACCGGGATGGATGCCATCAGGACCGCCCGTGCGATATCAGCTGCGATCATGGCCTGCCTGCGGTGCCCCCAACGGTCGATCCAAGCGCCGAAGTGCAAGGAGAAGAGCAGGTTCGGCACCAAGATCGTGGCCGTGAGCAGGCCCATTTGGGAGGCGCCCGCGTTCAGGACGAGCACGGCCACCAGGGGCAGGGCGATCATCGACACCTGGTCCCCGAACAGGGAAATGGTTTGGCCAGACCAGAAGCGGCGAAACTGGGGAAATTGTCGCAACAGCGCTGGGATCATGATTGGTCTTCCGAGGGTAGGGCGCTCATGCAGTCTTTCGACGCCTGGATGAATTGCCAGATTTTACACGACGGCTTCTCCGATCGTCGCCAGCACCGAATTTCAGGTTTCTAGCACCCCCCAAAAGCGTCCGCCCGGGACGGAGGCGCTCTCGGTAAGGGTGCCTCCCCCGCCGAGCATGGGAACGGCACGCGGGCATGGCCCGACCACGGAGCTAGCCGGGAGGCGCCCCGGTGTCGCCCACCCGTTTTGTGAAATAATTCACAAACTGGACGAGATGGACCCTTGGTGCGCCAGATAAGTGAAGACGTCTTCCAGCGTCGGCTCGGAGACTTCGATTCCAGGGACCCGGATGCCCTTCTGGCCAAGCGCCTCGGTCAGGCTGGCGGCGGTCCATTGGTTGGGGGCGGTGATGGCCAGGGCGCGGTCGCCGTGCATGCGCGCCTGGATCACGCCGGGCAGCCCGCTCAGGGTCTCGACGGCATCCAGCAGGGGATCGGCTTCCAGCAGCCAGGCAGTGCCCTTGAGATATTCGCGCTTCAGCGCCCGCGGTGTGTCGAACGCCAGCAGACGCCCAGCGTGCATGAAGCCCACCCGGCCGCAGTGTTCGGCCTCGTCCATGTAATGTGTGGTGACGAAGATCGTCGTGCCGCCAGTGGCCAACTCATAGATCAGCTCCCAAAATTCGCGCCGGGCCACCGGGTCGACCCCGCTGGTGGGCTCGTCCAGGAACAGCAGCGGCGGCCGGTGGATGATGGCGCAGCCCAACGCCAGCCGCTGGCGCCAGCCGCCGGATAGATCGGCGGCGGTGGCCTTGGTGCGCGTCTCGAGTCCGGCCAGCTTAAGCACCTCGTTCACCCGGGCGTCTTCCTCGTCCTCCGGCACCTCATACACCCCGGCGTAGAAGCGGATATTCTCCATCACCGTCAGGTCGTTGTACAGGGAAAACTTCTGCGACATGTAGCCAATCTTCGACTTAACCTGCTCCGGGTGATGGATCAGGTCCACCCCCATTACCTCGGCCGAGCCCTCGCTGGGCTCAAGCAAGCCGCACAGCATGCGGATGGTGGTGGTCTTGCCGCTGCCGTTTGGGCCAAGGTAGCCTACGACCTGTCCCGGAAGGACCTCGAAGCTGACATGGTCGACGGCGGTGAAATCGCCGAAGCGCTTGGTCAGGTTGTGGACGCTAATCGCTGTCTGCGGACTGGTCGCCATTGCTCGTCGTCTCCAACAAATGGATAAACACGTCTTCCAGGGTGGGTTCGACCGGCTTCAGGTCGTTCAGCTTCACCCCGGCCGCCTCCAACGCTTTCGGCAGCCGGGCCAGCGGTCCGGCAGGGTCTGCCACCCGCAGGTGGAGCTGTTCGCCAAACGACTGCACGTCCTCAACTTCCGGATCGGCCAGCGCCACCGGTCTGGCCGCCGCCTGCGGCGTGGCGTCCAGTTCCAGGATCTTCCCGCTGAGCCGTTGGATCAGCTGGCGCGGACGGCCCTCCAACAAAGCCCGGCCCTCGTTCATGAAAATCACCCGATTGAAACGCATGGCCTCGTCCATGTAGGGCGTGCTCACCAGCACGGCCGAGCCGCTGCGCAGCAGCCCGATAAGCAGATGCCAGAACTCCTGCCGCGCCACCGGGTCGACGCCGCCGGTGGGCTCGTCGAGCAGCAGGACTTTGGGGTCGTGGATCAGCGCCGTGGCCAGGCCGAGCTTCTTCTGCATGCCGCCCGACAGCGCCCGGGCGGGGCGGTTGGCGAAGGCCGTCAGGCCGGCGAATTCGAGCAGGCGCTTCTCGCGGCGGTCGATTTCGTCTTTGTCCAGGTCGAACACTTCGCCGAAAAAGCGCAGATTTTCGGACACGGTCAGGTCACCGTACAGGCTGAAGTTCTGGGCCAGGTAGCCGGTGTGCTCACGGGCGTGTTCGACCTGGGCCGGCACGTCATACCCGGCCACCTTCATCCGCCCGCTGGTGGGACTAAGGGCTCCGCACAGCATGCGGATGGTGGTCGTTTTGCCGGCGCCATCCGGGCCCACCAGGCCGACCATCTCGCCCGATCGGACTTCCAGGTTCAACCCGTTCACCGCCAGCCGGCCGTCGTAGTCCTTGACCAGGTCTTCCGTCTTGAGCAGGATGTCGTCGTCCATCTCAATTCTGGGTGAAGGTGACGTCGGCCGGCATGCCGGGCTTGAGCGCCATCTCCGGGTTTTCGATGCTCAGGCGGATGCCGTAGACGGTGTCCTTGCGGCCCTCCACCGTTGAAACATTGCGCGGGGTGAACTCCGCCTGGTTGGCGATTCTCAAGCACGGTGGCGGTGAAGGTCTTGTCCGGGTAGGAGTCGACGTGCACTTGGGCCTGCTGGCCGGGGGTGACGCGCGCGTACTGCTCTTCCGGCAGGTAGACAGTCACCTCGAGCGCGGCCAGCTGGCCGATCTGGAACAGCGAAGCACCCGGCTGAATTGTCTCGCCCGGCTCGACGTTGCGGGCCATGATCACTCCCGAACTGGGAGCCTTGATCTCCAGCTTATCCAGCTGCAGATCGATGGACCTCAACTGAGAGACCCCCTGGGCCTTGGCGCTTGTCAGATGGGCGTGGGCCAGGACGACCTGGTCGGCGGCCAGTTGGAGCACCTCCGGATCGGGACCGTTCTTGACCTTGTCGTAGTTCTTCTGCGCCTGATCCACCGCCGCTTGGGCCACGCTGACCTGGGCGTTGAGCAGGGCCTGATCGACGGTGGTGGGCGAGCCCTTGTACCAGCTCAGAAGACGAACAAGGGTGTCGCGCGCTTCCCTGGCGGCCTGCAGATTGGCCTCGGCCTGGGCGCGCACTGGATCGTTGATGTCCTTGTCCTTGACATGGTTGAGCGCCGTCTGTGCCTTGTCGACGGTGTCATTGGCCAGCGTAAGCCTGGCTTCGGTGGCGTCGATGGTGTCCTTGGAGGCGCGGTTGCCGGTCTGCTGCCAGGTGTTGCGCTTCTGGGCGTCGTCCAGATTTTTGCGGGCCTGGGCCAGCGCCAGTTCGGCGTTGGCAGTGGCCATGGGTGCGTTGTCCCGCAGATCGCTGAGGGCCTTCTCGGCGGCGTCGAGTTCCGCCTGGGCGGCAGCGGTCGCCGCCTGGGTGCCGGCCTCGACGCTGGCGCGCTGGGCGCGAAGTCCCATGTCGTCCAGTTGCAGCAAGACATCGCCCGCCTGCACGGCGTCGCCTTCCTGGACCCTGACGTTGGCCACCTTGCCGCCCAGTTGGGGCGAAAGGGTGGTGATGGTGGCTTCGATCGTGCCGGAAGCTGTCAGCGTGGCTCCGGCCGCCGCCGAGGCCTGGTTGTACAGGTGCCAACCGCCGGCGCTGGCGCCCGCCGCCAGCAGGACGGCGATCAGGATGATACGGGCCTTACGGGAGGACAGAAGGGTCTTCATGGGTCACCTTTTCTTTCCGGACTCAGTCCAGCGTCTTGCGGAAGCGCAAGGCGGCAATGGCGATCATCAACACCGAGAACACGGTCAACGCCCCCACCTGGGGCAAGAGCAGATCCAACCCCGTCCCCTTGATCACGATGCTGCGCACGATGACCAGGAAGTAGGTCACCGGAAGCATGCGTGCCACAGCTTGCAGAGCGATCGGCAGGGTTGAAATTGGGAAGATAAAACCGGACAGCATGAAGGTGGGCAGCATGACCGGCATGACCATGAACTGCGCCTGTTGCTGGGTTTTGGCGATGGTCGATACCACCAACCCGATTCCCAGGTTGGGAAGCAGGTAAAGGCCGGTCAGCGCCAGCAGCAAGAGCAGGCTGCCACGGATGGGCACCCGGAACCAAAAGGTTCCCACAAGCAGGATGATGAAGACGTCCGCCATAGAGACCAGGACGTAAGGTGTGATCTTGGCGATCACCAATTCCCAGCTGCGGATGGGGGTGACGATGAGCTGCTCGATGGTGCCCTGCTCGCGCTCCTTGACGATGGCGGCCGAGGTCAGGCTCATGGTGGTCATCATCAAGATCAGCGCGATCAACCCGGGCACCATGTTGTAGCTGCTCTCCAGGTCCGGGTTGTACAGCACCCGTGTCCGTACATCGACCGGCGAGGCTCCGCCGGTGGCCCCAACCTTGGCCAGCTGCTCCAACCTGAGCTGGGTGCCGTGGGCTTGCCCCGCCAGCGTAGCCGCCGAGAGGGCCGACCCGGCCACGGTCGGATCGGAGCCGTCGATCAGCACCCCGACCTGGGCCGAACGGCCGGCCAGTAAGGTTCTGGCTGTAGTCCGGCGGGATGATGATGCCCACGGACGCCTGTCCGGACTGGATCATACGGTTGACGTCGTCCGACGTGTAGGCGGCGTAGTCAATGGAGAAGAAGCCGGTGTTGCGGAAGGCGTCCACCAGCTCTCGGCTGGCCTGGCTCTGATCCTGGTCGTAGAGCACCGCCGCCACGTTCTTGACGTCGGTATTGGCGGCGTAACCCAGCAGGACCAGCTGCAGGATGGGCATGATCAAGATCATCATCACCGTGCGCGGGTCATGCCGCATGTGGGTCAATTCCTTGCGCATCAAAGCTCTCAACCGTCGCATGGGGACTCCTTTGACCTCAAACCGGGCGCCGAGAGTTCATGACGTTTCCTCCATCAGCGCGTCCAGGACCTTGTGTAGACAGGCGCAGCAGCGCCTGGCATTCTTCGTCGGAAAAGCCGCGCAGGATGGACGTGATCCGCTGCTGGAGCAGCTCGTCCAGGGTGTGGTACAGCTCGGCGCCAGTGCCTGTGAACTGGACCCGCACCACGCGCCGGTCGTCGGGGTCCGACAGCCGCTCGGCGTAGCCGTTGTCGACCAGGGTGTCGACCAGTCGGGTGGCGGTGCTCAGCGGCATTTCGGCCGCCGAGGCCAGCTCGCCCATCGTCATCGGCGCCTCGCCCTCACCGATCAGGCAGCCGACGCGGTAAAGCAAGTCGTAGTCGGCTCGGTCCATCCGGTTGGGTTCGGGGAGCAGATCGCGGATGTGCGCGTGCATCCGGGCGATGTCGTCGGGCATCACGCTGCGGAAGCGCTGCCTGAGGCGAACCACCTGCCGAACCAGATCGGCGAATTGGCTGGCATAGCTGTCATCGGTCATCGGGTCACTTATTCCCAGTTTGGAAATGTTCCGAAACGAAAGCGGATCATACCGCGCCGCCGCGGATCGTCAAGGGTTGCGGACCTTACAGTTTCGTTAGGATTTGCAGGGGGCTGAAGGAGGCGCAATACTCAGAGCTTAGAGCTCGGTGCTCAACGCTCAGCACTCAATGGCAGGACGGAGCCGCTTTGCGCCAGCAGTGGGGCATTCCGTTGCACGTCATGGCGAGGCGCTGAAGGGCCCACCTGTCCCAAGCTCTTGTGGGGTAAGCCAACGGCTGGTGGAGACCTGACGGAACGATTGCCGCGCTCGCTTCCCCAAAGTGATTATGGGGCAGGCGCTCGCTCCCAATGACAGGAGGGCGGCAGGCCCGGCTGACAATCCGCCGAGGGAGATCGACGTCGCGCTGGGATGCCAGGAAACGGACGCACGCCTCCGATTGTCTTCTTGGCTCGCAGCCAGGTGCCAGCGGGTATCTGCTGGCTGCGGAGCGCTCAGCGCTGGTTGCCGGCTGGTAGCCGGCGGATCCCAACCGGCGTATGATGGGATCCGGCTGGGCTCAACGGCATCATGGCAACCACTGACCTTCTCGCCGACGAAATCGCTTTTGCGCTTGGGCTGCCGAGAGGCGGCTGGGCCCGACGAGGGCTGAGCCTGATCTTCGGTCGGCCGATCCGGCAGTTGGCGGCCATCGCCGGGGCCTTCGACCGGGCGTGCGCCGTGCAGGGACTGCCGCAGGCGGCCGCGGGGGCGCTGACCAACTGGTGCCGGGCGATCGAGGCCCGCGGCCGTGAGGGAGTCCCTGGCGGCGGCCCGCTGCTGGTGGTCTCCAACCACCCGGGCACCTACGACGCGTTGGTGATCGCATCCTGCCTGGGGCGGAGCGATCTGCGAGTCATCGTTAGCGACATTCCCTTCTTGGAGCGCCTGCCGGACGCCAGCCGGAGCTTCATCTTCCTCAACCCGACCCCGAACCAACGCGCGGTAGGCGGCGCGCCAGGGCCTGCGCCACTTACGGGCGGGCGGGGCGCTGCTGCTCTACGGTACGGGCCTGATCGACCCCGACCCGGCGATCTCGCCAGAAGCGCCGGCCGAGCTGGCCGGTTGGTCGCGGTCGATCGAGCTGTTCATGGACCGCGTGGCGAACTTGTGCATCCTGCCATGCGTGGTCAGCCACACGCTTTCGCCGGGTTGGGCCCGCAGCCCGCTGCGCTTCCTGCGTCGGTCTCGGCTCGACCGGCGGCGGATCGTCGAGTTCGGCCAGGTGCTCCAGCAGTTGTTCCTCCCGGGCCGCCTGCTGCTCTCGCCGCGCTTGTCCTTCGGGGCGCCGATACCGGCCGAGACGCTGTGCGAGCCCGACGGAGATGGCGGCCGCCTGGGGGCACTCATCGAATGCGAGCGGGAACTGATGGCCGAGCACCTGAGCGCCTTCGGCGGGCCAAAGTCCTTGTGAAGGATTTCACAAGCGCCGGACTTGGAGGTCTCCCGGAGCAAAGGCAGCTAGGGGGGGTGGTCTTGAGCCGTGGCGATGGCCCAAATTGTGCTCCCGCCGTAGTCGAAAGGGAGGTCAGACGATCTGGTCGGCGCGTGCCCAGTACCAGAGTGTGCCGGCCAGCCCGGCCAGGCTGGTGAGGACCACGATGGCGAAGCTGACCGGCCCAATGACCGTGTCTGGCCCGGCGGCGCCGGTGTATAACACCGGGATCGCCCAGGGGAAGAATTCGCCCCGGCCGATGATCGATGTCAGCTGCGCCAGGATCATGGCCAGGAAGATCCCTCCCACGGCGCCCAGGTAGCCGCGGCTGACGCTGGCCAGCCAGGCGAAGGGCGTCACCAGCAGGATCGTCAGCAGCGCAGCCACCGGCGTGGCCACGGCCCACTGGCGGAGCAGATCGGCGGAAGCCGACGGCAGGTCGAGGGCGGCGCCTATCGCTAATCCGACCCCCATAACCAGCACCACCAACACCGCTGACCAGACGAAGACCACGGTGAATTTGGCCAGCACGATCGTCGAGCGGTGAGTGGGCAGCGCCATCAGGTCGGCGGCGGTGCGCTCGGCGTATTCACGGCCGACAATCCAGACCATGATCAGGCTGAAGACGACGATGCCGGCGGCGCCGATGGCCTGCTCCATCAGCGCCAGGTAGCTGGGCCAATCGGCGGTGCCGGCCAGCAGGCGGGCCTTGGTGCTGATGATCCCCGCCTGCATCGCCCATTGGGGGTTCTTCAGGATCAGCATGAACAGGGCGCCGGCCGCCGGGACCAGCTCGAAGCCGATGGCTGTCAGCCACAATATCTTCGAGCGGCGGAACTTGCGCACCTCGCCCCACAGCGCTCCGCTGAAGTTGTTCATGGCGCCCCCTCCGGCTCGCCGATCAGACGCAGGAAGTAGCTCTCCAAATCCTCTTCTTCCACCGCCAAATGGGTCGGCGGGTGGCCGGCTTCGGCCAGGCGCAGCGCCACCTGCTCGGGGTGGGCCAGCGCCTCCTCCCCGTCCAGGATGAGCGCGGCTTCCCCCAGGTGCACGTCGTCGTACCAGGCGGCCCGCAGCGAAGCGGCTGCGGCGTCCAGATCCGCCGCCCGCACCACCAGCCGCCGTTGGCGCTCCGCCTCCAGCTCAGCTACGTCCAACTGGCGGATCAGGCGGCCGTGGTGGATGATCCCCACCCGGTCCGCCATACGGGCCACCTCGGCCAGGATGTGGCTTGACATGAAGACCGTCACACCGCGCTCGTGGACCAGCCCGCGCAGCAGCTCCCGGATCTCGACGATCCCGGAAGGGTCCAGCCCGTTGGCCGGCTCGTCCAGGATCAGCAGCTGGGGCTCGTGCAGCATCGCCCGCGCCAGCCCCAGGCGCTGCATGTTGCCATGGGAGAGCGCCTTGGCGCGGCGGCGGGCATAGGGGGTCAGGCCGAAGCGGTCGATGGCCGCCTCGACCGTGTCCGGCGGCAGGCCCGGGCGCAGTCGGCGGACGGATTCCAGGTTCTCGCGCACGCTGAGATCGCCGTAGGCGGTCGGGTTCTCGACCAGGTAGCCGACCGATTCCCACGGGCCGCTGCCCGGCCGGACCGTCTGCCCCAGCACCTCCGCCTCCCCGGCGGAGGGCGAAATCATCCCCAGCAGCATGCGGATGGTGGTGGTCTTGCCAGCCCCGTTGAGCCCCAGGAAGCCGTAGATCTCCCCCGGCTCGACGCGCAGCGAGAATCCTTTGACGGCCCGGGTGGGGCCGTAGGACTTGGCGAGATCGTGGGTTTGAATGGCGGGGGGCATGCGGACTCCGGGTGCGAAGCCGTGTACGGTGGCTACCTGACTATTATGCCCCCAAACCGGTGCCGGAGAGGGGGCATTTGGAGAGATCGCGCCGGCGATATTGGCCCTATCTTTGATTCGGATTGCCGCCCTGCCGAAAGGTGCGCCTCGGCGAGGATGTGACGATAATGCATCTTCGTCGCTCTGCCTCTATCCCGCAGCGTGCTGGTGGGCCAGGCCACCCACCGCTAGGCACCGGGAGCCGCCTGACACCGGCTGAGGCAGCCCGATCCTGAAGGTAAGCACCGCAGGCGGACAAACGACGGGCAGACGTCAACCGTTTCGCTTCGCGCCGTCCGAGGCGTAGAATGGGCCCAGACCCTACGTCCCCCGGGGGCGTCCGGGGGAGCGGAGATCGCCCTATGCCATCGCTGAGCCTGCGATTCTTGAACTCCCTGTCTCGACGGACGATCGCCGTCCTAGCCATCCTGCTGGTCCTGCTGATTGGCTATGCCGATTTCGTTACCGGCTACTTCCTCTCGCTGGGCCTATTCTACGTAGTCCCGGTGGCGCTGCTGGCCTGGTACCTCTCGGGCCGGGCTGGGTTATTGGGGGCTGCGCTCTCGGCTGTGACCTGGTACCTAGTGAATGTGACCTACGCCCCGGCGGAGTTGGCCCCGGCGGTGCTGGTGTGGAACAGCGCCGTCCGCTTCGGGTTTTTCTCCATCATCGGTTTGTTGCTCTCTTCCCTGAAGACGTCTTACGAGCGCCAGAGCGAGCTGGCCCAGGTCGACCACCTGACCGGCCTGCTGAACAGCCGCGCCTTCGACCAGGCCCTTCGGCTCGAGCTGGCGCGCGCCCAGCGGCAGGCGTATGAGATCGCCGTCGTGTACATCGACCTGGACCATTTCAAGTCGATCAACGATTTCGATGGGCCATGCCGCCGGGGATGCCTTATTGAGGGATATGGGACGGAGTTTGAAGCAGGCCGTGCGCGCCACCGACATCGTCGGCCGGGTGGGAGGCGATGAATTCGTGGTGGTCCTCTCTACAGTTTCGGCCATCTCGGTCGGCGCCACCGCCAAGCGATTGCAGGATCTGATACACCAGGTCGCCGCCGGTCATGCCCCGGGGATTACCGCCAGCATCGGCATCGCACTCTCGGACGGGACGGACCCCATCGAAAGCCTGACCGAGCGCGCCGACGCGATGATGTACCAGGCAAAAGCCACCGCCGACGGTTCAATCAAGGAAACCCCGCTGGCCGTCACCGATTGACCCCGCCGTCGAGTGTTTGTGAAAACCTTCACAATCCAGTTGACTCGGGACGTGCCGCGGGTGGGAGCGCCGGGCCCGGTTAATGGTGCCCAAACGCGGCGGCGAACTCGCCCCATCAAGCCGATAATGCGAAAAGCGCCCTCCTTATCTGGGAGGGCGCCGTTCCGGGGTGGGTCGGCCGGGGCTCAGGCCGCAGGCTGCGGAGCGCTCTCCCGCCGCATCTTCATCCCATCGGCGATGACGATGGCCACAGCCGCCACCATCACCAGGGTCGAGGTGATGGCCGCCACCAACCCGGTGCCGGCCGGGGTGGCCGAGGTGAAGTTGAACGCGGTGTGCCAGGCAGCGACCAGCAGGATGCTGCGGCCGGAGCCGCTGTAGAGCCAGGTGAGCACGACTGAACCGGCGGTCAGTCCGATGGCCCATCCGATCAGCGTACCGATGGAGAAAGCCTGATATGACCCCAAGAAGAAGAACAGCGGGGCGTGCCAGGGGGCCCACGCCAGCGCCACCAGCAGCGCCGTCGCGGTCAGGCTGTGGCGCTCCAGCAGGCGGTCGGCCATGAACCCGCGCCAGCCGGCTTCCTCGCCGATCCCGTTGACCAGCAGCACGATCAGGATTGTGGCCAGTGGACCGAGGCCGGCGCTGAGGCCGTTGTAGACGGTCAGGGAGGCGGGGTCGGCCAAGCCGCCGGCGATCACGGCGCCGATGGCGCCGGCCAAAAGGATGGCGGCCACCGCCAGCCACCACCATCCGACGCGCCAGGCGGTCATCCGCCGCCAGAGATCGGCCAAGCCTGACCTGCCGCCGATGACGGCGGTGACGATGACCGCCGAGAGCGCCGGTCCGAGCAGGCCCGGCATTTGGCTGGGCCAGCCCACGCCGGGCTCGGCGGTTTGCGTTCCGAGGGCCAAGGGGATCCAGGCCGCCCAGGACAGGGCGAAGGTGACGACCAGGTAGGCGCCCACGGGGTGGGCGGCCATCCAGCCTCGAACGCGCCAGGCAGCCCCAGGCGCAGGTTCGTGATTAACTGTAGTGTTCATGGGTTCCTCCTTGTATTTATAGTAACACTATAATACAATTGTGAGGCAGGTGCAAGAGGTGAAATCCGCCAGGCGAGGAGCGTGAGCATGGCCAAACGGTCGGTGGGCCGGCCAACCGATGGCGAGGACCTGCGGGCGGCGCTGGTGAGCGCAGCATTGGGGCTGCTCGAACGGACCGGCGATCCGGATTCGGTGACCGTGGCGGCCATCGTCGCCGAAGTCGGCTGCACTCCGCCGACGCTGTACAACTACTGGCCCAAGCGCGAGCTGCTGCTGCGCGAAGCGAGCGGAATGGGGTTCGCGGCCTTCCGTGAAAGTCAGGCGAAGGCCGCCGCCCGCGAGCCGGATCCCGTGCTGCGGATCCGTCTGCGAGGTCAGGCCTACTTGGACTTCGCCCTGGCCCGGCCGTCGCTGTTTCGGGTCCTGTTCTTGGATCGCCCCGTGCCCGGGTCGCCGCCGGCCGACCCCGACCACCCGGGCGGCGGCCTGGATGACCTGATCCACGATGTGGAATTGGCCATGCAAGGCGGGCAGCTGGCGTCGGCCGAGGCTCAGCTGGTGGCTGCCGGCCTGTGGGCGGGTGTGCATGGCATCGCCGCCCTGTTTGTCAACACGCCGGAGCTGCCCCGCGAGCTGGCCCGGGCGGTCGCCGCCAGCCAGACGGAGGCCCTGCTGAAGGGCTACGCAGCAGCTCCGGGCGATTGAAGCACCGTCGGTCCTCGCCCCGAAACCGGCCTGGGCTATACTGGCGCCATCTCGCTCGAGCCGCCCCCGTCATCCCCCCAATCCATCCATGCCCCACGGCGCGCCTCGGGCCAATCGGGAGGTCCTTCCCATGACGAAGGAGATCATCACTACCGGGGAATTGGCTGGCACGCTGGCGGCGTACAGCCAGGGCGTCAAAGCGGCCGGCTTGGTGTTCGTGTCCGGACAGGTGCCGTTCGATCTCGAGACCGGCGACGTGGTGGGGTCGACGATCCAGGAGCAGACGGCGCAGTGCCTGCGCAACGTCCAGGCGATCCTGGAGGCAGCCGGAAGCTCGCTGGACAAAGCCGTCAGCGCCACGTTTATCCTGGCCGACGAGGCCGATTTTCAGGGGATGAACGAGGAATGGGCCCGGTGGTTCAGGGTGGATCCGCCGGCCCGGCAGGGTGCCAAGCTCCCCATCACCCCCATGGGGATCAAAATCTCGATCGCCGTAATCGCCGAAGCCTAGGGTTGGCCGCGCTGGCCGTTGTTGGATGGCATGGATGGTGCGTCCAGCCACTCAGGCCAGGGAGGCGGTTTCCGTCCTGGCCTGCTCTCGGGCTTCCTGAATTGTCCGGTTGTTGACGATGGGCTGCATGGCGATGCCCACCAGGATCAGAAGCAGCCCGCCGGTCCAGAAGGGCGTCGCCAGAGAGGTGGCGTGGGCCAGCAGGCCCCCGGCCGATCCCCACTAAGAAGGTGGGACTCCGCAGCTCGAGGGCGCTTGGCATGTGGTTCTGATTCGTGCCTACATGTTGGTTGGGATATTCCTGCGTCCCGGTCAACTTCACACTGCCGGCGTCCCAGCATAGATTCCGTCGAATAAGTTCACTATTCGCTCCTGACAGTCTCCCCCAACTGGCGGAGTTCATTACTCCCCTGCCGATGGATGCGGCCCGGGGGGTGTTCAGCGTATGATGATCTTGAGGCACAATTCACCCAAATAGGAGTGTATACATGAGCGTACTCACAGATATCTTTGACAAAATCCTTGGAAAGATAAAGGGTTTGGTTCCCGGCGCGAATACCATGTCAGATGTTAACCTTACCGTCGAACTTGACAGGCTGGTTGCGGGCAAGGGACTTGAATGGAAGACTTCCGTGGTTGATTTTTTGAAGCTGATCGGCGCGGACAGCAGCAGAGAAAATCGGGACGCGCTTAGCAAAAGAGCTGGGTGTTGATGCCAGCTTTAAGAGCGGAAGCGTGGAGAAGAATGAAGCTATACGAAAAGCCCTCTTCAAGAAGATTGCTGAAAATGGCGGGAAGATCCCCGCCTCACTTTTAGATTGAAAACAACGTTGTCTTCAGTCTTGGAGTGGTCTTCTTCCCCCTGATGATGCTTTCAAGATCTTGTCGGGCATCATTTAGCCGAAAAACTGGATAGCAGAAGTCTCTTCTGCCTGACAATCGCCATCCTGCCTCACGAGAGTAAAGCCGCGCCTCATACAAAGGCGGGCTTTTCTCGTATTTACGACGGATGCTTTTGCCGCAAAATCGCCTGGTCTGTGAAGCACATCCGCTCGACAGGGCGCATAGGCCCCTATGGGGTAAGCCCGGCAGGCACGCCATCCGGATAGAGAGATTGAATTGCCTCTTCAATCCGAAGGATCCGATTGTCAGGATTGGGGTGCGTGCTGAAGAACTCGGGCGGCCCGGCTGGACTGTCTTCGGCCAGTATCTGCATGACGGTAATCATGGCTCGCGGGTCATAGCCCTCGTCAGCCATGATCTTCACCCCCAGAGAGTTGGCTTGCAGTTCATCATCCCGCCCATACTTCAATCCGACCAACTGGCCCACCAAGATGGCCATTTGGCCGAGTTGCTGGCTGCTCGGGTTCTCGGGATCGTAACTTGCGATAAGAACGGCGCCCGTTATTCCTCCGGTGAGTTGCGTCTGGGCTATCTGTTCGGCGCTGTGTCGCGCCAAGACATGGACGACCTCGTGCCCTAAGACAGCTGCCAGCTGGCCCTCCGTTTCGAGGCGATCGACCAGGGCGCGAGTAATGAACACCTGTCCGCCCGGCAGAGCAAAGGCATTTACAGTTTCTGGATCCGCCAGCACATGGAACTCAAAGGGGTAGCCGGACGGAGCCGCAATGCTGCCCCTGGCGAGCGTCTGGCCGACTTCATCCACTGCCGCCTGGTAAACAGCGTCGGGCTCGAGACCACCGAACTCTGCCTCCATCTCCGGGGCGGCCTGAAGGCCCATGGCGATTTCTTGCTCCTGGGTGATGCTGACGTATTGGTCCTCGCCGGTCACAGGATTGAATTGTTTGGATCCAAGGAACGAAATGACGGCGATGGCCGCCACGATCAGCGCAAGGCCAATCCGAAGGCAGCCACCTGACAAGGCTGGAGATCTAGGAGCTACTCGCTGGCGTAGATACGAACCCCTGTTCATAAAGCTCGCCTCCTAAAGGCCAGAGACGGGAAATGGGAGATCGTAATTGTCGAGGAGTTCGTAGACGACACCGACCAAACCCCCGAGGATCATATGCGTCAAAAGTAGAAGCCAGTTCCGCAGCGGAAAGATCCATGGAAAAAAGAAGCTCAGGGCGTAGATGTCGATCACATATAGCGCTGCCCCAATCAGTACCCCACCGATGAACCCCACGACCATCCCCCAGCGGTGAATGACCAACACAATCACAAGCGCATATGCAAATGCGAGTGCGAAATGGAGCAGCGACCCCGTTAGAAGGATGATGGGCGTGCTGCCTGCTGTCACTGGGATGACCTCAGGCCCGAGCACGAGGGAGGCGGTAATCCGGAGGATGAAGGCTGGTTCGCCCAGCACCACGCCGCAAAGCCCAAGTCCGGCTATCAGCGCCGTAAGGCCGGCGACGAGCGCGGCAACGATGTAAGCGCGCCAATCCAGGTGGGGCAGGTCCAGTAGCCCCCTCTTGTTGAGCCTTACTTGTTTCCATAGGGATCTCTGCGCCGAAAGCCCTCGCCAAGCCTTAATCGAGGCAGCGCCTCCTCCTTTCCAGCACTCGGAAACCTGTCACCGATTATCCACTCATTCTCGACGACTGGCAACATGTTGGGGCCGTCCCACCTAGCTGGGGGATGCGTTCAGCGCGAAGCTCGCTCCTGCGCGGTTTGATCCTCACGGGACATTTGATCTTCACCTAGGCAGAAAGCCGCGCCGTCTGCGCTCCAAGATTTCCCCCACATGGCGGAGAGAAAGATCTCCCTATTCGTTGGATGCGGCAGACCCCCAATCATCGCAGAATGAGGATTGCCTGTAGACGGTTTGGCAGGCGCAACCCCGCTGCAACTCACGTCGGCTACAAGCCGGCCAGATCAACCCGGAGGCAAGGTATGAAGAAGAGGCTGTTTCTCTTAGCCCAGGTGGCCGCAATGCTTGCATTGGTCGCAGGCTGTGGTCCCGGCACCGCGTACAGGTCAATACGCCAGTCCCGAACACCGAGGCCGGTACGCCCACATCCAGTGGTGAGATCAGCCTGCCGGGCGTAAGCATCCAGGTCAACGCGCCTGGCCCGAATCCAATGGTCGACACTGCCGATGCGAATGGTCACGTCGCCGGCATCTTGCTAGGGATCTGGCACGGGATCATTTCCCCGGTGACGTTGGTACTTTCATTCCTCAATCAGCGTGGACAGATGTACGAGGTGCACAACGACGGTGGCCAGTACAATCTTGGCTTCCTAGTCGGAGTGGCCATCGTGTTTATCCTTCTTGGCGTGATCGCCGGTTCGAGGCGGCGATGATGCGAAACTCCAGCTCTCGGGATCTGGGGCTGTTTGGTCGGTGCTACTCACATCTGGGAGCCCTAGCCTAGGGCGATTTGGCTGGCGCCACCTGACAGGATGAAACCAGACGGTCCCTCTTTCACGCTCGTCACGAGATTGCGGATTCCCCTTCAGCCGCCTTTCTTGATCAAGAAGGCTACCTTCAGGTTGGCACGGAATTCGGCAATTGAACCATTTTCAACCCGCGCCGTCTGTCCCACGACCTCGAGTCCGGAAATACCGCTGATTGTCTCATGCGCTTCCTTGATGGCATTGCTGGCTGCATCCTCCCAGCTTTGCTTTGAAGTTCCGATCAATTCGATCACCTTGATGGTTGTCATGTCTTCCTCCTGATTTGTTCCCAACCGGATTCCCATTTCCCGAAGTATCGATGGAGATGGGGCGCATCAACCACGCTGGCCGGCCAAGCTTCGAGAGTAAGCCCATTCCAACTTGCCCGACCCACCCCTCCAATGTACCACGTTGGGATGTAAGGTTTTCAAGACCCAACCAGCGTGAAATCGGCGTCAAACAACTCGCTGGAGCCGGGTGGGGGCATAATCCCCGAGGGGCGATCGACGGGCGGCTCTTCGCCCGCTTTGTGACAGCCTTCACAAACCGAGCGCCCTCGTTGACCAGAGGGCGCCCTTTGTCTTCTTCTTATCGGCTTGACGCGGCGGGTTTTCCGACCCGTCAGGACATCATTAACCGGATCGGATGGCCCGGCACCTGGAGCCGAAGGGTCAACCGTCCCCGGACGCCAGTTCGGCCGTGGTCAGGCGCAGGCGGTTCTGGGAGGGATCGGACAACCACAGCCCGTCCGGGCGGCGCTCGAAGGCCGTGCCTTCTTCCTGCAGCATCGCCTCAATCCGATCCATTTCCCCTGTGTCAGGAAGATAGAAGGCGATGTGGTCCAGCCCGACGGCGTCGGGCGGGGGCGGCAGGGCGCCCTGGCCCTGCCAGGTGTTGTAGCCGATGTGATGGTGGTAGCCGCCGGCCGACACCATCCCCATGCGGGCGTCGGGGGCCAGGCCCATGTCGTCGAAGCCGAGCAGGTCGTGGTAGAAGCGGCGCGTGGCCTCCAGGTCGGCCACGTAGAGATGGAAGTGGCCCATGCGCGTCTCGGGCGGAAGCGGACCGTCGACGGGCTCGCCCTGGGGCAGGTGGCTGAACAGATCGTCCAGGTCGAGCGGCTCGCGGCCGTTGCTGGGGCGGCCGTCGGCGTGGCGTGCGACCAGCGACCCGTCCGGGTCCAGCATGAACACCCCGTCCTCGGGCGACTCGCAGTACAGCTCGATCGTGTTGCCCTCGGGGTCGTCGAGGTAAGTGGTCTTGGTCATCACGTGGTCGGTGGGCGAATTGGGCCACTGGGCGGCGGCCAGGCGCGCCACGGCCCGCGCCAGCTCGGCCCGGCCCGGAAACAGAATGGCGAAGTGGTAGATCCCGGTCACGCCGCGGTAGCGCTTGCCGTCCGGGATCTGGGTCAGGCGCAGCAGATCGCGCCCGTCGACGCCCAGCCCAGCGCTGTTTCCTTCGCGCCAGTTCACTTCAAGCCCGAGGACCTGCTGGTAGAAAGCCAGCTGGCTCTCCAGGTCGGCCACCTTGAGCTGGATGTAGCCCGGCAGGGTCCGAGGATCGATGCGGTGGTCCGAGATGGCGACCGGTTGGGGGAGGGTCATGGGAGGCCTCGTGATGGTTTCATTGTGCGTGGATTGTATCAAGGCTGAGGCGGAATAGTTCACCGGAAGTCTCCTGCAGGGGACGGCCCGCGCCATTGCATTGTCCGGCCCTTGATCCTTGGGCAAAGTGGAGTCCATGCGCGCAGGTTTGCCCCCCCCGCTGACGTTCGCCGGCTGTCGCCGGCAGTAGTTGGTGGTAGATTTGGAAGTCGGACGGCCGAAGTCTGCACAATGCCTATCCCAAGGAGACACACACGATGACTCTCAAGAGCCTGGTCGTCGGGCTGTTCAAAGCGGCCCTGCTGGTGGCAGCGATGTTTGTTAGCTTTGCTGTGGCGGGAGCCATCTTCAGCGCCGGCGGGGCCAGCCAGGCGCCCGAGGAAGCCAGCCGGCAGGCAATGGCGGCGCTTGGAGTCAGCCTGGTCAATGCCCTGGTCCTGGCCTATCCGATCGTGCGCTCTCGTTGGCATGGACTCAAACTGATCGGGGTGGTGGTCCTGCTGGAATTCGGAATTGAAACCTTCATGTCGCAAATCGAAACCCTGTTTTTCGGCAGCGCCTTCAGCATCCCTTCGGATGTGATGAGGACCATCATCCTGTCCGGCGCCCTGCGGGCCCTGATCTTTGCGCCCCTGGCGGTGCTCATATTGGGCAAGATGCGGTCGCATGGGGAGCAGGCGGGCCCCAACACCCGCCTGGCGATGCCATGGCGAAGCTGGGTCGGGCGGCTGGCCCTGTTGCCGGTGATCTACCTTTGTCTTTACTTCCTGTTCGGCTACTACGTCGCCTGGCAGTCGCCCGACGTCCGACAGCTGTATGCCGGAACGACGGCCATCGAGCCGTTCTTTCAGCACATGGCGGGCGTGGTGCAGGGCAACCCCTGGATCTTTCCCTTCCAGGTGCTGCGGAGCTGGCTGTGGATCGGACTGGCGCTCCCCGTGGTCCGGATGATGAAGGGCAGACCGTGGGAGACGGCCCTGGCCGTCGGCCTGGCGCTGGGCCTACTGTTGACGAGCCAGCTCCTGATCCCCAACCCGTACATGCCGGCCCCGGTGCGGCTGGCGCACTTTCTTGAGACGTCAAGCTCGAACTTCATTTATGGTGCCTTGATCGGCTGGCTGTTCAGCGCGCCTCAGCCGGCGTCAGGTCAAACCGCAAGCGCCAGCTGATCGACTGCCTTGAACTGGACGTAACCCACGAGGGGCCTGGGCCGATTTGGCGTGCCGGGAGGGCCGCCGGTTGGGGGAGGGTCATGGGGGCCCCGGATTCGGCGCAAAGTCCAGGGACTGAGTTAGGGAGGATTGAGTGCATCTAAGGTTCGGCTGGCCGTCGATCTTGAGGGGTTGTCGAGGGATTGGGCGCTCACCAGAGCTTCTAGCATCGCGGACGAGCGAACAAAGGATTGGGTGACCGGCCAAACGAGGGCCGGCACGGATAGAAGGTAGTTCGAGGCACACTGTGCCCGCCGCCGAGAGAAGCTGCCAGCAAGGATGAACCGTAGCCTGTTGCGGAGTTGGCAGTTACTTGATAGATTGGGGCTTGACAGCAGCGCCTACATCGAAGGTGGGTTGGAGTAAGGACCAAGGAGAGGGGAAAGGACCATGGCAAGGGAGAAGGTTGTTCGACTGGCAGCTTTGAGCCTTTTAGTGGTACTCCTGTCCGCCAACCTGCAGTCCTGTGGCCTGCTGGATGTCTTCGCTAGAGCCTTCAGCCACATCTGCGAAGTGCCACTGGTCGTCACCACGACCATCGACAAAGACGATGGAGCGTGTCTTCCCGATGACTGCTCCCTGAGAGAAGCGGTGGTAACGGCCAACGATTGCCCCAATCGGCAGACGATCCAGGTGCCGGATGGGACATACCTCCTAACGCTGACAGGCACCGGGGCAGATGACGAGGCGTTCGGAGACCTCGACATCAGCGACGATGTGACCATCGAGGCGACGGGGGGAGAGGTGATCATCGATGGTAACCACAGCGATCGGGTTTTCGAAATCCTCACCGGAGTTGGGTCGACCTCCCCGGTCGAAATCGACGGGGTGATGATCCGCAATGGCCAGGGTACACCATCCGGCGGCGGGATCTTGATCGACGCCGGCGCCGGGCTGAACTTGGCAGATGTCGTCATGCACAACAACTGGGCCGGCGGGGGTTTGTCCTCTCCGGGATCGGGCGGCGCCATCCACGACTCCGGCAGCCTGAGCACCTCAAATGTCGAAATTTCCCACAATCATGCCTATGGTGAGGGCGGCGGTATCTTCGTCCAGGTGGGTTCCAGCTTCAATGCTGAAAGCACGATGATCCATGACAACCAGACGTTGAACGGCTACTCCGGCGGCGGGGTCTACAACCGAGGCGATGTCGTCTTCGACGGAGAGTTGCAAGACAACACCACCCAAGGTTTCGGAGGTGGCGTGTTCAATGGTGGATCTTTCCAGATGTCGGGTGGGCAGATCAGCAACAACACGGCCCGAATCGGTGGCGGAGGCTTGGCCAACTTCCATGACCTCACCCTGACCGGAGCCGAGGTGTTGGACAACACAGCTCCGCTGGGTGCGGGGCTCTACTCGGCGGCGGGGGTACCATCCTCCCCAGCTAGCGGGACACTTACTAATGTCACCCTTCAAGGGAATATGGCCCTTCTCAGTGGCGGTGGCATCTGGAATGGCAGCGGCTCGGTGCTCAACATGACCAACGACAACATGAATACCAACCAGGCGGTATCGGGCGTCGGGATGTTCAACCTGGGAGAAGCGCATCTTACCGACTCGACCCTGCGCGGCAATCTCATCCGCGTGTTGCCGGGGTACAACGGGGAAGGAGGCGGGATCTACAACGAGGGGACAATGTCGGTGGACCGTTCCACCATAGCCGAGAACCAAGGCAGCACTTTCGACCTTGTGGCCACCGATGGATCGGGTATCTTCAACAACGGATCACTCACGCTACACAATGTGACCATCAGCGGGAATGTCTCACTGGGAGAAACCGGCGCTGCCCTGGTGACCTTGGGTACGACCGCCCTGAATGCCTTCCATGTCACCATAGCCGACAACAGCCACTACGGCATTCAGGGGCTTGGGGGGGGCGGAGTCAACCTGGCCAACTCGATCGTAGCCGGCAACGGGTTGGATGGGTGCGGACGCGGGCACGAGGTCGTATCCTCGGGCGGGAATGTGTTTGACGATGACTCTTGTGCACCGCTGGTCCCCCTGGGCGACATCATCGTGCCCGATGTCATGCTCCAGCCTTTGGCTAACTATGGAGGTCCGACCGACACGCACGCCCTGGATCCGTCTAGCCCGGCGATCGACGTGGCGCTAGATGACAAGTGCGAGCCCACCGACCAACGGGGCTTTCCCAGGCCTTACGGCGATGCCTGCGATGCTGGGGCGTACGAAGCCGAGGAAGTTTCACCCACCAGCGGCCGGCTTCCCGAAGGGATTCCGTTGGGTCCAACAACCTGCCGTTTCGGTCCACGGCCGATATATCCGCCGATTGCCTACCTGACCCAAGGCCAGACAGTGCAGCTGCTCCACCGAAATGATGATGCCTCCTGGCTGGAGATTCAAAGCCTGGATGGCAAGGTGGGACCCTGCTGGGTGGACACGACCCTGCTCGCCATCCCGCCCGCCTTCGATCCGACGACGCTCCAGCCCGGCATCATCCCGCCCGAGCCGACCGCAACACCCAGCCCCGAGCCGGAGAACGGGGGCGGCCTCCAGACCGGTTGCCGCGTGTACGACACCACCACCAAAGATCCGAACGATATGGTCTGTGTCCACCGACCGTGCACGCCTAACGACCAACCCGGAGGAACATGCCACTACTAAGTCGAGATCAGTCTGGTTGCGCAAGGTGTTGCCCTCTCGGCCATGGGCGAGGTCGCCTCGGCGGAGATCGGCTTCGGCGTGATCATCTCGGGTGTCGCCGTGGCCACTTTTTCCCTGCCCCTCTGGGGTGCGCATCGTCGCTTGGTCGCTGAGAAATAGCGTCACATGTCCGAGGTGGCCGTGCGGTTTGAGGCCTCTACCGTGCAGCTCCACCACCAGATCGACAAGGGCGAGCTCGACGCCATGGACCAGCTCAACAAGGCGCTCTCCAGCCTGGAGATTGAAAAGACCGCCTTGGCACGCACCCCCACCTGGCCTTGGGAACCGGGCACATTTCGGGGTCTCCTGGCGGCGATCCTGCTGCCTGTGGCCGTCTGGCTTGTCCAGATCCTGCTTGGCCGCCTGATTGGCCCATAGCACCCAGCCTGCGTGCCTGAAGCCTCGTCGAGCTCCACGCCGGATCGGTGGGGACCAGCGTGAGTTTGGCGTGATTGTTGTACGCCCAGGATGGCCTGGGGCAGGCCGATGAGCGGCCCCGGCCGATGCCCTTCGGCTGCGCTCAGGGTGCTTCGCGAAGCTCGAGGGCGTTAGGCAGCCTATGAACTGAACGGTGGCTGGGAGACGAGATGCAAAGGAAATTGCTCAGACTTTCGCCATCTATCGTTGGGCTAGCGCTCGTGGCCCTCCTGATTGTGGCCCTCCTTGTGTTCAGATACTGGCGCAGTAATGAGATCGCCTTCCTGGGGGTAGAGTTGGATGGCCGAATAGGCGGCATTTATCGGCTCAACCTTCTCGCCGGGGATCCCGAGTTGATAGCCTCCATAGACGTCGCGCAACCGGCCTATTCGCCTGACGGTCGTTGGATTGCCTTTGTGTCCTCCGCAAATGCGCAAGGCGACCCCCCATATCACATTTCTGTCATGCGTTCTGATGGCTCCGATGTCCACGAATTGACTAAGGGCCCAATACGGGACTATTCTCCAGCATGGTCGCCAGACGGACGCCAAATTGCATTCGTGTCGGCACCAGAAGACCCCAAGGGCACCCTGGCGGTCTTCGTAATGAGTAGTGATGGGACGGATATTAGGCGCGTCACGCCACGCGGGTACTTCAACGGGCTGTCATGGTCGCCCGATGGGCAGAAGCTTGCCCTCATGTCTCAGGCGGGCTACCAGGTAAACATCTATACCATGCATCCGGACGGATCTGACCTGGTCAGGATGACCTACATGAAAGGCGATAACTCGCCGAAGTGGTCGCCCGACGGAGAGTTCATCGTGTTTAGTTCATCCGGAGAGGACACATCCCAACTTGACATCTACACGGTGCGAGAGGACGGATCTGACGTACGCCGCCTGACCAATGGCCCGGCAATTGATTTGTCACCTGATTGGTCCCCTGACGGAAAGAGGATCCTATTTCAATCGAATTGGGATTCAGCAGATTCCACTGACCACATCTATGTCATGGACGCGGACGGCACGGCACAAAGGCGTGTCACAGACTTTCCGGGGATTATGCCCATTTGGCGTCCGTAGACTGCCTCGAAAGGCTGCCTAACATTTCGCTGGATCGGACCGGGGATGCGGAGCGAAATTGGCGTGATTGTTGTATGCTCAGGCTGGCTCGGGGGCAGGGCGGTGTATGGCCCCGGCCGATCAGCTCGGAGGCGTTAGGCGATCTTGCTTCAGTGTGCTATACTGAATCTATCCCGCCGGGCCCCTCGGGGTCCGGCCGCGAAACCGTGCTCGTGAGAGTACGGTTTCTGCTAAGTGGGGGCTGATGGCACCTCGAACCTTCATCTACGTTGACGGATTCAACCTCTACTACGGTGCGGTCAAGGGGACCCCGTATAAGTGGCTCAACATACTTCAACTCTGCGAGCTGCTTCTTCCTGGCGCCGAGATCGAACGGATCAAGTACTTCACGGCTCGAGTCAGTGCCCGGAAAGATGATCCGAGCAAACCGACTCGGCAACAGATCTATCTGCGCGCTCTGGGGGCTCTTCCTAGGCTTGAAATCATATATGGCTCGTTCCTTTCGCATGATGTGATGATGCCGCTCGCCGATCCAACTCCTGGCCAGCCGCGGTTTGCGAAGGTAACGAGAACCGAGGAAAAGGGCTCGGACGTCAACATCGCCACACACCTTGTCAATGATGCGCATTTAGGAAGATTTGACTCTGCTGTTCTCATCACGAACGACTCGGACTTACTGGCGCCAATCCGGATCGTGAGAGAGGAACTGAAGCTCGAAGTAGGCATACTCAACCCACATCGCCATACACCGAGTTGGGTGTTGACACGCTATGCTTCGTTTATTAAGCAGATCCGCGAAGGAGCGTTGAGGGCTAGCCAGTTCCAAGAATCCATGACTGACAGCAAAGGAAAGTTCCGAAAGCCCAGGGCTTGGTGATTGGGATCGCCTAACATCTATGAATGCACGTCCCCTGTCAATAGCCTCTGTCGTTAAATGGAGTTCTTCTCCCCGGTCGGGGAGTTTTCTTTCGTCTGTTGACCTCCAGCGATTCAAGACCCAGCCGGTCTCGCCGGAAACATCCATCCCGTAGGACACCGGGACGGTGTGCGCCTCTCGGTGGAGGCATGAGCTAATTCGCCAGGGGTGGCCCAATCATCTCGCGGATCTCAAAGGACCCATGTTATGCGGGGGCCTTCCTCTGGCTGAGCGAGATAGGGTGTTTCATCCCTCCGGGAGTCCAGTGAGGGGACTCCTGGTAGGGCTCACTCTTTTTGAGAACCCAGAAAGCTGACTCAGCGAGATAACGAGCGGTGGCACCGACAGCAACGGCGTGCCCCTTCCCGAAGGACATCGGGACGATGTGCGGCGCTTGGTGCGTTCGTAGAGATGGGTGACGTACTTGCGGCGCCAGTAGGGGTGGTGCCGGTGTCGGACGACCACGTTGGCGGGTTCGATGAAGGCCCATTTCAGGTAGTTGTTGGCCTGCTTCCCGAAGGACACCGGGACGGTGTGACCATGTGGCCGTAGTGCACGCGCCCACCACTGGCGCTGAGCCTGGGGACCAGGCCGGAGTAGCCGGCCAGCTTCTTGGGGGTATTGAAGCGATCGATGGAGCCGATCTCGAGGGTGATGACGATGGCCAGGATGACGCCCACACCGGGGATCGTCTGGACGAGCTGCATCTTGGGGGTGAGCTTGATACGCTCCTTGATCCTGACTTCCAAATGATCGATCTGTTCCTGGACCAACCCAAGCAGCTCGAGCTCTTGGAGCATGCAGCGGCTGGTCTCCTCGGGCAGCTGATCGAAGCGCTTGAGCAGGGGAGGGCGCCACTTGGGGGTGTAGATGTCGCTCTCGGTGTTGTGGGAGAGAGCGTACTTAGCCAGGGTGGAGTGCATGCGGTTCTTGAGGGAAGCCCGCGACTTGGAGAAAGCCATGCGTGTGCGGGGCAGTTCACGGGCATCACGGACGTCTCCGGGCGCAATCCACACCGTGGGCAGGGAGCCGAGGTGCTCAAGGGTGGCCAGGCCTTTGGCGTCGAGCTTGTCGCTCTTGCCGCAGGCGCCCGGCACGGGTGTGGATGTTGGCCATCATCTTCTTGGCGAAGAGGGCGTGAGCCAGCCTGGGGGTGCAGCCGGCGGCCTCGATCTCATCGACGATCCACACCATCCCGGTGTCCTACCGGGAGTACCAGTTGTCGACGGTCTCCAGGGCAACCGGGGTGCCGGCCGGGAAGCGGGAGAGGTAGGCCCGGAGCGCACCTGGGTGGTGTGGGACCCGCTGCTCTTCAACAAGACTGCCCCGGGCGTCAAGCACGGCGAAGACGGAGTAATGCTTGTGGGCATCGCAACCGACCGTATAATCGTGATGGAACATGTTGCACCTCCTTTGGTGGACTCGGATCCTGACAGACCCAGTCTACTGGGAGGTGCAGCGCTTTCATACTATCATCTCGCTGGATCGGACCGGGGATGCTGGGCGAATTTGGCATGATTGTTGTATGCTCAGAGTGGTCCGGAGGCAGGGCGGTGGTTTGCCCCAGCCGATCCCCACAAAGAGAACGTGGGACTTCGCAGCTCGAGGCCGCTACGCCGTACTCTGAAATAGAGATATCCATCAGTCACACAGGAGGGGAAAACTCATGTTCAAAGGATACCTAGCCCAGAGTGACCGTCTTTTCCGAGTAGCTCGTTCGGCGTTGTGGCAGAACATCGTTGCTGAAGGGAAGGATCAGAACGGGAAAGCAGATTCGTCCACGAAGTCGGTGTATTCATTTCACTACCTCATGATTGCGCTGATCATTGTGCTACAGATCGGAGGAATCATTGATGCGTGGACGCATGTATTCTACGGTAGCAAAATCGAGTCCTTTTTCGTTCCTTCTCATTACTTCTTGTACGGCGGTTGGCTCGCCATACTAGGATCAGTCGTGGCCTATGTCGGATTGCAAGTCAGAAAGGGGAGCAATCTGGTGGATTGGTTACCTCCCCGATATGCGCTTGTCGCATTGGGGGCCGTTCTCTTTGGAATCTCGGGCGGGCTGGATGCTATTTGGCATACGCTGTTTGGTTTTGAGCTCAACCTTGAAATCCTTCTGAGCCCTTCTCATCTCGTGCTTTTTCTGGCCTTTGGGCTGATATACTTCGGCGTACTTAGCCACGCGATTTACCAATACGACCAATCCTCGCGTGAACATCAGAACTCCTTCCTTAGAAGCGTGCCCATGATTATTGGGATCGCCTCCCTCTTCGTCATTGTGTTTTGGCCAACCTGGTATTTCGACCCCTTTTCTGCCGACTACGCCTCTGGAGGAGCAATCGTTGGAGTGCGTGACGCCTTTAACTTCATTGACTATGCTTCACCCACGGCCGAAATCGCGGGGGTGGGCGGAATCCTCCTAACGACACTGATTCTGATTCCCTTCGTCATTCTGCCGCTTTACCGCTGGCGTCTGCCATCTGGCTCATTGTCTTTGATCCTGGTTTGGGTTTTTGTCCAACGCGCAGTTATTGTTGGGGTTTATAGTTACTTCCCTGCAATTCTGGGCGGGGCATTGGCAGGAGAGATCATTTGGGCGTGGATGCGTCGCGGGGGAGAAGCCAGGTTATCCTCGCCGCTTGGGTACAGGATATTGGCCTTTTTGGTGCCCTTGGTGCTGTTTTCGATCTATTTCCTGATTGTCGCCTTTATGCCCAATGGGGTGATCTGGCCGATACATTTATGGCTTGGCTCGATCTGGATGGCGGCAGTAGCTGGTGTGCTGATGAGTTTTACCATGATTCCCACGAATGTTATTGTAAACAGAATCGGGTAGTGCTGATCTTGGTCATCAGAGCAAATGAAATGGGCTCTGCATAACCCCTCGTTCCTGTGGGCGCGGCCAACGATGCGCGGTAACTAGCCGCCTTGGCTCGCACAGGATTCGCTTGTCAAGCTCAGTTGCACTCGCGCTGCCGCGCCGCTGAACTCAATCGTTAGGCCGCTCTCACCCGGAGGCTAGCGTGCGAACCCCCTTGGTGACAGCCCTCACAGTCTTCATTATCACCGACGGACCAGACTGGACACTCAGCGTACTCGCAGCACTCAGATACATGCTGGATCACCGCGCTCTTGTACCCGTGGCTGGGATCAGGCACCTTAGCGGCCCGTTCGAGGTTCAAGGCATCGACGTCATGGTTGTTGCCGGCCTCTCTTCGTCGCCACCAGAGGCCTCAAACCCCTTATCGCATACTGGCTCTGGAACCTAAGACTAGACAGCGCCGTTTTGGATCTCATACTCCTCGGCAACAGCATCCCGTTCTGGTACGGGTTCGGACTCCCGTTCGGGCCAATAGGCCGACCCACCCAGTTTGTACTCCTTCTCCTAACTTGGAAGACCTTCATACAGGGCGCGGTGTGCGCCAATGCCACTCTGCGAAACATCGGGCTCATTACCAACTCGCTGGATCGGACCGGGGATGTTGGGCGAGTTTGGCGTGATTGTTGTATGCTCAGGATGGTTCGGGGGCGGGGCGGTGCGTGGCCCCGGACGATCCCCACACAAAACGTGGGACTTCGCAGCTCGGAGGCGTTGGGCCGCCGCCCTAGGCCACGCGTCAAGCTATTGGTATCATTCCGCTCCGCACAATGTGATGTTGCCGGTAGACGATCTAGCCAAGGTACGAAAAGGAGCGAATCATGTCATTCCAGGCGTATTTGGACAAGGTAGAAGAACTCACGGGCAAGACGCCAAGTGATTTCATCACTATGGCGAAGAAGAAGAACCTCACGCAACACAAAGACATCATCGCGTGGCTCAAGAAGGACTATGGGTTAGGCTTGGGACATGCCAGAGCCATCGCCCATGTCATTCAACACGGGCCTAAATTCACCGTGCGGCAAATCACCGGGCCGCACCGTAACTCCTCCGGAACCCTCAATTTGAAAGGCAAGAAATCGGCCAAGAAGAAGACGACAAGATAGGATCAAAGCATCTGTCGGGCAGCTATTCTCTTCGCAAACGCCGCGGCGCCGCTGATGCGCGAGTTGGGCCACCATACCCTACCCACGTCGGTGTCTCACTAGAGGCAACAAAAGCGTCCCGAACCTACGCCACCCAAGGAGTTGAAAGCCGAACCCCCGCGGTTAGCCTTGACGCGTGATCGCTTGGCGGCCCAACCACTCGCTGGATCCCTGGAAGAACACCAGGATCTTCGACGGACCGCACTTGCAGTGTGCTTCGCGAGTGATGATGGGCGAATTCTGTGCGGCTGCTGGTAGATCAGCGCCAGTCTTCCCCTTGTCGTCCACCTCCCTGTTGGTGAAATACTTCACAAACTTGTTGGACTCGTTACTTGTGCTGGCCGGACGGCGCTCGCATCGGTCCTGATGGGCGACGCTAGTCGAATCTGAGACGATTGTTGTATGCTGGGGATGGCTCTGGGGCTGGGCCGGGCAGGGTGCTGCATTGAGCCTCGAATGGCACCGGCTAGGGGAGTTAGACGCTCCATGCATGGACCCGGCTTGCATGAAGGATCTCCAGCCACAGTCGTCACGAAGAATCACAGGACGTCCTATTCCCGCGACAACCGAACCCTAGCCCACGCCTGTCCGGCGATCTCAATACCGAATGTCCCCTGGAGAAACGGAGAGGACCCATCATGAAACCGGACACAGTAAAGCACCTGGCGCTCACAGTCCTCCTGACCCTGGTTTTCACATCGGCGTGCAACGCTCCGTCGCAGCTATCAAAGGCTGGTGACACACCCACAGCACAACCCCCTCGCGCCACCGAAACGAAGCAAGCTACGGCAACCGAGGCAGCAGCCGAGAGGCTGCAGCTCGATCCCTGCTCGCTGCTCAGCGACCAGGAGGTTGGCGCCGTGCTTGGGGGAGCGGTCCAGGCACAACCCGCCATGGGTACCGGCGGCTGTACCTACATGCTGCCATCCGATGACCCCAGCCAAATGGTGCAGGTGGTCATCAGCGCAGCCCAGGGTGGCGAGGCCAAGGCTTTCACCGCCCTGAGCATGGGACTGCTGGCCGGGTTCAGCGGCGATCCCGAGATGCGGGCCAAGTTCGAGGCGGTGAACAACCAGCTCCCCGATCTGACCCTGCAGGAAACCGTGACACGCCTGTCCGAGCTCTTCCGGGGGTCGGGAGTGGACCTGGTCGAGGCCGATGGACCTGACGGGCATGCAGTTTGGCTTGTGTACTCGATCGAATCCTACTCTCAGGGGACGCTGATCCTGGTGCGCGACGACACGTATGTCTCCCTCACGCAGATCGGCGGCGACATGGGGGCCGCGTTTGACAAGCTGGGTGAGCTGGGGAACACGGTTTTCGACCGGCTGCCGGCTGCGTTCTATGTCATGGATGAGGAAGGGACCGGGGACTTCAGTTTTTCCATCGGCGGGGAGGAGGATGAGACGCCAACCGCTCCGCCCGAGCCGACCCTCCCGCCCGAACCGCCCAGCGAAGGCTGTGTGCCCGCGCCACTGGCGCCGGCCAACGGAGGCACGATGGACAACGGTTGCACAAACCACTCAGATCGGATGACATGGGAGTTCACATGGTCGGCGTGCCCGGCGAGTCAGGACTACGGCATCTACGTCATCGGGTCCAACGCCACCGTCCCGGCCATCGACGATCACACCGCCAGCACGAGCTATCTGCGGGAGTCGACCGGCTACGTCGCTAACCAGAACCGATCGCTGTGGCGCTGGAAGGTGCGCGCCATGCAGAACGGCGTGTGGGGTGACTGGTCACCTGAGAGCCTGTTCAAGGTCGAGCCGGTCGACACGGATTGCGGCGCCGGTAGCTGAGCCACCCGGGGGCTCGGAGCCTTGCCAGCCGCCCTCAAGCTCCCCCGTCGACAAACGGTCCGGTGGCGTCCAGCAGCGCCTTGACCTCCCGGCGGGCTGTGAAGCTCTGCCGGTGGGATTCGTCGTGGATCCCCGCCAGCAGGTGGTCCAGGGCCGATCGAGCAGCGATCAGGTGCGCGCGGCTGGCCTCCGCCTCGCCGGTGGCGGCTTCTAGGTCGGCTAGCGCCGCCAGCGGCGGCCAGGCGGCCCGGAGCGAGCCGATCTCCCCCGCCAGGTCGGCGGCACTTTGGAATGCCTGCCTGGCCTCGTCGAGGCTGCCCTGGGCCAGCAAGATCCTTCCCCGAAGGGTCCAGGCATCGGGCAGGTAAAGCCTCGCGTTTCGTCCTTCCAAAATCTCGATCCACGCCTCGGTCGCCTCTTTGGCCTGGTCCAGGTCGCCGCCGGCGAAGGCCGTTTCGGCCACCGCACACCCGACGGCCAAGGTCAGGAAGATCGCCGAATGATTGACGATCTGGTCCGTCAGAGCCACCGGCGGAAGCCTCGCTAGCGGAGATGTCGTCGAGCGTTTCTCCGGCCAGGAGACGGATGCGGGTAAGGATGGCCAGGGTCCACGGAAGTGCCGGCGGATAGATCTCCCGCGCCGCCGCCACCGCTTGTTCCGCTAATTGTTTGGCATCCTCGATCAGGCCCAGATAGGCAAGTATCCAGGCCGCCTCGGCCCGGACACCCGTCGTTGCGAGCGCGTTCCCTACCTCATCCCCGAGCCTGTATGCCTCTTGAAGAGCCTCGAGCGATGGACTGAGTTCGCCTTGCTCGAACAACGACAGGCCGATGAGGGTGAATGCGAAGGATACGGTACCAAGGTTTCGAACCTTGCGGCCAATCTCCAGCGCCTCTTCGGCCATGTCCTTCGCCGTTTGCAGTTCACCGGGGTAGAGGGCCAAACGCGCCCGCCGCGCGATGGAGCCGGCCAGCATGGGTTGATTGTCCAAGGACCTCCAAAGCTCAATCGCATTCGGCCGCCGCTTGCTCGGCCTTTTCGACCTCGCCTCTGGCCGCGTAGGGCTCGGTGAGGTCGTTGAGGATATAGGCCTGCAGTTCTTTCAGCTCGAGCGAGCGCGCCAGGGCTAGAGCTTGCTCGCCCGAGTTGATGGCTTCCTCCGTCTGCCCCCCGAACAAACCAATCAGGCTCAGGCTCCACAGGAGCTTGGCCTGCATGGCCCCGTCGCCCAATTCTTTGGCCAGTTCGAGCGCCTGAGCGGCCAGTTCCCGGCCCTTGTCGGGGTCATGCAAGGAGCTGGGGATGGCGAGCAGCACGACCTGGGCTGCCAGGGCGGCCAGGCGAATGTGCGCCTCGTCTTGCTGGTCTCCCATCGCCTCGAGGTCTTGGTAGCGTTGGAACGCCTGCTGGCTTTGGCCGGTAAGTTCGAGCGCCCGGCCCCAATGCTGATACAGATCGATGAGCTCGTCCGTCTCGAGCGAGACACGATCGAGCAAAGCCGCCGCCCCGCCGTAGTGGGCCAGGGCATCCTGGTAGGCGTTCATGCGGTAGGCTCGATCCCCTGCCATGCGCCCGAAGCGCACGGCCTGGTCCAGCAGCCCGGCCTGCTCGTAGTGCCTGGCCAGCGCACCGGCGATGTCGTCCAGTTCACCGGCGAAGTGCTGGGTCAGGCTGGCGGCCACGTCCTCGTGCAGATAGGCGCGCTGGGCGGGATCGATCGATTGGTAAATGTGCTCACGAACCAGGTGGTGGTGGAACTGGTACTGGGACAGGCGTCCGCTTTCCACCCGCCGCGTCCCGGCCGACTGGATCAGCCCTCGGCTCGGGTCAAGCAGGTCGGTGAGTTCGGCGACCGCCTGGCGCGGCTCGAGCGACAAGACGTCGGCCGCCACCTCGGCCGTGAATACATCGCCCTCGACGCTGGCCACCTGCAGGATCTGCCGGTCGGCCTCCTCCAGCCGGGCCAGCCGTTCCTGGATGACCCCCTCGACGCGGGGCGGGGCAGCCGTCCAATCCAGGTCCGGTTGCGCCACCCACTGGCCGTTCTCGTCCAGGGTCAGTTCGCCTCGTTCCCGAAGCATCCGGAGCAGCTCGACCACGAACAGCGGGTGGCCCTCGGTCCGCTCATAAAGTTCGTGCCGAAAATCGGCGTCCAGCCGGTTGGGCTCGGCGTCGATCACCTGGTTGACGAAAGCCTCGTTCTGCGTGCCAGCGCCCGATGATAGGTCGATGATCACCTCGCCGAAGCTGCGTTTGAACTCGTTGATCACGTGTTCAAGCGGGTGACGCGCGCCGTCGGCCCCTTGGGCCAGGTCATCCGGCCGGTAGGCTCCAAGCAGCAGGATCCGTCGGTCAGCGATTCTTCGGCCCAGGTGGAAGAGCAATCCGGTGGAGGCGGCGTCGGCCCACTGCAGGTCGTCCAGCACAATCACCAGCGGACTCACCTCGGACAGCTTGCCCAGAAAAGCCGTAACCTCTTCGAAGATGTGATCCTGGGTGAGTGAAGGACCTCCGACGGCCGACTCCTGGGGGGTCTTCTTTGAAAGGCCTTCCAGCTTCTCGAGCCAGCCGACGCGTTTGGCCACGGCTTTGCCCATCAGCGCCACCACGCGCGAACCAGGCAGGATGACATTGATGAGATCGGGGGCGACGTCGACCAGGATCTGCCCGGACCTGGTCAGCACGGTTCGCAGCCGGCCGCGGTTCTCCTTGGATACGGCGGTCTTGTCAGGCGCGTCTTCAAAGTCGCCGGTCAGGAGCGCCAGCACCTCGCGGAAGGGGAGATAGGGATCGGACTGCCCCTCGACGTCGCTGCAGTCGCCCCAGGCAGCGACGAGCGAGGCATCCACCGGCTCCGCCCGCGCCAGGAAAGCCCTCAAAAGGCTGGTCTTTCCCGAGCCGGCCTCACCGGCCACAAGCATCACGCGGCCATGCCCAGCGAGCGCCTCGCCCAGCGCAGCTTCAAGGCGGTCCAGCTCCGGCTGGCGTCCGACGAAGATATCCGACTCTGCCAAAAGCGTCCCTTGCGAATTGGAATTGCCCGGCCACCGGTGCTCACCAAGCTTACACCTTTTCCGAAGCTGTCATGGCCGCCAAATTGGCCGGCTCCGCCCAGGATATGGTCGCATCTGTCCAGGTTCACCGGCACCGACATGGGTGCGCACACTGCGCCGAGGAGATGATGCGCTGGTCCCTGGCATGGCCTTTGTGAAAGCTTTCACAAGATACCTTGACCTGGTCTGAGGCTGGGCCGCATCATCCTTGCCTTGTGTCGCGTGAGCGATGCTGGCCGAGTCTGGCATGACGGGTGTATGCTGCGGGACGCAGGGAGGGCGTGGCCCGGGCCGATCCCACCTCGGAACCTGTGACTTCGCAGCTCGAGGGCAGGCGGTGCACCCTGGCCTGCGATTGCCAGGCTTCCCATCCGGAGTGCGTGAAGAATGATCTGGCGCTTCAAAGGCTGTTTTGCTTCCACTCTTCTTTTCGCATGCTCGCTGCTGGCCTCCTGCACGGTTTCCCAAGCTCCCCAGGGGGCCATCGAAGAACTCCATGCCCGTTGGCGGTCCCTCCCGGGCAGCCAAACCCACGAGCTCGTCGTCCAACGGGTCTGGCAGGGAAAGACTCCGCCCGGTCCCGGCTCGCCTTCCCCAGCGACGGAGATCTGGTGCATGGACACACAGCTTGCACCCAAGACACATGTGATTCAAACGAACGAGAGCATGACCTGGATTGTCACTAGGTCAAGCGGGGACTCCGGATGGGTTGCCTCCCCACTGATGGTCATGTCTTCAACCTGGCCCTATGAGGCTTGCCTGGGGAGAGCTCCCTAAGCAAACGGCATACACTTCTGCAAGGTAACCCATCGCTGCCTGCGCGAGCGCCGGCTGCACGATCGGCCGGCACGCAAGGAGTTGGCATTTGGCATGGAGATCACCAAAGATACGCGTGTGTCAGACATCCTTCGGGAGTATGGCGACGTCGCCGGCGTGATGGAAGTGTTCGGGATCAAGCGCGTCGCCAGATATTCGCTTCGGAGAATGCTCACCAAAGCCCTCACGGTTGAAATGGCTGCCCGCGTTCATAGGGTTCCGCTGGATGAATTCCTGGCGACCCTGCGCGAGGCGGTCGAGCTGGTCGCTGCCCAAGAGGGGCCATCGGAATAAAGTCACCACCTGACATCGGGTACCGGGCCTTCGGGACTTTCACGGTCGAAGGTGACGCCGGTGTGCAGCGAAAAGGCGGGGCGCGTCTGGCGTGGCTGTTGTATGCTCATAGTGGTCTGGGTGCAGGGCTAAGAATCGGCCTGCGACACCGGACGCGACAGACAGACGCATACGGAGGTACGTCCACATGCCGGATGACGATCTCTCCCGCCAGCCGCAGTCCCTGCTCGACCTCGTCGCCTATCAGGACGGTTCGGTTGTGAGCAGGACTCTGCTCAAGGTGCCGAAGGGGACGATCACGCTGTTCGCCTTCGACAAGGGCCAGAGCCTGAGCGAGCACACGACCCCGCACGACGCACTGGTGCAGGTGCTGGACGGTAGGTTCGAGATCACGCTGGCCGGCGAGCCCAAAACCGTCGCCCAGGGGCAGGTTCTTCTTCTCCCGGCAAACGTGCCCCATGCCCTCCTGGCAGATGTCCCCAGCAAGATGCTCTTGACGATGATCCGAGACTAGCCGGCGGAGTCGACGTCTTCAGGTTCGTCCTGTGTCTGCAAGGCCAGGGGATTGGAGCGCGGACGATGGATTGCTGCCAGTGCCAGGGGATTGAGGCCAAGTTCAACGACACGTACGTCGCCAAGAAACTTGGGGCCTACCGCAAGAACGGGCCCAAGAAGACCACACTCAAGCTGATTGAGGCGCTACAGTCCGCGGATCTCCAGGCCATGACGTTGCTGGACATCGGGGGTGGGGTGGGAGACATCCAGCATGCGCTTCTCAAGTTGGGTGTGAAGGAAGCGCTGGAGGTCGAGGCTTCGCCAGCCTATCAAGCGGCATGCAAGCTGGAGGCCGAACGGCAGGGGCACGCCGGCCGAATCCACCACCTTCAAGGCGATTTTGTCAGCCTGGCCCATGAGATCCATTCGGCGGACATCGTCACCCTCGACAGGGTCATCTGCTGCTACAACGACATGCGCCAGTTGGTTAGCCTGTCGGCTGAGAAAGCGAAGCGGGTCTACGGTGTCGTTTATCCCCGGGACACGTGGTGGGTTAGGCTGGGCAATCTTCTCTTCTACAATCTGCGTCATTGGCTGCGGGGTAATCCCATGCGCAATTTCGTCCATCCCACACAAGCTGTAGAAGCCCTGCTCGAAGCGCAAGGTCTGAAGAGAAGCTTCTACTGTGAGATGGGTGGGTGGCAGGTGGTCGTGTTCGCTCGCTCGTTGGACGCCGCCTCACATCACGCTCTATCGGACCGCGCTTACATTCGGCTTGGCGGGTGAGACTCGCCGAGTCTGGCGTGGTTGTTGTATGCTCGGGGCAGGCGGCATCTGAGCGCCAGAGCCCGACCGGGCGGATCGGCGTGAAGCCATGGTCGGGGCTGCTCGACGGCAGCGCTTCAGGCAGGAGGGGTGCGCGTCCCCAGGATGAAACCAAGTCCCCGGATCGTTGCTCTAGAGATCTCCCTGATGTTGGTGGCCGCCTGCGGCTCGCAAGCCTCGCCCGTCCCTTCTTCGTCTCCGGGACCCGTGAACGCCGCCACATCGATACCCCAAGCGACGCTGTCCGATGTCCAAAAGGTGACCAGCCAGGCGCAAACCGAGCTCGTCCCCACGCTGACCGTCGTGGCTGCCACCAACCGCGCCGCCGATGCGACCCGGGCGGCCCGGACGTCCACCCCGGTCACTCCGGTCACTCCCACCCAAGTCCCGTCGCCGACGCCCGCCCTCGGACCCCCGACGCCGACCTCCGTGAGAGTCTGCCTTTCTATGGCATTCGCATGTTCGACACGATGCAAGGTTGGGCCTGGGGCTGGATCGGAACCTACCCTGAACCGTCTGTGGCCCACACGTGGCACACGGTCGACGGCGGACTGACCTGGCAGGCAATCTCACCGTGGGAGGGCGATGTCCAGTTCAGAGACGCCGTCAGTGGCCAGGTGGCCTGGGTCACGGTCTGCGCCCCGGCCGGATCGAGTTGCCGGGATAGGCTGCTCAGGACCCTCGACGGTGGCGCGACGTGGGAAACGATGGGCTCACCCTATGTCTCGGATGACGAGCAGACGCATTTCTTCACCCAGCAGGATGGCTATGTCGCAGGCTATGGGGTAGCGGCGGGTTCGGGCTGGTACACGTTCCTCGAAACGCACGACGGTGGCGCGACCTGGAAAGAGGTCGAGTTCGCCTCGTCCCACGAAGGCGGGCCGGCCGGTGATTTCGATGGATACCACATCTGCAACATCTGTGGCGACACGCTGTACTTCGATTTCGAGCGGGTGGCCATAGCGGGTGGTGGCGATCCGGTCGAGATCATCCCGGTTTGGGTCTCCACCAATCGCGGCGCCACCTGGCATCGGACCGGTCTCGACAATCCCACCACCGTGGATTTGCACTCCTGGGAGGAACCGGTGTCCTTGATTTTCTTCCCGGCCGGCTCAGCTCTGCTGCCTGTAAGGCTGACGGATTGGACCCACAAACGGCAGTCGGTGGCCTTCTACGCATCAGGCGATGGCGGTTTCAGCTGGTCGCTGCGGTCGATGGTGGACCTTGGGTTCGACGAGGGGTACAACACACCGGTCGTTGCCCCGACGAAGGACGTCGTATTCATGGGGTGTGGCGAAAGGCTGTGCGTCAGCCATGACGGCGCCCGGACGTGGCAGGAGCTTGAATCCAACCTGATCTTTTACTCGAAGGCCACAGAAGAACGGCTCGCCAGGTCCTTCACTTTCGTGGACGCCGAGCGCGGTTGGGCTCTGGCCGGAGAGGAGCCTTACACGCTTTGGCGCACGTCAGACGGCGGCCAGACGTGGACCAAGCTCGACCCGATCCTTCTGCCGTAGATGCGACCGCAGCTTGGTTTCCAGGCGCCTGAAGCCGGCTTGGCAGTCGAAACATCAATCGATCAATGAGGACTGTTCTTGTGCCTGTGTGGACCCATGAAGAGCTTGAGGCGATCGGCGCCGCCGAAGAACTACAGATCTCACCTGTCCAAGAGGACGGCTCGTCCAGCCGATGGGTGATCATCTGGGGGGTCCGGCTCGGCGACGACCTGTACGTGCGCTCCTACCTGGGGCGCAGCTCCCACTGGTTTCGCGGAACGCAGGCGCGCCACGAAGGGCGCATTCGTGCCGGCGGCATTGACAAAGATGTGAGCTTGGTGGAGGTCTCCGACCCCGCCATCAACGACAGGATCGACGGCGTGTACCGCACCAAATACCAGCCGCTATTCAAAACCGGTTGTCGACAGCATCATGACACCCGAGGCCCGATCGGCGACGATCAGGCTGGTGCCGCGCCGGGCAGCCGACTAAGAGTGAACGCCCGCACGGAATCCCCGTCGGGCTGGCGTTTTCCGAGCTTGGTGGTATCGTGGGGCGGACGTCGGTATCCTGGAGGAACGGCATGGCGACCTACAAACCCACAATTCGCTGGTGGTCCTTGGTGGATATGAGGCTGATGGCCCACTTCACCGAGTCGCTGGAGGTTGGCGCCGACCGGCTCACCTTCCGCAAGGGGGCCGTGAGCGAGAACGAGATCGTCATCCCTTTCTCCCGGATCACCAATTACTCCGATCATCAGGGCCTGTTCGATCGGATCTTTGGCGCGGGCAACTTTATCGTCGAAACCGCCGGGCTCGATCACGCCCGAGTTGATCTTGAAGGGCTACCCCGTCCAACTTCGCGAAGTCCTCTCGGCGGCCGTCAACACCTCAGGCTAGAATTTCAGTCACTCTCCGCCCGAGACCGGCAGCTCCGCGTGGGCCAGTGCCCGGCGTCGCCTGGTGCGGCGTGCCACCCCTGAACCCGGGGTCTGACCTCAGCCGGCGATCGTAGGGGTCGGGCTGGCGGGCAAGCCGCTCCCTGATTTTTCCTGCCGCGCCGGCGCGCGCTGCCAGACTTGCCTCCGAATATCCCCTGCGCAGGGGATCAGGTTGGCCGAAAAAGACGATATGATGTCGAGAAGCACCACCGGGTTCCCCGTCAATCAGGAGTAGCAGGAATGGCTGAGGTCTTGCTGTACCACCACGTCCAGGGACTAACCCCCGGCGTGATCGAGTTTGCCGATACGCTGCGGGGCGCGGGCCACACCGTTCATACCCCCGACCTTTTCCAGGGCCACACGTTTGAGGACATCGAAAGCGGCATGGGTTTCCTGCGGGAGCTGGGTTTTGGGGAAGTCATGGCACGCGGAGACCAGGCGGTTGAGGGTCTTCCCAGCGGGTTGGTCTATGCCGGGTTTTCCATGGGCGTCGGGCCGGCCCAGAAGCTGGTCCAAACCCGGGAAGGCGCTCGCGGGGCGCTTTTCTTCCACGGCTGCTTGCCCGTTTCGGAGTTCGGCGTTTGGCCTAAGGGCGCTGCCGGTACAAATCCACGCCATGGACGGGGACCCATTTTTCGTCGACGAGGGCGACATCGACTCCGCTCGCGCCCTGCTCGAGGCCAGCCGAAGAAGCGGAAATGTTCCTCTACCCCGGCAAGGGACACCTGTTCGCTGACAGCTCGCTGCCTTCATACGATGCGCCGGCCGCCGGCCTATTGATGGAACGCGTGCTGGCCTTCCTCGCCGAACGATAGCGAACGACCCATCCCGGAGCCGCCCTGATAGGCAGCTCGCTCAACAATCCGCTCCGACGCTCGCCTTCTCCGGCGGGCCGGCGTAGAATCGCCGTCGCAGCGGGCCGCCATCCCCATCTTATGAATCCGGCCGGGCACGGCCTGGCGACCCAAGACCGGGGAGACTCGCATGGACATCCACCCCGCCATCCGGGCGCTGATCGAAGCCGGACCACCGGCTCACCTGGTCACGCTGAACCCGGACGGCAGCCCCCAGGTGACGGTTGTCTGGATCGGTCTGGAAGGCGACGAGATCGTCGCCGCCCATCTGCCGCGGAATCAGAAGGTGAAGAACATTACCAGCGACCCGCGGGTGGCGATCTCGATCGAGACCGACGGCAAGAGCGCCATGGGTTTGACCGAGTACGTCGTCATCTACGGCCGGGCCCGAATCACCGAGGGCGGGGCGCCGGAGCTGCTCCAGCGGCTGGCCCACGTCTACCTCGGCCCCGATGTCGTGTTTCCGCCGATGGACGACCCGCCGCCTGGCTATGTCACCCGGATCACCGTCGAGCGGATCGACGGGGTCGGACCCTGGACCGGGCGACCGGTGTGAGTTCTGCCCCGGGGGCGCTCCCCGGTCGCCCTTGGTTTGGGCTCCAGATCGAGCTGGCCATCTCAACCACCGATGGGGGCTTCGGCAAGATCCATACCCTGACCCGTTTCCAAGTTCGCAATTTCCGTCAAGCGCCGCCGGATTCGACTGGCTAAAATGCAAGTATGGAAACAGGTCAGCACAAGCGCAGTGCAATCGACAGCGGCCGCCTCGCAAGACTGATCGGAAGCGGGTTGGGCGACGGGGCGGATGGGCGCGAGCTCGCCCAGGCCGCCCATTACAGCCGCTCCCATTTTCAGCACTGGTTCCTGCAGCAAACGGGTGAAACCCCCGGCGCCTGCCGCCGCCGGCTGCGGCTCGAAAGTGCAGCCTACCGGTTGTTGCATGAGCCGGGGTCCGTCACGGATCAGGCGTTTGACTGTGGATACAGTTCGCTGGAGGGCTTTAGCCGCGCTTTCAGACGGTCGTTCGGGGTCCCCCCCAGCCATTTTCAGCGTCTTCATCCCATGAGTTGGTTTCTCGCCGCGCCCAACGATATTCACTATGACCCCGTCATGGGGGCCGCCGTCCGTTTGACGGAGAAGTCGCCAAAAGGAGGCGTTATGGACCTGACCGACCGCTTGGTGGGGCACGATTACTGGTTGTCGAGCCGGTTGCTGGAGCAAGCCGCTTCTCTGGGCGACGAACAGCTGGATCAGCCGCTAAAGGGTTTCGAGAGCGGTTTGCTCTACACCAGCGAGGACAAGACGCTGCGGGAGATGATCAACCGCCTCATCTTCACCAAAGAGGTGTGGATGTCCGCCATCCATGGTCGTCCCATGCCCGACTACTCTGACAACAGCCTGGAGGCCATGCGCCGGAGGCTCGAAGCCGCCTACGGCGAGTTCATCGCCATCGTGGATCGCGTGCGCGGATGAGGATTTGTGGGACACCGAGTTCATGCACATGCTGCGCCAACCGCCGGAGATCTACACCTACGGGGGGATGATCGCCCACGTCCTGAACTTTTCCGCCTACCGCCGCACTCAGCTGGTCGAGGCCCTGGAGAGCTTTGGGGTGCAAGGTCTGAGCTATGGAGACCCGATGGCTTGGGAACGAGAGCAGCCCGGCCGGCCGGGGCCTTCCGAATGACGATCGACAGGGCGCGCGGCTGTCCACAAGTGGCGCGCCGGTGCATGGTGAGGATGAGACTTGGGAGGGAAAATGATTGGCAGTCCATGGCAAATTGAGAACTTGGCAGCATTGAAGCGACAGTCCATACGCGACGAGATGGCGCAAATCCGATTGGAGGCCAGCGTCACTCGGCCGGGGGCCGCCCGGCGCTGGCTGGGAACCAACCTGGTCAAGGCCGGCCTGGCCCTCGAGGCGACGGGCGAATTTCTGCGCCGGACGCGGCCGGAGGCTTGCCGGCCAGCGCCTCTGGGCATGCAGCAAACCAGGCCGGGTTGAGGACGGATGATGACCGTCGAAGGCACCCGCGGGAATACGATCGAAACAGCCCAACCCTTGCTCAACACCCCTGTCTGGGTAACCTGGGCTCTCCTTCGGCGCTACGCTGAGCCGCCCGAGGAGGTCCTGCAGACCCGAGCCGCAGGGACGGGTCGTTCCATCCTTCACACGCTGGCCCCCGTCGGCGTCGGCGAGCAGCGCTCCCTGGCGGAACTATCCGGCCGTTCGGCGGCTGACTCGAATCTCCAGGGTAAGATCCCTCCGCTGGGCGGACTGCATGCGCGCTACCAGGCGTTGGTTCAGACCTGGGATTCCGCCTTGCAGCCCCGGGAGGCGCACGACGTAATGCCCCCGAGGGCAGCCGACCAGCCAGCAACGGCTCACATCCAGGATCGCAGCGTGCCCCAAACCGGCCAACACGGTGTAGATCACCAAACGCTGATTTGCACCGCGCACAGCACTTTAAGGAGTGATGCGCCCGCCCTCGATGGCTGGGCCGATGGGCTAATCGAGCCAGCCGCTCGGGAGGACCAGCCTGCCTCCTCAGAAAGGTGGCCAACATGAACTACGGCTTTGTTTTCCCGGGCGGCGAGGCGCGTGACGCCGCCACGACGGCCCACATCGCCGAAGACAGTGGCTGGGACGGTTTCTTTGTGTGGGAACCGGTGTGGGGGATCGACGCCTGGGTGAGCCTGGCGGCGGCTGCCTTGCAGACCGAGCGCATTCGACTGGGGACGATGATCACGCCCGTCTCCCGCTGCCGTCCGTGGAAGCTGGCCAGCGAAACGGTCACGGTCGATCGCCTATCTAATGGTCGGCTGATCCTGTCGGTGGCCATGGGGGCGGTGGGGACGGGGTTCGAGGAGTTCGGCGAGGAGACGGACCTGAAGCGCCGGGCCGAATTGGTAGATGAAGGACTGGCGATCCTAACCGGCTTGTGGCAGGGCCAGCCTTTCCATTTCGATGGCCGGTACTATCACGTCCGCGAGATCGAGCATTCACCCCCACCGCCCCCCGTCCAGCAGCCTCGCATCCCCATCTGGGTGGTGGGATTGTGGCCGCGGCCCAAGTCGATGGCCCGCGTAGCCCGCTACGACGGGCTCATCCCAGCCATCAAGAACGCCGACGGCAGCCATGCCGAAATCACGCCGGAAGCGATCCGGAAGATGAAGGCCTACTTGGAGGCGCGCCGGCCAGGCGCAGGTCCGTTGGATATCGTGGTTGAGGGCGGCCACACGACGCCGGATGAAGTCGACGGGGCCATTGAACGGGCGATGGAGCTCGAGGCGGCGGGCGCCACCTGGTGGCTGGAGAGCATGTGGGAGGCCACCGAGACGATGTTCTCTCCGGAGACTCAAGCGCGAATCCGGGCACGCGTGGCCCTCGGACCCCCGCGAGCCTCATGATGGTCAAACGAGCGGGCGACGGTCAGTTGGCGGCCATGGCAAGCCAGTTGGGCCCACACGCCCGGCCCGAGCCTGGTTGGGTGGCGCATGCGGCCGGGGTTACACGGTCTGAGGCAGAACGGGCCATCGCCGGGGTGACTGCCCATGCTTCGCTGGTCGATCAGATGAGCCGCACCATGGCGCAAACCGGCCGCACCTATTACGCTCAGTTCCCGGCGCCGATCGAGCTGTATGCCCTGGTCCGTCTGGCGGGGCCGCATTGTCTGGTCGAAACCGGGGTCTCCGCCGGGGTCTCTTCGACCTTCATGCTGCTCGGTGCTATGGCCAATAAGCGTGGCGTGCTGCATTCTATCGACCAACCCGCGCCGCGGGCGGAAGACGGTGGGGGTCCGGCATGGATTCTGCCCTCATGGCCGGAAGTCCGGCTGGGCGATACCGGGACAGCTCAAGCGCCGGTGGCGCCTTCATCTGGGCCGAAGCGAAGCCGTGCTCAAGGGGCTTTTGGACCAGGTGGGGCCGGTGGGGTTCTACTGCCATGACAGTCCCGTCGACGAGGCGCACTTCGAGTTCGAGATGACCACCATTCTCCCGTATCTCGCTCCGGGCGCCATCGTGGTCTCAGACAACGTCGATCGCAGGCTGTTTGAGACGGCGGCACAGCGCGCCGGCGCCGAGCCGTTCTACCGCCGCCGGGCCTTGCTGGGCGCCTTCCGCGTCCCGGACGGCTAGGCGCCGGTAAACCGTCCGCCCGGCCGCCATGGCCAACAGCCTCTTTCCCGGCTCCAAGCTTGTGAAATCCATCACAAAGTGACCGCGGCATCTGTGCGTGTTCGGTGCCGTGAGGAATCCTGGTCTGTGGGGCCGCCAGCCGGTCGCCCTCACACCGACTGTCGTGTCGGAACGCGCCTGCACGACCGAAGACCGTCGCCATGAGCCGCTCGGCTGTTATACTGGGCTGAGCAAACTGGAGCGTGTGATGAGTGTCGTCCGAACCCTCCCGCTGTCCCTTTTGTTCTCATTGATGGTGGCCGCATGCGGTGCACCCGGCGCCCCCGCCGTGAGCGGGGTCGACCTGGCAGCGACCGTGGATGCTGCCGTAAATGCCACGGTGTTTGCGCGGCCCAGTGAGCCCGTTGCGGCATCTCTGCCGACGGCCCTTCCGACCGTCACGCCCCAGCCCACCTTAGCCGTAACCCTGATTCCGACCCAATCTCCAGTGCCGCCCACGGTGCCCGCTCAGGTCGGCGTGTCATTGGCCACCAACTGTCGGACCGGGCCCGGCCTGGCCTATCCCCGGGTGTTTTCCCTCCAGCCCGGGCAGCTGGCGGATGTCAAGGGCCGAAGCACCGGCAACAGCTATTGGTTCATCGCCAATCCGGACCAGAGCAACGATACCTGCTGGATCTGGGGAGAATACGCCACGGTTGAGGGCGATGTCAGCTCGCTGCCCGTACTCACACCGGAACCCGCGCCGAGCCCCCTGGTGAACTTTGTGATGTACCGGCACGGCTTTTCGGAATGTGGTTCGACACGCGTGTCGCTGGTCGTGACCAACGCCGGGACCGTGACCTTCAAGTCGGCCCGCGTCCGCATCGAAGATCTCACGGCGTCCAACCACGTGTATGGGCCGAACACGCTGTCAGATCCGTTCGGCGACAACCCAACGTCATGCCCCAAGGACAAGAGCGGCAGCTCGCTCGCGCCTGGCGCGACCGCCTACATCGTGGTTCCTATGGATGACTTCCACGCGGGCAATGAAGCCGCAGCCTACGTCACACTGTGCACCGGAGACAACGCAACCGGCAGCTGCATCACAAGGGGTGTCTTCTTTCGGCTCCCGAGCAATTGAGCGCTTTCGTCCACGGGTCACCATCACCCAATTGAAATCCGGATTATCGGTGTGATGGCCATGCGTCCCTGGACGCTTTCCGCCATGATGATTTGCCTGGTCAGCAACATAGGGAATGGATCACGGTCGATCTCGGGGCTGGTCACCCGAGGATGCCGAGCTGACGGAGAGTTTAATGACCAGGCTCGCCTGCCCATCATCTGGCTGCATTGGAGAGCGCGAGGCGTCCCTCTAGATCGGGCCGCAGATGTCGTCGGCTTCATTAGGAAGACTGGGGAAATTCGGTCTGAGCGTTGTATGCTCTCCGTTGTTCGATCACCGGTCTCACCGGCAAGCCCCCACAATAGATATCGGAGCAATCACCTATGGGCCCCATCGTCACCATCATCATCACCTCCGCCCTGATCTTCTACACCATCGGTGTGTGGAGCGAGCGCCTCGCCGGCGTGTTGAAAGCCTGGCATCTGGTCTTCTTCTGGCTGGGCTTTGTCTGCGACACGTGGGGGACGGGGATGATGTTCGAGTTGGTCGGGGGCTTCCAGGTCAGCCTGCATGGGGTGTCCGGTACGCTGGCCATCGTGCTGATGCTGATCCACGCCGTCTGGGCTACGGTCGTCCTCGCCAGAAGGGACGAGCGCTGGATTCATAGTTTCCACCGCTTCAGCGTGGCGGTGTGGGCCATCTGGCTCATTCCCTACTTCAGCCCAATGCTGATGGGCATGCTCTGACCCGATGAGCGCCTCCTCTGACGTGCCCGCCAGCCTGCGCACCTGGTTCGTGATCCATTTTGCAGTCGACTTCGTCCTGGGCCTCGCCTTGCTCCTGCTGCCCGAGCAGCTCATGCCGCTCTTCGGCTGGTCCACCGTGGACCCCATCACGCCGCGCGTCGTGGGAGCGGCGCTGCTCGGGATCGGCGGGGCGTCGCTGCTGGAGCGGAACGCCGGGCGCGAGGTCTTCAAGGCGATGCTCAATTTGAAGATCATCTGGGCCTCGGCGGCGATTCTGGGGATCGCGTTGGGCATTTTCACCGGTGGTCCCCCATTCGCGTGGGGGTTCGTCGCCATCTTCGGTGTCTTCTTGGGGGTGTGGGTCCTCTACCGGCGAGCCTTGGGCTGACCCTGCGAACGGCACTGCGAGGGACCCCCGACTGGCGTATCGGGCTCAGCACGTCCCCCTCAATGGCGCACCTTATGTGGAATTTGTCACAAACCCGGGTGTGATGGGCCGCGGCCGGGCGGGAGAGGTGTTTCTTGCCGGGCAGGTGACGATGGCCGTGAAATCGTGCTATCTTGGATAGGGAGACCGACGGACGACCACGACGATCTCTGAAAGCAAACATGAAAGAAGAAGAGGGGCCCGAGTCATCTGCTCCCGTACTTCCCCGCGGCACGGTGACGTTTCTGTTCAGCGACATCGAAGGTTCCACTCGCCTGATCAGACGCGTGGGCGATAGTTATTCGAAGTTGTTGGCTGACCAGCGCCAAATCATCCGGACCTGTGTTGCAAATCGGCGCGGCAAGGAAGTCGATACCCAGGGGGACTCCTTCTTCTCGTCCTTTGCGCGTGCCACCGACGCCATCCAGGCCGCGGTTGACATCCAGCGCGCCATGACCGACCATCCCTGGCCCGAGAAGGCCGACGTGCGGCTGCGCATGGGGCTGCACAGCGGGGAACCGGCGTTGGCCGACGAGGGCTACGTCGGTCTCGACGTGACCCGGGCAGCCCGGATCGGAAATCTTGGCCATGGCGGACAGGTCCTGCTCTCGGAAACCACCGCCGCCCTGGTGCGGCGCCACCTGCCGGATGGGGTGAGTCTGAAGGATGTGGGCAGGCACCGGCTGAAGGATTTTCGACAGTTGGAGCCCGTTAGCCAGCTGGTCATTGCCGGCATGCCGGCCAGGTTCCCAGCTCTGCAATCGCTGGGCGCCTGCCCGAACAATCTCCCCTTCGAAAACACGCCCTTCGTGGGCCGAACCGCAGAGCTCAAGGCGCTGGATAAGTTGCTCTCCGAACCGGCGGTGCGCCTCGTGACCATCCTGGGATCGGGCGGGATGGGCAAAACCCGGTTGGCCCTGGCCGCCGCTGAAGAGCAGATCCTCGCTTCCAAATCCGCCGGCAAAGAGCGTGAACCACGGTTCTTGGACGGGGTCTTCTTTGTCCCCTTGGTCTCTCTCAACGCCAGCGACCTTCTCATCCCGACAATTGCAGAGGCCGTTTGTTTTCAGTTCTATCAGGGCGTGGAGCAAGAGCAGCAACTGCTCGACTTCTTCCACAAGAAGGAGACTCTTCTTGTGTTGGACAATTTCGAGCACATGCTGGACGGTGCCGCGCTGCTGTCAAGAATTCTGCGCGCCGCGCCTCACGTGAAAGTGCTCGTCACATCGCGCGAAAAGTTGAGTATCCTGGCAGAGGTCGTGTATCCGCTCAAGGGCATGGCTTTTCCGGATCAGGTTGCCGAGGTCGGCGAGGACTTGGCCCAGGTTGAGCGGGGTTTCAGTGCCGTCAGGCTGTTCCTGCAGAACGCTAGCCGCTTGAACCCCAAGATGGGTCATGCGCCGGGCGCAATTCGGAACATTGTCGACATATGCCGCCTGGTGGAAGGCATGCCTCTGGGGATCGAGCTGGCCGCGGCCTGGATCCAGGTGCTTTCGCTGCAAGAAATCGCGGCGGAGATTCGGAATGGTCTCGATTTCCTCGTTTCAGAGCGACGCGACACGCCGGAGCGGCACCACAGCCTGCGCGCCGTCTTTGATTCCACCTGGAAGATGATGGACGATGAAGAGTGCGACGTCTTCCAGAAGCTGTCTGTCTTTCGCGGCGGCTTCACCCGCCATGCCGCCGAGCAGGTGGCCGGAGCCTCGCCGGAGAGTCTGAGGGCTCTGGCGAACAAGTCGCTCATACGACTTGCACAAGATGGCCGGTATCGAATTCACGAGCTCCTACGCCAATATGCGCATGAGAAGCTGAGCCAGGATCCGATGGGGGTCGAGCGAGCGCGCGACCGGCACTGTGCGTACTTCTCAGATTTCATCCACCGCCATGACGCAGCCATTCGAGCTGCCGATCTAGGCGACGTGTTGCCGGAGATGGACAACATCCGCTCCGGCCTTCGTTGGGCGGTCACGCGAGGGAAGTACTCTGAAATAAGGCAGCAGCTTCAGGGTTTGTGGCGAGTGTACGAAAACAGCGGCTGGCGCCAGGAGGCCGAGGCCACCTTCGCTTGGGTGGCCGATCTCTTGGGAGGGGAGGCTCCGACGGGAGAACGGGGGATCGCCTATGGCCTGGCCTTGTCGGTCTTGGGATGGTTTATCCGCTTCAACGGCCGGGCCAGGGAAGGAACCGAGACCTGGCGAAAGAGCCAGGCCATCCTGCGCAGGCTGGAAGCCCCCGAAGAACTGGCCTGGGTCAACGCCACGCTGGCTCGCCTTGGTAAAGGGGTCGGTTACGGGGAAGCAACAGGTTTGTTCCAGGAAAGCCTCGCAATCTACGAAGAACTGGGGCTTGACTGGGGAACAGTTTTCACGCATTTCTGCTGGGGCGACAAGGCCTTTTTCGAACGTCGTTACCCGGAGGCTGAACGTCACTATGGAGCAGCCATAGAGACAAGTGCCGGTCTCAACAACCACAATGACATGGCCTGGTATCTCTCTGGCCTGGGGCATATCGCTCTCTGCCAGGGTGATTACCCAAGGGCCAAGGAGCTGTTGGAGGAGGCTTACCGGGAGTTCGAAGCCACCGACAACAAGCAGTGGGGTGCCAATCGCCTCATAAATCTGGGCGATCTTGCGATCCAAATGGGGGATTTCGAAGAGGCGCAAGCCCGGCACCAACAAGCCCTGAGCGATCGGGAAAGCATGGGCAACCGGGCTGGAGTCGCCATGTCCATCGGCGACCTGGGATATGCCGCCATGGGCATGGGGAAGTATGACCTTGCGAAGGAGCACTTCGAGGATGCTCTGACAATCTACAAGGGGCTCGGAAACACCAATGGCGAGGCTTTCATGTTGCTCTGGTTGGGAGATCTTGCCGTAAGACTAAGTGATTTGAAGGAGGCTGAGGTCAAGCATCACGCGGCCTTGAAGTTAGGCGCAGTTCTACACGAGCCTGATTTATGCCTGGACATCTTGGCGGGATCCGCTGGAAGGTACGAGCTTGCCGGTGACCTGGTGCGAGCGGTGGAACTGGCGGTTCTGGTTGAGGCCCACCCAGAGACTTACATCTATACTCGAAAGACCGTGACGGATTCGCTTGAGAGACTGGCCGCCACGCTTGAGGCGGGTGCCCTTCAAGCCGCAAAGGAACGCGGCCAAGGCCTTGACCTATGGGACACGGTGGATGCGCTCCTGGCGGAATTTAACTCATAGGATCGAAGGGCGTCGCAAACCCCCGTGTGTGGTCGGCCCAGGCCGGCGGCTCGGGTCAACCTGACGAGCTTTCGCCTCATCCCTCACTGTCATAGAATGGGGGGCACAATCCGTCAGCGCGCGGAGTAGCTAACCATGCTCGATCCGTACGTCAGCCTCGTTACCGTCTCCGGCCGGCCGGAGGCAGAGTTCATCAAGTCCTTTCTCAACGCCGAAGGCATCGATTGCGAGTTGTCTCAAGAGGCGGCCGGGTCGGTGTTCGGGCTGTCGGTGGGGACGCTCGGGGCGGTCGAGATCTTCGTCCCCACCAGCAAGGCAGGGAGGGCCGGCCGCTTGCTGGCTGACTACCTGGCGAGCAAGCAGCAGCGCGGTGACGATCCGGAGTAGAGCCCCGGACAACGCCAGAAACCCTGTCTCCGCCGTATCAAGCATGCTGTATCATGTCCTGCGGCGAGATCCGTCAGATCCGACATTTCAACTGGGGACTTCACCCAATGGAGGTCATGGATGACCCGCCGCTTGGTTCTCATCATCGCAGCCTTCGTTGGCTTGGCCGTTGTCTGCTTGCTGGCCATCCAGCTGATCCCGTTCGGCCGTACCCACACCAACCCGCCCGTGATCGCCGAGCCGGCTTGGCCCGATCCGGCTGTACGCGCCCTGGCTGTCCGCGCCTGTTTCGACTGCCACTCGAACGAGACCCGATGGCCTTGGTACGCGGACGTCGCCCCGGCCTCTTGGGTGCTTGACTTTGACGTGATCAGGGGCCGACGGGCACTCAACTTCTCAGAATGGGGCATCAACCAGCGCGGCCTGCGCGACTTGTCTCGCATCATGCAGGAAGGTGAGATGCCGCCTTTCACTTACGTGATCACCCACCCAGGAGCGCAGCTGTCGGCGGCCGAGAGTGCCCAGCTTGAAGCCGGGTTGGCGGGACTGCGCTGACCTTGAACGTGGAGTTCAGAACGCGGGCTGTGAACCTCGTGTCGCCTGCCTCGGAGAAATCTGAGACCCCGGTCATCTTCTTGGCCATGTTCTGGGGCGGGGGTGGTCCCTATACCATCCCCCAGATCATCCATGTCTACGACTGGATCAACCGTGCCGTCCCTACCCGGGGCGAGATGGAGACGGCCCTTAACACGCTGCTGGCGATGGGGCTGATCAAGCGACACGATAACGCGTTCTTCGTTTCCCCGTCGCACGGCCGCGCCTTCGACGCCTTCCGCAAGAAGAAGCGCAAGCGCAAGTTCGTCACGGTTAGGATGTATTTCGAGCAACTGCCCCCCCTTGCAGATGTTCCCCGGACGATCAGGCTGACGGAAGCGCAGTACAAGGCCCATATCCAGGCGTACCGTAGGGCCTTTGACAATGCCCCGGGGTAGGGCGGGCTGCCAAGTGCTCCGCGTAGCGGCGTCTGGGCGGATGCCGCATGGCGCCCGGTCTTTGGATGCCCGCATCCAGGCCGAGCCCGATGGCGCGAGAATGGGTTGGCACCACAGGAGGTCACGGGATGAAGTATCGGATTGACAAGGCCCAAGATGGGATCGAAATTCAGGTTGCCGAGTTGGGTGACGGCCAGGGAAAGATCTTGGCGGCTTTCCAGGCCTGCCAGGAGGGCCGCTGCACCTGTCCGACGGATGAGTACAAGAAACTCGAGTCGCTCGACATCCAGCCCGGCGATGACTCGCTCACCCTGCACCTCACCCCGAAGGCGGGCCAGGAATTGGACGCGGCCGAGATCGAGAAGTGCTTGGACCACACTCGAGACCAGGTCGAGGGACGCGGCGGAGTCGACGGTATCGGATAGCCCTCCCCGCCTTCATGATATATGATCTCCGCACGTCCCGGTCTGTGCACTGCCTGGCGGTAGACCTCCCGCAACGGCGCTGGGCCTGCATTCACACCCTTCAGGAGGTGAGGAGGGCGTGCAACCCGAACGTGTTCCTACATATCCAATTGAAAGGGAAGAGCCGGGCCAGTTGAGGCGCCGGACATTCTCCATCGGTTCCCATCGCCGCTTGTCAATGCGCCTGGGGATCTTCTGGGCGGTCGTGATGCTATCGGGTCTCAGTTGTAATGCCCTAGCCTCATCCTCCGGGTCCAATGAACCACCGGTTGCCGATGACCAGAGCTACAGCCTCGAAGAGGCCCTGGCGGTCACGCCCGTGGATCGGCGCCAGTCGGTTCTGGACCTGATGGGTCCCCCGGATGCGTTCAAGATCACCTTCCAGGAACTGGACGGATCGATTGTGCGGAGCGAAGAGTGGTCGTATTTCGATTCGCTGACCCGATTCGATTTCATCGACGGCGAAATGCTCTGGACCGTCGACCTCGATCCCGTCCCGGATGCATCCCTGTATGCCCACCGCTACGATCCGCGCGATTATGTTGCCTACATGAGTACGGCCGAGGTCGAAGACCTGCTGTCGGACCAGATTCTTGAAAGGACCGATCTGGCCGAGGCGGACATCGAGGCCGGGCTTCTCATGTCGGGGGATCAAATCCTGCTGGGTTTCGATGATGACCGATTGGTCTTCGTGCAGACCTTCATCCTCACCCCAGAGTAGAGGGCGAGGTCTGTTCGTTCAAACCTGACTCTGCCATGCGCGGGCCACCCGCTCATGCGGCCCGGGACCGAATCGTCGATGACGTACACCCCGTCCCGCGTTGGCGACAGTGATGGCGGTCACTTTCGACGGGTGACCGGTGCTCGCAGGTCGATGTGTGCGAGCACCGATGGGATAGCTGCGCCGTCTTCAGCAGATACCAATCCCCAAGAGGTGGGTGTACACCTCTAGAGGAGTTACCCATGCGTTCCAGAACCCGTTTGGCGCGATTCGGCTTGCTGGCGGCGATGGTTGGCGCTCAGATTTCGGCTGCTGGTAGCGTGCCCGGGCCACAGGCGGTTGACCCCGCGGAAGCCCGGGCTGGGGGGGAGGGCGTCATCTCCCAGGTGATTCCATTCGCCGGAGTATTCGTCGGCTTGAGTGCCCGCAACCGCGTGTACCGCGAGGCCAACGCCTTCATTGCTGAGCGGAGCGACTATTACGACCGGCTGCGCGCCAAGGCTCAGGAACAACTCAAGAATCGGGAGCTGATCGAGCGGGGAGGCTCGCAACTGGCGGCCTATACCAAGGTCGTGGCGCTTATCGAGCAAGAGCGCCAAGCCACGAATGCGTTCGCCGAGTCCGAGAAGCGCGCCGCCCGCGAGGCTTTCATCCATCGCGTCCAATCCGCCATCATCTTCCGGGTTTCTGGAACCGAGGCGGTCCGGACGCTGTTCAATGCCATGCGGCGCGGGGTCAATTCGTCCAAGGACGCCATCAACACGGCGCTGGATGCCCTGGGCGGCAACCAAGGCGGCGTGCTGGCCGAATTGGAAAAAGCGAGAAGGATCGCCAGTCGGGTTCGAGCGGTCGGGGCGGCGATCGGCGGCCCGACCGGCAAACGGATCGCAGCCATCAGCGGCCGGATTGCTTCTGCTATTGAACATCCCCAGCAAGCCATTGCCAAGGATCTGGAATCGGCACTGGGTGATCTGGACCAACTCGGGGGTGCCGTCGAGACCCTTGACCGCATCGGGCGTGTCCCAAATGTGGGCGGGATGCCACAGGATGTGGTGATCCAAATCACGGACGCAAGCCAGAGGGATCCGGCACTGGAGGCCATTATCAGTTTGCTTTCCGGGTCGGACAAGCAAAATGCGAGCCTGCGCGAGCGGGCCCGGACAGCCATCCTCGCCGGGAATGTGGCGCGCTGCGCGCTGATTGGTGACCAGTACCTCAAGGCGCTGCAGGATCTGCTCAGTGGTGATCCGGCTGCCGGGCAGGGCGAAGGCGACGTCTTTTCAGGCTGCCGCGCCGTCTCCAGCCAGGACCTTGCCCAATCGGTCGAGGGGCCGGGAACAGCAGCCGCGCCGGACTCGACTCAGACCCCCATGGTGATGGAGCCGAGTCTGACGCTGATTGAAGCGCAAATTGTCGATCACGCCTGCGAAGGGCCAGACCAAGACTCCAACTATGCCTGCACCTATACGATCTCCTTCGAAGTGGCCTACGTCGCCCCGGCCACGCCGGCCAGATTGACTTGCTCCAATACTGGCGTGTTCATCGGCGATCCTGTGGTGTTGACCGAGACATCAGGGACAACGACCGTCCTACTTGAGTCGGGCCCCTGGTCAAACAAGCCTCCGGGCGAGGAAATCGTCTCAAGTTGTGTGGTGCAGGGCGGCACACGTCAAACAGGTGATTTCTTCGCATCCAGTTTCAGCTTGGATAGCTCAGATTCGGCACGCGAGTCGGATTACCCAGCCTTGTTCTTTCCCGCGCCTTGAGACCGCCAGGCCCCTGGCCCGGCTGCGCGGTCAAGCGATCGGATCAACGTCCTCGCTCAGAGCTCGGGGCCGGCAGCTAGCTCAGCCGCCCTTTCGGGATGCACCTTGCCGCCGTGGGATGTGCAGCTTGAAGCTAAATATCGGGGTCGGTGGCGCCGGAGGTGCTATCGCCTGGCTGTTGGCGACGACCTGCGGCCTAAGAAAATGGGAGCGCCCATGCCTCGCCGAGGTTCCCGGTTTGCGGCGAGATGCCTCACTCTGAGGACCGACAACAATCAACCGGCAAGGGGCTCGGGCCGTTTCGAAACTTCGAGAGGACCAGGCATGCAGGCCGTCTTTGACACACTCTACTTTGCGGGCATGATCGTCGAGAGCGTTGTCCGTGCGCCGTATGCTCGGCAGCACCGACAGGCGAAGCACACCGAGCAGCGCGTGACGCTTTCCGAGGGGCTGGTGCTGGGTTGGCTGACAATCGGGGGGCTGGTCCTACCGCTGATGTACGCCACCACCCCATGGCTGGCCTTCGCCGACTATTCCCTTCCCCCGTCCTGGACCAGTACGCTGGGGTGGGCCGGAGTAGTCTTCCTGCTGGGGGCATTATGGATCTTCTGGCGGTCGCACCGCGATTTGGGCGCCTTCTGGTCTCCCTCGCTTGAGTTGACGGCCGACCAGCCACTCATCACGAGCGGCATTTACGCCTATGTCCGCCACCCGATGTACGCTTCCCAGTTGGTATGGGGCGTGGCCCAGGCGCTGATGTTCCCTAACTGGATTGCCGGCCTGGGCGGGGTTGTGGCCTTCTTCTTGTTCTACTTCTTGCGTGTCCCGGAGGAAGAGCAGATGATGCTCGATCATTTCGGCGACGCCTACCGCCAGTACTGCAGGCGGACCGGGAGCATCTTACCCGGACCGGGCCCGGGCGGCTGACCCACAGTTTGTGAAATCCACCACAATCGACGCTCGGGGCCGCCGCGGCAGGCGCCGGGACGCGTGTGGATTGGGCCAGACGGCCCCGTTGTACAATGTGGTCCATGCCTTGTTGCGGATGCCCAGCATGAGATCCGTGTCGTCCCTTTCCCCCCTGGTCCACATCCTGACCCTCGCAGCCCTGCTTGGGTGCAACGCGTTGGGGGGGCTTGTGCCCGCCCCAACGCCCGGCGCGGCAAGTCAGACCAGGCCAGCCGTCCAGCTGCCGCTCGCAACGACGCAGTTGATGGCCGTCGAGGAGGCTGCCTGGGAGGCGCTCCGGGAGCCGCTCAGGGAAACCCTCGGTCCCGACGCCGACGCGCTGTTCCACACGGTGGATCAGACGCGGGCGGCGGCTGCCAGCCAGGCCGCCCAGGCCTACCTCGGCCGGTCATGGGCACCTTCCCGGCCGCCGGGGATGGCGCAGCAGGGCATCACAGCTGCCGGTGTGGTCTCACTTATGCCGCTCATCGTGGGCCAGATCGGCCGAACACCCGAACTCGGGAAGATGCCCTTCAACAAAGACGATCAGACGGGGGACACGGGCGTGCAGAGCACAATCACGCCGTCTTTGGTCGGCGACACGCTTACAGTCGAGATGAAGCTTTCTGTTTCCGCCAGCCAAAACGGAGCGACGCTGCAGGAGACCACAACGGCCACGGCCGAAATGGTTGTATGCCCGGACAGCCAGGGTGCGGTCAAACTAAGCGTCCACATGACCATGTCCAGCACGGCCACGTCGGGCACGGCGACCGATTTGGGGCAGCTGGAAGCCACAGGCGAGGCCAACGGACAGGTGAATGACGACGCGGAATTGGCTGGCTACTCCACCGACGTCACGGTCGGAAGATCATCGCAGGTCACCGACAGCAGCCATCCCGAAGACACCCTGAGCCAGTACGCCGAAGCCACGACGCGGGCCGAACACACCATCGGGGAGACCTCCTATACGTCGCGCACCACCGTCAATCGAACGTCCAGCCAGGCAACGCAGGCCATCATCGATACCGCTACGAGAAGCAGCCTTGAGCTGCTGGATGGGCTGATTGCCTCTTGGCTGGATGCTGGACGCCAACTCTGGCAGAACGGCTACTGCGTTGAAATCGTCGTCACGGATGCGGATGATATCAACAACGTCAAGGCGGGGTCGTCCAACTCGTTTTCGGCCGGCGTGCGCCACAAGTTTGAAGGGGTCGAGCTGCAGGTTCCCCTTGAAGCCTCCCTCTCCGGCGGAGAGAGTCTGGTCCCGACCGGCAAGGCCGATGCCCCGGTGGATTACACCTACCAGGCTCCGGGAGAAGAGATGCGGTCGGCGACGGTGACCCTGGTGACAAAGTCGAGGCGCGGCATCGCCAAGAAGGGCATCACTTTCATCACAAGCACTCCCAACTACCACGCCATTGCGCCGCCGTACACCTGGTCCGGCGTGGTGTGCAGTCTGGACCAGCCCTTCTCGCTCAGCCACACCGGAGAATTGGTCGGCAGCTACAGCTTCACACCTGACAGCGGTGCGAGCGGGACGGTGACCATGAAGCAGACCGTGGGGCCATGTGAACTTACGGCTTCCGGGACTTACGCCATCGACTTCGCTTCCGGGGGTAGCCCGCAGGCCGATGTCATTATGAACGTCAGTGGCACGATGGTCTGTGCCGGGCAGGCCGCCCCCCTGGACACGCAGCTGAGAATCCTGCTCGAGCCGATCGACGACCCCACCTGCCATTGACCCGCTGAAGCACCGGTCTCGCTGGTTGGGTCGATAACACAAACCATTGGCCGCTCCTCCTAGTCTTCGCAACCCCCGCTACGCCGACGAGGCTGTGCTGGATCGGCGCTGGTATTCTTCCGGCCTGGGGAGCCTGGTTGTCGCCCGACTGAGGGGGACGGCTCCGGTCGATTTGTGCAAGATTTCACAAATTGGATGAGCGCATGCCTGCAGTCCAACCCAACCTGCGCCGGGGAATCCCGGCCGACGCCCCCCGAGTGGCGTCCTTTGGCGCCCGTGCGTTCCAGGCCGCCTACGGCCCGGACAACACACCCGAGGACATGGCCCTCTACCTGGAGCAGGCCTTCGCCGTGGGGGTTATTCGGGCGGAGCTCGACGACCCGGATTGCACTTTCCTTCTGGCGGAAGACGGTGGACGCCTCGTCGGCTACGCCATGCTGCGCGCCGGCCCGGCACCGGGAGCGGTCGACGCTGAAGACCCAGTCGAACTGGTCCGTATCTATGCCGCCCCGTCGAGAATCGGCACGGGCATCGGCTCGGCCCTGATGGCCGCCGCCCTCGAGTTGGCCGCCGCCGGGGCTCACCGGGTAATATGGCTCGGGGTGTGGGGGCGCAACCTGCGGGCGATCGCCTTCTACGAGCGCTGGGGCTTTGTGCGGGTGGGGGAGAAGACCTTTGTGCTGGGGCAAGATCCTCAGACCGACCACGTGATGGCTAGGCGCCTTTAGGAGTTTCCCGTCCCTGTCCCGTCGGGCGGCATGGGCTCACGCTGCGGCGCTTGCTTCGGACTGATCGGCTTGGTCGAGCAGCTCTTGAATCGAGTCGCCGCGGAAAAGCGTGATGCTTCTCGGGCGCGGCCCGCGCACGACGATCACCTGGTCGCCGCGCGCGATCCCCATCGCCTCACGCGCCTTGCGCGGGAGGATAATCTGCCCAGCCGCCCCAACCGTCGCCGACCCGTAGAATGCGCTGGCTTCATCCATACCCGACCTCCCGGATCCCAAACGGCCAAATGGCTGCCCACGCACAGACACTTCCATGTGAAATACATTCGATTTGCCGCCGAGTCAACCTCGGGTCAGCCAGGCGCATCCGGGCTGGCCCGGTTGATGTGCCAGGGGTATGCTGTTCGAGGCAAAGCGGAGGGCAGCCTCCCTTGATGACCCTTCGCTTGCCCCGGGCCTTGGTTGGCAGGAGGCTGCAACCGATGGCCTTCATGTCGCCAGGTTCGGATGAGCAGACCCGCCCGAAGAGGATGATGGCGTGACTGGCAAGAAGGTCGGCGTGATCCTGCTGTTGCTGGCAGCCATTGCCCTTGCCGGCAGCGTGTTTGCCGTGCACCGTTGGAGCATCACCTCCGCTTCACCGCCCAGGATCGAGGTCATCAACGATTCGGACATCGACCTTGCCGACCTGGTGGCGGAACGCGCCGGATTCCGGCTGGAGATCGACTGCCTCCCTGCCGACTCTTCGACCCAGGCCGTCGTCCACGTGCGAGGCCGAGTCGGGTTCTCAGGTCTCTTTCATGGCCGGATCGGAAGCCTCTTCCGACGACGACCTTGCCGATCTCGAAGAAAATGGCGGGGATGCCGCGCCGGTCACGATCGATGAGACATTCGGGATCCACGCCACATTACGCCTGATCCGGCTGTGGTGAACATGTTGTAGAGCCGCCTGGAGGGAATTTAGACTCAGGAGGGTCATGACGACTTTCAAGCCAGGACACCGCTCGATTAGCTTGCGGCACGTCGACGATGCCCAATCCGGCGCCTATTTTGTGACGACTTGCGTCCATGGGAAGGTTGAGATGTTCGGGCACACACACACAACGCGAAGTCAGTGCTGAGTTCTCGAGGGGAATGTGTAGAACGCGTGCCGGCTTCGATCCCCGACCACTTTGAGCGCGTTTGGTTGGGCGAATGGGGAGTCATGCCCAACCAGTTGTATGCCGTTCTGTTCTTTCAAAGTCGCCGGGACACGGCATGCCGAGCCCCAACGGAAGATGAATTCGCAAGCCCGGTTCCGGGCTCGCTGCCCACGGTAATCCGCTCGTCTAGGAGCGCCTTGACACGGTTGTGCCGAAGAGAAAGTCCCGATTCTCGCGCCAGGATGTGGCAGTGTGGCTATCACGATCGGGACATTCGATACCAACAAGCCCCAGAGGAATTGCGCCGGTACGTCAGAGGGGACCCTTCGGAGTTGGATCGATGCTGCAAAGCCTGACGGCTGCCTCACCACGACGGGTTCAGATCTCGGCGATCTCGCGGGCTGATTGCCATACTGGTTCACCCGGTCGCAGGCCCGAATTCGAGTTGGCTATGATGCACTTTGGAGGCGCCGCATGGAAGATCTGAACATCGCCGAGCTGTCGGCTGCCATGGCCAAGCACCAACTGACGTCGGTCGAGATTACCCAGGGCTATCTGGACCGCATCGAGCGCCTCGATCGCAGCGGCCCGCAGGTCAACGCGGTTCTCGAACGCAATCCCGAGGCCCTGGAGGTCGCCGCCGCTTGCGACGCTGAGCGTGCGAAAGGCAGGCTGCGCGGCCCCCTCCACGGGATTCCCCTGCTGATCAAGGACAACATCGACACGGGAGATCAAATGCATACCACGGCCGGGTCGCTGGCGCTGGATGGCCATCGGGCGCGAGCCGATGCGCATCTGGTCAAACGCCTGCGCTCGGCTGGCGCCGTAATTCTGGGCAAGGCCAATCTAAGCGAGTGGGCCAACTTCCGTGGCCGGCGTTCGACGAGCGGCTGGTCAAGTCTGGGCGGACTGACGCGCAATCCGCACGGTCTGGACCGCACCGCCTGCGGGTCATCTTCCGGTTCAGCGGCGGCTGTGGCGGCCGGCTTGTGCGCGGCGGCGGTCGGCACTGAGACCGACGGCTCGATCATCTGCCCGTCGCAGACCTGCGGTGTGGTTGGCCTCAAGCCCACCGTGGGACTAATCAGCCGGAGCGGTGTCATCCCCATCGCCCACAGCCAGGACACGCCGGGACCTATCGGGAGGACAGTGAGCGATGTGGCTCTGCTGCTTGGGGCCATGGCCGGGGTGGATTCCAAGGACAGTCTCACCCAGTCCCGGCCCAAACCGCGCACCCGCGACTTCACTCGTTTTCTGGTCGAGGACGGCCTGCGCGGGGCCCGCATCGGGGTCGCCCGCAACATGTTGGGGACGGACACCCGAGTCATCCAGATCGTCGAGTCGTGCCTCGAACTCATGCATCAGGCTGGAGCGGAGATCGTCGACCCGGCTGATCTCCCCAACTTCCAGGCATTCGGAGAGGATGAGCTGGAAGTGCTGCACACCGAGTTCAAGGCGGACCTCAATCGCTACCTGGCATCGCTCGGGCCGAGCGCCTCGGTTCACTCGCTGGAGGACGTCATCCACTTCAACGATTCTCATCGGGACAAGGTCCTGGCCTATTTCGGGCAGGAGCATATGATCGAGGCTTTGTCCAAAGGTTCGCTAACAAGCAAACCCTACCGTCAGGCGCTGGCCCGCTGCCGCCGCCTGACGCGCAGGGATGGCATCGATGCCTTGATGGCCTCGCGGCGGCTCGACGCCGTCGTGGTTGCCTCGGGCGGTCCCGCCTGGCTCATCGACCTGGTGAATGGCGACTCGTCCAATTGGGACTTGGAAAGCACGTCCCCGGCCGCCGTGGCGGGTTACCCGCACATCACCGTCCCGGCCGGTTTCATACGGGGCCTACCGATTGGGCTCTCGTTCTTCGCCGGGGCGTGGCAGGAGGGCGACTCTGATCAGACTGGCGTATGCATTCGAACAGGCCAGTCAGGCGTTGAGGCCGCCGAAGTTCAAGCGGAAGACCAGCAGCTAGCTTCCAGTATCTGGGGCTGAGTTCTGAGCGGTGCGCTGGGGTTTGCGACCTCCGGGAAGCAGAACAAGATCCGGTGTGGGCTGCATCGGACATAGCAGGCAAGGAGAGTCCATGACTGAAATTGTAGGCATCCTTCATCCGGGGCGGATGGGCGTCTCCGTGGGGGCATCGGCGCAGGCGAGCGGCGGCAGCGTGGTGTGGGCATCCGAAGGGCGGAGCGAAGCCACCCGGCGGCGGGCGGAAACCCAGGGCTTGCGCGACGTGGCCACGCTGGAAGCCCTGTGCCGTGAGAGTGAAGTCATCGTGAGCGTTTGCCCACCGCACGCCGCCGAAGACCTGGCGCGCCAGGTCCTGGCCTACGGATTCGACGGACTCTACCTGGACGCCAATGCCACCTCCCCTCAGCGCGCCCAGCGGATCGGTGAGATGATGACCGCCGCCGGCGTGGCCTTCGTCGATGGGGGGATCATCGGAGGACCGGCCTGGCATCCCAACACGACCTGGCTGTGCCTTTCGGGGGCGGATGCCCCCCGCGCAGCGGCTTGCTTTTCGGGGGGCCTGCTGGAGGTCCAGGTCATCGGGAACGACATCGGCCGGGCATCGGCCCTGAAGATGTGCTACGGCGCGTACACTAAAGGCACTACCGCCTTGTTGGCCGCCATCCTGGCGACCGCCGAGTCTTGGGACGTCCGGCACGAGCTTGAGCGCCAATGGGCTCGCGACGATGCCGGCTTTGTGGATACAACCGCCGGGCGAGTTAGGCGGGTCACGGCCAAGGCCTGGCGATTCGTGGACGAGATGGAACAGATTGCCGACACCTTCGAAGCAGCCGGCATGCCGGGCGCGTTTCACCTGGCGGCAGCCGACGTGTACCGGCGGCTGGTGCCTTTCAAGGATCGGGAACACGAGCCGGAGTTGGACGAGGTGCTTGAGGCGCTACGAACTAGCCGAGATCAAGCCGATGCCACTTCTTGACCCCAGGTCATGCGTGCGATGATCGGCCGGGGACGGTTGCGCCACTGCTCGGTATGCATTCGGCTTTGGTAGCTTGTAGAGTAGACTGGGGACGGGGTTGCGCGCCCGCCGGCGCAATTCTCGGCAAACGAGGGATGTCCCCATGATCACCTTTTCAGGACGGCGAATTGCTGCTTGGATCGGCATCATTTCTGCCGTCTTTCTGCTCGCTCTGGCCACGCATCCCATGATTGGGCTGGCACGGCCCCTGCCGGCAGTGACCTGGCCCTCGGTGGCATTGGGCCAGGTGGCCACCGGTTACGCCTCACCCGTCCAGATCACCAATGCCGGTGATGGCACCGATCAACTCTTCGTGGTCGAGCGGGCTGGACGCATCAAGATCCTTGGTGCGGGTACGTTTCTGGACATCAGCAGTATCGTCATGAGCGGCGGGGAACAGGGCCTGCTGAGCGTGGCCTTTCCGCCGAACTTCTCGACCAGCCAGGTGTTCTACGTCTACTTCACCGACAACCGAGCCGGCAATCAGGGCAACAATGTGCTGGCTCGGTTCCATGTGAGCCCAGTGGATCCCGATGTGGCGGATCCCAACAGCGGTGAGCCCCTGCTTGGCTTCCCGCATCCCAACCAGACCAATCACAACGGCGGACAGTTGATGTTTGGCCCGGACGATAATCTGTACATAGGAACAGGAGACGGCGGAGGCTCCGGCGATCCCTACGAGAACGCCCAGAATCTGGATGCACTCCTCGGCAAGATCCTACGCCTCGATGTCGGGGGGGCCACGCCGGTCTTGCCCACCCCCGGCCCCAATAGCCTGTATCTTCCCCTCATAGCCAATGCCGCCGGGATGCCCTACCGGATTCCCCCTGACAATCCCTTTGTGGGTGACCCAAACGCGCTGGACGAAATCTGGGCCTACGGAGTTCGCAATCCATGGCGATTCTCATTCGATCGTGCAACCGGTGACCTGTGGATTGGGGATGTCGGACAGGGCAGCTGGGAGGAAATCGATTATCAGCCGGCGGCGAGTTCCGGCGGCCAGAACTACGGCTGGGATTGTCGCGAAGGCCTGCATGCCTACACGGATACGAACGGGGACTTGAACGCTAACTGCACCGGCCTGACGTTTGTTGACCCGATCTATGACTATCCCCATGACTCGGGCCGCTGCTCGATCACCGGTGGCTTCGTCTATCGAGGGGCGGCCTACACGGCCCTGCAGGGTATCTACTTCTACGCTGACTACTGCAGCGGCGGCGTGTGGGGGGTCCAGCCGGACGGCGAGGCTTGGGCCGCCTCTGGAGAACTGGTCAACGCCGGATTCGGGCCATCAGCCTTCGGTGAGTCCGAGGCCGGCGAACTGTATCTTGTGCGCTTGGATGGGACGATCTTCCAGGTGGTAGAGGCGGCGCCCTGATAGTCTGCGCTTGACGGCGATCCAGCGTTCCGACCCACTCTGAGAAGCCGAAACGGGATCAAAAGTCAAAGTCCGACAACTCCTCGCAGGGGATCGCCTTACCTTCGAATTCCCGCCATTTCAGGCTGAAAGCACCGGGGGAGCAAGCTGCGCCAGGATGCGCGGCCGGTCGTCCACGGGTTGGGCGGCCTACGCTTCATCCAGCCCAACGCCGGCTTCGCCGAAGATGGCATCGGCTTGAGGCCAGGTTGAGTCGGATAACGGCCAAGGTGGCGGGTTCGATACCCTCGGCATGTTGCAGCCCAGAAGCCCGTTCCTTTTGTGAAATTCATCACAAAGTGAGCTCTTCTTGCGTACGCTGCATGCGGGAAGGGGCGGCTGCCGGTCCTGCCCGCGGCAAGCCGACAGGCCGCCGAGCAGGCGGCCTGTCGAGGATGCGATGCGGGTGGGTGCCGCTCTCCGGACATCGGCGACAACTCCGAACGCTCCGGCAGCTTTGGCGTTAGAAGACAAACCTAGAATACACGCTTCGCCGGCAATTGTTACCGGAGGGCGCTCGCCGCCATCGCAGCCCAAGGTAGAATCGTCGGAACAGCGCTCGACCCCCATGGTCGTCGAGGAGGCGAATCCGGGAGTGGAACAGTCACAGTCTGGTTTCGGACGGGGCTGGCCGGCTCATGGCTGGATCGGGCTCGGGCTGGTGGCGGCTTTCTGGCCTTTGAACTGGTTCCTGCCCGGGCTGCGGACGCATCTGCTGTTCTTCCCAATGTGGCTCGGCTACTGTCTGGTGGTCGATGCCCTGGTCGTTCTTCGCAAAGGCGACTCGCCCCTGAACTCGGAATCCTCGGCGCTATGTTGGGCTGTTCCTGGTCTCGATGCCCGCCTGGTGGCTGTTCGAGGCGCTCAACAGCCGCACCGGCAATTGGGTCTATCAGGGTGCGGAGTACTTCACGAAGGCGCAGTTCGCCGTGCTTGCGTCAATCAGCTTTTCGACCGTCATCCCGGCTGTTTTCGGAGCGGCTGAGCTGGCGGGAACCTTTGGTTGGCTGCGCCGCGCCGGCCCGGGGCCGCGCATCCCGAACACGCGCCCTGTTCTGCTGGGGAGTTTTTTGGCCGGCTGGCTCATGCTGGCGCTCCTGCTGGCCTGGCCGGGCCTCTTCTTCCCGCTCATCTGGCTGGGCCCCTTCTTCATCCTCGAGCCGGTCAACGTCTGGCTGGGACACCGCTCTCTGGCCGCCTTTGTGGCCCGGCGTGATTGGCGCCCCATTCTGGCATTGTGGTCGGGCGTCTTGATCTGCGGCTTCTTCTGGGAGTTCTGGAACTACTTTTCGTTCCCGAAGTGGGTCTACCACGTCCCCTACCTCGGCTTTCTGCACGTCTTCGAGATGCCGCTCTTGGGTTACGGTGGCTATCTGCCCTTTGCGCTGGAGCTGTTCGCTATCTATCAGTTCGTGGCGGGGCTGTGGGAGCGGTGGAAACCGGGGACCTACCTGCGCCTTGTGGCGGGTGACAATCGAAGCAACTGACGGACGCTGCGCCTCGATGCAGCCAAGCGCCAAGAAGGACGGCGTGGAGGGGTCTTAACGAAGACGAGCCTAGCCCAGGACGGTGGTCTTATCGGGCTTGTTGGGGACCATGCACAGGAATTCGAAGGGCTCGTCGCCAGTGTTCTCGTACCAGTGGGGCACCTCGGCCGGGATGTAGACCACGTCCCCGTGCTTGACCTCGAAAACCTCATCGCCGATGCCGACTCGTGCTCTGCCGTTGAGCACATACTGCTCGTGTTCCACCAGGTTGGTGTGATTGGGCATTCCCCCCTGCGGCTGGATCACAAACCGGCGCATGGCGAAGTTGGGACCCTCGCTATCCGGGATCAGGACCTGTTTGGTGACGCCGGTGCCGGTGTCGATTTTCTCGACTTCGACGTCGCGAGTGTGCTTGACGGTCATCTGATACCCTCCTTGGCTTGACAGTGAACATTCGGCAGAGCGTGGCTTCCCCCTTCGGCGCCAGACTATCTCATCATACACTTCGCCCGGCGGATGCCCGCCGGCGCTGTCTGGGCAGCGCGCACATCCGGGAAAGCCGGAGTAGGCGGACTAGTCGGGCCGTTGAAGTTCCTTCACCTCCGATAGCGATGCGCCGCCAACGTCAACCGACATCACCGTTCGGATACCGGGCAGCAAGGCTCGCTGTCCCCCTTTCCCGTCGCAGATGACGACGAGCGCGGACGATTGGCGCGCTTCGGTCGGGCCCAGTTGGATCAGGCGCAGGTCCGGCCGTGTGAACTCATAGGCTTGTCCGATGACCCCCGATCCCCCGATTTCTACCTCTGCCCCTTTGGGCGCATTGGCGTTCACCCAGGCCAGGGCCTGGCGGTAGGAGGTGCACCAATAGTCGGATTCGAACCGGCTGTAGACGTCACCCCCAAGGCCGGCCAGCCCGTTGTAATACATGTACTCGTAAGGGTGCAGGTGAACGATACCCACGATGCCCGGTATGAGCGCCAGCGCCGCTGCAGCATACGCCCAACGAATGTCCTTCAGCCAGCCGAAAAGCTGCTCCAGGCCAAGCCCAGCCAACAGGAAGAACGCCGGAACGGTGAAGAGGAATTGCCGGAAGTTGTTGTAGACGATGGTGTGGGGACGAAAGCTGGCCACGACCGGTAGGCCGAACGTGACGAGCAAGACGCCGACCTCAACCTTTGCCTGGGTGCTCGCAGGCCGTCGCCAGAAGGTGGCCAGCCCAAGCATGGCCAGGGCGACAACGGGCAAGGTGAGCTGCAGTAGCATGAGCTCCGGGATGTAGTACCAGGGCTGTTGCCCCTCGGTGAGCAGCTGGCCATCGAAGAGTATGAACCCGTGCCAGGGAAAATGGCTGAGGGTGAGCAGGGACTGGAGATAGCGGCCGAGCGTGTCCTGCCACAGGAAGGGCCAGCTGGCGAGACATGCGCCGATCGCCGTCAGCGTTAAGACCAGGATGGATGCCAGGGCTTTGCGACGTGATTTGGAATAACACAGGAGCAGAAGGACGACGGGCACGGCGGCATAGGGGGCGACCGCCCGAATGGACGTGTCCAACCCAAGCAACATGCCGGCGCCGGATGCAAGCATGATCTCACCGTACTTGGCGAGGGCGGCCCGAATTCGGTGCTGGGCCAGGAGGCTCCAGGCGATGATCGCACCGGTCACCAGGATGACCGTCGACCCTAGCCGGAAGGTGGCCAAGGCCGACGAGAGCTTGGCTTGGTAGAGTGCCAGGGGTGTTTTGTAGGCATCGGTAGCGATAGCATTGAAGATCGGCTGGATCGGCCAGGCGGCTTGCCCGGCATAAGCTCTCTCCAACACCGAGTTGAGGAGCGGCGGGAGCCCGGTCCAAAACCATAGCCCGCCCAGAAACGCTGCCGCCACCAAGCTCCCTGCCGTCGAGGCAAGCACGATCCGCCGCCGTCGCTCAGGGTACAACGCTGGTCGTGGATCAGGGGCATGGGCCGGCGGCGTCGCGGGATGAGGGACCGGTCTGGGGAGGGTCAGCACGCCCAGGGTGAGGCCCCCAAGGAAGAACGCCATAAAGGGGATGTCCTTGGGATTAATGAAGGCATGGCCCAGAAGCAGAGGTTGGGAGAAGAACAAACCGGCCGCGAGCCAGGCGATGCTAGGACGCGTGTAGCGGCGAACGAGCACCCCGACGAAGACGGTGGCCATGATGAAGGACAGGTAGTAGACGAAATGCCGGCCATCGGTCGCCAGCCAGCCGGGGCGAACGGCTTCCACCCACCCGCCGGCCACATAGGCGACAAAGGAGTAGAAGGGCCCGTGCTGGAGGGGATCCACGCTGGTGTCGTCGATGGCCCGTTGGCCGAGGTAGATCTGCAGAGTCTGGCGGCCATACCTGGCGTGGCTGGGCTCGTCGATCGAGGCGCCGTAGCTCCCGCCGAAAGCCAGGCCATAGGCGATGAGCAGGCTAACGGCCAGCAGGACCAGCCAGCGTTGCTGCGTTTTTGAAATCCGAATGGCTTGGGATCGAAGATCGGACATGCGCCAACGTCCGCCCAATTCTGCGCTGGTGCGCCGTTGCAGTGCCTTATGGGCCGGAGGACCCGCTAGATGAAACGGAGCGTTATTCTAACATGAGGGCCCTGTGACCTGGCGCCTCGGCCATCCCATGGGCTGTGCGCCAAACGCGACACCCATTTGTGATTCTGCAGCGGGCCATCCGTTCGCACCATCGAAGCAAACCGCCGGTCTGCCTCGCCCAACTTGTCTAGACAAACCCGGGGTATAATGAGAATGATCATCATTGGGGCTCAGACCAGAAACGTATCCCTGGAGTCGCGGATAAGGCAGCGATGATCCATCGCCGCAATGGCTGTTCAGGTATCAGTTGCAGTTGCCGACAATTTCATTCGAAAGCCTTCTCGAAACCATCCCAGATGCAGCCTTCATAGTAGATCAACGGGGAGTGATAGCGCTTGCCAACCTGGAGGCCTATGCCCTTTTCGGCTACCTGTCTGGAGAGTTGGAAGACCAATCGATCGACATTCTGGTTCCCGCACACAGCCGGAATGGGCATGCCAGGCATGTCGCGGAGTTCTTCGTCCTCCCTAAGCCAAGACGCCTCAACACCCGCCACAACCTCTTTGGACAGCGCAAAGACGGCACAGTCTTCCCTGCTGACATCTGGCTCGCCCCAATCCAGATGGCCGACGCCTGGATCACGCTTTGCATCCTGATGGACATAACGCCTCGAAAGCTAATCGAAGCCGAGCTGAGCGAAAGTGAGGCCCGCTATCGTGGCCTGTTCAAGAACATGGCCGAAGGCTTCGCCTACTGCCAGATGTTGTTCGACAACGGTCGTCCTGTCGACTGGGTCTACTGGATGGTCAACGAAGCGTTTGAACACCTGACCGGTCTGGCGGACGTCGAAGGCCGCAAGGTCAGCGACGCCATCCCCGGCATCCTCCAGTCTGACCCGGGTCTATTCGAGATCTACGGCCGTGTGGCATCAACCGGGGATCCCGAGAAGTTTGAGACCTACGTCGAAGCCCTGAAGATGTGGTTCGAGATTTCGGCCTACTGCCCGCAGCCGGGCTACTTCGTAGCCGTATTTGACGTCATTACCGAGCGGAAAGAGGCCGCCGAAGCTCTCACACTCTTCCGCCGCTTGATCGAACAGTCGAACGATTCGATCGAGGTCATCGACCCGACCAGCGGTAAGCTGCTCGACTTCAACAAGCAGGCTTGCCAGGAGCTGGGTTACACGCGGGAAGACTACCTGACGCTGACGGTGTTCGACATCAATCCGGACCTCGATGCAGAACAATTCAGCGCTATCACCGAAACATTGCGTCATGCCGGCACGATGTATGTTGAGGGAAAGCGTCGGCGAAAAGACGGCTCGACCTATCCGGTCGAGATAAGTTTGAGCTATGCCCACCTCGAGCAGGATTATGTTGTCAGCGTGGCACGCGACATCACCGAACGCCTTCGCCGGAACCGCGAGCTGGAGTCCATCGCCGAGGTCGGGGCTGCGCTCAGGATCGCCTTCGGTTTGGACGAGATGCGTCCTATCATTCTTCGTGAGCTGCTCTCGATCCTCCAGGCTGATAGCGCCCTTCTCGCCACCGTTGATGATCAACGGGCCAATTGACCTTTGATCTGGGAGCAGGCGATTGGGTGGAGCTCACGGGACGACATCTGCCGGCCGGGGCCACAGTTGTCGGCAAAGTGATCCAAACCGGCGAAGCGTTCATGAGCAACCCAACAGTCGAAAGCCCTCTCAATTCTGAATCGGGTCCCATGTTCCACTTTCAGGCACTGGGCGTCGTCCCGTTGACGGACCGCCATGGAACCCTCGGGGCAATCGCCGTGGGCCGGGCTGCCGGATTCGCCTCGGAAGATATTCGCCTTTTGACGTCGATCGCTGATATGGTCGCCAACGCCGTACGTCGGGTAACCCTGCGGGAACAAACCGAGCGCGATGCGCTGGAGCTTGTGCGCGCCTATGATTCGACCATCGCCGGTTGGTCCAAGGCGCTTGACCTCAGGGATCATGAAACGGAAGGACACACCCTGCGCGTGACCGACCTAACGCTCAAGCTCGCCCTGGAAGCGGGCTTCACCGACAACGAGTTGGCCCATGTCCGTCGCGGCGCGCTGCTCCACGACATCGGCAAGATGGGCGTTCCGGACGCGATCCTGCTGAAGCAAGGCCCGCTGAACGACGACGAGTGGGAGGTCATGCACCGTCACCCCGGCAAGGCTTATGAGCTGCTCTACCCGATCGACTACCTTCGTCCGGCGCTTGACATCCCCTATTGTCATCACGAAAAGTGGGACGGAACGGGCTACCCGCGCGGCCTCAAGGGGGAGGAGATCCCGAAAGCTGCGCGATTGTTCTCCGTCGTCGACGTGTGGGATGCCCTCCGATCGAATCGCCCCTACCGAGAGGCATGGCCCGACGACAAAGTCACCGACTATCTTCGAGAGCAGTCTGGCAAGCAGTTTGATCCTCAAGCTGTCGATCTCTTCCTCAGCGTCCTGAACAACAAATAGGCTGCTGACCTCAGCGGCTTGCGCACCGACGCAGCTTGCTGCTTCAGGCTGCTCTCTCCTCTTTCCGAAGCAGCCGATCGAAGTAACGATGGAGTTCGGCTTTCAAGGTCTCGATTGACTCAAACCAGAACAACACCTCATTGAAGCTCCACACGGCCTTTTCGTGGCCGATGACGTTCTCGATCGAGAAGGGCTGGATCTCGACCTTTCTCTGGACAACGTTCTGTATCTCGCCGGCCGACGAGATCAAGCCGGCACCGAAGATCTTCAGCTCCCCATCCTCCCTGATCAAACCAAACTCGGTGCTGTACCAGGCGAGGCGCTTGACGTCCTCCCGCTGGGCGTCGTCGGCGGCGAAGAAGGCCCGCGCAAACAGGTCCTGCAGGGCGGTGTATTCGGGGAGGACCATGAAGGGCAGATGGCCGACAATGTCGTGGAACATATCCGGCTCGGGCGTGAAATCCAGCTCGTCAGCGCCGCGCATATAGTCCGTGACCATGAAATGGCGCTGCGCAAACTGCGTGTACCAGGGCAGGGCGTCCGAGTAGCGAACCGTGGTGCGGATCGCCCGCCACCCTGTGCGGGGCATGATCTTCCGATTTAGCGCAGGCAGCGATGGGATCCGGTCTGGCGGCAGCCCAAGGATGTCTGCGCCCCGCAGATAAATGGCGCTGGCATGGGCCTCGACATTGGGGAGCTGGCGGTCCATCAACGTCGACCAAATGCGATGTTGCTCCTGGCTGAAGATCATCACGCTTCCTCCCAACTGAGAATCGAAAAGGCCACGGATTCGGTGAGAACCGTGGCCTCGCGCCTGTCCTGTCTCGGTGCCTTGATCAGACCAGCCGGCGGGCCTCCCGAATCCGGGTCCCGGCCGCCGTAGGGCGGCCATGTCGCTTGGCATAATAGACGCTGATGATCATGCTTGCGTTTCTCATTCCGGCTCCAGCATCCGGCCAGCGTAGCACCCCGGAAGAAGAGAGTCAACATGCAATTTCGTGATGGACGCAAGCGGGCCGACATCCGGAGCTGGAGGGCCGTGCGAGACTAAGCGTACAATTCTTGTGGGTCCCGGGGCCATCCGGCGGGAGGGTGCGATGAATATCTGGCGGCTTGTCGTGTTAGGGGCGGTGTTGGCGTCGCTGTCGGCCTGCCGAGCTTCGGCGGACATCTGTGTCCGCCAGCACGAGGTGCCGACCAGTGAGTGTGCCGCACTGCGCGCCTACTACGATAGCACGGGGGGACCGGGTTGGAAGGACCAGCGAGGTTGGCTGCAGACCGACCAGGTGTGCGATTGGCATGGGGTGGTGTGCACCGATGGCCACGTTACGGGTATCTCCCTCAACTACAACGAGTTGACGGGGAGGCTGCCCCCCGAGCTGGGGAACCTGCCCGAACTGCGGTCCCTCAGCGGCTACTTCAACCATCTGGAAGGCACGCTTCCCCCGGAGCTTTCCCTGGCCAGCCATCTGCAGCGGGTCATCCTGCACGACAACCGTCTCGATGGCGGCCTGCCGCCAGCGTGGGGAGATCTGAAGGAGCTGGAGGGTATCGACTTGGGCAACAACCGGTTGTCCGGCCCCATCCCCAACTCTTGGGGGGGCATGACCGGCCTGCTGGAGCTGCGTCTCGAACGCAATCAGCTCAGCGGGACCCTCCCCGCCTCCTTTGGGCGGCTGGTGCAGCTTCAGGGGCTGATGCTCGACAACAATCCCATTGGAGGACCGGTGCCGCCGTCATGGGGGGCGCTCACCAACCTACGTCTATTCAGTCTTTACGGGACGAATGTTTCCGGCCCGCTTCCGCCGGCGCTGCAGGACATCCCGGCCTCGGGTTACGATCGGTTCAAGATCGGCGTTCCGTGACGGCGCCGGCTTCCAAAAACAGGCTTTGTAAGGAATTTCACAAGACGGATCGATGGGCGGCCGGCTTCGCGCCCCGTCCTCGATGATTGGCGTTCAGCGACTTTGCCCGAGGTCCTTGACCTGCGCCAGGTCTGCCCCGGCACGACCTACGGTCATTAGAACGGGCGAATTAGGCAACAAGTCCAGCCGTCCACCAAGCCCGTCGCACACGATCGCCAGCGATGCCCGGGTCGACCCGGCCTCCGAACCAAGCCGGACGACCCTCAGATCGCTCCTTGCGAACGGGGTCACCTGCTCGGTGAATCCGGCGCTGCCCACGGCAATGATCGCGTTGGACGGGGCGTTGGCGTCCACCCACTGCATGGCTTCGCGATACGAGGTACACCAGTAGTCCGACTCAAACCGCGTGTAAACGCTCGGGCCCGTCCCGGCGAGCGCGTTGTAGTAGATGTACTCATACGGATGAAGCCTGACCAGGCCGGCGACCCCGGGGAGAAGGATCAGAACGGCCAGCACGGCTCCCGGCAGACGCCCGCGAAAGCGGGAGAGCACTGCTTCCAGGCCAATCCCGGCCAGGAGAAAGAGAGCCGGTAGGCAGAACAGAAATTGGCGAAAGTTGTTGTAGACGATCGTGCCGGGACGCAGGCTGGCCAAGACGGGCAGTGACAACGCGCCGCACACGATGGCGATCTCAACTCGCCGTCTGAGTGAGAGTTTGGGCCACGCCAGCGCCACCAGTCCCAAGGCCGCCAGGCCGAGTATTGGCAAGGTGATCTGCAGGCCGATCAGTTCTGGGATGTAGAACCAGGGTTGCTGGCCCTGATCGAGAAGCCTCCCGTTGAAGAGGATGTCGCCCGTCCATGGGAAGTGGCTCAACACGGCAAGCGAGTCGAGGAAATGTCGGACCGGGCTCTGCCACAAGTATGGCCAGGCGGCCACACATGCCGCGATCGCTGCCACCAGCAAGACAATCCCGGCCGTCAAAGCACTTCGCCGGAGCTCCAAGACATACAACACGGCCAGCGGCAGGATGACCAGGGGGGCGACAGACCTGATGGCCGTGGCCAGCCCGATGGCGATGCCGCTGGCGGCCGCCAACGCCAGCCCGCGTCCGCGGATCCCACCTTCGGCGCCTAAGCCCCTGATCGAGGCGGCCCAAGCCAACAAGATCGCCACCAACATGGCGGCCACGGCGCCCAGCCGGAGGACATCAAACCAGGTCGCCAGCCTGGCCTGGTAGTCGTCGAGCGAGGCGGTGGATGCCCCGCGTGCCAGGAGTTGGAAGGCGGCGCTGACCGGGGCAGGGCCGGTTCCGTTGTAAGTGGATTCAAGCGCTTTCCGTGCCATCGGAAGCCATCCACCCCACAAAAGGAGCGCCGCACTGAGTGACAGGCAGACGAGGGTGACGGTGACAAGCAACCACAGACGGCTGCCCGTGATTCCTAACCGAACTCCTTCAGACTCGGCATCTGGCTTGACTGCATCAAGGTTGGGAAGCGCCAGGATCCCAAGCGTCACCCCGCCCAGCGTGAAGGCCAGAAAGGGAGTGTCCTTGGGGTTGATGAAGGCATGCCCAAAAAGGATGGGTTGCGTGAAGAAGGCCGCCGCTAGAATCCAGGATGGGGTGCGTCCGACGTAACGGCGGAGGAGGAGCCACAAGAACAGCGTGGCGAAAACCAGCGACAGGTATTCCATGAAATGAATGCCGTCGTTCAGTCCCCAGCCCGGGCGCAGCGTGGCAACCCAATTTCCCCCGAGGTAGGCGACCAGGGAGAAGAAGGGGCCGTTCAGATCCAGATCCACCTGATATTGATCGATGGGGGTTTGGCCTGCATAGACGGACGCCATTTGCTGGGCGTAGCGAATGTGCCCGGGCTCGTCGATTGAGATCCCGTAGTCGCCGCCGAGCCACAGCCCCAAAGCAAGCATCAGACCAAGGGCCAGACCCGCGAGACAAGCCTCTCGCCTGCCCGAAACCGATGGGAAGATGTCAACCAGTCGACGGTGAGGAGTCATCACCCGTCCCGTGTGGAAGTTCAATGCTGTCCATCGGATCGCCCATTGAGGCACTCCGACGCCGAGTCCGCCCATCTTATCACGGGCGGCGGATAGTTCGTTCTGACCAAGTCCCGGCCGGACCTTCAGCCGGGTGCCTCTTGACAAAGGTTCGATGGAAGTGTATATAAAGGGATAGTTATATAACGAATAGGTTAAGTATCCTGCGATGACCGAAGACGCCTTGAGTGAGACGTTCGCCGCTTTGGCCAACCCAACCCGTCGCCAAATCTTGATGCGGCTGAGCCAGGGTGAGGCCACCGTCAGCGAATTGTCGCAACCTTTCGCACTGAGCCAACCGGCGATCTCCCGCCATCTGAGAGTCCTGGAGGCGGCCGGATTGATCGAGCGGCGCCGTGAAGCACAATGGCGGCCGGCCAGGCTGGACCCAGAGCCGTTGAAGGATGTCGACGCTTGGCTCGCTCGCTATCGGGCATTCTGGGAAGAGAGTTTCGATCGGTTGGATGAGTATCTCAAGCAAGTGCACGGTGATGCCGGGTCGGGGACTGGGGGGTCGGCGGAGGGAGACTCGTCCCCGGAACCATCCTGACCAGATCCGGGCTCTGATCCTCGACTTGGGTTCAACCCGCAGCTTTGTTCGTTCGGCCTCAGCAACCACTGGCCACATCTTGGGAGGGAAGCAGCATGACCGCAGTCTCAACGTTCCTCATGTTCAACGATCAAGCCGAGGAAGCGGTGTCGTTTTACACGTCGATCTTCGAGGAACTCGCGCATTGTCGGCTTCGGCCAGCCCGAAGACGCTGCCGAAGGGACGGGCAGCATGGCCTCGTCAGCCTCCTTTGAGCTAGGGGGTCAGACCTTCATGGCCTACAACGGCGGACCGCATTTCAATTTCAGCGAAGGGATCTCGCTCTTCGTCACTTGTGATGACCAGGTCGAGGTCGATCGCCTGTGGGCCGCCCTCTCTAATGGTGGCGAGCCGGGACGCTGCGGGTGGCTCAAGGATCGTTTTGGCGTGTCCTGGCAGGTCATTCCTCGCAAGTTGGGCGAAATGCTGGGGGATCCCGATCCCGTGAAAGCGAACCGAGTGATGCAGGCCATGTTGAAGATGGACAAGATCATCATCAAAGACCTCGAGCTGGCGTGGAACGGGGATCCGCCTGGCTGAGCCGCAGCGCCACGGTGGAAGTCAAAGTGCACTTGGCAGACAGGGAGGGATTGCCATGCCTGTGAATGAGAGTTTGGCGGACCGACGGGTGGTGGTCACACGCACGTTCGCCGCGCCGAGACGGATGGTGTTCGAAGCCTGGACCGACCCTGAGCAGTTGAAGGCTTGGTGGGGTCCGGACCAATGGGACTTGCCCGTGTGCGAGATCGATCTTCGCCCGGGCGGAACCTGGTTCTATGGCATGCGTGGCCCTGACGGGATGGAATCCTGGGGCAAGGCGACCTACCAGGAGATCGTCGAGGCGGAACGGCTTGTGTACGTCGATACCTTTGTGTCGAAAGATGGGGCGCGGTTGGAAGGGATGCCCGAACTGCACGTGGAAATCTCGTTCGCCGACGATGGCGAAGGAACCCGGGTGACCATGACGACCACCTTCGGCACAGCCGAGGCGCGCCAGCAGGTGCTGGCGCTCGGGGCGATGGAAGGCTGGAACCAGACCCTGAACCGGCTTACCGAGCACCTGGCCGACATCCAGCGCAGCCAAGTCTTGCCCAAGGGGTGACATGAGATGACCCAATCCAAGCCGGCCCGGCATGAGCTCAGCCTCCCGTCTGATCTCGAGGTCGAAATGACCAGGGAGTTCGATGCGCCGCGAGAACTGATCTTCAGGGCCTACACGGACCCCGATCTGATCCCTCTCTGGTGGGGCCCCAAGCGCTACACGACCACGGTCGAGGTTATGGATGTCCGGGTCGGCGGGAAATGGCGCTATGTACAAGTTGGGAAGGATGGGGAGGTGTTCGCCTTCCATGGAGAGTATCGGGAGATTGTGCCTCCGGAACGGCTTGTCTCGACCTTTGAATTCGAAGGACTGCCGGGACATATCGTCGTCGACAGTCTGACGCTTGAAGATCTGGGTGGGAGGACACGGCTGACCATGCTTTCCACCTTCGAATCCAAAGCCGATCGCGACGGTATGGTCGAATTGGGCATGGAGTCGGGTGCCGCTGAGAGCCTGGATCGCCTGGCGGAGTTGCTCGTTTCTCAGATCTAGATTTTCGGGACGGGACTGCGTCGGCGGCGCGCCGCCAGTAGAGCGGCGCGCTTTCGATTCGGCACCATGTCGCCGGGTGCGGCGAACGATTTGGTACGGTAAGTAGTGGCCGAGGCAATTCTGCACGTCAGCTAGAAAGACCGAGCCAGCTCATGTCCGACGATTCAGCCAGGGCAAATTGCGCCAGGTCGCATATTGTCTGCGTCCGGCATGCTGACGGTTGCGTCGCTCGGTCTTCGTCGACCCACTTCATTACTGGAAGGAGATGTACGTCATGACCGTTGGACACTTCGGACTGGCAGCCGCGGTGAAGTCGAAGGAGATTACGGTTCCCCTGTGGGTGCTCTTGTTGAGCGCCTGCCTTCTGGATGTGGTGTTCATCGTGTTGGCTGGATTCGGGATCGAGTCATTCGCCCCCATCGACCCGGCACACCCGGCCTATGGACAAGTCGCCATCCATGCCTACTACAGCCACTCGCTTGTCGGCGCGCTCATGATCGCCATCCTCGCCGGGGCTTTGGCGCGCTGGGCGTGGGGCCATCGCGCGGGCTGGGTCATAGCGGCGATGGTCTTCTCGCATTGGATTCTTGATCTGATTGTCCACCGACCGGACATGCCCATTCTTCCGGCCAACGCCGGCAACTTGCCCTTGCTGGGCTTCGGCGTGTGGCGGGTGCCGGCGGCCAGCGCGATCATTGAACTCGGCCTGGCGGTGGGAGGCGCCTACCTTTGCTTTCACAGCGCTCGGAGGTCGCCGGCCGAGGTTTCAGACCCGGGACAGATGCGGGCGCTGCTCGCCTCAGGCGTCACTGGCATCCTTGTGCTCCTGCTCTTGGCGGCCGACGTATTCAACATCTCCCTGATCGTCTCTGTGACCTTGATGCTCTTGGTCATTTTGTTGTGTGGTTGGCTTGACAGTCGCCTTGACTGGGCTGCGGCGCCAGCATGACGGCCTGGAAAGCCTGCGGTTCGCGGCGGCAGCAAGCTCTGATCGAAAGTTGTCAACCTATTGGGAAGCGAGAAACGACATCATGACACGTTCGGAACGGATCAACCTGGTCTTGAGATCGCTCATGGAGTTGGGCGTTGTGGTGGGCTTTGGCCTGTGGGGATATCACGCGGGTCAGGGTTTGCCGATGAAGATCTTGCTCGCCATCGGCGTGCCCCTGCTGGGTTTCGGTTTCTGGGCGCGGTTGACTTCCATCAGTTGGGTGATTTGGCGGAACCGGCCCGGCTCATCCAGGAGTTGGTGGTCTCAGGTTTGGCGGCGCTGGCCTTCTACTTGGCCGGTCAGCCGGCCCTGGGCTGGGCCCTGGCCGGACTGTCGGTCGTCTACCATGCACTGGTCTACACGACGGGCGCCAGGCTGCTCAAGGCATGAATCCAGCCGTTGCGCGGTCGTCCCCTAAGATCCCTGTTCGCCAGATCGCCGCGCCTCCTGGCAGTCGACATCCGGTGAGCTTCCATTTGTGAAGGAATGCACAAGTCCCCCTCAACCACTTGGCTGGTCCCAAGAAAGTGTTAGGCCAACCCAACCATCCGTTGACCTGGCACGCCTCCAGCGCCAATCCGGAGGTGGTTGATTGTGGGCCTCTGCGATCTTTGAACAGGGTGCACCGCGGGATGGGGCGCATGAACTGAGAACAACCTGTAAGCGCCAAGGGCGGGATGAGCGACTATGATGGAGGGTGTGGACACCCTCAGGAAGGGGGACACCCAATCCAATGAACCGACAAACTGAAAGCCGCGGCAAAATCTTTACGGATGTGATCCGCAAGACGCCCGTCAAGGCGGAAATCTGCACCCATGACGCCCTCATCCGGGGCACCATCCACGTGCATCCTGACCGCCGCGTCAGTGATGAACTTAATGCCGACGAGCTCTTTCTCGCCGTCACTGATGCCCAGATCCGGGATTCCGACGGCGATCGGTCAATTCCCTTCATCGCCGTCAATAAGCGCAATATTTACTGGGTTATTCCCCAAGAAGACCAAGGCTGAGCCCCGATGACTGAGCGAGAAGCCCAGATCACCCATCCGACGGCAGAGCAGCTGGCCAAACTTCACGCCTGGCTGACGGGACAAGTCGAGCAATCCTACGAGGGAAAGTCCCCTGACACACTGGGGCCGGACACCGTTCGGGACCAGTTGATGGCCGCCTACCAGCGGGCCAACGTAGTGCTACCTGACGAGATGCGGGACCAACTCGTCCAGGACGTACTAAGTGGCCTGCTTGGGTTCGGGCCCATCCAGCGACTGCTCGACGACGCGCGAGTGTCCGAAGTCATGATCAACGGGCCAGACCGCGTATTTATCGAGATTGAGGGTCGTCTGGAACTCTCAACCGTAACCTTTGCGGACGACAACGAGATTATGCGCCTGATTGACCGTATTGTCACACCGCTTGGTCGCCGGATTGACCCCGACAATCCGACCGTCGATGCTCGTTTGCCAGACGGGTCGCGCGTCAACGCTGTGATCCCCCCGGTGGCGATTGACGGCCCCAGCCTGACGATTCGCAAGTTTGCCAAGGAGCGTTTGCGCATCGACGACCTAATCCGCCTTGGGACGTTGACCGAGAATATGGCCGGGTTTCTGAGGGCTTGTGTTGCTGCCCGGCTGAACATCGTCGTGTCCGGGGGAACTGGATCTGGAAAGACGACGCTTCTCAATATCCTTTCCGAATTCATTCCCGAGCACGAGCGTTTGGTAACCATCGAGGACGCCGCCGAGTTACAGCTGCACCACATGAATATCGTGCGTCTGGAGACCAAAGCGGCCAACGTGGATGGGGATGGCGAGGTTCCCATTCGACACCTGGTGCGCAATGCCCTGCGCATGCGGCCCGATCGGATCATCGTTGGCGAAGTGCGCGGCGGGGAGGCATTGGACATGCTCCAAGCAATGAATACTGGCCACGATGGTTCCTTGACCACGGTCCATGCCAATTCCCCTCGAGACGCAATCTCTCGCCTGGAAACCCTCTGCCTCATTTCCGGCATAGAGCTGCCGCTCAAGGTGGTTCGTGAGCAGATCGCATCGGCCGTCGACGTGATCGTCCAGCAATCACGTCTGCGGGATGGGGCACGCAAGATCACAGCCATTTCTGAGGTCAATGGGATGGAAGGTGATGTGGTTGTGATGAGCGACATCTTCAAGTTCGAGGAGACTGCAATGTCAGAGGATGGGAATGTCATCGGGGTGATGAAGCCCACCGGGATCAGGCCCATGTTCGGGAGGCGCCTCGAGGCTGCTGGATTCAACCTTAACGCGGAGATGTTTGGAGCGGGTCCGGGGGAGATCCTGGGATCACCCCGCGTGCGGTAGCAGCGCGGGTTCTCCCCTTACGAACCTTTGCAACTAGGCCCAGGGGCGTCGCCCCTGGGCCTTTCCATTCGTCTAACATGGACGGGCGAGCAGGCGATCTCTTCGTCCGACCCGACCCGGTCTTGTCGATCGATTGGGATCACGCCTTCGATCTGTCTGACATGCGACCGCCGACTGACGCCACTACGTCGGTGACGGCTGTAACCTCAAACGCCGGCGGCTGCTCAAAGTGCTTCTTGACAGCACACTGTTCAGCCGCTCGAACCACGGCTGAGGCGTAGCGTTCGGGGAAGCCCTGGGGCAGGTGAATGTCAAGCCGGACCTTGTTGACCATCCCCGTGAAGGGATCCGTCTCCATCCGCTGGGTGATTTGGACGCCTTCCGCAGAGATCCCGCGCTGGCGGCAGAAGCCCAGAACGTAAATCCCGGCGCAGGTCCCGAGAGATGCCAGAAATGTGGCGAAGGGTGTTGGCGCCGAACCTTCACCGCCGCCTTGGGGCGGCTGGTCGGTGCTAACCGTGTAGGGGCCGAAGTGGGCATCGACCCGTGCTCCTCCGGGAAAGTCGATCATCATCTCCATGGCGTTAAGTCCCTTCCTGCAGCCATCTGGCCAGGCCAGCGACTGCGAGTTGTCTGAGTCATTTCACAATAAGCGGGTCTTGGCTGCCAACCTGCAGAGCCCTATTGGGCGGCCAGGAGTGGAGCGACCCGCGCCTTCCAATACGTCGCCGGTGATGCCACCGGCGTGAATGTACTTCACCATCCCGTCCCGGCCGATGACGAACGACGTCGGCAAGCCGGCTGTCCCCAGCCCGGACAGCACACGCTCCCCCGGATCGAGCAGCACCGGGAAGGTGAAGCCCATCTGGGAGACAAACCCGGTGACGGCCGGCTGGCCTTCGCCGGCGTTGACGGCCAGCAGCGAGAAGCCTTGCTCGCGGTGCGCTTCATAGAAGGCCTGCAGGGTCGGCATTTCGGCGCGGCATGGCGGGCACCAGGTGGCCCAGCCGTTGATCAACACCACTTGGCCTTGGTAGTCACTCAAGTGGACGGGACGACCGTTCAAGTCCGCCAGCACGAAGTCGCCGGCTGGTTCCCCGACCCTCGCCGGCCCAAGGCTGTTGCCTTTGGGGGATAAGGACCAAAATAGAAGCCCGGCGAAGACCAGGGCTCCGCCGCATACCAGGAGCCAGACTTGGAGCCTGGCGCGACGCCGATCAGCACGGCGTTGGGCCCGTTTCCCGGCAGGCGTCGAACGGCTATGGGTGCTCATGCCCGCCATGCCCACCATGCGCGTGCACCCGGCGAAGGTCCGATACGAGCTCGCCGCGCCGGTAGGCATCCAGCGCGCCACGGATGCTGGGCTCGCCTGTCAGGATGACCTGCTGGCCGTTGGCCACCGCCTCGTCGTAGGCAGGCTGTCCCATCCCGGCAGCGACCAGGATCTGGCAATCGGCCAGCGGGGCAAACATCGCCTGGTGGAATCCGCCATGGTCAGGGTGGTGCTCGTGCTGGCTCCCGTGGTGCGCCTTGTCTCGTGTCTCCCACGCAGTGTCCGCCTCGGCATCCGCAATCACATAGGTCGTCGCTCGCCCGAAGTGAGGGCTGATCGTCGTTCCATCATCGCTCGGAAATGCGATCCGCATGCTATTCTCCTCAGTCTCTCGGCTTCGGTTGCCGTCACTCGTGCCCATCGGCCCGGATGAGGCATCGCCCGTGCAGTTGTTCGGCGGACACGGCGCCCTCGGCTGCAACCACCGCCGCCCGCTCCACCGGATCGCCCAGCACGTCGCCCGCGGCAAACGCCGCGGCATTCGACATGGCCATCCCCGCGCCTGCTCAGGAACGCCGCAACCTCCAAACCATTGGATGCCGGCACGTCCAAGAAGTTACATGACGCGTCCATGAAGATGCCGTCACCAGGGGTCGCCGCGCAGGCTCCCCTGACCTTTTCCGCGTCCGCCAGGTCGCCCCGGTCACTCGCTCGCACCCCTCAAGACTAGTGAAAACCTTCACAATGCGCCATTGTCTAACAGCAGGGCGGGGGGCTGACAATTGACCCATGTCGCATGGCGCCCCAAGGCGGCAGGAACGAAATGTGCATCCTGCAACAGGCTCTTGGGGGGCCAAATGGCAGATTGACCGTTTGAGGGGCCGGGAGGCCGGACCCTCGTGCGTCCACAGATCGGATGATATGAACAGGAACACCAAGCTAGCGCTGGCAGCTCTTCTCATCGGCATGTTCGCGTGCAACGCCCCTCTTGTCGGCCTTGTCCCGAACACGCCCGTACCATCCGCTATCCCAGCCACGCCCACCCATGAGCCCACCCCGACGACCGTGCCGACCCCGGCAAGCATGGACACGGCGGAGGGTGATCTCGCGTATGCGGCTGGAAAGAACCTCAACGTAACGGCCGTGGTGGTCGTGCCGACGGGCCCGGCCCCGACGATCTACCTCGGGACGTGGGGGGAGGGCATCTACCGCAGCCGCGACCATGGGGTGAATTGGATCCAGCTCGCCGGAGGCGCGGGTCAGGTGACGTCATTGGCTATCGCTGATGACGATCCGGCGACGCTCCTGATCGGCACGGCCGACATGGGAGTCCTGCGCCTGACCGACGACGGACCGGGGAGTTCCGAGGCGCCGATCGGTCTGCAGGACACCGATGTGCGGTCGGTGGCGATCGATCCGGTGAATCCCTCAGTCCTGTATGCCGGCACCATCCGAGGCATCTACCAGAGCCCTGACGCCGGCGCCACTTGGAACCAGCTGGGTCTGGCGGATGACGAGGTGGATGCCATCGCCTTCGACGAGTCGACCGGCACGGTCTACGCCGGCACAGCAACCGATGGCTTGAAGATGACCACCGACGGAGGCGTGTCCTGGCTCAACTTCAGCCTGTCCTCAACCGGAGTCAACGCGTTGCTGACGCAAAGCGCTTCGCCCTCTGTTTTGTATGCCGCCACCAATGGTCGTGGCGTGGCTCGCGTCGCTGTTGGGGAGGTAGCGGTTTCCCGCGGCTGACCCGGCTCCAGCGCCTGGCTTGACGTCGCAGACCAGCCTGGTGGCTCCTTCTGGGATGGCCATAACCGGCGGCCCGTTTCGGCGGGACCGTCACGGATCTCAAGCTGGATCCGGTGACACCCACCACGCTCTATGCGGGAACTCAATATGGGGTTTTCAAGACCACTGACAACGGAGACCATTGGCGATTGACGAGCCTGGCTTCGACCGATGTCTATGCTCTGGCGGTCGATCCCGTCAATCCGTCTGTCATCTACGCCGGCACACGTGGTCAAGGCTTCTTCCGCAGCCTCGACGCTGGGAACAGCTGGGCCAAATCCGCCGATCCCTTGATCGGAGACATCATCTTCTACTCGCTTGTCGTTGACCCTTCAGCACCGAACGTGATCTACGCCGGAGGTCGCCGCGCCAACGTGGATGGTTTTGGTTCGGGAGATTGGGGTGGCGGCGTGTTCAAGAGTGGGGACGCTGGCCTGACCTGGGAGGCGGCCAACGAAGGGCTACCCGAAGGCTGGGTTTACAGCCTGGCGATCGATCCCAGGTCGCCGGGAGTCTGTCTATGCCGGAACCCATTCAATGGGGGTCTTCAAGAGCGTCGATGGCGCGGCGACCTGGCATAACCAAAGCCAGGGTCTTGTCAGCCGCTATCACCTGAGCAGCGACGACCTCAAGATAAGATCCTTGGCGATCAATCCCGACAATCCGGATCAACTGATCGCCGGAACTTGGGGTGGTGGAAGTGTGTTTGAGACGCAGGATGGCGGTGCCACCTGGGCGTACACGGGGAAAGGCGTCGAGCCGACGCATGTGCGCAGCGTGGCCTACAACCCTGTTCTGCCGGGACTGGTCTACGCCGGGATGAGAGAGGGCGGGGTGATGGTCAAACGCTTGTCAGCCGCTGGTTCTCTCTGGCAGGCCCTTCCTGATCAGGTCCAAGGTGGCTGGCAGAACTTCTCGGCCGTCTTGACCATTGCCATCAATCCCAAGGATGGGCGGACCATGTTCATGGGGGTCGAAGGCGCCGGCGTGCTGCGTTCCATGGATGGCGGCGTGAGCTGGAAGATTATCGACAACGGCTTGCTGGCTGCCCCGGTCACGGCCATCGGCGCCGATTACGCCGATGGCTCCCACCTGTTTGCGACGACCTATGGCGCCGGTGTGTTCCAGAGCACGGATGGCGGCGTCAGCTGGTCACCGCACACTTGGGCCACACCCTGGGATTGGGCGCTGACCATGGCGGTGGACAGCCCGGGCGGGAAGCTGTTCGCGGCCACCGAGTCCAACGGGTTGCAGACGATCCAGCTGGGAAGCAGCCCCGGCAGTCCGTAGATATGGGGTCCAACGCCGAATCCGATCGGGGCTGCCGCTGCTTACAACCTCCCCCTTTGGGTGGGACCCCGAATTTCATCAAAGTTGACATTTGCCTGCTTGCGCTCCATTCGGATGGTCCCTGGGTGCGCTAAGCGCCTACCCGGGCGGGTGGGAAATGCCCCCACCAGACGCCTGCCCTAACGGGCGTTGGGGACTAACCCCCTGGGGCTTGTGCCTGGGGGGCAACTCGGCTAATCTCTATTGTGAATGGATGCACAATCACCCAAGCTGGGGGAGGCAGTGCCGCGTACGCGAGTCCTCGTCTTGACCGCTCACTCGCTGTTCACCGAGGGAGTGGCCAACCGGCTTGGGCAGGAGTTGGAGCGCATCGACCTGGAAGTAGTGGACAGCAGTGATGCTGACGCCGTGTCGAGGGTGATGGAGAACGCGCCGGCTGTGGTCCTGTTTGAAGCACAGGACGAGAACGTGGAGTGCGCCAGTCCCCTGGTGCAGTTGCTCGGCAAGCGCGAGGTGAAGGTGATCCGGCTGGACCCGGGCAGAGACGAAGTTCAAGTGGTCACCAGTGAGCGGCGCAGACTGGACGACCCAAAGGACCTGCTTGGCTTGGTCCTGTAGGCGTATCGACGTGGCGAGAGTGTCTTGTCGCGTTGCAGTTGCTGGAGGCAAAGGAAACTGACCCGAGGAATCGAAGCGCAAGCAGTGAGCTGCTCCGAGCAAACCCAAAGAGGAGAATGACCCTATGCAAAGACGATTCATCATCACAGCTCTGGTTTTGGTTGGCGCAGCTCTGGCGCTGACTGCCTGTGCTGGTCAGGCCGGCCCAGCTGGCCCGGCCGGACCGCAAGGTGCCGTCGGCCCCGCTGGCCCAGCCGGACCTGCCGGCGCCGCCCCGGCAGCGGCTGATCTGAGCTGCACCCAGTGCCACGACCGACACGAGCGACTATCAGTGGCAAGCACACGCCTGGGCCGAGCTCCGTGCACGGCACCGGGTCCGGCCTATGCAACTGCCGCGGCACGCAGCGCCGACTGCGCCGGCTGTCACTCTGGCAGCAGCTTTCAGCCTGATGGATTGCTGCCGGCACGATGCCGAGAGACGTCAAGACCGGCGATCCGACAATCCGACCCGCCAGGACTGCCGCACCTGCCATGAGATCCACACCACCTACACTGATGCCGACTGGGCGCTCGAGACCACCGATCCGGTGGCGCCTTTACGCCGTCGACGGCGCAACCTATGATGGTGGCGAGGGCAACCTGTGCGCCAACTGCCACCAGGCGCGGACGTGATCCCTGGCCGCCATGACGGCATGATCAACGGCAGTCAGCACGCACTGGGGTCCGCACCACGGCCCGCAGAGCGCCGATGCTGTTGGGTGTTGCCGGCGCTGGCGTGGAAGGCAAGCCCCAGCCCGCACTACTAGGCCGTCGACCGACACCTGCATCGCCTGCCATCTGGGCAGTGACAAGCCAGTCCACACTTTCGAGACCCGTCGTGGCCACCTGCAGCTGTGCCATCGCGATGCCACCGAGCCTCGACGTCGGACGGCGTCCAGACTGAAGTCAAGGGCGATGATCTGGATGAGCTCGCAGAAGGCGCTGACCGCCAAGGGTGCTAGCTGGACACAGCGACGGGCAACCCCGTGGTCGGAAGCTATCCCGAAGCAAGCTGAAGCCCTGTGGAACTGGCTCTACATTGCACCACGAGGACCAGAGCCTGGGTGTCCACAACGCGCCTACACCAAGGCACTCCTGAGGCTCGGCTTGGATGCCATGAGCAGTAGTTCCGGATTCCAGTGATCAGCCGGCATGGCGGCATGGCCTTCAGAGCTCATGCCGGCCTGACAGTTTTCGAAAGACGCCTGCCGCGGAAGCGGGAGGGGGTGGCGTCTCAAGGCAAAGAGCTCAAAGTCGGGCGCCGATAGGCGCCCGACCTGTTTGGACATGGCGGAACGGCCGGCGCAGTCAGCGCATCGATCACGGGAGTGCCGGAATTGGCAGGCTGGAGGGAGCGCGCCGGGCGTCACTGCAAGGGGCTTCTCATGGCCGAACGGCGCCGTAGCCAGTCGGCCTCGCAGCGAGTCACTGAAAGGAGGATCAGCCAATGCAGTTCGGAATCTCGGACGCACCGGCTGGCACGTCTCCGCCATCAGCTTCGGCGCGTGGGCGATCGGGGGCACCTGGGGGACCGTCGACGATGATGAGTCGCTGGCCGCCCTGAATCGGGCCGTCGATCTTGGTGTGAACTTCTTCGACACGGCGGACGTGTACGGCGACGGGCGCAGCGAGCGGCTGCTGGCCAGGCTGCAGAAGGCTCGCTCCGAGCCGATCCATGTAGCCACCAAAGCCGGACGGCGGCTCGAGCCGCACGTGGCTTCCGGATACAACCGGGCCAACCTGACGGCGTTCGTCGAAAGGAGTTTGCGCAATCTCGAGACGCAAGCCCTGGATCTGGTGCAGCTCCACTGCCCGCCGACCGAGGTCTTCTATATGCCAGAGGTCTTCGGGGTGATGGATGATCTGGTTCAGGCAGGCAAGGTGCGCTACTACGGGGTGAGCGTTGAGAAGGTCGAGGAGGCCCTCAAGGCCATCGAATACCCGAACGTCCAAAGCGTTCAGATCATCTTCAACATGTTCCGCCTCCGGCCGGCGGAACTCTTCTTTCAACTGGCCAAGGCGCGGCAGATCGGGGTGCTGGCGCGTGTCCCCCTGGCTTCGGGGATGCTCACCGGCAAGCTGTCCCCGGATCAGACGTTTGCCCCCGACGACCACCGCCAGTTCAATCGGCAGGGCGAATTGTTTGACCGGGGGGAGACGTTCTCCGGTGTTGACTATGGCGTTGGGCTGGAGGCGGTCCACGAGTTGCAGGACATTTGTCCCTCCGGGATGACCATGGCCCAGTTTGCCTTGCGCTGGATCCTGATGTTCGACGCTGTGACCTGCACCATCCCGGGGGCCAAGCGCCCAGCGCAAGTCGAGGAGAACGTCGGGGCCGCTGACTTGCCACGGCTCTCGAAGGAGACAATGGACGCCGTCGAGGCGATCTACGCCCGCCATATCCGGCCGCTTGTCCACCAGCGTTGGTGACGGCGCGTACCCAGCTTGCTTTGGCAGCGCCCAATGCCGGGAGTTGCTCGGCGTCTGAGCTGGTCCATTAGTGACAAAATTCACAAGTTCAGATGACAAGTGAGGCTTCAGCCCCGGCCGACGGCGGCCTACGATCTGAGCAAAGCCGTCTGTTTGCGCCAAGGCTGGAGGAAAATCGATGACCGCTGAACGGCCGCCCGTCGATCGTAAGGCACGCCTCAATGCCGTGCCGCCCAGCCCAGAGCTCCGATCTGTTGCAGATCGTGTCCAGGATTTTGAGCCTGCGCTGGTCGATCTCACACCCGAACAAGCCCAGGCGATCGCCTCGGTGTGCATTCACTGTCCTGATCCGGCGCCCTGCCAGAAGGCATGTCCAGCGGGAAACGACATATCCGAGGCATTGTGGTTGATCGAGGAAGGTGACTTCTTGGCGGCGGCGGAGGTCTACCGCCGCACCAGCACGCTGCCCGAGATCTGTGGACGGGTGTGTCCGCATGAGGATCTGTGCCAGGGGGCCTGCGTGCGCAACAAGCGCGGTTTGCCGGTCTACACGGGCCAATTGGAGGCCTTTGTCTCTGACTTCGCCCGCGCGCACAACGGGGAGGCTCGACCGCAGGCGAAGAAACCGGAAAACGGGTGGCGATCGTGGGGGCCGGCCCTTCGGGCCTGGCCTGCGCCGCGCGGCTGCGCCAGGCTGGACACCAGGTCACGGTCTTCGACAAGAACCCGGCCCCCGGCGGGCTGCTTCGCTACGGGATCCCTGACTTCAAGCTCCCGGTCCAGATCGTCGAGCGCCGTGTTCAGGACCTGCTCGATGTCGGCGTCAAGTTCGAGCTGGCGACCGAGATCGGCAAGGCACCTTCCGTCGATGACTTGTTCGAGGGTGGCTTTGACGCGGTCTATTTGGCGGTCGGGACCTGGAAGGATACGAGCCTGAAAGCGCCTGGCGTCGATCTGCCCGGGGTGATTCAGGCCAGCGACTTCCTATACCAGGCGAAGGTTGACCATGGTTCCTTGGCCTCCGGTTTTGGCGAGATCGATGGGCTGGGGCGCCGACTGGTGGTCGTCGGCGGAGGGCGACACCGCCTCCGACTGCATGCGCACTGCGCTTCGGCTGGGCGTGGAGGAAGTGACCTGCGTCTATCGGCGCACGGAGCAGGAGATGCCCGGCAGTCCCCATGACCGCCTGTTGGCCGAGGAAGAAGGCGCGCTGTTCAAGTACCTCACCCAACCGGTGCGCTTCATCCCCGGGCCGGACGGCCGCGTGGCTGAGGTCGAATGCCTGGTGTGCGAACTGGGAGAGCCCGACTCCAGCGGTCGCCCGCGGCCCGTCCCGATCGAGGGGAGTGAATTCACCCTGCCGGCCGACACCGTCATCCTGGCCTTGGGCTATTGGGCCGACGAAACCCTGCCGGCTGCCACGCCGGGGCTGGAAACACAGCGGGGCGGGTTGATCGTGGCCGATGAGCAAACCGGGTTGACTTCCCGCCGGGGAGTGTTCGCCGGCGGGGACGCCGTCTCGGGTCCCGACCTGGTGGGGACGGCGATGGTGGCCGGTCACCGCGCAGCGGCCGCTATCGACCAATACCTTCGTCAGGGTTGAGAGACTGAGTCTCCCTGTCATTGCGACTCGGCGTCAGCCGCCGAAGCCATCCGTCCAAAATGAAGAGCTCCAAAACGATGCGAGCCCCGAAGGGGCTCGCATGGTCATGCTATGAGTAATTGGGCCGTCTACGCGGGAGGTCAGGGGTTCTAGGCTTCCACCTCAGCCGCTTCGACGACCCATTCGTCCTGTGGGAGCGGGAGCGGCAGGCCGCCATCCGTTACCAGCCGGGAGACGATATCCTCCCAATGGACGGCCATGATGTGGAGGCCAGAAATGCCGGGAGTTGCCTTGAGTTTCTCGATGATTTCCAGCGCGATGGCCACGCCGGTCTCCTGCTGGCTTTCCTTGTCCTTGGCTTCATCCATGCGGCGGATGTACTCGTCCGGGATCTTGACGCCAGGCACATCGTCGGCCATGAAGTGGGCGGCATTGGCACTCTTGAGCGGCACCAGGCCCGCCAGGATGTGAACCTTGTCCAAGATGTTCCGCTTGTCCAGGGCTTCGAGCCAGGAGACAAAGCCGTCGTAGTCGAACACCGGCTGGGTCTGGATGAATTGGGCCCCGGCGTTAATCTTCTTCTCGGCGCGGACGGCTTCGTACTGAGGCAGTGCCCCATAAGGCGATCCGGCAGCGCCGAGGAAGAACATCGGAGGCTGCTTGATGCCCCGGCCGTCGAGGTAGATATGCTCATCTCGCATCCGGCGCAGCATCCAGATAAGTTGAACGGCGTCCATATCAAACTGGTCGGGCTTGGCGATCGGATCCGGACCAAATCGGTGATGGTCTCCGCTCAGGCACAGGATATTGCGGATGCCGAGCCCGGCAGCTCCCATGGCGTCCGATTGGAGCACGGTTCGCGTTCGGTCCCGCGTCTGCAGCTGCATGACCGGCTCGAGCCCCGCTTCGAGGCACAAGTGACTGGAGGCGAGGCTGTTCATCCGCGCCGAGGCCGAGGCATTGTCGGTGAAGTTGGCAGCCGTGACATAGCCCGAAAGCCATCCGACCTTCTTCCGGATGATGTCGCCGGAAGCACCCAACGGGGGCGCGATCTCGGCGGTGACCACGAAGCGGCCCGTCCGTAGACTGGCTTCCAGGAAAGAAGCCGGGGCTTGGTAGGCTGCGGGGTGGTACGCCGCGTCGCCCTGCCACCAGTCGGGCTGCCGCAGATCTCGAAAGAAGGATTCCCAATCGCGGTTGAACCGCTCCCGATCGGTGATGAAGTGCTGCGGGTAGGGCCCCTGCTTGCGCTCAAACCACACCCTGATCGCGTCCAGCCAGGTTTCGTGCCCGGCTCTCGACCCATCGATGGGGGGATTCACCTCCAGCAGCTTGTCCAACATCCCCAGGCGCTCGGCGCGGCGGTAGATCAAGAACCAGGTACAGGGCCGCGTCGGGTCGACCTCGCAATGCTCCTCGGAGGCGCCCCCGCATAGCCCGTTTCTCAGACCCTTGGGGCAGGTCAGGGGGCAGGCCAGCATCGTTTCCTGGAGCAGGCAGTTCCCGCACATCCGGCAGCCGAAGAGTACGCTCTTTATGCTTCGCTCGCCGGCGGTGAAGGCTGCAACCAAGGGTGAAATGTCATCCCGCCGAAGGGGGTAGAACGGTGGCTGATAACGACGCGGAGAGAAGACTGGCATGGCATACTCCGTCCGGGGCGAACCCTCAACTTGCCGGACCTGCTACCGATCGGGGGCAACACGCTGCCCAAGCAAGGACTGAAGGCATCGGCACACACATCACCTTCATCATCCTATTGCCGGCTCGATTCGCTTGTCAAGCCGCGAATGTACTGCCTGATGATGTTCGAATGTCATTGTCGTGTGCTGGCTCACTCGGCGGCGATCAGTCCGGCCCGTTGTGGTTGGCGGGGGAGATTGGCCTGCCGTTCGTGGGAGGTGACACGCTCAACCAGTGATGGAGTCGGGCCATCTTGGCGTAGAGATAGGCTTGACTCTCCGGCGTCGCCTCGCTCAAGAGGGGATTCGGCCGTGAATCTTGATGCCATACTGCTGCAGCTCTTCGAACTTCTGGGGATTGTTGCTCAGCAGCCGGATTGAACGGACGCCCAAGTCGTTCAAGATGGCGGCCGCCAGCTCGTAGTTCCTTTCGTCCGCCTGGTGGCCCAGGGCAAGGTTGGCATCCACCGTGTCGTAGCCCTCGTCCTGCAGGTTGTAGGCTTTGAGCTTGTCGCACAATCCGATGCCCCGGCCTTCCTGGCGAAGATAGATAATCACGCCCAGTCCAGCTTCGGCCACAAGGTCTATCGCCGCCGCCAACTGTTGGCCGCAGTCGCAGCGTTGTGAGCCCATGACTTCGCCCGTGAAGCACTCCGAGTGCACCCGCACGGGCAGATCCTCTTGGCCCGCGACATCCCCCATCACCCAGGCCATATGCTGCTTATCGTCTAGATCATTTGCGTAGAGGAGGAGGGTGAATTGTCCCGAATTGGTTGGAATCCTGGCTTGGCTGAGCATGGTCAAGTTGACCGGTTTCATGCCGTCCACCCTTCGAGCAAAACCCCACAACACCTGCGAATGGGCGCCCACCGGTCGGTCCCGGGTTGGCCTCAGATCGACCCCTGACCATCATCTACCGGGCACCGGCTGGAGCTATTGGCATCCATTATAGCGATATCACCCCGGCGCATCCCCTGTCCTTTGTCCGCTTCCCGTAGGCAGATCATCACCCCGGGCGTTGCGAGTGCCACGCCGTCGATCGGGCGAGGGGGACGATCGGCGCGCAAGAAGGTGCGAATTTCTGCCTTTTGTCACCTTTACCAACCGGCCCGGCTGGTCGATAATGACAGGGACCGAGAGATCCGCCAACAAGCTTGGGCAACCGCCGCTTGCGTGCTGCCTGAGAGACAACGAGAGCTGGTGCGATGCGAACGACCTTGGACGATCTCCTGAACGCTGGCGGCACGATCCTGGCGGACGGTGCCATGGGCACCGTACTGATGAGCATGGGCCTGGAGGGGGGGAGTCGCCGGTACTCTGGAATGCCAGCCAGCCGGACAAGGTCAAAGCCGTCCACGGGGCTTACATCGAAGCCGGTGCGAGGATCATTCTGACCAACACCTTCAGCGGCAATCGTCTTCGGTTGGAACTGCAGGGCTTGGGCGACCGAGCCGTCGAGCTCAACCGGTTGGGGGCTTCGCTGGCGTGTGCTGCGGCTGAAGCCGCGGAGCAGGCCGTGGTGGTGGCCGGCGATCTGGGGCCGACCGGACACGTCATGGCACCCCTGGGGGATCTGGCGTATGAGGCGGCGGTGGGGGCCTTCGAGGAGCAGGCCGGAGCGATGTTCTCTGAAGGCGTCGACGTGTTTTGGATCGAGACGATGTACGATCTCGAAGAGGTCCGCGCCTCTGTGGAAGGTGTGCGAAGGGTCGCCCCGGGGGTCCCCATCATCGCCACGATGACCTTCGACACCAACGGACGGACGATGATGGGCACGACGCCGGAGCAGGCGAGCGAGGCGCTCGCAGAGCTCGGGCTGGCCGCCCAGGGCGGCAACTGCGGTAACGGGGTGGTGGAGATCCTGACTGTGGTGGAGAAGATGCGGTCCCAGTCCCCTGCTGGCCGCCTGGTGGCCAAGGCCAACGCTGGCGTGCCTCACCTCGGCGATGACGATGTGGCCCACTATGATGCAACCCCAGAGGCCATGGGCGAATACGCTGTCAAAGCCCGCCATCTGGGTGCCCTCATCATCGGGGGATGCTGTGGGAGCACCCCCGCGCACATACTCGCCATGCGGCAAGCCTTGGAGGCGTCAGCGCCCGTCGACTGAACGGCGTTGATACCAGGCGTCGGCCGGTGCTTCCTCTCTGCCAACAGCCCAAGCTGCGACATGTGACTACCCGATTGTGAAGACCTTCACAATTAGCGCCCGGCGCACAACAACGGCTGCCGGGCCGGCGGCCAGCGGCGATCTGCACTGCTCAAACGCGCCCCGACCGGATAGGTGTCAATCACCCGATAGAGCAATGAAGCGGCTTCGGTACTCTGCTTTGGAGTAGGCCCCGCGCCAGGTACCGTCCCCAGCATGCGTTTCGGCCTTTGAACTTCCCCGCCAGGGCATGGAAGCCTCCCCCTGTGCCTGTTTGCACAATCGGGACGACTGACTGTCGGAAGGGGTGACAATCCCCACTATAGGATTACGGGCCCCATTTCAATACTTAACAGTCAAGGCGTTCATTCGTCGGCGTGCCTTGCGAGGGGATATGGCGGCAGGTTTTCCTGATTCTCGGGAGGGGACATTGAAACTCCTCGCTCTCACCCAGGGTTTATGGGGAGAGCGAATTGTGTCGCATTTGCGCGCCGGATCCCCGGATTGGCAAATTAATGCCTGGTCGGCGCCGCCGGCGATGCCGCTGGTGGTGGACGACCCCGCCGATTTCTTGCCTGAGAAGCTCCCGGCGGCCGATTTGGTGCTGGCTCTGGGAGACACACCCGGCCTGGCGCAGCTTGTGCCCGACGCTGTTCGCATGTGCGGGGCCAAGGCGGTCATCGCCCCGATCGATCGCGAAACGGCCCTGCCGGATGGTCTGGCCAACCAGCTCAAGGGATGGTTGGAGGCCATGGGGGTGCCGGCGTTCTTCCCCAAACCGTTCTGTTCTCTGACCCAGGATTCCGTCAATGTGTACCCGCTGGTTGCCGCCTACGACGACCCCGATCATCCAGAGGTTCGCGGCGCGCTTCGGCAAACCACTGGTCCAGGTCGAGGTCGAGGACGGACGCATCTCCAAAGTAGTGGTCGTGCGTCAGGCGGCCTGCGGCTGCACGTTGTCGATTGCTGAAAATCTGCTCGGGGTTCCCGTAGCCGACGCACCCGAGGCGGCGGCTCTGATGCACCATCATTATCCGTGCCTGGCCAGCATGAACATCGATCGGGATTACCAGGACACGCTGATGCACGTCTCAGGCAATATCGTCAAGAAGGCGTTTCGAGAAGCACTGGGTGAACACGTCCAACCGGGCTATTTCAGACCGGGTGGTTTCGTCGACTGACCAACTTGAGAGGGACAGGCCCGAAGGAGATGGAAGCCATGGAGAAGATCGTCCTCAACCTGCCGACGCTGTACGCGGACCATCACGTCATGATCTTGCGCGACGCCTTGCTCGCCCTGGATGGCGTGTCGGAGGTCTATGCCAGTTCGGCCTAGCAAGCAAGCCGTCGTGACCTACGACCCGCAACAAAACGGATGCCACCGCTATTGAAGGCGCCGTGGTCGGGGCGGGCTACCCCGTTGGCGAGGCCGTGCTGCCATTCTTGTTCAGCGCGAAGCCATCGGACGCGATCCTCAATGGGTCAAATTTGACCAGCGCGTCAGCAAGACCAATCAGGCCGATTTGGAGATGTCCGGCGAACACCGCCGGTACTGAGAGTGGGAGGCGGGAAAATGCCTAAGAAGACCAGGACACCGGAAGAATCCAGCCGAGATCGAGCAACCATTGAGCTCCTCGAGTTCGCCGCCGAAGGCGGCTACGAAACGGCCTTCTCGCGCGCCGACGCCATGGCGGCCTGCCCGATTGGAAGCGACGGCCTTTGCTGCCGGAACTGTTCCATGGGGCCGTGCCGGTTGGTGAAGGAGGGCCAGACGGGCATCTGCGGGGCCACCATCAGCACGATCGCTGCCCGCAACTTTGCCCGCATGGTGGCCGCCGGAGCGGCTGCCCACTCCGATCACGGGCGCGATCTGGCCTACACGCTTCTGGCCGCCGCCCGAGGCGAAGCGCCCGACTACGAGATCCGAGACCCCGGCAAGCTGCGCGAAGTGGCCGGCTACCTGGGGGTCCAGGGCTTGGATCGGCCGATCAACGAGCTGGCGGAGGACGTCGCACGAGCAGCCCTGGCTGAGTTTGGTAAGCCCGAAGGGCAAGTGATCTACCTGCAGCGGGCGCCGGAAAAGCGTCAGAAGATCTGGAAGGAACTTGGGATCGGACCACGGAACATCGATCGCGAGATCGTCGAAACCCTGCACCGCACGCATGTCGGCAACGACCAGGACGCCGAGCATATTCTGAACCAGGCGCTGCGCACGGCCTTGGGTGATGGGTGGGGCGGTTCGATGCTCGGCACCGATCTGTCGGACATCCTGTTCGGCACGCCGGCGCCGATGGTCTCCACCGCCAACTTGGGCATTCTGCGCGATGACGAAGTCAACATTGTCATTCATGGGCACGAGCCGACGTTTGTCCGAGATGATCGTGGCTGCCTCGCAGGACCCGGAGATGCTCGAATATGCCGCTAGCAAGGGCGCCAACGGGATCAACCTGAGCGGCATCTGCTGCACCGCCAACGAGACGCTGATGCGCCAGGGGATTCCCCTGGCGGGCAATTTCCTCCAGCAGGAGCTGGCCATCCTGACCGGCGCCGTCGAGGCCATGGTGGTCGATATCCAGTGCATTATGCAGGCGCTGGTCCCCCTGGCGGAGAAGTTCCACACCGAGATCATCACCACCTCGCCCAAGGCCAAGATCACCGGGGCGACCCACATCGAGTTCGACGAGCATCGGGCGATGGAGATCGCCAAGGAGATCATCAAGCGGGCGGTCGACCGCTATCCCGAACGCCAAGCAGACCCGAATTCCCGATGCGGTCTCCGAGCTGATTCCGGGCTTCTCGCACGAGTACATCGAATACGCCCTGGGCGGCGCCTACCGCGGCTCCTTTCGTCCGCTGAACGATGCCATCATCAGCGGGCGCATTCGCGGGGTAGTGGCCAACATTGGCTGCAACAATCCGCGGGTTATGCATGATGCCCTCCACGAAGACGTGGTCCGCCGAGCTCTTGAAGAACGATGTGCTGGTGGTGGAGACGGGCTGCGGCGCCATCGCCTGCGCCAAGGCCGGCTTCATGGTGCCGGAAGCGGCTTTCGAACTCGCCGGTCCCGGCCTGCGAGAGGTATGCGAAGCGGTCGGTATGCCGCCGGTGCTGCACATGGGCTCGTGCGTCGACAACTCCCGCATCCTGACCGTGCTGGCCCAGATGGCCACCGAATCCGGCTTGGGGGACGACATCAGCGACATCCCCGCCGTCGGAATGGCGCCGGAGTGGATGAGCGAAAAGGCGATTTCGATCGCCACCTACGCCGTTGCCTCGGGCGCCTACGTGATCATGGGCCACGAGAGCCCGGTGGAAGGCTCGGAGGAAGTCACGCGGCTCATCACCGAAGGCTGGGAAGAGAAGGTCGGCGGACGGCTTGAGTTCATCGCCAGCGCCGAGGACATCGTCGAGCGTGCTCTGGCCCACATCGACAAGAAACGCAAAGAGCTTGGGTTGGCAGCGTATGACCCGAGCCAATGGGGCAAGAGTGGCGACGTTCGGATGACCCAGCTCCTGACCATCCCGTTGGAAGAGCGCATCGGCGCGGCCTACGGGGCCGCTGAAAACTAGGGAGGCGGGCGACATGTCACGCTATATCGCAACCCGCGCCATCCAGGGCGCCAACATGGTCGTCGATGAGGCCAACGGTCTCCTGAGCCGGGCGATCGAAGAGAAAGGGCCGGAAACGCCAGTCGCGTTCCCCAACACGGCCTACTACCTGCCGGTCATCCTGGGCATGTTGGGCCGGGAGGTCAGCAAGCTGGAGGATCTTCAGCCGGTGATGGAGCATGCCATGAGCCTGCTTCATCCTTTGCCGCAGGATCACCTGTGGACCCCCTACCTGGGCGAGACGCTCGACAGCGGCATGGCTACTCTACTGGCCGAAGAAGTCATCGAAGCCATTCGCTTCGCCTACGGTCAACAACCGGAGGCCTACCCCGGTCTGACACTGGCCGGTGCGACCTCGTTCACCAGCCCTGATGAGAATGGAAACGGAGGTGGGGCCAAAGCCAACGGCCACCTGAACGGCCCGATCGACGACATTCAACTGCGCTCGTGGGGCATTCAGTTGGTGGACGGACGCATGCCCGGCTTCGCGGCCATCGTCGGCGCGGCGCACTCCAACGAAGCCGCCGTGGCCATCGTGCGCGAACTCCAGAAGCGCAACATCCTCACCTTCCTGTGTGGCAACGTCAACGGTCGCTCGATCATCGACCAGCTCGCCGAGGAAGGCGTGGAGATGGGCTACGACACCTACATCGTCCCCTTCGGGCGGGACACGATGTCGGCCATCTATCCACTGGGCTTCGCCACACGCTCGGCGCTCACTTTCGGCGGCAAGAAGGGCGGCCAATGGCGAGACATCCTGCTTTACAACAAGTACCGCGTCTTCGCTTTCGTGCTGGCCCTGGGCGAGGTCGATGACCTCAAGTACGCCACCGCCGCCGGTGCCATCTCCTACGGCTTCCCGGTGATCGCCGACACGATCATTCCCGAAATCCTGCCGACCGGCGTGACCCAGTACGAGCACGTGATTTCGAGGCCCTGGAATGAGATCGAGGCCGAAACGGAAGAGGCGAAGGCTGCCAAGCTGGTTCAGGAAGCGATCGAGGTCCGCAGGCGTCAAGATCCGCATCACCGAAGTCCCTGTGCCCGTGCCCTACGGCTCCGCCTTTGAAGGCGAAGTGGTCCGCAAAACGGACATGCGGGTCGAGTTCGGCGGCAAGCACAGCCGGGCCTTCGAGTATCTGCGCATGGCCGAGATGGACGAAGTCGAGGACGGCAAGATCGAGGTCATTGGGCCGAACTTTGACGAAATCGAGCCCCAGGGCAACATGGATCTTGGGATCCTGGTCGAAGTGGCCGGGCGCAAGATGGAGACCGATTTCGAGCCGGTCTTGGAGCGCCAGATCCATTACTTTGTCAATGGCGCCTCCGGCATCCAGCACATCGGCCAGCGGGATATCGCCTGGATCCGTATCGGCAATGGTGCTGCCGAAAAGGGATTCAACCTGGAGCACCTGGGCAAGATCCTGCACGCGCGCTTCCATGGCGATTTTGGCACCATCGTGGATAAGGTGCAGGTGAAGATCCTGACGCAGCCAGAGCTCTACACTGAATGGCTCGACAAGGCGCGCCTCGCCTATGAGGAGCGCAACGAACGTATCGGATCGATGACCGATGAATCGGTCTCCGAGTTCTACTCGTGCACACTGTGCCAGTCCTTTGCACCCGATCACGTGTGCATTGTCAGCCCGGAGCGTCTCGGCCTGTGTGGTGCCTACAATTGGCTTGACTGCAAGGCCTCCAACCAGATCAACCCCACCGGTCCCAATCAGCCCATCGTCAAGGGCAGCATGCTGGACGCTGACAAGGGCTACTACGACGGGATCAACGAGTACGCCGAATTGGCTTCGCACGGCACCGTTCCGGTGGTCTCCATGTACTCGATCATGGAGAACCCGATGACGGCCTGCGGCTGCTTCGAGTGCATCGCCATGGTCATCCCGGAGGCCAACGGGATCATGATCGTCAGCCGTGAGGACACGGGCATGACGCCCGCCGGGATGACGTTCTCCACCCTGGCAGGCATGGCAGGCGGTGGGCTCCAGACGCCGGGGATCATGGGGCACGGCAAGTACTACATCCTGAGCCCCAAGTTCATATCGGCCGATGGCGGTTTCAAACGCATCGTCTGGATGTCGGAGAACCTGAAGACCCAGATGGCGGATCAACTGCGGGAAGTGGCTGAGCGCGAAGGTGATCCCGGTCTGATCGATCGGATCGCCGACGGGACGGTTTGCACCGAGGTTGAGCCGCTGATGCAGTTCTTGACCGAGAAGGAACATCCGGCATTGGCGATGCCGTCACTGCTTTAGGCTGTAACGGCTCGTCTCCGGGGGAGGGTCCCGCTCGGCCCGTCCCCCGGAGACGGCCTGGAATCCGAGAGAAAGCGAGGTCGTCAAGTCCCATGACCGTTGAGATACCAAAGGACAAATGGGCCGGCAGCGTGCGCGAAGTCACCCTGGGTGCCACGGCTGACCAAGGCGGGACCCGGACCAAGACCATTACCGTCGGTGGTGAGGCGTGCATGCCGTTTCTTGACTTCGACGGCAAGACGGCTCGTTCACCCGTCATCGGCGTCGAAATAGTCGACAGGAAGCCGGATGATTGGTCGCCGCTTCTGTATGAGGCGTGGGGCGATGCGATGGACGATCCCGGCGCCTGGGCGAAAGCCGCCGAAGACGCAGGCGCTGACCTTATCTATCTCGTGCTCAGCCTTACAACGGCTGACGGCGCGCCCAATACCCCCGAACATGTTCGCGCCGCGCTGCGTAAAGTGCTCGATTCCTGCGGGCTGCCGGTGGTCGTCATAGGTCCCGGTCAGGCCGAGCTTGACAACGAACTTTTGGTGCCGGTAGCCGAAGAAGGCAAGGGTGAGAAACTGGTCCTCGGCCTGTGTGAAGACAAGAACTACCGCACGATCGTGGCGGCAGCCATGGCCAACGATCAGCTGGTCCAGTCGTCCACGCCGATGGACGTTAATCTTTCCAAACAACTGGTGATCCTCATCACCGACATGGGTCTCCCCCTCGAGCGCATCCTGATGGATCCAACCACGGGTGCGCTTGGTTATGGGATCGAATACGGCTATTCCGTGATGGAGCGCCTGAGACTGGCTGCGCTTCAGGGGGACGCCATGACCCAGCTGCCGATGATCGTCACCCCGGGCGCCGAGACATGGAAGGTCAAGGAGTCCAAGGTCGGTGAGGGCGTGCCTGAAGGCTGGGGTGACTGGGAGAAGCGGGCTCTCGAATGGGAGGCGATCACTGCCTCCAGTCTGATCCATGCCGGTGCGGATGTTGTCGTTGTCCGGCATCCGGAAACGCTGCGTCGGCTGCGGGCTGTCACCGCAGAGCTGATGCAGCCCGTCGAAGTGGCCTAGGCGAGGTGGAGGCAGATCGATGCCATTGACAGGTCTCGAAATCTACAAGCTGCTGCCCCAGACAAACTGTAAGGACTGCAGCTATCCAACGTGTCTCGCCTTCGCCATGAAACTCGCCGCGAAGCAGGCTGAATTGAAGGATTGCCCGCACGTCAGTGAAGAGGCGGCCACCAAACTGGCGGCAGCCTCGGCGCCCCCGATCCGTTTGGTCGAGTTGAGCGGAGGCGACGGCAAGGTACAGGTCGGCAATGAAACGGTGCTTTTCCGGCACGAAAAAACCTTCTATCACAAGCCGGGATTGTTCCTGCGCATCAAGGCGGCTGACGGCGAGGACAAGATCAAGGCGCTCGTTGCCGAGGCATCCGCCTACCAGGTTGACTACGTGGGCATCACCTTGGCGTTGGATGGCTTTGCGATTGACTCGGATGGTGTCGATGGCCCGACATTTGCTGCTGCAGTGTCGGCGGCTCAATCGGCAACCGAGAAGCCCCTGATCCTGCTTGCCTCGGATCCGGCCATGGCCAAGGCTGGGCTGGAGGCCGCCAAGGGCAAGCGCCCATTGCTCTATGCCGCCGAGGCCGGTAATGCTTCTGAGATGGCGGCGCTGGCCAAGGAGCACCAGGTCCCCCTGGTGGCGAAGGCCGGCACACTGGAAGCACTGACCGAGCTGACTCAGAAGCTGATCGATGGCGGGCTGCAGGACATCGTGCTCGATCCCGAGATCGAAGGGTTCCATGAAGGTTTGGAAACGCTGACCGCCATCCGGCGGCTGGCCATCAAGTCGAACTTCCGTCCGCTCGGATTTCCGGTGATCACCTTCCCCGGTCGAGACGCCGGGCGCGACGCCTCGCTCTTGGCGGCCCAGCACATTGCCAAGTATGCCGGCTTCATTGTCGTCGAGGCCTTCGATCCGGCCGCCCTCTATCCTCTGATGGTTCTCAGGGAAAACATCTATACCGACCCGCAGAAGCCGATCCAGGTCCAGCCGGGGCTGTACGAGATCAATTCGCCGGATGACAAGGCGCCAGTGATGGTGACCACCAACTTCTCGATCACCTACTTCTCGGTCGCCAACGAGGTGGAAAGCTCGGGCTGGCCCGCTTGGCTGCTGGTCGCCGATGCCGAGGGGATGAGCGTGCTCACAGCATGGGCCGCCGGCAATTTCGACGCCGACCGCATCGCCAAAGCAGTCAAGGGCTTCGGCACGGAGGAGAAGGTCTCCCATCGCAAACTGATCATCCCGGGCCAGGTGGCCGTGCTCTCCGGCGAACTCGAGGAGGAGCTTCAAGGGTGGGAAATCATGGTTGGCCCGCGCGAGGCGGTTGATATCTCCGGCTATCTCAAAGCCATGTGGTCATGAGGCCGTGAGGCCGGACATTGCACCAGGAGGCGTCCCATGGATACGACGGCGCTGGTGACCAGCAAAGATCCCTATGTCGGCTACGAGCCTCAGGAAGTTGCCCGGGCAGCCGCGGCATGCGCGGCTTGCGGGGAGTGGCCGCCTTGCATGGCGGCGTGCGGCCATCAAGTCGACATTCTCGCCATAGTCCAGTTGGCCGGCAAGGCGGCCTGCGAAGCCTTGGCGCTGCCGCGCTGGTTCCAGGAGAAAGAGAAGGTCGAAGCCGCCAGGGTCACGGACATGATCTGTGACTCCTACAACGGCTAGCCCGGTCTTCTTCCATCAGGTCTGAGATCGCGAGAAGGTTTTGGCCACCCATCGAGTCACACTCCATCCTTTAGACACAACCGTCGAGGTCCCCACTGGCGCCTTGCTGGTCGAGGCCATCCGTCAGGCCGGGATTGCCTTCCAGCAGCCCTGCGGCGGCCAGGGGCGCTGCGGTCGCTGCGCGGTGGTACTGAATGGAACCGGTGCCCGGCGGCGCTCGACCATCCGTTTGTCTCCGGAGGATCTGGAGGCCGGCTATGCTCTGGCCTGCCAGACCGTAGTCGAGGGCGATGTCGAGCTGACCATGCTCAAGCAGGAAGAGGTGGTGCGGCGCCTGGTGACCGACAGGACGGCGCGCAAGGTCGAAATTCCTTTCGACTACGATGCCGCAGCGGTTCAGACCGTCCGCGCCCTCCAGCTCGAACCTCACTGAGCCGACCATCGACGACAATCTGGATGACCTGGCTCGTCTCAACAAGGGCGCTGGAGGCGGCGGGCCTTCCCAATGTGCGGGTCCCACTGCCGGTGCTGCGCCGTCTGAGCCAGGCGCTGCGCGAAGCGGAATGGAAGCCATGGCTGTCTGCTGGAGACCGATGATTGGACCCGACCGGACGGGCCGGCGCGCCTGATCGATGTCGCCAGCGAGCGGTTGCGGCCCATCGGGATGGCTTTGGATATCGGCACGACGACCGTGAGCGCCTACTTGGTGGACTTGGAAAGCGGCGAAGTGCTGGCCTCGGCGGCCGAATACAACGGGCAGATCAGCTGCGGTGAGGACGTTATCTCGCGGATCGTCTTCGCCAGCAAGAACAATGGCTTGGCGGAGCTTGCTGCAAGGGTTCGCGATACGACGCACGAGCTTCTGGACCGGATGCGACTTCGCACCGGGATCGACCCGACGTCGATCAGCAAGGTCAGCGTGGTCGGAAACACGACCATGATCCATTTGTTCCTCGGGTTGCCGCCGGCAAGCATCCGCCTCACCCCTTACATCCCCACAGTCAACCTGCCGGCCCCGGTGTTGGCGTCCGAAATCGGTTTGAACGTGCATCCGCTGGCGATGGTGGATTGTCTCCCTGGGGTGGCGTCCTATGTTGGGGCGGACATCACCGCCGGCGTCCTTGCGTCGGGTTTGGTCGATCAAGACGCGCTGACGCTCTTCATCGACATCGGGACCAACGGTGAGATGGTTCTGGGGACACGCGATTGGATGGTGACCTGCGCCTGCTCGGCCGGGCCGGCGTTTGAAGGTGCTGGCGTCGTAGACGGCATGCGGGCCACCATCGGCGCTATTGAAGAGGTCTGGGTCCATACCGAAACCTTCGAGCCGACGATCCGGGTGATTGGCGAGACCAAGCCGCGTGGCATTTGTGGCTCGGGTCTCATCTCCTTGCTGGCCGAACTCTTTGTAACGGGGGTGGTGGACAAGGGGGGCAATTTCAAGCTCGATATCGGGACCAACCGGGTGCGAGTCGGCGACCATGGGCCTGAGTACGTCGTCGCCTGGGCGAGGAAACGGAGACCGGGCGGGACATCGTCCTGACCAAAGTGGACATCGACAATCTGATGCGCGCCAAGGGCGCCATCTACGCCGGCTTCAGCGTATTGGCGGCCAGTGTGGGTGTGGATCTGGCCGACGTCGAACAGGTCCTGGTCGGTGGCGCGTTTCGGCAAGTACATCAATGTCGAGAAGGCGGTGCAGATCGGTTTGCTCCCCGATCTGCCGTGGGACAGATTCCAATTCCTGGGCAACACGGCTGTGCTGGGGGCCTACGCATCACTGCTCTCGCGGGTTGCCCGTCAGCGAGCCGAGGCTGTCGCCCGCAGTATGACCTATGTCGAGCTGTCAGCTGACAACTCCTTTTATGAAGCCTTCACGGCGGCCCTGTTTCTGCCCGCACACCGAGATCGCACGCTTCCCGAATGTGGCGGAAGTTTGGGAGCGCCATGCCCCCACCAACGGTAATGCATGACAGCGGAATCCAGGAGACGGTAGAGGCAGCCTCATGACCAAAGACCATCGCGTTAGCTGGTAAGGGCGGGACGGGCAAAACGACCGTCAGCGCCCTGATCATCAAGTCGCTCGTCCGCCACGGTGCAGGTGCCGTGCTGGCGATCGACGCCGATCCTTCCACCAACCTGCACCTGGCCCTCGGCCTCGCCGATGCCCTTGACGGTCGGCGAGATCCGGGAAGGCATGACCGACCCGGCCATGTCGGGAACACTGGGTGTGACCGTCAGCCGGCAGGATTTCCTCACTCGCGAAATCCACATGGCGCTTGAGGAGGGCGAACGGGTCGACCTGCTGGCCATGGGCCGGCCGGAGGGGCAGGGCTGCTACTGTGCCGTCAACCATCTTCTCCGACAGGTGGTGGACGAGCTGGAGGGTGGCTACGACTACGTTGTCATTGACAACGAAGCCGGCATGGAGCACATCAGCCGCCGCACGACCAAGGGGGTCGATCTGCTTCTGATCGTCACCGATCCCACCATTCGTGGGCATGAAGGCGGCTTCGTCGATCGCCCAGATGGCGAGCGAAGTCGACGTGGACGTGCGCCGGATGGGGCTGATCGTCAATCGTGTGCAGGGCGAGATCCCGGAGCCGCTGAAGGACGCCATCGAAGCGCTCGGCTGTGGAGGTCCTGGCCATGGTCCCGGCCGACGCACAGATCAACCAGAACGATGCGCTGGGTGAATCGCTGCTCTCTCTGAACGGCGATTTCAGCGGCGTGGGATACCATCGACGCAATTGATGCGCAAGCTGGCGGAAGAGATCTAGCTACCGAGCGCCGGCGCGCGCCGACGACCCGGACAGGAGGCGAGGCATGTACAACATCGGCGAAAACATCCACATCATTTCCCCGCGGGTCAAGGAAGCGCTGGCGGAAAAAGACGGCGGGTTCTTCGTCGATCTGGCCGCGCAAGCAGAAAGAAGCCGGCGCCAACGCGCTGGATCTCAACATCGGGCCCCAGAAGAAATCCGGCCCGGAAGTCATGGACTGGCTGGTGGACTGCATGCAGGAAGCCGTGCCGGGGATGACGCTTTCTTTTGACACCACCAACCTGGAAGCGATCGAGACCGGATTGAAGAAGGCAGGCGCCAACACCATCATCAACTCCACCTCGGCCGAGGAACAGCGGCTGGCGAACGTGCCCCCCTTGGCGGCTGAATACGGCGCCGGGCTGATCGCTCTGTGTATGGAGAAGAGCGGAATTCCGGTCTCCGCCGATGCGCGGGTCGGCATTGCGCTTGAGAAGCTGATCCCGCGCGCCGAAGAGGTCGGGCTGCCGATGGAGAAGCTGTACATTGACCCGCTGGTGCTCACCGTCTCCGGTTGCCAGGAGTATGTCCCGCACGCCATCGAAACCGTGCGCATGCTCAAGATGACGGCCGATCCGCCACCGCAGACAGTGGTCGGCCTCTCCAACGTCTCCAACCAGGTGCCGCATGAAGGCCGGCCGCTGCTTAACCGTGTCTACATGGTCATGCTGATGGGCGCCGGGCTGGATGCTGCCATCTTGGATCCGATGGACGAGGAGCTGATGGGCGCCATCCACGCGGTTGAAACGCGCGACGGCAGCACGCCGGTCAATTCACTGTACCTCAAGCTGTTCGACGCTGTTCAGGCGGGCGGCGAGCTCCAGCCAGAAGACGTGGATATGAACGACCCCGACCAGACGGACATTTGGAAGACGGTCCAGGTGCTGCTCAACAAAGTGATCTACGCCGACTCATACCTGCGGCTCTAGCCGGGCGGCGGCCGTCGCCGTCCATGGGCAAGCGCGGCACGAGTTCGCATCTCGCGTCCGCCGCAAAGGAGATGTGCCATGGCCGAGAAGTTAGACGCACACGACATCGATGCCTTGCTGGCCAAGGCGAAACAGCCTTCGGCGGACGCAATGCGGCTCCATCCGTTCTACAGGGGGAAAGTGGAGGTGGCGGTTAAGGCCCGCGTCCGAGACTTCAATGATTTCGCCATTTGGTACACGCCCGGGGTGGCTGAACCTTGCCGGGCCATCGAGAAGGACCCCGAGCTGGTCTACGAATACACCCACAAATGGAATACAGTGGCGGTGGTCTCTGATGGGACCCGGGTCCTCGGCCTGGGCGACATCGGCCCCAAGGCGGGCATGCCGGTCATGGAAGGCAAGGCCCTGCTGTTCAAATACCTGGGCGGGGTGGATGCCTGGCCGATCATGCTCGACACCAAGGACCCGGACAAGATCATCGAGACGGTGGCCCTGATCCAGCCTGGCTTCGGCGGAGTGAACCTGGAAGATCTCTCCCAGCCGAAGTGCTTTCGTATCCTGGACACCCTCCGGGCCCGCGCCGAGATTCCGATCTGGCACGACGATCAGCAGGGAACAGCCACGGTAACCTTGGCGGCCCTCCTGAACGCGCTCAAGATCGTCGGAAAGAAAATGGAAGATGCCCAGATCGTGTTCGTCGGATCGGGCGCGTCCAACGTGGCTTGCGCCCGGCTGATCTTCAGCGCCGGCGCTACACCGGGCCTTTGCCGTGTGGTGGATAGCAAGGGGATCCTCAACCAGAACCGCAAGGACCTCGAACTGCGCAAAGCCGAGTACGTGGACAAGTGGCGTTTCTGCCAGTCGACCAACGAAGAAGGCCGGGAAGGGAACATCCCCGAGGCTCTGGATGGGGCAGACGTGGTCATTGCCCTGTCGAAACCGGGCCCGGGCACGCTGCAGACCGACTGGATTCGCAAAATGGCTAAGGACGCCATTGTCTTCGCCTGCGCCAACCCTGTGCCCGAAATCTGGCCGTGGGAGGCGGAGGAGGCCGGGGCGGCCATCATCGCCACCGGGCGGTCGGACTTCCCGAACCAGGTGAACAACTCCCTCGGTTTCCCAGGAATCTTCCGGGGCACCTTGGATGTTCGGGCGTCCACCATCACCGATTCCATGTGCCACGCCGCGGCGCATGCCCTGGCGGACATGGCCGATGAGCAAGGACTCAGCCCAACCCACATTCTGCCGACGATGGACGACTGGAAGGTCTTTCCTCGGGAGGCGGCGGCGGTGGCCGCCAAGGCGGTCGAAGAAGGCATTGCCCGCAAACCGATGACCTACGAGGAGGAGCTCGAGAACGCCGCCCAGATCATTGGGCGAGCTCGAAATCTGACCAAGACCATGATGAGCGAAGGGTTCATCGCCGATCCGGACGAGTAGGGCTGCCTGAAGGAGAATGATGCCATGTACGACCTGATTGTGCTCGGCGGAGGGCCGGCTGGCCTGACCGCCACGTCGTATGCCTTGCGCAAGCGCCTCAACGTCCTGATGATTACCAAGGATCTGGGCGGGAAGACCAACTACCGGCTCCAGCTGCCGTTTGTCGAGAAGCATCTGGTGATCAATGGCGAGGAGACCGTCAATCGCTTTGTCAACGAGGTCGAGTACCTCGATTTCGCCCGCCAATTCGACAAGGCGGAGAAAGTCGAGCGCCACAACGGCGGCTTCCGCGTCCACACTTCGGGTGGCGAAACGTACGATGCCGCGTGCGGTGATCGTGGCCACCGGGGCCATCGGAACCCTGATGGACGTCCCGGGCGAGAAAGAGTTCATGATGCGCGGCCTGTGTTACAGCGCCGTGTCGTATGCTCCGTTGTTCATCGACCGCGAGGTGTGCGTCATCGGTGATACGAAGCTGGCGCTGCGCTCGGTTGCCGAACTGGCGCACATCGCCAAAAGGGTGACCCTGGTAGCCCCGTCCCATGGTGAACTCGATTCGGCCCTGGGGCAGAAGATCCTCAACGATCCCAAGGTCGAAGTCCTGGAAGGCTACCGGGTGGAGGAAGTGCTGGGTGACTCGCACGCGCGCAAGCTGGTAGTCAGCCAGAACGGCGGGCGACGCGAGCTGGAAGCCGAAGCGTTCTTCGTCGAGTTGGCGCTCAAGCCGCGCTCCGAGGCCGTGGCCGATCTTGTGCCGCTGGATGACATGGGTCGGATCAAGGTCGATGCGGTCAACCAGACCGGGGTCGATGGGGTATTTGCCGCCGGTGACGTGACCGACGTCTTCGCCGAACAGGTGTTGATCGCCGTGGGGGAGGGCGCCAAGGCAGCCTTGACCGCGTACGAGTATCTGCTCGAGAACTTCTGAGCCAGTTCACTCGCCCGGCTTGGTGGGCGGGCAAAGTAGCCATGCCGGGGGAGTGCGACGGCGGCCTCGATCAGGGGCCGCCGTCGAGTTTCTGGCTCTTGGGGCATGGCCCCTAGCCCAACACGTCAATCTGTATTCCATCTGTCATGCACCGGGACGAGTTATGTCACTGGTGCGGGTTGATGGGCGCACCTATGCTTGGTCCATGGCTGAGGATGGATTGAAACTTGCCATCACAGGCAAGGGCGGGGTGGGCAAGACGACCTTGACTGCGTTGCTGGCCGGATCCTACGCCGAGGCGGGCCGCTCAGTGCTGGCCATCGACGCCGACCCATCACCGTGCCTTGGGGCTGCGCTCGGGTTTCCTTCGGCCGCCCTGGCCACCGTCTCCCCCATCTCCGAAATGGACCAACTGATCCTGGAACGGACCGGCGCTGAACCGGGCTCGTATGGCGGCTATTTCAAACTCAACCCTCGCGTCGACGATCTGCCGGATCGCTTCTCGGCCATCCATGACGGGGTCAAACTGCTCGAGCTGGGCGGGGTCGAATCGGGGGGCTCCGGCTGCATTTGTCCGGAGAGCACGCTCCTCAGGGCCCTGATCACCCACATCTTGCTTCGTAGGGACGAGGTCGTCCTTTTGGATATGTATGCCGGTGTCGAACACCTCGGGCGGGCCACGGCCGACGCCGTGGATGCCATGCTGGTGGTGGTCGAACCGACGCTGCGCAGTCTGGGAACGGCCGACCAGATCAAGCACCTCGGCCAGGACATCGGCTTGGATCGCATTTACCTCGTTGGCAGCAAGATCCGGGATGACACGGATCGTTCCTTTGTCCTCGAGAACTCCCCGGGATTGAGAGTCCTCGGTACGTTGCCTGAGGATGATGCCGTACGCCAGGCGGATCGGAAGGGGTCCGCCATGTACGGCGCATCGCCAGCGCTCGACAGCGCTGTCCGGGAGATCGTCGCCTCACTGACTCTTGAACTGGAAGACTAGGTTCTGGAGAGCCCTGCTCCCCTTCCGGCACTCAACCTGAACACAGCCCCTGCGCAGTTCCTCCGCAAGCTATTTCCCTAACAAGCAGCGCACAAGTCCCGGTCGGACAACATACAGCCCTTGTAGATTGTGATAAATTTCACAAAGTGACATTTGTCATGCCCCCTTGGTGAAGAGTTAGTAGGGACGATTTGTGAAATCTGTCACATAGTATAGGAGGCTATGAGGGGAAGGCGGCAAAGAAGCTATCCCCAGGGGTGGTATCAGGCAAGGCGTAGCCCGGTTCTCGAGAGGTAGAGCGGCTCTTTTGTTGGTGAGGGTAGGTGACCGACAATATCCGTTCACCAGGCTTAGAGGCTCTACTACGAAAGAAGACGTCACGACCTCGAGGGTCCACAGACTTCTCCGAAGGCGCGCAGGACACCCCGTCTTGGCCGCCGAAGGTCCTCTCTCCACTACGCATTGCTGATCAACGACAACCAAGCCGCATCCGACCTGGCGTTCTGCCGTGCCCTGCCTGCCGGCAGCGCGCGGTGGCCACAAGCGATTGAGGTGACATATGCACCGAGCCAACTCTAACAACGCCTTCATGGATCAGGTCATCTCTGCGGTCCCAGGGGGTGCCGCGCTCCAGACTTGCCTGCAGTGCGGCACGTGCGGGGGGTCGTGCCCTTCGGCCGGTGATATGGACCACACGCCCGCGCCAGTTGTTTGCCATGATCAACGCCGACATGCGAGATGAGGTGCTCAAGAGCAACACGCCCTGGTACTGCGTATCGTGCTACCGCTGCACGGAGCGCTGCCCCAAGGAGATCCCCATTACCGAGATCATGTACACCCTGAAACAGATGGCCGTCAAGGAAGGCTGCTACGACGACTCGAGGGCCCCGGATTTTTCCAAGACCTTTATCGGTTGGGTCGAAAACTACGGGCGCTCCTTTGAGCTCGGCTTGATGGGCATCCACATGCTTCGCCACAATCCACTGGGTGCGTTCAAGCTAGCCGATATGGGCATCGGACTGGTGACCAAGGGCCGCATGGCCCTGACGCCGACGCGAATCAAGGGGATCGACGGCCTCAAGAAGATCCTTGCCAGAGCCAAGGAACTGGAGGCGCAGGCATGAAATACAGCTACTACCCCGGTTGTTCGTTGGAGAAGAATGCCGCCGCCTACGACCTGTCCACACGCGCCATCGCCGGGCCGCTGGGACTGGAGTTGGTCGAAATCGAAGACTGGAACTGCTGCGGCGCTACCGAGTACCTTGCCCTCAATCAAACCGCTGCCTACAGCCTGATCGCGCGCAATCTGGCCCAGGCGGCCAAGAACGAAGGCGTGACTGAACTGACTGCCCCCTGCAGCGCCTGCTACTTGAATTTGCGCAAGGCCGACAAATATCTCGGGTTGGATAATGGCCTGGCCGAGCGGGTAACCCAAGCGCTGGCGGAGGGCGGGCTCTCGTACGAGCCGGGCACCCTACACGTTCGCCATTTGCTGGACGTTATCTATCAAGACGTCGGGCTGGATAGGTTGGCGGAAGCGACCACGCGACCGCTCTACGGATTGAAGCTGGCCCCGTACTACGGATGCATGGTCGTGCGGCCGGACTTCAGCAACGGGTCGCAGAATACTGAGAATCCCACCTCGCTGGACAGGGTGCTCGAAGCGCTTGGTGCCCAGGTGGTGGACTACCCGCTCAAGGCCGATTGTTGCGGCGGGCACATGAGCCAGATCAGCGAGGATTCCGGGCTTGAACTCATCCGGCGCCTGATCAAGGCCGCAGCCGACACCGAAGCGGATGCCATTGTCACATTGTGCCCGATGTGCCAGCTCAACCTGGACGGCTACCAGGCGGCCATGAACCGCCATTTCGGCACCTCGTATCACGTGCCGATCCTGTACTTCACGCAGGTCATTGGCCTGGCGATGGGCATGACGCCTCGCAGCTTGGGGATTGGCCAGGAGCTGGTCTCGACGGTGGACGCGCTGGCCAAGATAGGCACTGTGCCACCACCCGAACCGCCTCAGCCGGCCCGGCGCAAGCGGGACGACAAATCTCTGCCGATGCCCAAAGCGCGTGTGGAGGTCCAGCATGACTGAGAGAGTGGGCGTTTATATCTGCCATTGTGGAAGCAACATCGCCGGCATCGTGGACGTGGAAGAGGTCGCACGCTGGGCCGGCGAAGCCCTGGAAGGGGTTGTGATCGCGCGCGAGTACAAGTTCATGTGTTCTTCGCTCGGCCAGGAGCTGATCGAGCAGGATATCAAAGAGCTTGGACTCACGCGTGTGGTCGTCGGGGCCTGTTCGCCTCACCTGCACGAGAAGACCTTCAGAAAGGCCTGCGCCAACGCCGGGCTCAACCCTTACCTGTTCCAGATGACCAGCCTGCGTGAGCAGGTGTCCTGGGTCATCGAAGATCAGGCCGCCGCCACGGAAAAAGCCAAGGCGATGATCGCCGCCGCTGTCGAGCGGGTCAAGCTGCACGAACCGCTGGTAGCCGAACACGTGCCGGTTGACTCCACCACGCTTGTGGTGGGCGGGGGCATCGCCGGAATCCAGGCGGCCCTCGAGCTGGCGGATGCGGGTTATCAGGTGGTGATGGTGCGAACGCGAACCGTCGATTGGCGGCCACATGGCCCAGTTCGACAAGACCTTCCCCACGCTCGACTGCGCGGCCTGTATTCTGACACCCAAGATGTCCGATGTGGGGACGCACCCCAACATCACGCTCTACTCCTACAGCGAGGTCGAAGAAATCACGGGTTTTGTGGGCAGCTTCCACGCCCGGATCCGCAAGAAGGCCCGCTTCGTGGACGAAGAGCTGTGCACCGGCTGCGGCATCTGCATGGAAAAGTGCCCCAAGAACGTGCTGGACGAGGGCTTCGAAGTCGGCCTCGGCTTCCGCAAGGCCATCTACCGCCCGTTCCCTCAGGCGATCCCGAAATTCCCGGTGGTCGACACCGTCAACTGCACCTTCTTCGAAACTGGCAAGTGCCTGGCCTGCGAGAAGTTCTGCCCAACCGAAGCCATCGACATGGAGCAGAAAGACCAAATCATTTCGCTCGACGTGGGCAACGTCATCCTGGCCACGGGTTACGATCTGTTTGACACGCGCAAAATGCCTCAATATGGGTACGGCAAGCTCCCCAATGTGTTCACCAGCTTGGAGTTTGAGCGGCTGTGCAACGCCGCCGGGCCCACCGAGGGCGCCCTGGTCTTGCGAGACGGCGTGACCACCCCGAAATCGGTGGCCGTGATCCATTGTGTCGGAAGTCGTGATCAGAAGAATCACCCCTATTGCTCGGCGATCTGTTGCATGAGCGCCCTCAAGTTCGGACACCTGGTGATGGAAAAGACCGGAGCTGAGGTGTACTCGTTCTACATCGACATGCGACCGCTGAGCAAAGGCTACGAAGAGTTCTATGACCGGCTGCTGCAGGAAGGGATGCACTTCGTGCGTGGGCGCGTGGCCGAGGTTACCGACATTGCCCGCACCCCAGAAGAAGAAGGCAAGTTGGTGATCCAGGCTGAGGACACCCTGCTTGGCATGCAACGCCGCATCCCGGTCGACATGGTGATCCTGATGGCGGCGCTCGAGCCCCGAGCGGATGCCGACGAAGTCGGCCTCAAGTTCGGGATTTCACGCGGCGCGGCCGGCTGGTTCACCGAGCGGCACCCGAAGCTGGATCCGGTGGCCACCATGACCGACGGCATCTTCATCGCCGGCGCCTGCCAGGGCCCGAAAGACATCCCCGACACGGTTTCTCAGGGAGCGGCAGCTGCTGCCCGGGTCCAGGGCATGATCAGCAAGGGAAGCGTCGAGATCGAACCCGTTGTGGCTACTATCGACGCCGAAAGATGCTCCGGCTGCCGCATCTGCAATGAGCTCTGCCCGTTCAACGCCATTGAGTTCCTGGCCAACGAAGGGGTGAGCTACATCAACACCGCCCTGTGCAAGGGCTGCGGCACGTGTGTGGCCGCCTGCCCGGCCAAGGCGATCAGTGGGGCCCACTTCCGAGATGACCAGATCTTCGCCGAGATCGAGGGCCTGCTCTTCGATGCCCTCCCGGCGACTGATGACGCGGTCCTGGCCTGAGAGAGGCGGTTCAAGCATGGCTGAAACAACCTTCGAACCCAAGATTGTGGCATTCCTGTGCAACTGGTGCTCGTACCGCGCGGCGGACCTGGCCGGGACAAGCCGGATGAAGTATCCGGCCAACATCCGCATGCTGCGCGTCATGTGCAGCGGCCGGGTGGATCCAGCCTTCGTGCTCCGGGCGATCTCCAAAGGGGCCGACGGCGTGATGATCGCCGGCTGCCATCCGGGCGAATGCCACTATCAGGAGCAGAACTACAAGACCATGCGGCGATTTGAGATGCTCAAGCAGACCCTGTTGGGCTTCGGCATGGAAGAGAAGCGCATCCGTCTGCAGTGGGCCTCCGCCGCCGAAGGTGGGGTGTTGGCCCAGGCCATTCGGGACATGGTGGAGGACATCCGGGCCCTCGGCCCGATGGATTGGCCGGGCTACTGGGCGAAAGATCCCGAGGCGGAGGAGGCTATCCAGGCCCTCGCCGAAGAGCACGCAGAGGCAATGGAGGTGGCCAGATGACCGAGAAGGGCAAGCTGGCGCTCTACTGGGCGGCCTCGTGCGGAGGCTGCGAGATCGCCGTCCTGGCGATCAATGAGAAGATTCTGGATGTGGCAGCGGCCTTCGACATCGTGATGTGGCCGGTGGCCGTGGATGCCAAAGTCAAAGACATCGAGAAGATGGACGACGGTTCGATCGACGTCTGTCTATTCAATGGCGCCATCCGGACCAGCGAACAGGAGTACATGGCCCGCCTGCTCCGCAGCAAATCGAAGGTGCTGGTCGCCTTTGGCTCGTGCGCCGTCGACGGCGGCATCCCTGCGCTGGGCAATCTGGCGGATCGGGAAGCGATCTTCGAGACCGTCTACGGCCACAATCCGAGCTCTCGACAACCCTGATGGCACCCGGCCCCAACCCGAGACGATCACCGATGATGGAACTCTGCATCTGCCGATCTTTTACAACACGGTGCGGACCCTGGCCCAGACGGTGGACGTCGACTACTTCCTGCCCGGATGCCCGCCGGAGCCGGAGCGCATTTGGGATGCTGTCCTGGCCATCGTCAACGGCGAACTGCCGGACGCCGGATCGGTGATCGGCGCCAACACTACGGTGTGTGACAGTTGCCCGCGGCAGCGAAGCGAGAAGAAGATCTCCGGCTTCAAACGAACCTGGGAGGTGATCCCTGATCCAGATATCTGTCTGCTGGAGCAGGGTTTGGTCTGCTGCGGCATCGCCACGCGTGATGGTTGCGGTGCTTTGTGCCCCGCAGTCGGGTCGCCCTGCATCGGCTGTTACGGGCCGAACGAAGGCGTGGATGATTTCGGCGCCCGCATGATGTCGGCGCTGGCTTCGGTGCTCGACAGCGACGATCCGGAGGAAATTGCCCGCATCATCGCCGAGGGCATCCCGGACACGGTGGGCAGCTTCTATCGCTTCAGTCTGGCCGGAAGCGAACTGCGCCGCTCGGCGCTGCATGTCGCCGAGCGCCAGCCGGCCGAAACCGCGTGAGATGAGGTGTGGCTATGAAACGTGTTTCGATTGATCCGATCACCCGCCTCGAAGGGCACGGCAAGATCGACATCTTCTTGACCGAAGACGGCGACGTCGCCAATGCCTACCTGCAAGTCCCCGAACTGCGCGGGTTCGAGCGCTTCTGCGTCGGTCGGCAGGCCGAGGACATGCCCAACATCACCAACCGGATCTGCGGTGTGTGCCCTGAAGCGCACCACATGGCGTCCGCCAAGGCCCTCGACGCGCTGTTCCACGTCGACCCACCGCCCACGGCCAAGAAGCTGCGCGAGCTCTTCTACAGCATCTTCTACGCCACCGACCACACCACCCACTTCTACGCGCTGGCCGGCCCCGACTTCGTCGTTGGCCCCGAAGCGCCCGTCGCCGAGCGCAACATCCTGGGGATCATCAAGAAAGTCGGCATGGACGTCGCCGGCAAGGTGCTCAAGATGCGGGCCGACGGACACCACCTGATCAAGATGATGGGCGGAAGGCCGGTTCACCCCAATTGGGCCGTGCCGGGCGGCGTCAGCCGCGGCATCACCGAGGAACAGCGGCAGGAAATCGAGAATCTGGGCCGGGAGGCCATCGATTTCGCCAAGTTCTCCCTTCAACTGTTCAACGACGTGGTGCTGGAGAACTCGGACTACCTGAACCTGATCCTGAGCGATGCCTATGCCGACCGAACCTACAACATGGGCACGGTGGACGAGAACAATCTTCGTCAATTTCTACGATGGGCATGATCCGCATCGTCGGACCGGAAGGCGAAGAGCACGCCAAGTACCCGGCCAGCGAGTACCGGGAGTACATCGCCGAGCGCGTCGAGCCCTGGTCGTACCTCAAGTTCCCCTACCTGAAGAAGATTGGGTGGAAGGGCTTCGAGGGCGGGGTCGACTCGGGGGTCTACAAGGCCACGCCGTTGTCCCGCCTCAACGCCGCGGATGGCATGGCCACCCCGTTGGCGCAGGCCGAATATGAGCGGATGTACGAGACGCTGGGCGGCAAGCCGGTACACGCCACCCTGGCCACGCACTGGGCACGGCTGATTGAACTGCTCTACGCCACCGAACGCTGGGTGGAACTGGCGGTGGATCCCGAGATCACGGGTGAGAATTTCCGGGTCCTTCCGACGCGAGACTCCGGATGAAGGCATCGGCTGCGTCGAGGCACCTCGCGGTACCCTGACCCATCACTACCAGACCGATGAGCGTGGCATCCTGACCCATGTCAACCTGATCGTGGGCACCACCAACAACAATGCCCCCATCAACATGTCGATCAAGCGAGCGGCCGAGGCTCTGATCCAGAAGGGCACGGTTGTGTCGGAAGGTTTGCTGAACAAGATCGAGATGGCTTTCCGAGCCTACGACCCATGCTTGGGCTGCGCCACACACTCTCTGCCCGGCCAGATGCCGCTGGAAGTGACCATCCGCGGGCCCGAGGGAGAGGTCATCGATCAGCCTGACCCAGTTCATTTCGAACGCCTGATGCGTTCGATTGAGCCAGGCTGGTTTGCTCGAAATCTGCCCGATCGAGGGGTGGACAGATGACATACCAAACACTTGACGTGAAGACTCTGGTGCTGGGGCTTGGCAATCCCATCCTGCGGGACGATGGGGTGGGGCTGCGAGTGGCGCAAGCGCTGCGGCCGATGCTGGCCGAGGCGCCCGGCGTGGAAGTCGATGAGAACACCTGGGGCGGGCTGCGCCTGATGGAGCGCCTTGTCGGATACGATCGTGTGATTGTGATCGACGCCATGTGCACCGGTGCACCGGCCGGAACGGTCCGGCTGCTGTCGCCGGACGATATGCCCACCCGCCGCAGCGCCTCGCCCCATGACACCAGCCTGCCTGTGGCGCTGGAACTGGGAAGGCGAGCGGGACTGGGCGTCCCGAAAAGTGCCGATATCACTTTGGTGGGAATCGAGGCGCTCGATGTCATCAATTTCGGAGAGGATCTGAGCCCGGAGGTCGAAGCGGCCATCCCACTGGCCATCCAGGCAATTCAAGGCGTGCTCACAGACGCCTGACTGATGTGCCCGAGGCATCGCCCTCCCATAGCCGGCGGCCGGCAAACCTCTTGCCGTGCCGCCGGCTTCGTAATTGTGAAATCCCTCACAAACCCAAACTGATGTCGAGCGCCGCTCGTGTGGTTGATTCATCTCGCGAGTTGATACGGGAATGTCTCGTGATGTCGGGGCAGGCGGGGATTGGCGTGCGTTGCGGGTGATCCAAATGCGAGGACCGACCCCAGCCAGGTGGCGGGGGATCAGCGCGAGTCCGAGATGTCGGTTTCGAAGCCGGGTGCGACCTGCTGCCTGAGGAATTCCGCCTGCCGGATCTGGCCCCCCGGCGGAACCAGCACGAAGTCCGGGTCGTCGGCCATTGGTGCAAGAGCCGCCTTAGCCAGCCGTTCAACGTAGAGCTCGGCGCCCAGTATCTCCTCGTAGCGCATCCCCCATTGGGCACAGTACTCGGCCACTTCCAGCGCCTGATCTCGGTAGGCCGACAAATCTTGGCGGGTATGAGCAACAAACACGAGCCGCCGATAGTGCTGATACTGCTGATCCATGATCCACTGGGCGTCTTCCGGGCCAAACTGTGCGCTGTACTCGCGGAACTCGTTCAATGGATGACTCCCGGACTCGAGCCAGCCTTTGGTCAGGTAGTAGGTCCCGGGCTCCTTCTCGAACTCCTGGAGATACCGGGCGCGTGATCCTAGCAGGATGGCGATGCAGTCGTCGGCGCGTGAGATCAAGAGCGTGTGTTGGTGGGCCTTGATCCCGTCGAGACCATTGCCGCACAAGCCATAACCGAGAACCACCAGGCTCGGTGTGGTCAGGCTGTCGATCTGGACCTGGACCGCCTCGCGAAGCCTGGTGGGCCAGCGGTGCAGCCCGTAGTCAAGAAAGGTGACGGAGTTGGCAATCGATGGCGAGAGATGGGCGTCCAGCAGACCTCGAAAGACCCGGCAGCCGATGACGACGATTGGCAAGCGATTGCTTCTATCCACCACTGGCATCCTTTCGTTGCCCAAAACGCATCCTCCGGGGGACGGCGATCGTCACGGACGGCTTCGGCCGGTTACGGTCGGGCCTGCACCAGACTCTTCGCAAGGTCGGCGGCTGCCGCCGCATTGGGCGCGTAGCCATCCGCCCCAATCTTGTCGGCAAACTCCTGGGTGACGGGCGCGCCGCCGATCATCACCTTGATCTGCTCACGCAGGCCCGCATCTTTCAGCGCCCGGACGGTGTCTTCCATCGAACGCATGGTCGTGGTAAGCAGCGCGGACATGGCGACGATCTCGGCGCCTTCCTCTTTCACCGCCTCGACAAAACGCGCCGGATCGACGTCCCGGCCAAGATCGGTAATCTCAAACCCTGCACCTTCTAACATCATGGCGACCAGATTCTTGCCTATGTCGTGCAGGTCGCCCTTGACCGTCCCGATGACAATCTTTCCTGCCATTTTGGCATCCGAGGCGACGAGCAGCGGCCGGAGCATATCCATCGAAGCCTGCATGGCTCTGGCGGCCAGGAGTACTTCGGGGACGAACATGTCGCCGGACCGGAACGCCTCGCCCACGTGGGCCATGCCCGGCATCAAGCCTTCATTGAGGATCGCCTCCGGTTTCAACCCCTCATCCAGGGCCTGCTGCGTCAGGCCGGGCGTGGCCCCCTTGTCGCCTTCGATGACCGCTTGCGCAAGCTTGGCCAGAGTTTCACTCATGACTTGGCTCCCGTGGTCCCGTCCTCGTTGTTCTTCTGCCTCTTCCTGTAAGCCTTGATCCAATCCATCCCATACTCGTCCCGGCCCATGGCCAGATCCGCAGCCAGGACTGCCAATTGGACCTCCTCGACCATCGGGTTGGTGATAGGGCAGGTGAGCCCGGCGTGAATGGCCATGGCGATGTAAGTGCTGTTGATGTGACTCCGTTCGGGCATGCCGAAGGAGATGTTGCTGACGCCCATGGTGATGTTGACCCCAAACTCGGTCACCACCAATTTGATTGTATCCAGCGCGATTCTTCCCGCATTGCTGTCCGAACCCATGGTCAGGGCCAGAGGGTCAATCACCACGTCCTCGGCCGGGATGCCGAGATGGCCGGCCTTTTCGATGATTTTGGCCGCCACCCGCAGTCTGTCTTCAGCGGTGGGTGGGATCCCATGTTCGTCCATGCACAGACCAATGACGGCCGCTCCATGCTCGTGGACCAGAGGCAGCGTGCGGTCAAGGGAGGCGGCCTCGCCGTTGACCGAGTTCACCAGGGCCTTGCCTTGATAGATCGAAAGCGCTCGCGACAGAGCCGCTGAATCTGCGGTATCGATGCAGAGTGGCGCGTCTGTGACGTCCATCACGGTCGCCATGACCTTTTCCAGCAGGGCGGCTTCATCGACGCCGGGGACGCCGGCGTTGACGTCAAGCACCTGCGCGCCGGCCTCCACCTGTGCCAGGGCGTCCTCCCTGACCTGGTCGAAGTTGCCGGCTTGCAGAGCCGCCAGCATTTGCTTCCGACCGGTGGGGTTGATGCGTTCGCCGATGATTACCGTTCTCAATCCGCGCTGGATGGTTACCTGCTTGGCCCCTGAAGAAAGCTGCGTGGTCAGATTGTCTGGCATGATTATCCTCGTCCGTCGGCTTGGGAGCGCGTTTCACGCTGAAGTTGCTAACTAGCCTATCCTAAAGTACCCCAGAATGCAGGTCACCGTCAAAAAGACACGCCAAGCGGCTGACATTAAGCCATGCTTTGGGGAGGCTTGGGCCGACAAGTCTGTGGATTTGGCGTGCGCCTCGATCTTTCTGCAGGGGCCAGAAGCTCTGCTCTTTTTGCCGATCCGTGGGCGCCAGGGCTGCATTCCTATCGGGCCATGGCTCCGGTCATGCCCCTATCAAGCGTCTCGCCGGGATCGTGAGTCGCACCCATTCTCCGGCTTATTTGGCGTGCTCAATCGGTCATCGATTTCGACCCTGACCCGATGGAGTTACTCCCCATTTTCGATGTGGGATGTGCTAGAGTTGGTGTGAAGCCCCGGATTTCAACCCTCAACCTAGACGGAGGAAGGACCCCATGGATTCAATCATCCAACTGCTTGTCACTCAGCTGGGCTCTGGCGCCGTGAGCGAGATTAGCAAGAGCCTGGGCGTTGACGATGACAAGGCGCAGCAAGCGGTTGGCATGGCCCTGCCTATGATCCTCGGCGCGCTCAACCGCAACACGGCCTCATCCGATGGTGCCGAAGCCCTGGTGGGCGCTCTTCAGCGCGATCACGATGGCAGCATCCTGAACAATCTGTCGCAAGCCGTGGGCAGTCAACAAACCATGAACGACGGGGCGGCGATCCTGGGACATGTTTTGGGAGACCAGCAGAGCGGGTTGGTCCAAAGTGTGAGCCGCGCCACGAATTTGAAGCCCGAACAGGTGGCCCAGATCTTTTCCATTCTGGCACCGATCGTGATGGGCGCCCTTGGTCAGATGCAGCGCAAACATAACCTCGATGCCCAGGGCGTTTCCACGCTCCTGCAGCAGGAACGAAGCACGGTCGAGCAGACCTCGTCCGGTCTGACGCAATTGTTGGATATGAATGGGGAAGGCGACGTGTCGGAGGAAATCATCTCCCTTGGTTCCAGTCTCCTGGGCGGCCTGTTCGGGGGCAAGAAGTAGATCGAGCCCACGGTTCGGGGCATTGGCTGCCCCCGGCACTGAGTGGGCCGGTGCGCCGTCGCTTCTGGTGGTGATGGCTGAGTTGATCTCCGGGGAGGGCGAGCTCGACATGCGCCGGTCGGGGGAGCGGCAGGCGCGTGGCGCAAACCTCGAGTCAGCAGAGTTATGGAATTGAGATCTCTGTCCCCCGGGATCTCTGCGGCGAGACTCCACGTTGGCCGGGAAGTGACACCTGGATCGGTACTTCGAAGCCCATGCTAGTTGGTTGACAATCAAGGAAATCCGATGCGCTGCCACCGAAGACGCATCTCAGGCCCTCTCGTGGAGAGAGGATTGATCATGAGTATGTTCGGAAACATTCTGCAAAAGCTCGTCTTCAGCAAGCCTGCCCCTGAGGCGGGCGCCAGTCCGGCGCCCCAAACTCCACCTAGGTCAGCTGCGCCGCACCCAGCCGACCAGCTCCACGCCGCTTCCCGAGGGGAGCCGGACCGGCCAGCTGGTCCCCGGCCCATGTCCGAGGTGGACGTGGTGGGCAAGATGGAGGGCTTGGCCGCCTCCAACCCTCAGGAGCTCAACTGGAAGGTCTCAATCGTCGATCTGCTCAAGCTGCTGGATTTGGACAGCAGCTATGAGGCCCGCAAGGAGCTGCTGTTGAGCTGGGGTGCCCGGCCGACAAGATGGATGACTCGGCCCAGATGATCACCTGGCTTCACAAGACCGTCCTTCGGAAGCTCGCCGAAAATGGCGGCAACGTGCCCAAAGAGCTTCTCGATTAGCAGGGGTCGGTCAGGAACGCCATGCCCGGCGGTCGACGGCACGCTGTCGACCGCCGGGTGTTTCATTGCACCAGGCTCACCGTCGGGGGCCTGGGTGGGAGATCGGCCGGGTTTACCCTGATCAGAAGGCTAGAACCGTTCAGGGACAAACTGTACCCAATCAAACTTCCGTCGAATGTCGAGGACGACGCGCTCGAGATTTGTATGGCGCCCGTCGGGGCATACATCAGTCCCGACCACACATTCTGGCTCCCGGACAGGCGGATGGCCGGCGAGCTGCATTGGGCATTCCCCGATAGATCTAGGCCGGAGAACAGGAGCAAGCCGTACGCATAGGGTGCGATCTGGTGAGACGATCCACTCAATGTGATGCGCCCGGCTGAGACCATGGTGGCGCCGGCACTCACCAGGTGGTTTGCACTGATCACAATCGAGTCGCTTGCGTAATATAGCCCCGGCTTGAGCGTATCGGTGCCCGGGTTGTACCAGCCATTGTCTTCGAGCCAATGCAGGTCCATGCGGCAGTTGCAGTGCGCGTACTCGCCTCGCGCCTGCGCGGCATCTGCCACCGATCCACCGGGAGCGAAATCGGCCAGGGAGAAATCCACCGGGTAGGGCTCGACCGCAACCCGGCGTGGGTTGGCGGGCGGAGAAGGGTCGAAGGTTACGTTGCCGGGAGGTGCGTCGACCGTGGAGACGTAGGTGACCGCACCCTGGACCAGGTTGGTGTGACCGCCGATGTGGATGTCATGGTTGCTGTGAACATCGCCCTGGATGAGTGTGTCGCTTCCGCTCCAGTCGACGGTGTTCTGGCAGGTCTGTGACCCACCGAACAAGGCGGCGTTCGATCCGATGGTGTGGAAGTCGCAGCGGGCGACGGCCGTGGACGTGGACTCGAGCACGCCCGTATAGAAAAGGCGAATGAACGTGCCCGAAGTGCGAGTGATGATATCCACTTGGATGTAGGTGGAATCTCCGGCGTAGGGTCCGGATGCCGGTGGATAGCTGATGTGGACCGGGTGGTCGGGGCCGTCTGCGTAACCGTTGTCGGCCGCCCGGGCAGCAGCGGGTGCAACCGGGTCTTGGCCGTCGCAAAGGGCCAGCGCACCGGCAAGTGCGGCGGCGTCGGCAGCATTTTGACCGCCGCGTCGGTCAACGAAGTCCTCAGTCCGTCGATGGTGAAGGCCGCCACGCCCAAGAACAGGATGATCATCAGCAGCATGATCACGATGCTCTGACCGGACTCGTCGCCTAACTGGGGGAGCCGATGCGCGCTTGGGAACGACGAGTTCGGGCTGGCATCGTTCGCGGCGCCCCCGGCGGCCCGTGGAAGCACGGCTGGATGGGAGCATTTGACCTAAGTCTAGCCCCTATCATCCCCTTCCGAGCTTCCAGAAGCCCTACAAGTCTGGAGGAGCTGCTGAGCAGTTTGAGACCTGTCCAGCCGGTTCGCTCACGCGCCCACCGCAGGGCCCCATTGGGTCGCGATCACGGCTCCGTGATCGCAAATCGGCGGCCGACAAACGTCATATCCCGAGATGTCAGTCCACACTTGATTGAGGCTGCGACAAACGGGACAATCGAAATGTGTCCGCGGTGTTCTGAACGCCTCCAATGGCGAAGGGCCCCCCAATGAAGTTCCTGAAATGGATGCTCGTCCTCCCGCTTGCCGGGCTGGCGGTGTTCGCCGTCGTCGTCGTGGTCCGATGGCGGTTGGCGGCGGCCGACGTGTCGCAGGACCTGCGGGCCGCCGGAGACCATGAGCCTATTCATTTGGCCACCACCTCCAGGCTGGAGGTGCTTCCGCTCTATGAGGGGGCTGCCGCTGAAAGCGGTCTCGAGATTGGGCTGGGCGTGGCTTACCTTGTTCGGACCGACCAAGCCACCATCCTGTTGGACTTCGGAAACAACCTTACCGGTGGATCACCGTCGCCGATGGAGAAAAACATGGCTCAGCTGGGCGTGAGCCTGAACGAGGTCGATGTGTTTGTCATCTCCCATACCCATTTCGACCACATGGGCGGACAGACATGGGCCGAAGCCGGTACCTTCAGCCCGTTTGGTTCGTCCCAGCCTCCGTTTGGCGATAGGCCGGTCTATGTTCCGGAACCGCTGACTTACCCTGGCAGCCGCCCGATTGTCGTCGGGGTACCCATGCTCATCGCGCCATCCGTCGCCACGACCGGGCCGCTGCCTTACGTCTATCCGTTCCCCGCCTGGCTGGCAATCCCTGAAGGCCGGGAACAGGCCCTGGCGGTCAATGTTCAGGGGAAAGGGATCGTGCTCATCACCGGCTGCGGCCACATGGGAGTGGAGTTGCTCTTGGCTCATGCCAGGGCGGCTTTTGACACGCCGATCGTGGGGCTGATCGGCGGGCTGCACGAAGGTTCGACAACGGCCGCCCAATTGGCGCCTCAGATCCAGTTGTTGGCGGCGGCTGACCCAATTATCGTGGCCCCTTCACCACATGATTCAGGACCAGCGGCGCTGGCGGCCTTTGAGGCGGCATTTCCTGCTGCCTATCATCCGGTGCAGGTCGGCGCGCCGCTGACGATCAAGTAGGGCCCCCTCAACGCTTCTCAACGCTTCCAGCGCTGGTGCGCAGACAGGTCTCAATGTTGCCGCCTGCAACCTCGATCGACATCGCGATCATTGGCGTTTGTACGCTTGTCCTGCTGTGGATCTCGCGCGCCTCTCTCCGATCTCCGGGGACCCACGGCTTCTTCCGATTCCTGGCCTGGGAGTCGATGCTGTTGTTGTTCGTTGCCGTTTGGCGGGGCTGGTTCGTCGATCCGCTCTCCCCAAGACAGCTTCTGTCCTGGATACTTTTGATTGCCTCAGCTTACCTTGTCTTGGCCGGTGTGAGGGACCTGCGCCGTTACGGCCACCAGGATGACCAGCGGGAAGATGACCAGTTGCTCTCATTCGAAAAGACGACCCGACTGGTCTCCGAAGGAATTTACGCCCATATCCGCCATCCGCTTTACAGCTCGTTGCTCTTTCTGACCTGGGGGATCTTCCTGAAACAACCAGGGTGGACTGCCGCTCTGCTGGCGGCCGTGGCGTCCGTCATGCTCTGGGCGACGGCCAAGGCGGATGAGGGGGAGAGCTTACGCTACTTCGGCCCGGTCTACCTGGAATATATGCACACCACCAAGAAGTTTGTGCCTCGTGTGCTTTGACCTCGGACCGCATGAAGGACAGCAAATGGGGGCGACCGCCTGACCAAAAACAACCGAGGAGAGGCTTGGGCATTCAGTCATTTGCCTCGTAGGTCGGCTCGGATGAGCGACCTTGAGGAAGAAGTCTGGTTGTCAACCACCAGATCCATCAAGGCGTGTGATGTGTTCACCGACCTTTCAGCTCGCCTGAGACGGATGGCGCGCGAGTGGCCGGTGTTGGCACTGCTGGCTGCCTATTTCGAGGCGGCCCCATTCTGGACCCGGGCGTATCCCACGTGGGATATCGTCAACCCGTTCCTGCACACATTCGTCTTCGCATTGGGGATTTCATGGTTCTTCCAGCGAGGTTTCGAGCCCCAGAGTTGGATCCATCGCATGAACCTGGTGCCCCTGGCGGCGGGCGGCTTTGACCTGGTTGAAAACCTGTCGATAGCGACATTGTTGCCGATCTGTCCAGCTCAGCCCGAAGGGATGGCGTGGGTGGCGACGGTCTGAACGGTCGCCAAGGATCTTGTCTTGGGCGCAAGTGTCGTACTGATAAGTTGGAGGGGCACTGGCCGCCAGCGTCAGAAAGCTTCATCAGCGTACAGAATCGGACCCCGGCTGAGGGGAGTGTATGCACTGGGTTTGAAAGTTGCCGGGCCGAGATGTTCTTCAGACGGAGGCTCGGATAGTGAGCCGTCCGGCAATTGTCAGGAGTGGGCTAGCCAAAGATAAAGGAGCAGTTGAGGTGGCCAAAGTCCTTGTCCTCTATGACACCAAGAACGGATCCACGGCCGAGGTGGCCGAAGCCATAGCCTCGCGGCTCAGGGAGCAGGGGGCAACAACGGAACTGGGGCTCGCACGTCGACCGCCTGCCTTGACCGGCTGGCGCGGTGTGGTGGTTGGGGCCCCGATCTATTCCGGCCGTTGGATGAACGGGGCACATCGCGCGTTGAAGAGGCTGGCCAAACTCTCCGAAGATGATCGACCACCGGTTGCGATCTTCGCGTTGGGGCCCCGGCAGGATGACGGACCGGAGAATTGGATTCGGCCGCGCCAACAATTCGAGAGGGCTTTGAGCAAGCATCGCGAAATCTCCCCGGTGGCCACGGCGCTCTTCGGGGGGAAAGACCCGCCCAAGAAGAAGGTCCGCCGGGACATCCGAGACTGGGGCGCAATCGAAGCCTGGGCGGATGACGTGGCGCAAGCCTTTCACGTCCTCGACGCGTGATAGGGGACAGAGCCCTGAAGACGGTGGGCGCAGGGAACCACCCTGAAGTCGGGCAGGAGAAACCTATGATGGGGATCTTCAAGTGTTGGGTTGTGCCTCGACGGGGCGGGTGGGAGTGTCTTGAACTCGTCGAGCGTGAGCTCCGCCCTGCCGGAGAGGGCGAAGCGCGGATCAGGATGTTGGCGGCTCCCATCGTGCGAGATGACGTGGCGGTCCGGGTGGGAAATCGCCCCTTCCTGCCCAAGCTTCCCTTCACCCCCGGCTACAGTCTGGTGGGTGTGGTAGATGATGTCGGCCCGGGAGTTGACGGCGTCAAGGCGGGTGACCGTGTGGGGGCGATGACTTAGTTGGGTAGCCACGCTGAGATGGTCTATTGGAAGGCTGACGAACTCGTGCATGTCCCTGATGGTTTGGATGCGGACCAGGCGTCCGTCATCATTCTCAACTACCTAGTCGCCTATCAGATACTGCACCGCGTGGTGCATGTCGAAGCAGGGGAGCGTGCCCTCATCGTAGGCGCCAGCGGCGGCGTGGGGACGGCGTTCCTCCAGTTGGGGAAGCTGGCTGGGTTGAAGATGTACGGTCTGGCGTCAGCCGCCAAGCATCAGGTTCTGATCGACCATGGCGCTACGCCGCTTGACTACCATGATCCGGGTTCACTGGCTCAGCTGCGTCAACTCGAAGCTGAAGGCGTGGATTACGTCTTCAATGGCATGGGCGAAGACTACTTCGGCCCGTCGATGGCTGTATTGCGGCGCGGCGGGGTGTTGGTCCACTACGGCGGACCTCAAAGCCTCCCACGGTTTCTGTGGCTCTTGGTCAAATTCGGCTTCTACAACTTGCTTCCCAATGGGAAGCGGGTGGAGGGTCTACGGCACCCATCGGTTGGGTGTGGACCTATTCAGGCCGGATTGGTCCCTGCTCTTTGAATGGCTCGCTGACGGGAAGATCGCACCGATCATCGCCGCCCGCTTTCCGTTCCTGGAAGCCCGGGCTGCCAATCGGTTGATGGAAAGCGGGGGGAATGTCGGGAACGTTATTCTCATGGGGCCGGATATGGATTGAGGCAAGCGGAGGATCATGATGCAGCACGGAGTTGGGAATCAAGAATGGAAGGATCTCTACCGACTGAGCGTGTGGGCTGCTATCGTCTCAGAATTGATCCTCCTTCTCGCATTGGCTACGTTCTTCATTTGGCCGTATGCGCCCGGGAGCAGCACGACGGAGACCATCTTCGCGCTGCTTCAAAGCAACCCACTCGGCGGCGCCATTTCGCTAGATCTGTTCTTGCTGGTGGGCAACCTGGTTACGCTGCCCCTCTTTGTTGTGCTGTACGTCTCGCTCAAGCCGATCAACCCATCCTATGCTTTGATGGCCCTGGTGACGGGCATCGTGGCTGTGGTCCTGATCGTTCCGGCGCGGCCCATTCTGGAGATGTTTGCCCTGAGCGGTCGCTACGCTGCTGCCGACCCCGTTTCCCAGGGCCGGATCCTGGCGGCGGGCGATGCTTTACTGGCTGCGTTCAACGGGACAAGTTGGGCGGGCAACACGTTTCTCGGCGGGCTGTCGCTGCTGGTGAGCTCCGTCCTGATGCTGAGAAGCAACGTCTACGGCAGGCTGACAGCAGTCGTGGGCATTGCGACCAATGTAGCCGTTTGCAGCTTCTTCTTGCCGGTGATCGGCGTCGTGCTGCTGTTCCTAACCGTGCCGGGCTACATGCTGTGGTACGCGTTGCTTGCCAGGAGCCTATTCAGGGCGTCCCGTATCTGATCGGCAGACGCTCTGTCCCCTTGCAGAAGTGCTCGGCTCTTGACCCGAGCTGTTCCATCAGAAGATACCACTCAAGGTCTCCCGTGTGGGCGGAGCGGCACCTCATATGACGATCGCCTCCTATCGAGGTGAATTCACCTTCGTCCCCTTCTGCTGCCACACAACCTCTCATGGGGCATTTCGGCGCCCAGGAAGCGGGCATGGCTACAAGGGCCCTGGTCGCTTGTGCCTCCCGCTAGGGCTCGACGCCGGAGGTGGTCGGGGCGACGAAGGCGACGCTGCTCAAGACTGGCCTTGACAGGGGATTCCGGGCAACTGCGAAGATGAGGCCATTGAGCGCTTTGCGGTTGTTGTCCTTGGTGCGCTACGCTTCATGTTCCCCGGGCCCAAAGACGAGGGCGATTTCCCTTGCTGGTGCAAGCTAGCCATTACCAGACGGCAGATTGCGATCTTCGTCTGGGGTCTCTCGTATGATCCCTCTGATGATCAGGAGTGGGCGGGATCCCGGGCGCAACTCGACAGTTGGCCGGCCCATTCCCTGGTTCGAGCCGATGGCGCTCGAGATGGTCGGAGGCAAGTTCAATCTGGAGGCTCCACAGTTCCCCGTCAAACTGCCGGTGGGCAATACACCACCAACCGACATTAGGGACAGGGATGCGGTCCACGCGAGGGCCGGAGCCCATGCCGCTCGACTGGCGGGCACTCCCAAGGTTAGACCCTCTCGATCGGATGCCTAAGGATCGTCTTCAGGTTTTCGGGCTTGGTCCGCCGGGGATCGCCCAGGTAGATCTCATGGTGCCTGCCCCGGTGGACGTAGCCATGCTCGGCGGCGAACGTGTCCATCTTGGCCAAGGTGGCCGCTTCTTCTGAAAAGGGGCCGATGTGCATGACTTGCATGGATAGGCGCTCTTCAAAGCGGGCCAGGCGCGCCCGTTCGACCAGCGGGTTGTCCTTCTTGCTCTTGAACTCATCCAAGGCGCGTTCGAACATGTCCTGGGTGATATGGTCGGGCTGCATGATCATCGACGTGAAGAACCAGGTTTGGTCGCGGCTGAAGTCAAAACCCTCATGGCTCCTCTCGGTCCACCACAGACCCTCGAGTGGCATGACGGTGAAGTCCAGAGGGTTCTTTTCACTGAGCTTGGACATGAACTTCAATCCATAAGCTAGACCATAAAGCAGCTCGAGGGATTGATGGTACTCAGGTGCCTGGTCCACTGGAATCCCCGGGGGGATCTCGCCGTCCACCTGGATGAAACCGAATTCGGGAACGTCGACCAGGCTCACCTCCTTGGTGGGGGGACGGTAGAGGTCTCTGTGGACCTTCTTCAAATCGAGCTTCTCCATGAAAGCCTCCTCTTCGGTTGTGGGATGCGAAGTGGGATGGGGAAGTGACCTCGGTCACGTCCTGTTCTGATTGACGTCATGCTCTCTCCCTATTCTGACGCCAACTTGTCGATGAACTCGTCCAGCCAGGCAGCCTCGCAAGTCGCCAGGCGCAAGCTGTAATCAAACATCCCGATGAGGAACAAGGGCGCATCCTTGGGGTCGAGATCCTCCAGGCGCTTTCGGAGCCCGAGCTGGACCTCGCCGAGAGCACCCCGGTACCGCCGAAGGGCCGACAAGGCCTCCTGCGTGTCCACGCCGGGAAGCCCGCTCAAACCGAGCAGGAACGAAGAATTGGGTCTGCCGGGCACAGACAATGCCTGAAGAGTGCCGGCCGTCCATGTGCGGCGACCGGCGGCCGTGACCTGGTACACCTTGCGGGCCGGTCCTTGACCTTCGGCGTCCACCAGCTGGCTTTCCACAAGCCCCTGTTCTTCGAGTTTGTTGAGGATGTAATAGATCGAAGAGAAACCGACCTCGGTCCAGTTCCGCATCCCACGCTCCTCGATCACGCCTTCGATCGCGTAGCCGTGGCGGGGCTTCTCGACGACGAGGCCCAAAACAGCGAGCTCAGCGTTTGTCAACATTATCTTATCGCCATAGTATTCTGAGAATAGAATATATCCACGTAGATGGGTTGTCAAGCTCCCATGGTCAAGCCGGCGATGCGGTGGCCTTCTTCACGCAAACCAAGGCTGTCGTCGAGCCCTGGCCATCGTACTGGTCCCGGAAATTGTGAACCTTCTTTCTCCGGCTGGAATTGAACCCATTCAAGGCTCTTACCCAACGCGAGCCAGGTGGATTCGGTCGGGCCGATGGCACCTAGGGTGAGCCCTGACGGATCGGTCCGTCCGTGCAGAGGCTCGATGTCCGAGACGAACAATGGCGCCCCCCGCGGTCTCGCAGCAGGGCCAACAGAACATTCGAGCACGGGCGTTGCGTCGCCAAATAACTCACGCGACTCTTTCAGAGCGTGTGACGGCCGCCGGTACGTCTGACAGTATTGTGGCGGATATGCTAGAATATGGGCCTATGCTGGGCGATCGGGTACGGGCACTCCGCGAGAGCAAAGGATGGACGCAGACCGAGCTTGCCGGACGGGCGGGCGTCAGCCGTCAACTCGTCGGTGCCTTGGAGGCCGGTCGCAATCTTCCCCGAGTCGATTCTGCGCTGGCGCTTGCGGACGCCCTGGGCATGCAGGTCGCCTCGCTTTTCGGCCCGGTCCCACAGCCGCAAGACGTGCTTTCCGGCGATCCTCCGGCCGAGGGGTCGCTCGTGAGGGTTGGAGTTGTGGGGGAAAGGACAGTGACCTCGACCTCTCGGTTGGGGACGACCGGCTGGGACGTCGCGGATGCCGAACTCGAGGGGGGAGAGCTGCAATTGTTCGCACGTCTCAGGCCCGGGATCGTCGTGGCCGGGTGTGAACCGGGCCTCGAGCTTCTGGAGCGATGGCTGCGTGAGGCGGGCATGGGGGCATTGGCAGTCAACTGCTCGAGCGCTTCAGCAATAACGAGCCTTGTGTCTGGAAGAGTCCACGCTGCCGTCGTCCACGCTCGCCTGGGGGGGCTACAAACCCCGCCCGCTGATGTGGATGTCGCTCGTCTTAACCTGTGTCGCTGGCGAGTTGGCCTCGCAGCGCCTCGTGATGCCAGGCGGGGTTGGGCCGAGCGTGCACTTTCGGGCCGCGAGGATGTTATTCAGCGCGAGGAAGGAGCGGGCGTACAGGCTGCCTTCGTCAAGACCGCCGAGCATTCACCTGCCGGCCCGCGGGTCGGCAGCCATTTGCAGGCCGCCCGGCTGGCTGTGACCACCGGCATGGCGGCGGTGACGATCGAGCCAGCTGCCTTGGCGGTGAGGGCGGCATTCTATCCCTTGGAAACGCATGAGGCTGAACTGTGGGTAGATCGCAGGTGGCTGGCTGAGCCGGCAGTCGAGGCGGCTCTGCAAGAGCTATCGGGCCGCAAATTCCAGCGTCGCCTGGCCAGGGTCGGGGGCTATGACCTGGAGGATTGCGGCGCATATGTCGCCACTCCCTGAAGATGTGACCAGGTTGCCGAGGGTCTTGGGGATCTTGCTGCTGCTGGTGATCGGCGGCTCGTCATGCGGGCCTGCCCCACTGGCCGGGAGCGGGGCCCGTGACCAGCTTCTGGTCTCGGCTGCCGCCTCGCTGACGGACGCCTTCAGCGACATGAAGATTGCGTTTGAGGGCCACAACCCCGGGGTGGAAGTGGTCTTGAACTTAGGAGGAAGTTCGTCATTGAGGGAGCAGATCCTGGAGGGAGCGCCGGTGGATGTTTTCGCCTCGGCCAACGCATCCAACATGGATCAATTGGTCCGGGCCGGAGAAGTGGATGGCACGCCCCAGATCTTCACCAGCAACCTCCTTCAAATCGCCGTCCCGGCGGGCAACGCGGCTGGCATCGAAGGCTTGAAGGACTTTGCCAATCCACGACTCCTAATCGGACTTTGCGCCGAGGGTGTACCCTGCGGCGATTTCGCCCGCCAGGCTCTGGAGAAGGCAGGCGTCACGCCCGAAATCGACACCAATGAGCCCGACGTGCGCGCCTTGCTGACCAAAGTCGGAGCGGGAGAACTGGATGCTGGCATCACCTACGTCACTGATGTCGCCTCGAGCGGTGGAAAGGTGGAGGGGATTGACATCCCTGAGGATGATAACGTGATCGCCAAGTACCCGATCGCCGTCCTTGCCCATGCCCCCCATCTTCAAGCGGCGCGCAGGTTTGTTGATTTTACGCTGTCCGAAGCGGGGCAGGCAATCTTGATCAAACACGGATTTGCATCGCCTTGAGTTCAAACAAAGTTGGTCGCCGCCATAAGGCAGGCCGGACCCCGCCGATTCTGATCGGGCTGGGGATTCTCGGGGCGGTCCTCTTCCTGCTGCCCCTGGCCGGCCTGTTGACGCGGGTTCCGTGGCATGGGTTAGCCCAAATCCTGACCAACAGCGTTGTGGCGGATGCGCTGCGCCTATCCATGCTGGCTTCGATCACATCGACGATCATCTCGGCCGTGATCGGGGTGCCTCTGGCATGGCTGCTGGCTCGGGTTGACTTCCCTGGGAGGTCCCTGGTCCGGAGCATCGTCACGCTGCCTCTCGTGCTGCCGCCGGTTGTTGGCGGCGCGGCGCTTCTGTTCGCCTTTGGCCGGCGAGGGTTGGTGGGGGAACCGCTCAACCAAGCCACTGGTCTGCTGCTTCCCTTCTCAATCTGGGGGGTGGTCATGGCGACCACCTTCGTCGCCATGCCATTTCTTGTTATCACCGTGGAGGGGGCGCTGCGAAACCTCGACCGGCGCTATGAAGGGGCCGCCGCCACACTCGGCGCACGGCCATGGACGGTTGTGCGGCGCGTCACCCTGCCGATGATCGGCCCCTCTGTGGTCGCGGGCCTGGTGCTGGCGTGGGCACGGGCGTTCGGGGAGTTCGGCGCGACCATCACATTTGCCGGGAATCTCCAGGGAAGAACGCAGACTCTGCCGCTGGCGGTGTTTGTAGCTCTGGAGAGTGACCGAGACACGGCCGTTGCCATAAGCTTGGTCATGGTTCTTGTCTCCCTCACCGTTCTTTTGGGGCTGCGCGACCGATGGTGGGGCGGGCGATGAGGACGGCCGGCCTTGAAGTGCGGCTCCGCCTCAAGAGGCTAGACGCCTTTGAGCTCGACGTTGCCTTCACCATACCGCCAGGCAAGACGTCGGCGCTGCTTGGTCCCAACGGAGCAGGAAAATCGACCCTCGTCGCCGCAGTGGCAGGTCTTCTGCCGATCGACCAGGGCCTGATCGCGCTGAATGGCCGGACCCTGGATGACACCGACTTGGATCTCTTTGTTCCGCCCGAGGACCGCCGAATTGGGGTCGTGTTCCAGGATTATCTTCTGTTCCCTCATCTTAGTGTGGCAGAGAATGTTGCCTTCGGGCTCAGGGCAGGGGGCGAGCGCGGCGGGACGGCGAGATCTCGTGTTGAGGCATGGTTGGAACGCGTGGGGTTGGCCGGGCTCGAAGACCGAAGGCCAGGTGAGTTGTCGGGTGGTCAAAGCCAGCGGGTGGCCCTGGCGCGCGCCTTGATCACCGAGCCGGACCTTCTTCTGTTGGACGAACCTTTGTCGGCATTGGATGTCACCACGCGGGCCCAGCTTCGCAGAGACCTCGCTGTGCATCTCGACCAATTTCCAGGTCCCCGGCTGCTCATCACGCATGACCCGACGGAAGCGTTCCTGCTCGCCGACGAAGTCCATATCATCGAAGACGGGTCGATCACCCAAACGGGTGTGCCGGATGACATTCGGCTCAGACCTCGGACGAGGTACGCCGCCGACCTGGCCGGGTCAAACCTTGTGACGGGAACGGCCGGGGACGGGGTTGTCGATACGGGAACGCATCTTCTGCAAGTCGCCGACAGGGAAATCTCTGGGCCGGTCCTGGCCACGATTTCTCCCAAGGCAATCTCGCTTTACCGGCGGCGTCCGGAAGGGAGCCCCCGCAACACGTGGGAGACGCGCATCGACCTGATGGAGCCCACAGCCGATCGAGTTCAGGCTGAGAGTGGGCGACCCATTGGCCCTGACCGTCGAGATCACCCAAGGCGCTGCGGAAGAACTCGGCCTGTCCCCCGGAATGCCGGTCTGGTTGTCGATCAAAGCCACGGAGATCTTCATCCAGCAAAACCAATGACGGTGCCGGCTGGACCAACTCGCGGCGACGGCTGGCCTCGGCGTCCCGTCGGCACGCGTGCAACCCCCTGAAGAAGATAACCATTTCAAGGACACCACTCGACGCCGGGGCGGTCTTCTTGTGAATAGCGATGGCATGCAGTCCGCTCACGGTCCGTGCGGGCACGGCGCATGTCGCCCCTCGTCATCCACGGTGCCTGACTGGAGCCACGTGGCCGGCGGCTGCTGCCCTCCATCGGCTGCTCAGTTATGGCAAGCGCTTGACAGGAGGAGGGTGGGGGTCAATAATGAGGTCGCCGCATTCGTGAAAATTGTCACAAGCAGGCTGGTTGATTGTTCCTCGGGGTCAGGGCCTTCAACCGTTCAGCTTCGACGAATGGGGCTCAGGGGAGCAACCCGGTGGCTCATGCCCGCATCACTTCGTTCACGTCACCGTTCCCGGTCGCCCAATCGCCGCCACCTACAGCGGCCAACCTTCCACGTCGCCTAATCGACCCCACCGCCTCGGCCGCAGTTTCCATCGCTTGTTTCACCCTCTCATTCTCCAATGTACAGAGCAAGTTCGCACACCGCAACCCGCCCTAGGGATGTCAGTCAATCCTCGGGGGACCCGGCCCCCGAGACCTCACGCCCCTTGGTGGAGAGTCCTTCGTATGGCGTTTGCACTTCAACACGATGCCCCTAACTGGTCAGTCTGGCGCATGAGCCTGGTCTGTTTGCTGGCCTACGGGATCGTGGTGGCCGTACATGTCGCCGAGTTTCCGCGTTGGGACCAACCGGAGCTGCAGCTCAATGGGGAGATGCTGCTTGCCACAAACGATGGCTATGCCTGGGTCGCAGGTGCTGAAGGTGCCCTGGATTCAGCGGCGCGCCAGCCGATGGCGAAACTACTGGCCGTCCTCGGCGATCTGTCGGGCATCAGGCCTGCCCTGCTGGCGTTTTGGCTGCCGGCCTTCCTGGCGGCGCTCTGTGTGGTCCCCATCACACTGTGGGCGCGTCAGCTCGACGCTCCGATGATGGCGCTGCCGGCCTCCGTACTCGTTGGCCTGGCGCCGGCGTTCTACACGCGCACTCGGTTGGGTTATTTCGACACGGACTGGGCGACCATGGTCTTCCCGCTGTTGATCGGTTGGCTCCTGTCGTGGTCATTCCTTGGAGAGATTTCGAACGGGCGCACCGAGCCGGGATCATCAGCCGCAGCGTCGGGGAGTCTTCATCGCTTCGGCTGCCATGCTGATCCTGTTGCCGGCCAGTATCCCCTGGCATCCGTTCATAATCCTGTACGCCGCGGTTGTCTTGGGGGCCGCCACGGCCGTGACTCTCCTGCCCGTTGGACGCCAGAGCCGATCTGTTGTTATGCCGACGCTGTGTGCCTTCGCGCTCAGTCTGGGGCTGGGCTGGATGGGCGCATGCCTTGGGTTCGTGTTGCTAATCGCGCTGCACAAGAGTTCCTTATTCCTTGACAGAGCCTGGCTGGTGCGCCTTTCGAGCCTGATCCTGATAGCCGTCTTGGCCGGCTTGGTCTTCCAACTGCTCCAGACCTACCTCCCCGGCGTGCTGGCCCATTACTTGCCGAGCCAGCGATTGTCGCCCCAGACGTACCCACTCGCCGGCCCGCTCCTGCTTCCCTCGGTAGGGGCTTCAGTCAGGGAAATCCAGCCAGTTCGTATATTCGATCTGCTCGCGGGGATGGCGTTCGTCGATATTCTGGGCGGGCTGGGTTGTCTGGGCTTCATTCTGCTTGGGGTGCGTCGGCCCGAAACTCTCCTGCTGTCCCCCATGTTCCTTCTCGGTCTGAGCTCGGTCTGGACGGGATCCCGTTTCGGCATGTTTGGCGTTGCACCCATCTGGTTGGGCCTGGCGGTTCCCAGCGGATGGCTCCTCGACCGCGGAATTCAAGGTCGGGCCAGGTTGGTTCGGTGCATCAGCGGTGTCCTTTCTTGTAACGTTGGCCGGCGCGGCGGCGGTCTACACCAGTTATCAGAACCTGCCCGTCGAGGCAGTGTTGAGCAGGGGTCAGGCACTGGCGCTCACCGACTTGGGGAAAAGGGCCGGGGGTCGGGGCGTGGTCTGGACCTGGTGGGACTATGGCTACGCTGCCGATCATTTTGCCAGATTGCCAAGCCTGGCGGACGGAGGCCACAACTCGGGGGAAGAGCTTTTCAGCCTTGGCGTCGCTTTGGGCTCTCAAACGGCCGAGGCCTCGGCCAAAATGATGCGCTTCACGGCCGCCTCCGACGGGGTGCCTGGCGCAGGCTGGGCGAATTGGACCGAAGAAGTGATGGCTGAATGGATGGCCACGCCCGAGGATCCGGGGCTGGCCGCCACGCCAGAGCCGCCTCAGTACCTGGTGACGTCTTGGGATGCGTTGCCCTTGCTGCCATGGATTCAGTACTACGGATCGTGGGATTTTGGGCGCGGGACCGGGAAGACGTCCAGCCCTGTGCTGATCGTCCAGCCCCTGAAGCTGGACCTTGAGACCGGCATGTTTCAGTCACGCAGCGGTGCGAAGGAGCGGGTTGCCTCGGTTGATGTGCTCGATGCGCAGGGCATGCAACACTATGACTACCTTGTGAATGAAGGCGGACCACACCTGCTTCTGAATCAGGCCACGAATTCCGTGGCCCTGCTCGACGAGGCCGCCTATCAATCGATGCTGGTCCAACTGTTGATTCGGCCGGCGTCTTCGCCTCCGGCAGGTGGGGATTTCGAACTGGTAGTAGATCAGGCTCCCTTTGCGAGGATCTACCAACTCGTGGCCAGCAAAGGAAGCATGGCTCAATGAGGGGTTAGGGAAGAGCCAACACGGCTCTTCGAGCACGCGTCTCACCGGTTTCACGGAAAGTGCCGCACCGTCGGTGGGGCCAGCTGGTCAAGATGGCAATTGAAGTCTTTGATGGAGTTGTCGGGAGGTCAGTTGATCCTTGCCGTTGAGGAAGAGAACACAACGGCCACTACCATAGGCTAGGCCGTGTCGACAAACTGGAGGCACCGATGAACACCAAACCCCATCTGCTGGTATGCCTTGTGCTGGTCGTGATCTTCGGGGCGGCATGCAACCCCACATCGACCCCCGCTCCCGAGGCCTGCGAGCCGATCCTGAGCGTTAGCCCTGAGAACGTCGGCCCGCCGAATGGTTCGGTCACCAACGATGTTCGCCCGGTGCTGACGTGGAGCTATCCCAATGGTTGCGATCCGCAACTGTATGTCATCAATCTGGCCACCAATGCCACGGTGGGCGGCGCTGTGACCGAATTTGATCTAAGCGGCACGACGGCTGACGCCACGACCTCATGGTCACCCGGTGAGGACTTGACTCCCGGCCACTATTACCTTTGGAGCGTGGCTGCCCAGAACGCCACGATCGTCGGCCCTGCCTCGGAAGGCTGGATCTTCTTCGAAGGACCCGTGTGCGGTACCTCGGACTTGCTGGCGCCCATCACCGACGCGCCGAGCCTGGATACACCAGCGGCTTCTCTCAATCCGATGTACACGTGGCACTATCCCGAATTCCAACTGTACGCCTGAAGGGTACCGGATAAGCGTTGCGACCGATCCTGCCTTTACCTCGGGCATCGTCTATGATCCGGCCCTGAATCACCCCTATATGGATTGGCGCACATCGGTTCCTTTGCAGGACTGCACGACCTACTACTGGCGGGTGGCGGCGACAAGTGGCGCTGACAGCGGACCGTGGTCAGAGACGGCTGAGTTTCGTGTCGATACAACAGGGTCCTGCTCTTGCCAGGTAGCCGCGCTGGTTCAACCTGTGCCCGTGTCACCCCCTCCTTACACCATCGTTCCGGATCTGATCCCGATTCTTGAATGGAGCAACCCGGGCACCTGTGATCCGGAGGGCTACGCTGTTCATCTTTCCAGCATATTCGACATGTCGGACGCCAGCCTGTTCGGCGCCACGGGGAACCCGAGCACGAGCTGGACCCCCGGCGTGTCTCTCCAGCCGGCCACGCAGTACTGGTGGCAGGTGGCAGGTGGCGTGGGGACCGACCTGGGTCCCTTCAGCCCGCTCAGGGCGTTCTTCACCGGACCCGAGTGCAGCAGCGCCTCGACGCTTGTTGCCCCTATGCGATTGGGTCCGCCGGATGGAAGCCAGATCAACGAGCCATACGCCACGCTGCGCTACACGCCCGGGCCTCTGGGATGCATCCCGGATGCGTATCTGGTTGATCTCCAGACCGATCAGCTCTTTGCCGGGACCAATCTTCTCGGGGAAACGGGGATTCCTGGAACGACCGATATCACCGACGCGCTCGATGACTGCACCATCTACTGGTGGCAGGTGGCTGCTATTCAGGATGGCGTGACGGGTCCGTTTTCGGATGCTGGATGGTTTCGGACCAACCAGTCCGGGAATTGTTTGTTGCCCTATGTTCCAGGACGAGCGATCAAGAACATGAACTGCCGTCTTGGCGGGGATCAGGTCTTCCCCATCAGGCACATCTTCATGGAGAATGATCCGGTGCAGATCCTCGCCCGAAGCAATGACGGGTATTACTTGTTCCTGACCAACCCGGACGGAGGACAGTGCTGGGCTCCAACCTCGTTTATCGAGCCGTACGCCGATTTGGGCGATCTGGAGCTGCGGGCTTTGCCACCGACACCGATCCCCGCCCCGACGAAGCCGCCGACGGCGCCGCCGCTTGTGTGCCGGAAGGATCTTCCTAAGAGTCAATGCGAAGCAGCCGGGGGCCACATGTCAACCGACTTGAAGACGGCACCCTACTGCATATGCCCGTAGCGGAAGGGCAGTCAACAGCTTCCATCCATCCTGACTGCTGGCTTAGGGAGATGGCCGTCGTGGTTGTGGCGGCCCTCTCCCCCATCAGTCGACAGGATGGAACAAGATCCGAAGTTTAAAGGGTTACGGGCTCGAAGAGAGATGTGGCGAAGAGCAGGTTGGCCGTCCTTCAAATCACACCGACCGGTGCTCTCAGCTCACAGCCTTCTTCACGAGCGCTTTGATCCTCTTCTCTTCGGTGGCCGTCAGCTTCTTCAGCGCGAAGCCGGTTGGCCACAGGGCGCCATCGTCGAGGTTCGCAGCGTCGCTGAAGCCAATCGTCGAGTACCTCGTCTTGAACTTCTGCGCGCTTTGGAAGAAGCAAACGACATTGCCATCCTTGGCATACGCCGGCATCCCGTACCAGGTCTTCGGGGAAAGGGTTGGCGCGCTGGCTTTGATGATTGCATGGAACCGCTTGGCCATGGAACGATCCGGTTCCGGCATTGCGGCGATCGCGGCGAGAACAGCGCTTTCCCCGGCTGACTTGTCCTTCTTCGTGCGCTCTTCCGCCTTCAGCTCTCTGGCCCGCTCCTTCATCGCGGCCTTTTCAAAGTCCGAGAATCCCTTGGATTTCTTGCTGGCCGCGGGCTTGCTCTTGGCGGACTTCTTCGCGTCCTTCTTTGGGCTCATAGGAATCTCCTCATGGTGAATGCTTCGGACATCGGTCTATTGCGGGCTGGCGGATTGTGGGCCGGTTTCACGTCTCTTGAGATGTCTGCGGCGGCTTTGGCGTCTTAGTTCCGAACAGCTCGGCGTACTCAGCGTTCAGCCGCTGCCAGCCACTGAACTTCATCGCCTCGGACCCAACGATGCGGCCAATTGGCGTTCCGCTGAGCAGGCGATCAAGAACATCGAAGCAAATGTGCCACCCGGCAGCGCCCATTGAGATGAAGCGGCGATCGATATTGGTCCATAGCGTCAAGCGCGTGCCGCTACCGAGGGGTTCGAGCTGCCAACGCATGTCAAAATCCCCCCAGTTGTACTCAAGCACCTTAGGAGCGTCGGCGCGTGTCACCTTGGCCTCGGAAACGCGTGGGGAGGGGGACCCAATTGTGGTGAGCTTGACCGTGGTGCCCGCTGTACCCAGGCTCCCATCGGCGTCGAATGGCGCCCAGTTATGCAGCTGCGCCGGGTCGGTTAGCACCGTCCACACTCTCTCCGGCGAGTGGTGCAGCTCCCTGACGAGAATGAGCGTCCAATGCTCCCCGTCCTTCTGAACCCGAGCCCCGCTTGCTGGCCCCGGCATGTACTGATGGCGGTTGCTCATCCTCGTCTCTTCGCCTTTCTATTCGGTAGCGTGGATTGATCCAGGTGGTCGATCTGACGCTCGCAGGGATCCACAAGGGCGATCAGAATACGGTGGGATATTGTCTGCCCGGGATCGACATCTTAACCTGCTTTAGGTCTGAGCCGACAGATTCCCCACCATTCCGACTGCAGCCGTTGGCGCTCAACGAGCGCCCGTCTTGCGGGACGATCACCTTCCAATAACCAGCAAGCTGTGTGACCTGAATGAGGTTGCCGCGGGCGTCGTCGGGCGTCGCGATGGTCCGGGCGGTCACGTCAGTGGGTGGCATCGTGAACTCGGCGCCGCGGCCTCAATCTGCTCATGGTCGCCTTTGACGTCGCCGGTGTAAAACATGACGGCTGGCTGACCCTGCAGGAACATCGCCTGCTGATATGCCCTGGCAGCGGGGTTGTCATTGGTCGCCCCCAGCACCTCAGTGGCGTTTGGCTCCTCTGATGGGGCGACCGTCAGCCAGCGATACGGCCCGTTCGTGAACTCGGCCATCTTCTTGAAGCCGAGACCTTGGGTGTAGAACTTCAGGGCCCGCTCTTGATCGTCCACGTAGAGGCTAGTCACTCCGATTCGCATGCTTCTTCCACCTCTGTCCCTTTGATGATTTCGACCGGGTCAGGTTCTGCTCGTCTTGCACCTTTGGGGGCGTCGGAAGATCTGTGCGATCAAGGTAGCGTTCGAGAGCATCCACGTGGGCTGTCCAAAGCCGACGGAATTGCGCCAGCCAAGCATCCACTTCCTGGAACTGTTCTAGCTTCAGCCGGTAGAGACGGCGCTGTGCGTCCACCGTGCATTCTACGAACCCGGCCTCACGCAGCACGCGCAGGTGCTTGGATACCGTCGGTTGCGGCAAACGGAGCTGACGCTGGATCTCCCCAACCGAGCGTTGGGACGAGGCCAGGAGGTTCAATATCGCGCGGCGGTTCGGCTCGGCAATGACTCTGAATGCAGATTCCATGCATTTAATATACTCCTAAGAGAATATACTTGTCAAGGTATATAAGAATCAGTACTTGCCAGAGGCTTCGCAACCCTAATAACGTCCATCGGCTCGGAGAGGAGAGGCATCTCGTGCAATCCCGCGGCCGCACTGTTGGCCGGACAATTGTCGATGAGACCGCTATTGGCCTTCTTTGGTTGTCTGGTCTGCCGGAATGGAACCTTAACGGAGGAACCTTCGACTGTCATTGGAAATCTGGGCCCGGGCGAGGATTCAATGGGGCCGACCAAGGGGTTTGGCAGTTTCATGGGACTCTTGAGCGGGTTCTTCTGGGACCGCTGCTCAGGAGGCGACGACGGGATTCGATTGTCCTGTGCCGTTCGGCAAAGCTGAGGACACATCCTACCGAATGAAACCCGCGAATGAGGGTTTCACGGAGCCTGGCACTCGCTTTCCAACCCCTTTGGGCTCATTTTGGGTACTTGTGTCCTATCAAGTGGTCTCCTTTGTGCGTCCTTGCGCGTCTTTGATGAGTCGCGGTCTTCTCCGTCAGATAAGACGGGCACGAATGTTCAGTGCATTTGTGCCAGGCGCAGAGGCTCAGGGTCCTTGAGCAGGACAACAGCTGGATAGATAGGCTCATTTCGAATCTTACGCTACAAAATGCCTAAGGCTCCGATTGAGCATGCCCGACAGGTCGCTGATCTTTGCTTTGCGAGCGGGGCGTTACGTGGTGATTGCCCAGCCCGCAGGTGCTCCATCCACAAACCCGCAAGCGTTAGCAAGTTTCGTTATGCTGGGAACTGACCCTGACTCCCCTGCTTGCGTCATCCCCTGAATATGCCGTGGTCTCCCCCGATCGGCGGAGACCGAGACTCTCCGGCCGATGGATGTGGGCGGGGAGCCCCCGTTGTAAGATCAAGCTATCCCCCATCCAGGCCTGGTCACCTGCAGCCTGTCATGATGAATGACGGCAGTCCCGGTGGATCACCTGAAGAAAAGGTGAGGCGGGGGAAGTGGATGGTTCTTCCGGAAGTTCCCTGTATGAGGGAGGAGATCTCACATGAATACAACATACACCATTGTCGTAGTTGTTGCGGCCTTGGTAATCGTAGGTGTAATACTGGGTTCGGTTTTTGCTCGCCGTAGACGTACGGAGCAGCTAAAGGATCAGTTCGGGCAAGAGTATGATCGCACCGTGGAGACCATGGGTGGGGAGAAGAAGGCGCAGGCAGAGCTTGGGGAGCGGCAGAAGCACGTTGATGCTTTGGATATTCGCCCGCTTTCTCCTGGCGACCGCGAGCTTTATCTGGCTGAATGGGCTGGCATCCAATCAAAGTTTGTCGACGAACCGGGAGAGGCGATCATGCATGCCGACCGCCTGATCACGGAAGTCATGCAGCTTCGTGCCTATCCTGTATCGGATTTTGACCAGCGGGCTGCCGACATCTCGGTAAGTTATCCGTCTTTGGTGAGCAATTACCGTGCCGCGCGAGAGATCGCGCTTAAGAACAAACAGAACCTGGCAGATACTGAAGAGCTAAGACAAGCCATGATTTACTACCGATCTCTGTTCGAGGAGCTCTTGGGAACAGAGATGGCCGTTGCGGAGAAACAGCCGGGATGAATTGAGCAGGTGGAGGGAAGAACGAACACATCGCGACTGCCTCCCTAAACCTGAAGGTCCTGGGTTCTTCCCCTTGGGGGGCTGGGCCTAGGAAATACATTCGTCGCAACCTAAGAGCACCCGAAAGGGTGCTTTCTTCTCTTGTTCAAGAGTTGATCAATAGGCCATCGATCTGATGCAAAGCGCCTGCAATTCTGCACCCCCAGTCGTCGCTTCAAGCTGCCCTGCCCATAACTATCCATGGGATGGGATGCCCCGCGCCCGCGGGTCCGAGATGCTTGCCGCCAACGGACCGCAGCAGCATGCAGAGCGCCGCGTTTACCTTCCCGTGAGCATTGTCAAGCCAAGTTGGCCAGTGTTCAATGCCTGGGGTCCATCGGTATAATGGCTTCGAGCGAGTCAGGGTGCCAGGGTCAGTCGCCAGCCGCGGATGCCGGAGGGGTGTTGCCATGCGCCAGTCGCTGCTCACCGATGAGCAAGCCAAATTCCTGCGTGAAGAAAAGGAGGCGCTGGCCGAAATTCGGCTGGCACTTTCGGAGATCAATGTACCGCGGGAGGGATTGATAAGCCTGCAGACGTCCATCCTCCAACTGGATGAACTCTTTTTGCTCGTCGTGGTCGGGGAATTCAACGCCGGCAAGAGTGCCCTGGTAAATGCTCTCTTGGGAAGACAGGTTCTTCCCGAAGGCGCAACGCCCACGACCTCCAAGGTTACCCTGGTGAAATGGGGAGAGCAGGTTGCCGAGCAGGTCGTAGATGAGGGTTTTGGCATTCTTACCTACCCCTTGCCTTTGCTGAAGGAACTGAATATCGTCGACACACCGGGCACCAATGCCGTCATCCGCCGCCACGAGCGGCTGACGGACGAGTTTGTTCCGCGCAGCGATCTGGTGCTGTTTGTGACTTCGGCTGACCGTCCAATGACCGAGAGCGAGCGACTCTTTTTGGAACGGATCTTGGCCTGGGGCAAGAAAGTCGTGTTTGTGCTCAACAAGGCGGACATCTTCGAAGACGAAACCGCCCTTCAGGAAGTGCGAGATTTCGTCCTGAAGCACGCAACGGCAGTTCTGGGGGATCCGCCCGAATTCTTTCCCGTATCGGCCCGGATGGCTCAGCGCGCCCAGAATGAGCCCGATCCTGAGCAAAGCCGCCGGCTGAGGGCTTCAAGCGGCCTGGATGAACTCGAGCGCTACATCACGACCACGCTGGACGATGCGACGCGGCTCGGGCTCAAATTGAGCAATCCTTTGGGTGCCGCCGAGAACCTGGTGGCCCAGGCCCAGTCGGCGGTCCGGGAGGAGAGCCAAGAGTTGCAGGAGGACATCCATACCACCGCCGCGCTGGAATCGGTCATTGACGACTACGCAAACGAGTTGCACAGTGAACTCGAGCCTCGCCTGGCCTCGATCGAGAATATCCTGCATCGGTTTGAGCAGCGCGGCCTCGATTTCTATGATACGACGCTCAGGCTGACCAACATTGCCAGCCTGGCGCGAGGCCCTCAAGTTCGGGCAAAGTTCGAAAAAGAGGTGTTGGCCGACGTGCCGCAACAGATCGATGACCAGGTCCAACGTTTGATCGACTGGCTGGTTCAGAAGGACCAGCACCAATGGCAGCAGGTGATGGCCTACCTCCAGCGAAGGCAAGCCCACTACCACGAGCATATCGTCGGAGACCATGGCGGAGGACCATCCGAGGCGCGCCGGCGCGAACTGATCGACACCGTCGGGAAAACCGCCCAGGCTATCGTTGAGAGCTATGATCGAAATCTTGAAGCCAGCGAATTGGCCAAAAGTGTCGAAAATGCCGTAGCGCAAACCGCACTATTGGAGGCTGGCGCCGTTGGCTTGGGCGCGCTGGTCACGATTGCGGTTGTTTCTTCCACCATCGATGTCACCGGGCTTCTGGCCGCCGGCAGCATGGCCATCCTGGGATTCCTCGTCATCCCCTACAAGCGCAAGCAGGCCAAGGAAAGGTTCAAAGACAAAATGACCACCTTGCGCACAAGGCTAGTGGGCGCCATGAGTACGCAGTTCAGAGGCGAATCAGAAAGCGCCATTGCCCGCCTGAAGGACGGTGTGGCGCCCTACACGCGCTTCATAAAGGCTGAGCGCCAGCGCCTCGAAGAGACTGCCTCGATCTTGTCAGAGCAGCAGAAGCGGATATCGGAGCTCAAGGCGTGAAGCCAGGCGGTCGCAAGACCGAAAATCAAGGTCCTGATCGTCGTTGGCATTTTCGGGGGCTTTGTCTGGATGATTGTGTCCTCATGGCCTCGAACTTGGCAGAGTCCGCGCCTCAGACCTGCCGCCGCCCCGTGTTCGGCACCGCCAGCCCTAGCGTGCACCCGAAATGGGCCGCGAGGGTTCTTCATTGCCCAGGGGCCCTCTTGGCGAGCAGCCTGCGTATGGATTGCAGTTCCTTCCGGCGTTTCGCGGTTGTCTTGGGATAGGCCATGTTGAGCCCGTTGAACGCATCGAGGACAATCTGGGAGACGACCAAACGGGCATTCTCCTTGTCGTCGGCGGGAACGACATACCAGGGCGCGTGATGGGTGCTTGTAGCGCTCAGGCACGCCTCATACGCCCTCATGTATTGATTCCAGTACTTTCTCTCGTGAATGTCTGAGAGGCCGAATTTCCAGTTCTTGGCGGGCTCGTCGATACGCTCGAGGAACCGCTTTCGCTGTTCGTCCATCGACAGATGGAGGAAGACCTTGACGACCCGGGTGCCGTTGCGGTGGAGATGTTCCTCAAAGTCGATGATGGAACGATACCGATCCTGCCAAATAGTCTTCTCGTCGAGCAATTCATCCGCAAGCCCTTGGCTGTGAAGGATTTCCGGGTGTACCCGTACGATGAGCACCTCCTCGTAGTAGGAACGGTTGAAGATGCCGATCCGCCCGCGTTCCGGAAGATGGCGGGTCGTCCTCCAGAGAAAATCGTGTTCCAGTTCCTCGGCGCTCGGCTGCTTGAAAGAGAACACCTCGCAGCCCTGCGGATTGACCCCGGACATGACGTGCCGGATGGCCCCGTCCTTGCCTGCGGCATCCATCCCCTGGAAGATCAGCAGCACCGCATAGCGATTGGACGCGTAATGAAGGCGCTGCAGCGAGCTCAACTCCTTGACGTGTTTTCCCAGGAGCGCGCGATAGCGCTTCTTCGACTTGCAAAACGGCTTCACACGCGTCGGCCACGCGCTGAGGTGGACCGGTTCGTCGGGCTGCACGAGGAAATCATTTGCATTTATCTTCATCGCCATCTCCCTGGATGCATCTGCTGCGCCATGTCTCTCTACGTCTTAGGCTTATCGTTCCGCTTCTTCTACTCGGCCTTCTCCGACTCCTCCCCTGAACGAACCTCATCGCGCCCCAGCTGCTCGTTGAGTTAATGGGCTCGAGTGACAATCCGTTGCGTCGCTTCGGGCGCTATCGTGGCCATGGCACCAAGCTTCGGTTAGGTCGTGGCGTTGGGCTTGCGTTCGGCCTTGGCTTTGGCGGGATCAAGGA
>CAVSID010000007.1:0-90682 GCA_963727915.1 uncultured Chloroflexia bacterium | reverse complement strand
GAAGTCAGGCGCTCTATCCATTGAGCTACGAGGGCGTGTGCCGGCCATTATACCTCCGCTTGGCGCCAGGCCTGCTCGCGCGCGCTCATCCAACGGGCACCTGCGAGCGATTTAATACTCTGGAAATCCTTTGGCAAGACGGCGGCAAGCTGTGTTGTCTAGAGTCAAGTCATCGTCGGAAAGACTTAAACTCAGGAGGAAGAGCCATGACCAAGATCGTTCGAATCGCACTTGTGCTGACCGCGCTTTCGGCACTGACGGCCACCACGGCCTTCGCCGCAGGCCCCGTCGAAAAGAGCGACACGGCCTTTGTCTGTCCCGTCTTGGGCGGTGCAGCCGGCATGTCGCACGGTCAATCTGATCCGGCGCCGCTGGTTCCGATTGCCGACGGCGACTACACAGTCGGCGGACCGCACGTCTCGGTCCCGCTGCACGCCACCAACGGCGACGGCGCCGGAAGCCCGGGCGGACCGCACTCGAGCCCAGGCGACACAGACTACACCGCCATCTGGTCGGGGCAGCCGTAGTCTCGATTCGTCGACCAGCTGGATTGCCGACCAGGACCCCTCGTGCAACGTGAGGGGTCCTTTCGGTTGGCTTTGCCCAGGCGACCACTTGGCTCAATCCGGCGGGTGTTTAGCCAAAGCGCTTAACTTGGGTTGGGGACATTCGGCGTGATGAAAGCGGTGGATGGTCACCGGACGGCGGACCCTGCCGCGACCTACAATGGGTTTGGATAGGCTGTCAGGCAATCTGCGGCCCGAGCGCGGTGCCTTGGGAAGGTGGACTGAATCCGGTGTCTCTCCTCGATTTCGCCAAAATCGATGTGCTCTTCCTGCATGCCCCGAGCGTGTACGACTTCCGCAAGGGGACGGTGCTGTTTGGCCCCATCAGCGATGTGGTTCCCTCGTCGTCCGTGTTCGAGATGTACCCCATCGGGATCACCAGCATCGCCGATCGCTTGGAACACGCTGGCTACCACGTCCAGGTGATCAACGTCGCCTATCGGATGTTGAGCGACCCCAACTACGATCCCGAAGCCGTGATCAGGCGCCAGAACCCCCGGCTGTGGGCGATCGATTTGCATTGGCTGCCTCATGCCCAGGGGGCGCTGGCGCTGGCCGATCTGATCAAGAAACACCATCCGGACGCGCCGGTCCTGCTGGGCGGCCTGTCGGCCTCGTATTTCCACGACGAACTCATCCAGCGCCCCTGTGTCGATTTCGTCGTCCGGGGTGATTCGACCGAGCTGCCTGTGCTGAGGCTGGTCGAGGCGCTTCGACTCGGGGCGGCCGCTGGACAATGTGCCCAACCTGACCTGGAAGGACGGCGTCGGGCATGTCCACGTCAACCCACTGTCTCACGTTCCCGAATCGATCGATGATGCTGACCTGCCAGCTTATCGCTACACGATGCGGTCGGTCTTCAAGTACTGGAACCTGAACAACATCATGCCCTACGTCCGCTGGCTGGAGCACCCGATGTCAGCTCTGCTCACGGCGCGCGGCTGCACGCTGAACTGCGCCATCTGTGGGGGTTCTCGCGAGGCCTACCAACGCATTTGTGGGCGGGCACGGCCTGTCTTCCGGTCGCCCGAGCGTCTCGCCCAAGACGTGAATTTCATCCGCCGCTTCAGCCGGGCGCCAATCTTCGTGATCCACGACATCCGCATGGGGGGGATGCGCTATGCCAGGCGGCTGCTCGAGCTGCTCAAGCGGCAGCACATCGACAACGAAATGGTCTTCGAGTTGTTTGGCCCCGCCGACGAGGCCTACTTTGAAGCCTTGCACGAGGCGGTGCCCCGCTATAGCCTGGAGCTCACCCTTGAGAGCCACGACCCGGAGTTGCGACGGCTGAACGGGAAGTTCCCGGTCAGCAATGAACGCGTTGAAGCCACCATGCGGGCGGCGCTCCTTCACGGGTGCCAAAGGCTGGACGTGTTCTTCATGGTCGGTCTGCCGTTCCAATCGCCGAAGTCGGCGTTGGACTCTGTCGAATACTCGCGCCAGCTCTACGCCACCTTCTCAGGCGATCGCCGGATCCAGGTCTACATCGCCCCCCTGGCGCCATTTCTCGATCCCGGCAGCCGGGCCTTCGAAGATCCTGGGGCCTTTGGCTACCGCCTGCAGGTCCCACTCCCTGGAAGAGCACCGGCAGCGGCTCGAAAGCCCACTGTGGTCGGAGATCATGAACTACGAATCGGATGCCATGCCGCCCGATGTGCTGGCGGACACCACCTACGAAGCCATCGATCGCCTGAGCCGCCTGAAGACCTCTCTGGGGCTGCAGCCGGCATCGGCAGGCGAACGGACAGCCTGGCTGATTTGCTGAGGCGCGTCACCTAACCCGCCAACTCGAAGCCGCGCGGGACCTTCCCGAGCCGCAGCGCCAGCGAGCGATGGACAGACTGCGGGCCGAAGCCCGCCGGAGTAATGGCCATCGGCTTTACGATCAAGAGACATTCACCACATGGAGCCAGAGGCGTTGGCTGTTCCGGCCGGTCGGATTGCTGCGCTTGATGGTCGAGCTCTTCTTTGAAGAATTGGCCCACGCCGCCATCCGTCTGCACAGGAAGACTTACGAGTGGCACAGGGATTCAACGGATCGTCATCTTGGGAACGAAATCATGACCCCGAGTCGCGAGCGACGCCAGCCGGCCTCGGCGGACTAGCCCATCACGCGTCGGCAAATCCCCAATCGTCTTTGATCCCCGTCATGCGCTGGCTGGCTTCCCACAGCTTGCTGGCTGACGTCTCGTCATAGCTGGCCGTCGACGATCGGACGGGTTTCCCTTCGATCACATAGCTTCCTGACCGGTCCTGAAACGAGGCTGATGTGGCCAGGGGAAGGACCATTCTGGCGGCTGCGGCTGGGTCGCGCCCAAACAGCCGATAGACCAACCAGACTGCGGGCCGGATGAGGGGGTTGTTTTTGGCGAGGTTGGTTCGCACCAGACCGGGATGATAGCAGTTGACACTGATCGACTCCGGCGCAAGCCGCCGGGCCAGTTCATAGGTGAACATCACGTTAGCCAGCTTTGACTGGGCATAGGCTGTCCACAAGTTGTACCCGTGCCGGAGTTGAAGGTCATCCAGGTGAAGCCTCGCTCCCCGATGAGCTTCCGATGCTGTGACCAGGATCCGGGAGCCGGCTCCCTTTCGCAGAAGGCCGAGCAGTTCGTGGGTCAGAAGGAAGGGGCTGAGGTGGTTGAGGGCGAAGGTGCGTTCGAGACCATCGGCGGTCAGGGCGCGGCGAAGGAAGATGCCACCTGAATTGTTGACCAGGACGTCAAGACGGTCATGACGCTCCCCAATGTCCGCAGCCAGCGCGCGCACTTTGTCCAGCTGGCTAAGATCAGTCAGCCTCAGATCGACCTTGGCCCGAGGAACGACCGCTTTCAATCGGCGGCGTGCCTGGTCGGCATGTCCCGGATCATGACCGACAAGGATCAGCTGATAATCAAAGCGGGCCATGGCAACCGCCAGCTCCAATCCGATGCCGCTGGTGCCGCCAGTAATCAGGACCAGACGGTGCTTTTCGGAACTGCTTGCCTCGCTGGCAGAGCCTGCCCGGCCCTCTTCAACCGTCACAATTCACCGCCATCTCTTGACCGATCCAATCAGGTCAAATTGTATCCTGCCTTCACGCTGACTGCCGCCTGATGGACGCTGGGCCACACTGCGCCAAAGTTTGTGAAGAACTTCACAAATTGAACTGCGCACCGGTGAGCCCGGCCGCTACCCGCCACAAGCGATCATGGCAGGACAGCGTCGGGCGGGCGAGGCGCGGGTCTGTAATGGGGCTGTAAGCCAGACCACTCAAGAGATGAGGTAGTCTGAATATGGGGAGACAAGTCCCCTCTCACCGTCTACGACAAAGGTCAAACATGGCCAGCCTGGCTGCCATCTCACACAACCTGACGGGAATCCTCTCAGCCCCTACATTCTGGTTGTTGGCTCCGATCATCCTGTTTGAGGTCGTGGCCGACGCCTGGGCCAGGCGCCGCCCACATCGCCCGTAGGCGCGCATTAAGCCCCTCATTTGCCGCCAACTGAGCCGAAAGTCCAGCTCCCCTCCGCGGGGCATCAACCGTTCGGGTCTGGACAACGGCAGCGCGCCATCTTAGACTGCTGAATGACCTGGGCGAGATAGGATGGTGGCGAAGCATGGCGGCAATTATCCCTAAAGTCCCTGACGATCATTGGCTCTTGGGCAACCTCAATGCCTTTCGGGAACACCCTCTTGACCTGGTGGTCCGGTCGCTCGGATTCGGCGACCTGGTCCGATGGAGATTTGCGTGGACATGGTTCTACCAGGCCAATCACCCAGACCGAGTCCACGATGTGCTCATCAAACACGCCTCCAGTTTCTACAAGACCCCGCGTATCAAACAGGTCCTGGGAAACGTTCTTGGTGACGGCCTGCTGGTCAGCGACGGGGATACCTGGCGGCAGCGTCGGCGCCTCGTTCAGCCGGCCTTTCACACATCCCGAATTGAGGCATACGGGGAGACCATGACGGGCTACGCCGAAGCCATGCGGGACCGATGGCTGCTGGGCGCCGAGTATGACATCCGGGATGAGATGATGAAGCTCACTTTGGGAATCGTCGGAAAGACCCTGTTCGATGCTGACATGGAAGGAGACCTTTCCGAGCGAGTAGGGCGGGCGGTGACCGTAAGCCAGGAGCACGGCAATCAGCAGTTCAGCCGGCTTCTGACCACGCCCACCTGGTTGCCGACGGCCGACAACCGCCGGAACAAGGCCGCCATAGCTGATCTGGATGCCATCCTGTCGGCGATTATCCAGGCGCGACGATCCTCAGGCGAGGACCGTGGAGATCTGCTGTCTATGCTGCTCTTGTCGCGGGACGCGGACGACGGCGCAGGGCTCAACGACCAGCAGGTCCGCGATGAAGCCATGACCCTGTTCCTGGCCGGACACGAGACGACCGCCGTGGCCCTGACTTGGACATGGGTGCTGCTCCATCAGCATCCGAAGGTTCGGGAGCAGCTAGAGGCCGAAGTTGACCGTGTGCTGAGCGGGCGAACACCCAGGGTTCAGGATCTGCCCAATCTACCCTATACTCGCCAGGTGATCCAGGAGGCCATGCGCTTGTACCCGCCGGCGTGGATTACCGGCCGGCGGGCGATCGAACCGGTTGATGTCGGACCCTATCACCTCGACTCGAACTCGATCGTGCTGATTTCCCCCTATGCCGTTCACCGCCAGCCGGAATTCTTCCCCGATCCGGAGCTGTTCGATCCTGATCGTTTCTCGGACACCAACCAGGCGTCCCTGCCCCGCTATGCTTATATTCCCTTCGGTGGCGGTCCCCGAATCTGCATCGGCAATCACTTCGCCATGCAGGAGGCTCAGCTGATCTTGGCGAGCATGGTCCAGAGGGTGAGACTTGACCTGGTGTCGGGGAGCGATTTGACGCCGGAGCCGTTGGTCACGCTGCGGCCGAAGTATCCGGTGATGATGCGGGTGGCTTTACGCCAGACCAAGGATTCCGCCCAAGCGGCCTGAAGGGCTAAGCGTCCCCTGAGAAAAGACCGGCCCGCGCCGACCGGTGGTTATGGTGTGCTTCGGGTCCTTGGTGATTGGTTCAGGCTAGTCGGATTCGACGCCGTGCAGCTGCCTGCGCGGCTGTGGCTGGTTGGCTGTGAGCATAGCCTCCACGGCCTGGGGAGTCTGCGGCGCGCCCAGCAAGAATCCCTGTCCCAACGAACATCCCAACCCCATCAGGCGGATTAATTGATCTTCGGTCTCGATACCTTCGGCGATCACATCCAGCTGCAGGGCATGCGCCAGCGAAATGACCGTTTGCACGATCTTGGCGTCTCGTCCCCCGTTTTCTAGTCGGCTGATGAATGAACGCTCGATCTTCAAGCTGTCCACCGGGAAATTGTGGAGCACGCTGAGCGAGCTGTAACCGGTGCCGAAATCGTCGATGTGGACCCTAACTCCAAGGCTGCGCAGTTGGCCGAGTCGATGGGCGGCCATAACGCCATCTTCGAGCATGATGTTTTCCGTGATTTCCATGTGCAGATTCTCTGGTTTGACTTGAGTGGCCTGTAGCACTTCCCGAACGCGGGTAACGAGGTTGTCCTCCGCCAGCTGGCGCCCAGAGAAGTTGATGCTCATGCTTAGATGGCTGAACGACGGAAACTGCTGCTGCCAGTCCCGCAGCTGACTAAGGGCCGTTTCCATCACCCAATCGCCTATGGGGATGATCAAACCTGTGTCTTCGGCAATGCCCAGAAAATCTTCTGGATGCAGCAGGCCGCGTGTGGGATGCTCCCAACGCAGCAAAGCCTCGAATCCAACGATTTGCCGGGTAGCCAGCGAAAGAACGGGCTGGTAATGCACGCGCATCGACTTCATGTCCAGTGCTCGGCGCAGTTCGACTTCCAGCTCAAACTGACTGACGGCCCGCTGGTGCATTCTCTTGTCGAAGAAGGCAAAACGTCCGCCGCCCAGAGTTTTTGCCTGGTACAGGGCCAGGTCAGCGTCCCGCAACATTTCCTCGGGACGGACGTGAGTGCGGCCGCCGACGGCGATTCCGATGCTGGCCGAGGTATAGACCTCGTGCTGCTTCAGGTGGAAAGGTTCGGAGAGCGCCTCGTGGATCCTCTCGGCAGCGCGTTTGGCTCCACCAACGTTCTCAATGCCTTCCAGGATGACCACAAACTCGTCCCCTCCCAGGCGCGCCACGGTGTCCACTTCTCGCAGCGTGTTCAACAGCCGAGCTGAAACTTCTTTGAGGAGCAGGTCCCCAATGAGATGCCCCAGGCTGTCATTGACGAGTTTGAATCGGTCAAGGTCAAGGAACAGCACGGCAAATGCCTTGGATGGATCACGCCGTGTCCGACGGAGCTCATGATCCAGTCGGTCCATGAGCAAGGCTCGATTGGCCAAGCCTGTAAGGTTATCGTGAAGAGCGGCGTAGCGGAGCTGGCCCTCGGCCGCCTTGTGGTCGGTGATTTCCGTCAGCGAGCCGGCAATGCGAGTTGGTTGCCCGGATGCACCTCGCACAGCAAGGCCGCGGCACAAGATCCACCGCTGTCCTCCCGTCGGTTGTGGCACGCGGAACTCTTGCTCGAGGTGTGGAGACCGGCCTTCCAGGTGAGTATCGATTCCCGCCTTGAGCAAAGGAAGGTCATCCGGATGAACCCGAGCAAACGCGGCGTCGAAGTCCGTGTAGGCTTGTTCCGCCTCTAGGCCCAACATTGTGCGGGCCCGCGCGGAAAAAAACCACTTTGGTGCTTCGAGATCCCAGTCCCAGAGGCCGTCATTGGCGCCCTGAGCGGCCAAAGCGTAGCGATTCTCACTTTCGCGCAGGGCCGCCTCGGCTGCTACGCGAGAGGAAACATCTCTCAGAGCGTAGACATGCCCCATCAGGCTGCCGCTAAAATCGCGCAGTGGGGAAACCCGCACATCGAATTGTCGGCCGGAGTTGATGATGAAATAGCCATCAGCGGTGGCCTTGTGTGTCGGATCATCGACGTACTGGGCCAGTTCTGGCCAGGCTTTGTTAAGAGGTTCACCAAGCAGGGCTTCGCTCCGCCGCCCGGCCAATGCACACGCAACGCTATTGATATCTGCCACACGCTGCGATTCATCCACCACCAGCAGGGCGTCCTCCAAGCTTTCCAGAATCACACCGCGGGCAATGGGGAGCAGGTCTCCCATTCGCCAGCGAATCACGTTCCAGGCAAAGATAGCGCTGGTTATGGCGAAAGCGATCGGGGTGATATCGAAATTGGGCAGCGGCCCCACGTGGAGGAGATCGTGAAGGCTGGCGGCCCAGGGAATGATCGCAGCCACCAGGTTGGCTGCAACCTGCAGGCGGTAGAAGGAGTGCGCCCGCGACATCAATTGAATGATGAGATAGGTCGCCAAACCGACTTCAAGATTGGAGATGGCCACGAAGACCCAGAATCCCACCCCGTAGACGGTCGAAAGGCGGTGGAGGCCGCCGATCTGCACAAGCTGCGTAGATACCCATATCAAATGGTGCCAGTTGTTTGTGAAACCCATCACAACAGTTATGACCGGGACAGACGCAATCAGGATCAGATTGCGGCGGGTCAGCCAATGGTCAGCACGGGCGTACTGGAGTACGTAAACCAGCCAGGCGGGGGGAATGGCAGCCAGGCCGACCGATTGCAGATTGGCGAAGAACTCCGCTTGAGCAATCGTTTGGGTGTGAAGCTCGCCATAATAGCTGAGCATCCAGACGGCGCTGGCGGAAATGGCAATGGCGGCCGCAGCCGATCCCTTGACATGGCGCCGGTTCCACATCATGACGCCAATTGGGATAGTGAACAGCGCGCCAACAATGAGGGTAAGTGAGAAGGTGCTAGAGACCAAATCCAAAATAGGAAGCCTTGCGATTCCTGGGGGGCCAACCCCCTCGATTCTCGGTTCTCCTAAGTCTAGTCTGGTGAGCGCCTATAAGACATTACAGGTGGCTTTCACCTGGCGATGATGCTGCTCAGCCCGAGGGTTGAGCCATCAGTGTCGGAAGGGCGGGATAGACCAACCAGAAAAAGACGATCACGAAGATCATCACGACGAAGATCAAGGGGATGATCATCGAGAGCACAGCGCTCCCCCAACCGAACCGGTTGACGCTCTTGAGCGCCAACGCGTTGAGGCCCAGGGAGTAGAAACCGAGCAGGCCGCTTACGCACGCCCCAAGCAAAGGGATCAGGGCCAGCAAGGCCGCCGCCACCGATATGGGCGCAGAGTAGGCAGCCATGACGTAATACAGGCGGGCGAAGCTCCCCTCGCCGCCCAGGGCGCCCGCCACGAACTGCTGGATGGCGGCGTAGATCATCAGGCCTACGCCGGCCAAGGCCGCCGAGAAGGGGACCACGCACACCAGCGTGACCAGGGCCACGATGCCCAGTCCGATACGGGTGTCCGACGATTGCTCGAGGCCGGTCAACGTGGACGAGATGAAAGCCAAGCGAAGCAGGCTGGCGATGGCGGAAGCGACCAGTCCGCTGACGAACACCCAGGCGAACGCCTTTCCCACGCTGGCGCTGGGATCATCGGCCAAAGCTGTGTAGCTCCGGACATTGGGCTGGGTGAGCGCCATCAGCCAGGCCTGAGTCCAGGAATGGGGCACCGTCTCAGGCGGCTGCCCAGGATGGGGTGGGGTCGGTCGTCATGGCGGCCTCCGACGGTCGCTCCCCGATCCAAGATCGGCCAGGGCCCGTCAGGAGGCAGGGGCGCTGGCGAACGGGTCGTGCTCTGTCTGATACTCGCGCCGGAACTGCTGCGTGTACAAGCCGATAATAATGCCCGCGCTGGCGGAGGAGCTCGGCGTGTGAGCCCATCTCGGCGATCCGGCCGTGTTCGATCAGCAGAGATCCGGTCGGCACGCTTGATGGTAGAAAGGCGGTGGGCGATGATCAGGCTGGTCCGATCGGCCATCATCTGCTCCATGCCTTGCTGGATCAGGTGTTCCGTGAGCGTGTCGACCGAGCTGGTGGCCTCGTCCATGATGAAGATCTCTGGATTGGCCAGCACGGCGCGCGACAGGCTGATCAGCTGCTTCTGGCCGACCGAAAGCAGATTGCCGCCCTCGCCGACGTCTTCGTCGTAGCCGTGTTCCAGGGCCCGGATGAATTCGTCGGCGCCGGCCAGGGCGGCCGCCGACGCCACCTCATCGTCGCTGGCGTCGAGCCGCCCGTAGCGGATATTCTCCCGGATGGATCCGGAGAAGAGGTGGGGCGTTTGCAGCACCATGCCGACCCGTGATTGGATGCCGTGTAGGGAAAGCTGCGTGTAGTCAGTCCCTGCCAGGCGGATAGCCCCGCCGGTGGGCTCGTAGAAGCGGCAAAGCAGGTTAACGATGGTGGATTTGCCGCCCCCGGTCGGCCCGACCAGGGCCACGCTCTCGCCCTGCCGGATCTTTAGGTTGAAGTCCTTGAGCACAGGCTCGCCGTCATGATAGGCGAAATCGACGTGCTCGAACTCGACTGCGCCGCGCAAGCTGCCCGGATCTATGGCGTCCGGTCCGATCGACGATCTCGAGTTTGGCGTCGATCAGGGAGAAGACCCGCTCGGCGGAGGCAATGGCGTGCTGCATCTCGGCGTAGACGCGGGCCAGGTCCTGGATAGGCCACATCATGAAGGTGATGTAGCCGAGGAAGGCCTGGATCCCACCGATCGTCATCGCCCCAACTTCGGCCTGCAACCCGCCATAGAACACCACGCTCCCGATCGCTACGGCGCTGATCATCTGGACGGCCGGCAGGAAGAGGGCCGAGAGCCAGGCTGCCCGGTAAGATGCCCGGTACATTTCGCTGGTCAGGTCCCCGAACTCGCCCAGATTGGCCTCTTCTCGCCCTAGCGCCTTGACCACGCGCACGCCCTGGATGTTCTCATTGAAGGCGCCAGTGATCCTCGAGTTCAGTTTGCGGGCCGTACGAAACTCCAACAGGATGCGCGATTTGAACTGGGCGGCGACCACGAGCAGAATTGGGATCATGGCGAACACGATCAGCGCCAGTCGCCAGTTGATGATCAGCATGAAGCTGGCGGAGGTGATGATGTTGAGGGCGCCCCAGGTCGTGTCGAGCAATCCCCAGGTCACCAGATTGGCGATGCGCTCCGAGTCGGAAGTGACGCGCGACATCATCCATCCGACCGGGGTGCGGTCGTAGTAGGAAAGGGAGAGATCCTGAAGGTGGCCGAACATCTCCTGCCGCAGGTCGTATTGGACGCGCTCGCCGAGCACGCCCGCCAGGAAGATGAACGAAAACACGCCCACGGCTTGCACCAGGCTGAGCCCGCCGTAGGTGAGGACGATCCGCACCACCGCCGCCCGGTCGCCGGGGACGATCCCGAGATCGATGATCTGCTTGCTCAAGTAGGTGAAGTAGGAGTCGAGGAACGAAACCAGGGCGACGGCCAGCAGAAAGCCGATCACCCATCGGATGTGCGGCCGGGTCTGGGCAAGAATCCGAAGCAGAGTCCGGCCGTTGAACTGGCTCTCGAACTCCTCCTCTTCGAACTCAATCTCCGCTGACACCGGCCATCTCCTTTCGATCTCCACTTCCACTTGGGCCTGCATCTGGTACACGCTGCGGTAGATGCCCTGCTCGGCCATCAGCGTTTCGTGGTTCCCGCGCTCGACGATTCGGCCGTGGTCCATGCACCAGGATCAAATCGGCGTCCATCACGCTCTGGATGCGGTGGGCGATGATGAAACTGGTGCGCCCCTGCATCAGGCGGGCGAGAGCACCTCGGATCTCGACCTCCGTCTCTGTGTCCACGGAAGACGTCGAATCGTCAAGGATCAGGATGCGGGGGTCCTTGAGCAGGGTGCGGGCGATGGCCACGCGCTGTTTCTGGCCGCCGGAGAGCGTGACACCCTTCTCGCCAACCAGCGTGTCATATCCCTCCGGGAAGGTGAGGATCACGTCGTGGATTGCCGCCGCCCGAGCAGCGCCTTCGATGTCCTCCTGGCTGACCTGCCGCTTGACGCCGTAGGTGATGTTTTCGCGAATGGTCCGCGAGAACAGGAACGGCTCCTGCTCCACCAGGCCAACCTGCGCACGAAGAAAGGCGCGGGGATAGGTCCGCAAGTCCCGGCCATCCAGGGTGATCTTTCCGGATGTGAAGTCGTAGAAGCGCGGGATCAGGTTGACCAGGCTGGTCTTGCCCGAGCCGGTGGAGCCCAACAGCGCCACAACTTGGCCGGGCTGGCAGGCGAACGTGATGTCCTTGAGGACTGGTTCTTCGGTCTCATAGGCGAAGTCGACGTGATCGAAAGCGATTTCGCCCCGGACCGGGCCACTCGGTTGGAGCTCGCCGCTCAACAGGTCCTCTCGGCTCTGGCGAACGACCTCCATCACCCGGCCAAAGGACACGATCCCGGTTGACATTTGAACGATCAAGCGGCCCATGTTGCGCATCGGGAAGATCAGCCAGACCAGCAGGCCAGCGTAGGCCAGGTAGGTCCCGACCGAGATCGTGCCCTGGATGGCCATCAACGCACCTAGCGTATAGCCCGTCAGGAGCTGGGCCACCAGCAGGATGTCGGTGGTGGGCCAGAAGATGGCGTGCAGCCGCAGGAGGCGGCGCCCGCGCTGGTACTTCTCCCAGTTCTCGCCCTCAAACTTGCGGCCCTCGAAATCCTGGCGGGCGAACGCCTTGACGACGCGGACCCCGGTCAGGTTTTCCTGCAGAGTTGTCGACAGGGTGGCTTCTTGCTCCTGGTAGGACTCGTACATATCGGAGATCCTGCGGAAGAAGAAAAGTGAGATCACCAGGATCAACGGGATGACGACCACTGGACAGTCCCGCCAGTCGCGGGTTGAGGTAGACCAGGGCACCCAGATTGACCAGGAACAGCAAGGCTGATCCGGCCCAGGCCGATCGCCTGGTCGGCGAAGAAACGACGCACGGCGTCGACATCCGACGTCGACCTTGAGATCAACTCGCCGGTCTGCATGCGGTCATGGTAGGTGAAGCTCAGCCGCTGGATGTGATCGTACAGGTAGTTGCGAAGCCGCAGGGCGATGCCCTCGGCCGTGGCGGCCGCCAACCGGCCGCTGAGGAACGTGAATACTCCTTCGAACACCGCCAGGGCGACGAAACCAAGCGCGACCAGCACCAGGACGGAGCCGGCCAAGCCCTGTCCGAGAACCTGGTCGATGAAGTAGCGCAGGAGCAGATAGGTCCCTGACTTCAGGATGGCGGCCACACCCAGGCTCGCAGCGGCGAGCAGGTAGGTCCGGCGGTAGCCGGTCATAAGACGCCACAGCCCGACGAAGCGGCGTTCGGCTACGGCCTGCTGGACGTCATACGTGGCGGATGGAACCTGGGTCATCGGGCCTCTCAGGCTGGGCGGCGACGTGATGGCGCCGCGGCTCGGGTCAGCCTTTAGGCGCCTGGTGTAGGAGTGATGGTTGGCAGATGGTGAAACAACCCCCGATGCTGAATGAAGCTCCCGATTTTACCATCGGATGGCACCCAAGGCACCCCCCGAAATCGGCTTGGATATACTTCAGGAACGAAGACATGAGCGAAGGTGAGGCATGAACAATATCCATCGGTTCGACACGGGTGATGAGCTGGCACGCGGTGCCGCCGACTTCATCGTGATGCTGGGCAGATCTGCTCAGGCAGGCGGAGGCGCATTCTCCCTGGCTCTTTCGGGTGGCTCGACGCCCGAGGCGACCTACCGTGCCTTGGTAAGACGCGGCTGATAACGCTGGCCTGGACTGGGATCGAGTTCGGATCTTCTGGGGCGACGAGCGGTGCGTGCCTCCGGAGGATCCGGCCAGCAACTACCGGATGGCGCGTCAGGCCATGCTCGACCGCCTGCCGGTGCCGAATGGGCAAGTCTTCCGAATGGCGTGTGAAGGCGATCCAGAGCAGGGCGCGGATGCCTACGAAGCGGTGCTCCGCCAGCAGTTCGGCCAAGCCGCCCTGCCGCGTTTCGACCTGATCCTGCTTGGCCTGGGTCCGGACGGGCATACGGCGTCGCTTATTCCCTGGGTCGAAGGCGCTGGAATCGCACGGGCGATGGGTGCTGGCGAACTACGTGGAGAAGATGCACGCCTGGCGCATGACTCTGAGCATCGAGGTGATTAACGCCGCTGCCGCTGTCGCCTTCCTCGTTCAGGGTGAGTCGAAAGCCGAAATTCTGACGTGTGTGCTGGAAGAAGGCTCCGAGGGGGCTGGCCTGCCCGCCCAAAGAGTCCACCCAAGCGCTGGCGACGTGCATTGGTTTGTCGATGCTGCTGCCGGAGCGCGGCTGCCAGACGTGGGCTAGCCGTGTGACGTGGCTGCCTACGTCCAGAGCGGCTGATGGGCAGCGCTTGTGAATACGTTGGGGGCTGGAAGCAGATGGCACCCGCCGGCTGGTTGGCCCGCCGGCCGAGCGTTAGCCGAAGCGGGCCAGGGATCGCCAGCGTTCGACGTCGTCGTCTTCCCCCTGTGCCTTCTTGAGCAGGGCCTCGAATGAGGGCTTGGCCCAGGATGGGGCGGGGACGTCGTAGTCAAATCCCTCGAGCCTCACTCGGGGGATCTTCCTTCCCAGAAAGGCCTCGATCTTGGCCACGGCACGCTCGTCCTCGGGGGTAACGAGAGTGATGGCGTTGCCATCGGCTTCAGCCCTCGCCGTCCGCCCGATGCGGTGGACGTAATCCTCGGCGTGCTCGGGCACGTCGAAGTTGGCCACATGGCTGATGTCCTCGATGTCCAGTCCGCGAGATGCGACGTTGGTCGCCACCAGGACCTTGACCTTGCCCGCTTTGAAGCGATCCAGAGCGGCCAAGCGCTCCTTCTGCCGATAGTCCCCGTGGATGACGGCGGCCGAAACGCCGGCGTCCTTGAGCATGCGGTAGACCATGTCGGCGTTGATCTTGGTGGCAGTGAAGATCAGCATGCTTTCAACCGCCTGCGATTGGATCAGGTCGACCAGCAGATTGACCTTGAGGTGCCGGGGGACCGGATAGAAACGCTGGTCGATGCTCTCGGGCGGTGTGGCGACTTTGATGTCGATGCGTATCGGTTGGTTGAGGAACTCGTTGGCCAGGCCGGCCACGGTGGGCGGCATGGTGGCCGAGAACATCATCGTCTGTCGCTTGCCTGGCATCTGGTCGATGATCTGGCGCATGTCGGGCAGAAATCCCATGTCGAGCATGCGGTCGCCTTCGTCAATGACCAGGATGAGAAGATCTTGAAAGCGGATGTTGCCGCGCCGCATATGGTCCATCAGGCGGCCCGGCGTGGCGACGACCATATCTGCGCCTTGCTGGAGCTGACTGGCCTGCTTGCCGATCGATCCACCACCGAAGACGGCACAGACGGACAACCCGGTGCCGGCGGCGAACTGGCGGGCTTCGTCGGCGATCTGGAGCACCAGCTCACGTGTCGGTGCCATGACCACCAATCGGGGCCAGCGGTGCTCCCCCCGATCTTGCTGCATGCGCTCGATCGCAGGCAGCAAGAAGGCGACTGTCTTCCCGGTGCCCGTCTGGGCGCAGCCGAGAATATCATTCCCGGCCAGCGCCTCCGGGATGGCTTCAATCTGGATGGGGGTAGGATCTTCGAAACCCCTTCGTTCGACGGCTTCGAGCAACGGTTGGCTGAAGCCGAACTCTTCAAAACTCATGTGATCACTTCCTGCGCTTAACGCAATACCGCTCCGACAGCGATCCATCGGAGCGGGGATGTCGCTTTCCGAAAGACTAGCCAGTTCATTCTAACCCAGGCTGGCGCAAGCTGTCAATCGCAACGCCAGCGGAAATGGGCCTCCGTCGTCGGGTAGCTCGCCACGGTTTTGAGCTTCGTTGTGCCGATCCATCCCCAATGCTAGACTTGCGCCGATCTCCAAGGCAGGTCGGGGGTGGCCCAGATGAATCTCAAGGCCCGGATCGAATCTCGGATGCCCATCAGGGAATTTGTCCTGTTTGCGTGCGTGACACTGCTGATGGTGGCGGCCGTGATCGAAGTTCTGTACGCCGCCTGGTACATGTTCGACCCGCAGCCCCACTACCTGCTCCAGGCGGACGCCTTTCTGCACGGGCATCTGGACATCGATGCCGAGCGCGCCTGGCCTGAAAGATGTGGCGATGTTCGACGGGCGTGCCTACGTCGCCTTCCCCCCTGGCCCAGCCCTGATCCTGCTTCCGCTGGTGGCCGTCTTCGGAGCCGAACACACCAATCCGATCTTGGTCGCACTCTTGCTGGGGGTCGTGGCCGTGCTGACGGCTGTCAGGTTGTTGCGGCGCCTGGGTGTGGACCCCCCGACCAGGGCGTGGTATGTGCTAGCTTTTGCGCTGGGCACCGGCTTCTGGTTTGCCGTGATGCGAAGTTCGCAGGTGTGGTACCTGGCCCACGTCGTGGCGGTGTTGTTCATGATGCTCGCCCTCGAGGAAGCAACTGGGGGAGGCCGCCCGTTGTTGGCCGGCGCCTACATCAGCATGGCCTTTCTATCCCGCCAGCTGGCGGTCTTCATGATCCCGCTGATTGGCGTGCTGGTGTGGGAGAGGGCCAAAACGCGTCCGGAGGGTCTTTGGGGTGTCCTGGCCCGGTTTTCGGTCCCGATCGTCCTGGCCGGGGCGGGCTTCATGGCCTTCAACATGGCCAGGTTTGGCAATCCGTTCGAAAGCGGCTACAGCCATCTCCTGCTTTCGGGGTTCCTCGCCCAACGCGTTGCACAATACGGACTCTTCAGTCTGCACTACCTGCCTTTCAATCTCTTGTACATGTTCCTGCAGGGATGGCATGCGACCATCGGCGGTCCGGACAAACTCCACTACCTGTCAGTTGACCCCTTCGGGACATCCTTGATCGTCGCCAGTCCATTTCTGGTGGCTGCCGCTTGGGCCGAGGGCCAGCGGTGGGTCAAATGGGCGGCGTGGTTGGGGATTGCGGCGGCCTTGGGTGTGATGATGCTCTACTACAACAACGGTATGGCGCAAACCAATGTCCAGCGCTTTTCGTTGGACATCATGCCCGCTCTGTTCTTCTTGATGGTCAAAGCCAGGTCTCGAGTCAACGCCCGGCTGCTGCGGGCCGGGATCGTCTACGCTGTGGCCCTGAACGTGCTGACCTTGATCGTCTTCCCCTTGTTCATATAACGCGCCCACGCAAATGGGACGGCGCTATTGGGAGCGGAAGGCGCTTTGGACCAGGTCTGGGTGAAAGAAAGGACCGGCGTCTCCCTCGGTGGCGAAGCGGTATACGGCCGCTGCGTAGATCCCCTGCAGTGTGGAACTGATCAGGCTGATGAGGACGATTGCCAGGATCAGGAAAAGGACTATGGGGATCACGATTAGTGGCTGGTTGAAGCTGGCCGCCAGGTAAGCGGTGGGGGCGATAACTACCACGGCCAGGCCGAACGAAATCAGGCCGAAAATCAGTCCGATACTCAGGTTGCCTGCAATCTGCTCCCCCCAGGTGCGCTTGAGTAGACCGGCGCTGCGCCGGATGGACTCTATCGGCCCCTGATTCTCCACAACCAGCACCGGCACAACCAAGAATGTGGCCAGGTTCCAGGCCAGGCCAACCAAGGAGACGGCGAGCCTGCCCAGGGTATCGCTCCGGCTGGAAATCGCGCGCAAGAGCATGCCGACTGTGGATGCGATCAGGGCGTAGCCGATGATCGATCCTAGGTGGCCAAAGGCAATCCGAAAACCGTCGCCGACGGTGGGATCGCCCCCACGCAACCGGATCATGGCTGCCCCGACCAGAGCAGCGTTGGAGAAGATGATCACGACGTATTGTGAAAAATAGAACAAAAGGGCGATGATCAGGCTGGCGATTCGAATGTCGCCGAGGTGTCCGCTCAGCATGGCGTCAAAAAGGCCACCAAAGAACATCGGCAGGGCGAAACTGGCGCTCACAACCAGCACGCCGATGGAAGAGATGATGGGGAAGACGATGAGTTCTTTGTCGGCCTGAAGCACGGCAGCACTGGCTTTGACCAAAGCCCAACTGTTGCTCAATCGTTGAAACATATTGATGCGCTCCATCCTGCTGTGGACTGGTGGGGGGAGATTGCCTCCCGCTCGGCTGCCCGCCATTATGGCACAGAAACCCGGGGCGGCGGGGGCGGCGAGCGGCTATAATGCGTGCTCCCACACGGCAGATGGGAGAGGCCGCTCGCTTGTCCACCAATGTTCGCCGTCTTCCCATGAGGCGTGTTTTTCACACCTGGTGGCCGCTGGCCGCCAGTTGGCTGTTGATGGCGATCGAGCTTCCGGCGGTGAGCGCGGTCGTCGCCCGGCTGCCCCTTCCCCAGGTGAGCTTGGCGGCTTGGGGCGGGGTGATCTTCCCTCTGTCCCTGATCATCGAGTCCCCGATCATCATGCTCCTGGCCGCGTCGACGGCTTTGAGCAAGGATTACCTCACGTATCGCAAGGTGCGCCGGTTCATGTTCTGGGCCGGGGGGCTGCTCACCTTGCTCCACGTCCTGGTGGCCTTCACCCCGCTGTACTTCTTCGTGGTGCGCGTGCTGATCGGAGCGCCGGAAGAAATCGTCGGCCCGGCGCGCATCGGGCTCCAGCTGATGACCCCGTGGACGATGTCGATCGCCTATCGCCGATTCAACCAGGGGGTGCTGATCCGCTTTGGCCATTCGGAGGCGGTGGGGATTGGGACGGCCGTTCGCCTGACGGCCGACAGTCTGGTCCTGGCGGCAGGGCTCGTCAGTGGAAGTGTGCCTGGGATCGTGGTGGCAGGCTGTGCCGTAGCCCTGGGCGTCATCAGCGAAGCGATTTACGCCGGGCTGCGCGTGCGGCCGGTGGTGCAGAACGAACTCAAGCCGGCCCAACATTCGGGCATCGACCTGGATCTGCGCGGGTTCATCAACTTCTACACGCCGCTGGCCATGACATCCTTGATCACCCTCCTGATCCAGCCGATGGGAAGCGCGGCCCTGAGCAGAATGCCGGGGGCCCTGGAATCCCTGGCTGCTTGGCCGGTGGTATCCGGGCTGATCTTCATGATCCGCAGCATGGGCAATGCCTACAACGAGGTGGTGGTGGCACTCCTTGACGAGCCTCGTTCAACCCGAACCTTGCAGCGCTTCTCGGCCGTGCTGGTCGGAGTCTCGATCGGGTTGGTCCTGTTGATCGCCGGAACGCCCCTTTCGGGCTTCTGGTTTGGATCCGTATCGGCCCTGCCACCATCCTTGGCCAAGTTGGCATCGGCGGCTCTATGGTTCGCTGTTCCCGTGCCTGCCTTGACCGTCCTGCAGAGCTGGTTCCAGGGCACTTTGGTCAACACTCGCCGAACCCGGCCGGTGACCGAAGCGGTGGCGATCGGCCTGGCTTTGAGCGCCATTGTCCTTGCAGTGGGTGTGGTGTTCGGCCGGTGGACGGGACTCCTAATAACTTGGCTGGCGTTTGACGCTGGGGGCGTGGCGCAGACCCTCTGGTTGTGGCTGCGCAGTCGGGGGACGATGCGTGCGGTTATGGTGCGGGATGACGAGCCGATCGCCTTCACACAGGCGGATCTTGTGGGGGGTTGAGGCGCGTCCCGCTGTATCTGTGAACGGCTTCACAAACCGGTTTGGATTGCAGGCTTGAAGTGCATTGCCGCTAGGTCGTGCAATGCAGGGTCCTATGGCTCTGGGCTTAGGGCCCCTGCCCGAAAGCTAGCTCTCCACTTGCCCCTTGTGAGATTGCCACCATTCGTCGTTTTCGAGCGTGACGACCTTGAAGACTTCGGCAAAGGCCATTTCTTTGCCCTTGCCGTTTTCGGCAGCCCATTCCCGGATCTGCTGCGCGGCGTCCCAGCTGCCTAGTTCTTGCATCTCCTTCATCTGGCTTTCATGCGCCTTGAGCGCCGCCACTTTGATATCGATGGTGTCGGTGATGTTGACCCAGGTGTCTCCAAGGGAGAAGGAGCTGACGTAGACCTTGCGCGTCTTGTGGGCTTTCACGCCTTCCTCGGCGAGCTCTTCAAACACATTCGGCTGCCCGGCGGCCGGGAAGACGGCTTCCAGCGATGCCAATCCGGCTGCCCGATGGTCGGGATGGTTGATGTAGTTTTCGTTGGCGAAGACCACTGTTGGATCAGGGCAGACCAGCACCTCGGGGCGGAAGCGGCGGATTTCGCGCACGATCTTCTTGCGCAGCTCGAGATCGGCTACAAGGATGCCGTCCCGCTCCCCGAGGAACACGACGTCCTCGGCGCCAGCGATCTCGGCCGCCCTGCGCTGCTCGGACTCTCGGATCTCTTTGGCCTGTTCGGGGCTGGTCTGGCTGTTGCGAATGCCGACCTGGCCGCTGGTGCAGACCACATAGCGGATGCGGCTGCCTGCCTGGGCCCAGCGTGCCAGTGTGCCGGCACAAGAAAACTCGATGTCATCTGGATGCGCAAAGACGGCTAGGACGCTCTCGGGAACGTAGAAATCGGACATCTCGGCATGACCTCCTCGATAAATCAACGGTAAGGGGGGCGTTCTCAAAGAACGCCCCCGCAGAACAATCGGCGGTCAAGGGTGGCGACGCGGCCGCCACCCCGATTCCGGCTTATGCGGGCGTGGGCAGGGCCTGGGAAGCCCCCGATCTGCCGTCTTCGCTGGTCGCCTGGCGCCGGAACTGGCTCATATACAGATCGTAGTAGAAACCGCGGGCGGCCATCAACTCATCGTGCGTGCCGCGCTCGATGATCTCGCCTTGATCTATCACCAGGACTTTGTCAGCGTTGCGAATGGTGCTCAGGCGGTGGGCCACCACGAAGCTGGTCCGCCCCTTCAAGAGCTCCTCCAGGGCTGATTGTATCAACCGCTCGGTGCGGGTGTCCACGCTCGAGGTGGCTTCATCGAGGATCGAGTATCCTGGGCTCGGCGAGTGCCGCCCGTGCGATGGCCAGCAGCTGGCGCTGCCCCTGGCTCAAGCCGCCGCCGCGCTCACCCAAGACGGTCTGATAGCCCTCCGAGAGCCGGCCGATGAAGCTGTCGGCGCGCGCCAATTTAGCGGCGGCCTTCACCTCGTCGTCCGAGGCCTCCGGCCGGCCGAAGCGAATGTTGTCCATGATCGAGGCGCTGAACAGGAAGCTGTCCTGGAGCACGACAGCGATCTGCCGCCGCAGGCTGGCTGACGTGACGGCGCGGACGTCGTGCCCGTCGATCAGCACCTCGCCGCGTGTGACGTCGTAGAAGCGGGGGATGAGGTTGATAATCGTCGTCTTGCCCGCGCCGGTGGGTCCGACGATGGCCACAGTCTGTCCAGGCTCGGCGGTCAGGTTGACGCCCTTGAGGACGGGTTCGCCGGTCTTGTATTCAGCCCATACGTCCTTGAACGTCACCCGTCCTTGGATGGGCGGCATCTCGACGGCATCCGGCTCATCTTGAACGTCGATCTCGACGTCCATCAGGCCGAAGATCCGCTCCCCACCGGCGATGGCGCTCTGGATGTTGGTCCACAAGACGGATATTTGCTGCACCGGTTGGTTGAAGCGCTGCACCAGGCCGATGAACGTCACCATCAGCCCAAACGACATCACCGTCCCGAAGAAAGTTGTGCCCCGCAGCAGGGTCAGGCCGCCAGTGACCGTCACCAGCATCATGGCCACAAATCCCAGAGACTGCAACGTGGGTGAGAGCGCCGAGGTGTAAGCCACCGCCCGGATGTTGGCGTCCCGGTTGGCGGCGTTGATCGCCCGGAAGCTGGAGATATTCTCATCCTCCCGGCTGAACGCTTGCGCTTCGCGCACGCCCGAGATGCTCTCCTGGAGCTCGGCGTTGACATTGCCCATCTCGAGGCGTGTGCGCCGGAATTCGCGGCGTGCCTGGCCGGAGAACCAGGACGTAGCGATGACCATGAAGGGCAGCATGACAAGCGCCACGCCGGCGTAAGCCAGGCTGAGGCGCAGCATGCTGATGGAAACCCAAACGATCAGCATGGCCCCACTCAGCACCTGCACCAGGGCGAAGCTCATTCCCTGTTGGATCGTGTCGGCGTCATTGGTGATGCGCGACATCAGATCGCCCGCCTCATGCTCGACGTGGTAGCCAATCGACAGGCGCATGATCTTGTCGAAGACCTCCGTCCTCAGCCGGCGGATGACGTGCTGGCCGGACCAGGTCATGAAGTAGAACATCATGCCGGTGCTGGCCGAGCCGAGCAGATAGATGCCGACCAGTGTCAGCAGGAGACGGGTCAGGCCCGACGCGTAGTCGGCCTGGGTCCAGCTGGGCTGGGGCTGAGCGAACCAGCAATTGCTGTTGGCTCCGGAGGACACGCCGCTGCCCAGCGCGGCGGCGCCGCCAAACAAATCTCCCAACGGACCAGACACGCTTTGACTGGCGGCCGGGGTGAGATAGCAGTCGACGGCCTGGCCCATCAGCTCGGGGGCCTGCACTTGGCTCCACGTGCCGATGATCATCAGAACCAGGACGAGAAGGTACTGCAGCCAGTAGGGCCTGAAGTAGCCGATGAAGCGGCGCAAGGTTTGCCCGACGTCTTTGGCCTTCTGGCTTTCGACACCGAGTGCTCGGTCGGGACCGTGAAACATGGCTATGCCTCCGGTGGTGCGGAGAGAGCCGGCTCGATGATCGATTCGACCTCGGCGTCCTCCATCAACTGCGAGTGGTAGATTTCGGCGTAGATCTCGCTCGTTTCGAGCAGTTCCTCGTGCGTTCCCTGGGCGGCGATCTGTGCCTTATCGAGCACCAGGATGTTGTCGGCGTTGAGCACGGTGCTGATGCGCTGGGCGATCACGAAACTGGTGCGCCCAAGCATCAACCGGTCGAGCGCCTTCTGGATTTCATACTCGGTCTGCAGGTCGACGTTGGATGTCGAGTCGTCCAGGATCAAAATGCGAGGGTCGAGCAGCAGGGCGCGCGCGATCGCGATGCGCTGCTTCTGACCGCCGGACAGGGTCGTGCCGCGCTCGCCTACGTGGGTGTCATAGCCTTCCGGGAACTCCAAGATGAACTCGTGGGCTGCGGCTGCCTGGGCGGCCCGGACGACATCCTCCTGGGTGGCGTCAGGTCTGCCATAGGCGATGTTGTCGCGGATAGTGCCGGTAAAGAGAGTGGTCTCCTGCAGCACAATTCCGATCTGCCGGCGGATCGAATCCAGGGTCACCTGCCGCAGATCATGTCCGTCGATCAGCACGGCGCCTTCGGACGGGTCATAGAAGCGCGGGATCAAGTTGATGATCGTCGACTTGCCCGACCCGGTCATCCCCAGCAGGGCAATGGTCTGCCCCGGCTCGGCGGTCATGCTCACGTCGTTGAGCACCGGTGTTTCGCTGCCCAGGTAGCGGAAGGTGACGTGGTCAAAGGCGACCCGACCCTTGACCGGAGGCAGATCCGGGGCGCCTTCCACCTCGACCAGCTCGCTTTCGGCGTCCATAATCTCGAAGATGCGGCTGGCCGATGCCGATGCCTGTGACATCTGGGTGATGATGAACCCCAGCTGACCGACCGGGAAGAAGACGAACACCAGATACAAACTGAACTTCTGCCACTCGCCCAGCGTGAGCTGATTGGCAATGATCTGGTTGCCGCCGTAGTAGAGGATCAGCGCCTGCCCCAGGTTGGCCATCAGGAAGATGGTCGGCATGAGGAAAGTCATCACCTTCATCACGGTCAGCATCTGGCGCATGAAATGGTCGGCCGAATCATCGAAGCGCTTTATCTGCTCCGGCTCGCGGCTGAACGCCTTGACCACGCGCACGCCGGCGACGTTCTCCTGAAGGATGGCGTTCATGGCCGACAGGCGTCGCTGGACCTCCATGAACATCGGCCGCACGACCATGTTGAAGACCATGAAAAGGACGAAGGCCACCGGAAGGATGGGCAGAATCACCAGCGTCAGCTGGACGTTGGTCAGGAACAGGATCAGCAGGGTGCCGCCCATCAGCACGATGGACTGCACTGCCATCAGCAGGCCCTGGCCGATGAACGTGCGCACCTTCTCCACATCGTCCGTGGCACGCACCATCAGCTGCCCGGTCTGATTGCGGTCGTGGTAGCTGAACGACAGCCGTTGAACCTTGGCGAACAGGTCATTGCGCATGTCGAAGGCCACGCCCTGAGAGGCGCGCTGGCCCATGAAGGCTTGTGAAAAAGTGAACAATCCCTGCACGACGGCGAACACGACGATCAGGCCGGCCCCCAAGAACAGGGCGTTCTCAGCGCCGCTCTGATTGGCTGCCAGCTGCTCAAGGGTCAGGCCCAGCTTCTGGGCAATCTGGCCCTGAGCGGCGGCCGGCATCCCGAGCACGCGGTACGCCATCAGGCCGTTGGTGACGGCATCGATCATGTTCTGGACCATTTGAGGCACGAGAAGCTGCGCTGCGGTGGCCAGGAGCAAGGTGGCGTAGGCCAGACCGGCATCCACCCGGTAGTGCCATAGATAGCGCAGGGCGCGCATCAGCCCCTTCGGAGAAAGCTTGGGTTTACGCATACGTGGGTTCATGAGTGACCTTTAGACGCTTCACACGCTGACGGGTTGGCTTTCCGATTCGAGTGCCAACGCGGCTTGTGTGAGATAACGGATGGACTTGACCACCGACGCCTGCTGATCCGCCGTCAAAGCGGTCGACAGGTCGCGCATCCATCCCACCCGGGCTTCGACGGCGCGCCTGACGAGCTTGGTGGCGGCCTTGGTGAGATGGACGTTGCGCACCCGCCGATCTTCCGGGCGCCTCGGTCCGGTCCAACAGCCCCAGGTGAACCAGACGGTCGACCATCTGGCTGGCGGCGGCTGTCGTCACGCCCAGATCATCGCCGATCCCGGAGATGGGGCAGGGTCCGTGATAGTGCAGCCGGATAAGCGTGGTCAGCTGGGGCATGGACAGCCCGGTGTCCTTCATGGAATCCATGAATTCATGCATCGATCGGCGCATGAACACCGCCACCCAATCACCTCAGGGCCTTGTCGAACTCGTCTGACGGTGACATAGTTAATCTCCCTTAGCAATTAAGAGCGCTTGATAGTAACAGTCCGCGGTAAGTGTTGTCCAGAGGCAAGCGCGGATCAGATTGCCGTCGACAGGCCACCCGGGGCATGGGATAATGCGGCCGAATTCTTGGCACAATGCTCAGTGCGGAGGTGCATGCGATCACTTGCCGTTGTGTTCGTCGGATCGATGTTGGTATTGGGGGCGTTGGCCTGTGGCTTGGGTCCGGAGCTCACCGGGCAGCCGTCGCCAGCCGCGGCGGGGACAGCCGCCCCGTCGTCGGCCCCGCCCACAGTATGGCCACAGCGCCACAGACACACCCGTCCCGCCGACGGCCACGCCGGTCCCTGAGCCAATCTCAGCCGCTAATATCACCTCGCTTCGTCCCATCAACATCCTGGCTCGGGTAGGCACGAACGTACGTTCACTCGCCTTCTCGCCCAGACTCGAAACTGCTCGTCACCGGCTCAGGCAGCAATCCGGCCGACAGCGATTTGCGGCTGGCGCTGTGGTCGCTGGATTCGAAAGACCCGCTGGCAGTGAGCGACCAGCAGCCGGGCATCATCTGGGACGTGGCGTTCTCGCCGGATGGGTCAATCATCGCCTCCGCCGAAGGGGATGCGTCGGTGCGCCTGTGGCGTGGCTCGGATCTGTCGCCGTTGGGCCAGCTGAGCATGAGCGGTGCGGTCAACAGCGTCGCCTTCTCGCCGGACGGCAGCTTACTGGCTGCCGGCGCGGCCGAGGACTTGGGGGGCGTGATCTATCTGTGGGATGTCAAGACGTCGGAAGAAATTCGGCTATGGAAGGCGGATTCGTTCAGTGTGCCCTCGCTTGCCTTCTCTCCCGACGGCGCCTGGCTGGCCAGCGGGGCCGTGGATCGTTCGGTCCACGTGTGGCGCGTGGCCGACGGCACGCAGGCGGCGAGATTGGTCCAGGCGGGGCAGGGGCTGTCGGCTGTGTTCTCGCCGGATGGGTCGGCGATCGGCCTCCGGCATGTGCGCCCTTTCCGATGCCAGCTTTACGTGTCTTCGCGGCGAAGCCTGGATTTGGGGCTTTCCGAACGGAAAGGTGCTGTACAAAATGGTCGGCCCGGCCGACTGGGTCAATGCTGTGGCCTATACGCCCGATGGTCAGGTCCTGGTAGGCGCAGGCCGAGACGGTCAGCTGTATTACTGGCGAACGTCGGACGGCGATCCTGCTGGGGGCCATGAGTGACCAGGACACGATCTGGGCGACCTGGCCATCTCGCCCGATGGCCGTTGGCTGGCGGCTGCCGGTGGGTATGGCAGAGTCATCATCTGGGGTGCGTTGGAAGGCACCGGGCAGGGGGTTCAGTAGCCCCTCGCCGCTTGACGTTTCATGTAGACTTGAGATAACAGCGGCTAGGCGAGTGGTCGAGGCTGGCTTCGCCCGCCGTTGTGATGGGAGGATGGCCATGAATCCAGTCATATCTTTGGTGAACAGCCGGGTAGGCCCGCCGTTGGGCGTGTTGCTCGCCAGGGTTCTGCCGAGATCTTGGGCGACGGGCGTCGCCGACGGCTTGGCGCTGGCCGCCACGCGTGGGATGAGATTCACCCGTTGTGCATGCCATTCGGGCCAACCAGGCCGTGGCCCGCGGGCTCCCGTATGCGCATCCCAGACCTTGAGCGGGCGGTCGTTGAGGTCACTCGCTACGCCGCCCGGGGCTATCTGGCGTTCTATCGGGCCCTTTCCCACGGACGAATTGAACTTCAAAGCGCCTGCCGGCTTGACCCGGAACTTGAGTACGGGATCAATCAAGCCAAGCGGTCCGGCAAGGGCGTGGTGCTGGCGTCCGCCCACATGGGGAATTTCGATCTGGCGTTCTACACCTTGCTCCGCCACAACCTGTCCCCCCTCGTGCTCTCGTACCGCGATCCGCACGGCAGCTACAGGGCCGACAACGCCATCCGCCGGCACTATGGCCTGGAGTCAGCCCTGATCGCCGTGGCCTCGCTGCGCGAGGCGCTCCGTCGTCTGCAGGCCGGAGGCCTGGCCCTGACCGGCGTGGATCGCCCGGACTCGCAAGGCGAGCTGCTGCGGTTTTTCGGCCGCCAGGCCCGATTGCCGATTGGCCACGCCGCCTGGCGGTCAAGACAGGGGCCGTGGTTCAGCCCGGTGTGACCCTGGACGATGGCCAGGGAGGTTACCGGATGATCGGTCCGCCGCCGCTGGAGCCGCCCACGACGCTTCCCGGCCCCAAGGCGGCACTGGCCCTGGCCCAAAAGGTGATTGACGTGCTCGAGGGCTACATCCGTGACCATCCGGCCGAGTGGCTGATGTTCTTCCCGGTCTGGCCGCAGGTCTTGCCCGAAAGTCTAGGTTCGGCCGTCCGCGCTCGCACTTCGGCGCTTCCGGCACGAAGAAAAGACCGCTCCGCGGAGCGGTCTTCTTGGTTCTGGCGTTGGTTGTCAGGCCTAGTAGCGTTCTTGCCAGCCTTCCCGGGCGTCGATGGCGGCCAGCTCGGAAGCGCAGAGGTCGGTCCACGGCCGGCCGCTTTTGTCCGCGATCTCGGTGAGGGTCTTCAAGGCGCTTCACCGACGTGGTCGCCAGGAACTCGTCTTGCGCGGCCTCCGGCAACCCGGGGGCCTCCTGCCAAATCGCCCGGCCGGCAAGAAAGCCGCTGGCGCCGTTCTCGCAGGCGAGGCGGGTCTGTGTCTCGAAGGTGTCATAGCCGACGCCGGCACTCAGCAGCACCCACGGAATGCCCGCCGCTTCGGTCAGCTGACGACAGTGCTCGGCCATCGCTGCCTCGTCGGTCTCGTGATCCGGGTCATCGGGGAATTCTGCCTTCAGGACGTCCATCCCCAGCGGACAAAGCCTGCGGGCCGTCTCGATCACCATCTCGGGTTTGAGCTTGGCGAACTCTGCCGTCCCCTTCTTCGGCCCGCCAACGATGTGATAGGTCATTGGCTCGACCAGGAAGGCGATGTCATATGACTTGCACTCTTCGGCCGCTTTGGCCATGTAGTCTTCCTGTTGGCTGGCGGTCGAACTGCCCGGATTGTAGAACAGGAGCAGCTTGACGGCGGATGCGCCCATGCGCTTGATCTTTTCGACGCCCCAACCATCGGCCGTCGAGCTGACCCGGTCGCCGTCGGCGTCGTCATAGCCGGTGGCTTCCAGGCTGACCAAGAACCCCTGTTTGCCGGAGATATGTCCCCCAGCCAGGGCGCGGGCGGCGCCGTAGATCGGGTCGATCAGGATGGCGCTGGAATGGGGGCCAAGGTGGCGAAGCAGCTTGACTTTGTATTCGGCCATGGTGTCGAAATCGACCGACTTCGGATCGTCGGGGCGCAGGGCTCTCCGGAGCGATCCCCGGTGATCGAGCGCCGTGATGGTGAATAATCCATTGGCGTTGGCCAATTCTTGGAGACCCCGGGCCTTGCCCAGGCTGAGACTGCGTGGCATGACGTCCTCCTAGGTGGAAGCTGTGCTGGAAACTCGAGCCAATGATAACTCACCTTGCAGGAATTGCGGCCACTTGTGAATGTTTTCACAAGACGAACCGGCGCTTCTATGCGCCTCCAGCTCCATTTGAAACCGACAGCTTGGCGTCGATGAACTCCTTGTGGGTCAGTTTCAGAATGCGGGTGATGCTTCGGATGGCTTCGGTTTCATCGAACGAAACATTGCCGTCAGCGGCCGCGACCTGGAACAGCACCTTGGCGAAGGCGCGGCGTTCGTCGGGCTGGGTGGCGCTGTAGAACTCCCGCGTCAGGCGGAAGAAATCCAAATCGGCGGCCGTTTTGGTGACGGCGATCTCGGCGACCAGATGGGCGCCGGCCTGACTCAAACCCCACCCCCCTTGCACGGCAGCGGCCATAGCCTCCCGCTCGCCGTCTTCGACGATACCGTCAATGTTGGCGATGTGCGCCATCAACCCGGCGGCAAGGGCCATCCTGCGAAGGTCGGCCTCGTCCAAGTCGCCCGACAAGTTGAGTTCACCCGAGTCGAGCTTGCGCCGCAGGGTGTAGAAAACGCGATTCTTGACGAAGTCCTCCAGATAGGCCTCGCGGTTTGGCCCGGCTGCCTGGCTCCTGCGGTCGACGGCTGAGCTCACCAGGTCCCGCAGCCCGCCCAGCATCCCGGAGCCGGCCGCTCCCAGGGACTCCTTGACCTGCTCTAAGAAGGCAGCTTCGCGGTCGTCGATCACCCCGTCAGCCTGGATCAGAGATTCAAGCGTCTCCAGTGCGAGCTGGCGATCCCCCCGGGAGTGGACAGCGCGCCGAAGATCTTCCACCAGGCGATCTCGTTCCCGCGGGCCAACGGGCGAATCAATGTAGATGTCGAGCTCGGCCCATTGTTGGGCATCCAGCTTGGGGATGTGAAACAGAAGATCCTTGAGGCTGTTGACCTCTTCCGGAGTAAGGTCGCCGTCGGCCCAGGCCGAAGCGATGACTACTTTGGCCAGGGTCATTGTCAGGGGGTGGTCAGCTGCCATGTGCCATTCCTATCTGCTGGGTGAGCGGTCTGATGGGACAACCCAGCTCACCAGGTGGTCCTCATCTCTTATGATGGTAACAGCAGTCACGCAAGGCGAAGGGGCAAGTTTGGGCGTACACATCGGCACATCGGGATGGGTCTATCCCCACTGGCGCGGTATCTTCTATCCGGAGGACCTGCCACAGTCGGCCTGGTTCGGCTATTACGCCAGACACTTTGACACCGTCGAGATCAACAGCACCTTCTACCACCTCCCGGCCGCCACCACCTTCGTCCGTTGGGCCGAGCAGGCGCCGCCCGGCTTCATCTTTGGCGTCAAAGCCAACCGCTATCTCACCCACATGAAGAAGCTGAAGCTGGCCGAGGATGGCCTTGCGAAGCTCCTCACTCGCGCCCGGGGCTTGGGAGCCACGCTGGGGCCGATCCTTTGGCAGCTTCCGCCCGGGTGGCACGCCAACCCCGAGCGGCTGGCGGAGCACGCAGACCGACTGCCACACGATTTGACACATGCCTTCGAGTTCCGCGATCCGGACTGGTTCCGGGACGAGGTGCGCAGCGTGCTCGAACGCCATGAACTGACCTTCTGCATCAATGACGTGGTGGATCTCGCGTGTCCGCGTTGGGTCACCAGTTCATCGGTCTACCTGAGGTTCCACGGGCCGGCGGTCGCCTATGGCGGCCGCTATGGAGAAAAGCGATTGCGATGGTGGGCCGATCGAATTCGAACCTGGGAGTCGGACGGTCTCGAGGTCTACGCCTACTTCAACAATGACCTGGGCGGGTTCGCCCTGGAGGACGCGCTCTCGTTGCGCCGGCTGGTCGAAGGCTAGGCGGGCGTGGCGGGAGCCGCTAGCGCGGCTTTCGCTCCAGAGTCTGGAAAGTCAGGCGGAAGGCGTTGTCCGAGTTGGCGGGGCGGTGCGTCTCCTCGAGCAGTCTCCATTGGGACGTCTCGAAAGGAGGGAAGGATACATCCGTGGGCACCATGCCGTCGACCCACGTCAGGTACATGCGGTCCACCAAGTCCCGGTTGAGGGCTTCGAAGTAGATTTGGGCGCCGCCGGCGATGAAGGCCTCCGATTCTTGGAGCTGGTCCCGGGCAATTTCGATGGCCTCGTCGAGCGAGCGGGCGGTCATCGAACCCGAGGCGATGATCTCGGGATGGATTACGCGACTCAGGACGATGATGCGACGCCCCGGGAGGGTGCGGCCGCTGAGCGATTTATAGGTCTTGCGGCCCATGATCAAGCAGTGGCCCATTGTCAGCCGGCGGAAGCGAGCCAGGTCGGCCGGCAGGTGCCAAGGAAGTCGACCTCGAACGCCAATTCCGCGCTCCGAGTCCAGGGCAACGATGAGGGAGACGATCAGACGGACACCTCGGCCTTGATGTGAGGATGCGGCTCATAGCCGATCAGGCGAAAGTCATCGTAGGCGAAATCAAACAGCGACCGGCAGTCCGGGTTGATCTCCATGCGCGGCAGGGGCCGCGGCTGACGCTCGAGCTGCAGCCTTGCCTGATCGAGGTGGTTGAGATACAGGTGGGCATCGCCCAGCGTGTGAACGAACTCGCCAGGCTGCAGGCCCGTGACCTGGGCAATCATCATCGTCAGCAGAGCGTAGGAGCTGATGTTGTAGGGGAGCCCCAGGAAGATATCCGCTGATCGCTGATAGAGCTGGCAGGAGAGCCGGCCGTCGGCCACGTAGAATTGGAACAAGGTGTGGCAAGGGGGAAGGGCCATCTCATCGATTTCGGCAGGGTTCCAGGCGCTCACAATGTGGCGGCGCGAGCTGGGGTGTCGCTGGATGCTGTCAATCACCCGGCCCAATTGATCGATGGTCCCCCCGTCGGGTCGGGGCCAAGAGCGCCACTGTGCGCCGTACACCGGTCCCAACTCGCCCTGGTCGTCGGCCCATTCGTCCCAAATCGTCACGCCGTTCTGATGCAGGTAACCGACGTTGGTCTGGCCGCGCACCATCCATAGAAGCTCGTGAATGATCGACTTGAAATGCACTTTTTTGGTGGTCAGGGCGGGGAAGCCGGCACCCAGGTCGAAGCGCATCTGGTGTCCGAACACCGACAGCGTCCCCGTCCCCGTCCGGTCCGGCCGCTTGACGCCGTCGTCGAGCACCCGGGCCATCAAATCCAGGTACTGGCGCATATCCCCACCTCCTCCAACCGTCCCATGTCATCCCCAGATACGGGGGTTGAGTTGGCAGAGTGTAGCACATCTGGCACATTCGGCAACCCCGGCGGATTGACGTCCGGCCCATTTCTCGCTGCTTGGCCGTGACATTCGTCCTTGATCGCTGGCCCGGATCGGGGGTAGAATGAGCCTTAGACCCCTCCCCTATGGGGGGGGGATGGCAAGAAGCTGGAGGCACAGCCTATGGCACGTGATGAGGCGACGCAAAAGGCACTCCTGAAACGGCTGCGGTCCGTGTCGGGCCATGTCAGCGGCGTGGAGAGGATGGTCGAAGACGGCAAGTACTGCATCGACGTCATCCATCAAATTCAGGCCATCCAGGCAGCGCTGAACAAGGTAACCGTGATACTGCTGGACGATCACATGCATCACTGCGTGACGCAGGCCATCGAGAGCCAGGATCCGGGGGAGCGTGAGCGGGTGCTGGGGGAAATCCGGGACGTTCTTGAGGTGCGAAATCGCATCTAATCTGGTGACGAACTGGGCAGGAAGAGGTTGTGGCGAATGACAAGCAAACAGGTAGTGCTGCCGATAACGGGCATGACGTGTGCCAATTGCGTCAGCACGGTGGAAAAGGGACTGAAAAAGGTGGACGGGGTGACGGAGGCGGTCGTCAACCTGGCGCTTGAGCGGGCCACCGTGACCTATGACGCCGCCAAAGTGGACCAGGCGGCCCTGATCCATCAGGTGGAGCGGGTCGGCTACGGCGTGGCCACGGGCACCCTGGATTTGGCGATCACCGGCATGACCTGCGCCAACTGCGAGGCCACGGTCAGCAAGGGGCTGATGAAGCTCCCGGGTGTGTTGGAAGCCAATGTCAACCTGGCTACGGAGAAGGCGCGTGTCACGTACCTTCCGGGCCAGGTGTCGCGCCGTGACATGGTGAAGCAGGTCGAGCGCATTGGCTACGGAGTGATCGAGACAGATTCGGACGTTGAGCCGGAGGATGCCGAGCGAGCCGCCAGGAAGGCGGAGATCGATCGACAGACACGCCTGCTTCAGGTCGGCATCGCCTTCAGCCTGCCGCTCTTCGTCCTGAGCATGGCGCGCGACTTCGCTCTGCTGGGTGCCTGGTCGCACGCCCCTTGGGTCAACGTCTTGATGTGGGTCATGGCGACACCGGTCCAATTCTATGTCGGCTGGCAATACTACGAGGGCGGGTTCAAAGCGCTGCGCAACCGGACGGCCAACATGGACGTGCTGGTGGCCCTGGGCAGCAGTGTGGCCTATGTCTTTTCGGTGGCCGTGATCCTGGGTTGGGCGCCCGGCCATGTCTACTTTGAGACCTCGGCAGCGATCATCACCTTGATCGTGCTCGGCAAATTGCTCGAGGCCCGCGCCAAGGGTCAAACCAGCGAAGCCATCAGACGCTTGATGGGGCTCCGGGCCAAGACGGCCAGCGTCATCCGGGGCGGGGAGACGATTGATATCCCGGTGGATGAGGTCGAAGTGGGCGATCTGGTGGTTGTTCGGCCGGGGGAGAAGATCCCGGTCGACGGCCGGGTGATCGAGGGCGCCAGCGCCGTGGATGAGAGCCTGATCACCGGCGAAAGCCTGCCGGTGGAGAAGGGACCCGGCGACCGGGTGGTCGGGGCCAGCCTCAACACCCAGGGCTTGCTCAAGTTTGAGGCGACGGCTGTGGGACGGCAGACGGCGTTGGCCCAGATCATCCGTCTGGTCGAGGACGCGCAGGCCTCCAAGGCGCCCATCCAGCGCCTGGCCGACCGGGTGGCAGCGGTCTTCGTCCCGGTGGTCATCGGCTTGGCGCTGTTGACCTTCGCTGTTTGGGCGCTGTGGGTGCCGGGCGCCACACCGGTGGATGCACTGATCCGCCTGGTGGCGGTGCTGGTGATCGCCTGCCCGTGCGCCATGGGCCTGGCGACCCCGACGGCGGTCATGGTGGGCACCGGCAAGGGGGCGCAGAACGGGATCCTCTTCAAGAACAGTGCCGCCCTAGAACGGGCCCACCAGCTGACGGCAGTCGTGCTGGACAAGACCGGCACCATCACACGCGGCCAGCCAAGCGTCACCCAGGTCGTAGCTGCCGGCGGCGAGAGCCAGCGGCAGAGCATTCTGCGTCTGGCAGCCAGCGCTGAGGCCGGATCGGAACATCCGCTGGCGAAGGCGGTGATCCGGGCGGCAGAGGCCGAGTCGCTCCAGCTGGCGGATGTGGGCGATTTCGCCAGCCTGTCGGGGATGGGCATCCAGGCCGACGTGGAAGGCCGGCCGATCCTGCTGGGCAACCTGAGGCTCATGCGCGAGCGCGGCGTGACCCTCAACGGCCTCGAGGACGAAGCCGCCAGGCTGCAGGAATCGGCCAACACAGTGGTCTGGCTGGCGGTGGACGGCAAGGGCGAGGGTTTGATCGCCATCGCCGACACCATCAAGGAAAGCAGTCGCCAGGCCATCGAGCAGATGCACAAGTTGGGGCTAAAGGTGGCCATGACCACCGGCGATAACCGCCAGACCGCTGAGGCGATCGCCAGCCAGGCCGGTGTGGACACGGTGTTCGCCGAGGTCGCGCCGGGCGACAAGGCCGCCTACGTGAAACAGCTCCAAGCGGCCGGCGAGATCGTGGGCATGGTGGGGGACGGGATCAACGATGCCCCGGCGTTGGCCCAGGCGGACGTCGGGATGGCGATTGGCACCGGCACGGATGTGGCCATGGAGGCAGCCGATGTCACGCTGATGCGCGGCGATCTGCGCAGCGTGGCGCAAGCGCTGCAGCTCAGCCGAGCGACCATCCGGGTGATCAAAGAGAACCTGGGCTGGGCCTTCGGTTACAACGTGATCCTGATCCCGATTGCGGCTGGAATTCTGTATCCGTTTGCCTGGGCGCCGGAGTTCCTGCGCCAGCTGCATCCTATCCTGGCGGCCCTGGCAATGGCGTTCAGCTCGGTGAGCGTGGTATCCAACTCGCTGCGTTTGCGGCGGGTCGAAGATTCGCGTGACCGTCTATCACACTTCAGGAGGCAAGTCGCATGTCGAAGGCTTTTGATGTTGTATGCGGGATGGAGGTCGACACGACCTCGCATGCCAAATCCGAGTACCAGGGGAAGACTTACTATTTCTGCTGTGATGGCTGCAAGGGTGCGTTCGACAAATCACCTGATTACCACATCGAGAATTGGCAGGAAGAGCATCCCGGGATGGAGCCCACCCCGGCCTGATTTCGAACGACCCTCAGATTGGGGCAGAGACAACCGCGAGGGGCACGGCCTGACCGTGCCCCTCGCATTCAATTTGTGAAGGATTTCACTAAGTCTTGTGGCCCGGGTGCCGGAATGTCGCCTTCCGATCAAGGCCGACAGGATCGGTAGCAGGCTGGCCGGCGCCAGGCTGTCCTGGAGCACCTGCTGATAGGGGGCATGCCCCGAGGCGGCGCCATACAGCGCCCGGCGCAGGCGAGGAGAACTCTCGGCCGCTTGGACGACGGTGTTGAGCAGCCCGGTTCGCGCCAGCCAGATCGTCGTCCAGCGCATGAACTGCCCGTACGGTAGGTCGCGGATGATGTCCTGGTTGGCTGCCTGATAATGGTCCGCCAGGGCCGATGCCGATAGGCCGCCCTCAAGCAGCGCGTGGGCCGCCCTGACTCCCGTCTGCATCGCCGATGTGACGCCTTTGCCTTTGAACGCCCGGACCAGGCCGGCAGCGTCCCCAATAGTGACATACCGATCCCCGAAGCCGTTCTGAGCCAACGAACGCGGGAACCGCCCCTTGTAGAACCGAAAGTCGCCGGGCCGGCCGGGGTGATCGAGCACGTCCCCGTCCAGGACCCGGCGCAGCACAGGCCAACGGAGAAAGGCTTCCATCAGGTGGGCGTCAACGTCACTCCCAGCTATATTCAGGGTGAGGTGGTTTCCCTTGGGCGTGATGGCGCCGAATTCTATTCCCCGGGTGGGAGGCAGGAAGACATGCAGCTGGTTGCCGATGCGCGCCATGTGGTCGTCACCCGGGTGCACCTTGGTGACGATCGAGCTCAGGGAAACCGGCGGCCCGTATCCGGTGGTGCGGCGGAAGATGCCCGCCGTCCCCTCGTCCAGGCCAAAGGCGCCGACCACCACCTGCGCCTGGACCGGGTCAGCATCGGTGTAGACGACCACGCCATCATCGTGGAACTCGAGGTCCGTGGCGCGCGGCGTGGAGGATGTCGACGCCTCGCTGTCGGGCCGCGTCGAGCATGTAAGCGTCCAGCTGCACCCGCCGTAGAGCTATCGACGGTTCCCCTGGATCCTCCAGGCAGATCGATTCGCGCTCGGTGTGCAGGACGTAGCCTTCGATAATCGCCCGGCTGAGGTGCGTGGGAAACGGCACGCCGAGGTCATCTGTCATGATCGATTCGAGGGGGGGTGACAACACGCCGACGCAGGCGTTGAAGTGGCGCTCGCCGACGAACTCCTTGGTCTCCAACAGGCTGACGGAGACGTCGCGGCCCATCTCCGCCGCCAGCCGCCTGACAGCGATGGCGCAGGCTGTGCCGGCCGGGCCGCCGCCAAGTACAACCACCCGACCTCCGTCGCCGAGAGGGCCAAGCGAGGCGCTTGCCTGCAGGCTCATAGGAGTTCGGCGGCGAAAGATCGAGCCGTGGTCAGCAACATGGCTGGGTGAACCGCCTGCCAGAATAGGCTTTCATAGGGCTCGTCGCCGGTAAGCATACCCCACAGGACGCGGTGCATCCGCCGCTCCGTCTCGGGGCGTTGGGCTTCCAAATCGAGCGTGCGTAGCCAGGCCTTGCTCAAGCGCTCACTTTCAAGGGTCATCGACCACATGCGGAACATCAGGCGTCCGAAGAGGTTGTCCCTGGCCACGGCCCGGAACGTCGGCTCGTAGTGCCGCCTGAAATCGCCCGGAGGATACCCCGTTCTCAATGACGGTCGCCATGGCTGCGCCAGACGTGGTGATCGCCGAGCCGATACCGTCCTTGTACAAGCGTGTGGCGGCCGCATCGCCGACCGCAACCCAGCGTTCGCCGTGGTATCGCTGCGCCGGACGGATGGCCACCCGAGGCGTGCAGCCGCACAGGCTGCGCGGGGGGTTGATGAGCCCGGCTTCACGACCCCTGGCTTCCACGAATTCGGCGACGGCGTCCGTCGGCAGCCCCTTGCCCAACAGGGAAATGTTGAGGTACTCTCCCTTGGGGATCAGAGCACCGAATATCAAACCCGCCGGCTGGTGAAAGAAAGCGTCGATCTGGTTCTCGGGCCAACTGGACGGCCGGGGGATTTCATCCTGGGCCATGACTGCTGTTCTGGGTGGCCGATAGCCGAACTCGGGATCGAGGGGCGCCCGGCTGTTGACGCCGCTGGCGAGCACCAGCAAATCGGCTGGGACCTTCTCCCCGGCGGCGTGAACGACGGGCCGGTCGTCCCACGAGACCCTGACCGCTCGATGGGGGATACGGCGGGCGCCCACGCGCCACGGCCGCCTGGAGCAGGAAATCATCAAAACTCGCCACGCTGCGCCCCGATAGCCGTTCCCTCGGGCCAGCGCCGCGGTAGACGGCCGGGATGGTCCGGCGGAGATCGGAGTCGCGCACACTTCGAGTTTCTCCATGGAGATGGACGGCGTAAGAGGTGATTTCGGCCTGCACGACATCTGGCGGAATGGTTAGGCTGAGCCGCTTCAGCCCGTCCAAGACCCTGTGGGAGAGCATCCCGGCGCAATGGTTGCAGCCTCCCGGTCCGGGGTGTGCAAACTGTCTGGGCTCAAAGATGGTCACATCCAAACGGATATCGTGCTGCCGGGCCGAACTCGAGCAGTTCCAGCGCGGCGAAGCTGCCCGCCGGCCCGCCGCCGATGATGCAAACCCGATCCCCAGATACCAGTTCGCGCCATACCCGATGTCCCTGTTGTGGCCGATGATAGCAGGGAAGGGAGAAACCCGATACCGGGGGCTGCTCTGCCCGCAATCCCGTCCTAAGGCTGGGTGGCCACCCGCTCCCGAACCTGATCCCACGTCCGGCAAAACACGCATTCGCCTGGGGCCGACGTCGGCTGACCGCAGGTTGGGCAGGGGTGGAGCTGGGCCACGCCCGAGTAGGCTGCCTCGGAAAAGGCGCCTTCGCCTTTTGCCGCTAGGAAGGCCAGGTAGAAGTGGAGCTTGGTCCCCGGGCGTTCGTCTTCCATCTGGTTGAGGGTCTGCTTGTAGTAGATGGACTTGGCGCCCTCAGCGTGGGGGCATTCGTCATAAACGTACTCGATGCCGCGGAGCAGGGCGTAGGAGGCCGTCTCGCGCTCATAGAAACGGCAAAACGGCTTGACCTTGCGGACCAGGCCGTCGTGGGCTTCCAACACCGGGCCCTGGCGGGCCAGGTGTTCCAGCGACCAGTGCAGCGTATTGCCAAACAGCGTGGCCGCCTCGTCGTCCAGATTATGTCCGGTGGCCAGGATGTCGTAGCCGCCCTTCTAGCGCCACAGTGTTCATGATGTGCCGCCGTGACATACCACACACCGAGCATGGGCGGCCGCGTCCACGGCGAACGCGAGCTGCCGCCAGAGGGATCGGCGCGCCCAGGCGATCCTGCACGTCATAGACCATAAGCTGCAGGCCGTGGGCCCGGGCGAAGGCTTCACAGTACGCCTTGGACTGATCGGAATAGCCGATCCCGCCGTCGATGCCCAGGCCGATGTACAGGCCATCGGCGGAATAGCCCAAGGTCGTGAGCACATCCCACAACGCCAGGGAGTTCTTCCCGCCGGAAACCGCTACCAGAATTCGATCCTGATGATCGAACATGGCGTACTTCTCTATGAAGCGCTGAGTTTGTTCGGGGATCCACTCGGTGTAATGTTCGCCGCAAAGCGCCAACTTGTGTTGGCGCATGTTGACGACCGCCTTCCGTTCGCACTTGCGGCATTTCATCTGGGGGGCGTCTCGGGATCGGCGCCGCCGGAGATCACCGCCACCAGTTTGATTTCGTCCCCCGGCGCCAATCGCTCGTCGTCGGTGAGCATCTCGCCCAGCCGCGTGGCAATCACCGATTCGGGAGAGATGCCATTGTGCTTCAGGGCGTCCCGGATCGTTGTCCCGGGGGGGGCCTCGATAGCGCTCGCCGCGGAGGACGAGGTGGGCGGTCTTGTCGTCGTGTTCCATGATGGGCTAAGTCTATTGAGTGCGGTCGGGGATGTCAATTGTGAGCCCCGGTTTGCAGTCAGAAAGGGCAGGCGGATTGGGAACGAGACATCTTCTACCATCGGCATCAACCCCGAGGTATCATCCACGGCTGTCGATAAGGAGTGGCTGTTACCAGCTTGATAGGCCGAATTCGAAGTTGGCGCGAAAGCCTGGCTGTGCCCTGGCACCGGACACTACTGGTGATCTTCGTGGCGCAACTCACCACAGCCGTCGGCTTTTCCAGCATCTTCCCCTTCCTCCCGCTCTACGTTCAGTCGCTCGGCTCGGTCACTGGCACCGACATCGAGCTGATGGCCGGCCTGGTTTTCTCTGCCCAGGCGTTCACGATGATGATTGCCTCCCCGATCTGGGGTCTGGTCGCCGATCGATTCGGGCGAAAACTGATGGTGCAGCGGGCCATGTTTGGCGGTGCCGTCATCCTGTTGCTGATGGCGTTTGTCCGCTCATCCGAAGAGCTGGTGGCGCTGCGCGCCATCCAGGGGACGATTACCGGCACTGTGGCGGCCTCCAACGCCCTGGTGGCGTCGGTGGCTCCCCGCCGACGGACGGGGTTTGCTATGGGCCTGCTTCAGGTGGGTCTCGGCGCGGGCGTGGCCGTGGGGCCACTGCTTGGCGGAGCGGTGGCGGACGCGTTTGGCTACCGCTCGGCTTTCTACGTCACGTCGGCCATGCTCTTGGCCTCGGGTCTGATGGTCTGGAGGTGGGTGCATGAGGATTTCATCGCCCCGGCCGGCGGCGACGCCCAGGCCCACTGGATTCGCCACTGGCAGGCCATCCTCTCGGCGCAAGGTGTGCGAATCACCTATGCCATGCGCTTCACCAGCCAACTTGGGCCACAGATGATCGTCCCCATGGCGCCCCTGTTCATCGAGAGTCTGATGGCGGACGTTTCCCGCGTCAACACTGTCACGGGTCTGGTGGTCGGCACCGGCTCGGCCTTCACGACGCTGAGCGCCATCGTCCTTGGACGACTGGGAGACCGAGTTGGCCATCGCAGGGTGCTGATCTTCAGCTGCCTGGCGGCAGCTTGCTTCTATTGGCCCGCCAGCCTGGTCAGCGGGCCATGGCAGCTGCTGGTCCTCCAGGCGGCGGTGGGGATCGCCTTGGGCGGGGTGGTGCCGTCGATCAGCGCGCTGCTCGCCGGCTACACGCAGATCGGCGAGGAGGGCGCTGTGTTTGGGCTGGACAATTCCATCCGTTCAGCCGCCCAATCGGTGGCCCCCCTGGCGGCCTCAGGCGTGGCCATCGCCTTTGGCCTGAGGGGCGTGTTCGTGGCGGCCGCGGCCGTCTTCGGAATCGCGTTCTTGCTGGCCCTGGCCTGGCTGCCCCGGCCGGTGGCGGAGGCCGTTTCAGGATGAGACGCGACCAGCTTTCAGCTGTTGATGCCAAGGCCCACGCTCGATCCGCCGCCGGGATTTTGGACAACCTGTCCCGCACCATTCTGGGGCGCCAAGAACAGCTCCGAACAGTGCTTGTCGGCTGTCTCTCGGGCGGCCATGTCTTGATCGAAGACGTGCCGGGCACCGGAAAGACGCTCCTGGCAGAGACATGGGCCAGAAGCTTGAATGTCCCCTTACAGCGCATCCAATTCAGCGTCGATCTCCTGCCGAGCGACCTGCTGGGCACGTCTATCTTCGACCCGTCGACTGGCACATTTGGGTTTCATCCTGGCCCACTGGCAGGTGCGCACGTTGTTCTGGTGGACGACATCAACCGCGCTCGTCCGAGCACGCAAGCGGCGCTGTTAGAAGCGATGGCGGAGGGTCAGGTCTCGGTGGAGGGCCACACCTACCGCCTGGCATCGCCCTTCATGCTCCTGGCGACCCAAAACCCGGCCCAGCAAGAAGGCACATTTCCGCTCCCGGCTGCAGAACTGGATCGGTTTGCCGTGTGCGTTCACTTGGGCTATCCGCCAAGGGAGAGCGAGCTGGCGATGCTCGATCGCCTTCAAGGTGCCGAGGCCAGGGCCGGGCTGAATGCGGTCATGGACCTCGTCGAATGGCACCATCTGCAGGCGGCCGTTCGGCGCGTCTCTCTCCTGGCCCGTGCTGGCCTATGTCACGAGCCTGGCCGATCATCTGCGGGTGCACCCATTGATCGGGCTGGGTCCGAGCCCGCCGCGCCAGCCAGGCTCTGGCGCGGGCCGGCCAGGCGTTGGCCCTTCTGCAGGGCAGGGCGTATGTCCTCCCCGACGACATCAAGGCGCTCGTCAGGCCCGTGTTGGCCCACCGGTTGTGGCTGGCTCCCAGTGCCATGCTGCACGGGGTCCAGGTCGAAGCCATCCTGGACACCTGCGTCGATGACATCGCCGTCCCGTGGAACGACCGGGAGTGGGTGGCATGACCGAACCCCGGATGCAGGAGGCACGCCTCAGGATGAAGGGGCCTCCAAGCTTATCCCCATCCTGTGGACCGTGATGCTTGTCATCCAGCTGGCGTTCCCGTACCGCGGCTGGGTCATCATGCTGGTCGGTTTGGGCGGCGCGTGGTTGTTAGCCCGGCTTTGGGCCCGCTCATTGGCGGAGGGATTGAACCTCGAACGCGAGACCCGCTTTCACTGGTCCCGAGTTCGGCGACCAAATGCTCGAGAGGTTGACCCTGGTCAATCGAAGTGCCTTTCCCGCCCCTTGGGTTGAGCTGATCGACCGGTCCAGCGTCCCCATCGTCCAACGCAGCCGGGCCTTCGCCATCGGCCGCAACACCTCCCTGCGTTGGCACGAACGCATCGTCTGTCGCCAGCGCGGCAAGTTCGTCTTGGGGCCGACCACACTGCGAACAGGGGATCCGTTCGGGCTGTTCGATGTTGAAATCAACCTTGCGCAGACCGCCTCCCTGCTGGTCCTGCCACCGGTCATCGCCTGGTCGTCGCTCCCGGTGCTGTCACGCGGCAGGGACGAGGAAGGCCGCACGAACTCGAGACCTAGCCGAATCGGGCGTTGCGGCGGCACAGGTCCGGCCGTATGTCCCGGGCGACAGTCTGCGGCGTATTCACTGGCCGACCTCGGCCAAGTACGGTGAACTGCACATACGCCAATTCGATCGCGCGACGCGCGGCGATTGGCTGCTGGTCCTTGACATGGCGGCTGCCCACCACCAAGGCCAGGGGCCGGATTCGACGGTTGAGTCCTGCGTGGTGTTGGCCGCCTCCGTGGCCCAATACGGATTGCGGGAAGGGCGTTCGGTGGGTCTGGTCTCGCTCGGAGCACAGGGGTTGGTGTGGCGCCCGCCGCGTCAGGGAGAAGCCCACGGCTGGGACCTGTTGGCGGCGTTGGCTGAAGTGCAACCCGGGGACACGGATTTGGCGGATCTCGTTCGTTTGGCAAGCCGTCGACTGGGCGGCCAAACCAGCCTGATGGCGATCACGCCCTGCACCAAATTGGACCAATTTGAGCCCCTGCTGGCTGGGGAGGGATCCAGGCGCCCAGCGCAGGCCGGCGTCATCCTGCTCGAGGGGGCGCCAGACGACGCCAGCCAGGTCAGCATGATCTCGGAGCGCCTCAAGCGGCGGGGTCTGCTGACCTGGGTTATCCGGCAGGCAGAGCTGGGCGCCGCGCTGCAGCAGCGTGCACCACAGCCGTTGGCGGGGCGGAGCTCGGCGGGCTGGAGCTCCATGGCATGAGCTTCCAACGGTCGGGCCGGATACCTTTCGGATCGCTCGGCTTGTTGGCCGGCTTGGCGCTCTCGATGGTCGCCATGAGCATCGGACTGGCGGACGTGGTCCGGGGCCTGGACCCCGCCTTCAATCTGCTGGTTGGCGGCTTGGGCCTGGGTATGGCTTGGCTGCTGGCCGGGGCGCGGCTGCGCCGCTGGCCGGCGGCGGCCGTCCTTCTGGGCGCCGGGGCAACCGGTGTTGTTGTGCGAGTCGGAGGGTTGGAAACGGTCCTGGTTCGCTTCGCCTGGGATATGGGTGTGTCGTCTGCGCAGCGCTGGCCCGACCCTACTCGGCTTGACGGACATCTCGCATGTGTTGGCGGACCTTCAGGCGTTGGTCGCTGCGCTGGGCGTGTTGGGGGGACGAGTTCGGCGCGTGGGCGGTGTCGGCTTTGGGCGGCTCGCCGACCTACGATCCGGTGAGTGGCGGCAGTGCTGTGGGGGGGCTTGATTTGGCTGGCGGCGGCGTGGGCGGGCTGGCTGGCCGGCGGGAAGAGCGGCCCTTGCTGGCCCTGCTCCCGATGCTGGTCGCCCTGCTGGCGGCTGAGGCGTACACAGCCGGGCCGATCCTGCCGGTCATGTTGGCGCTGGTGGGGATGTTATTCAGTCTGGCGTTTGGCGCTCAGGCGCCGGTCGAACGGCGGGCGCTTTCGACGTATGTCGATCTTCCCGAGGGCCTGGCCTTCCAGCTGGCAAGATTGGTGCTGCCGCTGGCTGTCGCCCTGGCCCTGATCGGAGCGGCGGCCCCCGAGCTTTCGTTCGAGACGTGGATCGAGCAATACCGCGCTTGGCGCCAATCGGCTTCCCGGACGGACCAGGGCCTGGCCAGATCGCTGGGGGTGGAATTGGGTGCGGCGCCGAGCCGGACGGAGAAGGGGGCTGAGAACCCTGGTCTCCCCAATCGCCACTTGATCGGCTCCGGGCCCGAGCTTTCCCACGAAACCGTGATGTTGGTTAGCGTCAAGCCGGTGGCAGGGCTGCCGTCGCCGCCGCCGTACTACTGGCGCACGGCAACCTATGATCAGTACACCGGCCACGGATGGCAGACCAGCCCGGTGACCCAGCAGGCTTTGCTGGCCGGGGAGCTGGCGATCCCTGCACTTCCCGTCCGGCATGTCGAAGTGCGGCAGGCCGTCCACTTTGTCGAACCCCAGGCGGGGAGAATCTTCGCCGCCGGCGAGTTGATGGGTCTCGATGAGAATTACGTCGCAGCGTGGCGCAGCGTGGGAGAGGACCTGTTCGGTGCAACGGGTCCACCCGGGGATTACGTGGCCACGTCGGCCTGGCCAGTGAATACGCCTCAGGAGCTGCGCCAGGCTTCGTCGGAGCTTCCGCCCTGGATGGAGGCGCGGTTCGTCCGGCTGCCGGATGGCGTCCCGGCGGAGGTGATCGCACTGGCGCGGGACCTGACCGCCACCCAGCCCACCGTCTACGACCGGGCGCTGGCCATTGAAAGCTATCTGCGCAAGCTGCCGTACACCCTTGACGTGCCCCCGCCGCCGATCGACGGGGACATCGTGGCCTACTTCCTCTTCAGCCTGAAGAAGGGCTACTGCGACTACTACGCCTCGGCCATGGTGGTGCTGGCGAGGGCAGCCGGAATCCCGGCCCGAATCGCCGTGGGCTACGCATCGGGCCAATCGGATGTGCTGGAGGACGGCTCGATCCGCTATACCGTCACTGCCGCCGATGCGCACACCTGGGTGGAGGTCTATTTCCCGGCCTACGGGTGGGTCCCGTTTGAGCCTACGGCCGGCAGACCGCCCTTGGACCGCGGCCAAGCGGCCGCAAGCCCCGAGCCGACCGGCTCCGGCGGGCAGCCAGCGCCGACCGGGGGCGTCACGCAGGCCCCCAACTCGGCCGAGAAAGTGTTGCTCGTCCTGGCCGTGGTGCTGGGGGCGGTGGGGGTGCTGGCGGCGGCCGTCGTGGTGCTCGACCAGGTACGACTTCGACGGTTGTCTGCACCCAAACAGGCACAACGGCTGATGGTTCGCACCCGCTGGCTGGCGGCGCGATGGCTTGGGGTACCCGTTCACGTCGGCGACACGCCCCTCGAGTTCGAAGCCAGGCTCAGGTCCTTTGTCATGAGCGGGCGCCAGGTTGAGGCGGTGGGGCCGGTGGCCCGCCGGGCCATCTCCCAGCTTGAGGAACTGGTCCAGGTCTACGTGAAGGCGTTCTACCGCCCCGAGCTGCCCAATCGATCCCAGCTGGCATCGATGCGCCGGGCATGGATCTGGCTTTCGCTCAGGCTGGTTTGGTTGGGGGTGGTGATGAGGACCCGCCGGACCGCCGGCCGCGCAGCCAGTCCCGACGCTGGGCGATCCGATGCGTGACGCGTGAAGAGCTGCTGTTGGGGGGAGTCAGCCGCCGACGGGTTCACCCTTTGCGATTTCCGAACGTCGGCGCGATGAGGCCTGAAGCAGCAAGAAGCCGAAGATCGCCGCCAGGGACAGGCCCCCGCCAATCCACCAAACCCAGTGCGGGTCGTAGTTGTCCAGGATGAGCCCGGCAGCCCACGGGCCGACCGCCGCAGGCAAGTCCCAAGCGAGCCCGAACACGGCCATATAGCGGCCGCGCATCGTATCGGGGGCGAACCAGGCCGCCAGAGCTTGGGCCACGGGAACGACCACCATCTCGCCGACAGTGACGATCATCATCGCCACAACGAACAACGCGTACCCTGAAACCACGCCGAACAGCGTAAAGCCCACGGCATACAATCCGCTCCCCAGGGCCATCATCATCAGCGGTGGCCTCTTCCTGGTCCGGCGGGTGACGGCGAACTGCGCCACCACCACCAGGCTGGCGTTGAGAGTCATCAAGAGGCCATAGCCTTGCGGGCCGATGTTATGGACATCGCGCAGGTACACCGAGAAGGTGCTGTAGAGCTGGATGTAGACCAGGTTCATCAACCCGACGATCGACAGGAATCCCAGGAAACTGTTGTCGGCCAGGACCCGCAGGTAGCCCAGAAACGTACCCCGGAGATCTTCCGGCTGGCTGCTCTCCGGGTGAGCAGGCATCGTTTCTGGGATCGAGCGGTAGACGATAACGGCAGTGATCAGGCTCAGAATGGCGTCGGAAATGAACAACAGCAGGTAGTTTTGAAGCGCCAGCAGTCCGCCCAGGGTCGGGCCGATAATCCAGGACAGGTTGCCGGCCACGCGCATGACGCCGAAGCCCTCGCTGCGCCGGTCCTCCGGCAGCAAATCGGCGACCATGGCTGCCCGCGCCGGGCCGGCGATATCCGACAGGAATCCAACGAAGGCTGCCAGGAAAAAGAAGGCCCGCAGATCGTCAACCAGACCCATGCTGATGCTGCTGGCGGCGCTGATCACCAACCCGATCAACAGCATCCTCCGTCGCCCGAAGCGGTCGGTCAAGCCGCCGCCGACGAGGTTGCCGGCGAAGCCCGCCACGGAGAACACGGCCAGCAGCACCCCGGCCTCGGTCATCCCGACCGAAAACTTCTGGGTGACGTACAGGGCAAAGAAGGGGAACACCATCGTCCGGCCGATGTTGTCGATAAAGGCCGCACCGGCCAAGACCCAAAAACGGTCCGGATATTCGTGGTAGGTGGAGCGAATGCGGGCAAGCATGGTATGCCTTGATTACCTCAACTCAGACCCGGGGGTTCATCCGCCGCTGGGGGAGGCCGTCGAACAAAAGCGGGATCATACCATTGAAGTCCGCACCGCACGATATGTGAAATCCTTCACAAATGGATCAGTCGGCGGTGGACCCTTCGATCTTTCGAGCTGCCGGCTACTTGGGGCGGGCGAAGACGACGACGAAATAGCCGCCGAAATCGCTGTCCGGGCCGTAGATGTAGCCGACTCCGAACTGCGTGTACGAGGCGCCGAGGATGTTCTCCCGGTGGGGCGTGCTGTTCATCCACCAGTTGAACGCCGTCTGTGGCCCGGTGACCGTATCGTGGGTGACGTAGTAGTTCTCACCGATCCAGGACCAGCTGTAGCCCTGGGCTTCGACGCGGTCGCGCACCGTCGAGCCGTCGGAGCCGATGTGCCCGGTGAAGTGGTTGCAGGCCATATCGGTCGCCTGCACGCGGGCGGCAGCCCGCAGCTGGGACTGTACGGTCAGTGGGGCCAGACCGTTGTCTTGTCGGGCGCCGTTGATCAGTTCGGCCACCTGGGCTTCGAACCCGGTGTTGAGGTCGATGTCGCAGGCGCTGGGGGTTGCCGAAGGGACCGGGGTCGGCGAAGGGCCGGGGGACGGGGAAAGGATGGCGCTGGGGGTGAGGCTGGGCCCCAACGGGGTGTCGGTGGCCCGCGGCGTGGTCGTCGCCGGCACGGGCGTGTGGGACGGCGTCCAGGTGGGCCAGGGCGTGTTGGTTCGCGTCCGGGTCGGCGTCTGGCTGGGGGTCATGGATGGGGTCCAGGTGGGAGTGGCCGTGTCAGTGGCGGTGGGCGTGACGGAGGCAGTTGGCGTGGCGGTGGGCGTGTCGCTGGGTGTGAAGCTGGCCGTCGGCGACGGGCTGGCGGTCGGTGTGTCCGGCAAGCCGGCGCCCTGGTCCAGGTCGGTGTTGGGCAGCGGGACGAATTCGGTGGGCGGCGGCGTGGCACTCGCCGGGGCGGTCGGGCTCGGGACGACGGGTGGTTCGAGCAGACCAGCCTGGATCAGCATGGAGTCAAACGCGCTCAACAGCCCGGGATCGTCCGCGCCGAACATGGCGTGGGTCGAGACGACCAGCATGCCAAATGTGAGAACCATCACAATTGGCATCAGGATCAGGCCGGTGACCCACGTCCGGCGCCAGGCCGAGGTCCTGCGTGGGCGAGACATGACCCTCATTGTCCCCCGCCGCTCGGCGCAGGGACTATAGCCGGCTTGTACCAGTATGGCAGCCTCGAAGGCCGGGCGGCCGGGAAGGAGGGCGCGAGGGGCGGCAACCCCTGGAACCCAAGCGGACGCCCGGATCAGTGTGCGATCAGGGCGTCCGGCTTCGGTCGAGTGGCCCGATTGGGTTTCAGGGTAAGTCGGAGAGGTCGTCGCTGGATCCAACCGCATCTTCCAAGTCACCGAGCAGCTGGTCGATGCGATCGGCTTCCAAGTCAGGCGTGGCCGTGGGGGGCGAGGGCAAAGGCGCGACCTCTGCCGTGGGCCCAGTTGAGGATGGCACTCCCGATGTGGGGCTCTCCACAGGTGGGGGAGTCCACGTTTCCGTAAATTGTGCCCGAGGCGGGGTGGCGGTGGGCTGCCTGGGGGGGCGCCGTTGGCAGGCGGCGCCGGCCACAAGCAGTCCAACCGCTACCAGGCTTAGGGCCCGTCTCGACGCGAGTCGCATGCCCCGTCTCCTACGAGCTTAGCCGGTGGTTGACGGCGCAGTACCGGGGATGCCGGATGAAGAGGGCGAAGGTCGGTGCGCCTGCCGCCAGGCGCGCGCTGCCTGCCTCAGGTCACGCGCCGCCTGCATCAAGGTTCGGCGGCACTCGCGAAGCGCTTCTCCGGCTGAGTGGACGGTTTGCCTGGCGGCCTGCAGATCGGTCACTTTGCCATCCCCATCGAAGCCGGCATGGGTAGCCAGGATAGCTGCGGCATTGTCGTGGGCTGATTGGGCGGAGCCCAGACTATCGTTGAAGCCGGCCAGTGCGGCCTTGAGATCGGTTACGTCCTGCCCCTGTTCGGCCAGCTTGTCAATCCAATCCTGCACCTTGCCGGCGATCTCGTTCGCCTTGGCCAGGTGGTCGGCCTGGATCCCGGCCGCCGTCTGTTCCCGCTGGTAAAGGTGCTCCAGGGTTGCCCCTGATCTGCCGGCAGCGTCCGGTGCCTGGGGAGTCGGAGGGGCCTCATCGGCGGCGTAGGCCGGGAGCGGAGCCGCCGCCATCGTGGCGCCGGCCAACATAGCCAGCGCCAGGCCGGCCGAAAGGGTCCGATAGAGCCTGCGTCCGAATGTGCTAAACATCGTAGACCTCCTGTGAGTAAACCGGTTTGCCCATCATTCTCATGGAGGGCCGTGAAGGTCGGCTCATCCCGATGTAAGAAGGATGTAAGAAGAGAGGGACGCCACAGGCTGGGGGGCGGTTAGCTGGGGCTGGGCCGAGACGGCCAGACACAGAAAGTCCGCCCCGGCCGCGACACGGCCGGGGCGGACTCAGATTACTCTGCTCGAGTCGGATTATTCCCGATTGCGGGTAGCCACATCAAAGATCACGGCCAGGGCCAGCACACTGGCGCGCACGATGTATTGGTAGGAGATATCCAGCCCCATCAAGTTCATCCCACTGGACAGCGAGGTCATCACGAAGGCGCCGATCAGTGAACCGGCGACCTTCCCCACGCCGCCGGCGGCCGACACGCCGCCGACAAAGGCGGCGGCGATGGCGTCGAGCTCAAATAGCTGTCCAGCGGTTGTCGTGGCGGACCGCAGGCGGGAAGCGAACAGAATGCCGGAGAGTCCGGCGAGCAATCCCATTGAGGCGAACACGGCATAGGTGATTCGCTTGACGCTGATCCCGCTCAGCTCAGCCGCCTCCGGGTTGCCGCCTACAGCATAGATATGCTGCCCCAACACTGTCCTGGTGGTGATGAACTGGTAAACGAGCATCACAACCAGAACGACGGTCGCCGTCCAAGACAGCCCTTGGTAGCCGGCCAGGATCCAGGAGATGGCGGCCACCACGGCCGAGACCACTCCGATTTTGAGAATCCACCGACCCGCCGGCGTCAGGTCCGCCTCATAGTCTCTGAGCGCCCGCCGGTTCAAGATCTCACTGACCAGGAAGACCAAGATGGCCAACACCCCCAGGATCAGTGTCAGGAGGTGCATGTTTGGCAGGAAGTTGGCGTGGGGGATGGGGTCGGGAATGAACCCATTGCCGATGGCGTTAAAGGTCTCGTCAGGGATGATGATCGTTCCCGTAGCCCGAGTTGAAAGCTGCAGGGCGCCCCGGTACCCAAGCCAGCCGGCCAGCGTGGCCACGAAGGCTGGGATCTTCATCTCGGCCACCAGGAAGCCAGTGAACAGACCGGCCACCACGCCCAGGCCGAGGACCAATGGGATAGCCGTGTAAACCGGGAAGTTCCAGGAGACCATCGAAATGGCGGCTATGGCCCCCAGGAATCCGGACAAGTAACCCACCGAAAGGTCGATGTGGCGGATCACGATCACCAGGGTCATGCCCACAGCCAGGACGGCAATGTATCCGGTCTGGTTGACGAGATTGACTATGTTGCGGGATGAGATGAAGATGCCATTGGTCGTGAAGGTAAACACGGCCATGATCGCCAGCAAGGCGACGTACATCCCGTATTCGCGGATGTTGCTGGGGATCAACGTCGACTTGGTTCGGGTGGTCGGAAGGTCGGTGCTGGTGGTCTCAGTCATGACGCCACCCCTTCGGCGAAGTCATTCCTGGCTCCGACCATGTAGGCGACAACCTGCTCGCGGAACTCGTGGATGTCGCCTGCGATCGGCGTATCGGACACCTTCAGGCCGTGGCGCAGGACGATCGTCCGGTCGCTGACCTGATAGATATCCTCCAGGCGGTGGCTGATGATAATGATGGACGCCCCTTGGTCCTTGAGCTGGCTGACGAGGTCCAGCACCTTAGCGATCGCCGCCACGCTCAGGGCCGCCGTGGGCTCATCCATGATAATGACTTTGGCATTGAAGGCCGTCGCTCGAGCGATGGCGACCGCCTGTCGTTGACCACCGGACAACCTCTCCACCTTTAGGCGTACCGAGGCGATGTCAATCTTGAGGCGATTGAGCAGGGCTTTGGACTCTAGTTCCATATAGCGCTTGTCCATGATGGAGATCGGGCCGATGCTCGTCCGGACAGCCTCCCGGCCCAGGAAGACGTTCGAGGCGACGTCCAGGTTGTTGGCCAGGGCATAGTCCTGGTACACCATTTCGATGCCTTGCCGACGGGCATCCATCGGGCTGGAAAAACCGACCGGCTGGCCATCGATGAAAATCTGGCCCTCATCGGGGACGTAGGCACCGCTGAGAACCTTCATCAGGGTGGATTTGCCAGCCGCGTTGTCGCCGATCAAACCCAGGACTTCGTTCTCGTGGAGCATGAAACTCACGCCGCGCAAAGCCTGGACGGCGCCGAAGCTCTTCCTGATGTCGCGCATTTCCACCACAGGCGGACGTTCTTCAGGAGATGTCATCGAAATTCCCTTCAGGCTGTGCCGCAAACCGGCGCATCTCTGCCAGGGCTGACGATTCAGATTGGTGAAGAATGCCAGGGATGGTGATGGCTTAGCCATCACCATCCCTGGGGTCACGCAACGTAGCTGCTACTGCAGGCCAGTGAAGTCGCTGGCGGGCCAGTATCCAGAATCGATAATGGCCGCTTTGACGTTGGCCTTGTCGACGGCAATGACTTCGGACGGCTTGGCGGGCACGTCAATCACGCCGTTGTTGTAGGTGTTGGTCTGCGGCGGTGTGCCGCCTTCAAGGTAGGCCACGGCGGCGCCGATGGCGTCCTTGACCAGGGTGCGGACGTCTTTGAGGACGGTCATGGACTGCTTGCCGTCGATGATGTACTGGACGGAAGCTTCCTCGGCGTCCTGGCCGGTGACCACGTAGCTGGAGACATCCTTGTCAGCTGCGAAGGCGTCGGCGATGGCTCGGGCGGTGCCGTCGTTGGGGGCGAGGATGAAGACATCACCCTTGTCGGCCGCCGGAGCAGCGGTCAGGTTGGATTCGGCCAGGGACTTGGCGGTGTTAAAGTCCCAGTTGGTGGAAACCTGGCCGATGATCTGGCCCATTTCGTCACGCGTCAGCGTGGCCTTGCCCTGCAGGCCAACTGCCTGGCTGGAGTTCTTGATGACGAAGGTGCCGTCGGCGATCTTGGGCTGCAGGACGTTCCAGGCGCCTTCGAAGAACAGGAAGGCGTTGTTGTCACTGGCAGCGCCGGCGTACAGGTAGAGCGGGTTGCCGGTGCCGGAGGCGTGGTCGACCAGGTACTGAGCCTGCGCCTCACCCACGGCGATGCTGTCGAAGGTGACGTAGTAGTCGACGGCGGCCGTGTCGCGGATCAGGCGGTCGTAAGAGATGACCTTGACCCCGGCGGCGCGGGCCTCTTCAGCGGCGGCTGCCGCGGCGGAGGCGTCCTGTGGGCAGATGATGATCACCTTGACACCCTTGGTGATCAGCGACTCGACGTTGGCACGTTCCTTGGCCGAATCGCCCTCACTGAACAGGATCTCCGCTTGGTAGCCGGCGGCGCTCAGGGCGTCCTTGAAGCGGGTTTCGTCCTGGATCCATCTCGGCTCATCGCGGGTCGGCAGGACGATGCCCACCGTGCCCTTGATCTCGGGCATGGCGCCCAAGTTTTCGAGTCCGGTGAAGTCGCTGGCGGGCCAGTACCCGGAGTCGATGATGGCCGCTTTGACGTTGGCCTGGTCGACGGCGATGACTTCGGACGGCTTGGCCGGGACGTCGATCTTGCCGTTGTTGTAGGTATTGGTCTGCGGCGGCGTGCTGCCACCGAGGTAAGCGCCGGCGGCGGCGATGGCGTCCTTGACCAGGGTGCGGACGTCTTTGAGGACGGTCATGGACTGCTTGCCGTCGATGATGTATTGGACGGAAGCTTCCTCGGCGTCCTGGCCGGTAACCACGTAGCTGGAGACATCCTTGTCAGCTGCGAAGGCGTCGGCGATGGCTCGGGCGGTGCCGTCGTTGGGGGCGAGGATGAAGACGTCACCCTTGTCGGCGGCGGTGGTGGCCGTCAGGTTGGATTGGCCAGGGACTTGGCGGTGTTAAAGTCCCAGTTGGTGGAAACCTGGCCGATGATCTGGCCCATTTCGTCACGCGTCAGCGTGGCCTTGCCCTGCAGGCCAACTGCCTGGCTGGAGTTCTTGATGACGAAGGTGCCGTCGGCGATCTTGGGCTGCAGGACGTTCCAGGCGCCTTCGAAGAACAGGAAGGCGTTGTTGTCACTGGCAGCGCCGGCGTACAGGTAGAGCGGGTTGCCGGTGCCGGAGGCGTGGTCGACCAGGTACTGAGCCTGCGCCTCACCCACGGCGATGCTGTCGAAGGTGACGTAGTAGTCGACGGCCCCGTGTCGCGGATCAGGCGGTCGTAAGAGATGACCTTGACCCCGGCGGCGCGGGCCTCTTCAGCGGCGGCTGCCGCGGCGGAGGCGTCCTGCGGGCAGATGATGATCACCTGAACACCTTTGGTGATCAGCGACTTCGACATTGGCCTTTTCCTTGGCCGAGTCGCCCTCACTGAACAGGATCTCCGCCGTGTAACCGGCGGCGCTCAGGGCGTCGTTGAAGCGGGTTTCGTCCTGGATCCATCTCGGCTCATCGCGGGTCGGCAGGACGATGCCCACCTGCAGTGAGCTGGAGGGCGCCTGGGTCGGCGCGGCGCCGCCGCAGGCAGCCAGGGCCATCGAAAGAATGGCGGCCAGGCTCAGGATTTGAAGGGCGAACTTTCTTGAACGCATGCTTCTTCTCTCCGTTAGGTTGATCTTGAGTTGCGCGGCATCAACGTGCAAACTGGGAATGATCACCTCCATGGGTGATGGGGAGAATTGGGGACGTCACACCCCCACACCCCGCTGGTGCCAATCGGCGGGAGCGACGAGCCCGAAGTCGACCATAGTGTAATGGATCTGAAGGCAGCGGGGGAAAGACAAAATGTAGGCGAGGCCTAGCATGCAAACGAACCCCTCAGTCGTGCACTTCCGAGGCCCTCGTATGTGTCAACTCATTCTACGGCAAAGCTCGCATGGCGGCAACTTCGGGCGGCCGAAAGTTGCTGGCATCGAGCACTGAGCCAAGATCAGCTTCCAGCATCTCGCACCTGGCTTCCCGCTAAGAACGATTGTGCTTGGGACGTGCGTTCGTTCGTTTCCTTCAGCCACCCACGTTGCCGCAGGGTTAAAGTGTCGCCTCGGCCGGTTTCACCGGCCTCGGGATGACATACAGGGACCAGGGCGCGCGAATCTGTCATGGCGAGCGACCGACGGGCCAAAGAGCGGGCCGTCCGCAGGGCGGAGACATGCCATCTCCACGTGTCAAAAGGGCCGAATTGGGCTATAAGTAGATCGACTCACCCGATCCGGCGTGTCCGAGGACTCCGGTAACGCCCGGCCCGTTCCCGCCCCTAGCCTGAAGGACTGAGCCATGCAAGACTTTGAGAAACTGGGTGTCTTCTACCTGGGCAAACGCTTCGATATGGAGCACGCCAAGCTGCTGGACGAGCTCGTCCTGTACGACTCGCGAGATCTGGTCACCCACGCCTTGTGCGTCGGCATGACCGGCAGCGGCAAGACCGGCCTGGGCATCGATATCTTGGAAGAGGCGGCAATCGACGGAATCCCCGCCATCGTGATCGATCCCAAGGGCGATCTGACCAACCTCATGCTGACCTTCCCCGACCTCAAGCCCGAAGACTTTCAACCCTGGGTCAACCCGGACGACGCCGCGTAAGAAGGACCTGACCCTGGAGGCCTTCGCCGCGCAGCAAGCGGACTTGTGGAGGAATGGTCTTGAAAGCTGGGGCGAGAGCGGTGAACGAATCGCCAGGCTGCGTGAGTCGGCTGAGTTTGCCATCTATACGCCGGGGAGCAACGTCGGACTGTCGGTCTCAGTGCTCAAGTCATTCGATGTTCCCGAAGCGAGTATCCTGGACGACTCCGAGCTCCTTCAGGACCGCATCAGCAGCACGGTCAGTGGCCTGCTTGGCCTGATGGGTATTGAAGCTGACCCCATCCAGAGCCGGGAGCATATCCTGTTATCCACCCTGATCAGCCAGGCCTGGAACCAGGGGAAGGGTCTGGATATCCCAGCACTGATCGAAGGCGTGCAGAACCCACCATTTGAGCAAGTGGGTGTCCTCAAGGTGGAAGACTTCTACCCGTCGAAGGACCGCTTTAGCCTGGTCATGGCGCTCAACAATGTGCTGGCTGCCCCGGGATTTGCCGCTTGGCTCGAAGGTCAACCGCTGGACGTCGGAAGCATGCTGCACTCCCCCGACGGCAAGCCGCGCCTGGCGATCTTCTCCATCGCCCATCTCAACGACGCCGAGCGGATGTTCTTCGTCACCATTCTGCTCAACCATGTCCTGGGTTGGATTAGGACGCAATCCGGCACCACCAGCCTGCGGGCCCTGCTCTACATGGACGAGATCTTCGGCTATTTCCCGCCCGTGGCCAACCCGCCGTCGAAGGCCCCGCTCCTGTCTCTGCTCAAACAGGCGCGGGCATTTGGCCTGGGCGTGGTCCTGGCAACTCAGAACCCGGTCGATCTGGACTACAAGGGACTGGCCAACATCGGCACCTGGTTCGTCGGCCGCCTGCAGACCGAGCGCGACCGGGATCGTTTGATGGACGGGTTGTTAGGAGTGGACTCGGGTGCTGCCCTTGATCGCCAACAGCTTGTGAAGCTCCTTTCCAATCTCGAGAGTCGCACCTTCTTGATGAACAACGTCCACGACGCCGGGCCGGTCGTGTTTCAAACCCGGTGGGCCATGTCCTACCTGCGTGGCCCCTTGACACGAGACCAAATCAAAGCCGTCATGGCCGGCGCCAAGGCTGCGTCGCAAGCCAGTCCTGCTCATGTGGCAGCGCCAGCCAGCGGGGAATCGTCAGGCGGACGCCCGGCGTTGTCGCCGGACGTACCACAATTCTTCGTGCCCAGCCGGTCGCTCCCGTCGGCAGCCCCGCTGACCTATCAGCCCCAATTGCTGGGCGTGGCGCGCATCCACTACGAAGTCCAAGAAATCAGGCGTCGACAGCGACGAGACGGTTGTCGCCACCTTCCCCATAACCGAAGCGGCGGTGCCGGTCGATTGGGAAGGCGGGAGGCTGGTGGAAATCGATCCCAAGGACCTTGAAAAGGCGCCGGCCGGGGGGGCTAGCTACCGACCCCTGGCGGCGGCCGGGGCGGATGCGGACAACTATCGCGGTTGGGAGAGAGACTTCAAGGACTGGCTTTATGCGACGCAGCGGTTGAGCCTGCTCAGGAGTCCCACCGTCCAGCTCACCTCCGACCCCGGCGAGAATGAGGGTGCGTTCCGGCTTCGCTTGGGGCAGGCGGCCCGCGAGTCGCGAGACGAGGCGGTCGAGAAACTGCGCAAGAAGTACGCTCCCAAGCTGACGGCCCTCGGAGATCGCGTGCGCCGGGCTCAGCAGGCAGTCGAGCGCGAGCAGTCGCAGGCCAAATCGCAGGAAATGCAAACCGCCATCTCGATCGGGGCCACGCTGCTCGGGGCCGTTGTCGGAAGGAAGGTAATCAGCACGACGACGCTGGGCCGGGCGACGACGGCGGCTCGGGGGGTCGGCCGCACGGCGCGCGAGCGGGAGGACATCGCCCGCGCCGAGGACTCGCTGGAAGCGCTGCAGGGTCGCCTGGCAGACCTGGAGGCCGAATTCCAGGCCGAAACCGATGCCCTGGAGGCCAAATTCGATCCAACGGCCGAGGACTTGGAGAGCATCGAGCTCAAGCCCACCAAGACCAACATCTCCGTCGACACGCTTGTGCTGGCGTGGGTGCCGGAGGAGCAGCCAGCAGCCAGCCCCTAGCTTAGAGCATCAGTCCTCGACGCGTGCGCTTTTCCCCTTGACCCTCATCGGGTTGCCGTACGGTCCTGGTGACTGCCCAGCCGAGTTCACAGGCTTCGGAATAACGCGCCGGGTGAGCGTTCGCTCGGGCTGTCTTTGCCAGCGTGCGCCCGTTCCAAGGCTATGTTGGGATGGCAATCGTTGGGGGGTCGCGATGGGATTCAAGGGCGTGGGACCGGGCTCTTGATGACGATACGATTGCTTCGGGGCCGGCGGCCCCTCGCAATGACACGCAGGGGAGCCCTGGCAATGACACGTGAGGACAGGGCCACGCGGTCGGGCGAGATGGTCCCGTTGATGTCAGCGCACACGATTGCGGGGGAGTGCGGGGGGCATCGCATGTCCCCTGGCTTGCATTCTGAGCGAAGCGTAGGACAGGGCCCCCGTTTGAAGATGGACCAATTTAAGATCCGCATTGAGAGCTGAGCTCAGGCCAGCAGCCCATCTCAACACGCAGAGGCATGCTGCGCCTGGCGCACAACGGCCAGATCCCTCCCCTGCGCGACTTTCGGGGCCCCAAATGGGGTAATAGGAACAAAGGGACAATAGCCGGCCACCCGTTGCGTGGGCTAGACTAGGGCCGTGTCGGGCGGCGACCCAGCCAAGCTCACGCAAGAGCTTGCGCATAGACACCGAAGGGCGGGTGAAAAATGGCCCCAAACGAAGGCCGACGAAAGCGAACAGCGCTGAGCGTGGTCATTCTGGGTCTGGCGTTGGCCGCTCTGGCCTGCGGGCGGGGGTCAGGCGCAACCCAGGTCGGGCAGGTGGTTGGAGGGGCAACCGCGCAGACGGAGCGCGGGGTCAGTTCGCCGGACGCGCCCGAGCTGGCTCCGGCAAGTCCGACGCCGCCAGCGGTCTATCGCATCGGCGATGATATCCACATCGGGGATTGGAATTTGGCCGTGTTGGGCTGGGCCGAGGTCCCCGGCACGACCGGCAATGCACCGCGCTCGGGCCAGCGATTCGTCGCCGTCGACGTGGTCTTGATCAACGTCGCCCAGGGGCCGCGCAACCTGTCGCCGCTGCTGCAGATGTCCCTCAAAGACGACACCAACCGCAAGTACGACTGGAACCTGGCCGCACAAGCCGCGTCCGGGGCGGGGCTGCCCAGCGGCGAGGTGAGCCCCGGAGAACGGATACGTGGCACGGTCGGTTTCCAGATCCCCCAGGATTCGACCGGGCTGACCTTCGTCTTCGACGCGGCCGTCATTGGCAGCGGCAAGGTCGTCGTGGCATTGGGGGACCTGCCGCAGTCGCTGGACGCACCATCGGGCCCCATGCCGGGCGAGCAATTGCAGGCCGCCTTATTCCGTCGGCGACACGATCGACGCCGGAAATCTGCAGCTCACGGTGCACGCTTTTCGCGAGGTGCCCGGGACGACGATCTTCCACCCCGATCCGGGTAAGCGCTTCGTGGCCGTCGATCTGACCCTGACCAACACCAGCACCTCGCCGCTGACGGTCTCGTCATTGATTCAGATGAAACTCAGGGATGCCGCTGGCCAGTCGTATGATCTGCACCTGGGTGCTCAGGCGGCCTCGGCGGCGTCACCGCCCGACGGCGAGCTCAGCCCTGGTGAAAGCCTGCGGGGGCAGGTCGCCTACCAAGTGCCGCAGGGCGCGCCGGGCTTGGTGTTCGAGTTCGATCCCAACCTGATCGGGTATGGGAAGGTGCGGGTGGCGCTGACCCAGTAGGGTGGGAAACATCCCGCCGAAGAACCTGACTTGTGAAGGTTTTCACAAGGCGACCGGTCGTTCCGGACCAGCTCTCACCTCAGTGCTCAGAGCAGTTCTTGACACCCCCCCTACAGGCCCCCCTCAAGGGGGGCCCCTGGGGAACATCGATGTTCCCCAGACCCCTCGCAATCGTGTGCGTTGACATCACCGGAAACAGTTCACCTGACCGCGTAGAGACTCCTCGCCTGTTCTCATGGCGAGGCGCCTCCTCTCCATGTCATTGCGAGGCGCCTCCGGCGTGTCATTGCGAGGGGCCGGAGGCCCCGAAGCAATCGTTTCGTCATCACGAGCCCGGTCCCTGGCCTTTGAATTCCATCGCGCCCCCCAAACGATTGCTTCGCTCGCTGCCCCAAGCTTTGGGTGGGGCAGGCGCTCGCTCGCAATGACAGATTGCGCGCAGCCTCGCCGCCCTATGTCATTCCGGGGCCGGACGAGTTAGCCGAGGAATTGCCTGGACCGTGCGGTACCCCGTGGTGGGTCAAGCAGGCGAATGCACGTGCCAGGCAAAGTCGTTCTTTGCAGGCGTCTAGGCGCTGGTTTCCATCCGCTAGCCGTTCAACGATTTGCGCCTACTGGATCGAATCTTGGGTGGAGATTCCATCCCGCTTGAGCACGCCCAAACCCGAATCCGTGCCCGTAATACTGCAGGTCTCGACGCGCACCGGGACCCCGTCGACCACGATCTGCGAAATGGTGAAGGCATCCGGCCAGCCGAGGATGGCGAGCACCTGCGGGCGGTCATCGATGGCCTTGTCGTTCAAGGCCTGGTCGAGCGAATACTGACCTCCTGAGCCTGAGCCGCCAAGCTTGGGCAGGTTGGACAGCAGGCCGGTGCGAGGCAGAAACACCAGTGCGGCGATGCCGGCCACCAGGCACAAGGCAATCACGGCACAGCCTCCGATGATCAAAGGCAGCCGCGAGCGTCGCTCGGTCTGCGGCGTGGCGTGCGGGGCGGAGGCAGCCACGGCCAGGGGCGTCGAGCTTCCGGGCGCCGTGCCACCGGGGACGGTGAGGACGGTGCCCCCCAGGCGGATCTCATCTCCCGGCGAGAGGGCGGCCGGCGTGGACAGCCGCCGCCCGTTGAGGAAAGTCCCGTTGGCCGAGCCAGCGTCGCGCAGCATGAAGGTATCCCCGTCTTCATAGAACGTGGCGTGGCGCCGCGAGATCTGGGAGTTGTCGAGCGGGTAGTTGCAGCTGGGGTCACGGCCGAACGTGGTCTCGCCCTCGATCAGGTAGACCTGGCCCTCGGGGCCAATCAGGCGGAAGCCGGGCATGGGCATGCTCCTGGTTCTGGCGAGTAGGGTGCGCCGGCGGCGGGCATCGAAGCTCGTGCGCAGGCGCGGCCAGGATGGGAGACGAGGCAAGCTAGCATCATGCCGCTCCTGTTCGGGCTGGGTTGGGATGCGTCAACGATGGAGGAGGGGAAGGGAAGCCGTGTGCGGGTGCTGGGCCGCAACCGGCAGGTTGCACCAGATTAGCATAAATCCGAATCGGCCTCAAGGCGTGTCGGCCTTCGGCCACGGCTCGAGACTGGTTGGGGGCAGGACCCGCCGCGCCGTTATTGCTCTTCCCTCTGCAGGCCCCCCTCAAGGGGGGAGCGAGTCAGCCTGCGGCTGCGGTTCAAGTCAGCTCCGCTTCGGAGGCTGATATCTTTCTCTCTGAATCACCCCCCTATCGGCCCCCCTCAAGCGGGGGCCCCTGGGGAACATCTCTGTTCCCCCCCAGACCCCTCGCAATCGTGTTCGTTGACATCACCCAAAACAGTTCACCCGACCGCGTGGGCTCTTCGCCTGTTCTCATGGCGAGGGCCTCCACGTGTCACTGGAGGGCCTCCATGTCATTGCGAGGGACCGCCTGCGTGTCATTGCGAGGGCCCGCGGCTTGCGAGGCCCCGAAGCAATCGTTTCGTCATCGGGAGCCCTATCTCTCGCCCTTGAATCCCATCGCGCCCCCCAAAACGATTGCTTCGCTTGCTGCTCCAACCAAAGCTTGGGGCAGGCGCTGGCTCGCAATCACAGATTGGTCGCGTTCTCGCCCCCGCATATCCTTCCGAGGCCGCGGAAACCGGCCGAGGACTTCACTTTGAGCGTACGAGAACGCGGGGTGGTTCAAGGAAACGAACTCTCGTGTCGGAAGAAGGTGTTCCTGGCCAGGAGCTACCTCCGTTAGGAGACTGTAAGCTCCTCTAGTCCCCTTGGCCCACTGGCCGAAGGGCGCCGATTGGCCGAGAATAGATACCGGTTGTGCGCCGACCTCCGCCTGCGTCCATGCCTGGCGACGGCCTTCATGCAAAGGAACGCCATGAGCGAGAATCCGCCCATTCAGGTGCTCTTCGCCGACGACAACGACTCCAAGGTCGAGGGGGTGACGCGCCTGCTGCACTTCGAGAGCGACATCCGCGTCGTCGGCCACGCGCACTCGGCGCCCGAGGCGATCGAGATGATGGAAAACCTCAAGCCGGACGTGGTGCTGATGGACCCCGGCCTGCCGCCGGATGACGGGTTCGTGGCCACTCGCCAGCTGCTCTCAGCCCACCCCTTCGCCCAGGTCATCTTGCTCTCATTGGATAATGACCCCGAGGGTGTGCGCAACGCCATGCGCGCCGGGGCCGCCGATTGGGTCAGCAACTACATCAACGGGGACAAGCTGGCGATCGCCGTGCGGAACGCCGCCGAGAAGGGTCAACGGCTGCACAAGGCTACCGGCCGGCTTCCACCTTTGGAGCAGGTGATGCCGGCCCACAACGGGCCGGAAGGCAAGATCATCGCCGTCTTCGCCCCGCGCGGCGGGGCCGGCGTGACCACGCTGGCCGTTAACATGGCGCTGGCGCTCAACACGCCTGAGACACCGGCCGCCCTGGTGGACGCCGATCTGCAGTTCGGCGATGTGTGCGCCTTTCTCAATCTTCAGCCGCGGCTATCGGTGGTCGACATGACCGCCCAGGCCGACTCGCTGGACGACGAGTTGATGCGCGAGCTGTTGCTGAGCCACGAGAGCGGACTGCGCGTGGCGGCGGCGCCGGCTGCGCCCGAGCTGGCCGACGACGTCACCCCGGCCGGGCTGTTGGCGGTGCTGCGCGCCCTCCGGCGAAGCTTCGGCTACGTGGTGGTCGACGCCGGCTCGTACCTCAACGACATCGCCCTGACCGTCCTCGAGGAAGCCGATCTGGTGGTCTCGATCGTGCTCCCCGAAATCCCATCCATAAAGAACGCCCGTCTGCTGATCGATCTGTTCTTCAAGCTCGAATTGCCCCGCGAGAAGCTGGTCTTGGTGATGAACCAGATGGACAAGCGCGAGGCGATTAGCGCCGCGCGCGTCAGCGACAACCTCAAACATCCGGTCATCGCCGAGATCCCCTTCGACCGTGATGCGGTCAAGGACGCCATCAACCGCGGCCGGCCTCTGATCACCGACCAGAAGACGCACCCCCTGACGCGCCCCGTGTTAGCCTTGGTGGGTGAGGTCAAAGAGAAGCTGCTGGCGACGCAGGCGGAAGAGGTCTAGCCGGCACGGGCCGTCCCCAAGTCAGCCTGCTCAACCACTAACCTTTGGGCAATCTCTGAGTGAGTCTTCGGTGGGTGCCGACCGGAGGCCAGCGGTAGGGCGAGTCATTCGGGCCGTGGGCTGCTGGCGCCCGTTGATCCCGATGCGAGGCCGGTGCAGCCGACCGAGGAATTCGCCGTATCCCATTGACGCCTCCGATCCAGGGAAACGAAAGTGCTCCGCAAACCGCAGGCGTTCCTTGCTGGCGGCTAGCGCCCTGAGCCAGAAGCTTCCCACCGGAGGCCCGCAGCAAGCCGCAGTTCGCCATCCACTTGCGCGATCGGCGATTGTGCCGACAATGGCGCCCTCACCAGAATCAACCACTGGGAGGGAGCATGACCGAGCGCCAAGCAGGGCGGCGGACCGTCGCCGCGTTTTCGTTTCTTGTCGTGGCCAGCCTGGCATGCAACCTGACGTCGTCCGCCGTGCGGGCCCCTTCGGGGTCTACCCCTTCCGGGGCTTCATCCCTTGTGTCTCCCACGTCCGCTTCCGAGCCAACGCCTACGCCGAAGGCTCCGCCGCCGCCGTCCGACTTCGAGACGGTGCTGGCCCAAGAGGTCGAGTCCGGTGAGGTTAGTTATGAGGCTGGTCTCATCCGCCTGCTCAAGGCGATGGTTGGAGAGGCCGACCTTCCGCTGCCCGAGACATACGCCACGGCTGTCAGCGCCGAGGGCACGGGCATCGTTGGTCTGGCGGACGAATACGTTCGAGATGGGGCCGAGGCGGATGCCAGGGCGCAGATGGCCCAACTCCTGACGGTTCTCTTTCCTACCACGGAACAACTGCATGCCTACGGCCAGGCGGAAACCAGCCTGGTTCGGCCGGCGGGGGTGGCCAGCCCGGTGCAGCAGGCCGACTGTGCCCTTCTGTGGCGCAACGGATTCCCGCTGTCTGGCGTCTCGACCTACCCGTGTCTTTCTTACCGAATAGGGTCTGTACCGGGCGCCGGCTCGTATGAGATCTTTTACCCGAACAGCTGGGGGCCGGATGATCCGGGCCGGGCCAAGCTGGACCTGGCGGCGGAGGCGATCCAGCGAGCCATGATCGCCTACCAGCCCTATGGCGACACGGGGCCGGTCAACCTGATCTTCAGCATTTTCCCATCGCCCAACGACTTCGCCGCCGAGGTCAATTCGGGTCACGCCCGCGAGGGCGAGGCCTGTCCTGTGCTCGTGTTTCCCTCCGCCCTCGAGTTTCCGGACGCTTGGTTCAAACAGGTCGTGGCCCACGAGATCTTCCACTGTTTCCAAATCGTCAATCTGACAGCCCAGATGCGGGGGACGCCGCGCAGCGTCCGCAAATGGTGGTCGGAGGCCTCGGCTGAATACTTCTCCAACGTCGCTTTCCCGGCGGCTGATGAGGAGAACCGGTATATCGACAACTTCGACCGCCGCTCTTCGACCGACTCGATCACCGATATGGGCTACGAAGACGTGGTCTTCTTCCAGTATTTCGCCAACGTCCAGGGCACGGGCGAGGTGGTTCAGTTTCTGAGGGACCTGCCGGATCACGGCGGGATGGCCGAGCAGCGCGCGCAACTGGCGAGCTATCCGAACATCCAGGATCTGTTTCACAACTTCGGCCAGGCCTATCTCGACGGCCAGATCGCCGATGAGGCGGGTGACGGGAACCTGCCAGTTAACCCGGCGCTGGAAGATGTCGCCGACTATCCCGGCTCGAGCGGGTTCGATTTGGAGGCCGAACCGTTTGTGCTGCGTCGGCTGAAGCTGCAGTTCGATCCAGATCTGGTGTACACGATCACCCGGGATGCCTCGGGCGCCGAGGGCCAGGAAGCCGTGCGTTTGGGCGGTCCCGGCGGAGGTTGGGGGCCGATTCCCGAGGCTCTCAACACGTCTTGCCCGACCCCGCAGAGCGTGCTCTTGATCACCACCGCCGTCGCAGATGACCAGCCGCGCGACGTCACCATCACCACCGAAACCGAGTCTGGGGGAGAGTGTGACCCCTGCTTGCTCGATGTCTGGCGGCTGGATTTGGATTCCTACCGGGCGGCCTTCGAAGCGATACGGCCGGCCGACCTGCCTGCCAGCCTTCAAGACGTGAGTGGCGATGTCCAAATTGCCTTCAACACGGATGGGAGAGTATATAGCTCGATCAACGCGCTCCACGTCCAGTCGCTGGTGGAACTCAATATCGGGACGGCGGTGATGACCGTCGATATGAACGGGACCAGCCAGGGTACCTTTGTGGTGATCCCGCCGGACCAATTGACAGTCATCCATCCGGTGGACGCCATAGACACCCAGACGGCGATGGAGATCGATGGCGAGAGTGTCACCATGCCTGGGTTGGAGATGACCGCCCCCTTCGAGTTGAGCGGAACCTACGTCTGTGAGGGGGACCACCTGCATATCACACCGGTCGGCGTGGGCGTGGATCATCCGGGGCTGGACTACATCCGCGTCCACTAGGAATCATGCCTGCGTCACGCCGCACCTGCTATCCGCTCGCCACCCCCTTTGTGGACAGCGAGCTGAGCTCGATAGGCTCCTGATCATCCATCGCCCGAAGGCAACGTGCCCCAAGGGAAGTCGCGGCGTTTCGAGATGGCCAGCGTGAAGATTTTTTGGCATGGGAGTTTGCGAAGGGGTCTTGGGGCGGGCTCCGGCACCCCTGCGACCCCCTGAGGGGGCCCGCAGGCGGGATGACCAAAAGGGCAGAGCACCATCCTACGGAGAAGGCCGTTCTCGAGACGCCGTCGAAGTCCGCCCCGCTTGCCCCCTGTGGGGGACCATAGGGGGGTGCATGAGGGAAGAGCCAACGGCCTCTGGGTCTGAGCGTCGAGCTAGGGACGCGGTTGTGGTAGCCTTTAGGTGTCCCTTCGAGCGCTCAAGCAAAGTCATGCCTCTCGCCAACAACCATGAGGAGCTTCGATGAAGATCGGCGTCGTCTTCCCCCAAACCGAGTTCGGCAGCGACCCCCATACCGTCGTAGATTACGCGCAGACCGCCGAAGGCCTCGGCTATAGCCACATCTCGGCCTATGACCACGTCCTGGGGGCCAACCCGGATCGACCCGGCGGATGGCGAGGACCCTACACCCACGAAACGTCCTTCTTGGAACCCTTCGTACTCTACGCGTACATGGCGGCCGTTACCCAAACCATCGAATTCGCCTCCGGCATCATCATCCTGCCGCAACGCCAAACGGTGCTGTTCGCCAAGCAGGCTGCCACGCTGGACGTGCTGAGCGGCGGCCGCCTGCGGCTGGGCGTCGGGCTCGGTTGGAACGAGGTCGAGTATGAGGCTCTGGGAGAGAATTTCCATAACCGGGGTCGGCGGATGGAGGAGCAGGTGGATCTGCTGCGTCGGTTATGGACCCAGCCCCTGGTGACCTTCGCCGGCCGCTGGCATACGGTGTCCGACGCCGGGCTCAACCCGCTGCCCGTTCAACGGCCCATCCCGATCTGGTTCGGCGCCAAGGCCGAGCCCGCACTGCGGCGTGCGGCACGCTTGGCCGACGGCTGGATGATCACCGGCGTGCCCACGGCGGAGGAAGCGCCGCCCCTGCTTGACATTGTCGAGCAGGGCCTGGCCGACGCTGGCCGCGACCGGTCCCAATTCGGCATCGAGGCGCGCCTGGCGTATGGATCCGGCGACGAAGCGGCCTTGGAAACCCAGGCCCGAGGCTGGCAGGAGTTGGGCGTCTCCCACCTGTCGCTGAACACCATGGGCGCCGGCCTGGAGACCCCCCAGGCGCACCTTGATGCGATCCAAAGCTTCGCCAAAGTGATGGGGCTCGGGGACTGAGCGCAACAATACCTTGGGACAGGGGCTCATTGCGGTCGGCGCTAGGCGCCCAGAGTCACTGGCTGGCTGCGACCTTGACCAGGCCAAATCCCACAGCCTCTCGAAGCGTGCGACGAACGGGGGCATCGACCGGTCAGGGTGATTCCTGGGCCGGTCTCACCGGCCTCGAGATGGCATAGAGGCGCGACACCGGCTTCACCCTGTCATTGCGAGCGAGCGCCTGCTCCAAGCTTTGTGTGGGGCAGCGAGCGAAGCCATCGTTCCGGGCTGTCATGACGAAACGATGGCTTCGGCGCCTAAGTCACCCTGCGGCCTAGACAGGAGAAGGCGCCTCGCCATGACACGGGAGGGAAGGCGCTATCCGGTCGGGTGATGCGATCCCGGTGAAGTCAACATACACAATTGCAGGGGGTCTGGGGGACGGCTTCCGTCCCCTCGCTTGCATCCTGAGCGGAGCGAAGGGCACACCTCCTCACAAAATCACAGCCTCGGGTGGGGCCTTGGACCAGCCGAGTCTCGTCCCTCATCCCAGGATGCGAGGCGTTGAATTTAACCTTTGGGGCCGCGACCCCACGGGTCAGTGCTCAGTCGTCGGCGCCCTTTGCTCTGTGCCAAGTGCTAGAAGGTTGTGGCTGCTCTACCTCCGCCGCCCGCGAAGCAGCGGGATGAACAGCCCCAACGCGATCAGGCCCAGAACAGCGGCACCACCCAGGACGAAATACAAGGGGAGTAGGCTCTTGGGGGCCTCCGTCGTTTCGGTGACCGGCAGGCTGAAGTTGGGTCCGGCGGCCAGGATCTGGCTCGCCAGCGCCAGCTCGTCGTCGCTCGGGACCGAGCGCACCCAGTCGGCGTCCACCACCATCCTCACGTGAGCCTGGGCGGTGGCTCCCTGGCTGTCCTCGGCGGTCAGGGTCAAAACGTGGTTCCCCGGCGAAAGATGGATGACCTCCAGGTGATTCCCGGTTCCCAAGAAGCCGTCAATGCTCGACTCCCAGGTGAGCGACTCAGGGGGAAGCACCCCGTCCTCACGGTCTGTGCCGGAGGCGATCAAGCTCACCCGCCCGTTGACCGGGACCACCGCCAGGTCGCCCGGGGATTGGATAACCGGCATTGGAGGCGAGTTGGGAATGGTAAAGGTCCCATCTGAAACGTCCGACGTCGTCTGTGTGCCGTCGCTGGCCATCACTCGGATCAGCCCCTGGTCGCTGCCTGTCAGGTCGTACAGGGACAGCACCTGGTAGCTGGTCCCCGTCAACCCAAGTGCCAGGGCCTGCCACGTCTTCCCATTGTCCGGGCTGTACTGGAGTGTGTAGGTCAGGGGATCGCCGTCTTCGTCGGAGCCCTGCCAGTTGATCTGGAACGGCCCGGTGAAGGTTTCGCCCCCATTGGGCGAGAGCAGTTCCACCGTCGGCGCGTGGGCGCTGAACGCTCGCCGGGCCAGAGTTCTACCAGCATGCCGGATTTCGATGGCGGCGGCGCCGGGGGGCACCGGCAGGCCGGTGAGGAAGGCGATCACCCCCAAGGGTTGATGATTGATCGTCGTGTCTTCGATCGGGGTCGTGGCCAACACTTGGTCTGATTGGTCGGCGATCACGAGATCGAACCCGCTGTCGATTGTCGATTTGTCTGGGTAGCCGGGGAGATGGGCCGGAGGTTTGGGGAGGGAAAGCACCTCTCCGAGGCTCGCCTGGACCGGACCCGACTTGACAACCCCCGAGACCAATAAGAAGGGTCCTGTTTGAAGGTCAAAACCTCCGAAGCCGAAGGCAGATGAATTGAGCAGGGAACCCGAAGACGGCCTGGGCATCAGCACGCTGGCCAGGTGCGGGTCGCCGGTCGAGGATTCTTGAAGAATCACGTTCGACCAGTCGCAGTGCGGACCGACGACCTCCATAATCCGGCACCAGTCATAGGCGTCCTCGAACTGTCGGCCTTGATACCCCATCAAGGGGAAGCCCCGGTTGGGATTGGGAGCGGCGGGATCGTTGCTGATCACGGTCGGTTCGTTGACGCCGGGCAGGGCCATGTAATAGACGTCAAATCCATAGAATCCTTCCGGATCGACCTCGGCAATGCTGCAGTCTGGGGATGGCCACGGATAGTTGTCATCCACGTTTCCGCCCGCCAGTTCGTTTCCAGCGCATAACACATGGGCGCGCCCGTAGCGGTGGCCAAGTTCGTGGGCCAGGGTTTCCGAGCCATCGATGTACCAGGGAGACGCCGGATCGATGTTGTTCGTCATCTCCCCGTAGGCCTCACCGTTCAGCGACATGCCGGTAATGTGGATCAAGTTGCCAACGTTGTTGAAGAGCTTGAACTGCGGGTCGAAATCGGGATGGACCATCCCGTAGTACAAGAGGGGGTCGGCCGGGTCGTCGGTGATGGCCTGCATCATGGCCATGATGACAGTCACGTAGTCGGACCCGCCGGGGACGCTGAGGTTGAACTCACAGTTGCCGTGTTCGCCGATTTGCTGACCGAGGTCGTAGACTTCGAGTTCCGAGCTTCCGTAACAGTAGACCTCCGGCCAGGGCGGCGGATAGAGCTCGAAGCCGGATATGGGGAGATGGCGCAGCATGCCCACCACGATGGTGGCGAAGTCCGGTTCGGACTGCGTGTAAAGTTTCTCCGGCATGCTGGGGCTGAAGTTGACATGCAGGTGAACGGGAATGAAGGACAGGTTGGCCTCGGATCCCTGGCCGAAGACGCCAAAGTCTTCGAGGAAGTTGTTGTCAGCGTTGGGCTCTTCAGTGAAGGGGGCCTGCGGGCTCCCGGCGTAGACAAAGGCCTTGAGAAACAGCGCGCCGGGATCGGTCCAGCTCTGGGGAAGCTGGACGTAGAAGCTATCGTTGACATTCACGCGATCCCCGCCGTCACCGTGGGCGGTGATGGGTTGGTTGTCGGCCGTCAGTACGCCAATCGGTTGGCCGGCTCGGGTCCCTTGCACGAGCAGCTTGACGTTGGGGTAATCGGCGCCGTCGGTCTTGACATAGACGCGTAGGAAGGTCATCCGGTTGGCCACCAGCGGCATGTCGTTATCCAGGTCCTGCATCCCCTGGGTGATCTCGATGTGGGTGACCTCGAGGTCGGGGATTTGGCCGGGGCCCAGCAGGTGGGGCGGGGTGGGCGTGGGGATGGGGCCGGTGAGATTGCCCGGGGGAAAATGGAAGATGTCGATGATGGGGGTCGGGGTGAGAGCGGCGAAGCTGGGCAGGGTGGGGGTCGATGATGCGATCGTCAGGTCGCCGATGGGCTCTGTCGGCTGGGCCACGCTGCCGGTCGTCGGCGTGGGCGTAGGTTTGAAGGTGGGCGTGGCGGTCGAGGTGATCTTGGGCGTGTTGGTGGGGGTCTGGCGCTTGGTGGCGGTGAAGGTCGGGCTGACGCGCGCGGGGTGTGGGTCTTGGTGGGCGGGATGATGATCGAGCCCGTGGTCGGCGTTGGGGTGTTGACGATGATGATGAAGCCGCCCGAGGTCTTGGTGGCGGTGGGGTGGGCTTGGGCCAGGGAGTCCGGGGTGCGGAAGGCCAGCACCGCCAGGGCGATGACCAGCCACGCCGCGGGGACGAGGGCGGTGTGGCCGCTTATCCTATGCATGCGATTACTCCCCTGCTTGAACGCGGAGCCATGAGGACGAGCGAGGTGCGGGCTGGGATGGACCTGATGGCTGGTCACTGCCCCTGCGCCGCCGGCAGACGGGCGCAGGGTGGGGAGATTGTATGGGTTTTGTGCGATCGCGCAAGGGTTTCTAGGGAGCTCTCTCCGGGTCCCATTCCTCCCAGGTCGTTGCGAGGGCCAGGGGGTCCCCGAAGAAAGCGTCCGGGGAGGAAAGATCCTCCCTATGCGCTCGGATAAAGTCCTTGCTCTCCTCTTGCGCGTCTCGTCCCTCCAGGCCCCCCTCAAGGGGCGGAGGACAAGGCTGCCTGTGGCACCAGCGCAAGATCACACTTGCCCGTTTTCCGAATCGTCTATTCTGATCACCCCCCTCCGGGTCTCCCCTTTGATAAGGGGGGGCCTGTAGGGGGGTAGATAGAGAAGAAAGAAGCGTTGCCCCCAAGCAGGCAACCCGAGCCCCAGCCGCAGGCTGCCTCACCTGCCCCCTTCAGGGGGCCACGGGGGAAAAATCAGCTCCCCCTCACCGCCGCCCGATCCACCTTCGACCGGACAAACATCTCCGCCAGCGAGCGGTTGCTCATCACACCGCGAGCCTTGCCCAGGCGAATGTTCGCCTCGGCCCACGTGCCGGGCAGCGAGCGCTGCTCGTCCTGGGGCTTGCGCATCAGCACCAGCGCCTCATCCGGGCAAGCCGTCACGCACAGCCCGCAGCCGATGCAGCGGCCGGTGTCGAGCGCCACGACGCCGTCGCTGGATGTCAGCGCCTCCATTTGGCAGCGATCCAGGCACAGCTCGCACCCGTTGCACAGCTCATCGTCGAGCACGGCCACGAAGGCCGAATGGACGTACTGGGCGGGGTCGGGATAGCGCTTGAGGCTGGCCAGCACCCCGCAGCAGCAGCCGCAGCAGGCGCAGATGAAGGCCGCCTCCTCCGATGCCGACGGCTGCAGCACCAGGCCGGTTTCCTCGGCCAGGGCCAGGATCTCGAGCGCCTCGTCTTCGCTGATGTAGCGCCCCATGCGGTTGCGGACATAGAAATCGGCGCCCGAGCCGAAGGACAGGCAGGTCTCCATCGGCTTGTCGCAGCGGTGGCCGAGGGCCTCCTTCTCCTGGCGGCAGACGCAGGGGGCCACGCTGATCTTGGTCTGGTCGCGGATCAATTGCTCGGCCTGCTCGTAGGGCATGACCTCCAACTCGGGGGTCAGGCTCTGGCCGACGGGGATCGTGCGCAGCAAGGGAGCTTTCTGCCAGGTCTCGGGCTGGAGCACGTAGGGCAGATACTCATCGAACAACGCCGCCACCTGGCGGTCCATCTTGTTGACCTGAAACTCGAAGAAACCCACGGCGAAGGGGATCGCGCTGTAGCGCGGCGCCTCGCCGGCCTTGTGCTGCGCATAGACAAGACCCTTGCGCTCCATCTCGGCCAGCACGGGGGCGACGGCTTCGACCGGCAGCCTGGCGCGATGGGCGATCACCCGCGGCGTCTCCTCGATCAGGGACAGGTGCAGCTCCAGCGCCGCCTCGTCGGGAGTGAACAGGCGCTCGAGGATCGTGCGCTCCACGCCGGTTTCGGTGGCCGGGTAGCCGCCGGGCAGGTTGTCGAGGAACTGGGCAAGCTGAGCGTAGACGTCGGTGGCCATGGGGAGGCTCCTGGTCGTTAGGAAGTTATCGGGGATGGAACCTGCCTCCACGGTACACGCGATTGGAGGAGGATTCAATAGGCGGCGTGGGCCCTTGCAGGACGCCGAGGGGCGGCCCGCCTCGAGGGAGGCGCTTGGGCGCGGTCCAGTTGAACCCGACCAGGACGGGGCGGGTGCGGTCTTGGTGCGCGGGCGAGTTGCCGCAGACCATACGCTGGTCACCCCAAACAAAATCCGGTGCAAGCCAAGGCCGGCATGTGCGCCGGGCCAACCACCTCGCCAAGACAAGCGATGCTCGATGCCTGATCCCGACGAGGGGCAACCACGCATCTACATGACGGGCTGAGACCGCTGCGCGCTAGGGGTGGTAGGCGCCAACACCACACACATCTTGGCCGACCCTCTCATAGTAGAACGTCTTGGGCAACATCGCGTTGGTGGCCGGATCGATCCAGGTGTAGTCGGTCGTGCCGACGTCGGTGGTGGTGGCTGCATCCCAATTGGCCTGGCTCAGCGGCTGCACGGTCGAACCCACCAAATCGGGAAACCCGCCATTGGCTGACTGCTTGAGATCCGAATCAATGCAGGCCACGTACAGGTCCTTGTAGAAGAAGGGATCCACCCGGTTGGTGAAATCCGCCAGCGCCTGATCGCGCCCAACGGTCTGATAGTGCTCGATGGCTGCTTGGAGCATGGTCAAGGCCTCATCCTGGGTGCCCAGGTTCGATGGCGTGGCGGTTTCGGAGCCTGACGGCGTCGGCGTGGCTCCCGATATCAAAGGAATCTGCTGGAGCGAAGACCCGGTGGCAAGCGCCGATGAAGCCAGGGTCGCATTGGCCGAGGGACTCCCTCCCAGACTGCACGCCATGAGCGCCACAATCATGAACACCGCGGGAAGGATCAGAACTCCGTTCAATCGCCGAGACATACCAGCCTCCTTAGCTGAAACACTCTCATCAAACGCAACCCGTCGAAACCCGAGTAGCGAGAATTGGCCTGCGGCCGCGGCTCAAATCAACCCTGCTCCGCGGGGCGGGGCCTTGCGCCTGCGGCGCCGGCTCGGGCCGACTTCCCGCAAGAGATGTTCTTCTCTTTCTCTTATCTACCCCCCTTCAGGCCCCCCTTGTCAAAGGGGGGCCCGTGGGGGACATGAGATGTCCCCCACACCCCCTCGCAATCTACCTGGCCAAGCAACATTCCATAGACCGTGGAAAGCAGACGCAGCTCATTTGGTGGAACCCCCTCTTGACAGCTATCCAGGCAATCATCCTTGCCTTCTTCTCCGGATGAGTGCATAGGAGAGGAGACCTCTACTCGGTGGCATGTGCTGATCGCAGAGAAGTCAACACGCGCGATAGTAGGGGGTCTGGGGGCGGGCTCCCGCCCCAGGGGCCCCCCTTGAGGGGGGCCTGTAGGGGGGTGACCAAGAGACGAAGACAACGCCCTGCGGAGCAGAACAGGTTTGAGCCGGCGCCGCAGGCGCAAAACCCCTCCCTCCTCCTAGGGCAGCCTCGGGATCACATTGTTGGTCATCTCATCCATCAACGCCTGAACCGTGGGCGCGTCCTGACCCCTGGTCACATCGCTGATCCCCACGAAGGTGGCCCCTTTCAGAAACCCAAAGGCGCTCCCGTTGATCGTCACGCCGCCCATCGAGAAGCTGAGCGTCGCCTGAACCGCCCCGTCCTGGAAGTCCGGCAGCTCGGTGACCGTCAGCCCTTTGCCGGCCAATCTGCGCCGCTTGAGACTGGATATCGGCGATGAACGCATCCCGGTACGCCTGAGCCGTGGCGGCGTCCGAGGCCTGGGCCACATTGACCGTCATCACGTTGGTGGATTGCGAACCGTAGACACAGCGCGACCCACTACCGGAGTTGGCCTCCACCGTCCCCGCGTCGAACTGGAAATTGGCCAGCGTCGAGGCCTCGTCCTGGGGCACGATGTCACACGGGTTGAGGGCTGTTCCAGCCGACGTGGCTTGAGGCTGCAGCCCGACGGACGGCGTGTTGGCCGGTTGAAGGCTCGCCGCCGGCTGCTGCGGCTGGGTGGCTGCCGGTGCAGTGGGCGAGGTGCTGGATGTGCCGCCCAGGCTGCAGGCCAACATCGTGACCCCGACGGCCAGCGCCGCCAGGCCGAGCTTGAATACCTTCATTTCAATTCTCCTCATCAACTCAAGAAACCACGGACAAGGCCCCGCATGGGGTGACTTCGAGCGCCGGGCGGGGTGAACGCAAGAAACCGAGATCGGTCAAAAACCACTTGGGAGACTTCGACGGGCCACCTCCCGTGCCGGAAACGCCTGGGAACTCAGCTGGCTCGCCCGAGGGTGGGACCGGTTGAGGTCGGAGGAGTTTCCGCAGAATCCATCCCGCCCGATGCACTACCCCTCCCGAACCGCTCGCCAATGTGCGCGCGACCGTCTCCGGCCGGGCGCTCAGCGGCGATGCCATCGCAAACGTCCTTAGGCCGAGGCGCGGGCGACGGCGGACGGCGGTTCGGATTGAAATGTGGGGGGCAGAGGATCTGCCGGATCCGCGGGGCGGGGTCGTGCTTCAGGCCGGGTCCTGGTGGGATGGGGCAGGGGCGCGATGGTCGATAACGCCAGTATCTTAGCACCTTCTTGGGCGGGCGTCAGCGGAGTTCGGAAAAGGCAAGCCGCGGACGAGGCATCGCCAGGGCGACGTCTGTAAGCGAAATGTAAGGCGAGTTCTTTGCAGGTTGCACCACAATAGAGTTGTTGATTTCGAAGTGTTTCAGATCGTTTTGACGAACTTCGCTCCGCAAGACCTTCCGCTGAAGAGGGGAAGGGGGACCATGGCATCCTTTCCGAGCCCAAAACTAAGGGGGAACCGGTTGGCTCTGCACTTTCACCCCATCCCGCAAGTACGACAAATGGCTCTACCTTTTGAGGCAGCGTTCTATCATGGGTGAGCAGGCTCCACCAACCCCAGCGCGGGGTGTGGGTATTTTGACCGAGGGCGCCCGTGAAGGGACGGCTCCCTCGTCAAACAGCCCGGATTTGGATGCCAAGCGTGCATTCCTGGCCCTCGCTCGAACGCCTCGTGAAGGATGAATTCCGGGCTCAATGGAGACACCTGTACACCACCTGGGAGAAGCCGCTCCCCGAGCGGGTCGCCTCCGGCCATTGCGTTGAAGCGCTCGAGATTTCCAAAATCCTACCCAATGGTGAACTTCAGCTCCATTGTGCGATCAATCGCTCCCGGTTTCGAGAAGGCGATCTTCTCTGCTCGAGCCAGGGGGATCCTCGCGTCCAACCGGCCACGCTTGTGACCCTGGAGTTGGATGAGGAGACGGATCTCGTGGTCTTTCCCAGTGATGAACGGGTTCCCGTGGAGGAAATCGCTCGTCTGCGGGACGGATGGACGCTCGACGTAGGAATGCTCGATCTCTCAGCCTTCTATCTGGAGGCCATCAACCAGCTTGGTGAGACTACCGTGGGCCGCGAGCGAATTCTCCCCTTCTTGATGGGCAAGATGACACCGAAGATTGACCAAGCGGACTAGAAAGAGGTCTCTCGATGGGGGAGGCGGCCGGACTGGATTGGGCCCAGACCGAAGGGCTTGCCCATGCCTACGCCACGGATAGCGCGTACCTGATCCAGGGTCCACCGGGGACCGGCAAAACTCGTGTCCTAGCGAAGCTTGTCGAGGCACTGGTGGAGGACGGCGAGCGAGTGTTCGTCACCGCCTTCACCCACAGGGCCATCAACAATGCGCTAAATGCAATCAACCAAGTCGCCCCCTTGACATCCGCCGTGAAGATCGGTGAACCTAGCCGTGCCGACGACCTTGAGGTGGAAAACTGCCTTTCGTTTGGTGGCTCGCCCATGTCATCAATGGGAAGGGGGTACGCTATCGGTGCAACTCCCTTTTCGACTCGGACGAAGCGGCTCGACGGGGTCGAGTTCGACACGGTGATCTTCGATGAAGCCAGCCAGATTACGCTGCCGCTGGCTGTCATGGGTATGCTCCCGGCTCGCAAATTCATTTTCATCGGCGATCACCAGCAGCTCCCCCCAGTTCTGCAATCAGTTTCCCCAGCGGAGGCTGCCCAAAAGTCGATCTTCGGCCACCTTGTCGGCCGCGGGTTTGACACGCTTCTGGAGACCACCTACAGGCTGAATAATGACTTGGTTCGCTGGCCGAGCAAACAGTTCTATGGAGGTAGGGTCCGACCCGCCGACGGGGTCGGGGATCGGGTTCTCGCACTGAATTCAGCCCCGTCAAGGTTCAAAGATGTTCTCGAACCCAAGCGGGTCAAGGTCTTCATCGATTTGGGCCATAGAAACACCAGGACCCGAAGTCGAGCCGAAGCGGGCGTGATTGTTGACTTGATCAAGGAGGCGGTGCAATGCGGTGTCGAGCCGCGCGAAAATCGGAGTGGTCACCCCCTACCGGGGCGCAAGCGGGGAGATCCGCAATCTGTTGAGGCTAGGAGAAGGCGGTCGCCAGCTGGTCAGCAAGGTCGTGGTGGACACGGTTGAGAGAATGCAAGGTCAGGAGCGGGACTTCATCATTATTTCGCTCACCACGTCGGATGTCGGCTTTGCAGCCAACCTTGCCGATTTCCTTTTCCAGCCCCAAAGGCTCAATGTAGCTGTCACTCGCCCCCGCCGCAAGCTCGTCATTGTGGGCAGTCGCCATCTGTTGGACATCGAAGTCGAAAACCCTGACGTCGAGACAGGGGTGGCCCTGATGGAGGAACTTCTCCAAGACTGCGACAGCGTCTATTTGTCCCCTGAGAAGCGTGCCTGATGGCTACCGTCATCCCCGATTCGCCGGTTCGAGAGACGACAACGGAAGTCGCTCGGGCCATCAGAGCCATTCACGCTCTCCCGGACCAGGACTTCCTCGCCTGGCAGCATCTTGGCCTCGGCGAAGGCCGATGGCCGGATTTCTTAATTCTCCAGAAGAATGCAAGGGCCGTCTTCATGGTAGTGTCAGCCGCCACCCCACGGCAAGCTCAAACCTTGTCTCAACCCGAACTGCTGCCTTTTGAAACCTCGTCTGCCCCTCTGGGGCAGGACAGAGCAAGCAGCCGTTTCGGCTGCAAGAGAAAGGTTGGCCGAGCTGGGCTTGAAAGGAGCCATACCTGCCGTGGTGCTTTTTCCCAACCTGCGCGCTGGCGACATCAAGCGTGCCCAGGCTGCGCTCCCTGTGGTGGATGCCCTCTGGATATCGGGTGACGATCTAAGGCCGGAGGACTTCATGCGGCGGCTCGAGAGCCATCTCAGTGAGCCACTCTCCCACGAAGAGGTGGATCGATTGCGAAGGGCGTTCACTCCAGAAGTTGAGATACCGAACAGCTTCACTGTGCGCCAGCCAATGGATCGAAACACAGAGCCGGAGCTCACGAGCTACTTGCTCGATTACCGTCAAGAGTGGCTCATGAAGTCCGATCTTGAGCTGGCGGAAGATGCCAGAAGGACATCGCGTGACTTCAGTGTACGTTTGGTCAACGGGGTGGCCGGAAGCGGCAAATCTCTGATCATCGTCTACCGGGCAAAGTTGCTTCGTCAGCTGTTCCCCAACAAGCGCATCCTGGTCCTCACCCACAATCGGCCCCTCATCCAGGATTTGGAAGGACGCTACCATATCCTCAACCAGGGTGACGGCGGTGTCGAGTGGCGTACTTTCTATAGTTGGTGTTACTCACTTCTGCCTTCATCGGTTGTCCTTCCGCGACCGATTGGGGAACGCCGCAGAGAGGACTTGATTAGAAGTGTGCATGACGAATTCCTGCAAGACACAGCTGTGTCCCCGGCCCTGCTTGAGGCGGAAATTGATTGGTTCAAGGACCGATTGATGACGAAGCGCTCGGAATACTTGTCTGCGGACCGGACTGGTCGGGGTTTTGGCCTGCAGGAGACCATGCGCAATAGAGTGTTTGACGCCATACAAACGTATCAGGAGAGATTGACAGAAACAGGGCGGATTGACTGGGGTGATGTGCCTCGCCGTCTTTGGCAACTCTTGGAGGAACACCAAATTGACCGTCCACCCTACGATGTCATTCTGATTGATGAGGCTCAGTTCTTTGCTCCTATCTGGATTGAAATCATCAAGCGCTTCATCGCTCCGGGTACAGGGCATCTGTTCATTGTGGCCGATCCCACGCAAGGATTTCTCCAAAGGGGCCAGTCATGGCTGTCTAGTGGACTGGAAGTACGCGGTCGTACGGTGAAGCTTGAGAAGAGCTACCGGACCACCCGTCAAATTCTCAGTTTCGCCACGCTTCTCTATCGGACGAGAATACCGAATGATGACGACGACATTGTGGCTCCCGACATGATGGACATGCCCAATGGCGCGATACCCGTCGTCGTGCCGGTTACGTCGCCACAGGATGAGACGACAAGGGTCGTCAACGAGATATGCGAGTTGGTGACTGCGGGTGTACCAGGCAAAGACATCCTCGTGCTCCATGCGGACTGGGAAGGCGTTGACAGGTTCATCAGCCGACTGGAGCAGGTGCTGGGGACAGGCGTGGCGATTGACCCCAAGGATAGCGGTCAGAAAGACCGTATTCGTGTTTGCACGCTCAACGCGGCCACCGGTCTTGAGAGCCCCATTGTGTTCCTTGTAGGGTTGAAGGCCCTCCAGGACGCCGAACTCAGCTTGCGCATCTCGGATGAAGACCGGGCCGAGTTGATACGTGACAACACACGCAAGATCTACATGGCGATCACTCGTGCGGGCCAGCGCCTTGTGATGACGTATTGTGGAGAACTACCTGAGTGGTTGTGCTTTGATAAGGAAGCAGAAGTGGCAAAGTCCGTTTCAATCTCGGCGAAGGTATGATCGGAGCGAAGGAGCCTCATTTGAATTGCAGGCTCGAGAGCGGTCTTTAGGCTCGATGTAAGTGCGATTGCCCGGCAATTGTTCCAGAGAGCCGTTGATTTTGCAGGGTTTCACATGACTTTGACGATGTCTACTCCGCTCGACCCTCCACTGAAGGGGGAGGGGGAACATCTCAATACCTACTTAATTACGCTGACTTGTGAACCGCTTCACAATCGCAGTGATGTGATTGTGGAACGATGTGGACGTCCCGGGAGGTAGTGTGCGCGAATCACCAGGATGTTTGGGGTACCTTCTTCGCCTCTTGAGGGGGAAGTGGGGCCAGCCAGCCGAACTGCGCTACAAAGTCCGCGATGCACTTTATGTCGCCTGCGGAGCGGTCGTTCTTTGGCGTCCTGACACAAGTGGTGGGGAATCGCTACACGGTTTTAGCAAAGGTCCGTATGGCAGACATCCTTTATGTCCCGCGTTCAGGAAACGCTGCCTGGGCTTCTCAGCAGAAACAGGATCAATCAGAAGCACGTTGACTTTTTGCTATGCGAGCCCGGCACGTTGGCTCCCGCGATAGCGATTGAGCTCGACGATGCCAGCCACGGCCGAGCAGATCGGGCGGCGCGTGACGCCTTTGTAGACGAGGCATTTGCCGCTGCGGGGCTCCCCCTAGCGCACATACAAGTGCAAGCTTCCTACACAGCCGAAGAAGTCGCGAGAATGACAGGCCTCACCTCGACCGGAGACGGGAGGTCGGTCGGCCCTCCTCTGGGGGAGAGATGATGGTCTCGGTCATTTGGCGGGCCTCCAGACGCAGGCCCCCCGGCAAGATCTGGCTCCCGAGTTCGAGCACGGAATCGCCTCTGCGATGTCCGAAGTGCGGTGCAAATGGTGCTCCGGACGGCGGCTAAGGGGCGCCACAAAGGCGAACAATTCTACGGCTGCTCGAATTTCCCGAAGTGCCGTGGGGTCATATTGCAGGAAGGCTGAATCTTGGCGTCACCAGACGAGTAATGATGAAATCATGAGGCCTCAAGGGTTCCATTCACACACGCTGCCGTCATGATCACCATCAAGATGGTGAACATCGCCAGCTCCTTGTGAGAGGCACAACTCGTAGCAGGCCTGAGCCGCAGCGTGCGTGGAAAAGTCACCGCAGTCATATTGGTTGTATGAGCAGGAGCAGACGCCGCTTGGGCCACCTCCAGGTGGTCGGTAGGGGATGATGTAGCCCGTGGTGGCGGTGGGATGGCGGGTGATGGTGGGTGATGGCCGGAGCAGGGTAGCCGTCGGGTGACGAGTAATGGTAGGCGCGGGACCCGACGGTCGTGCAGGGGTTGCTGCCCCGCGATCTCTGGCAGACCAAATGACTGCGGAGAAATGATCAGATACTCTGCGGCAACCCATCCTTGAAGAGCTGGTGACACGGCCATGACAGTTATCAAGACCCATGCGTGATCGGTGGATAGGCCTGCTGTCTCAACGCATTGATCTCGCAGAAGGCCACCGACGACCGGATGATCAGTCCCCGGGCCGCTACGGAACCTCAAACTTGAGGCACTTAACATCCCCTCAACCACATCCGTGGCCGATGGCCGCGGGATTGGAGCAAGGGACCGAGTGGCTGTACTTTGAAGTGTGAGCGGCTGGGAGGACGACATCGGACTCTTGCCCAGGCTCGTCAACTCACGGGACGGTGTGCAAGCCGCCAGCATAACGGATGTGAAGATTGCAGCGAAGACAACAGCGGTATGACCGAATGATCACCACGACCCCAGAAGACGCCCGAACGGAGCCGGTCCTATTATCGGAATCCAACCATGCAAGACAAGGACCTTCGCACAGAGGCCCACTGCGTCATTTTGTGAAGGTTTTCACAATCTGCCTCGACAAATCAGAGAATTGCACAAATCGACAAACGGCACAACAATCCAGAAACGCTACCGATTGATCACAAGGTAAGAGAACGAATGGCGAAGAAGAAATCCAGCTCCAAATCCGAAAATGCCTCCGCTCCATGGCTATGAGAGTGAGCTGTGGCAGCTGGCCGATGCTCTGCGCGGCAGCATGGACGCCGCCGAGTACAAGCACGTCGTCCTCGGCCTGATCTTCCTCAAGTACATCTCCGACGCCTTCGAGGAGCAGCACGCCAAGCTGGAGGCCGAGCAGGCCAGGGCGCCGACCCGGAGGACCCGGACGAATACCGCGCCGTCAACATCTTCTGGGTGCCGCAAGGAGGCCCGCTGGTCGCACCTGCAAGGCCAACGCCAAGCAGCCGACCATCGGCCAGCTGGTCGACGACGCCATGGACGGCCATCGAGCGCGACAACCCTTCGCTCAAGGGCGTGCTGCCCAAGGACTACGCCCGCCCGGCCCTGGACAAGCAGCGGCTGGGCCAGCTCATCGACCTGATCGGCAACATCGGCCTCGGCGACGACGGCAGCCGGTCCAAGGACGTGCTCGGCCGGGTCTACGAGTATTTCCTCGCGCAGTTCGCCAGCGCCGAAGGCAAGAAGGGCGGCGAGTTCTATACGCCCCGGTGCGTGGTGCGCTTGCTGGTCGAAATGATCGAGCCCTACAAGGGCCGTGTCTACGACCCCTGCTGCGGCTCCGGCGGCATGTTCGTGCAGTCGCGAGAAGTTCGTCGAGGCTCACGGCGGCCGGAAGTCGGCGACATCTGCGATCTACGGCCAGGAATCCAACTACACCACCTGGCGGCTGGCGAAGATGAACCTGGCCATCCGGGGCATCGACGGCGACATCGGGCCGCACAGGCGACAGCTTCCACAACGACCTGCACCCGGACCTGAAGGCCGACTTTATCCTGGCCAACCCGCCGTTCAATATCAGCGACTGGGGCGGCGAGCCGGCTGAGGGAGGACAAGCGCTGGAAGTACGGCACGCCGCCAGCAGGCAACGCCAACTACGCCTGGGTGCAGCATTTCATCCACCACCTGGCGCCGAACGGGCATGGCCGGGTTTGTGCTGGCCAACGGCTCCATGTCCTCCACACCAGTCAGGCGAGGGCGAGATCCGCAAGAGCATGGTCGAGGCCGACCTGGTGGACTGCATGGTCGCCATGCCCGGCCAACTGTTCTACACGACGCAGATCCCGGTCTGCCTCTGGTTCCTGGCGCGCGACAAGCAGAACGGCAAGATTCCGCGACCGGCGCGGCGAGGTGCTGTTCATCGATGCCCGCAAGATGGGCACCTGGTGGACCGCACCCACCGCGAGCTGACCGACGAGGACATCGGCGCAGATCGCCGACACCTACCACGCCTGGCGCGGCGAGAAGGACGCCGGCGAATACGCAGATGTGCCGGGCTTCTGCAAGGCGCCACGCTGGACGAAATCCGCAAGCACGGCTACGTGCTGACGCCGGGCGCTATGTGGGGGCCGAAGTGAGGAAGACGACGGCGAGCCGTTCGAGGAGAAGATGGAGCGGCTCACGGCAGAACTGCGCGAGCAGATGAAAGAAGGACGGAGGCTAGATGCAGCTATTGGGAGCAACCTAGAGGAGTTGGGATATGGCAGACTCTCCCCTTCCATCAGACTGGGAGTGGACGACGCTTGAACAGGTCGCTGACCCGAACTTAGGGGATTGTATCTGGCCCCTTTGGCTCCAACATTGGCAGGAGATTCTTCGTTGAAGAAGGGGTTCCCGTAATTCGGGGAACAACCTCACTGATGATGCAACAAAATTCGTAGATGATGGATTTGTCTTTGTTACAGAAGAGAAGGCGCACGAGTTAAGGAATTGCGAAGCGGTCCGGGATGATCTGGTTTTTACGGCTGCAGGTTCCCTCGGTCAAGTTGGAATTATTCCAAGGGAATCGAAGTTTCAACGATACATAATTTCCAACAAGCAGCTGCGAGCGAGAGTTGACCGAGAAAGAGTTAATCCCCTCTACGCTTTCTACTGGTTTTCGTCGAAGGAAATGGTTCAGTACGTTCAACAGCGCAATACCGGATCATCAGTGCCGCTCATTAATCTCAGTGTCCTCAGGGCACTGCCCATCCCTCTGCCGCCAATGGCTGACCAAGATGCGATTGAACATATCCTCGGTACCCTCGACGACAAAATCGAACTCAACCAGCGCATGAACGTCACGTTGGAGGCCATCGCACGGGCGATCTTCAAATCCTGGTTCGTCGATTTCGACCCGGTCCGTGCCAAGGCCGAAGGCCGCGATCCCGGACTGCCGGACCATATCGTCGATCTCTTCCCCGACCGGCTGGTGGATTCGGAGCTGGGGGAGATCCCGGAGGGGTGGAGGTCAGATCCCTTGATCAGATTGCCGACTACCAAAATGGACTTGCCCTACAGAAGTATCCTGCAGAGGAAGGGGAGCAACATCTTCGACGAATAAAAATTCGTGAGCTACGGCAAGGAATGTTCGATGAGGGAAGCGAAAAGTCAACAATTGAAATTCCAGACGAATGCATCGTTTACGATGGCGATGTTCTTTTCTCTTGGTCTGGGAGTCTTCTGGTTGACCTGTGGACCGGCGGCACCGGAGCATTGAATCAGCATCTGTTCAAGGTGACCTCTGAAGAGTTTTCTCGCTGGTTCTACCATTTCTGGACCAAGCACCATTTAAACGAGTTCCAGCAAATTGCCGCAGGAAAAGCGACGACCATGGGTCATATCAAGCGAAACCATCTATCCGAGGCGAAGGTTTTCTTGCCATCGCGCATCGTCCTCGAAATGGGCGATGAAATCATCGAACCCTTTCTGCTGGCCATTGTAAACAGTCGCCTAGAAACTCGTGCCTTGGAGGCTCTACGTGACGCCCTCCTTCCTAAGCTGATCTCTGGCGAACTTCGCATCGAAGATCCTGAAGCCTTTCTTGGGAATATTGAGTGAAGAAAAAACCAGCTCAAAGCTGGAATGTGAATCACCTGGCGAGTTTGGTATCCGCCCGGCCGTGTACTCTCTGTATGAGTTTTGAAAAGCCGAAAAATGCCGAGAATGACTGAATCCGAAGTGGAGAATATCGCCCTCGAATGGCTATCTCGCCTCGGCTACACCGTAACCGCCGGCCCGGATCTTGCCCTGGACGGCCCATCTCCCGAACGTAAAACCTACGACCAGGTACTGCTCTTCGACCGCCTGCGGCGCGCCCTTCGGCGCCTGAACCCCGAGCTGGCCGAGACGGCCATCGAAGATGCCTTCCGCAAGCTGCTCCGCCCTCCGCGGTCCCACGATCGAAGCCCGCAACCGCGCCTTCCACCGCATGCTGGTCGATGGCGTGAGGTGGAGTACCGGCGCCCGGACGGGTCGATCGCCGGGGCGCAGGCGCGCGGTGGTCGACTTCGACGACCCCGAGGCAACGACTGGCTGGCGGTCAACCAGTTCACGGTGGTCGAGGACAAGCACAACCGCCGGCCGGACATCGTGCTCTTCGTCAACGGCCTGCCGCTGGCGGTGATCGAGCTGAAGAACCCGGCCGACGAGAACGCCACGATCTGGACCGCCTTCCAGCAGCTGCAGACCTACAAGGCCGAGATCCCCTCGCTCTTCGCCTACAACGAGGCTGCTGGTGGTCTCCGACGGCGTGGCAGGCGCGAATGGGCACGCTGACCGCCGGGCCAGGAGTGGTTCATGCCCTGGCGCACGATCGACGGGCGAGGCGCTGCGCCGATCGCACCTGCCGCGAGCTCCAGGTGCTGATCGAGGGCGTGTTCGAGCAAGCGCCGCTTCCTCGACCTGGTGCGGCACTTCATCGTCTTCGAGGACGACGGCGGCGGCGAGCTCGCCAAGAAGATGGCCGGCTACCACCAGTTCCACGCGGTCCATGGCGCGGTCGGCGAGACGCTGCGTGCCGCCCGGCAGGCGGAGCGCCGACTGGGTCGAGGCGCGGCCGTACGAGCCGGCCACAGCCGGGCGGGAGCCGGGCGACCGGCGGGTCGGCGTGGTCTGGCACACCCAGGGCTCGGGCAAGAGCCTGACGATGGCCTTCTACGCCGGCCGGATCATCCGCGAGCCGGCCATGGAGAACCCGACCATCGTGGTGCTCACCGACCGCAACGACCTGGACGACCAGCTCTTCGGCACCTTCTCCCGCTGCCAGGACCTGCTGCGGCAGACGCCGGTGCAGGCCGAGAGCCGGGCCGACCTGCGCGAGCTGCTGCAGGTGGCCGCCGGCGGGGTGGTGTTCACGACCATCCAGAAGTTCTTCCCCGAGGAGAAGGGCGACAGTACCCGCTGCTGTCCGACCGCCGCAACATCGTGGTCATCGCCGACGAGGCCCACCGCAGCCAGTACGATTTCATCGACGGCTTTGCCCGGCACATGCGCGACGCCCTGCCCAACGCCTCGTTCATCGGCTTCACCGGCACGCCGATCGAGCTGAGCCGACGAGAACACCCGCGCCGTGTTCGGCGACTACATCAGCATCTACGACATCCAGCGGGCGGTGGAGGACGAGGCCACGGTCCCATCTACTACGAGAGCCGGCTGGCCAAGCTGGAGCTGGACGAGGCGGAGCGGCCGCAGATCGACCCGGAGTTCGAGGAGGTCACCGAGGGCGAGGAGGTCGAGCACGAAGGAGAAGCTCAAGACCAAGTGGGCGCAGCTGGAGGCGATGGTCGGGCGCGGAGAAGCGGCTCGGCCTGATCGCCCAGGACCTCGTGCGACCACTTCGAGCAGCGGCTGGAGGCGATGGACGGCAAGGCGATGATCGTCTGCATGAGCCGGCGCATCTGCGTGGAGCTGTACGAGCGCGATCGTCAAGCTGCGGCCCGAGTGGCACGACGAGGACGACGACAACGGGGCAGATCAAGGTCGTGATGACCGGCTCGGCCTCCGACCCGCTGGACTGGCAGCGGCACATCCGCAACAAGCGGCGCCGGGAGGAGCTGGCCAAGCGGTTCAAGGACCCGAAGGACCCGTTCAAGCTGGTCATCGTGCGCGACATGTGGCTGACCGGCTTCGACGCGCCCTGCCTGCACACGATGTACGTGGACAAGCCGATGCGGGGCCACGGGCTGATGCAGGCCATCGCCCGGGTGAACCGGGTCTTCCGGGACAAGCCCGGCGGGCTGGTGGTGGACTACCTGGGCCTGGCCGACGAGCTGAAGCAGGCCCTGGCCACCTACACCGAGAGCGGCGGCACGGGGCAAGACGGCCATCGACCAGGAAGAGGCCGTGGCCGTGATGCTGGAGAAGTACGAGGTCTGCTGCGGCCTGTTCCACGGCTTCGACTGGTCGGCGTGGACCGCGGAGCGCGCCGCCGGAGCGGCTGGAGCTGCTGCCGGCGGCCCAGGAGCACATCCTGGCGCAGGAGGACGGGAAGGAGCGGCTTCTTGCAGGCGGTCCGCGAGCTGTCGAAGGCCTTCGCCCTGGCCGTGCCCCATGAGGAGGCCCTGGCGATCCGCGACGACGTCGGCTTCTTCCAGGCGGTGCGGCCGGTGCTGGCCAAGGCGCACCGGACGACCGGCGAAGTCGCGACGAGGAGATCGACCACGCCATCCGGCAGATCGTCTCGAAGGCGGTGGCCTCGGACGAGGTGATCGACATCTTCGCCGCGGCCGGGCTGGACAAGCCCGACATCTCGATCCTCTCCGACGAGTTCCTGGCCGAAGTGCGGGGCATGCCGCAGCGCAACCTGGCGGTGGAGCTGCTGCGGCAAGCTGCTGAACGACGAGATCAAGACGCGTCGGCGCAGGAACGTGGTGCAGGCGCGTCGTTCGCCGAGATGCTGGACAGCCCGATCCGGCGGTACCAGAACCGGGCGATCGAGACCGCGCAGGTCATCGAGGAGCTGATCGCGCTGGCCAAGGACATGCGCGAGGCCGCAGAAGCGCGGCGAGGCAGCTGGGCCTGACCGACGACGAACTGGCCTTCTACGACGCTCTGGAGACCAACGACAGCGCGGTCAAGGTCCTGGGCGACGAGACCCTGCGGACGATCGCCCGCGAACTGGTCGAAGGCGCGTGCGGAGCAACGTGACCATCGACTGGACCGTGCGGGAGAACGTCCGGGCCAAGATGCGGGTGATGGTCAAGCGCATCCTGCGCAAGTACGGCTACCCGCCCGACAAGCAGGAGAAGGCCACCCAGACCGTGCTGGAGCAGGCGGAGGCGTTGTCGGAAGGGTGGGCGTTGGCGGCGTGATGCGAAGAGATTGCCTGACCGCCTTGTGAATACGATAACCCTCTTCGAGTATGAGCAAGCTTCCTTCGAATTGCTCGGCTGGGTTCAAGACGACCCAAGAAATTCGACGCCTTGGAGGCCGCGAGACCTAGCCGTGGGGAAAGAGCTGATCCGGATCGAGCGACGAGGCCTGAGAGCCACGCAACACGTGGGGCTGATGCGGATCGGAGAGCTGGCGCTTCAGGTTCTTCCCAAAGTGGATAGATTAGCCGGAGACGAAGTCCAGAAGCAGATGTGCGGAGTCTTGCTGTGTCTTCTGCTCTGGGCAACCTCAACATACATGCTGGCGTACGCGAAGGGTTTGCCGCTAGAGAGAGTGCGGCACTCCACCCTAGGGGCTCAGAGAACAAAATTGGTTCGAGCTTCTGACGGCCTTGTTTGCCAATGAGCTCCATTCGCAGTCGATCGTGGGGCCGCACCGGGCGTACGTGATGCGGCGAGCCCTGATCGGCTGCCCGTGTTTAAAGGGGAAGTGGTTGGTGGCCGATCAAATTCGGAGCACCCTTATCAATGGCACACCCTTAACGTCTCCTATGACGAATTCACGGAAGACAATCCCCTTAATCGCGTGTTTTTGATACGCGACGGAGCAACTGCTCTCCCTGAGCAACGATCCCGCAAATCGACAAATCCTAAGTGCCATCAAGGCATGGCTCATTGATGTGCCGCTTGTGCCGGGTATCCAGGATGCGGCGCTCCAACCGATGACCTTCAACCGCCTCAATCGCCGCTTCGAAACCGCGTTTGAGCTTGCTAGGCTCTTCCTGTCCCGACGAGTCGCTCCGAATGGATATTGGCCGGCACGCTGTCTATTCCTTCATGATGGATATGGAACGACCTATTTGTGAGCTTATCCGCGGCTGGCTTCCTGCGCAGGCACTGGCGAAGGATCCTTCCGCAGCGATATGTTGACTTCAGGGTCGAACGCAGGGTGGCCCGAGGACACGGTATCTGCTAACGGAGCAGCCGGGTGGGGTCAGGGCTCCGTCTGATTCCCGATGTCCTGATTGTTGATATATCAGGTCGGCCCCACCCGAATTCTGGATACGGAGTACAAGCAGCTGCAGGATCCGTCGTCCATCTGCGAGTGACTGATGGCGATATCTACCAGATGCTGGCCTACATGACCAGCTACAAGTGCCCTGCCTCGATCCTCCTCTATCCCAGCCAAGGAGTATTCGGTCCCATATCCAAATCTCTTCGTTATGAAGACCAGAATCTCATAACCCAGATCTCCACCGTAGATCTTCACCCACCGCTCGCGGAATCTGGCGATCTGATCGCATCATTCCGATCCCTGTTGGCACCCATGTTCAGTGAGGCCTAACCATGGCAAATCGAAAAGTCGACGAACCGACCTACCAAGCCTTCGGCCTTTTTGTTGAGCGCTGTCTGCGAAACGACCAGAGCGTGCTTTGGCCTCAGCAGACAGTCTGATCTGGAGAATTCCTCAATGAACTCAAAGCTCGTACTATTGATGCCCCGTTGCTGAGGCAAACCGCCCCTTTGAGGACAAACTCCGGGACAGCTTTCCGGTGCCGACCCACGGTCTGTGGCAGATCATAGCCGACACCTACTATGTGTACTTCCTCCCATCTTCCTTCATTTCATTCAAGAAGAAGGTCAACGACATCCGCTGGCGGCGCGGCAAGCAGGGGTGGAAGTACCGCCTGAAGAGTCGGAAATCTGGACGGCTCTGAATCTAGGCTATACAACAACGTCTCTAAAGTACCATTCCAAGTACTCACAGTTCTGGCTCATCAACCTATTTGCCATCCATGTGAAGCAGTCCGAAGGCCCAGAGTTTGAATCCTGGCCGACCCTCGACAAATGCAGGCGGCATTGGATGCAATCTTGGAAGGGATCACCGACAAGCCCGACCGGGCCAGCGATATGCGCCATGCGCTTCTGTATATGGCCTTTCCCGAGGACTATGAAAGAAGCATCAGTACGCGCGACAAGGTACGCATCGTCGAACATTATGGGGAAGATGTCCCCGATTTGGCAGCCGACGTTGACCAAGGGTTGAAACAGGTGAGAGAACATCGGAGCCGCACGGCCGGAACTTGGGGGCGCGTTCGACTTCGACCGGATCTGAAAGATGAGTGGCGTCCTGTTGAGCAGCCGAAAAAGGGCACTTCTGGAGCCCCGTCGGCCGAAAGCGGAGAATTGATCGAGCTCGGCGCAGGCTTCGATCCGTCGAAGGATGACGTGTTTCAGGAAGCGATGTTGACGCTGGGCCAAACGCGGCATCGATTCTGCATGGGCCGCCGGGAACCGGTAAGACGTTCTATGCTGCCAAGTTGGCTGAGCGCCTGGCCAGGGAGGTTCCGGCGACAAGCTCTCCGAGGCCGCCAGGCTGCAGGCCATTGCCGAGCCGTTGACCTTCCACGAGATACTGGCTTTGGCAATAGCACACGCAGATTCCCACGGCAAGTTCTCGGGTTTCTGAGCTCGAATCCTTGCCGATCGTGGATGCCAGATTTAGATGTCTCCCGTCAAGCACCCAAAGAACCAGATCTGGGGCTACCTCCAGGCGCACACAAGCCCGGATAGCGAGACCGTCCAGATCAGCCGCAGGGCCAACGGTTCCTTTTTGACAAGGACTTTGAGAATTGCTGGTTCCTGACCCAAGAGGGCAACGAATATGTGAATGAGAATTTATCCAACGAGCTGGGCCAGATGCGGACTTCTCCGGAAAGCCCGTCGGACTGGCAACTCTTCGAGGAGTGGATCACCTTCCACCAGTCCTATGCGACCGAGGAGTTCGTAGAAGGGATCCGTCCGGTGATGTCCGAGGAGGAGTTCGCTGCCGTCACCTTCGAAGTGACTCCGGGCGTGTTGATGCGCATAGCCGCCCGGGCGAGCGTGGATCCCGAGAACGACTACGTCCTTGTCATCGATGAGATGACCCGGGCAACATCGCCAAAATCTTTGGCGAGCTGATCACTCTACTAGAAGATGACAAGCGGGATGGTCAGCCGAATGAGGTCTTCAGTCCGACTTCCCTACAGTCGCACGGCCTTCTCGCTTCCGGCCAACCTTTACGTCATCGGCACGATGAATACTGCAGACCGCAGCATTGCCCTGCTGGATATCGCTCTTCGGCGCACGGTTCGCCTTTGTGGAAGTCATGCCCAAGCCCGAGTTCTCGACGAAATTGTCGATCGATGGGCGAGAGCAGCGATCTGGATCTTGGGGAGTCCTTCCGCACCAGAGCAGTGAATTAGTCAATTTCAAAATGCTCGACCGGGATCACCAGCTTGGCCACAGTTATCTTCTCCCCTTGTCCGGGCTGGAAGGCGATGCCCAACTCGCTCGGCTCGGATTTCGTGTGGAAGGCGGCAGATTTTGCCCCTGCTTCAGGAGTACTTCTTCAACCAGCCAGACAAACTCCTGGAAATCTCTTGCACGATGTTCGGAGAAGCCCACCAGCCTGGGACGAGGGACGCCTGACGGACGCCTGGATGAATGGCCGCTCGGCGACGACGACCTTGTGGACGGACTGGCACGATTGGCGAAGTCTTGATGAGTTCGGGACAGCATGGATCGGTAAGATCCAAGAACTTCGACTAAGGATCCAGAATGGCCTATCATAGTCAGTAAGCACGGTTCAGGAACGATCTGAGTGGACGCTTCCGGTGTCCCGAAGGAACTTTGCTCCAGGGAGTATGTCCAAGAGCACCCGGAGGTGATTGCCATTGGACGAGATACGTGAAGGTATCAGGCTGATGGTCGCTGCGAAGGAGTTCCCAACGAACAGCGGTCCGATTGATGTATTGGCCTTCGACCCGACAGGGGAGATCTACATCATCGAGAGCAAGCTCTACAGGAATCCGGATAAGCGACAAGTGTTAGCTCAGGCCCTCGACTATGGAGCATCTCTTTGGCACGGCTACACAAGCGGAGAGAAGTTCACTGCCGACATTCGCGCGGCTTTCCGGCGTGTCTCGAATGAGCCGCTCGAAGAAGAGATTCGGGCAACGTTTGGCCTCGACGACGGGGAAGTTCAGGAGCTGCGGCAGTCTACCCCTCGAACCAACTTGGGCGCGGGATCTTCAAGTTTGTTGTCCTTATGGATCGAATGGATGATTGGTTGAAGGATTTGATTACCTTTGTCAATGAGAGAACAGCCGCTTCACCGTGTACGGTGTCGAGCTGGAGTTTTATCAGCACGAAGACTTGGAGATTGTGATCCCCAAGCTGTTTGGTGCTGAAGTGAAAAAGGACGTGGAGTACGAGTTCGCCTAGGCGAAAATGGGATGAACAGTCGTACTTCGAGGACGCGTTGCAGAAACTGGCGCCCAATGACGTTCAAGCAATTCGCAGACTCGTTTAGTTATGTGAAGGAAGAGTGCGACGAACTACTTGGGAACCGGGTCACCGATGGGCTCCTTCAGCCCCAAATTCCAGAGCCTTAGCCCTAGGTCCCTTTTCGCACTGTACTCTGACGGAAGGCTATGTATGAATTTTGGGTACATAGGTGATGGTGTAGGCAAGGAGGCGACTGTGGAGGGGGTAAGGGAAGATCTGGCTTGGAACATCTCTACGAGCAAGACTACGACAAGTACCCCCACGTACCCGTTACTAATGGGGTCCCAGGTGGTTGATTTCCTCGAGCTCCTTGATCGTCTCAGGACGGATCAGGCACAGAAATCTGGTTGAGTTGAGTTCACGGGCATGAGTGCCGGGACCGATATCGACCTCCAAATCCGCCTGGCCGCCTTCAACTGGCTGGCCGAGCAAACGGATTTCCACGGGGACGTCCTGGATTGGACCCTCTTGAAGAAAGGATTTGGCTTTCAAAGCGAGCGGGTCAACGTCGTCTCTCCGCAAGGCATCTTCACCCCAGGCCAGACTGATCTGCCCCTCAGCATCCGGACGGCGACAAAGGGTCCCTACGACGACAGCTTCGTCCACGGCCGGTTTCTCGAGTATCGCTACCGTGGCACGGATCCCCAGCATCGGGACAATGTCGGTCTGCGTAAGTTGATGGAGCAGAGCCGGCCCCTGATCTACTTCTTCGGCTTAGTTCCTGGCCGCTACCTGGCGGTATGGCCAGTCTATATCGTCGGCGACGATCCCAATCGCCTGACGTTCGATGTGGCCGTCGACGATTTGGAGCGGATCCAGCTTGCTGTCGATGATAAATCGGCGGTAGCGGAGAGGCCCGATGCCAGACGCGCCTACGTGACCTCGACAGTGCGGACGCGCTTGCATCAGCGGTCTTTCCGCGAACGGGTGATCGAAGCCTATCGAAAGACGTGCGCCTTTTGCCGGTTACGACACCGGGAGCTCCTCGACGCGGCCCACATCATCCCCGATTTGGAGCAGGGTGGGGAGCCCCTGATCAGCAACGGCCTCGCCCTGTGCAAGCTCCACCACGCCGCCTTCGACAGCTTGATGCTCGGGGTCACGCCGGATTACGTGATTCGAGTACGGGAAGATGTCCTGAACGAAGAGGATGGCCCGATGCTCCATTCCGGGCTTCAGGGGATGCACGGTCAAAGGTCATCCTCTGCCAGCCGGCCCGAGAACTGGCCCAGCCGGGATGCCCTGGCCTGGAGATTTCAGCGGTTCAGGGCCGCATAGTACCTGGGTTTCCGACGCCGGAAGGAGCCTCGACAGATTGACCGAGGGCACTCTCTCGTCGCGGCGGAAGAGTTGCTCGCCGGAGGCGTAGGATCCGGTTGCGCCGGAGGGGAGCAGGAATCCCCACCACATGCTGACTCGTTTGCCTTGTCTTGACTCAAGCGAAATGGCGGAAGCGCGAAAGCGTGAATTGAGGCGGCCGGGGGGATCTTTGCGCTTCGCTTGGGGTTTCGGCGCTCAAGGCCTGCATGGGAGGGACACTCATCGACGCTGGTGACCAGGCGGTCGACTGGAGTTGTGAAGTCGAGGTCGCCATCATATTTTGAGGTCAGCATTCCGCCAGATGCACTTCTGCCTTCCCCATCCATCTCCCTCATCTAGAGAAGCTGCTTGTCCAGGTTATGAACGAGACAACATTGAGCGCTT
>CAVSID010000006.1:0-295387 GCA_963727915.1 uncultured Chloroflexia bacterium | reverse complement strand
CTCGATCTCGTTGGGCCCATATTGCGTCAGCCGTTTTTGCGCCTCGGCTTGACTGAGGCCGTCAGGCGACGACTTCAATTCTGACTGCAGTTCTGGCATGGGAAGAGACTTGAGATCTTCCTCTGGTCCGGTTCTCGCTGTTGGCCTTGTTTGCGTTCGATCCCATGGTGACTATCCCTTCGTTCTTGTCGATTTAGCCTTGCCTTGAGACCCCAAAGGCTCTACCCCTGTTTATCCGCTTTGCCTACACTCCACTTCCAGTTGCGGATTTCGGGCATGTCTTGGCCGTGTTTGTCGATATACGCTTTGTGGTCCAGGAGTTTGTCGCGAAGAACCTGTTTGACGTAGGCGGCGCGCGAGCCCAGCCCTGGTACCCGATCGATCACATCACCTACCAAGTGGAAACGGTCCAGTTCATTCAATACAACCATGTCGAAGGGTGTCGTCGTGGTGCCCTCTTCCTTGTAGCCACGAACGTGCATGTTGTCATGATTCGTACGGCGATAAGTAAGCCGATGGATGAGCAAAGGATACCCATGAAAGGCGAAGATGATTGGCTTGTCCCTGGTGAAAAGGACATCGAAGTCCTTGTCGCTCAGCCCGTGTGGGTGCTCGCTCTGTGGCTGGAGTGTCATCAGATCCACCACGTTGATGACACGGATCTTGAGTTCCGGGAAGTGCTGACGCAGGATCTCGACGGCAGCCAGCGTCTCAAGGGTAGGTACGTCACCACAGCAGGCCATCACCACATCGGGGTCGCCGCCTTGGTCATTGCTGGCCCATTCCCAGATACCAAGACCGGCCGTGCAGTGCTTGATGGCCGCATCCAAGTTCAGCCATTGCAGTTCCGGTTGTTTGCCGGCCACAATCACATTGACATAATTACGGCTTCGCAAGCAGTGGTCGGTGACCGAAAGCAAGGTATTGGCATCGGGCGGAAGATACACGCGGATGATGTCTGCCTTCTTGTTAACCACGTGGTCAATGAAACCCGGATCCTGATGACTGAAACCATTGTGGTCTTGCCTCCAGACGTGGGACGAGAGCAGGTAATTCAGGGAAGCAATCGGCCGCCGCCACGGGACGTGGCTGGACACCTCGAGCCACTTGGCGTGCTGATTGAACATCGAATCGATGATGTGGATGAACGCTTCGTAGCATGAGAAAAATCCGTGGCGGCCGGTCAGCAGATAACCTTCGAGCCAACCCTCGCACTGGTGCTCGCTCAGCATCTCCATCACCCGGCCATCAGGTCCGACGTGGTCGTCGCCGGGAAGGACGTCGGCGACCGAGCAGCGGTTTGTCATTTCGAAAACGGCATTCCAACGGTTCGAGCTAGTTTCGTCCGGGCTGAAAATGCGGAAATTGTGTGCGTCGGCGTTGGCCTGCAGCACGTCGCGGATGAATTGACCCTGGATGCGTGTGGCTTCGGCCCTCACGACGCCGGGCTTGGAGACCTTTACCGCGTAGTCGCGGAAGTCCGGCATTTTAAGGTCTTTCAGAAGAAGGCCTCCATTGGCATACGGGTTCGCTCCCATGCGCCGCTCGCCTTTGGGTGCCAGTTCGGCCAGTTCCGGAATGATTCTTCCGTTCTTGTCAAATAGTTCTTCGGGGTGGTAGCTCTTCATCCACGTCTCAAGTATTTTCAAGTTTTCGGGTTTGGTGGCGAACTCTTCCACGGGCACTTGATGGGCCCGAAATGTCCCTTCGACTGGCTTGCCGTCGACCACTTTCGGGCCGGTCCAGCCCTTTGGAGAGCGCAGGATGATCATGGGCCAGCGTGGGCGCTCGCTGAACCCGTTGGCGCGGGCGTCTTCTCGGATGCGTTTGATCTCACTGACTACACGATCAAGTGCGGCAGCCATCAGTTGGTGCATCTCCTGCGGCTCGTCGCCCTCGACGAAATACGGGATGTAGCCGTAGCCGCGGAAAAGTGCCTCAAGCTCGTCGTGTGAAATGCGCGCCAGGACGGTGGGCCCCGAAATCTTGTAGCCATTCAAGTGCAGGATGGGCAGGACGGTTCCGTCGTGGACAGGATTTAGGAATTTGTTCGAATGCCAACTGGTGGCCAGCGGGCCGGTTTCCGCCTCGCCATCCCCCACAACACAAGCAACCACCAAGTCGGGATTGTCGAAAGCAGCGCCGTACGCGTGCGCAAGGGAATAGCCAAGCTCGCCTCCTTCGTTGATGGAGCCGGGGGTCTGCGGCGCCACGTGACTGGGAATACCGCCGGGAAACGAGAACTGGGTGAAGAGCTTTTTCATACCCTGCTCATCCTGGGAGATGTTCGGGTACAACTCGCTGTAGGTGCCCTCAAGATAGGTGTTGGCCACGATTCCCGGCGCGCCGTGGCCGGGGCCGGTGACATTGATCATGTTCAGGTCGTCATTCTTAATGATCCGGTTTAAGTGGACATAGATGAAGTTCAAGCCCGGCGTGGTGCCCCAGTGGCCCATTAGTCGCGGCTTGATATGTTCCAGCGTCAGCGGCTTTTTGAGCAGGGGATTGTCATACAAGTAAATCTGGCCGACTGATAAATAGTTGGCGGCGCGCCAATAGGCGTCCATCTTCCTCAGAAGATCGGGCGAGAGCGGTTTGCTCGTGAGGTTAGTCTTCTTCGTTTTCATCGTCATCTTCCTTATGCTCTTGTCAGATCCAATACGCGGCATACTGTCTTTGCGATCATCCATTCCTCGTCCGTGTGCATGACGCGCACGGCGACCCGGCCGGCGTCGGGCGAAATCAGCTCTGCGTTCTTGACGTTTCGCCCTTCATTCAATTCGATGCCGAGAAACCCCAGCCCGTCGCAGATCCGGGTCCGGATTATCGGTGCGTTCTCCCCAATGCCGCCCGCAAAGACCAGCGTGTCGACCCCACCCAACGCGGCTGCGAATGCGCCAATCCATTTCTTCACCTGATAGCAAAACAGCGAAACCGCCTCGGCTGCCCGCACGTCATCAGTTTCGCGCTCGAGCAAGACCTGCATGTCGGAACTGGTTTCAGATATGCCGAGCAATCCTGATTGGAAATTGACCATCTCGTTGAATCTCTTGGCGGTGATGTTTTCGGTCCGCGCCAGATACCAAACCAGGCCAGGATCGAGGTCGCCAGAGCGGGTACTCATCGGCACGCCGGATGTCGGAGTGAAACTCATGCTTGTGTCCACAGACATGCCCTGGTAGACCGCAGCCAGGCTCGCGCCGTTGCCGAGGTGAGCGAGAATGACTCGACCGAGCGCCGCTTGCCGCCCGGCGAGGCGCGCAAGTTCCTCCATCAAGAATGCATACGACAATCCGTGAAACCCGTAGCGGCGTACGCCCTTGCCTCATAGCGGCGCGGGATTGGCAACAACCGGGCTACGCGTGGCAAGTTGTGGTGAAAAGTTGTGTCGAAACAGGCTACCTGCACTAGATTGGGAAATCGGCGATGAAATGCCTCGGTCAGCAGGATCTCTTCCGGCAGATGCTCGGGATCGAAGGGCTGAAGCTGGTGTAGCTCCTCGACCATTTCCGTGGTGATTCGCTGAGGTTCGCTGTACCTCGGTCCGCCATGCACCACGCGATGGCCCACCGCCGCCAACTCCCCACTCCGAATTCGTTCCTCGACCCAATCCATCAGCAGCCCAACTGCGGCAGTGTGGTCCGCCGCAGTCACTGAGCGGATGAAACTGTCGGCCTTGTTCATGCCTTTCACTTCGAACGTAGCCTCCGGCAGCCCAATCCGCTCAATCCTGCCCTCCATGATCCGGCCCAGGGAGACGCCAACCTCAAACAGGGCGAACTTGATGCTCGACGAGCCGCCATTGATCGTAAGGATGCGTGGGTCAGACGGTTTCATTGATCACACCTTCGTCGTTCAACAACCCGAGTGAAGCCAGGGTGGCAGGGGTACACCTGCAATCTGGGTGGAGATTGCATCGAATTCCCAAACCCTCCGCGATCTGTACGAACATCAGGATGTTTTCGATATAGGCCATCTGCCAGGCTGGCGCATGGGCGACGTCCATCGCAAGACGATAGAAGTCCGCATCGGGCTTGGGGATGTGGACGAAGCAGGAGGAAACATAGGCGACCGTAGATCGGGCTAGAAAGCCCCACTCTCTTGCTCATAGTTACTCCTTCAAGCTTGCCTCCGGCGGAATCCTTGGCTGTTGCGGCGACGCTGCCAAGGCTTTGGTGATGATCGTCTGAGCTTCCTCGATAATGCGCCGTAGATGATCCGCTCCACGAAAGCTTTCTGCATAGATCTTGTAGATATCCTCTGTCCCTGATGGACGCGCCGCGAACCATCCACTCTCCGCCGTCACCTTCAATCCGCCGATGGGGGCGCCGTTGCCCGGCGCGTTGGTGAGGATCGCCTGAACCTTTTCCCCAGCCAGTTCTTTGAACACGACCTGATCCGGAGAGAGCTTCTGCAGTGCTGCCTTTTGTTCCGGAGTGGCCGATGCCTCTATGCGCGCGTAAACCGGCTCACCAAACTCGCGCGTCAGATCGGAATAGATCTCGCCAGGGTCGCGCCCCATCCGGGCAGTGATCTCCGCTGCAAGCAAGGCTAGCACTATTCCGTCCTTGTCGGTGGTCCAAACGCTGCCATCCAGGCGGATGAAAGACGCGCCGGCGCTCTCTTCACCGCCGAAGGCAAGAGATCCATCGAGCAACCCATCCACAAACCACTTGAAACCGACTGGCACCTCGTAGAGCTTGCGGCCAAGTCTAGCGGCGACGCGGTCGATCATCTGGCTGCTTACCAGCGTCTTGCCGACTGAGGCAGCCTTGCCCCATCTTGGTCGGTGTTGGAAGAGGTAGTTGATGGCCACCGAAAGATAGTGATTGGGCGGAAGCAATCCCACGCTTCGAGTGACAATCCCGTGCCGGTCATGGTCCGTGTCACAGGCGAAGGCTATCGTGTATTGATCCTTAAGGCTGATCAAGCGCTGCATTGCGTAGGGTGAGGAGGGATCCATGCGGATCTGGCCGTCCCAATCCACCGTCATAAAACGAAAGGTAGGATCGACGGCTTGGTTGACGACCGTCAAATTCAACCCGTAGCGTTCAGCGATTGGTCCCCAGTAGTGGACTCCTGCGCCGCCAAGTGGATCGACCCCCAGGGCGATCTTGGAAGCGCGGATCACGTCCATATCCAGAACATTGGCTAGATCGGTGATGTAGGGGTTGAGATAATCGTAGCGGTGGGTCGTGGCAGCGCGCAGGGCCTTCTCCAGAGAAACTCGCTTCACGCCCTTTAGCCGGCCCTCGAGCAATTCATTTGCCCTGGCTTCGATCCAATCGGTGATGACGTCTTCCGCCGGGCCCCCGTTCGGCGGGTTGTACTTGAACCCGCCGTCATGGGGTGGATTATGGGAAGGGGTGATGACAATTCCATCGGCAAGCCCGGTCTTGCGCCGGCGGTTGTGGAGAAGGATGGCGAGAGAAACGGCAGGGGTCGGCGTATATTCGTCCCCTTCCGCGATCATCACTTCAACATCATTGGCGGCCAGAACTTCCAAGGCGCTGGTCAGCGCTGGCACTGAGAGTGCATGCGTATCCATGCCGAGAAACAGAGGGCCATTGATTCCCTGCTGTTTTCTGTAGCTGCAAATCGCCTGGCTGATGGCAAGCATGTGCCATTCGTTGAAAGATCTCTCGAACGCCGATCCGCGATGCCCGGAGGTCCCGAAGGCAACCCGCTGCTCCGGGACCGAGGGGTCAGGCGTCTCCTCGAAATAGGCTGTGATGAGTTTGGGCACATTGACTAGCGAGGCCGGATCGGCCGGCTTTCCCGCAAGAGGGCTGACTTTCATAGCTTCCTCCGCTGTCATGAGCCTTCATCTTGCCGCTGTCCGTTGGACAGGAGCTCGATGGGGCTCAGAATGAGAGCACAGACCAGTTTCGTTCCATGTATCATCGTAGTGATTGGCCAGGAATGTCCACCAGCCTCTAGCGGGGCATCTTCGAGAAGAGTCACGGCCGCATTTCGGAATCAGCTGGCCCAAGGCGCTGCGCCGACTGATCGGACGCTGCACATCCATTCTCCACATTCGCTGGCAAGTCGGCCCCCGGCAGCCTTCGTCGACAAGCGGGCCGGCCTATGCCGACCGGGCCACCGGAGGAAGCTGTGGACCCCTGGGATTCACATATTCCCTCCCAGGGGCCACGCTTCCTAGATGCTAAAGATCTCTCAGGAGTGTCGCCAAAGCCAAGAGAACGAATCCGGCTGCAACAAGCCAAAACGAGTACTGGCTCAAAACGGCTATTGTTCCGAAGTGACCGAGGAGCCCAAGCACGCCCAGTACAACAGCGATCCACCATGTAATGACCTTCGGAGCAGAGAGTCTCATGTTCATCGTCGTATCTCCTCTTTGTCGGTAGCTCTTTTGTGGTAGCTCTTTCAATCGGGGTCCGATCTTCGGCCCAGCTGCGGCAGTGTCGGACAGCCTGCCGGGAACCTCGTTCAGCGGGCTTTCGTGCCCATTCTCGCCCGAGGTGGCTTGATGGGTTCTGTCGTCTAGGGCTGGGACAGGGCCTCGGCTTCAAGCTGATCCAGGCGTGTGTAATAGTCGCCGATCTCCTTCAAGTGAGCCCAGGCAATCTTGCCCGTCAACAGCATGTCGTCGTGGGTTACGTCAGTCTCTGGATCGTGGGCGCCGTGTTCGAGTTCCACCTCAAGACCCCGCCGGAACTGCTCCAGATCGATTTTCGCCCAATCTAGTCCCAATTTCGTTCCGGTCGTCCGCGCCTCCTCGGATGTGATCTTTCGTTTGTCGCTCATCTTGGCCTCCTCATCCTGTATCGCATCGCCTCGGCCGGGTGGTCTTGAATTGGCTCCCTGGCCGGCTCTACGAGCGAAAGTGCTCTCGAACTTTGGCTGCGATCTGGGCATCGGTCATCTTGTCTTCGGTTTCCATCTCAAGGACAAGACCCTTGATTCCTGCATGCTCAAGGTGCTTCGTGAGTTCTCCTTTGGCCTCGCCGGGACCGAAGATCAGGATGGTGTCTGCGTTGCGAACCACGGCCACGACTTCATCGAAGTAACGGTCGAGTTGGTTACCGAATTGCCGATCCCTGATATCTTCCGTCGAGCTTTCTTCGGACCTCGACCGGCCTGGAGCGTGGACGTTTCCCTCCATGTTTGAGCTAATTTCCTTGGTCTCCTCCCCTTCATCTGAAACCATCACGATGACGGCCTTGCGATGGTCGATCCACAGGCCAGCCAGCTTCTTCAAGGGAGATCTCCTTTGCTCAATTCGCCAACAGCTCCACGAGTCTCGATCCTAATGCTTTGATGAACTGATCCTCTTGAAATCAATGAACCCTCTCTGAACATCAAGCGATGTCAATTGCACGCGGACTTGGGCGCCGACATCCAATCCCTCAAAACCCTGAACCAGTTTTCCCTCAGCCGGGGTGTCGATCAAGCCGAACCCAGGTCCCTTTCTCAGAAGCGCCCGTGACGATCGCATCAAACTGCTCCCCAATTCTCGATTGCAGCAGAAGGGCAGCTGCGGACTTGCCAACCTGACGTTCGACCTTGTTGGCGGAGTCTTCCGCTTGCGGTGCAGTGAGCCGCCAGAACATCGAGTTCGCCCTTGCCATAAGGCGCAGGCTTGCCTTCCAGGGCGGCTTTCAACAACCGTTGGGTAATCAGGTCGGGATAGCGACGATTGGGAGCCGTCGAGTGGGCGTAGTCCTTGACGGCCAGAGCAAAGTGACCGGGCGCATTCGCGTCAGGAAGTTCGGCAACATATTCGCCGGCCCCCAAAAGCTTGATCACGGCCAAAGACAGATCGGGAAAGCGCAGCGGATCCGCCGTCTTCTGGCTGACCAGAAACTCCTCCAACGCCTTTGAATCCGGGAGCTCTGGAAGGTTGAACCCTCGATCTTTGGCCATTTCGACGATCCGGTCCCAGCGCTTTGGCGTGCGAACCACGCGGCGAATTGAGGGATAACTCTTGGTGGCGAGATAACGTGCGGTCACACCATTGGCTGCGACCATGAAGTCCTCGATGATTTCTTTGGCACGGTTCTTTTGTTCTATTTCCAAGGTGCGGATTTGGTCTCCGTCGAACACGGCCTTGGCCTCAATGGTTTCCAAACTGAGTGCGCCATGATGATGCCGCAGCTTCTTCATCCTTTGCGCAATGTGATCTTGCAGGCGGATATTCTCGGCCAGGTCCATCACGGCGGTGATGGCTTCCGGCGCATCGCCGCTCCCGTCCAGCCAGGCAGCCACGCTGTTGTAGGCAAGCTTGGCGTGGTTTGTCACTCGCGCCTGGTAGATATCGGATTCGCTGAGCTGTCCATCCTCATCTATCACCATGTCGACCACGATCGACGGGCGCTCCTCTCCGAAATTCAAAGAGGTGAGATCCGTCGAAAGCTCATTGGGAAGCATGGGAAAGACTTTGGCAGCCGTATAAACGGAGGTGGTGTTGTGCCTTGCATGCTCGTCGATAGGCAGGCCATGCTTCACTAGCGAGGCCACGTCAGCCACGGCGACGAGGACTCTGACCTTGCCGCCTGGCAGCGCTTCGGCCACCGTGAGCTGATCGAGGTCACGCGAGTCGTCGTTGTCAATTGATGCCCACAGAAGGTTCCGCAAGTCATGCAATGCCGGAGGGCGTACGGAGTCAGTCTCTCCTGCGGGCGCAGGCACCTTCAGCTGCCCCAACTCGGCCGCAACCGCCGCCGAGAAATCAGGCAGCAGCCCATGCTCAAGCATGGCACGGTGAGCAATGCCCTCAAGGATGGCACGCTGGTTCTTGTGACGAGATTTCATGGCAACTCCGGCAGGAAAAGCCACCTGCGTACTGACGAGTGGAGAACTCCGCACCCCTCCGCCTTGTTATGGGTCCCCGCGAAGACAACGGCACGCGCCCCCATCTGCGGAGCCACCCGGAACGTCTGAACCCCTGAGTGGACAGGGTGTCTGAGCCAAACGCCCAGCACCAACTCGAGCTCAGGGACGACCGGTTCAACTCGTCAACCTGCGCCCAAGTTGGGCGTTTGCCGTTCTCAAGCCTCCGAGAATTCCGAAGGCCTTTGGCTAGCTGGGCAGATGGCGCCCTGATAAGGGCTGGCCACGTGCCGGTGCTGTTGCAGCTCTCATATGATGCCCAACACGTTCAAGACCACCAGGATAATAGCGATCACGATCAGAACATGTATCAAATTACCAGTGCGTGGAATGCTGGGGATCAAGCTTGGCCCAAAGGCGCCCAGCAGCCAGAGGACGACCAAAATGACGATAATCCAGGTCAACATTCGATTGCTCCTTTTTAAACTCTCAAGATCCGGGTTGACAAGTCGATAGGATTACGTTCAATCTCCCTATCGGCCGAGAAGGATGAAGATGCCGGCGGCGATGGCGATGATCGCCAGGATCACGCCCAGGCCGCCAATTCCGAGAAGCTGTACCAGACCCCATGCAATCAGGAAGATGGCCAGCAGGAGCATGCCGATGTTTCGGGTGAACCTCATGTTGATGATCCCTCCTCGATGTGACGGGAATGCTGCGGGCGCCGGGTCACTAAGCGCCCGCAGCCATGCTGATCAAGGGCCTTCTCGGTCAGGCGTCCCTGACGGCTACTTTTCCAGCTTCAAGAACCGACGACGCACGATCCATCCCGGCCACGAGCTTGTCCTGTCCGAACTGCTTGAGCTGGCCGGCCCTCTCCCGAACCTCACTCGCAATCTCTTGAGAGTCGGTCCGAGCCTGGGCCAGGGCTTGGTCAACCACATCGGTTGTCCGATCCCGCAATTCGACGCTCTTGAGCTGGATCAGAGCTCGTGTCTTCTCACCCGATTGGGGCGCCAACAGAAGCATCGCTCCTGCGCCGGCCAGCCCACCAATCAGCATGCCGGCCAAAACGCTCACTGTCTTATTCATGTTGTCTATGTCCTCCATTGATCTTGTTGTCTGTGATGCTCGGAACCATGCCTGTTGACTTGCCGGGAGGTCAGACGGCGTGCCGCGCGAGAACGAAGATCCCACACTTGCACGCCGAGTGACCCTGCGCTATCGGTCTCGCCCCTCGCCGCCCAGGAAGATGCCAGCCTCCAATTGGTCGGTTTCAGTAAGGGTAGCGAGCTCGATCAGCCATCTGATGGCCCTCACTACAACTGTTCGGACCAAAGCCGACAAAAAGGGCAGCTCCGGCTGAATTCCTTCTGCATTCGATTCGTAATGGTCAACCGCAAGTCTCATCCCGATCCCTCATCTTCTCTTACATTTGGGTGTGATGATCGGTGGTTGTCGTTCTGGTGACGCCTTCCACGGGCGCACTGGGGCGAAAGAAGATCACCCAGATGACTCGTTCGAGCCCCCAGGCGATCAAGGCATACACCACCATGGCAATCACGGTTGAGATTTCCAGCACCATGCCGCCCGCCGAAGGCGTTCCCGTCAACCCCACGAAGGGGAGAAGGAAGAGGCTGGTGAAACCGAAGACGAAAGCGGCAATCGGGCTGTCCGGGTTGGCGGCGATCAGCTTCAACGCAACGCGCAGCGCCAGCATAGCCTCCAGGAGTCCGAACAGCAGCCAGACCAGCTGGGTCGCTTTGAAGGTGAAGATGCGCCGTTCTCGTTCCGGTTCCCTTTGAGTCATTCGGACTTCTGAAACACTGTTGTCTGTCATTTCGACCTCCAAAACCATATGTGACGATTTTCACAAACGCGACGGGTTAATCCGACAATTCTGCAGGGGTGCGCCTGTGCACCCCTGCTCAAGGAAACCCCCAAAAAGGCGTTCCAGGTATTAGGTGTGACTGGGCTTACACCCTGCGGCGGAGCAGATGGACAATGGCGATCACGATGACGGCGCCCAGCAGCGTCACCAGCATCGTGGGCAGGTTGATGGCATCGTTGATCGTCCCGACATGGAAAATCGGGCTGAGGAAGTAGCCGGCCAGGAAGGCGCCCACGACGGCTACCACGATGTTGATCAACAGGCTCGAGCGGTCGCGCATGATTTCACTTGCCACCCAACCGATGATCGCCGCAGCGACGAGATAGATGATGATATTCATGGTTTGTCTCCTATTGTCTTGTGATTGAGGTGCACGGCTTGGCGCTTGTTGTCTTGTCGATCATTACGCATCTTTGTCCTTCATTGGCACCTCCGGTGATTCCTTGCAGCTGTCCCAGTTTGCGCCGGCGCTCGGGGCAGCAGATTGCGCCGGTATTTCGGAAACAAGCAAACAGCCAGGTGTCATCAATTCATCGCCGCGTTTGAGGCGAAGGTGCGCAGGTATTCGGCTACGCGTTCCGACGTATCACCTTTGCTGATGAACGCATCGGCGCCGGCGGAGAGGGCAGCCCGCTGACGGGCCTCCATTTGACTGATGAGTACGATCACCAGCGCCGCCGGACAAGCTTCGCGCAACTCGGCCAGCGCGGAATTAGGCGCGTTGGGAAGCAAATCCCAATCCACCAAGAGCATGTCCGTCTGGCTGAGGGGTGCCTGTGCCAATGTGGTTGGCCAATCGGCTGCTTCGCCCGCCAGATCCATCTTCAGATCCTGGAGCGTCAGGCGCAGGGCAGAACGCTCAACGAGTTTGGCATCGGCCAAGAAGACGCGTGTCATGGTTCTAGAGTACTAAGAGAAGGCCCTTGAGCACATCCATCGACGGGGGAGACTTTGCCTCCCCCACTTGGGGGAGAAATCTGGCTTGATGGCGAATGGACAGCGACCGGGTGCTGGGGGATTGTAGAGTGTTTTAGTCTGAGGACTTCTTACTTGCCGCCATCGCCCGTCCGCGGCCCTACGTGTTTCGCTCGATAGAGTGCCTTATCGGCGGCTTTCAAGAGGGGCCCGCTCGGTGACCCGTTTTCTGGGAAGGCCGCCACGCCGAAGGAGAGTGTGACGGGTTTCAATATTCGCCCTTCGAACGGGATGTGGAACCTGCCTGCCCTGCGAACGAGTAAGCTCTGCTCGTTGGTTGGCTACCTTAGGCGAGGCATCGGGCATAACAATCGTGAACTCATCGCCGCCATATCGACTGGGTATATCCTCTCCTCGGACGTTGGCAATCAGAAGGCTACCCAATTCGCGCAAGACCGCATCGCCTGCCGCGTGGCCGCTGAGATCGTTGAATTGTTTGAAGTGGTCAACATCCATGAGAATGATGCCGACGGTGGAACCGTTACGCCTGGCTCGCAGCAGCTCACGATCGAGCGTTTCCTCCAGATAACGCCGGTTGAACAGCCCGGTCAAATGGTCCCGCACGGATTGCTCTCGAAGATGAGCTTCGCTTCTCAGTAAGTCGGCCTTGGTTTGATTCCTCTCCGTGACGTCTCGGATGTTGCATTGAATCACACGCTCGCTGCCCGCCGTGTACACGTTGCTGACAAACTCCACCTGCATCAGCCGGCCATCTTTGGCTCTCAGCGGCAAATCTTCATAGCGGATGTATTCGTTGTCCTGCAGTGCCTGGAAAGCCCGCTTGCTGGCTTTGACATCTTTGAACGCGCCCACTTCCCAGAGCTTCCTTTCGATGAATTCCTGGCGCGAATAGCCCAGCATATTGATCAAATAGGGGTTGACGTCCTCAATCATCCCCGTCTCGGCATCCAGGATCAAGATCCCATCTTGTGCAAACTCAAAGAGACGGCGATAGCGAATCTCCGACTCATGCTCTGAAAGATTGCCATTTTCGCCGGTGTGTTTCTGAACATGAACCATAGCCGACAGCTCCTCAATTTGCTGATACGATCGGCGCCTGGAAGGTACCGAAAAAACCACACACTATCGTATCTGTGAACACCCCCCAGCTGCATCCGTCGGCCGGGGAGCAACTGCATCCGCCAATCGGAAGATGCTCCGTCATCAACGCAAAAACCCGCATGAACGTATCCACCACCTCCGGATCAAAGGAGGTTCCTGACGAAGTCAGGATGTGCTGACGCGCCTTCTCTGCTGTCCATGCGGGGCGGTAAGGGCGATCAGCGGTCAGCGCATCCCAGACGTCCACCACTGCAAATATCCGTGCCACCAGGGGAATCTGGTTCCCCTTTAGCCCGCGTGGGTAGCCGCTCCCGTCCCACTTTTCATGGTGGCAGTAGGGAATATCCAGCGCCAGTCGCAGGTAACGGATGGGATAGAGCAGTTCGTAGGCGAATGTTGGGTGCTTCTTCATCTTCACCCATTCCTCATCTGTCAAAGGCCCGGGTTTGAGCAAAATCTCGTCCGGAACACCCATCTTGCCAATGTCGTGAAGGAGCGCCCCCCAGCGCGCATTGGCCATTTCCACATTCGTTCAAGCCCGCCGCACGTGCAAGTTTCAAATCATCTCTGTCACGCGGAGTGTATGCCCTTCAGTCTCCTTGTCGCGCATATCGAGGGCGCGTGACCAGCCTTCAATCGTGGCATTGTAGGCCAGGCCAGCTCCAAGTTGGAGCGTTCTATGCCCTGAAAAAGCATGCTGTTTTCAATCGCAATCGCCGCTTGCCCGGCCAAGGACTTGAAGAAATCAAACCATTCCTGATCGGGATCTAGTGGGCTGCGGTGGAAAACCTCGAGCACACCCAGCACCCTGCCTTTGGCTATCAGAGGCAGCCCGTAGTAACAGACGAGCCCTTCCCCCGCAAAGGTCTTCCGCCAATAGCGGATTGCTGGAGTCCTGACTGAGGTCCGGAATCTGGACAAGTTGGCGCTCCATTGCAGCGCGGCCGCCATAGCTGTCCGACATGGGGACTTTCCGTCCTCGCCCCGTCGCCTGTGCGGAAACCGAAGTCGGCCGCGCATTCCAGAACGTTCGAGACGGGATTCAGCAGCAAGATGTCCGCCGCATCAACCTCAAGCTCTCTTGTTACCTGGGCAAGAATCTCTGAAAGGGAAAACTCCAAATCAAAGTTGGATGCGATGACTTGGTCGATTCGCCTCAAAGCGCTGAGGTGTTCAATTTGGCGTTGGATCCTCGTCACTAGCCCGGACTCCTATCCGAGATATCCGTACTCGACCCGAGCACGCCGATGATCTCGCCCTGTGAGTTCCGCAAGGGCACCTTGCTTGTAATGCTGGTCTTGCCACCCTCAATGATCTCTTCGATGTTGAGTTTAGGAAGGCCGCTGGCGAGGACCTCGAGGTCATTTGCGCGATACTCTTCTGCACGCTCACCCCACGACATCTGGTAATCATCTTTCCCGATGACTTCCGATGGATCAGTAAATCCCGCGAGGATGGCGTTTTCCGTATTGCAGCCCAGGTAGTTGAGATCGAGATCTTTCCAGTAAATCAGGGCGGGGAGCGCATTGATAATCCCTTGGGTGAGAAGGTAGGATTCCAGCAGCGCCTCCTCGGCAGCCTTGCGCTCTGAAATATCGGCTTTGATGGCGATGAAGTGCATGATCCTTCCGTCGTCGTGTCTTACCGGAGTGATCGTCTGGTGTTCCGAATAGAGACTTCCGTCTTTGCGGCGATTGATGAGTTCGCCGTGCCAGATTTCCCCCGCGTTGATGGTGTCCCATAGCTCTCTGTAAAACGCTTGATCTTGTTCGTCCGACCGAACCAATTCCCGCGGGCTCTTGCCAAGGGCTTCTTCAGCGGTGAAGCCGGTGAGGGTGGTGAACGCCGGGTTGACCCACTCAATCTCCCCGGCGGTGTTGGTGATCATGATGGCGTTGGCCGCCGCATTGAGAGCCTCGCCCTGCAGGCGCAGTGTGTGTTCGGAACGCTTGCGCTGGCTGATGTCGCGATTGACGCTAACGTAACTTGTTATGTTTCCAGCTTCATTGCGGAGCACCCGGCTGGAGATCTCGACGGCGACCCGCGTGCCATCTTTTCGAAGGTGAGTTGCTTCCCCGGACCAGTGCCCAGCGGCGGCAATCGTGCGCTGCATGTCCTCGGCCGCCGCTCCGGGCCACTCGGCCTCGAGGAGCTCCATGAAATTCCGCCCGAGGACTTCCTCCGCCTTCCAGCCATAGAGCGACTCGGCTGCCTCGTTCCAGACCGTTATCTCGAATTGAGCATCGCTGGCCACGATGGCATCGTTGACGTTCTCCAACAGACTGGACTGGTAGCGCACCTGCTCTTCCGCCCGCTTGCGAGCGGTATTGTCACGGATGTTGCATTGAATCACGCGTTCGGAGCCCGCCCTATAGACGTTGCTGACGAATTCGACACTTATGAGCCTGCCGTCCTTCGCTTTGAGCGGCAGATCGTCATAGCGGACGTACTTGGTCCTTTGCAGTTCCTCAAATGTTTCCTTGCTGGCCTCAACATCCCTGAATGCGCCAACCTCCCAGAGTTTCTTTTGGAAGAACTCCTTGCGCGTATACCCCAGCAGTTTTGTCAAGAACGGGTTGACGTCATCGATCAGCCCCGTCTCGGCATTGAGGATTAAAATCCCATCCTGGGCCAATTCAAAGAGGCGGCGATAGCGGATCTCCAAATCCTTCGGGGAGAGTTTCTTGCGTATTCTTGGTGTCCTTAGGGAAGTAGCCATAGACCCCCACCTTCTCTCTGTCCTCCCTCACCTGGCCGGCACCAGGAAAATAGACAAACAGTAGTATCTCATTGTATTGAAGGCATTCCCCAAGTGCATCCACAGATAGGGGAGTCGTTGCCTCCGCCACTTGGGGGAGATAGCAATCGGGGTTACGTGACCAGTCCCTGGCGCAAGGCGAGGGTCACGGCTTCGGTGCGGCTGGCAACGCCGAGTTTGGAGAGGATATTGCTGACGTGGGATTTGATGGTGGACGGGCTGACGGTCAGTCTTGCGGCAATCTGATCATTGGTCAGACCTTCGACCAACAAGACCAGCACTTCACGCTCGCGGACGGTAAGGTCAAAGCCGGGCTCAGGGGGCTGGCCGGCGGCGCGGACGATGACCTGGGTGGCCTCGGCAGACAGGGTCGCCCGCCCGGCATACGCCGCACGGATGGCATGGGCGAGCTCGTCCGCAGAGACGTCCTTGAGCAAATAGCCGATAGCGCCGGCTTCCAGAGCATTCTTGATCATGTCCGGCTCTTTGTAACTGGTTAGCGCAATGACCTCGACCTGGGGAGACTGCTGGCGGATGGCGCGGGTCGCCGTCGCCCCATCCATGTCCGGAAGCATCAGGTCCATCAAGATGACGTCGGGCCGGACCTCGGGACAGAGCCTGACGGCGGCCTCCCCTGTGCTGGCTTCGCCGGCCAACTCCAGGTCGTCATAGACCTTCAAGAAGGTCGTCAGCCCTTGGCGGACCATCGTGTGGTCGTCAACCAACATCACGCGAATGGGCTGAGATGAGGCGTCGCTCATGAATCCTCCTGCCCGCCCCACCGGACGGTTAGCACGGTGCCCTGGCCCTCCTGGCTGACAATAGTCAGGCTTGCGCCGGCCGCTTCGGCACGCTCCCGCATCATGCTCAGGCCGTAGTGACCCGAGGCTGCCAGTTCAGACGTGTCAAACCCGCGGCCATTATCACGCACCTGCAGCACGAGGCCATCCGGCGCATGGCGCACGTCGATTTCCACTTGAGTGGCGCCGGCGTGTTTGGCAACATTGTTCATGGCCTCTTGGCAAATGCGGTAGAGGGCAACATGCGCCTCAGTCGGCAGCCTTCCGCCGCCGCTGACTGTCACCGACACCGGCGTGTTCGTTCGTCCAGTGAAGGCGTTGCCCAACAGGCGCAGCAAGTCTCCCAACTCGGTGTCGGTCAGCGTGCTGGGGCGCAGCTCCGCCAGCAGGCCCCGCATCTCCGCTTGTGCTCCGCGGGTTAGGCGGCGCAAGTCCTTAAGTGCGCGGCGGGCATCATCCTGATCTCGCTCCCACAGGCGCGGCAGGACTTCGGCAATCAGCCCGGCAGAAAAGAGCGACTGATTGACGGCATCGTGCAGGTTGCGAGCGAGGCGCTGACGTTCCTGGAGCGCGGCCAGGCTTTGGGCACGCTCATACAACTCGGCGTTGGCCATGGTTACGGCCGCATGGTTGGCAACGGTCATCGCCAAGCTTGCCAGGTGCGGCGTGAAGTAATCGCGTTCGGCGTGAGCGAGACCGATGCCACCGAGCAGGCGATTCCTGACCGCCAGCGGCACCCACATCCAGGAGTGTATGTCTTCCAATATGCCGGCCGGATCGTCCCCGAAAAGACTGCGAAGGAGCTCAGCCGAAGGCTCAGACCCCCAAACATCCTGAATGCGGATGGGGTAACGCCCCTCGAACAGTGCCTCCATCGTGGCCTGGCTGCCATGCCAGATGTCTTGGGACAATGCCGCCTCAGGTTGATCCGTGCCTCGCACGGCCGCGGCAACCACGGCCGACTCCTGTAACATGAAGAGCCCTGCATGGGTGTATCTGATGAGCAATCCAAGCTGGTCGAGGATCAGGCCCGGTCGAGGTTCCAAAGTGGAGGCCAGGGTCTGGGAAATCTCGAGCAGCATGGCGTTTTCGTTGGCGCGCGCGCCTCCCCGCTGCTGAAGAAGAACTTCGGCATCCATGCGTTGGCTGACATCGCGGACGACGCCGAGCAGGCAGGGTCGGCCCTGATAGTTGAATTCAGCCCCGTGCCATTCTGCGTAGAAAGTCGAGCCGTCCCGGCGCCGGTGCCGCACGGGGCTGTCGGCCAGGGAGCCGTAGCGACGGCCCCCGATCTTGTTCTTGAATGGGTGCAGGCTGTCGGGGTGAAGGTAGTCTTCCGGGAGGAGCCCGATGAATTCGTGGCGCGGCCAGCCGTGCATGGCGCAGGCTGCGGGATTGGCCTCGACCACGGCACCGCTCTCAATGTCGGCGATGATCAGCCCGTCAGCTGCGGAATTGAAAATGCTGGCATACCCCCCCTGCTCACCTTCGTCCGCCGGGCGATCCGGCTGAGGGTTCATGGCTGTGTCCTCATGCCTGGCAAGTTGGCCATGGGGACCCCAGGTCCCAGACTGGAGCTGGGCCGGAAGCGTGGACTTGTGTCAGCCCTGCCCCATCGGCCAGATCGCAGTCGACGAGTCTCTCAGGCTCCTCATGGCAAATCGTCCGATCAGAACGCCTCACGCCTCTCATTATAGTGAATCCGCGGTATGGGGCTATGGTTCCATGTGATCAGAAGCTTCCCGGCGCCGTCCGGATTTGCCATGAAGCTTGGACCTCGAACTGCCCGCGCTATCCATTCTCCTCGAGAGGATTCGAGGACGCTCCGCTACTTCTTCCTGCCAGGAATCCTTTCACGTCATTGGTTCAAGAACGTAATCTGGAAGGCGACGGCCAGATCCCATCTATGATGTGCGTCACAAATGGAACCCCCAGGCGGTCTTCAGGACCCTTGGACTGCTTCGGAGGTCCATGCATGCCGCCAAGGGCTTTCCGCGATCCATCCGTTGTTTGTCCCCTCAGGAAGACAAGCAAAGTTGCTAGATTTCTGTCTACGTGTTGTAGGGTGGTAAGATAGGGATTACGAGCGGCACGCATGAGGCCAACTCGGGGCCTGAGTATGCCGAGGAAGGCCGAGGGCCCATCCCCCTCATTCCGCGCAGATACACTTTGTCCCGCGTTGCCGTCCTGCAAACTCCAGCTCGAAAGTGTACGTGTCCCCAAAGAAAGGTTCTTCCATGAGGAGGGCACGGTGTTCGAGCACCTTCTAATTCCCCTGGACGGCTCGTCTCTAGCGGAGTGCGTTCTGCCTCATACCTTGGCCATGGCCCAGACATTAGGCGCCCGCGTCACGTTGCTGCAAGTGGTGGAGCAAGCAGAACCGGCTGGCCGAACGCGCGCCATCGATCCCCTTGACTGGCAATACACCGAGGCCGAAGCCGGAGCCTACCTGCATGACGTCACCGAACGGCTGCGCACGGCTGGATTGTCCGTTGCCCAAGTGCTCTTGCAAGGCGACCCAGCTGAGCGCGTGATTGACTATGCTCAGGCCGAGCACGTGGATCTCATCCTTCTCAGCTCGCATGGCCGAAGCGGTCTCAGCGGCTGGAACATCAGCAGTGTCGTGCAGAAGATCTTGGCCCGGGCGCACGTTTCCATCCTGCTGGTGCCGGCATATCATAGGGTGACGTCTGACCTTACCGCCCTGCGTTACGAGCACATGCTCGTCCCGCTAGATGGGTCGCAGCGTGCCGAATGTGTTTTGCCTCTGGTGGGGGCGCTGGCTGCCCAACATGCCTCAAGGGTCCTTCTGGGCCATGTTGTTCGCAAGCCTGAACTGCCGCGTCGGGCTTCGCCGTCCAGAGAAGATCGGGCGTTGGTCGATGCGCTTACTGAACGCAATCGTTCCGAGGCCAGCCTCTACTTGGAAGACCTTCGGGCCAGGCTTTCGCCGCCCGCCGACGTCCACATTCTGGTCGAAGAGCATGTCGCCGCCACGTTACAGCAACTGGCTGTGCAGGAAAACGTTGACCTGGTCGTCCTGAGCGCCCATGGCTATTCAGGGGAAACGCGCTGGCCCTACGGTAGTCTGGCCACGTCCTTCCTTATGTACGGCAACAAGCCGCTTCTGATTGTCCAGGACCTCCCCCGGCATGCGTTTGAACCCACATCAGCGGAGATGGCCGCCCGAGAACATGGGCGGCATTGAAACCCCCGCAAGGCCGGGACGCATTGAGTCCATTGCCTGAGCCGATCCTCAAGGAGCACGAGGGCATCCCGTCGCCTAATTCGCTGGAGGATTTGGCACGCCGCCTGGCTGCCCAAGCAGCCTCACGCGAAGGCGCATCGGGTGTGAAACACTTGCAGCAGCTTGAGGCTCTGGAAGATCTCCTGGCCCGGGCACGGAGACACTTTGCCTCCCTGGCCGATCAAAAGATCGAAGTGCCCTCCGGCGCCGAATGGTTGCTGGATAACTACTACCTGGTCCAACAGGTCATGCGACAGGTGCGACAGGACTTGCCGGAAGGATTCTACCGTCAGCTGCCGGTCTTGCTGAATGCGCCATACGTTGGGATGCCGCGTATCTACGTCCTGGCCTCTGAATTGACATCTGCTCGCGACATCCACCTTGATCCGGATGCCGTCCGTCAATTCGTGGCCGCCTATCAAACCATATCTCCGCTTACTATCGGTGAGTTGTGGGCCCTGCCAGGACTGCTGCGCCTGGCCGTTCTGGACCAACTCGGCAACGAAGTTGCCGGACTGTTGGGCGTGGCTTCTTCCTCTGGCGAGGCGGCCAGCGGTAATGGCCGGCGTGGGAACAGCACCGAGCTTTCAGCAATTGCCGGCTGCATCCTCGACTTGCGAGCCATCGAAATCCAAGACTGGAAGCATGTCTTCGAGGATCTCAGCCTAGTCGAACAGATCTTGCGCAAGGATCCTGCAGGTGTCTATTCCCGCATGGATTTCCAGACCCGCGACCGCTACCGCAAGGTCATCGAAGATTTGGCTCGCACCACAGAAATCCCCGAAGAGGTTGTTGCTCAGCAGGCCATTGACCTAATTGTCCACAACGAGGGGATTGGAGTCGATGGACCCCAATTTGAGGCGTCGGAGCCCTCAAGACCAGGTCTCGATCCGGCTACTAAGGAACCGGGATATCACATGCCGACCGATCTCCAAGGATTCTTGGCAGGCGATGGGAAGGAAGAACCCTCGACCCTCTTCGCCAATCGCACAGGACATGTCGGGTATTACTTGCTCGATCGCGGGCTGGAGCTGCTGGAGGGCCGTCTGGGGTATTCCCCTGTCTTCGCAGTACGTCTGCGCCGCTGGTTCACCAGGCATGCCCTGTCGGTCTACTTGGGAAGCATCCTGCTTCTTACCTTGGCAGGGCAAGGTGTCATTGCGTCTCTGACGGTCACATGGGGGGGAAGCCTCCTGCTGACGGCGCTGGCCGTTGTGAGTGGATGCGTGCCTGCGATCAGTGTCGCTGTCGGTCTGGTGCACTCGATCGTCCCAAGGCTGGTGTCACCCCATATTCTGCCTAAGATGGATTTTCGGGATGGCGTCCCGCAAGAGTGCACGACGCTCGTCGCTATCCCGGCACTGCTCATCGAACTCGGCGCAAGTTCGGTCCCTCCTGCGCCAACTCGAACAACACTACTTGAGCACGGCCGACGAGCATATTCTGTTTGCCTTGCTCACTGATTTTGGTGACGCTCCCCATGAGCAGATGCCCGGTGACGAGGTTCTTCTCGCGCGGACGCGGGCAGGGATTCGCCAGCTCAATCAGAAACACGGAGAGGGAAGGCGGACGCCCTTTCACCTGCTTCAGCGCAAACGCGAATGGAACCCTAGCGAAGGCGTGTGGATGGGGTGGGAGCGCAAGCGCGGCAAGTTGGCTGATCTCAGCGATTGGCTCACCGGGTCCACCACCTCGTCCTACGAGCTGGCCGATCCAAATGTGCCCCTGCCTCCTATTCGTTACGTGATTACCCTGGACACAGATTCCTTGCTGAACTCGCGGCGGGGCGCGCCGGCTGATAGCTACACTCGCCCATCCACTGAATCAGCCGGCCTTTGATCCAGTGACCAACACCCTGACCTCCGGCTACACCGTGCTTCAGCCGCGCGGTCCGGGTCAAACCCAGCAGCGTGAACCGCACGCTCCTCACCCGCCTGTTTGCTGGCGACCGTGGGCTGGACCTGTATTCTCTGGCCGTCTCTGATGTCTACCAGGATCTTTTCCAAGAGGGCATCTACGTCGGCAAGGGCATCATGGACGTGGCCGCCTTTCGCCGTAGCTTGGAAGGGCGTGTTCCGGAAAATGCGCTGCTCAGCCATGACCTTTTCGAAGGTATCGTTGGGCGCGCCGGCCTGGTATCTGACGTGGTGGTCCTGGAGGATTATCCCGACCGATACCTGGCCGTAACCGAGCGCCAGCACCGCTGGATCAGGGGTGATTGGCAGCTCCTGCCCTGGCTCATGCCTCGGGTGCCGGCCGAGGGGGGCGGGACGATCGCCAACGACTTCTCGGTGCTCGATAGGTGGAAGATCCTGGACAACCTTCGGCGCAGCTTGCTGGCGGCGTCACTCTTGATCCTCCTGCTAGCGGGGTGGCTCCTGCTCCCCGGCCCCGCTCTGTTCTGGACCGGCATCAGCCTGCTCACCTTGGGCGCTTCGATATTGGCCGGAATAGCATTGGGATTGCGTCTGGGCCTGCCGACCTCGCAGTCGTTCGAACGCCTGCGCTCGATCTGGATGGACCTGGCCCGTTGGGTTCTGGCGCTGGTCTTCTTGCCATTCGAAGCTCTTCTGGCGCTGGATGCCATCGCCGTCACTCTGGTTCGCTTGTTGCTCACCCACCGGCGGCTGCTAGAATGGACTCCAGCGGCTGACATCAGCCGGGCCCTGGGCAAGCGATCAACGCCGGGCCTGACGTGGAAACGGATGATCACGGCGCCGGTCGTGGCATTGACGATAGGCGCCTTGGTGGGGATTGTCCGCCCATCATCAATGTGGACTGCTGGGCCGCTGCTGACTGCCTGGTTGATTTCACCCCAAGTGGCCCAGTGGATCAGCCGCCCCTTGCGCCGCCATGAGCCTCCAATATCGATGGCGCAGCGTGAGCAACTGGGTGTGATCGCCCGCCGCATTTGGCTCTTCTATGAGCGCTTTGTCGGCCCGGAAGACCATTGGCTCCCACCCGATCACTTCCAGGAGTGGCCGCGCGGCCAGATTGCTCACCACACCTCTCCCACCAATATGGGTTTCTTGCTGCTATCCGGGCTGGCGGCCGGCGATTTGGGCTATGTCGACTTGCTGGGCCTGGCGTTGCGGATGGACTCGACGCTGGACTCGCTTGACAGTCTCGAACGCTATCGCGGTCATTTCCTGAACTGGTACGACACACGTACGCTGGCACCTCTGCCGCCGCGCTACGTGTCGACGGTGGACAGCGGCAACCTGGCCGGGAGTTTGATCACCTTGGCCCAAGGCTGCCTGTCGATGTCCGATATGCAGCCCTTTCGATGGGCGCGTTGGCAAGGCTTGATCGACACACTGGCGTTGTTGGAGGAAGAACTGCCTGCCGCCGAAGGTAAGACGAGGCATTCGCCTCTACGGGCCGCCCTGGCCGAAACCCGGAGAGACATCCAGAGCGCGGAGCATGAGCCGGATCGCTGGCAGGGACTTCTCGAGGGTGTGTCCCTTCAAGCCTTGCCCGAGATCGATCGCCTGCTAATGCAGCTCATCGAAATTCGCCCCCACGTGCTGTCACCGGATGTGCTGGATGGCCTGCGCCTGTGCTCAGATCGCTTGCGGCACCATGTCATGAGCATGCGCCGCGAGGTGGAGCTGTTCGTCCCATGGCTGGCGTTGGTCGAGCACCCTCCGGCACAGATGGCCGAGCCGTCTGCTGAGCCTCGAGTCCTCCAGGCGTGGCACGAGTTGCGCCAATGCCTGCCCGTGACCCCTCGCCTGCGCGAGATCTCCGAAATGAGCCTGGCCGCCGAAGACAGACTGAAGACGCTTCAAGGCCTGCTGGTAGAGGTTAATAGGGTTGGGAGGTCCGACGCTGGGTCCGATCTCCAAAATCAGGAGGTGCTGGCGTGGTGCACGCAGTTGGCCGTGGCGCTGCAGTCTGCGCGTCTGGCGGCCGGCAGCTTGCTGATTGGCTACCGCCGTATCAGCCAGCGCTGCGATGCGCTGGTCCAAGGCATGGATTTCAGCTTCCTGTTTGATCGGCGCCGGAAGGTGTTCCGAATTGGGTTCAACTTGGACGTCGGGAAGCTGGACGACAACCACTATGACCTGCTTGTCTCGGAAGCCAGGCTGGCCAGCCTGATAGCCATCGCTAAAGGCGACGTGCCGGCCTCGCACTGGCTCCACCTTGCCCGTCCGCTGGCACGGATTGGGGGTTCCTTGGCACTCCTTTCGTGGAGCGGGACGATGTTCGAGTACCTTATGCCGCTGTTGTTGACCCGCAGCTATCCGGGTACGCTTCTGCATGAGAGCTGCCGCACGGCGGTCCAGGGGCAACGGCGTTACGCCAACGGGCGAGATGCTCCCTGGGGGTCTCCGAGTCGGGCTACTATGCCTTTGATGCCGGTCAGAACTATCAATACCGCGCCTTTGGGGTGCCTGGCCTGGGGCTCAAGCGCGGGTTGGAGGACGATCTGGTCGTGGCCCCCTATGCCTCGCTCCTAGCACTACCGCTCACCACCAAAGACGTCCTCGACAACTACGAGAGGTTCAAGGCGCTAGGGATGATCGGCCTATATGGACCCTACGAGGCATTGGATTACACGCCGTCGCGCGTGCCCGTCGGTCAGCGCCAAGCACGTGTCCGGTCGTACATGGCCCATCATCATGGTATGAGCATGGTCTCCGTGGCAAATGCCCTGCAAAACGACCTCATGGTGCAGCGATTCCATGCGGATCCGCGTCTGCAAACGGTCGAGCTTCTGTTGCAGGAGCAGCTCCCCGCCGGCGCGCCGATCTCGGACCTGCCGGCGGCACCGGTGACCCGTGGGCGGCCATTGCGCCCACAAGTCAGCCTGACTCCCTGGCGGGAACCGGTAGCGGCCGACGCGCCGCGCGCTCATCTGCTTTCAAACGGTCACTATGGCATCGTGATCACCAGTGCTGGAAGCGGCTTCAGCCAGTGGGATGACTTGATGCTCACCCGCTGGCGAGCCGACACGACCCTGGAGGATGGAGGCGCATGGTTGTACTTGCAGGACCTCGACCGAGGCTCAATGGTGTCACCAACCTTTCAGCCGACCGCCTCCCATTCGAGTGATCCCCAAGCATACTTCTATCCTTACAAGGCGGAGTTCCGCCGCCAGGAAGATGATCTGGCGCTCAAGCTGGAAATCGCAGTGGCTGCGGAAGATGATGTCGAAATCCGCCAGCTTGAGGTGACCAACCATCTCGATCAGGCTCGGAGACTGCGCGTAACAAGCTATGCCGAGGTCGTCCTTGCGGCTCAGGAGGCCGATGTTAGACACCCGGCCTTCAGCAAGCTGTTCGTGGAAAGCGAATTTCTCCCCGAGCTCAATGCGCTCATCTTCCACCGCCGCCCACAAACGGCTGGGGAACAACCGGTGTTTCTGGTGCACATGCTGGTGGCAAATTCAGCCGCTGGGGGGGCCATCGTCCCCGAGACGAATAGGGCTGCCTTTCTCGGGCGGGGCGGAACGCCGCGTGCTCCCCGTTCCTTGACCAAAGATGGGCCGCGTGACCCTGGTTCGACGGGGGCGACTCTGGACCCGCTGATGTCGCTGGGATTGGACTTCGAACTGGCGCCGAACTCGACAGCCCGTATCGACTTCCTGACATTGGTAGGGCGGGATCGGGGTGAGGTGTTGTCTGCAGCCCGCCGCTACCAGCGCCGGACGATGATTGGCCGGGCCTTTGGCCAGGCACGAAGCCTGATCGAGCGTGAACTGCGTGAGCAGGCATTGACTACTCAGGATCTGGAGTCGATGGATCGATTGCTTTCGGCCTTGCTCTACCCGAGCGCCAGGCTTCGGGCTCCGGGGGGAACACTGGCGTCCAATCACAAAGGGCAGCACGGCTTGTGGGGATTCGGCATCTCTGGCGATTACCCCATTCTGTTGGTGTTACTGAAAAGCGGCGAGGAAAGCCTGTTGGTGCGCGATGTGTTGCGCTCGCACGCCTATTGGCGCCGGCGCGGTGTCAAGATAGACGTTGTCTTGCGAGTCGACAGGGAAACGGGCTACGGCCAGGAGCTGCAAGGCGAGTTGTATCGCCTGATGGTCCGCATGCACAGCGACCCCTATCTGAATCAGCGTGGGGGGATCTACCTGTTGGCTTCAGACCAAATGGCCGCCGAAGATCGGGTGCTCCTGGAAACTGCCGCCCGAGTTGTTCTAGACGGATCTCACGGGACACTTGCCAATCAATTGGGTGAGCCGGCGGCGGAGCGGATCCGCTTGCCTGCCTTCGGGCCGACATTGAGCCAACATGAAGATGTCGAACCGACTACGGATCTGCCACGGCCGTCCAACCTGAGTCATGACAATGGGCTGGGTGGGTTCAGCCCGGATAGTCGTGAGTACCAGATCTATTTGAGTCCTGGTGAGCAGACACCGAGGCCATGGATCAATGTGGTTGCCAATCCCCACTTCGGCTTCCTGGTCTCGGAAACTGGCGCCGGTTCGACTTGGGCCGAGAACAGCGCCGAGAATCGACTAACTCCGTGGTCGAATGATCCGATCAGCGATCCGCCGACCGAAGCGATCTACCTGCGCGACGAAGAAACCTCTCTACTATGGACGCCAACGCCTCAACCTGCCCCAGCTCCGGCTCCCTACCTGGTTCGACATGGGGCGGGTTACAGTGTCTTCGAGCATCAGAGCCACGGGCTCAAACAGCAACTGCGAATGTTCGTCGCCCCGGACGCGGCGGTGAAGGTGATGGCCTTACGGGTGGAAAACCAGTGGCACAGGTCGCGCAGACTGACAGCGACGTGCTTTGTGCCCTGGGTGCTTGGCGGCAATCGGGAGGCGACGGCACAGTATGTCATCTCGGAGTACGAACCCGAAGTCCACGCCCTGCTGGCCCACAACCCTTACAACGCTGAGTTTGCCGCGCGCTACGCTTTCCTGTCCGCCAGCCAAGCACCCCACGGCGTGACCGCCGATCGGACGGAGTTCCTGGGGCGCATGGGAGATCCTCGCCGTCCAGCAGCCCTCGGCCGGGTCGGTCTGGAGGGCACGGTAGGCGCCGGCCTGGATCCGTGTGCCGCCATCCAACTTCACATCGAACTAGAGCCCGGACAGGCAAAGGAAGTGTTCTTCCTGCTCGGCCAGGGTGCCAATCGGGAGGAGGCGATCAGCCTGGCGCGGCGTTTCGCGGAACCCGAGAGTATGGAATTGGCGTGGCATGATGCAAAGTCCTTCTGGGAAGACATGTTAGGTGGGGTGACGGTGAGTACGCCCGATCCGGCGATGGATCAGATGCTGAACGGGTGGCTGCTCTACCAGGCGCTGTCTTGTCGGATGTGGGGGCGGGCTGCGCTCTATCAGCCAAGCGGTGCGTTCGGCTTTCGCGACCAACTTCAGGACAGCCTGGCTTTTGTACATGCCGCACCCCAACTAGCGCGTGAGCACATATTGTTGGCGGGGCGGCACCAGTTTGAGGAAGGCGATGTACTGCATTGGTGGCACCCACCCACCGGGCGCGGCGTGCGCACGCGCATATCCGACGACCTGCTGTGGCTTCCATTTGTCGTGACGCACTATGTCGAGGCGACGGGAGATGAGAGTGTGCTGGCCGAGCAGCTTCCGTTCCTGACAACGGGGGAGCTCCTACCAGAAGAAGGTGAGCGCTATGGCCTGTTCCCGGAAACAAACGAAACCCACACCCTGTACGAGCACTGCCGCCGTGCGCTGGAGCGGGGATCTACCATCGGCGGCCATGGACTGCCGCTGATCGGGACCGGAGACTGGAATGACGGCATGAACCGTGTCGGTGCCGGCGGACAGGGGGAGAGCATCTGGCTGGGCTGGTTCCTTCATGCGACGCTGAGTCGTTTTGCGGACTTGAGTGACAGGATGGGACGTGGGGAGGAAGCCGTTGAATATCGGGGGCGGGCCGATAGCTTGCGGGAAGCCCTGGAGTTGGCTGGCTGGGATGGGGACTGGTATCGGCGGGCCTACTATGATGATGGTCAGCCTCTTGGTTCCGCGGAAAATGAAGAATGGCGCATCGACTCGGTGGCGCAATCCTGGGCAGTCCTCTCGGGTGCGGCCGAGGCGGGACGCGCAGATCAGGCTATGCGAGAGGTTATGGGGGGACTGGTGCGCCCCGCTGATGGGTTGGCGCTGCTGGCGGCTCCCCCCTTCGACAAGACCCCCCGTGACCCGGGGTACCTGAAGAGCTATCCGCCTGGCGTGCGCGAGAACGGCGGAGCCTATTCGCATGCCGCCGTGTGGGTCGCTTGGGCCTGTGCCGACCTCGGTTGGGGGGATGATGCCCACGCAGTGTTCAGCCTGCTCAACCCAGCCTTGCGCGCCGACACACGCGAAAAATCGGAGTACTACCGGGTGGAGCCGTACGTCGTCGCCGCAGACATGTCCGCTCAGGCAGAGCATCTCGGGCAGGGCGGGTGGACGTGGTACACAGGGTCGGCGGGCTGGATGTATCGACTGGGCGTCGAGCGGATCCTCGGCTTACGCCGGTTGGGTGAGACACTGGAGATCAATCCTTGCATCCCGGCCAGATGGCCCGGGTACAAGATCGACTACCGTTTTGGCCGCAGTGTTTATAGTATCGACGTTCAGAACCCGGAAGGTGTCTCTCGCGGGGTGCGTCAGGTGATGCTCGACGGGGCCCCGCTTCCCACAGGACGGATCCCGTTGGCAGGCGACGGCGCCTCACATACCGTGCAAGTTTGGCTGGGCTGACGGCGCTGTCAGGAGCCTGGCGAGAATGCATTCCTTGGTCTCTGAATAGCCGTAACTTTCTGGGATCCGAGCATTCGGCCTCATTCCAAGCAGTGCCTGGTACGGCCTCAAGAGGAGCCCGGTCGCGTGCCTTTGCCCGTTCATCACACTGAAATCGGCAAGCAAAGGACTGAACAAAGGCGTCGATTGCGTGCGAAGTCTTTCGTGGCCGCAGCCTTAGTTTCTTGTTTGACAGACCAACCTAGGTTGCAGATAATGCTCGCTCATTACGCTCAAGTAATCTTGGGATCGATGACTCACAGCCACTCGGACTTGTATTGCCTGCTCTTAGAACTTGGCCAGCCGGACGAAGTCCACGGAGGTGTCCAATGAGGCAACACTCAGTCTCGAGGAGCCTGATTGTTTTCTGGTTGAGTGTTGCCCTGCTACTGACGGCTTGCGGGGGGAGTGAGCAGGCGACACCCACGTCTAGCCTTGAACAGATCCAGACCCAGGCTGTTGCCAGCTTTGCTGCCGGTCTCACATCGACCGCACTCGCCATGCCGAGCGCAACGTCCACTTCCACGGAGACGCCAGCGCCGACGGGTACGAGCACGCCGGCGGACACAAACACGCCAGGACCAGCCGCGACAAGTGCCGGGGTTATCCCTACCAGTTCCTGCTATGGCCTGGCCTTTGTTGCCGACGTTAGCATCCCGGACAACTCGACGATGACACCAGGGAAGAAATTCACCAAGACTTGGCGCGTGCGAAACAGCGGCTCTTGCGCTTGGGAGGCGGGCTCAAACCTAAAGTTCACTGGCGGGGAGGAAATGAGCGGATCTTCTGTTGTGCTCAAAGACGCCGTCCAGCCTGGCAATGAGGTGGAGTTATCTGTCGACTTGACCGCGCCAAGCGCCAACGGCACCTACAGGGGTAACTGGCGAATGACAACTGTCAGCGGAGCCTACTTTGGCGACGAGATCTATGTCCTCATCGTTGTCAGCGGATCGACAGCCACCGCGACACCGAAATCTTCCGCGACTTCAACAGTCCCTTCCTCGGCAACGCCCACCCCCACTTACACACCTACTGAAGCCCCCACCGACACCGAGGTGCCCTAGCAAGGGCCACGTCGATCAATGAGCACGAGATAGGCGAGCTCGGAGGATGGATCTTGATGGGGCAGGCCTGGTTCCAGGGTTGTCCATGGATCACGCGCGAGCCCGGGACCAGTTGGAGCTTTCGGTATCGCCAGTCTTGCTACGAAGCTTCTACTTGCCGTTGGCCCTGATATTCACGGCTGATTTGAGCGGGGTTCTCTCCCAGGCGAGACAATCAAGGTGAGGTAGTGAACGCGCACCTAAAGGAGCTCAAAGACTGCCAGATAGGACTCTGCCCGACCGGTTGAACACGAAGTTGTCAGCGAACACCAAACATGGGCATCCCCCATGCCAGTGCAGCGTAGCATACGCAATCTGAGTCACCTCGCCTCACGCCTTTGCTTCCGATCTTCGACCGTAATACAGACCAAACAATGTCGTCCAAGTGTCTGGGGATAGCCTCGATACCCATGAACAATTCCACTTAGGAGCCTAGCTCAGAGGCGACGACGGTATTCGCATGTCCTGAGCGAAGGGAACCCGTGAATGGGGGGTTTTGCGACTCTTGCCCTCCACTTCCAAGCCCCGTGCCCGCCTTTTGGCGGGTTCCGTAGCCTGGATGTCAGAAACGCGGCATGTCGGAACCGAAGCATGACTGCTTTTGCGGCAGGCAATAAGGGTCCGAGGCAAATGGAGCCGACCTTGCAAGGGGCTTGGAGTCAACCCGAAGATGGGTATATAACTTCGCCGGGTTGGGGAACACGTCACTCCTCGATTTCTGTCGCTTGCCTGGTGCTGTCAGGTGTTGCATGAAGTCATTGGTAGCCACGTGTACCCAAACTCTCTTCGGGAATCAGGGACCCCTGCAACAGAAGTCACAAGAGCCGCCCAAAGCGCTCCCAACGCCTTGGGTGCCCTTGGCGGCTCCTTCTTGGACCCTTTTCTTTCATTGGGGGTAGACCAATTGTGGAAAATAGACATTCAGCAAATGAGTTGACGGTCCACGTGCATTGCACGCCAGAAAGGACCGAAGATGGCTCGGATGCGGGGATCTTTCCCGGTCCGAGCCATCCCGATGTGAGCGGCCTGATGGCCAACCTCCTGGGAATCAGATCATTTCGTAGGCATTTTCCCCGTGAAGCGCCGCATCGAGACCCGTCTCTTCATCCTGTCGTGTGACCTTGACAGTTGTGATCTTGTTGATAACCCACAACATCGCATAGGAAATCGCGAAGGCATACACTGAGGACAGTACCACAGCCACCAGCTCCTTCAGGAAAAAGCTCGCATTCCCCAGGAGCAATCCGTTGACGCCAGCAGCATTAACGCTTGCATCGGCCAGCAGGCCCAAGCACAGGATTCCAAGAAAACCACCAACGCCATGTACACCCCAGACGTCCAGCGCGTCGTCCAAGTTCATGCGCGTTCGAAGAGATATGGCGAAGTAGCAAATGGCCCCGGCCGCGATTCCGATGATGGCGGCGCTGGTTGGGGTAACGAAACCCGCGGCTGGCGTGATGGTCGCAAGACCGGCGACCGCGCCGGTCAAGAGCCCAAGGAATTTGGGTTTCTTCTCGAAGATCCAGGCCATGATCAGCCAGACCACACCCGCGAAGGAGGCAGCGATATCTGTGTTGAGGAAGGCCGTCGCCGTGACCGCGTTCACGCTCAGTTCACTGCCGGCGTTGAAGCCGTACCAGCCGAACCATAGGAGGCCGGTGCCCAGCGCCACGAGAGGGATGCTGTGTGGCCCCTTGTCTTGGAATACCCTTCGTCCTACGAAGATGACCGAGGCTAATGCTGCCATCCCAGCAATGTTATGAACCACAATCCCGCCCGCAAAGTCCTCGACTCCCCATTGCTGCAAAATGCCGCCCCCCCAGATCATGTGGACCATTGGGAAATAGACGAATATCAGCCAGGCAACCAGGAAGAACAGATAGGCACCGAACCGGACCCGGTTTGCGAACGCCCCAGTGATCAGGGCTGGTGTGATGATGGCAAACATCATCTGGTATGCCACGAAGACAAAGAGAGGGATCCCTGAGGCACCAAAGGCAGAATTCACGTTGATTCCATGCAAGAAGGCCTGGTCCAAGTTTCCAATGACCCCGCCAACATCACCGCTGAAGCACAGCGAGTACCCGACCATGTACCACAGGATGGTCGTCACCCCCATCGATACGAACGACTGGATCATGATGGTTAGAACGTTCTTGCGGCCGACGAGCCCGCCATAGAAGAACGCGAGTCCCGGGGTCATGAGCATAACGAGACTTGTCGCGACAAGCATGAACCCGGTGTTGCCGGTATCAATCATGATTCGCCTCCGAATTGAACGGGACGGTTCAATCGTACTCCGCTACAGAGCACTGGTAGATTTCAGTATCTCGGCAGTTCGATTGCTGCTGGGTAAGGCTAATCAGGGGAAAAGATGTAGCCAGAGCCACGGACTGTGCGCAGAATCTGGGGATTCCGTACGTCATGCTCAAGCTTGCGACGGAGCCGCAAGATGTGAGGGCGGACAATGGCTTGGGCTTGACACTGATCGATGTTTCTGTAGCCAAGTGCACCTTGGGCGATTTCCTGGTTGCCGAGTGCACGATGGGGGTGGCACACCATGTAGGAGAGGATAGATGTTTGGCTGGCGGTCAACCTGGTCTTCCGAGGAGCTACCGGACCGTTGGCTTCGGAGACGAGACAGTGCTCTTCAACATCAAACAGAAGATCGTCGCCGATCCTGATCAGGCTAGGTGCCGGTGATGCCGACACCGTCCCTGGCTTCCTCAAGCGGGAGTCGTCTTGAAACATCTGCAAAGCCGAATCCAGGGCGCTTATCATGCGACGTCTCTGTTGCTCCTCGACTTGGCGTTTCAGGGCATCGACGATGTGCTCCGTCTGACGGGCTCGGAGCAGAAGGCGCACGCGCTGCCGCAACATCAACGGATGTATCGGGCGCATAAGAACGTCGGTCACGTTGAGACGAAAACTCGGCTCGACCCACCGCGCACCGTCTTCGTCGACGATCAGAAGAACTGGCAGAGGCGGCTCCTCTCCAATATCCTGGATGGCTCGAATGATGTTCTCGAGCTGTGGGAGTGCGTCCGGAGATGCGTATGGGAACCAGACAATGGCCAGATCGGGGGTCGCACAAAGCGAGGGAAGGGGCAGGGAGAGGGACAGGACCGTTTCAAGCTGATACCCGTCGGAATTCAAAACAGGTTTCAGTCGCTCGGCATGGTTCTGATTGCCGACGACGACGAGGATATTGGCTGCTGATCCGGCTTGATTCGGATCGCCTTCTGGCATATCGAGGCTCCTTGCCTCCCCCGAGGTGAGGGATCAGAGTCCATTGTAGACCCGCCCGCCCGAAGGGGAGATTGGAGATGTCACCGACTCTGGCTGCTCTTCGTCACCAAAGGTAAGTCAAGAGGGAAGGATTTGTCTCTTGCCTGATTTGCTAGGATCCTTACCACATCGGCCAACAGTCGAGTACTATCGAAGTCAGGATGAAGTTCACCTGCTCCTCCGGTTCACGAGGTCGTGATTCGCGCTTCCCCGTGGGGTCACAGAAATGGCCGGCGCCACCCGAATTCTCGCTGGATCGAATCGGTCGGGTTTCGGCGCGATCTTCAATCGGTGGAGCGATTGGCAAGGTTGGGAAGTCCAAGCCTGTGGTCGTCCCGCGACGCCTCAGTTCGAGGCTGCTAGGCCGCTCAGGAGAATGCCATGTCCGAAGGTCCAGATTTGGTTCGCTCGGTTTTTGAAGGCTGGCACAACTACCAGCAGGCGATGGTCAATGCTCTTTCTCCTCTGGTTCCAGACCAGCTTGGCCTGCGTGCCTCCCCGAATCTTCGAAGCGTGGGAGAGATTGCGGCCCATATCATTGGAGCGCGTGCCCGCTGGTTTCATGCTCTCATGGAGGAGGGTGGAGAGGAGTTTCAAGCTCTGGGCAGGTGGGATCGCCGGGGCGCGCAACCGCGCACAGCCGACGAACTTGTTGGCGGGCTGGGGTCCACTTGGGAAAGCATGCACGAGGCAATTGCCCGTTGGACGCCCGAGGACTGGGAAAGGACCTGGCCTGGCGAAGATTCCAGCGAGCCGGAACTGATTACACGACAGTGGGTGATCTGGCATCTCATTGAGCACGACGTCCACCACGGAGGCGAGATCTCCATTACCCTCGGCGCTAATGGCGTGTCGGCGCTCCAACTTTAGTCCGGAGCGGTCTGACATACCGCTGGATCGGACCGAGCTTGCGGTGTGCTTCGCGAGGGTTGCGGGGCGAATTTGGCGGGGTTGTTGTATGCTCAGGGCGGTCCAAGGGCAGGATGGAGAATGGCCCCGGCCAAACCCGTTCGGACGCACTTAAGGTGATTCGCGAAGCTTGGGGGCGTTGGGCAAAAATCGGAGGTCGACTTGGAAATCATCGCTGAGCCACTTGACGCGTTTGATCCCGAGCATCCCCACTTTCAAGGTACTGAGCTCTACAACGAGCGCTGGCCGGTCAAGACGGACCCGAATCAAGCATCCAGGCAGAGACCATTGACTCGTCTCTTCTCTCGTTCGCTGACGGGGAAGGGTGCTTCTCTGAAACGTACCTTCCTACCGACCGCATTTGCGCCGCGATACAGCCGGGACAAGCTGTCATAGGCAAGAACCCATGCCGACGCCGTGACTGGCCACTGTTCGATTGGCGACAATGCAGAAGCCGATCTTCTCTTGAAGTGCATTGCTCATCAATTCACGGAGCTTTAGGCCAAGATGCGCAGCCCGCCTTCTTCGGGGACCGGTAACTTGCCTGGCTAAGATCGGGCTGGTCCGGAAAGGTGCCCGGTTGGAGCCACCGGCGTCGGCGCTTGGACACGGCTGGGGCCTTTAGATTGAGCGCGAGGCCCTTGCCTGTTCGTATCGTACCTTTCGAGCCTTTGGTCCACTCTGTCCATTCAGGGGGATTCCTGAGGAGGAGACTTTGCCGACGGTTTCCCGCAAGGATCTTGCCCGAAATGTTCAAGAGGCGGCCGCTGACTTGGCGGGCGCCGAGCAACAGTTCTTGGCCGATCTCATTCGAATCCGCAGCTACACAGGTGCCGAATCCGAGGCCGTGGAAAGAACCCTGCAAGAACTGCGTGCCATCGGCTGCGACGAGGTATGGACGGACCGTGCCGGCAACGCCCTCGGGCGGATTGGCAGAGGACAACGTCTCATCCTCTATGACGCCCACCTGGACACAAACGAGGTTGCCGACGAACACGAATGGCCTCATCCGCCTCTGGAGCCGGTAGTCGAAAACGGTGCGATGTGGGGTTTGGGAGCCTCCGATTGCAAAGCCGGGGTGGCCGCCATCGTGTACGGCGCCGCCATTATCAAGGCCCTGCACCTCGATCTCGACTGTTCGTTGATCGTGATGGGCGCCACGCTTGAGGAGGACGCCGAAGGCTTCGCGCTTCGTTCATTGGTCGAGCGAGACGGGCTGCGCCCGGACGCGGTGCTGTTGGCGGAAGCGACCGACATGACCCTTCGCCGGGGTCAGCGTGGCCGATGTGACGTGCGTGTCCGCACCACCGGCAGGGCCGCCCACGCTAGCCAGCCCGAACTCGGGGAGAGCGCCTTACTGAAGATGCTGCCCGTCATTCGCGCCCTCGAGGACATGAACCCGGGGTTGCCCGATCATCCCATCTTCGGACGCGACACGCAGGTCGTCACGCTGTTCGAGGGGCCGCACACTCCGAATTCGGTACCAAGTTGGTGTGAGATCTCTGTCGACCGGCGCCTGGCTCCCGGCGAGTCCATGGACGAAGTCCTCGAGGGAATTCGCGGCGTGGTCGAGCCCCTTGGCGCCTCCGTCAACATCCCTGAGCAGTCCGTGCTCACCCACACAGGCCTGCGTCTTGACGGCCCCAGTTTCTATCCCGGATGGCTCCTCGAGGAGAGCCACCCACTGCTGGCGGCCGGCTTGGCCGCGGGCGCTGCGCTTTGGCGGGAGCCGCCGCAAGTAGGGGTCTGGCGTTTTAGCACAGATGGCACCTACTCGGCCGGTGCCGCCGGCATTCCCACACTGGGTTTTGGGCCTCAAGAGGAGAGGTTCGTCCATACCCCGGAGGATCAGGTGGATCTGCTCAAGCTCGAGAAAGCGGCTGCATTCTACGCGATGTTCCCGTTGATCTATGCCGGGCAGGTGTGAGATACGTCCCGGTTGACTCGCTGCAATCCACCCCGCATGGCTAGGAGACATCCATGAACACGAAGCTATTCCAGAAGGACTTCATCTGCACCCCGGAATGGACGGTGGAGGATCTGAACACGATCCTCGACCTGGCGCTCCGCCTGAAGGGCGAGTTTGCCATGGGCGTTCCTCATGACCATATCCTGCGGGCCCGAACGCTCTACATGCTGTTCTTCGAAGAGAGCACCCGCACGCGGAATTCGTTTGAAACAGGGATGACCCAACTTGGCGGCCACGCCATTTACCTCGAACCCAAGGCGACGCAGATCGGCCACGGCGAGAACGCTAAGGACACCGGCATCGTACTGAGCAGCTACGGGCACGGTATTTCGATTCGGGATTGTCGAACCGGTGTCGGCAACAAGTACCTGTACGAGATGGCGCAGTACGCCGACGTGCCGATTCTCAACATGCAGGATGATGTGGATCATCCGTGTCAGGCTATGGCGGACCTCATGACCCTCATTGAACTTTTCGGCCGAGACCTGCGGGGACGCAAGTTCGTGGTCTCGTGGACTTATGCTCCCAAGTACGTTCGGCCGCTCTCGGTTCCCCAATCCCTGGTTTGGTTGATGCCGCGGCTTCGGCATGGATGTCACGCTGGCGTACCCCGAGGGCTATCACATGATGCCCGAGGTGATGGAGAAGGCACGCGGCTTCGCCGAGGAGGCCGGCGTCGAGCTTGCCGAAACCCATGACATGGACGAAGCCTTCAAAGACGCCGACTTTCTGTATCCGAAGTCGTGGGGGCCGATCATGGTTACCGAAGAAGAGGGGAAGTGGAGGCCATGGCCGCCAAGAATGCATCCTGGCGGGTCACACAGGAGAAGATGGCCCTCGCCAAGAAGCACGCCGTCTATATGCACTGTATGCCCATCGACCGTGGCCATGAAGCGGATGGCGACGTCATCGACGGTCCGCAGTCGGTGATCTACAAGCAGGCAGAGAACCGGCTCCATGTGCAGAAGGCCATCATGGCCCTGACGATGGGCGGTCGCGGATAGATCGATCACAACGGGACAGCGAAGCAGGATCCAGATTGGGGCCGTCGTCGGTGCAGGCGGAGGGCCTTGCTGATTCGGGGGGTGTCCTCGGGGGATCCCTTACTCCGCATTCCTCGGACTGGTCAAGCGGCTTCGGCCGGAGAGTGAAGGGCCCGCGACAGATTTCCCCTTTTGGCGGTTGTCCGGCGTTGACTTTATCGCCCTGCAAATCCAAAATCCTGAGACCCCTACCTGTCTTTCCGATTCCACACCCTCGCACGGAATCAAGAAAGCCGTCTAAGGGCCTTGGCAGTTTCACGAGACCCTTGAACGGCTTCTTCTACGACCTTTGATCAGGAGGCGACGACGGGATTTGCCTGTCCTGAGCGCAGCGAAGGAAACCCGTGAACAAGGGTCTTGCAGACGCTTGCCGCCACTCCCTAGACCCTTGCACGCAACTTTTCGCGGATTCCGGTCTAAGGGTCATGGAATTGTCCACTGCCTTTTCGACCAAGACCCTTACCCGTCGTTTTGGGCCGGGTAATAGACATAACCAAGAAAGTACTTCCTTGCGTGGAATTTACTCTACCGACTCTGCTGAGGAAGAGATCCGGGCAGCATCCGGATTGTTCCCCCAGGGCTCACCAATCCCCCCACGACATTCAAGAAAGTAATCCGGCCCGGGACAAGTCATTGAGGGCGAAGCCACGGTAGACCGTCAAAAGCCTGAGATTGCGGACAACTCGCCTGCTGGATTCGTAGACCCTAGGAGATCCTGCGATCCCGGCCGGTCTCCGGCAAGACCTCCGTTCACGCCGGCCTTATGGCGCAGCCGTTTGACGTCACCAACGGGTGGAGGCCCGAAATGGCGCTTGCCCACTCGGCGGAACTGGTCGGCATCGATGAAGCCGACATGGTAGGCCGCACCAGACGCGTCCATCCCTCGCCGAGTTTCAGCGCCTTGCCCCTTATGGCCGAACCCGCTTCTGGGTGCGCAGCGGGCTAGTGGAAGTGGGGGGCAGGGAAGCGAATGGCCGTGGCCGATCCTCACCGGTTACGTGGGATGTCACGGCTCGAGGGACCTAGCTCCTCAGTCCCTCTCGCCATCGGTTGAATTAGCTCTTTGTGACAGAACGAGCTAGCAGAGAGTGGGAATATGGGGCCAGATTCTTGAGCAAGCTACAGCCAGGATCAATGAAACAAAACCCTGTTCTACATCTGGTTTGGCATCTAGCGCACATTGGGCTTCTCGATTATCGTGGAATCAGTCAGGCTTCTCGTGTCAATTGAACTGCGATAGTCTTGACTTGCTTCTTTGCCTTAACCCGATCGAGAATCCGATCATCTCTTCTGCATGCTGACAAGGAAAGCGCGGTTATGCTATATTGAAAGTGCTTTCATAATTCCTACTCTGGTGGATGATGTGCGCTAAAGAGAAGAATCCCGACCATCTACGATGTTGCAGAGTACTCCAGGACGAGCATTTCAACCGTTTCCCGAGTGATAAATTCTCCCGACAAAGTAAGAGTTGAGACACGGCAAAGGGTTTTTGCCGCCATCGACGCTCTTGGATTCATTCCCAAGGCCGAGGCTCGCGCTCGTGCCTTGCGGCTGAATGGGCGAATTGGCGTGATTACCCCTTTCTTTACGGCACCTTCCTTTGTCCAACGCCTACGGGGTCTAGCGGGGGAGTTATCCAAGCGGAACAAAGAGTTAGTGATCTACACGGTTGACTCGGCAGATCGACTGCAGAGTTATCTCTCATCACTACCACTTACAGGCAACCTGGATGGGTTAGTAATCATGTCTCTCCCGGTTGAAGATGCTTATGTGAATCGCCTGCTGAAGCATGACATCCCGACAGTCCTCATCGAATTCCCTCACAAGAGACTGAATAGTGTCGAAATTGATGATGTGGCTGGCGGGCGGATGGTTGCTGAATTCCTTGTCGCAAAGGGACATCGCCGAATTGCATTCTTGGGGGATACCGATTTGCCGGAGTATGCTATTCATCCCGTCAGCTTGAGATTGGTGGGGTTCAGGCAGGGCCTGCAAGAAGCAGGTATCGTACTTGATGACGAATTCGTTCGTCTGGCACCCTATACGATGGAACAGACACGTCAAGCAGCCATTGATCTGCTTAGCACCCCGAACCCGCCTACGGCTGTTTTTGCCGCGACCGATTTTCAGGCCCTCAGTATGATTCAGGTTGCGCACCAGCTTGGCGTCGATGTCCCGAAGGAGTTGGCAGTAATCGGCTTTGATGATCTCGATATGGCAGAGTTTGCAGATCTGACAACTGTTCGTCAACACCTGGATGAATCGGGACGGCTCGCGATTGAACTTTTGCTTGCGCACATAGAAGATAATTCGACGTCCGGTTCAACACATCAAAGCTGCCCCTGACCATCATCGAACGCTTGACGGCTTGACGGTTTCGGCTACTGTGCTTTGAACACCGAATACTGCCCATGCCTCGTGGGTGATGTTGACCATTCTTTCGGCTTCCAAAGTTGAAGTGAATAGGAGTTCTACCGTTGACGCTTAAAGTTTATTATGCTACGATCCTCGTGAAAGAGCTTTCATCAAAACACTTTCCCCGAGCATCTCAATGCTTCGCTTATGCAATCAGATCCTCAACAAGATACAAAGAGCCGGATCATCGGCAAGTGATTCCTGGCTTGAAGTGAAGACCAATCTAGCTCATAAATCGCCACGGTCAAGAAAGCGAACAAGATGGCACGAAGAACGGTACTTGCCTGAGCAATACCACTTATCCGGAGTGGGTCGAAGGAGGTGACCGAGGAAGAAGACAACTTCACAGTTGTCGACCAGGTCAAAGTCCAGAAGTTCCACTATTCACTGCCTCACCATAGAGCAAAGGCGGAGAACATGAAAAGGCTCACGCTGCAATTGATCCCTTTGTTGGTTTTGAGCAGCCTCATCTTTGGCGCATGTGCGCCAGCACCAACGGCTGCCCCTGCCGCAACACAGTTGCCATCAACGGCGGCTCCCACTTCAGCACCGGCAACCACGGCGCCGACGGAGGCTCCGGCAGCCGCACTCCCGAGCTGCGGGACGGATCCAGTTGTGCTCAACGCCTACTTTGAGACAGGGTTCGACATCCCCTTCAAGCTCGCCGACGAGTTCACCAAGCAGTACCCGAACGTGACCTGGGACATCAAGCAGGACCAGTTCGCGAATCTCATCACCACGACGCCGCTCCTGCTCGCGGGTGACAATCCGCCCGACCTGCTCCGGCTGCCGACGATGGTCTCGTTCGCGAAGGACGGCCTCCTCATGGACCTTGACGGCTACGCGACGGCATTCGGCTGGGACAAGTGGCCGGTGCCACAGCTCAACCAGAACCGAGTCGCGGCAGACGGCACCCGCGGTAGCGGGACCCTCTACGCCATGGGTCTCAACTACAGCCTGACCGGCATCTTCTACAACAAGGAGCTGGCGGCCCAGATCGGCATGACCGAGCCGCCCAAGACGCTCGCCGAGTTCGATGACCTGCTGGCCAAGGCCAAGGCCGCCGGGCTCCAACCGATCATGGAGTGGGGCAGCGCCAAGAGCGGAATGGGGCTCGCATTCCCGCTCCAGACCTGATGGCCGCCTACGGCCCGGTCGGGCCGATCAACGACTGGATCTTCCAGAAGCCCGGCGCGACGATCGATACGCCGTCGAACCTCCTCGCCGCCCAGCACCTCGAGGAGTGGATCAAGGCCGGCTACTTCCCGCCCGACATCAACGCCATCGAGTACACGGACGCCGCTGCCCGCTTCGGCAAGGGCGAGGGGGTCTTCACCTTCAACGGCGACTGGCAGAACGCCGGCTATGACACCGACATGCCCGGCAACGTCGGGTTCTTCCTGATGCCGCCCGCCGAAGCCGGTGGATCGCCTGCCGCCATGTCTGCTCCATTGACCTACGGCATCGCCGCCAAGGCAAAGCACGCGGATTGCGCCGCGTTCTTCTTCAACTGGGTCGGCACGAACGACGAGGCCCGCAAGATCGACGTCACCATCGGCGGCTCGAACCCGGGCGGCCCGGCGGATGCTATGATGCCTTCCGCTGCTGCCGGTTCGGTTACGAACGAGACGCTTGCCGCCGGACCAGTCGTCGGCGAAGCCGGCAATTCGATGGACTTCATCGCCAATGCAACGAGCTCGATCTTCGCCCAGGGCTGGACGCCCGAGCTCCAGAAGATGGTCGGCGGTCAGCAAGACGCTGCCGGGCTGCTCAAAGCCGTCCAGGCTGAGTACGTGAGGGAACTTACCCAATAGTGGTGAAGCCGCAGGACGTGCCTGCGCCTGCCAAATCGACGGTGACATCGATGTGGTGACATCAGACAATCGCCCCGAGGCTCTCGCAGTCTCCCGGCGGACCTACCTCAGCAAATGGGTCCGCCGGGAGACCCTTGTTGGCTGGCTGTTCGTCCTGCCCGCGCTGCTCATGTACGCGGTCTTCGTGCTCGTGCCCCTCCTGTTGACCATCCTGTACTCATTCTTTCGCTGGAATGGTGTCGGTCCTGATGACCTGGGTCGGATTGAAGAATTACCTGACCATCTTCCAGGTTCCCAACCTGCTGGGGACGATCGTCAACGCGTTCTGGCTGGTCGTATGGTTCAGCATTATTCCGGTGGGCCTAGGTCTCGTCGTCGCCAGCGTGATCCATCGCGTGGCGACCGGGCGGCTCGGAACGATGTCCCGGACTGTTCTGTTCCTCCCCCAGGTCATTCCGCTCGTCGCTGCCGGCATCATCTGGGGCTGGCTGCTGGCCCTCCCGGGCCTGATCAACCAGATCCTCAAGGCCGTTGGGCTTGGCGCGATTACCCGTGCCTGGCTCGGTGACTTCCACTGGGCGCTCCCAGCCGTAGGGCTCATCGGAATCTGGGTCCTGCTGGGATTCTGCACCGTCCTGCTGTTGACGGGCATGACCAAGATTGACCCGGCCCTTTATGAGTCCGCGAGGATCGACGGCGCAGGTTGGTTCCAGGAATTCGTTTCGATCACCGTCCCGCTTCTCAGAACGAAATCGGCGTGTGCCTGACCGTCACGGTGATCGCCGCGCTTGCCGCGTTTGACATCGTCTATGTCTCGACGGCCGGTGGGCCCGGCAACTCGACAGCCGTCCCCGGGATTCAGATCTATATCCTTGCGTTCACCCAGCGAGCTATTGGCCTGGCTTCTGCTCTGGCTGTCCTGCTCATGGTCCTGGTCATCGTGGTCATCATCCCGATCCAACGTCTGAGCCGGGAGAGGCGCGCGATGAGGGTTGCCTCGCGGCGAACTCTGGGCCGGCCGGGCACTCCTCGTGGCGCTGATGGCGTTCACGATCCTGCCCTTCATCAGCATCTTCATAACCGCGCTGCATCCGTCGGAACACTGTGCCCAGCGGGTTCGATTGGCCTGCGGACCCGCAGTGGGGCAACTTTGTCGAGGCGTTCAAAGTCGCGGAAATGCCAGCGCTTCTTGTGTCGAGCACGTTCATCGTCCTCGCCGTTGTCCCCGTATCCCTTATCATTTCGACGATGGCCGGGTTTGCGATCGGCCTTCTCCGCATCCCAGGCGCGCCTGCCTCCTCTTTTTGTTTGTTTTCGGGCTGACGCTGCCGTTCCCGGGAATCATCATCCCCATCTACTTCTTGGAGCGGGCGATGCATATCTACAACACTCGGCTTGCGATCGTGCTGCCGCTTATCGGGCTTGTACATGCCCTTTGCTGTTTTCTGGATGCGCGCCCACTTCGTCAATGTGCCGACCGAGATTTCGGAGGCGGCCCGCGTCGATGGCGCAACCACCTGGGATCTGTTCTGGCGTATCCACTTTCCGCTCGCGCGGGCACCAATCGCATCGCTTGGGATCCTTATGTCTGTCTGGACGTGGAACCAGTTTCTCCTTGCGCTGGTGCTCGTCGAGGACCCGAAACAACGAACGATGGCCGGTGCGTTGGGAGCCTTCCAAGGCCACTATGCGACCGATATCCCCCTGCTGTGCGCTGGCACGATCCTGATCCTGGTACCAACTCTCGTCGTCTTCGTGCTGTTCCAGCGTCAAATCATCACGGCACTGCTCCAAGGCTCGGTCAAGGGATGAGCAGTGATGTCCGGGGCAACGGCCCTCAACTGTGCGGTCCGAGCTCATTATGTTCGGGCGGTCCGGTGTTTCGCAAACTCAAAGGGTACAGGCAAGATGCAGATATGTGCCACGCAGGCCATGGCGCTTTCCGAAGTTGGGTGATTGTCAGCCCGTGCCGCTGGTGGAGGCGATCTTTGGGGGAGAGTTGAATGATCGTCGGACCCTAGGACAAGGGGGAGGTCTAGGGGCTGCCTTGATCGTCAAGTATCTCTTGGGCTGGGGCTGGTCATCAAACGTTTCGGCATCATCCGTGATTTTCTGGGATGATAAGTCTGATAGTCGCTTTGTGAGCGAGGTCAGCTTTGACCTGCCCCCTCGGAGCTTGCCAAGAGCGGTTTTCCAACCCAACAACTAGGGAAAGTGGATTGGCTATGGTGGTCTTCTATGGCCACGCAAGGGATCCCCTTCTCCTAAGATTGCCGCATGCATTGCAGGCCAGAGAGATCAGAATGCCGCTCCTTTTCGACCTTCCGCTCGGGCAATTGGAAAGCTATCAGGGCAGAATCCGCGCCCGCAGGACTTTGATGCTTTCTGGGAAAAAGGTCTCGCTGAAATGCGGGCGACCGATCCGGAGGTTGAACTCATACCAGCCGAGTTCAAGTCGGCGAATGCGGCATGTTTTCACTTGTACTTTACTGGGGTTGGAGGGCACGTATTCATGCGAAGCTACTTCACCCGGAAGATCCCCTCGTCCATCCGGCCGTCTTGTTGTTTCACGGGTACTCGGGCAACTCTGGGGATTGGTCTGACAAGCTCGGCTATGTTTGGAGGGCTTCACCGTGGCGGCTATCGACTGCCGCGGGCAGGCCGGACTGTCTGAAGACAGGGGCAGTGTAAGCGGGAACACCCTCCACGGACATATCATTCGAGGATTGGATGATGCATTGAAGGGGTTTCCGGAGAAATTGCTCTTCAGGCAAATCTTCCTTGACGCTGCTCAATTGGCTGGGATTGTTATGGAAATGCCTGAAGTCGATCCAAGTCGGTTGGGCGCAACCGGGCACCAGTCAAGGCGGCGCCTTGACCGTTGCTTGTTCCGCACTGGAACCTCGCATCAACGCGTCAGCTCCGGTATTTCCGTTCCTGAGCGATTACAGGCGAGTGTGGGAAATGGACCAAGCGAAGGATGCCTACGATGAACTTCAGGAGTACTTCCGCCACTCGGACCCCACACACCGTCATGAAGACGGTGTCTTCGAGAAGTTGGGCTATATTGATATTCAATTCCTGGCCCCCCGCGTTCAGGCAGAAGTGATATGGGGGATTGGATTGATGGATACTATCTGCCCTCCTTCAACCCAATTTGCTGCATACAACAAGATCGTTTCGCCCAAGTCGATGATTCCTATCCGGATTTTGGGCATGAGCCTTTACCAGGCCTTAATGACCGGATTTTCAATTCATGATGGGTTTGTAGTCGGTTTCTCGGCCCGGCATAGCCGTCATGGGAGTACACAAGTCGTGGAGAAGGTGTCTCGGATTGCAGTGAATTGATCGGGTCCTTGACCTTGGTTAAAGCCGTCGGCAGATGTGCTGCCAGCCCCTCTACTGCCCGCCCGAACAGGTACACCTCTTTGATTGATAACCAGCGGGCGCGAAGCGATTGTCACAAGATAGAGTGGAAGGGGGGCTGGGACTCTATGAAAGATAGTGAAAATGTGCTTCTCACAGCGGATTTGGGGAAGCAACTGAGGGTGAACATGATGTTGATGGGGACACACTTGAATGGAGATCTCTCTGTGAGAGATCGACAGGCTAGTCATGAAAGGCGATAAGCTTGTCCTGCAAGACTATCATAGACGAGCGGCCAGTGAGATCGTTTCGAGCATCCTTGGAAATATTAAGGAGGAAGAAGACAAGGTACATCCTCACAATAGCCGGAGAATCCGGCAGCGGAAAGTCTGAAACCGGAAAGGCAATTGCGGACGAGCTTGCCAGATTCGGTATCAAGTCTGTGGTGCTTGGACAGGACGACTACTTTGTGCTTCCACCCAAACCGAATGACTTAAGAAGGCGAGAAGATCCTGAGTGGTTAGGACCTCATGTAGAAGTCAAGCTTGATGTTCTGGAAGGGAATTGGTCAGTGCCATTCAGGGGGACCGAGAAATTTCCAAGCCATTGGTTGACTATGATTTAAGTACGATAGAAGATGAAATCATCAACCTAGAAGGAATTCAAAGTCCTGATCGCAGAAGGAACCTACACATCTTTGCTCAGACATGTTGATACAAGGATATTCATATGCAGAAATTGGCTCGATACGTTTGAACATCGGCAAAAGAAACCGAGGTAACGAGGTCGAAGCGACCCTTTTATCGAGCAAGTGCTCAGGGTAGAGCATAAAATCATCGCCGCACATCAGCATTTAGCGGATATTTTGATCACGAAAGAATACGACGTAGTGTTCATTGAACCATAGCCGATGTCGTGCAATAACCGGTGTATCGGGATGAACACCGACCGGCAGAAGGCAGGTGTTGATCAAGCCGGGGATGGTGGACGCGTCGAAGGGTGAAACCATATCAACGACAGGACGATTGATCTTCCTTGGTCGGGATGTGTATTTCACCCAAATGCGAGTGCCTTTTCTTCGTTGGAAGAACCATCGCTGTACCTAATCTGCGACCCACCAGTTGGCATGTCGATCTGCAATCGCTGGAATACCTATCCAGGTTTTTCCAGGCCAGGGATATTTCGTGATCCGAACAAGTATTCAACGAAAATCTCCTCGAATGCCGGGTGTGAATTTCTGAACCGAATCAGTTCGATCAACGACCTGACAACAGGGCGCCGCACTTCTTGCTCGATCTCCCCGGTAGTGTAGTTGTGACGATTTATCTCTCTCCCGTCCTTGCTTGCCGCCGCACCAACGTTGTCATTTTCTCCTGCCAACAATCCAACATAGTAGACCTGGGGAATACCGGGAACAAAGAACTGGAGAGCTCTCGCAGCAAGATAAGCAACTTCGTCACATCCCAACATTGAGTAATATGTTCCTCTAATCTGGTGGACGTCGAAGCCACTTGGGTCTTTGAATTGCGGCGAGAATATCCGGCTCAAGTTGGCTCCCCGTTGAAGGCATATCTGCACGAGATTCTTGGCACTTTCGGACATCGAACAGATCGTTCAAATCAGGTTTGACCGGTATGCCGTCGTGGCAATCTAGCAAGGTGAACTGCTTGTGAGGTCGTATGGCCAGGTAACTGTTTCAGTTTCTTGCTGTTCCCAAAGGTCAGCGCATCAAGGACCATATAGGGGAGAATGAAATCGTATATCCAGTAACCCCTCCTGGTCATTTCGAGCTGGGTTGAGAAATCCGCGTGAAGTTCGGGGAGCAACTCAATGTCAAGCGAATCAGCAACTTCCTTTAGCCAATCCAAGAGTTGGAAGATTTCCGGCTCTACGAAGAAACAGGAAGTACCAATCTTCTTGATCACATAACCCACTGCATCAAGCCGTACGATCTTCACGCCATTCTTGCTGAAGACCGAGAGACATTCTTGAATGAGATTCCTGGCAACCTGGGAATTGACATCAATGTCTACCTGCTCCGAAGGGGAGGTCTTTCCAAAAGTTGTCCAGAGGGTCCTTGCTTCTCCGGTTTCTTGAATTCGAATAGACTGAAAACGGACTCGGTCGGCGGAGGAATATCTTGTCGATATCTTCTTTGGGGGGATTCGAGTTTGGCCAGTATTTCTCAATGGGTATGAACAAGTCCGCATAGGCAGAGTTGCAACCATGCTGCAGAAAATCCTGGAAATACGAGGATTTCCAGGATATGTGGTTGATGATCAGATCCAGTAGGATGGGGTAGCTCTCGCCAAGTCTCTTGATATCCTCCCACGAACCGAACTCGGGCTCGATCTCCAGATAAGTCAAGGGAGCAAAGCCGCGATCACCAGAAGAGGGGAATGGTGGCAGAATATGAACTCCACCTCCAAATGTGTTGGGAAAGTACCGGCCGAGTACCTGACCAAGGCTTCTTAGATCACCTCCCATCGAATCCGGATAGGTGATCAACTGGACACGGTTCTGCACTCTCATAGAGATATGTCACCTCAGATTCTAGTGAAGGCAAGCTCTGGGACGCATGGTGGCCCGTGCAGGATTGGTGATCGGAGATGATCGTGCGCACAATGGTAGCCTACTCACCGATAAGTACCTTTCCAGTCCGTTCCCATCCTTCTCTTGGGGCGATCTTCGATTTTCGGAATTCCGGCGAGCAGGTTCGTGGTGGAGGAGATATCCGTGGCCCAGATGTGCACAAATCCCGCATTCGCGACACAACAATCCGACCTGCAACTGTTTCCATGAAAGCACTTTCACCCACATCGTATCACTGCTTTTAGCATTCCACAACATCGCCTCTTCCCTATTAAATGATGCGTTCAAGTTTTGAGAGGAGAGAGCGAGAGGTTTGTGTCTCGCTTTGGACTTATCGCTGGAATCCGCATCCCAAGTTCCGCGAGATGGGCAAAGTCGGAGGGGAAGTACATCTGTGGTGTACGAGGAATTTCGCGACAAAGGCGAGCAAGGGTCTCGTTGCTCTCTCAAAGCCCGGCCCGGAGCATCGCTCCGGGGATTTTGGGCGAGACTTAAGTGAGTGTTGTGTGTTCGGAGCGGTCCGGGGGCGGGTGGTTGGGTGGGTGGTCGCATCCAATCACAGCGAGCGCGCTGGCCGGATCGATGTTTCCCCATTCGGACTTTATGATTTTGATCGGTTTGAGGGGGGTGTAGCCGGATCCACCACTACGTCTGCGGTGGGTCTTCCCTTCGTGGTCTCGAAGAAGAATATTGCGGGCGCCGAATGACAATACATTGGTCGAGGCGCACATCGCAACACACCAACATCGGGCCCGGTAGGGCGCTGGATGGATGCCTCTTTGTCGGCGCGTTTGCATCCTTCCCCGCCAGGATCGGCCCGTCCTCTTTTGTTGATCAAGAGACGTGTTAAGCTTTGAGGCGATCCCTCGGCCAATGAGGACTACTGATCCGAGCCAAGCCCGACCCGAAACCCGTCTTCGAACGGCTTCTGCGGCAATTGTTCAGCAGGCTACGGCTTGAGCTCAACGGCCGAGAGGCCCCTCCGAACATCAACTGCGTTTCCGGGGGACCTTCTCGGTTACAAACTCGCCGCCTAAGGCTCGCCGAACGTTCTGGGCCACTTGGACGGCTCATTCTTGAACTCATGCTCAGGAGGCGACGACGGGATTCGAACCCGTGTATGAGGGTTTTGCAGACCCTTGCCGCCGCTTCCCAGACCCTTGCACGCCTTTTCGCGCATTCCGTCTAAGGGTCATGGACTTGTCCACTGCCTTTTCGGCCAAGACCCTCGTATATTGAGTCACACATCATGATGTGTCAGTCAACGTACTCTCCAGACATGCCAATACGCCCTTGACCCTCCTGTAAGCGGAGACTGTATACTGGCTCGAGTTGTCAGCCAGCTTTCACTCTTCAGTCTGTGTTGGTGGCGATGCTAAAGATTGGCGAATTTGCGCAGCTAAGCCAGGTCACGATCAAGACCCTTCATCACTACAGTGATATTGGGCTGTTTGAACCTGCCCATGTTGATCCCTGGACCAACTACCGCTACTACACCATCGAGCAGCTGCCACGCATACACCGCATCATGGCACTAAAAGAGGCGGGGTTGTCCTTGGATCAAATCGGCCTCTTGGTTCATGAAGATCTTTCAACAGAAGAGTTCCGAGGAATGCTGAAACTCAAGCAGAAGGAGATTGAAAGCCAACTTGAACTCTCCCAGCGCACGTTGTCGCTGATCGATTATCGGTTGCGAATGCTTGATGCGGAAGAGAACTTTCCTGAACTCGATGTGTTGCTGAAAGAACTGGAGCCTCTCTTTGTCCTCTCCCTGGTGGTTAAAGAGCATCACACGATGAAGAGAGTGGCTGGGAGGCTGCATTCTGCAATCCGAGATGGCTTGGTGAAGTACTCGGGTGTGCAGTTGGATGTGTTCTACGGGGATACGGTCATACCTCTGGAATCTCCGGACCTTCAGGAAGGACAACACGAAATCTTGCTGGGGGTCGATTCCTCGCAGGAAGATCTCCTTATTCCAGAGCTCGGTTTGCTGAGAACTCGGATGGAACCTGGTGTGGGGGTAGCGGCGACGCTGACGTTCGCGGACAAAGAACGAGCCGAAGTATGGGAGTCGGTCACACTCCTTCAGCGCTGGGCGGTAGCCCATGGGTATGGACTTCGCGGCCAAACTCGCTACTGGATGCACCGAGGGCCACTCGATACCCTGAACCGCCATGAATTCGTGGCCGAAGTGCAGTTGCCCATCGACTCTCCAGAATAATGTCAACCTGGCATCTGTCTGATTGAATGGGGCTCGACTCTAACCAACAATCTGCTGGCTTTAAGCCGTCACCGTTGATGTGCATTAGTCTTGGGAGGGCGATATGCGCACAGTTATCCAACGAATTGGCGTTTCCGTGTTGGGTTTGGCCATGCTGGCTGTCCTGCTGGTCTACGTGGTTAGCACGGTGCGTTGGAACTATGACTACCAGGGCTTCGATGTAACGGCAGAACAGATCAATATCCCCAGTAGCGAGTCAGCTGTTTTGCGGGGCGAGCATGTTGCGACAATTCACTACTGCGCCGCCTGCCATGGAGCAGATTTGTCCGGCGGCTATCTCATGGATGAACCCTTGCTGGCTGTAGTGCCTGCACCGAACCTGACAGCAGGGGTGGGTGGGGTAGGCGCGGACAACAGCGCTGAGGATTGGGTTCTCGCGATTCGGCACGGGATTGGCCACGATCGGCGCGGCCTGATCGGCATGCCGTCAGCGCGTCTGGTACCACTTGAGCGATAATGACCTCGGAGATCTGATTGCCTATCTGAAGCACTTGCCTCCTGTGGACAACCAGATGCCTCCGCGCAAAATCGGCCCGCTTTTCCGCTTGATGCTAGACTCTTGGGAAGGCGCCACCTTCCCAGGCGATGATCATCCCTCATGATGCTTCGCGACCAAAGGCGCCACCTCAAGAGGTTAGTGTAGCTTATGGGGAGTATCTGGCTCAGAGTTGCATGGGTTGCCACGGAGCCAATCTCAATGGTGGAACCGTGCGAGATTTGGATGGTAACTTGGTCGTTGCACACAACCTGACCCCCGGTGGAGAGATCGGTGGTTGGTCGGGGGACGATTTCATCAAGACATTGCGGACTGGCGTCAATCCCGCCGGGCATGAATTGAATGAGGCCATGCCCTGGCCGTACTTGGGGCAGATGACGGACGAAGAGCTGCAGGCGGTCTGGCTGTACCTAAAGTCACTTCCCGCGCTCGAGCAGAGCACCGATCGAACTGATCTCTAACCGACCCGATCCGGAAGTGGAGATAGGCGGGAAGAGAGTTCTAGAGGATTCCTTTGGCAAGTGCTGGGAAGCGCACTGGCGTCTACGTTGCCCCTGGCGGGCATGTTGTGGTTGGTCTTTGACGCCTCACTACTGGATAACTTGGTGATCCATCAAAGCACGTTTACGGAGATCGTCAGTGGTTCCTCGCTCATGATTACACTCCTGTTTGGGAGCGGGGCGATCTGGGGGCTCGGTTTGGGACTTGTCTTCACCAAGAATGCAAAACCGATCATCAAGACGGCTGCGCTGCATTGGGGGCTCAGCGCCTTCATGGCTGCTGTGATCTTAGAGTTTGTAAATGGTTTTCAAGATCTGCTGAGCCAGTGGTTCGGCATATCCCGGCATTTTATCTTTGCAACGGCATTCGTTCTGTCCGTGGGGATAGTCGTGTCCTGGTGTGCCTACATGGTTCTCCAACAAATCGAGGGATCCATAAGGAGGAGAAGAGCGGCAATAACATGCGGTTCGTTAGCTGCGATTGCATATCTTCTGGTCGATCGCACCATGTTCTTTCAGGGCTGGGTACTCGGAACAACAAGGACAGATGGCTCTTCTGTGATGATGACGGTGATGCTGAATGGAGTCACAGCGGCGGCTCTTGTGGGCGGGGGGATCCTGGGATGGTATCTGCATCATGCTGAGAGATCTCTGACGACATAACTTGTCCGTTGCGCGGAATCAACAAAGCCGTCCGAGGGTCTAGCCTAATTTGCGAGACCCTTGAACGGCTTCTCTTTTGGAACCTTGGCAAGGAGGCGACGGAGGGGATCGGGCCCTCGTTAGGGGTTTTGCAGACTCTTGCCGCTCATTTTCGGTCGGGAAATGGGCAATGTTGAGGGATCTCCCGCCCCAAGTTGACATGGAGCCCCTCGGAGCATCTCGGCAATCGTCAGCCAAGGGAGCATCGCCTGGGCATGCGCCTCGCTGATGCGGCGGAACGGGGGACGCGCTCCGGGGTGCGCGATACTTCTATCTGGTCACCGTGAGGTTAGCCGCCTGTGGCATATGCCGGCCTCTGTTGACTTGCACGGCGCCGCGAGCTGAGAAGGAACACAGGCGAAGAAGCCCCAGGACCGCACAGCGACAAAGCTGATTATTGGCCTATCCGCCAAATCTGTAACAATCCGTCCTCGCCGATAGAAGCGAGTTTCGAGCCGTCTGGGCTGAAGTCAAGGCTGTTGTAACCCCTCTTCGGCACGGCAAGGTGCGCGGTACGCGCACCGGTCTCAAGGTCCCAAACACCCAGACCACCGAAACCATCCGCTGCTGCCGCGTATCTCCCGTTTCTGCTGATAACAAGGCCGAAGCTCTCTGTGGAGCCAGGGTTAAATTCGCACCATTTGAATTCTTGAATCTCTTTGCCGGTGGTTACATCGTAGATCCGGAATTTGCATCCCTCGCCGATAGTGACGAGCTGCCCACCGTCTGGCGTGAAACTCATCTCTCGCACGGCGGGCGATGTAATTGTCAATGCCGGTTTTGAATCTGGCTGGTTGGGTCCGTAGACTTGTATCCCTGAACCTAGTTGCCCCGCAGCTACCAAGTTCCCCACAGGACTAACGACAAGGGGCTGATCGCTGAAATCGAAATCCTGCAAATAGGCACCTGCTCCATCGTCCACCGCCTCCAGGCTGCTTGAAAGTCCAAAAACCCCCACGCTTCCTCCAGAGTAGATGTCGGCCACATAGAGCGTCCCGTCCCCACTGTAGTCGAGGTACGCGAGGCCGTTGATAAAATCATCACGGGATGCTAACGAACGCCCGCTAGAGATTTCCCAAACGTGCAGGGTCGCTCCCATGTCCACGGCAGCCACGCGCTCGCCAGTGGGATCTATCGCCAGCAGATGAGTCTCAACATTGCCGAGATCCATCTTTTGAGTGGGAACGAGGCTGTCTGCGTCCAGTATCAGAACCTCAAGATTCTGCCTGACTGCGATCGCATTCCCCGCCGGAGACCAAACAAGGACGTGGGCATTTGGGATCTGCATCTGTGCAACCGCGTTAGGAGGCGTTGGCGAGAAAGTGCCTGCAATTAGCGGTTGAGGAATCGGTGTCTGAGTCACAGGTAGACTGGTAGGAGACCGGCTGGGGACACCTTCACTCGGCCGAGTGGACGTCGGGGTCAATCGAACCAAGTTGGAGAGCGTAGCGGTTTTCGTGGCGGGAACAGGGAACCCACCAGATTGGCAGGACGTAGCTACGGTGGCGAGAAGGACCATCGCCAAACTGGACAGGCGCGCCGTTCGCGGATTCTGGGCCGGGGCGTGCCGTGTCAAGGTACCCATCACTTCTCCGAGCTTTGATCATGAGGTACGACGACGATCATTTCCGCCTCCGCTAGATTGCCCGCCATGTCGAGCGCCTTCAAGCGAATTGTGTATGTACGACCATCATGGTCGCCTCCCAACCGGGAGGCGATCAATTTGATTTCCTCCTCGAGTGGAGAGGACAGGTTCCCCGTGAAAGTCTGCGGTTCGGCTTTCGGCTCCCATTCACCATACTCGTCTTCGACTTCGATGACCAAACCTTGCAGGCCACTGTCGGCGTCGGAAAGTGTAGCGTGTCAGAACTCGTGAGACAAAACTGGAGCTCAAACAAGTAGAGACTTTTCGGCCGGAAGTCGGTTAACACAACAAAGGAGAAACCCATGGCCGAGAAGAAGTCTACTGCAGAAGCGACGGTGAAGAACATCCGCCGCAACACCCGCAAGAAGTACAGCGCCGAAGAAAAGATTCGGATCGTGATCGAGGGGTTGCGGGGTGACCTGACGGTGGCGGCGCTCTGTCGTCGGGAGGGCATCAACCAGAATTCGTACTACAAGTGGTCGAAAGAATTCCTGGAAGCCGGGAAGCACCGCCTGGCTGGAGACACCCAGCGTCAGGCCACCAGCGAAGAGGTCAAGGAACTGCGGAAGGAACTCGATCAGCTGAAGCTGCTGGTGGCGGAGCTGTCCCTGAAGAACCGCGTGCTGAAAAAAAGCTTGCTGGGGTTGGGGGACGAAACGTGGAACGAATGATCCGCAGAACCCCCGAGGAGAAGATGGAGATCATCCATCTGGTGGAGCACTCCGATCTCTCAATCAGGAAGACCTGTGCCGAACTGGATGTGGCACGCAGTACCTTCTATCGCTGGTACAGCCGGTATCAGGAGGAAGGCTTCGATGGCTTGATGGACAGGCAGCCTGAGCCGAGGCAGTTCTGGAACCGGATCCCTCCTCCTGTCTCAGATCAGATCGTTGCCCTGGCTCTTGCCCATCCGGAGAAATCCCCGCGGCAGATCGCCTGGCTTTTCACCGATCAACAAGGCTATTTCGTCTCGGAATCCAGCGTGTATCGCATCCTGAAGGGCTTCGACCTGGTCCAGAGCCCGGTCTTCCAGATGGTGCCTGCCCGGGAGAAGTTCGAAAAGCCCACCCAGCGAGTGCACGAGCTGTGGCAGACCGACTTCACCCAGTTCAAGGTCTTCAACCACTGGGGATGGTACTACCTTTCTTCGATCCTGGATGATTACTCCCGCTACATCATTGCCTGGAGGCTTTCCAGCAGCATGGGGTCGGATGACGTTGAAGAGACCTTGAAGATGGCACTGGACAAAGCCGGGCTGGAAACGGCCCGGGTGCGCCACCGGCCCCGCCTGCTCTCGGACAACGGCCCTGCCTATCTTTCCAAGGATCTGGCCACGTTTCTCCATCGCAAGCAGATGGATCACGTACGCGGTGCGCCCTATCACCCAATGACCCAGGGCAAAATCGAGCGCTGGCACCGGTCGATGACGATCCCTGCGCTCGTCCAGGGAAGAACGTTGTCCGGTTGGAGAACTACTACTCCCCATCAGAACTTGAAGCCGCCATCGGGGCTTTCGTGAAGTACTACAACAACGCCCGGTACCATGAGGCGCTGGACAATCTGACCCCAGCCGATGTCTACTTTGGGCGAGCAGAGGAGGTCAAAGGTCGACGGGACGAGATCAAGCGCAGGACCCTGCAGTTACGCCGAAGGGATCATTTCCGGCAGCAAAGGGCATATACTCCAGGGTGACGGGGGACCGAAAAAACTCTACTTGTGGAGCCAAGCTTCTGTCCCAATTGTTCTGAGGACATACACAGATTGGTGTGATCTCTTCGACAACCCCCTCGTCTGCCCTCTGATATTGTCTGATATTGCCTCGTGTTGCCCGGTATTGTCTTGCATTGCCTCAGAGGCGACGACGGGATTCGAACCCGTGAATGAGGGTTTTGCAGACCCTTGCCTTACCACTTGGCTACGTCGCCACGCAACTCATCAGCCCTCAGATCTCACCCCTCAGCCTGGACGTCCCGTTGGACACTCTGAGCTGACGGCTGAACGCTGAGGGCTGATGTCTTGGCAGAGCGGGCGATGGGATTCGAACCCACGACCTCTTCCTTGGCAAGGAAGCGTTCTACCACTGAACTACACCCGCGACGCGCATCGGAAGGATACCGTGAAGCCCAACTCCCGTCAAGGTGGCCGGACAAGGCGTGGGTCAGGGGATCCCCATAACATCGTATTGTGACAGATTTCACAAATCAAAAGGATTCCGCTGCGGCCCACCTTGTGGGCGGACTCCCCCCGGAGTAAAGTAGGATGGGTTCGCCAGAAAACCGGAGCTAACATGGCCAGCTATCTTTCGCACCTTGAATGCCCCGAATGCCACGCGAAGTTCGAGATCGATCGCCTGCAGACGATCTGTTCTGAATGCCAATCCCCGCTGCTTGCCCGGTATGACTTGGCCGGTCTGGGTGAGGGGTTAGACCGCAGGGCCATCGCCAATCGGCCTCAAGGCCCCCCGCATTGGGCCGAGCTCTTGCCGCTGTCTGATCCGGCTCATGCCGTAACGCTCGGCGAGGGGAACACGCCCTTGATCGACGCCGGCCGCACGGCGAAACAGACCGGCGTCGAACACTTGTATATTAAGGAAGAAGGCGTCAACCCAACGGGGACGTTCAAGGCACGCGGCCTGGCAATGGCCGTCTCCCGGGCGATCGAGCTCGGAGTCACGGGCCTGGTTATCCCCACCGCGGGCAACGCCGGCGGTGCGCTGGCAGCCTATGCCGCCCGAGCCGGGGCAGAAGCCCACATCTTCATGCCCGCCGACGCGCCCGAGCTCAATCAGATCGAAGTTCGGGCCCACGGCGCCCACCTGCACCTGGTGGACGGTTTGATCGACGAAGCCGGCCGCCAGGCGGCCGAGGCGGCGCAAGCCCACGGCTGGTTCAACGTCTCGACCTTCCGCGAGCCCTATCGGGTGGAAGGCAAGAAGATCATGGGGCTCGAACTGGCCGAGGCTTTCGACTGGGAGCTTCCCGATGTCATCATCTACCCGACCGGCGGGGGCACTGGTTTGGTCGGCATGTGGAAAGCCTTCGATGAACTCGAAGCCCTGAATTGGATCGGCCCCAAACGGCCGAAGATGGTCAGCGTCCAGGCCAGCGGCTGCGCGCCGGTCGTGCGCGCCGTGGAGCAGGGCGCTGATCGCACCCAGCCCTGGCGCGACGCCCACACCTTGGCCGCCGGTTTGCGCGTGCCGGCTGTCTTCGCCGACCGGCTGATACTGAGGGCAATCAGACAGTCCAATGGCACCGCCGTCGCCGTGGAAGACGGCGACATTCTCGCCGCCCAGGCGGACTTGGCGCGCTTAGAGGGGATATTGGCTTGCCCCGAGGGCGCTGCCACGCTGTCCGCACTTCGCAAGCTGAGCCAGGCAGGTTGGATCGGGCCGGACGAAAGCGTGGTCCTCTTCAACACCGGTTCGGGCCTAAAATACCTATCATGAATGACGCGTTGCCGATCGATCAGGTCCTCCAGGGGGATTGCCTGCAGGTCATGGCCGACTTGCCCGCCGGTTCGATCGACATGGTCTTCGCCGACCCGCCGTACAACCTTCAGCTGACTCAGACCCTGTACCGGCCAAATATGACCCGAGTTGAAGGTGTCGACGAAGACTGGGACCATTTCGAGGGTTTTGAAGCTTACGACTCCTTCAGCCGAGCCTGGCTCTCGGCCTGCCGCCGAGTCCTCAAGCAGGACGGCACCTTGTGGGTGATCGGGACCTATCACAACATCTTCCGCTTGGGACGCATCATGCAGGATCTCGGATTCTGGTTTCTGAACGATGTGGTTTGGGTCAAGACCAATCCGATGCCCAACTTCCGCGGTGTCCGATTCACCAATGCCCATGAGACGCTGATCTGGGCGGCACGCGACAAGGCTTCACGCTACACATTCAACTACCACGCCATGAAGCATATCAACGCCGACCTGCAGATGCGAAGTGATTGGCTGATCCCCATCTGCTCAGGCTCGGAGCGAATAAAGGTCGACGGCAGCCGGGCGCACCCGACGCAGAAACCGGAGGCGCTCTTGTACCGGGTGCTCGTGGCGACGAGCAATCCCGGGGATGTGGTGTTGGATCCTTTTTTCGGCACCGGCACCACAGGGGCGGTCGCCAAACGGCTCCACCGGCGTTGGATCGGAATCGAGCGCGACGAGGACTACGTGGGCATCGCCCGCGAGCGGCTTGCCTCGGTAGTCCCCGAGCCGCTCGACGACGCCACCTTTGACGTCCGCGACCACCGTGCAAAGCTGCGCCGGGTGCCGTTCGCCCAGCTGCTCGAGTTGAATCTGGTCCAGCCAGGCCAGCGCCTCTATTTCCAGGCCGATCGGTCGCGTCAGGCGACGGTCAAGCCAGACGGACAGCTGCGCGTGGATGGCTTTGAAGGTTCGATCCATCAGGCCGGGCGCCACCTGCGAGACGGTTCACCGTGCAACGGCTGGGAACATTGGTATTTTGAAGCCCAAGACTCGGAGCTGAAACCAATAGACGCTTTGAGGCAGGAAGCCCGTCGGCAATTGGGCGAGGTCGGCGAGACCTAACCTGTTCAACGTCCGGCCTCAGATCGACGTAACGGAAAACACCCCTTGCAGGGGTGTCCTTTTGGATGCCGTCCTTGCGGTTCGGACCTGGTGCCGAGAGTCAAAATCGAACTGACGACCCCGCGATTTTCAGTCGCGTGCTCTACCAACTGAGCTATCTCGGCACGCCAGCGATTGTACCGTTCGGGAGGGGGGGTGTCAAGGAAGGCTCCCTCACACGCTCGGATAGTGATCTTATGGTTTCAATAGGCCGGGCACCTGCAGTAGCGCGCTAGAGATGTCATCGTAAACAACTACCCCCCTGGCGGCCAGTTTCTCCCTCTTTGGCCCTCCTTGGCTGATCCCAAACGGCGTGAGCTCCAACGCAATCCCCAGCCCAGCCAGCAGCTCCACGCGCGATGTCCGCACTCTCCAGTCCCTTGACGGAATCTTCGAATACGAATACTTGCGAGCCGTGCAGCCCGTCGAATGCCGGGTGGGGTGTACCGGACGCCAGATCGTGAGCGGCCCTCAGCGACTGCACCTGATCGCCTGTGGTCAGCAGGGCCAACGCCGCCAGCGCGTGGACGGGGGAAGGTTTCATGTAGGCCCCTACGTCCACGCCGTGTTGCGTTGCCAGCCAACCCATCCCGCCTCCGCCGAGGATCGGGACGGGGTCAAGACCGACGACATCCCGCCCCAATTCGGCTTCCGGGGTGTCGAAAAAGCCATCGGGAGGGGCCGAAGGTCGATTGGTGAAGATCACCGCCTTATGGTCTGGATGGTCAAGCCAGGCCAACAACTGCGCCTGATGCGCCACTGTAAGGCAGCTTTGGTCGTACTCGAACAGGTAGCTGGGCACGTGAAGATGCGGCTCCAGCTGGTAGGTCTCTTGAAAACTGGGGCTACCGAGTGCGAGCTCTTGGAATAGCCGGTGGGTCAGCGACCCGTCAATTCGCCTGGCATGGCGAAGCAGGTCCCGATAGCGCGCACTTCGCTCTTGATTGATTTCGGAATCGACGAGCAGGGCCTCGGCTCGGACCAAGGGGCGCACGTTGGGGTCACGATCGGCAAGCGACTCGAAGAACCCCTCCAGATCAGGCCACGCCAGCCCATGTCGAGGGACATCCGGTAGCGGCGGGACGTCGGGTAGGTCGATATCGATCCCGGCCCGCCATGCTTGGCGAAGGAATAGGCAGGCGCAGATGGCGCTTGACTCCCATTCACTGGTCACGCCGGCGGCTTCGAAACCTTCGATCTCATCCCGCGTCAAATGGCGGCCGGTGTAGCCGAGCGTCGCGGCGACCAGCCGCACGGTCTCCTGCAAGGCGCGGTAGTAGCCCATTGGGGTAAGCAGCACGCTGTCCATATCCAGCATCAGGATCTGCATTGTGGAGACTGCCTCCGAGTGTGCTGCTCTCGGTTCTAGCGACCGGCCATGGCCTGCGCCAAAACGGCCAGGATCTCGGCAAGGCCCACCAGGGCTGTGAGCCACGGCAGCTTATCCCATGGCCAGCTTCTTGTCGATGGCTCGCCCCCGGATTGGCGGGATGCCTTAAGTCGTAGCGCGAACAAAGGCCCGCTGGCAACCAGGATCAGCCCACTCACGAACCCCGATTCGGGCCACGGGCCAATACCGGTGGTCCCGGCCAACAAAGCAGCGAGCGCAAGCCCGATGGCCAAGGCAAACTTCAGCCAGACGCGTTGGACGCGGCCGAAAGAGCGACGGTCTGATGTGTCCGGAACGGTCATGCTGCCAAGGTTTGTGCGTGGGCGCTGAGCAGATCGTCAATGCGCCTGAACGTTGACTCCGACGGCGTCCAATCCGCTGCTTCGGCGGTCTCTTTGATTTGGTCCGGTCGCCTGGCTCCGACGATGGCCGCCGACACTTCGGGACGGCGCAGGACCCAGGCGACGGCCAACTGACCCGCGCTGTGGCCGGTCTCGTGCGCAAGGCGGGAGAGACCATTGGCCAGCTCGATGTTGGCCTCCAATTCAGGCGGCTGAAACTGAGGGTCCTGGTGGCGGTTGTCGTCGGCGGGAAGGGCCTCGACCCATTCGGCCGAGACCTTGCCGGTGAGCAACCCTTTCTGCATGGGGCTGTAGGGGATAACGCCAATGTCGTGATCGGAACAGAAGGATAGGATTTTATCCTCAACCTGGCGTCGAAGCATGCTGTACGGGGGCTGGAGGGAGGCGATGGGGTGGTGGGCTAGCACTGATCGCATTTGCGACGGGCTGAAGTTTGAAACGCCTCCGAAGCGGACCTTGCCAGCGTCAATCAGGCGCCCGATCGCCAGCCAGGCTTCCTCAATGTCTTCGTGTGGGTCAGGCCAGTGGATCTGGTAGAGGTCGATAGTGTCAATGTTCAACCGACGCAGGCTATCCTCGGCCTCCTTGATGACGGACGAGGCTGAAAGCTCGCCGTAGACGCGGCCAGCGAGGTCCCAGTGGAGGCCGCATTTGGTGGCGATGACCGGACGATCGTGCAGGCCGGCAATTGCGCGGCCGACGACTTCCTCCGAATGGCCAAAGCCGTATACAGGAGCTGTATCAAGCCAGTTGATTCCGCAGTCCAGGGCAGCATGGATTGTGTCGATGGAATCCTGATCGTCCTGCGGTCCCCAGGCGTCCGCCCAGCCACTGCCGCCAATGGCCCACGTGCCAAGGCCGATCCGGGAGAGTCTCAGGTCGGTGGTTCCCAGCTGTCTTTCTTGCATGCCTTGGTCTCCTCGGTGGAAAGGTCTTAAACGTTCGCATCCCGGTTGGAGCCGGCCTGGTCTGCGTCCCGACCGAGCTTGAGGTGGGTGAGTTCGAGGCTCTGCTCGGTCTGTGTGGCAAGGACGCCAAACTTGAGCCCCCCGGTTGGCGAAGCGATGGCGTATTGATTGTCGATCCAGGTCACGAAGCCAAGCGGGCCGTCCGGGGACATCGAGCTCTCCAATTGGGAAACGCCATCCACCGCAAACGTCACACCGTCTTGCCCCCAGCGAATCTCGTAAGTATGCCATGTATCCAGGCCCGCCTCCAGGACGCGTTCATCGCAGGCGATGAAGCGCAAAGTCGTGCGCATCAGCGGCCGGCGCAAGATGGGGAGTTTGGCAATAGCGTAGGCAACTGCCGCCGGACCCGCCAGCAGCCAGCCCGGCACCGATGGCGCGTCGATGATCTGTGCTTTCCAGCCCCAGCCCGGATTGGGGGGGGCAAGCAGCATGTCACTGGGTGGCGATCCGTAGAAGAACCAGACCGCGCGCGGCGGCACGGGGAGTTTGCGGGCGGCGCCGGCCTGGCCAAAAGTCAGGCTAAAGGGGTCATTCCAAAATCCAAATCCCAAAGTACCCAATGGCGTAGCAGCCGACGTTCGGGCGCGAACACGCAGGGTCACCGGAGGCCGCCAAGGGAAATTGCCGCGGGGAAGAGTGCGGTGATCGTCGAGCTGGGCGTTGGCATAGCCGGAAGGCATGGGAGGTATCCAGAGCCGGGCCCCTCCACCGTCGGGTCCGTCGACCCTTCCACCGCCCATCAGCAGAGCATGCAGGTCGATCGATGCCTCGTTCATACCCCAGATTATAGGCTTTTGCAGGCGGCCAAATGCCTCGTGTATAATCACGCGCACATTGTTCAGGAGGGTGCATGGAGATCATCTGGCACGGGCTTTCTTGCTTTCGATTGACTCAGCGCGGCATGGCGACCGTCGTGACGGACCCATTCGGTTCGAGCACCGGTTTGCCGCAGCTGAAGCTGAAGGCCGATATCGTTACGATCAGCCACGAATCTCCCGGCCATGCTTCAGTCGAAAGTGTGCGCAAGGGGTTCCGCGCCATCACCAGCCCCGGGGAGTACGAAATCGGCGGGGTGTTCATCACGGGGATTGTCCTCGACGGCGGGAAGAAAGAAGACGAGGAAAACGGGCGGCGCAACATACTGTTTATGTTTGAATATGAGGATGTGACCCTCGTGCATCTTGGCGATCTGGCCAGCGTGCCCTCTCAGTCACAGATTGAGGATCTGGGGGCGGTCGACGTCGCCATGGTCCCAGTCGGAGGGGGCTCGGCGCTCTCGCCTGCTCAGGCGGCGGAGACGATCAGTCTGATCGAGCCTTCGCTGGTGATCCCGATGCACTACAAGACGGGCAAGGAGAAGCTGGAGCTGGGCACCGTCGATCCCTTTCTATCAGAGATGGGCATATCCAATGCCGAAGCCCAGCCCTCGCTGAAGATCACCAAGAGTGCGCTCTCGGAAGAGACGCAGGTGGTCCTGCTTGAGCGAAGCGGGTGAACATAGTTCGTGCAGCTCTTGGTATTTCCTGCTAGGTTCGGCAGGTCACGTGAGGTAGGGTGGACATGACCGTCAAACTCCTGATGACGTGGGACATCATTCCAGGGCGCGAACAGGAGTACTTCGAGTTCGTGGTTCGCGAGTTCGTGCCGGGGATGCAGCGCCTCGGCATCCAACCGACCGAGGCCTGGTACACGACCTACGGGGACCGCCCGCAGATCCTCACTGGCGGCGTGACCGATGATTTGGGAGAGATGGAGACTGCCCTGGCCACAGATGACTGGGGCAGCCTCAAAGACAATCTGCTGGAGTTTGTCACCAATTTCGAGTGGAAAGTCGTGTCCGCTTCCGGCGGTTTTCAGATGTAATCCAACAAAAAAGCGGCCGCTCGGGCCGCTGCCAATCAGCGTGTGTGTGCTGCCCTAATCTTCTTTCGGAGATGGGGCAGCCTTCTTTTCCGGCTCATCTTTGCTAGAAGACTCGCTGCCATTTGCATGGCTGGTGCGCGAGGCGGGGTTCTTCGATGAGCGGTTGTCCGTTACATAGAACCCGGAGCCTTTGAACACGATGCCAACCGGTTGAAAGAGCTTGCGCAGCGACTTGTCGCCGCACTCAGGGCATTTCGTAAGAGACTTGTCGGTGAATTTCTGGCGCCTATCGAATTGAACGCCGCAGTTTTCACACCGGTACGAATAGACGGGCATCTAAGACCTCCATCTTGCCCCACCCGGATCGCATTATATCGCCCGCCCAGGTGGATAGCAAGCGGTCATGCAGTCGGCGCTTTGAGACTGAGCCTCGGCCGACTATCACCCTGAGAATAACCCTGAAGTGTCAGAATAGGATAAGATGCCATCCTTGAGAATCCAGCCTTGGCAAGGCGTAGCCGTTGACCGCGCCCCCCAATCCGCTTATGATTTGGGCAAGGCAAGGTCATCCGGGCGATCGCGGGCGTCCTGAGCTTGTTGAAGGGCGTCCGAGGAAAGTCCGCGCTCCACAGAGCACGGTGCCGGGCAACACCCGGGCGGGGTAACCCGCGGATAGGGCCACAGAAAAGAACCGCCCGAGGGTCGAATACAGCGCAGTTCGCTTCGGCGAGACCACGTGGTGCTTTGACTCTCGGGTAAGGGTGAAAAGGTGGTGTAAGAGACCACCGGCGCCGGCAGCAATGCCGACGGCCAGGCAACCCCCACCGGGAGCAAGGCCAAGCAGGAGCGAAGTCCTTCGGGACGGGGAGCAGCTCGCTCTCCTCGAGCTCCGGGTCGGCCGCTCGAGCCCGGCCGCGAGGTTGGGTCCAGATAGATGATCGCCCAGGTGGTGTATGTCGGTCGGCTCTGCCGTTTCGAAACTGCCCACTGGACAGAACGCGGCTTACAGGATGACCTGCCCCACCAACCGGCCCTTCGGGGCCGGTTCTCATTTGATGCAACGCCCCTTGTTGCGCAGAAGCCCATCCGTGCACCGCCGGCGTCGGTGGGGCGCCATCCCAGCCGGATCAATTTTGCCCTGCTTTCGCGTAGTCGGACTACCAAGCTAGGAGGACAGTACCAGCCGGTTGGGTGGCGTTTCAGGGTTGCATCGCTCCCAAAAATGGTATATGCTGTGTCAAATTGTGGGGAAAAGTGGGAGAAAGTGGGACGCCGGAGCCGCCGGCGTCTCGGCATTTAGGCAGAGATTAGAACACATGTTCCTAGGGCAGTTCGTCCATTCGATCAACTCCAAGGGCCGGATCACGATACCGGTTACCTTCCGGGCTGCCCTGGCCTCGGGCGCGAACGTCACGCAGGGCTTCGAGCGCAATCTGGTCGTTTATACCACGGAAGACTTCCAGCGCATGGCCCAACGCGCCGCTACCCTCACCACCACCAATCCCGAAGCGAGAGCCATCCGCCGCGTGATCTTCGGTCGGGCAGCCGACATCGGCCTCGACTCAGCCGGCAGAATCCTCGTGCCCCCCTTCCAGCGAGAGTATGCGCAGTTGGAGGGCGAGGTGACGATCGTGGGCGCCGGCGAGTACTTCGAGATTTGGAGTTCCGAGCTCTGGTCGGATGAGTTGGCTTCGGTGAGCGATCCCGAGGTCAATGCCAAGCGGTTCATCGAATTCGATTTGTCGTCGGCGGAGTAGGGCATGGGGCCGTCACTTGACGCGCCACATGCTCCCTATCACCGCCCCGTTCTTTACCAGGAAGTCCTCTCGGCGCTACTGCCGCGCGCCGGTGGACGCTATGTGGATGGGACGGTCGGGGCTGGGGGTCACGCTGAGGGGGTGCTCCGGTCCTCCGCTCCCGACGGCCTCCTGCTGGGTCTGGATCGCGACCCAGTGGCGGTCGACATCGCCAGCAGAACGCTGGCAGGGTTTGGCAGGCGGGTGCAGCTCCGGCAGGCGCCTTATGCCGAGATGGGTGCGCAGGTGATTGCCATAGGCTGGCAGACGGTGGACGGTATTCTGCTCGATCTGGGCTTGTCATCCATGCAGCTGGATGACCCCCGGCGAGGATTCGCTTTCAAAGAGGATGGTCCGCTCGATATGCGATTCGATCCGCAGCAGACATTGAGCGCCGGGGACATGGTCAACAACTGGTCGGAAACGGACCTGGCGGATGTGATCTTCACGCTCGGGGAGGAGCGGCGGTCGAGGCGGATCGCCCGAGCGATCGTCGGAGCCCGGCCGGTGACGTCGACCGGCCAGCTGGCCCGGATTGTGGCCGGAAGCGTCGGCCGAGCAGGGGGGAGGCTCCACCCGGCGACCCAGACATTCCAGGCGCTGCGAATGGCGGTCAATGATGAGCTCGGCCAGTTGGACAGGGGTTTGAAGATTGCTGTTGGGCTGCTTGCACCAGGCGGGCGCCTGGCGGTCATCGCCTTTCATTCGCTCGAGGACCGTATGGTGAAGCAGTTCTTCAAACGCGAGTCCATGGACTGCATCTGCCCGCCCGATCAGCCGACGTGCACCTGCGGACACAAGGCAAGCGTCAAGCTCATCAGCCGCAAGCCCATTCGGCCCGGTCTGGCCGAGCTCGCGGAGAACTCAAGAGCCCGCAGCGCACGACTGAGAGTGGCTGAGCATGTGGGGCCGGCATGATCCTTGCAAGGAACGCGTTGGGTGGTGTAAGTCATGATGGTTGCCAATCAAAGACGACCTCAGGCCTCGCGGCGCACGGGTTGGCGCCTCGCTGTGCGTTCCACCAGCCGGGCTGTCTTGCTGGTGATCACGCTGCTGTGCGTAGGGGGGATGTACTTGGCTGTGAGCGCTAAAGTCGCCGATGCCGGGCGTCAGGTGCTGACGCTCGAATCCCACAAGCGCGATCTGCTTCAGGCCAACAAGCAGCTGACCGCTCAATTGGCTGAGCTCACGGCGCCGGAGCGAATGATGGCCCGCGCCATTGCCCTTGGTTTCCGCCCGGCCACGCCGGATGAAATCCAATATCTCAAGGTGCCGGGCTACGAACCGCCAGCACCCTTTGTGGCGCCCCGGCCGCCCGCTTCCACCGAAGGATCGGCGGCCATGCTTTCCCCCGCATATACCGAGACGCTGGGCGAGTGGCTGACGCGTGTGTTCGGCAAGTCGGGGGGGCAGCCTTGAACCCGGAGCACTCCCAGGCCCGAGTCCGAGTCACCAGCATCTTGATCGTTATGGGTCTCGTGGCCACCACGCTCCTTATTCAATTGGTAAGGGTGCAGTTCGGGCCTTATGCGCCGATCTTCGCTGCCAGGGGCGAGGCCAGCGTTGGCCGAGTGGAGCAAGTCGTGCCGGCGCGCGGCCTGATCTACGATCGGGATGGCCAAATCCTGGCCACCAACGCCAACCTGTATCACATCGAGATTGAGATTCGCCAGCTCACGCCGCAGAGCCAGCAGGACATTGCTGCCGTGCTGTCCAAGCTGCTGGTAATTCCCTTCGAAGACCTGCACAACCAATTGACCCGCGACTGGGCCAGCCAGGGACAGTTCAGGATCCGGCTCACACGCCCAGATGAACAGGGCGGAAATCTGCCCATCACCGTCGATCAATCGGTGGCCGATGTGCTCAACGGCTTCTTGGCCGATCCGACGGCGCCAGACCTCAGCGGCCTGGCGCTGGTGTCGGCGCCCAAGCGCGTCTATCCGGCTGGAACACTGGCTGGCCACGTGCTTGGGTTTGTTAACGAAGAAGGCAAAGGCTTCTTCGGGGTGGAAGGCTACTACGACGAGTGGCTGGCAGGCAAGCCAATCACCATCGAACAGCCTTTGATCCCGCCCGAAGCCCGGCCCGAACCCAACCCGCCGGCCGGTGTCAACCTGGTTTTGACCATCGACACCGAGATTCAGCAGATGGTGGAGGACGCGCTCAAGGAGGCCATCAAGTCCAGCCAGGCTGAAAGCGGCCAGATCATTGTCATGGACCCGCACACCGGCGAAATCCTGGCCATGGCGGCGTCGCCTGAGCTCGACCCCAACAACTATCAGCCCTGGCTCAAGCCGGACAAGCAGGGCAAAGAGCCGGTGATCACGCCTGGAGCGAGCGCGCAGTACGAACCGGGTTCGACCTTCAAAATCCTGACCATGGCCGCCGCGCTCGACACGGGAGCTGTCACGCCTGACACCACCTTTGTCGACACTGGATCGATCGAGGTCGGTGGGCCACGAAATCCTGAATTGGGACGGAAGCGCGTGGGGCCCGCAAACCATGACCGGGTGCATGCAGCACTCGCTCAACGTCTGTCTGGCCTACGTGGCCTCGGACAAGCTGGGGGCCAAGGACTTCTATCAGTATCTTGGCCAACTTCGGCATTGGCCGCCTGACGGGAATCGACTTGGCCGGCGAGGTCGCCGGACAATTGAGGACGCCGCGCCATCCGCTATGGACTGAGTCGGATCTGGGCACGAATTCGTTCGGCCAGGGGTTTCCGTGACTCCCGTGCAGCTGCTGGCCGCCGTCAGCGGCGTGGCCAACGGTGGCGTGATGGTCCAACCTCACCTGGTGCGAGAGGTTGTCGGACCGCAGGGCGCCTATTGGCCAAAGACCACCGTGCTCGGCCAACCGATCTCCAAAGCAGACCGCCGACACCCTGTCCCAGATGCTCAGCCAATCGCTGAGCGGCGAAACCCAGTATGCGCATGTTAACGGCTATGAGTTGGCCGGCAAGACGGGCACAGCCCAGGTTCCCACGGACTACGGCTACGACCCCAATCTGACCATTGCATCGTTCATCGGCTGGGGTCCACTGGCGGATCCGCAGTTCCTGGTCCTGGTCCGCCTCGACAAACCCAAGACGTCGCCCTGGGGCTCGGTGGTGGCTGCGCCGGTGTTCCAGCAAGTCGTCCAGCGGCTGGTCGTCTTGATGCACATCCCTCCCGATTCGGTTCGGGCGCAGATGGGCTCAGGAGGCTGAGGCGAGCGTGCTGATATGTTGACGCTCGACCACGTGGTTGAAGCTCTGACGCAGACCCGGCCGGGTGTCGATCGGCCGATCACCGGAGCCGTCGTCGACTCGCGCGAAGCCAAGCCAGGGTCGATGTTCGTTGCCATGAGAGGGCAAGCGCACGGATGGGCATGCATTTGTCGACGATGCCTTCGAACACGGAGCCGTCTTGGCCCTGGTGGAAGACGCCCCGGACGGAATCGGGCACGGTCGTCGATCTCCGCGGTGGCGAAGCTCCCGCCGGTCGAGGCGTGGACATTCCCCGTGCGGGTTGCAGGTGGACAACACACTCGAGGCGCTGCAGAAGGTGGCGGCGCATTGGCGCAAGCAGCTCAACGTACGTGTGATCGGAATTACTGGAAGCGTTGGCAAGTCGACCACCAAAGAGCTCACATCCGAGGTCCTTGAGCGTCGCTACCGAACACTCGAAGAATCCGGGGAACCTGAACAACGAGATTGGGCTTCCGCTCAGCCTGTTGGGTCTAACCGAGCGTCACCAACGAGCCGTTCTGGAAATGGGCTTCTATGTGCCGGGCGAAATTGCCCTGTTGTGCCAGATCGCCCGACCGGCGGTCGGCGTGGTAACCAACATCAGCCAGGTGCATCTCGAACGCGCCAAGACATTGGATGCCATTGTCGACGGCAAGTCCGAACTGGTCGAGAGCTTGCCTCCCGGCGCCAGAAGGCGTGGCCATCCTGAACAACGATGATCCCCTGGTTATTGGCATGGCGGATAAGGACCCAGGCGCGAGTCTTCACCTATGGGCTCGCAAGCGATTCGGATCTCTGGGCCGATGAGGTCGAAGGTCTTGGGCTTGGAGGGAATCCGGCTGGTCCTGCATTACCAGGGCGAGTCCATCCATGTCCGCGTCCCCTGCTGGGGCGCCACTCAGTCCACACCGTGCTGCGGGCTTCGGCGGTTGGCCTGGTGGAGGGGCTGACCTGGGAGGAAATCGTCAGCGGGCTGCAGACTACGCCCTCACAGCTGCGCCTGATGGCCGTCACCGGACCGAAGGGTGCCATCCTGTTGGATGACACGTACAACGCCGCCCCGGCCTCGCCATTGCTGCCCTGAATCTGCTGGATGACTTGGACGGTAGGAAGACAGCCGTCCTAGGCGACATGCTGGAGTTGGGAAGCTTCGAAGAACGCGGTCATCGGATGGTGGGCGCCCGCGCCGCGGAAGTAGTTGACCAGCTGATCACAGTTGGCGAAAAGGCGCGCTGGATTGCACAAGAGGCGATCAAAGCCGGCCTGCAAGAAGCGAACGTTGTCGAGGTCGACCGACCGAAACAAGCCATTAAGTTCCTCAAGAAGCACATTGGATCGGAAGACGTGGTGTTGGTCAAGGGCTCGCGCGGCATGCACATGGACACGATTGTGAACGAACTGGAGCAGCGGCGATGAGCCAGACCGCCATGGCGCTCACACTGGGCGGAATCGCCTTCTTGCTGACCGTCATCTGGGGCGGGCCCTTCATCCGCGTCCTGCGTATGCTCAAGGTCGGACAGCAGATACGGATCGAGGGTCCGGCCCGCCATTTCACCAAGCTGGGCACGCCAACCATGGGTGGCTGGCTCTTCATTATCCCCGTGGTGCTGATCACCGGGGTGCTGAATCTGGTTTCGATCGCCAGTGACCTGACCGTCCTGGGGAATTCGATCTTGCTGCCCCTGTTAGTGATGATCGCCTTCACCGCCCTGGGAAGCTATGACGACTGGTTGGGCATCCGGGCGCGTCAAGACGGGCGCGAGGGCCCGATAGGGATGCGCGGCCGGTGGAAGCTAATTTGGCAGATCGTGATCGCCCTTGGGGCAGCCTTGGTGTTGAAGTACGGCTTGCACTCGCCCAATATGATCCTGCCCAACGTGCCAGAAGTGATCGATCTGGGAATTTGGTACGTGCCGATCGCCATGTTTTGGATCGTCGGCGGCAGCAACGCCATCAATCTCACGGATGGGTTGGACGGCCTGGCCGGCTTGATTTCCGCCACCGCCTTCGCTGCCTTCGGCGTCATCGCAGCGCTCCAGGGGCAGGTGTTCCTGCTCCGTTTCAGCTTCACCATCGTCGGCGCCCTGTTTGCTTTCCTTTGGTACAACGCACACCCGGCTGAGCTCTTCATGGGTGACACCGGTTCCCTTCCCTTGGGCGCCACCCTGGCGACCGTGGCCCTGATGACGGGCCAATGGCCCCTACTGGTGGTGATCGCCATCATCCCCGGGAGCGAGACCCTGAGCGTCATCCTACAAGTGGCGTACTTCAAGCTGACCAAGGGCCGTCGGCTGTTCAAGATGGCGCCCAATCCACAACCACTTCGAGTTGAACGGCTGGAGTGAAACACAAATCGTGCAGCGATTCTGGCTGGTGAGCCTGCTGTCCGCCATGATCGGAATCGCCCTGGCTTTGATCTGATCGAAAGGAGACACGCAATGGAGACCGGCATGCTTTGGTTCGATGACAGCAACCGACCGTTGACGGAGAAGGTGGAATTGGCCGTCGCCTATTACCAGGACAAGTACGAGGAGTCGCCCAATCTGTGTGCCGTCCATCCGAGCATGCTGCCGGAGGGCGACACCAAGGTTGGCAGATCGAGATCCGCGGCGCGACCGCCGTCATGCCGCACCACTTCTGGCTGGGCGTGGACCAGGGAGCGCAGAGCCAGAGCAACGGGCGGCGAAAGGCCGCCTGAGGTCTCGCCTTTGACGGATTGGAGTGATCTTCGGGTGGTGGTGATCGGATTGGCCCGTCAGGGAAAGGCGCTTGCACGATACCTCTCGACCGAAGGGGCCGAGGTAATCGTCAGCGACCGCAAGCCGGCGGATCAGCTGGTTGAGGCGCGCCGACAGCTTGCGGGTCTGCCGATTCGCTACGTGTTCGGTGGACACCCGCTCGAATTGTTGGATGACGCCGATCGTCTGTGCCTGTCCGGCGGCGTGCCTTCCGATCTGCCTATTGTCCAGGAAGCTGGCCGCCGCGGCATTCCAATCCTCAACGACTCGCAAATCCTCCTTGAGGGTTGCCCGTGCCTGACAGTGGGAATCACTGGATCAGCCGGCAAGTCAACCACCACGGCACTGCTGGGAGCCATGGCAGCCGCCGACACGTCGAGACGCACATGGGTGGGCGGCAACATCGGAAGACCTCTCCTAACGGATCTCCCGGAAATGTCGCCGGATGACCTGGTCGTGGTCGAGTTGTCATCGTTTCAACTCGAGTGGATGACAGTCAGCCCCAAAGTGGCGGCGGTGCTCAACATCACGCCCAATCACCTGGACCGGCATGTGGACATGGCTGACTACACCCGGGCCAAGGCGCAGATTCTGGCGCACCAATCGTCAAGCGATATGGCGCTGCTCGGCCACGATGACCCCGGAGCATGGGGGCTGCGGTCCGAGGTCCGAGGCCGCTTGGCAAGCTTCGGCGTGGGTAAGCCGCCCGAGGACACGGGGGCCTTCATTGAAGATGGTCAGATGGTGTGGATTTCGGATGGGTCACTCATGCCACTGGCCCCGCTGGGCTCCTTGAGCTCTGAAAGGCGCGCACAACCAGATGAACGCTCTGGCGGCGTCGGCGCTCGGCGTGCTGGCTGGCCTGCCCGTGGCGGCCATCCGGCAGGGGCTGGAAACATTCACCGGTCTGCCGCACCGTCTTGAATTCGTGCGGAAGGTGGATGGCGCCGAATGGTACGACGATTCGATCGCCACCGCCCCCGAACGGACACTGGCGTCGCTGGCATCGTTCGAATCGGAGCCCATCATCCTTCTCGCCGGGGGCAGGGATAAGAAATTGCCCTGGGACTCGTTCACCGACACGGTTTCGCGACGAGTAGATCATCTCATTCTCTTCGGCGAGGCAGCTCCCAAGATCGCTGAGGCGATGAAGGGTGCCAGCGGGAGCCACCTTCAAAGCATGGATGTCTGCTCCGACCTGGAAGCTGCGGTGGCCAGGGCGGCTGAGCTAGCTCAGGACGAAGACGTTGTGCTGCTTGCCCCGGGCGGGACAAGCTTCGACGCCTTTGTGGACTTCGAAGCCCGGGGCGATCGTTTCAAGGCATTGGTCAACAAACTATGACCGACATAACGTTCAACACGCGTCTCAAGAGTCAGGCCTGGATCCGCCGGTTGCGAAAGACCGGGCTCGATCCGTGGCTCCTGCTGACGGTGGGAATCATGCTGGCCTATGGCCTGGTGATGGTCTATTCGGCAAGTTGGGATGTCTCTTACCGGTTGACAGAGGACCCGAACGCCCTGTTCAAACGCCAGCTGATCAATCTGGCGGTTGGGCTGGTCGCCATGCTCATCGGCGCCCGCCTTCCGCTGAGCTGGCTGCGCAAGCTGGCGCTGCCCGTGATCGGTTTGGCCATCGGTTCACTGCTGATCGTGCTTCTGGTGCAGGTGGGGGCTGGTCCGCGGCGAGCGTTCCTCGGTGGATCCTATCAGCCTTCTGAGCTAGCCAAGCTGGCGATGATCATCTATCTGGCGGTCTGGATGGAATCCAAAGGGGAGAAAGTCACGGATTGGGGATACGGCTTCCTGCCCCTGATGGTCATCATCGGGTTGGTTGGGGGGCTGATCCTGCTCCAGCCCGACTTGAGCGCTGTGCTGACAGTGGCCATCGTCTCGGTGACCATGTTCTACATGGCAGGTGCCCGCTTTTTGCAATCGGTGGCCGTCACGGCCGGTGGGCGGAGCCATGGCCTTCCTTCTCGTGCGCGTCACGACCACTGGCCGCACCCGCTGGAATGATTACGTGACCGGGTTGGTGGATATCGAAAAGGCCTCCTACCACGTCCAGCATTCCCTCCAGGCGTTTACAGCCGGGGGGCTGCTCGGGCGGGGCCTCGGTGCGAGCCGTGAGAAATTCGGGCTGCTGCCGGCGCCTCACACCGACAGCATCTTCGCCGTGACCGGCGAGGAGCTGGGACTTGTGGGCGCCCTGCTGGTGGTTGCCCTGTTTGTGTTCTTCATGTGGCGTGGCTTCCGAATCTCGATGGAAGCCCGTGACAGGCTGGGCATGCTCCTGGCGGGCGGCATCACATTTTGGGTGGGCATTGAAGCCATGGTCAACATGTCCGTGCTCCTGGGGCTGCTGCCATTCGCCGGCAACGCCCTTCCGTTCTTCAGCTACGGAGGATCGAGCCTGGTAACAACCCTGGCCGCCGTGGGCCTGCTGCTCAACGTGTCCAGGCGTGAGACACCCGAAGTCCAAGACATAAGGGGTCACATTGCGACTGTTGGTATCGGCTGGCGGCACCGGCGGCGGAGTGTATCCCGCCTTGGCCGTCATCGACGCCCTCGGCGAGAGGGCCGAGGTCCTATGGGTCGGAGGACTTGGCGGGATGGAAGAAGCAGTTGGTCCGCCGGGCGGGATTCGCTTTCAAAGCGATCCCGGCCGCCGGAGTGCACGGCGTCGGCCCACTGGCACTGCCTGGGAACATGTGGCGGCTGGCCACGGGAACGCTGGCGGCGCGGTCGGTGCTCCGCAGCTTCCAGCCAAATGTGATCTTTTTCACAGGTGGGTATGTGGGAATTCCCATGGCTCTGGCGGGCCGAAAGGTTCCTAAGGTGGTATTCGTGCCTGATATTGAGCCCGGATTGGCGGCCAAGGTGATTGCTCGCACGGCGGATAGGATCTGCGTGACCACCGAAGACTTAGTTGTCCACTACGGCGGGTCCGAGCGGGTCCGGATTACCGGTTATCCGACTCGCCGGAGCTTCGGAGGCCTAACCCGCGAAGAAGGGCGCCGCGGGTTAGGCCTCGCGCTTGGATCGTCCGGTCGTCCTTGTCCAAGGCGGCAGCCGAGGCGCGCGCTCGATCAACCGCGCGCTGTGGCGAATTCTGCCGGGGCTGTTGGGACGGGCGCAGGTCATCCATCTGACGGGAGAAGGCGAATGGACCCAGGTGGCCCGTGAGCAGAAGAAGCTGTCGCCGCCGCGCCTGGCCGACTACCACCCTTATCCGTACCTGCACGATGAGATGGCGGCGGCTCTGGTCTCGGCGGATGTGGTGGTCTCTCGGGCCGGCGCATCGGCGCTCGGCGAATACCCGGTTTTTGGGTTACCGGCGATCCTGGTGCCGTATCCGCATGCTTGGCGCTACCAAAAAGTCAATGCTGACTACCTGGTCGACAGAGGCGCAGCCATCCAGCTGGCCGACGAGGAGCTGAACGTGCGTCTCTGGCCAGCGCTGGTCGAACTCCTGGACGACGAGGAGAGTCTGAATGCCATGTCTCAGGCGTCGCGTGCGTTGGCCATGCCCAACGCCTCCCGCGCCATAGCGGAAGAGATCTTGGCCGTGGGGCAGATGAAGGCGGACGTCGCGTGATTAGCCTGGTGGTGCTCTTCGGCATGTTCGTGGTGCTGTTTGGCGTGATCGGGGCCATGCGCGGCTGGGCGAAGGAACTTCTGGTGACCAGCGCAGTGGTGCTGGGGCTGTTCTTGAACGCCATCTTGGAGACCTATATCTCGCCCTATCGCACAGCGCTGTTTCTGCAGCCCGGTCAAACGCAGTTTCTGATCCGCGGGAGTCTGCTGATTCTGTTGGCCTTCTTTGGCTACCAGACGCCGCACATCCGGGCGCTCGAACCCAAGGTGGCGCGTGAGCGGCTTGAAGAACTCTTGTTGGGGATGTTCTTGGGCACCTTGAACGGCTATCTGATCGTCGGTTCGCTTTGGTATTACCTGCACCAGGCGGGCTATCCGACCGATTTGGTGATCTGGCCTCCGCCAATTCCGGAGATGGAGCAGACGATCAACAATCTGGTCCAGTATCTGCCGCCGGCAGCGTTGCCCATCCCACACATCTACTTTGCTGTGGGCGTGGTGTTTGTCTTCATCATCGTCGTATTCGTATGAAGAAGCACGTGCACCTGGTTGGGATTGGAGGTGTTGGGATGTCCGCAATCGCTAGAGTTCTTCACGAGCGGGGCTTCAGGGTCACAGGTTCTGATCGCGCCCGAAGCCGCTACGCCGCGGCGCTTGAGCGCGCCGGCGTGAGGATCACGTACGGACATGATCCAAAGGCGGTGCACGGCGCGGACATGGTGCTGGCCTCGGCGGCTGTTCCGGCCGACGACGTCGAACTGGTGGAAGCGCGCTCGCTCGGGCTTCCCGATCCTGCACCGCGACGATTTCTGGGGCGAATTGACCAAGGGCTACGAGATCCTGGCTGTGGCGGGAACCCACGGCAAGACGACCACCAGCGGGCTGATCACGTGGCTGCTGGAGCGAGCGGGTGCTGCGCCGACGTTCATCGTCGGGGCCGACCTGGTGGATTTCAAAGCCAACGCCCGGGCCGGCGCCGGACCACACTTCGTGGTGGAAGCCGACGAATACGGCCTGGCCTTCCTTGGGCTGTTTCCCAACGTCGGAATCGTGACCAACATCGAACACGACCATCCGGACCAGTTCGCCACAGCCGCCGAAGTCCAGAAGGCTTTCCAGTCGTTCGCTGATCAGATCCAGGACCTGCTGATCATCTGTGCGGACGATCCCGGCGCCGCCCGACTGGAGGTCCCCGGCCGAGGCCGGGTCACCTACGGGCTGTCACCGGAGGCGGAGTGGCGAGCGGACGAGATTCGCCCCAACCAGGCCGGAGGCTCCGATTTTCTTGTGATCCACCAGGGAGAGGTGCTTGGATTGGCGCGCATTCGGCTGCCCGGACAACACAATGTCCTCAACACATTGGCGGCTTTGGCGGCCGTTGACCATGTCGGCGTTCCCTTTGCAGAGGCGCGCCCGTCCCTGCCGGAATTCCACGGCGCCGCCCGCCGGCTGGAAGTGCGTGGCGAGGCGGCCGGCGTGACCGTCGTGGACGACTATGCCCATCATCCCACCGAGATCGCCGCCAGTTTGTCGGCACTCAAGTCTCGGTTTCCCGCCGCTCGGATTTGGGCAGTGTTTCAACCACATACGTATTCCAGGACCCAGGCCTTCATGGACCGCTGGGGGGACGCCTTCCAGGGGGCCGACGCGGTGCTGGTAACGCCGATCTTCGCCTCGCGCGAGACGGATGACTTGGGCGTCAACGCCGATATGGTGGCGGCGCGCATCCCGGATGGAAAGGGTCGAGCGACTAGCTCACTGGATGAGGCGTGTGACATCCTCCTTCGGGAGGTTGCCCCGGGAGATCTGGTTGTGACCCTGTCGGCAGGTGATGGCAACAAGGTTGGTGAGCTCCTGCTGGAGGGCTTGAGCCAGAAGGGAGAGAGCTGAGGTGGCCAAGCAACCGAAACATCTGTTTGAGAGTGATCGAAGGATGGAACTCAGGCTGAGACTGGCGTTGAAGGATGTGGCCAACGCCGGGGGATCCGGAACGGCGCTGATCCTTGACGGCCAGAAGCCGCCCAAGGAACTTGTCACGCGCTTGATCGCCAAGGTGCGCAAATTGTGAATTCGAGTGTGATCAGCCTCGAAGCCCTGCAGGACCTCCGGCAGGCCTTCGGGGACCGTCTCCAGGAAGGCGTTATTCTGGCGCCCTTCACATCGTCCCGCATAGGTGGGCCGGCGGACTTTCTGCTTGAAGTCCGAACAAAGGACGAACTCCGTCGGGCGTTCGAGATCCTTTGGGCACATGAGGCGCAAGCCTTCGTTCTGGGGGGCGGTTCGAACATCTTGGTAGCCGACCGAGGCGTTCGGGGCGTGGTGGTGCTGAACCACGCTCGCAAAGTCGTGTTTCGTGACGATCCGCCTCGACCAAGAGCCTGGGCTGAATCTGGTGCCTCTCTCGGCAGCCTCGCCCGCCGGACGGTAGATCATGGCTGGGCAGGCATGGAGTGGGCAACCACTGTGCCGGGGACGGTCGGCGGCGCGGTGTTCGGCAATGCCGGAGCACATGGCGGAGACACAGCCGGCTCCCTGGAATTGGCCGAAATCTTGCAACGTGGCAAGGGAGAGGCCGAATGGCCCGTCGATGAGCTGGATTATGACTACCGGACCAGTTGGCTCAAGCGTCATCCCGGCCAGGCCGTTGTGCTTTCGGCGACTTTCGGATTGACGGTATCGTCGGTGGAGACCACTCGCAGCACAGATGCAGGCGATCGTGGCTCACCGCAAAACAACCCAGCCGGCTGGCGCAAGCTGGGGTTCGATGTTCAAAAATCCGCCTCGGGATTTTGCCGGCAGATTGATCGAGGCGGCGGGATTGAAAGGGTTGCGCGAAGGAGATGCTGAAATCAGCCATCAACACGCCAATTTCTTCATCAACCACGGTCAAGCGACCGCGGATGACGTTTGGCGCTTGCTCCGCACCGCGCAGCGAAAGGTCGAAGAGGCCTTTGACGTTCGTCTGCAGATGGAGATCGAACGCGTCGGTGATTGGGAAGACCCCTCCGAGGCCAAGCCGTCTGGAGAGGCAGTCCGAGCATGAGCGAGAAACGGACGCTGGGGCTGCTCTTCGGCGGGCGATCGGGCGAACACGAAGTCTCGTTGATGTCGGCGCGTTCGGTGATTTCGGCGTTGGACAGCGAGAAGTACGACGTGGTTCTGATCGGAATCGATCACGACGGGCCGCTGGTTTGCCGGGGATGGAGCACTGGACGCATTCGAAACAGGCGATTTTGGAGCTCTGGAACCCGTCGTCTTATTCCCCGAGCCGACCGGCGGGTGGCTTTATCGCAGGCAGGCAGACCAAGCGTTGGAGCCGGTCATTCAGTTGGACGTCGTCTTTCCGATGCTGCACGGCACCTTCGGCGAGGACGGCACGCTACAGGGGCTGCTGGAGCTGGCAGACGTGGCCTACGTGGGCGCTGGAGTCCTGGCATCGGCGGTAGCCATGGATAAGATCCTGTTCAAGTCCCTGATGCGGGCGCACAACATCCCGCAGATCGAATTTGTGGCGTTGGACTCGGACGTCATCCTGTCTGACGTCGACATGGCGTTGCAGGCCGTCGAAGGTCTGGGTGAGTTTCCGCTGTTCACGAAGCCAGCCAACCTGGGCTCTTCGGTCGGTGTGAGCAAGGTGCGCGGCCGCTCCGACCTAGTGGAGGGCCTGATGGACGCTGCCCAGTATGACCGCCGTGTGATCGTCGAACGCGGCATCGAGGCGCGGGAGATCGAAGTAAGCGTCCTGGGGAACGAGGCGCCCGAGGTCTCTATCGCCGGCGAGATTGTGCCCGGAGATGAGTTCTATTCGTATCGGGCGAAATACCTGGACGACAACTCAGAGCTCAAAATCCCCGCCCCGATCGATGATGTGACGATGGAAGAAGTGCGCGACATCGCCAGCCGGGCTTTCAGAGCGATCGATGGCGCTGGGATGGCGAGGGTGGATTTCCTGCTTGAGAAGACCACCGGAAGGCTGTTCTTGAACGAGGTCAACACGATTCCAGGCTTCACCCAGATCAGCATGTACCCGAAGCTTTGGGACGCCTCCGGGCTGGCTTACCCGGCCTTGTGCGACCGCCTGGTAGAGCTCGGCTTGGCCCGAAAGGCCCAGCGGGACCGTCTGGTGAGAGCCTACGGGGGTGACGCGTGACGGTTTCGGAGCGGGTGTTGGGTGGGCCCAGGACGCGTGCCGAGAAAGTCCGGGCGCGCCGGGCGATCCAGCGGCGCAGGCTCGAGCCATTGGCTGGCAAGTCCAAGCCCAAGGCGTCGCGCCGGGCGCACCGACCGCGCAGGCGATTTGACCTGGCCATCCCATCCGAGTTGGGCGCCGAGATCCGCCTGCCGGCGATCCCCGCCATCCATGCCGGACCGAGATTGCTTTCGTTCGTGCTTCTGGGCTTGGTGGTCTATGGACTGTTGGCAATCAAAGGGGCGAGTGCGTTCTTTGTGGCCGATGCCGATGTGGTTGGCGCCAAGATGTTGACCGCCGACCAGGTCCGTTCGATTGCGCGTGTCGATCGTGAATCAATCTTCTCGGTCGATCCTAGGGCTGGCATGGCCCATTTCTCGTCCATTGCCGAGGTGGCGGACGTCCGGGTCAAAGTGAAATGGCCCAACAAGGTCGAAATCGATATTACCGAACGCCAGCCCGTGGTCGCCTGGGACGATGACGGCCGACGCTGGTGGATCAGTTCCGAAGGCGTGGCGTTCCTGGACCACGGGGAGTGGCCGGACCTGGTCACCATCGTCAGTGACCAGCCCGTGCTGGCCATCAGCGACGACCCGCTGGCCAAAGTCATTCCCGACAAGATCCTGGTGGCAGCCAGCGTGCTCAGCTCGCAGCTCCCCAAGGGCACCACGCTGCGCTACGACCCGGTGTATGGCTTGGGCTTCGACGACCCCAAAGGTTGGACGGCCTACTTTGGAGTCGATGGCGACATGCTGATGAAGATGAGGTTGTACGACGCCCTGGCGGCGCAGTTGGCCGACCAGGGCATCCAGGCCAACATGGTGAGCGTGAAAGATCCCAGCACGCCGTACTACAGGCAGTGAGGACAGACTTGTGACGGCACTCATTGGACAGGACGAACCGATCTTCGTAGGGCTAGACATTGGGACCAGCAAGATTGCGGCCCTGGTGGGTCACCTTGATCCTGAGGGGCGGGTGCGCGTGATTGGGCTCGGCCTGGTGCCGTCGGCTGGTATGCGCAAGGGCGGTGTGGTCAGCTTGGAAGCGCTCGCCCGGGCGATCGAGACGGCCAAGGACAAAGCCGAGCGCACGTCGGGCTACGAGATCAGTTCTGCCCTGGTCAGCCTTTCCGGGCAGCAGATCACTTCCATGAACAGCAAGGGCATGGCCGGGGTGTCGGGCCGCACCATCGGATTTGACGACGTGGCCCGTGCCCTGGAAGCCGCCCGGTCGATCGCCGTTCCCTACAATCGGGAAATCGTGCACGTCATCCCGCGCGGCTTCGTGGTTGACGGCCAGGATGGCATCAAATCCGCACTGGGTATGCATGGCTACCGTTTGGAGGTCGAAGCACACATTGTGACCGACAGCGCCACAGCCCTGCGTAATCTCGAGAAGTGCATCGAGGCCGCCGGCCTGACGGTCGACGGATGGGTGTTGAGCTCGCTGGCCGCCGGCGAGACGGTGCTAACCGAGACAGAACGTGAAATGGGTGTCGTGGTGTGCGACATCGGCGGCGGCACCTGCGACCTGGCGATCTACATCGAGGGTTCCGTGTGGCACACCGCCGTCATTCCGGTTGGCGGTGACCACCTGACGAACGACATCGCGCAGGGGCTTCATCTTCCGGCCGAGACCGCCGAATTGGTCAAGCGGCGCCACGGCCTGGCAGCCAAGGCCATGGCTGAGGGCGACCAGGCCTTCGCCGTGCGCCCGTTTGGGCAGGGGGAAGCGGTCCAGATCCGACAGGACGATCTGGCCACCATCCTTGAGCCCCGCGTCGAGGAGCTCTTCGGATTGGTCCGGCAGGAGATCAAACGCTCGGGCTACGATGGCCTACTTCCTGCAGGGGTGGTTCTGACAGGCGGTTCGAGTCAGCTGCCAGGAATCCGACAGGTGGCGGCCGACGTGCTGCACCTGCCGGTCCGTCAGTCGGGGCCGGAAGACCTGCGGGGACTGGTCGACCAGCTGCACTCGCCGGCCTTCAGCGCCAGCCTTGGGTTGCTTCATTGGGCCAAGTTGCAGCAAGAGCAGTTCATGTTGGATGGGCGAGGCTACAGCCCGCTGAGCCTGGCGAAATGGGACCTGGCGCCGTGCGGCTGATTTTCTCAAGCGATTATTGCCTGGTTAGTGCATGGCCTGGCTCCGCATGGAAGACGGGCCGGGCAAACATCAAAGAGGAGGAACGCTATGTATCCGCAACCCAATATGGAATTGTTCGCTCGTATCAAAGTAGTGGGGGTCGGCGGCGGCGGCAGCAATGCCGTCAACCGGATGATCGAAGAGGGCCTGGCGGGGATTGAATTCGTGGCCGTCAACACCGACGCCCAGGCCCTGGTGCTGTCGGAGGCGCCTACCCGAGTCCGTATCGGCGACAAACTCACCCGCGGCCTAGGGGCGGGCGGCAATCCCGATGTTGGGCAGAAAGCCGCCGAAGAGTTGGCCGAAGAGCTGTATGAAGTGCTCAAGGGGACCGACATGGTCTTCATCGCCGCCGGGATCGGAGGCGGCACCGGTACGGGCGCAGCCCCGGTCATCGCTCAGGTGGCCAAAGAAGTTGGCGCTCTGACCATTGGCGTGGTCACGCGCCCCTTCACGTTCGAAGGCGTCAAGCGGGCCAAGTCGGCCGAAGAGGGCATCGGACGGCTGAAGGAAGTGGTGGACACGCTGATCGTGATCCCGAACGATCGCCTGCTTCAGGTCGCTGATAAACGGGCCAGCCTGCAGGAACTCGTTCAAGATGGCCGACGATGTGCTGCGCCAGGGCATCCAGGGCATCAGCGAACTGATCACCGTGCCCGGCCTGATCAACCTCGACTTCGCCGACGTGCGCACGATCATGTCGGAGGGCGGGGCGGCCCTGATGGCCGTCGGCAAAGCCACGGGCGAAGATCGCGCCCGGGCGGCGGCCGAGATGGCCATCTCGAGTCAACTGCTCGACATCACCATCGACGGTGCGCGTGGCATTCTCTTCAACGTAACCGGCGGCGCCGACCTGAGCCTGTTCGAGGTCAACCAGGCGGCCGCCATCATCAAGGAGACGGCGCACCCCGATGTCAACCTGATCTTCGGCGCGGTCGTCGATCCCAGCCTGGGTGACGAGCTTCGCGTGACGGTGATTGCCACCGGTTTCGAGGGCTCGAACATCCGCCGTCCATCATCCCGCCGAACGGTGACGCGGACAGAGTCCAAGAAGGGCGCCGATGAGATGGCCGAGGTGGAGGCCTTCCAGCCTCAAAGCTTCGACGTCCATGATCTTGATATCCCCGCCTTCCTGCGCCGGCGCTAGGGCGCCTCACATCCGGACCCTGGCCAAGGTCCGGAGGCACGCGCAGGAATGAGCCGAGGTGGGCGCGCCTTGTCGGTGCGTTCCGCCTTCCGGCCGCAGCCTGCTGGCCGGCGTCGGACCCTCCTCCCGACGCCGGCCGGTGGGCTTTGTTGCACCATGACCAAAGTACCAGAAGCCTTTAAGCTTGTCGCCGGTCTTGAGACTTGCGGCGGATTCGCGCAGGTGCTAGAATTCAGCTCCCCGCCACCCGAGATATCGGGGTCGCCGCCGGAGTCAACCTAGATATGGCGGCGAACGTTTGTTTCAAGGACGGCGTTCAGGATGCAGTGTCCCTACTGCCAGAGTCAGGACAGCCGGGTCATCGACACCTCCCACGATTCTCGGGGCGGCATTCGGCGTCGCAGGGAATGCCAGACGTGCGAACGACGATTCACAACTTACGAGCGAGCCGTGCAGGCCACACCGATGCTGGTCAAGCAAGATGGCACACGCGAAGCGTTCGATCGCGAGAAGCTGATCCGCGGCATTCGCATTTCCTGCGCCAAACGTCCGGTGGCGGCCGCCGATATAGAGCGGCTTGTGGGCGAGATCGAAGCCGCACTGCAGGCGATGGGTCAGGCCGAAGTCTCTTCCCGAGTGGTGGGGGATATGGCCATCTCGGGGTTAAGGAGCTCGACCACATCGCCTACATCCGATACGCGATTGTCTATTTGGGCCTGGACGATCTTCAGGCCATTCGCAACGAAATCGACGCCCTCCTCGGCGGGTGAAGGTCCAGTCCGGGCCTTTGGGGGCCCGGCCGCATCCGCGCGATTGGATGGCGTTTCGCATCGCGATATTCGGGACGAGACACGCCGGTTCTCGTGCCAGGGCTGTTAGTGAGGGATTTCACAAGTGAGGGAGGCGGGCCGATGTTAGAGACCGACAAGAAGGACGTCGATGTGCGCCGTGAGGCACAGATCGGGAAGCTAGAACGTCCGAGCCTGCCGGAGGACCTGAGCTCGATCGACCTGAGCGACAACGCTCGCACTGTCCTATCCAAACGTTACCTGCGGCGTTCGCCAAGCGGCGAGCCGGCGGAGACGGTGGAAGAGATGTTCTGGCGGGTGGCCTGGCATGTGGCCGCCGCCGAGGCCGTCCACGACGCGCCGGTTGAGCCGGCGGCCGAAGCCTTCTACAAACTCCTGACCACCAAACGCTTCTTCCCCAACTCGCCCACCTTCACCGGCGCCGGCACGCCGCTTGGCCAGCTGGCTGCCTGCTTTGTGCTCCCCATCAACGACGACATGGGCCGCGATTCATCGGGGATCTTCCAGACCCTGCGCGACGCTGCCCTGATCCAGCAGACCGGCGGCGGCAATGGCTTCTCCTTCAGCCGGCTGCGGAACAAGGGCTCTGTCGTCAAGTCGTCGATGGGACGGGCCACGGGTCCGGTCGGGTTCCTGCGCGTGTACGACAAGGCCTTTGGTGAAGTCGCCCAGGGGGGCACGCGGCGGGGCGCCAACATGGCCGTCCTGAGGGTGGATCACCCCGACATCCGCGAATTCATCACCTGCAAGGTCGACGAGAACCAGATCACCAATTTCAACATTTCCGTCGGCGTGACCGATACGTTCATGCATGCCGTCGCCAATGACACGACTTTCGACCTGGTTGCGCCCAACACCGGTCAGGTCGTCGAACAAGCGCGGGCGCGCGAGATCTTCGACCTGATCGTCACCCACGCCCATCACAATGGCGAGCCGGGGATGCTCTTTCTGGATGCCGCCAACCGGACCAACCCGGTGCCACATTTGTACGAGCTGGAGGCCACCAATCCCTGTGGCGAGCAGTGGCTCGGTCCGTACGAGAACTGCTGCCTCGGTTCGGTCAACCTTGCCCAACATCTGGGCCCAGGCGGGACGGTTGATTGGGAGAAACTTCGCCAGAGTGTGGTGTTGAGCACGCATTTCTTGGACAACGTCGTCACCGCCAATGCCTATGTTCCCGCCGTGCCGCAGCTGAAGGAAGCCGGCCTGCGGGCCCGCCGGATTGGGCTGGGCATCATGGGGCTGGGCGACCTGATGTATCACGTCGGCGTGCGCTACGGCTCCGATGAGGCGCAGGATTTTGCTGCCCAGGTCATGGAGTTCGTCCGCTATCATTCGATGCTTGCCAGCGTCGGCTTGTCAGAGGCGCGAGGGCCCTTCCCGGCGATCGAGGGCAGCCTGTACGATCCGGATGATCTGAAATGGGCCCCGCCCGAACCGCTGGCTCCCTACGCCTACGAATACAACCGCCCACAGGTCGACTGGAGCAAGGTAGAGGTCGGCATCAAGGCGCATGGTATCCGCAATGCGGCTCAGACGACCGTTGCCCCGACGGGGACCATTGCCACCGTCGCCGGATGCGAAGGCTACGGGTGCGAGCCGGTGTTTGCGTTGGGTTACTACCGGCACGTCAACGATCACGGCGAGGATCTGACTCTTAACTACACCAGCCCGCTCTTCGAAAGCGCGCTCATCGATGCCGGCCTGGATGACGAGCAGCGCCAGGCGGCCATCGAGCAGGTGATGGCCAAGGGCTCTTGCCAGGATGTCGACCTGATCCCGCCCGAGGTGCGCCACACCTTCGTCGTCTCATCCGACATCAGCGCCGAAGAGCATGTTCGGATGCAGGCGGCCATGCAGGCCTTCGTCGACAACAGCATCAGTAAGACCTGCAACTTCCCCGAGGGCGCGTCAGAGGACGACGTAGCGCGCGCCTATCTTCTGGCTTGGGAGCTGGGCTGCAAGGGCCTGACAGTCTATGTGACCGGCTCACGGCAGAAGGTTGTGTTGGAGACAAAGGCCACCGCTGAGAAGAAGGCCGGCGGCGAGTCATCGTCCGCAGCCACCGGTGGACAGCTCGAAATCTGGAACGAACGGAAGAAGCCGCGCCCTTCGCGCCTGGATGGGGCGACTTATCAGATCGACACACCGCTGGGCAAGGCCTTCGTGACCATCAATGAGAACGGTGGGGGCCAGCCCTTTGAGGTCTTCATTACCACCGCCAAGGCCGGCTCGGAGACAGCGGCAATCTCCGAGGCTATTGGCCGGATGGCGTCCTACGTCCTGCGCATGGCCTCACCGGTACCGCCGCGCGAACGCCTGGCGGAGCTGGTGCGTCAGCTTTCGGGAATCGGCGGCGGCCGGCCGCTCGGCTTCGGCCCCAACCGGGTCCTCTCGCTGCCCGACGGCGTGGCCCAAGCTCTGGCGGCCTACCTTGGCGATACGCCCGAAAATGGCCTGACCCGGTTGCCGGCGGATGCAGCCGCCCAGATCCCGATGACCATTGGGGATCTGTGCCCTGAGTGCGGCGCGGCCGGCGTGGTCAATGAAGAGGGCTGCCGCAAGTGCTACTCGTGTGGCTACAGCGAATGCTGAGTTGATTTGGACCAGGTGGCAGGCGGGCCCTCCAAGGGGCCCGCCTCTTTTTGCCTTCGGCAGCCCTGCCGTTCGGTTGTCTGGGTGCCCCGGGGGATTGCCCGGCCGCAGCGAGTAGCTGATAATGCCACTAGTGAAAGAATTCACAAATCAACCAGGGGGCGGAGAGAAGCACATGGCATCTGCGAAAGCGCGCCCGGCACGTCAAGACATCCCGTTGACAGCAATGCTCTCGTTGGCAGGCAAGCGGGCCATGATCACAGGCGCAGCAGCCGGCATCGGCCGGTCGATTGCCCGTCGCTTTGCCGAGGCCGGCGCCGACCTCGAGTTGGTCGACATCTCAGAAGCAGCGTTGGCGGAAGTGGGAGACGAACTGGAGGGTGTGGCGCCCTCCGTTCGCCTGCACCCTTCGGATATCGCCACCGATGTCGGGCGGAGCCTGCTTTGGGAGGCGGTGGCGGATTGCCCGCCGGATATTCTGGTCAACAACGCCGGCATTTACCCCTTCAAGGGTTTCCTTGATGTGGACGCTGCCTTCTATGATCATGTTCTGGATGTGAATCTGGGCGCCGTCTACTGGATGTGCCAGGAGATGATCGGCCGACGCTTGAAGCGGGGCGGGGTGATCATCAACTTGGCCTCCATCGAAGCTCTGGTGGCTTTCAAGGCAGACCTGGCGCACTACAGCGTGAGCAAAGCAGGGGTCATGGCTCTCACTCGGGCCCTGGCACGCGAGCACGGCAAAGACGGTTTTCGCATTAACGCCCTCCTGCCAGGGGGAATCATCACCCAGGGCACCAGGACGGCTGCCCTGGGCGTGCTCAAGCTGCAATTGGGTCTGATCCGCACCGGTCTGCGTTTCCGGGAGCGCATTCCGCTCGGCCGGATGGGGGACCCGGACGAGGTGGCCCGCATGGCCCTAGTGCTGGCTTCCGATTTGGCGAGCTACGTCCAGGGGGCAGCGATACCCGTCGATGGTGGCTTTCTCTCGGCGTAGCCATACACATGGACAAAACGCCCAAGTCTCGGGTAGACTGGCCCCCGGTCCATCCACATCATCTCTGGGGAGAGGGATCATGCGGAGCGAAAGACGGCATGCTCTCATCATCTGGGTCACATCGGCCTGCTTGCTCGGCTGGGGCTTGCCGGCTTGCGCCGGGTCGAGGCCCGATCCAACCAACACCGCAACCAGCCAGCCGCCGCCCTCGGTGGCCGTGCCCAGTCAACCCCCGCTTAGCTACCAGGGCAGCTATTACACCAACGATCGGGTGGGCTTTTCGATGACCCTGCCCGAGGGCTGGAGCGTGGCGGGCCCCTTCGATGTCCGGACAGAGGGGTTGGCATACCAACTTTACGCCTTGGGGACTGACGCCGCCGCCGATGGCGGACCGGGGATGAGCCGAGTCGTCGTTGGCGACGCCTCCAGCCTCATGGTGGAGGCCTTCGCTCAGCAGCAGTGCTCGGTTTGCCCACCCCATCCGGTCGAGGATGTCGCCCTCGACGGACGACCCGCCCAACGCGTGCTCATCGGCGGGGGAGGCGTGCCGTTCACGGTCGAGTGGACGTTCGTCCGTGTGGGCGGCCAGATGATCGGTTTCTCGCTCCACGACCCCGAAACACTCGAGCCGCTGGCCGACGTGCTGGCCAGCGTGAGGCTGCCGTGAACCGCGAGCGTTCGGCGGGATTTGCCGTCTGGCTGGTGGCATGGCTGCTGGTTGCCGGCTGTGCCCAAATCAACTCGGCCGGCGGCTCTCAGGAAGCTCTGCAAACCCAAGTGGCTCATCTGATGCAAACCCAGTCAGCTCAGGCGACCGGCCTGGCCGAGCAAGCCGCGCAGCTCACTCGCCTGAGCGGCTTTGTCTCCTACCTGGCGACCGTCGTCCCGAGGGTGACACCAACGCTTTCAGCGCCGACCATGACCCCCTTTGCGCCGTTCGAGGGTGAGGTGCTTATCGAAGGGGGGAGATGCTGCGCCGGTGGGCCGGTGGGCCAGCCCCTAACATTGCATGCCGAGCTGGAGGCGCGAAGTCAAACCGGAGATGTGGTTGAGATGCGGACCAGGGTGGGGCTGTCCGTGGCCACGATCGGTGACATGGCTGGTCAACCCTGGCGACCCTTCGTCAGGCAGGTTGCGTTCGACATCGTGCCAGGTATCAATTGGATCGGCTATTACTTCAGCGCACAGTTCAGGGATTCGCACGGGGTTGTGTCGGAGATCTTCTGGGACGACATCTCGGTGGAGGGCATGCCTCCGCCCCCGACGCCAGCCCCCTGACATTTCATCCTCCGCCTTCGATCACGCCTCTCAGCGCCCGGCAATGGGCCTCGAACGCCTTACGTCCGTCGGCTGTGATCCGACACAATGTGCGGGGGATCTTCCCCTTGAACGTCTTCTCAATCTCGACATAGCCGGCGTCCTCCAGCCGGGACAAATGGGACGAGAGATTCCCCTTGGTCAAGCCAGTTTCCTGCTGGAGGTAGAGGAAGTCGGCGCCGCGAATCGAGTGTAGCAGGGCTAGGATCGCCAGCCGGGCCGGCTCGTGGACGATGCGGTCGGCGTCGACCAAGGATCGAATTGGCTCGCTCATGGGCGGGTCGTATCGCCGGTTGGCGCAGGATGCCCGCGCAGGTAGCGTCTCAGGGCGCAGGCCCCGGATAGGATCATCACGGCCCCGGTGGCGCCGAAGGTGGCAGCGCTCCCCCACAGGTCGGAGCCGAACCAAAGCGCGGCGGCCAAGCCGAGCAAGGCGGCAATGACCGCCAGCAGGTAGAAGCGGGTCAGCCGGGCCCGGAAGGCAAGGGTGGCCAGCACAAATCCCAGCAGGGCGCCCTCTATCAGGGCCATGTTGTTCAACCTGTCCGGAAGCAAGAAGCTGGCGGTGGCCAGTGCCAGCGCCCCAGCAACTACCAACCACCGAGCTCTTGATGGCTGGGCCTGGCCATAATCGACGTAGCCTGTCCTGGGGTGGACCCAACGGTCCTTGACCCGTTGCACCAGGCGCTTGAACAACACGCTGCCCAACAAGGGGATGGCCACCAGCAAGATCACGCCGGCGAATTGCCAGGCCGAGCCAGGCGGAGTTGCAGCCCAGGCCCCGATGGCGAGCCCGGCCGCCAAAAAGAGCGTTCCCACCGCCAGCTCTACCAGCCCATCCTCGTAGAAGTATTGGAAAGGTCGATCGATCAGCTTGTCAAGGGAAGGCATCGGCTCGTTCACGGTGAAATCTCCACAGACTAGTTTGTATGGCAAACCTATCCCAATAATACCCAGATGGGTGACGGGAGTCAAGACCTATCGCAGGCGAAGCATCTTTGGTGAAGCGGGGCGACCCACGTGCGCCGGCGAGTCAGGCGAGACCGGGCGTTGGCAGGTTGGCCGGGTTGAAGTATGCTTGTCGGTGGACGACGGGGTGGGGCCAATAGGGAGGTTGAATTGAGTGGAACTGGCGGCCGGCGGATCATGGGGATGTCCTTCGGCCAAGTGATTCTGCTGCTCATCCTGCTTCTGGTTGCCTGTGCCGCCGTGTCGGGCGGCGTGTACTGGGTGATGAGCAATCCCAATCTGACCGGTGGCCCCGTCCTGCCTACAGCCTTTCAGGTCAACACCCCGGCGCCGCCCACCCGCACGCCCGGGCCCTTTGTCCTCCCGCCCACCTGGACACTGACCCCAACCGCCACGCCCACCACGACACCGACGGCGAGCGAAACGCCGACCGAGACCTCGACCCCTCTGCCCCCAACCGAGACCCCCACGGCATCATCGCCCAGCTAGATGCCGCTCGCCCTGGTCCTGCTCGACTTCGTTCGCTCGGATGATCTCGACCCCGTGGGAAGAGGGTTTGCAGCTATGTGGAGCGCCTTCGGTGACGTCATCCGACGGATGGACCGAGTTTTCGAAGCCGCGGGCTTGCCGTTTCGATCCACGGTAATCGGCGCCGGCGGCAGCCTTCAGCTCTTTCTGGTGGACAAGCAGGCGCCCACGATGGGTGGCTAGCTTCGGCCCCCCGCATGGCGTTGGACGGTGTGATAAAGTCATGTGATCCGCCGGGGTCGGTGGATGACATACGCTACCTTCTGTGGGGGAGAGCCACAAAGGAGCGGTCCGAAGGAGAGGCAGATGCAGATTGCTGATAATGCGGTGGTCACCTTCCACTACATCCTCACCAATGATCAAGGCGAGTTGATCGAATTCCTCGAAGGAAAGCTCGCCCCTGGCCTACATCCACGGGCAGGGGAGCATCATCTCGGGGCTTGAGACGGCCCTGGAAGGGCGCCAGTCAGGTGACAAGTTCAACATACGGCTGGAGCCGAGGGATGCCTACGGAGAACGGAGCGACGAACTGGTCCAGACGATGCCGCGAACGGCGTTCGTCGACGCCGATGATCTGGAATTGGGCATGACGTTTCGCGCCCTTTCTGAAGCCGGGGAAACCATCGTGCATGTGGTGCAGATCGAAGGGGATCAAGTGACGGTCGATGGCAATCACCCCCTGGCCGGTCAGGCGCTGACCTTTGATGTCGAGGTCGAAGAGGTGCGCCAGGCTACCGAAGAAGAGCTGAGTCACGGCCATGTGCATGGCCAGCACGGCGCCCACGAGTAGCCCGGTTCGGCTGGCTACCTAAACTCGGAAGGCCGGATGAAACTCGTCTCCATCTCCGACATCCACGGCCGGATGGATTCTCTTAACCGACTAGAACCCTGGCTCGAGGCGGCTGACCTAGTTATCCTGGCGGGTGACATCACCAACTTCGGCCACGCGACCGAAGCTCGAGCCATCATCGAGCCTCTTCAATCCAGCGCCAGCCGCCTGTTGGCAGTCACAGGGAACTGTGACTATCCGGATGTCGCTGAGGCCCTGGCCGAGTGGGGGATCAGCCTCGAAGGGGGTCCGATCATCGTCGAAGGCACGCCTCTGGTCGGATTGGGGGGCTCGCTGCCGGGGCCGGCGCCCACCCCCAATGTGTTCAGCGAAGACGAGCTGGAAACCCGGCTGGCTCAGGCAGTCACTGGCATGCCGGACGATACGCCCTTCCTGTTGGTCTCCCACCAACCCCCCAGAGACACGGCAGCCGATCGCACCGATGCGGGCCAGCATGTGGGCAGCCAGGCCGTGCGCGACTTCATTCAGCGGCATCAGCCGCTCATTTGCTTCACGGCCCACATCCACGAGTCACACGGCGTGAGCCGCATCGGCGATACGTGGGTTATCAATCCCGGACCCCTCAACCGCGGCCGAGTGGCATTCGCCGAGCTCGATGGTCAAAAGGTGGTGACCTGCGAGATCCGGCCCTTGCATTGATGGACGGGACCGTCGGGCGGCCGAGGGTGCCATCTGCCAGATCGCTCGGACCCAAATTCCGAATGGGACAACCGCCGGGCGGTGTTTGTCGGAGGGAAGATGAACGCTCATGACATTCTGATGTATGGGGACCGAACGCTCCGGGCCGGTCTGGACGCCGTCCCAGTGGACCAGTGGACGCAGGCCGGCGTGTGTGGCTGGTGGTCGGTCAAAGACATCATGGCTCACCTGACGTCGTATGAGTTGTGCCATGCGGAGTTGTTGTCGAGCTTCATCGAGCCGGTTCCGACGCCAACCATGGACCGATTTCGCGAACAGGGTCCTGAGTTCAACAAGTTTCAAGTCGCCGCTCGCAAAGACCTCGCGCCAGAGCATGTGTTGAATGAGTATGGCGAAGCGCACGCAAGGTTGATGGAATCCGTTTCGAAAATCCCGGTTGCGACCTTGGCCCAGGTCGGGACCATTCCCTGGTACGGCGACTCCTACAGCCTGGATGACCTTCTCGTGTACAGCAACTACGGCCACAAGCGGGAGCACGTCGCCCAGATCAACGTCTTCAAAGAATTCCTTGCCATCCGGTGCCTGAGGCGGGGCAGGCAGGGACTTCCCGACTTTCCCGGGATGGTCAATCCCCGACCATGTGACAAATTCCACATGCGTGAGCTTGGCGGGTTGGGTTAAGCTCGAAGCGATGCAAGACGGCCCAACCTGACGGTGATGGCGGATCGTCGGGGTCACACTGGAGGCCCACCATTTTGAGCGGACATTCACTGTCTTCGGCGCAAGTGGCTGTGCTGTTCACGCACCCCGAGCGGGTTCTGGAGGACTACGATCGCTTATTCGATCTTGTGCACGTCAACAGCCTGCTCACAACCGGCACACCCACGATCCTCAAAGACAACATCTCCTGGCACTTTCCGATGCCCTCGGCCAACACGACACCCTGGCAATTGGAGGCGACGATCTTGGGCCTCCGCCGCCGAGGGTTCGATTCGTTGGTTTGCGTGCAGAACAAGACCGTCGTGATCGATGCGTTCAAGGGGGAGGATCTCAATGGGTACCGGCCCCTCTTCGATCGATACGGTATTCCCGTACGCTACAACTTTCGAGACAGCGACATGCAATGGGTGGCCTACACGCCCAAAGCGGACATGCTGGCGCTCGATCACGTGTACCCCGAGGGGATCTTCCTGCCCGACTACTTCTTCGGGAAGAACATCGTCCATCTGCCGACCGTCAAGTGCCACATGTACACGACGACCACCGGTGCGATGAAGAACGCCTTTGGTGGCCTGCTCAGCCAACACCGGCACTACACCCACAGCTGGATCCATGAGACGCTGGTAGATCTTCTCGCCATTCAAAAGGAAATCCATCCCGGGATTCTGGCTGTAATGGACGGCACCACCGCCGGCAACGGGCCTGGCCCGCGCTCGTTGGTCCCTGTCGTGAAGAATGTCATCCTGGCGTCCGGGGATCAGGTGGCCATCGACGCCGTGGCGGCCAAGTTGATGGGTTTCGACCCGCTGTCCATTCCCTACATCCGGATGGCACACGAGCGAGGCTTAGGTGTAGGCGATCCACGCCAGATCGAGATCCTTGGGGATGACATCAGCGGCGAAAACTGGCAGTTTGAGGTCGGCTACAACCTGCACCGTCTGCTCGCCTGGTTGGCCTGGTATGGGCCAACGCGGGTGCTCCAGAAGCTCGTGCTCCGGACGAGGCTGGTGGCCCTGCCGATCTTCCTCTCAGAGTTCAATCACGACTACCTCCAGTGGCCTCTCAAGCAGCGTCATGTCTTCGAGACGTGGTCCGAGGAAACGGGCTGGGGCCAGCTGTTTCAGGCCTACCGTGAGCAGGGAAGCCTGGCGCCTGCCCAACCTTGGGAACAAACCCAAATCGCAAACGGCATACCCGCCTAGGTGCGGGCTCGCCTGACGATCAGCAGATCCCCCAACCGTAACACTCGCCGGCTCCTTGTCCGGCCGAAGCAAGCTGGGCTAGACTTGTTGCGCGCCGGTGTCGGCACGGAGGAGCGACCATGACTTACAGCATTGTGGCCAGGGATGACAGCACAGGTGAGATTGGCGTGGCGGTGCAGACGCACCAGATGTGCGTTGGGGCGGGCGTGCCCTGGGTGGAAGAGGGCGCGGGAGGCGTTGCCACGCAAGCTCTGACCAATGCCAACTTTGGCCCGATGGGACTGCATATGCTTCGCCGCGGCGTGGACGCCGACCATGTCATCCGCGCCCTGGTCGCCTCGGACGAAGGTGCGAGCCGGCGCCAGGTGGCGGTCGTCGACGGCTTGGGCCGAGCGGCGGCCTGGACGGGCCTGGATTGCATCCCGGAGGCGGGTCATCGGACCGGGAACGGTTACAGCGTACAGGCCAACATGATGGTGCGGGCCACGGTTCCGGATGCAATGGCCGAGGCGTATGAGACCGCCGCCGGCGGGTTAGCCGAGCGGATGTGGGCGGCCCTGGCTGCCGCCCAAGCGCAAGGCGGTGATATACGAGGCATGCAATCGGCAGCCCTGGTGATCCGTGGCGGTGCGACAGCCAAGCTGTTGGGATTCGCGGCGGGGCGGGCTGTCTTCGATCTGCGGGTCGACGAACATCAAGATCCGGTGACGGAGCTCGGGCGGCTAATCCGTTTGAAGCGGGCCGATCTCGTCAGCCGGGAGGGAGACAAGGCCCTGGAAGCCGGGAACAAGGCCGCCGCACTCGCGCGCTGGGACGAAGCGCGTCGACTGGCCCCCGAGCTTGAGGAGGTCGCCTACTGGCAGGCGCTCGCCCTGGCTGATGACGCAGGCGACATCGACGGCGGCGCGGTGCTGCTGGCGGAAATGCTGGCGGGGGTGCCCAATCGGACCGCCTGGATCGACCTGGTCCAGCGGTTGGGAAAGGGCGGCTACCTAGAACGGGCGGGAGTCGGCGACGCCCTGCTGGCGCGCCTGGCGGCACGCGGCGAAGCCTGACGCAGCCTCGGCCGAGATGGCCCGATCGGGGGGAGGGGTCAGGAAGGTGACAGCCCCAGCGCCACCAAGGCGGCGCAGGCGGAACGGCTAATTCCCTGGCCGACGCCCATGGCTGGCGGCCGGGTTCCAAGTGCAGGGCGGAACACCCCACCGGCCTTGTCCATCCGCATCATCCCAAACCCAAGGGTTGTCCAACCCGACCAGACGCCAGGCAGTCCCCAGCCCACCCGCACGTTGAAACCGCTGTAGGGTAGGGCGGTCCTGCCCTTTGCCAGACGGAATGGGGGCGAGCCGGCCCGTTCCCAAGCACGCTGCTCAAGGCGGAGCTGTACGAGAAGGAAGGACGCCACGGCTTGAAGCCAGATGATCCCCTACAGGACCCAGGGGAGATCGAAGGTGGCACCCCCGGAAAGCCAGTACCCGGCGGGTGCCACCAGTGCCAGGACGCCGGCCCCGACGATTACCACGAGAATTGGGACGGCCAACCGGATTCAGACGCCGTGCTCGGGAGGCAGGATCAGGTGCCGCCGGAGCAGTCGGGCGCGGCCGACCCATGAGAGCCCGGCGTCGTGCCGGCCAGAAATCAAGATCAATTCGACATCAAGATTTGCCTCCTGGCGGCGGTTTCACCTTCGGCGTGGGCCACTTATCACGGCGGAATCTGGCCAAAGGTGACCTTCGTCAGGCAAGGACGGGCGATTTGACACATGTTAAGGCTGACCCGAAAAGCTAGTCTATGGGTAGCCAAAAATCTCGGGCAAGCAGGCGCCTACCATGAGCGAATTGCAACTCAGGTCTGACGTTCTCAGCGAGAGCGTAGAGATGTACCTCAAGACGGTCCATGAGCTGGGATCAGGCGTGGATTTCGTACCCATCTCCGCTGTGGCCGCCCATCTTGACATTTCGCCTGTGTCGGCGACAGAGATGGTCCACCGCCTCGAGTCGGAAGGGCTGTTCGAACATGTGCCCTACCGTGGCGTCCGCCTTTCTCAGTTGGGCGGCACCAGGGCCGAGCAGGTCCTCCGTCGGCACCGCCTGTGGGAGTGTTTTCTACACGACCAATTAGGGCTGGGATGGGCCGAGGTGCACGACCTGGCTTGTTCCCTGGAGCATGCCGTGGATCGGGCCGTCACCGAGCCTCTGGCCGAGTGGTTGGGCCAGCCGGCCACTTGCCCTCACGGAAACCCGATACCGGATTCGCCGGCGAAAGGGCCGGTTGACGAAATCGAGCTGACTGAGCTCGGCTTGGGTGAATCGGGGGTGGTGGTGCGTATCCGTCCTGAGCGCACCGATGTCCTTACCTATCTTGAAGCACGCGGTCTGATGCCAGGCACTCAAGTAATCCTGCGCCGCCGAGAGGCACTGGACGGCACGCTGGTGTTGGCATGTGCGGATCAAACCGTGGTCATGGGCGAGGCCGTGGCGTCCCATGTACTAGTGCGGCCCACATCAGCTGCAGGGAGCCGCAACTCTTGACAGCCAGCCGCACCTCAGCCGCACCGGAAGCCGTCATCGGGTTAACACCCCCGCGGCAGAGCCTGTTGGCGTTGATAGGCCAGCCTAACGTCGGCAAGTCTGCTCTCTTCACCCGGCTGACGGGAAGCCTGGCCGAGATCGCCAACTATCCGGGCACCACCGTGGAGGTCCGTCGGGCGCCGTCCAAGACCGACCCGAATTTGATGGTGATCGACACGCCCGGGTTGGTGAGCATGCCATCGGTTTCGGATGATGAGCGTGTCACCGCCCAGGTTCTGTTCAGCGAAACGCTGCATGGAATCGTGCAGGTCGGTGACTCGAAGCAGCTGCGGCGCACTCTTCTGCTGACCTCTCACTTGATCGAAATGGGATCGCCGGTGGTGCTGGCGCTGAACATGACCGACGAGGCACGCGCCCTTGGTATGAGGGTCGACTATGCGGCGCTGGAAAGTTGGCTGGGGATCCCCGTTGTGCCCACCCAGGCCGTGCGCGGCGACGGTGTCACCGATCTGCTGGCGGCCGTCAACAGGGGGCGTGTCCCTGTCCCGAAGGTGAGCTACCCGCCCGTGGTCGAGCGGGCTATCAATGATTGCACGCTTCATCTCCCACAGGGGCCGATGGCGCCTCGGGCCATGGCGGCTCTGTGGCTCTCGGGTGACTCTGCAGCCGAAGAATGGCTGCGCGGTCGCGTCCCGGCAGAGGCCCTGGATCAATTGCAGCGCATCCGCCAGGCTGCCCAATCGGCGCTGGTCGAGCCATTGGAGGACGCCATCCTGCATACCCGCCTCGCGTTCGCCGACCGTTTGACCCGAATCGTGTGCCAAGACCCCGGCGGTTCGGCGTTGGGCTGGGCGGAGAGGCTCGGACGCTGGACGATCCACCCAGTCTGGGGTCTGGCCGCCCTGGCGCTTGTGATGCTCGGGATGTTCGGCTTCGTGGGGGTGTTCGGCGCCGGGACGCTCGTGGGCTGGCTCGAGGGCGGTCTTTTCGGGAGCCTGATCAATCCCTGGTTGGCCGGATGGGTTCAACGGTTCTTGGGAACAGGCTGGGTGGCTGACCTGTTGGTGGGACCGTACGGTCTGTGGACGATGGGCATCACCTACGCCGCCGCCCTCATCCTGCCTATTGTGGCCACCTTCTTCCTCGCCTTCAGTGCCCTGGAGGACTCGGGCTATCTTCCCCGCCTGTCGGTGCTCACCAATCGCTGGTTCGAGCGAATGGGCCTAAACGGCAAGGCCGTGCTCCCGATGGTTCTTGGGCTGGGCTGCGTGACCATGGCAACCCTGACCACCCGCATCCTCGACACCCGTCGCGAGCGCACATTGGCCATCCTGCTTCTCGCTCTGGCCGTGCCGTGTTCTGCGCAATTGGGTGTGGTGATGGGGATGCTGGCGGCCGTATCGCTTGGGGCCGTGGGGGTGTGGGGCCTGGTCGTGTTGGGTGTCATGCTAGCCGTGGGTTGGCTCTCCAGCCGCCTGATGCCAGGGACGCCGTCCGCCCTGATGTTGGAACTACCGCCGCTGCGGCTGCCTGAGGCGCGGCTCATGTTGTCCAAGACGGCCGCCCGCCTTGAGTGGTACGCCCGCGAAGTGGTGCCCCTGTTCCTGTTGGGCTCGTTGGCGATGTTTCTGCTCGACCGCAGCGGCGTCCTGCCTGCCATCGTACAAGCAGGACAACCGCTCGTTGTGGGGTGGCTGGGGCTTCCGCCGCAGGCGACTTCCGCACTCGTGCTGGGCTTCTTCCGGCGGGACTTTGGCGCTGCCGGGCTGTTTGCGCTGCAAGCACAGGGCCTGATGAACCCGCTCCAGGTGCTGGTGGCGATGGTCGTGATCACCCTGTTCGTGCCATGCGTGGCCAGCGTGCTGATGATCGTCAAGGAGCGCGGCTGGCGAACGACGGCGGCTCTATTGGCGTTTATCTTCCCCCTGGCCATCGCCGTGGGCGGCGGACTGAGGGCGATTCTCGTTGGCCTGGGTTGGGGAGCCTGAGATGGCGACCGTCACCTGCCCGATGTGCGCCACGCCGTTCGATCCGGCGGACAATGCCGCCTGTGGCACGTGCCCTCTGGGATCGAGCTGCCATCTGGCGTGTTGTCCGGCGTGTGGCTACACCACGGTTGACCCCGCTAGTTCCAGGCTGGCAGGCTGGGTGACACACGCCCTGAGACACCGGCCGAGGCGCCGCCGCAGACACACCGGCTGGGCCGGACTACAGGCTGTACCGCCCGGGGGGCGGGTGAGGGTGACGGATCTGGCTCGGCTGCCGCACGGCAAGCGGCGCCGCCTGGAGTCGCTCGGCCTGGTCGTCGGCGAAGTCGTAGAAGTCCTCACCCAAACGCCGGTTACCGTGGTGCGCGCCGGACATTCCCAGTTGGCCCTGGCCGGCGAACTTAGCCGCTTGATCGACGTTGGACCGGTGCTTAGAACCTAACCAGCCTGCTTCCTATGGCTTTGTGAAATCCATCACAAAGCTCCCGAAGTGGGCGTGATAAGCTTGGCCCATGATCGACATCACCCCCGACATACGCATCGACGAAACCGAGCTCGATTGGCGCTTCGTGCGCGGTTCGGGCCCTGGGGGGCAGAACGTCAACAAGGTGGCCACGACCGTCCAATTGCGATGGGATGCCATGAGCAGCCCAAGCCTGCCCGAGACGGTCAAGGACCGACTCGCCAGATTGGCCGGCAGGCGCCTTACCAAGGCTGGCGACCTTGTGATTGAAGCGAGCGAGTACCGGAGCCAGGCCCGCAATCGGCAGCAAGCGCTGGATCGGCTGGTGCAACTGGTTCGTCGAGCGGCGGTGCCCCCCAAGGCGCGCCGGCCATCGCAACCTACGAAATTGGCCAGGGCCCACCGGCTCGAGACCAAGAGGCGGCAGGCAGTCAAGAAGCGGCAGCGTCGATTCGATCCACAGCGCGACTTGGGGTAGGCACGGTCGGCGTGCCTGCCACCGCCCGAAGCCTTTTTAACCGTACTTGTCCTGGCGACCGGCTTGACATATGCTGAACTGGCACGACCATGAGCCGGTCCCCTCCAGGAGTATGCCCCGTGCCGAGCCCGTCGTTTTCTACCCGGGCAGAAGTCCCGCCCCAATATCGCTGGAATCCGGAAAGCATCTTCCCCGACACTGAAGCCTGGCAGGCTGCGTTGGACGACCTGCTGAGGAACCTCGGGAAGCTCAAGGGCTTCCAAGGAAGGCTGGGCGAGAGCCCTGGCACCCTGGCCGAGGCGCTTGCCGTTCGCGATGAACTCCACATGCGTGCCGGTCATGTGGCGGTCTACGCGGGAATGTGTCACAACGTCGACACCGCAGATCAATCGGCGGCGGAGATGAACAGCCGGTCGGAAACAGCCCATGCTCAGTACCTGGGGGCATCGGCGTTTGTTGTGCCTGAGATCATCGCTCTCGGCCGCCAACAAGTGGCGGCGTGGACCGATGAGAATGCCGATCTCCAAATCTACCGGCACTATTTCGACGATCTCTTCCGACAAGCTGAACACGTCCGTTCGTCCGAGGTTGAAGAGCTGCTGGGCCTGGCGGCCGATCCCATGGGGAGTATTGCCAACATCTATGGGGTGTTGGTCGACGCCGACATGACCTTTGAGCCGGCACAGGACAGCCGGGGTGAGCAACATCCCCTGACGCAGGGAACCCTCATCCGTTTGCGTCGCAGCAGCGACCGGGAGCTGAGAAAGACCGCCTGGGAGAACTACCACGCACGACACCTGGAATTCAAGAACACGCTGACCAACAATCTGACGGCTTCCATCAAGAAGAACGTCTTCGCCATGCGTGCCAGGCGCCATAGCTCGACACTGGACATGGCCTTGTTCGATAACAACATTCCCAGTGCTGTCTTCCACAACCTGCTCTCCGTGTTCCAAGAAAACTTGCCGATTTGGCACCGCTATTGGCGGCTGCGACGGGAAGCCCTCGGCGTTGAACTCCTCGAGACCGTATGATCTTTGGGCTCCCCTCATTGGGGAAGAACCCAGCTTGTCTTACGAAGACGCCGTGGATATGATCTGCCACGGGCCTAGGTCCTTTGGGAGAGGCCTACGTGGCACAGGTGCGCAAGGGCTGCCTTGAGGATCGATGGGTGGACGTCTATCCGACCCCCGGCAAGCGTTCGGGGGCTTTTTCTTCGGGAGAGCAGGGCACGCCGCCTTTCATTGTCATGAGCTGGGGAAACTCAATCCTCAGCCTGAGCACGCTGGCGCATGAATTGGGCCACTCGATGCACTCCTACCTGGCCTGGCAAAGCCCAACCCTATGTCTACTCCGAATACTCGATCTTTGTAGCCGAAGTGGCATCGAACTTTCACCAGGCTTTGGTGCGGGCCCACTTGCTGGGAAGCGATCGAGACCGGGTATTCAAGATCAACCTGATCGAAGAGGCAATGTCCAACTTCCTTCGCTACTTCTTCATCATGCCTTTGCTGGCCAAGTTTGAATTGGAGACTCACCAGCGGATCGAGCGCGGGGAAGGACTGACGGCCGACGTGGCGATCGGCCTGATGGCTGATCTGCTGGAAGAAGGATTCGGCGGAGAGGTCGCCTTCGACCACGACCGGGACGGAATGCACTGGGCCGCCTACGGACACCTGTATGCCGACTACTACGTTTATCAGTACGCGACCGGGCATTTCGGCCGCCCACGCCCTGGCGGGCCCGATCATGGCCGGAGACAGCCAAGCAGTCGATCACTACCTGTCGTTCTTGAAGGCGGGAGCTTCTCTGTATCCTATCGACGCTCTCAAACTGGCCGGGGTGGATATGACCCGCCCTGAACCGGTTGAGACGGCCTTCGTGCACCTCTCGGGTTTGATCGACCAATTGGAGCAGCTGCTTGTCAGAGGCTTGAGACGTCTTGGGCCGCGCCGGCAAGCAGGGCAGGTAGAGCAAGCAGTTGATCGGGTGATGAGAGACGAGGCGGGATCGAGACAGACTCGACGCACAAGAGCCCGCTTCCATGTCTCCGATCGGATGGAAGAGCCGCTATACCCAACCGCTCGAAGATCCTCGGTACCGGATGCGCCGCCATGATCTGCGCTTTTGACGACAGCGAAGTGGAGCGCGAGATTCCTGAATGCACTATCGCCGTTCGACGCTAGGTTTTCGGCGCATGGGCGTGGCGATAGGGCTCGCATCCTTCGCCGTCTTCGCCCCAGATTGACATCTTCAACAGCCCCGGCGCCTGGCGAGAGTTGTGGGCTGTTCGCTTCGGGTTGGTCGTTCCCGCGCTCATCCTGTTGCTGCTGGCCAGCTACTGGAAGAAGGCGAAGTCCTCTTTCGGGATACCTGGTCAACCTGGGCCTGGTCATCAGTTCGCTGGCGTTGATAGGGATGATCCATCTTTCGACGCGGGCTGCCATGCCCCAACACTTCGAGGCGCTGATCGTGCTGCTGCCTTCGGCCTTCGGCTTTCTCCGCCTGCGCGTGATGGGGACGACGACCACGTCGGTCGATTGTGATGCTAGGCGGATTCTCGGTGGAATGCGCCTGGCTTCGCCCTCGTGCCGCATGTTCATTTGACCTATATGTTGGGCTTCTTGCTGGCGGCCTGCGTGGTGGGGGTCGGCCTGGCTTACCTGGTGGAACGACAGACGCGCCTGTCGTACGTCCTCACAACCAGCCTGGACGAGGCTTCGATCAGGGATCCTCTGACTGGGCTGCACAATCGCCGCTGGCTGGAAGTGATTCTCGAGCAGTTGACCAGCGCCTTCCAGCGCTATGGCACGCCGTTCTCCCTGATCTTGTTCGATCTGGATGGCTTCAAGGCGGTCAACGACCAGTTTGGATACACGCAAGGTGATGGCCTGTTGCGGCGCTTCAGTGAAGCCTTGACGGGCCAGCTGCGCAAGGCTGACATCATCTTCAGGTATGGCGGGGACGAATTCATCATCCTCGCCGCCGTCGACCGCAGGGTCGGCCGCAGTGTCCTTCGTCGCCCGGCTCAGGAACTACATTCGGACGCTGAATCTGAGAGAATTCGGGTTATCGCAGTCGCTCGAATTCAGTGCCGGTATGGCCGAGGTGAATGGGGCCGACGAAGATGCCGATGAGTTGTTTCAGAGGGCAAACCGGGCGTTAAGGGCGGCCAAAGCCGGCGGGGGCAGTCTGACGGCCTTGGACGAAACCGATAAGACCGGGCTTGAGCCCCGGCCCTCCTGACCCAAGGTCAGCCCCAAAGATGTCCGCATCGGATCGCTTCTGAAGACACGAGGATTGTGGCATGTTGCTCTTGTTGGCAGTGATCATTCTATCGATCATGGTGTATTGGGTGGGCGACGGCGGCTGGCGAAGCTGGAAGTCGCTCAGGTTTCTGCTCGGTTCTACGGCGCGCGTGCCTGAAGACGTCAGCGGGGCGCGGCCGTCGTTCCCCGACGTACTTAAGCCTGAGGTATCCGAACTTAAGTCAGGCGGTTTTCGGCGGTTCGGCGAGATCCAGATCCGCCCGCCCCATTTCGGCGATCCGGTGACGAGCTGGATCTTCATCGATGCGACGCGATCAATCGCCGCCGAATTGAGTTGGGGCCGCAGCCGATGGCACTTGAACACGTATTTCGAGGACGGCAGCTGGATGGTGACCGACTACCCGCGGGGAGAGCGAACCCGATCCGACGGCCTGTGGGCAGACACCGTCGGAGGCACGCTTACGAAGGCCCTGGAGCATCATCGCGCCCGGCTCGAGACGTTGACCGCCTCCGACAGCAAGCCTGTCACCCTGCAGCGGCTTCAGGACTACCTAAACCGAGACGCCGCCGCCCGGAAGGCGCATGGCCTGGCGCGGGTCATGCGGTTGGTGCGCCTCCAGCTGGCTCGGGCCGCGGCGGCTGTGTACGCCCTGGCCGTCCTGCTCGTCTTAGGCGTGCCCCATCCGTGGCTGAGTATGGATGCCGAGGCCGCGCTCCCCATTCTCGGCCGTACGATCTTCTGGATATCACCGGCGTTCATCGTGATGGGGGTGACGGACTGGTTGGCCTCGAGGCCGATGAGGGGAACTCCGGCAGCCTGACCCCAAAAATTGGGCCATCGAAGCGCGCTCCCGGAAGCGTGAGCTTGCTGAAATCGACTTACAGTGTGAGGGGGGTATGCAATGGAAACGCAGCAGTTGATCGAATTGGCCCGCGTGCTCGTCTGGCCGGTGGCGCTGGTGGCGCTGGCCGTAGTGTTCCGCCAGCCGCTGTCCCGCCTCTTGGTGACCATCACCCAGCTGAGGTTCCGCGATCTGGAGATCGATTTCGGGCGCGAACTGGAGAAGCTGCGAGCCAGGCTGCCTGCTGAAGCTCCAGGCGATGCTGGTTCAGCCGGACCAGACGCGCAGGCGCTGGATCGCGCCACCGCCGATCTGGCGACGCAGGCGGCCGCGGCGCAGCCCCTGGCCGGCGTGCTCCTGGCTTGGACGGCACTCGAGGCTGCCATCAAACAGCGAGCTGAGGCTGGCCAGTCGGGCCAACTGCCACCGGATCTCCAGGAATTGATCCGAGGATTGTCTGAGCTTTCCAGCGCCGCGGCTGGCGGCAGAGTGCGCGGCGGTAGGCTAGGCGCTGATCAGGCCGGAGAGTACATCCGCCTGGTTGGTCGCGCCTTGGCATGGCTAGAATCTCTCTCGTGACCACAACCTGGCGGGCGGCTTAGGTAACCCCCACTCAGCGCAGGATGAATCCGTGTCGCAGAGGGTCATCGGGGGGAATGACGAACGTGCTGCGGCCCGTAATGAAGGCCGAGCCACTCACTTCAGGAACGATGGCCGGAATGCCAGCCAGGCGTGTCGTCTTGACGATCCGGCCACCAAAGCGTGTCCCCAGGATGCTTTCAATAACGATGCTCTGTCCGACCTCAAGCTCGCCGCGAGCATGGTGAATCGCCAGTCGGGCGCTGACCCCGGTGCCGGTCGGGCAGCGATCGACTTCCCCCTCGGCGAAGATGCAAACGTTTCGGCTGTGCACATCGGCTGAACTCGGCATCTCGACGAAGATGGTGCCGTACAGGAATCCGAGGTCTTCGGATTCGGGATGCTGGATGGGGCGCTGGCCCATGATGGCGCGCTTGATGGCTCTGCCGGCCCGGATGAGATCGTCCACCGCCTCGGGCTGGCAGCCCAGACCCACCTGGGAGACGTCAACGAAAGCATAGAAGGCGCCGCCATATGCCAGGTCGTAGCGGATGCGGCCCCAATCGGGTACTTCGATCTCTTGATCCAGGGCAGCCACAAATGAGGGAACGTTGGTGAACCGCACCCGGTGGACCCTTTGGCCGTCGAACTCGGCCACGGCCGTGACCAATCCGGCCGGTGTGTCGATGCGCAGCGTGGTCTCCGGCGGGGAGGCGGGCACCATCTTGGTCTCGATGGCCACGGTAGCAATGCCGATGATCCCGTGGCCGCACATGGTGCTGAAGCCCTCGTTGTGCATGAACAAGATGCCGAAGTCGGCATCCGGGCTGACCGCCTCGGTGATCAGACAACCGTACATATCGGCGTGACCTCTGGGCTCCCACATTAGCGACGTCCGCAAGTGATCGAAGTTAGCTTTGGCGAAACGGCGCTTGTCCAGGATCGTGTTTCCCTCGAGGGTTGGAAAACCAGCGGCGACCACCCGGAAGGGCTCACCTTCGGTGTGCGCATCGATGCAGGTGATGCGCGTCGCATCCGGCGAGGGCGTCCATCTTTCGGCGGCGGATAGATCCATCGTGCCTCCTTCTCCTGATATGCAGCAAACCCGGCGAGAGGGGACGGCGGGAATGGGGAAGCCATTGTCCTCTCCAAACCTTTGGATGCCAACCGAATACCCATCCCGTTTCTGTCTTCGGACAGGCAAAAGCAACCTTTGCCATGCGACAGAAGATACGCGGCCCTTGCTTCCACCGTAAGGTAGGACTACGATAGTGCGCTTGTTGGTTCGTGCCAAGCCCTTGGGAGGGCATATCAAATGAACGTGTACCTATTGGTGTTGCGGTGGATCCATATCTTGTCGGGAGTCTTTTGGGCTGGTTCGACGTTCCTGATGGCAACTTTCATCGAGCCTAGCATCCGCGGCTCTGGGCCCGAGGGTGGGAAAGTAATGCAGAAGATCGCCGCCCGCGGCTATGCGAGGGTCATGGGGATCGCTGGCGGGCTGGCGATCTTGGCCGGTCTGCTGTTGTACTGGACCGCCTCTGGACACCTGCGGTTGGCCTGGATCATGTCCGGGCAGGGCTTGGCCCTCACCCTCGGTGGTCTGTCAGCCATCATCGCCATGTTTGTGGGGATCGGTTTGGCGGGCCGGACCGTGGGCCGGATGCAGGCCCTGGGTGCGGAAATCCAGGCCTCCGGCGGACCGCCGTCACCGGAGCAGGCGGCCCAGCTGGCATCGCTGGGCGAGCAGCTGCGCAACGCCGGGGTTTGGAATGCCGGCTTGTTGGCGTTCACCGTACTGGCCATGGCGGGGGCCCAGGAGTTCTTCTAGCCCGATCTATCACTTCGCCGCCAACCTCTTTGGAGTTGGGTAAGATGGCTCCATGGGAATTGCGGTGCGTATCAGTTTGACCCATCGGTCGAGTCTCGGCCTGGGCTTCATGACCATGTTGGTGGCGTCCGCCGTCGCTCTGGCCGCGTGCAGCGCCAAAGCTCCGGCGCCGACGATCGCCCCCAGCCCCAGCCCAACATTCACCGTCCCGCCGGAGCCCAGCGCCACAGCCTCGCCGGTGCCTCCGCCATCGTCGACACCACAACTCCCCACGGCATCGCCGTCCGCCCCGCCGATTTCGCCGCTCACGCCCGGCCAGGCGGTGACCATCACCCACATCTGGATGGAAGATCAGCACCTGGGGTGGGGCGTGGGTGGCGCCGCGCCGGAATTCAGCGGACCATATCCTGCGCACAAGCGACGGCGGACAAACCTGGCGGGACGTCACACCCCCGGAGCCGCGTCCCGAGGCGGGCCAGGAGAAAGTCGCCCTGGGTGCGTTTATCGACGCCGACACTGGCTGGGTCATCTACGCCTACCGTGAGTTCCACATCCTTCCTTCGGCGGTTGTCTGGGGGACACATGATGGCGGTCAGAGCTGGGCGCCGAGTTCGCCGCTGCCCGTCGGCCAGATGTTCGAGTTCTTCAGCCCATCCAATCTGACATTCATCGACGGCCAGCACGGTTGGGTGATGGTGCACGCCGGGGCCGGGATGATGCACGACTACATGAGCCTGTATCGCACGGTCGACGGCGGGGGGACGTGGGCTGAAGTCGTCGAGGCCGGTGGGGATCAGATCCAAATCTGCCCCAAGACCGGCATGGCCTTCGCCGATTCGGAGCACGGCTGGATCACGCGTGACTGCGGCGGTGTCATCGACGGTGCTTCGCTGGATGTCACGGCCGATGGTGGGAGCACCTGGGACACCCTGCAGCTCCCGGTCCCGCCGGTCGCGCCGCATCTGTTTGACTCAGGCGCCTCGGCCTGTGCCGTCGCCTCACCTTGGCTCTTCTCGCCGGAACAAGGCGCCCTGACCCTTCGCTGTGTGAGCGGTCCCTCGGCCACCGACGTCCATTCCTTTCTCTACCGGACGTCTGACTCTGGAGCGAGCTGGCAAGCGTTCAAATACCCGGGCGGGGATCTCACCTTCTTCGGCGATCAGTCGGCTCTGGCCCTTTCGCGCACGATCGGCGTCACCCACGACGCCGGCGTCAACTGGACCATCGTGAAGAGGGTCAACTGGGACGGCCAATTCACCTTCGCCGATGCCTCCACTGGCTGGGCCGTGGCCCGGGATCAAGGGCAAGTGGCCCTGGTCAGCACCGCCGACGGCGGCCGCACCTGGCAGGAAATCCACCCCGTCGTCGCCCCCTGATCGGATCCAGCGTCTGTTTGTGAAATCCATCACAAGCCGGGCTTTCGTCCGGCACCCGCCGGGGCTTAGGTCGTTCTAAGGTCGTCCACAGTCCAATCTAAGGACGCCATCCACCCTGAGGGTCGATACTCAAGTCGCTCTGCCGGGCGAAACGGGTTTGGATTCAGCGTGCAAACAGACAAGCGCAGGAAGGTGATGTCGATGGGCGATCGTCCAACTGCCTCACGCGTCCCCCTGATAGGGCGCATCCGAAAGGCATGGCCGCTGACCGCCTGGATTCTGCTGGCGGCCGGCCTGTCCGGTTGCGCGGGTTCCCCGACGTTCCTAAACCCGGCCTCGTCGATCTCTGTTCACGAGGCCGGGTTGTATATGGTGATCTTCTATCTGGCGCTGGGCGTATTTGTCATTGTCGAAACGCTGCTCGTGTACGCCCTCATCCGGTTCCGCAAGCGCGACGGGGATTCGGAGGAGCCGCGCCAGGTCTACGGCAACACCCGCCTGGAAGTGATCTGGACCGCTATCCCGGTGCTGCTCGTGTTGACCTTGTTCTTCCTGACGGTGACCACGGCCAACGCTGTGGCACCTCCCGAGTCGGCTGACAGCGATGTCCACATTCACGTCATCGGGCATCAGTGGTGGTGGGAGTTTGATTATTCGGACTACGGTTTCTCGACCGCCAACGAGCTGCACATCCCCGTCGGGGCCAACGTGAAAATCGAGCTCGATTCCGTGGATGTCATCCACAGTTTCTGGGTGCCTCAGATGGCGGGCAAGACCGATGCCATCCCCGGGCACACCAATCACCTGTGGCTCACGGCTGACACCCCAGGCACCTACCATGGCCAATGTGTCGAGTTCTGCGGCGCCAACCATGCCAACATGCGCATCATGGCGGTGGCCGAGTTCGGATGCAGACTTCAAGGCCTGGGTCCAGGGTCAACAGGCGCCCGCTCTACCAACCCCAAACGCCTCAAGAACAAGCCGGCCACGACTACATCGTCAAGCAGATTTGCGCCAACTGCCACTCGCTGGGTGAGAACGTCGCCAAGCACCTCCAGCCATCGGACAACGGCGCCGGCCAACCTAATTCAAACCCCGACCCACTCCAAGCCAGCGGGGTGGTGGGACCCAACCTGACGCACCTCTTTTCCCGCAGCGTCTTCGCCGGGGCAACCTACGACCTGAACGAGGCCAACCTTCGCGGCTGGCTGCAGGACACGCAGGCGATGAAGCCGGGCAACGATATGCTGGTGAACTTGAGCTCAGACGACATTGATGCCCTGGTGGCCTACCTGACGAAACTGAAATAGGCAGGGATGCGATGACAACTCAAGCAGAAGCCCTTTCCGCACCGCACGCAACCGCCGGCTCCGGCCAGGGGGTGCTGAGCTGGGTGATGACGGTCGACCACAAACCCATCGGGATCATGTACCTGGTGACCGCCACGGCTTTCTTCGTGGCAGGCGGCATTCTGGCCTTGCTAATGCGCACCCAGCTGGCACAGCCCAACGGCACGGTGCTGAGCAACGCAGCCTACAACGAGATCTTCACCATGCACGGCACGACCATGATCTTCCTGGCCATCATGCCGCTGGGCGCCGGCTTCGGCAATTACTTCGTGCCGCTGATGATCGGCGCTCGAGATATGGCCTTTCCCAAGTTGAACGCCCTGAGCTACTGGCTCTATCTGTTCGGCGGATTGTTCCTCTTCAGCAGCTTCATCTTCGGCGGTGCGCCCGACGCCGGTTGGTTCAGCTATGCACCCCTGACCGAGAAGCTGTACTCGATCAATCACGGAATGGACTACTGGGGGCTCTCGGTCCTGATTTTGGGGACGGCCACCACCATCGGTTCCATAAACTTCGTTGTGACCACAATCCAGATGCGCGCCCCGGGCATGTCGTTTACCCGCATGCCGATGTTCGTTTGGATGACCTTCGTCACGTCGGTGATCGCTATCTTCGCCTTCCCGTCGCTTACCACCGCCACACTGCTGCTCCTGCTCGACCGGCTGGTGGGAACGCATTTCTACAACGTCTCTGCCGGCGGCAGCGCCCTGCTCTGGCAGCACCTGTTTTGGTTCTTCGGCCATCCCGAGGTCTACATCATGATCCTGCCCGCCATGGGCCTGATCTCGGAAGTGATCCCAGTCTTCTCACGCAAGCCGCTGTTCGGCTTCATGACCGTGGTCTACTCCGGCATTGCCATTGGCATCCTGGGTTTCACGGTGTGGGCGCACCACATGTTCGCCACCGGCATGGCCATCGGCGCCCTGTTGTTCTTCTCGGCCAATAGCTTCATCATCGGCGTCCCGACCGGAGTCAAGATCTTCTCCTGGCTAGCAACGATGTGGGGCGGCAAGCTCACTTTCAAGACGCCGCTGCTGTTCGCCATCGGTTTCGTGGCCCTGTTTACCATCGGCGGTCTGGATGGGGTGCACATGGCCGTGCTGCCGGTCGATTGGCAGATCACCGACACCTACTACGTCGTCTCCCATATCCACTACGTGCTCGTTCGGGGGCGCCATCTTCGGCCTGTTCTCGGCCATGTACTACTGGTTCCCCAAGATGAGCGGCCGGCGTCTGAGCGAGACCCTGGGCAAGTGGCAGTTCTGGCTGATGTTCGTCGGCATGAACCTGACCTTCTTCCCCATGCACATGCTCGGACTGCTGGGCATGCCGCGGCGCATCTACACCTATGCTGACAATCTGGGGTGGGGCATCTGGAATCTGATCGAAACTGTTCGGCGCCTACTTGATCGCCGTGGGCATCCTGTTCTTCCTGATCAACTTCTTCAAGACCATGGCCAGCTCGCCGACGAATGAGGCCGATCCGTGGGACGCCTTTACGCTCGAATGGAAGGCCAGCTCTCGCCGCCGGCTCCGTACAACTTCGCCGAGATCCCCAGCGTCCGGAGCCGCCGGCCGCTTTGGGACGAGAAGTACCCCGACAAAGCCGACTGGAAACAGGCCGAATGACCGCTTCAACCGCCACTCCTGCCCGTTTCCGCCCAGGCTCGACGGCCAAAGTCGGCCTGCTGACGGTCATCGCCTCCGAGATCTTCTTCTTCGCCACGGCGCTCTCGGCCTACTTCTTCCTTCGCCTCGAGCACCCGGAATGGTCGCTTCCGGCGCACACGCCCACCGGCTTGCTGGCGCCGAGCCTGAACACATTGCTTTTCTTGGCCAGCGCGTTGGTCATTCGGCATGCCCAACGCGCCGTAGCCGCAGATCGCACCCAGGCGGCAACCATGGCGCTTGGCGTGACGTTCGCCATGGGTCTGATCTTTGTCGGGGGACAGGTCTTTGACTTCTCACAATCCGGACTCAAGCCGGATGATGCCGCTTTCGGCGGAATCTTCCTGGCGCTGATCGGCTTTCACGCCGTCCATGTGCTGGCGGGGATGATCTATCTGGGCATCACCTTGGCCCGGGCGCGCCTGGGCGACTTCAGCGCCGAACGCCACACGTCGATCACCCTGTGTGCCTGGTTCTGGTACTTCGTGGTCGCAGTCTGGCTCGTCCTGTTCGGCGCGTTGTACCTGATCTGAGCGACGATGTACCCTGGGCTGAGCGTCCTCCTCGCCTCCGACTGGACCTGGGAACCCAGCGTCCTGATCGGCCTGGCCGTCGTGACGGCAGCCTACTTCCTGCTGGCAGGTCCAGGCCGCCACGCTTTTAGCGGTTCACACCCGATCTCCCCTGGCAGACAGACGGCATTTCACTTTGGCACGCTGGCGCTGTTCATGGCGCTCTGGCCTCGCCCATCGACCGGGCCGCCGAGACCACTCTGCTTTCAGCGCACATGGCCCAGCACATCCTGATCCTGTTTGTGACGGCGCCGCTGTGGGTGCTGGGCGTTCCGGGTTGGTTTATCGAGGCTGTGGGACGTCGCCTTCCGTTGGTCATCCGCGTGCGGCCGCGGGCCTGACGCAGCCTGTGGCCGCCTTTGGCGTCTTCAATGTCACGCTGATCGCCTGGCATATCCCGGCCGCCTACCAGGCGTCGCTCAACTCGGCTAGCATCCATATCCTCCAGCATTTGAGCTTCATCGCTGGCCGGAGCCATCGGCTGGTGGCCGGTGCTGGCACCGGAGCAGGACAGCGTGCCTCGAGCCGCCCGATCGGTGCAGTTGATCTACCTGATCCTGATGGTCTTTCCTGGGCTGGGGTTGGCGGTCCTGCTCACCCTCAGCCCACGCGTGCTGTACCCGTTCTACCTGGCGGCAGCTTCAGCCGGAATCGACCCGCTGGGGGACCAGGAAGCGGCCGGTATCCTGATGTGGCTTGACAGGCACTGTCGCCTATCTGATTCCCCTGACTCATGTGTTCTACGCCTGGGTGCATGACCTGGAGCGTGCGGATGCGCTCGGCGCCAGACGCGCCGCAGGCTGACCGAAAGGAGCGCCTAGATGCGAAACCCTGACAAGCCCGCCGTTCACCTGCCCCCTCCGAGCTTCTGGCCGATCGTGCTGGCGGCAGGTGTGCTTTTGATTGCTGTAGGCGTGGTGAGCACTTCGATCATCTCGATCATCGGCGTCGTGGTGGTCCTGGCTGCCATTGTCGGTTGGACATGGGAGAACCGGTCCCTGGACATGGACCATGAGGCGCACCATGAGTGAAGCCAATCTCGGTGCCCCGCCGCTGGCGCAGAGGGACAACGCCAAGCTCGCCATGTGGCTCTTCCTCGGCGGCGAAGTGGTCTTCTTCGTCACTCTGATCCTGGCTTATGTCTATTTCCGGCTCCGGTCGCCAGCCGATTTCGCTCAGGTGCGAGGCACGATCAACCTGCCTCTGATCGGCCTGAACACGGTCATTCTCCTTTCCAGCAGCTATGTTCTCCTGCGGGCGGTGGAGGCCGTCCGGGCGGGCAGAGCCGCTGCCATGCGGATGGCCCTGGTGGCGGTGTTCCTGCTCGGCGCCGTCTTTCTGGCGGGACAGGCTTACGAGTGGTCGAATCTGTTCGCCGAGGGGTTCGACATCGATACCATCTTTGGCACACCCTTCTTCACTGTGACCGGCGTCCACGGCACGCACGTCCTGGTGGGGTTGATCTGGTTGGTGGTGGTCCTGGTTTCGGCCTGGCGTGGCGCCTACTCGGCCTCCAACCATCGTGGGCTGGAGCAGTTCGGCCTCTACTGGCACTTCGTCGACCTGGTGTGGGGCGTCATCTTCGTCCTGTTCTACCTGGTCTAGGAGAGAGATAATCGATGGCCCAAGATTTGGCTTCAGGCTCAAGGCAATCACTTTACAACCGAGCTTTCATATGGCTCCTGCTTGTCTTGGCGGCCGAAGTGGCCACAAGCTACGCCCTGCAGGGCGCGGCGCGGACGGCTGTGCTCCTTGCTCTGTTGGTCGTTAACGCCGGTTCTCTGGTATCGTTCTTTATGGACCTGCGTGGCGGTCATCGCCTTTGGCGCTGGATCTTCATCATCGGTGTGGTGGTCAACACCCCGATTATCCTGATTATGCTGATCGTGATGCCGCACTTCTAAGAAGAGTCTTCTGAGGAAGGACCCGTGACCGAATTGATTGACAGCCTGACCACACCACTCGTTGCCGACAATCCCGGCGGCCCCGAAATCGGCGCTGACGAGGGATTCCCGCTCCGCCCCGGCAAGGCCACCGGGCTGATCCGGCCCTTGCCGGATGAAGCACAGGGAGCTGGGATTCAGTATTTGCTCGGTCAGTTTGCCGTCCTGTTCAAGGTCAGAGTTGTGGCACTGCTCCTTCTGGCGGCGATAGGCGGGGCGTTTCTCGGCGCAGGTGGGCGTCCTGCCTGGATGGATCTGTTGGTGCTCGCCTTGTCCGGATTTTCCGCAGCCGCCGGGGCGTCCGCCATCAATCAGATCCTAGAGCGTGATGTGGACGGGCGCATGAAGCGCACCTTGCGCCGGCCGATGGTGACCGGTTCTCTCCGGCATCCGAACGGGTTGCTGGCGTTGGCCATCGCCATGGCGATCGTCCCGTCCTTGGCCCTGTTATCCTCCAATCCGGCATTGGCTTTCTTCCTGCTTCTGGGGGCCGTGATCTATGTCGGCGTCTACACGATCTGGCTCAAGCCGCGCACGATTCTCAATATCGTGCTCGGCGGCGCCGCTGGCAGCGCCGCCGTCCTGGCTGGAGGGGCGGCCGTTGGGGCATGGCAAGCGCCGGCGGTCCTAATCCTCAGTCTGCTGGTCTTCGCCTGGACCCCGTCCCACTTCTGGAGCCTATCACTTCTGTACCGCAAGGACTATCAGCGGTCGGGTTTTCCCATGATCGGCGCCTCAACTCCGGTTGGTTCGGCTGGCGTGTGGATTTTGGTTCATACAGTGGTGACCGGCCTTGCCGGACTGGGGCTGGCTCTTACGCCCGGCCTGGGGTGGGGTTATGCGTTGGTGAGCGCCGGAGCGTTTGCTTGGTGGCTGTCCACCGGGGTGGCCCTCTTGAGATCGCCTTCACCGGCGCAGATCCGCCGGGCCTTCATGGCCTCCAACGGCTACCTGATGATCATCCTTCTGGCAGCCGCCGGGGCCAGCCTTCTCTGACTGGGCCAATTCCCCCTTTCCCTTCAGCCCCCTTGTGAGATAATTCACAATCGAACGGATGATCAGCCCCGTTTGATCGTGCGCCTCGCACCTCGTCCAAGCGTTGGTCTTGGCCTTTGCATCGACATGGGTTAGACTGTGCATCTTGGGTCCGACGCCGGCACCCGCGTGCGGAAATAGTGTCGCGGGGAGGACGCGGAGCGAAAGGTTCCCCGCGTAGCACTGGAGCGTTCGCTCCCCCATCGCGGTTCAATCGTCCTAGCGCATTCGCCGGCATTTGCGGCCAATCTATCCGCCCAAGCTATCTCTTACCAATCGCTCGTGGCCGATCCACAAGGGACTCAATTGGTGATGTGGAGAACGATTCGAGCCCTTCGGGGCCCTGGCGGACTGTCGCTACCTGCCTCATCCGACAGCCTCCAAAACCGACGGTGTGGGTCCAACTTCCAGAGCCATCCGGAGATATTGGGAACCCGGCATGAATGAGCGGATCCTGGTGGTTGACGACGATCCCCTGATTCGCAAGTCGCTGAAATTCCAACTCGAGCAAGCTGGTTATCGAGTGACCTCCTCGGGCGACACCCGGGCGGCTCTTCAACAGCTCAAGCTCCATGCCTTCGACTTGGCCATCCTGGATATCGGGCTTCCCGACGATGGCGGGCTCAATCTGTGCCGAAACGTCAAGGAGGACTACGGAATTCCGGTGATGTTCTTGACGGCACGCCGGCTCGAGATTGATGAGATCGTCGGCTTGGAGGCGGGGGCCGATGACTACATCACCAAGCCCTGTGGCGCCGATCTCGTTCTTGCCCACGTGCGGGCTCTGCTCCGCCGACGGTCAGAGTCCAGCGAACCACAGGCCGCTAACGTGCTGGTTTGTGGCGAGTTCAGCCTCGACCCGGAGGCGCACCGGGCAACCCTGCGAGGCGGAGATCTGGCGCTCGCCCCGCGTGAATTCGATCTGCTGCGGCTCTTGATGAGCTACCCCGACCGCGTCTTCTCGGCCGAGGAGCTGTTGGACAGGGTATGGGGTCACGAGTTCATCGGCGAGCCACAAGTGCTCTACGTGCAAATTCGAGGTCTGCGCACCAAGATCGAAGCGGATCCATCCAACCCGAGCCACCTCCTGACGTTGCGTGGGGTGGGTTACAAGTTCGTCCCCTAGGCCTATGCCTCGATTGCGTATCGGAACTCTGCTGGGACTAAGCCATGCACTCATCGCCGTCGTCCTGGGGGTTTCAATTTCGCTATTCCTCTCCATGCGCCAGGAAGAATCCCTAGAAGGTGAGCTGCTTGACGACCTGAGGACCCAGGCCTGGCTCTGGTCATCCATCCTGGATATGGATGCGGTCACGCCGGGTGAGCCGCCGAAGATTTGGGGGACCTTGCCGGAGCGGGCCGATAGAGATTTGGTGGTGGTCTTCATCTCCCCCCGCCTGTCTGTCTTCCAAATCCACGGAGAGTTGATGGAAGACCGCGTGGCCAAAGACGTCCTTTCCATCGGAGGTCTGGCGCTGGAGGGCCAACCAACGGTACGAGAGGTCTATTATGGCACCCTGAATCGCGACGAATATCTGTTTGCCGCCGTGCCGATCCTGGCCGACGATGGTCGCACACTGGGCGCCGTCTGCTTGGTCGATTCCCTGGGGGATTTCGACGCCGGCCTGCGCCGAACGCGGTTGGGCCTGTTCTGGCTGGGGATCAGCTTGGCCGGGGTGAGCCTGTTGGGGAGCTTGTGGCTTTCGGCACGCTTGACACGCCGCATCGACGACGCCAAGAATCTGGCCTCCCGCGTCGCCGATGGCGACTATCGCCTCCGGCTTCCCGAAGAGGGTCCGGAAGAACTTGCGCAGCTGGCAAGCCACCTCAACCGCATGGCGGCGGAGCTCGAGGCTGAAAACTCGGCGCGCAACACCCTCATTGGCAATGTCACCCACGAACTCGCTCGCCCTCTGGGCGGTCTTCAACTGGGGATAGATAGCCTGCGTGCAGGTGCATTGCGTGATCCGGACCTGGCGGAGGAACTGCTCGAAAGCATGAGCAAGTCCGTACAGCGGGTGGATGATATGGTCGAAGATCTGGCGCTGGCGGCCAGACCCTCTCAGCAGCCGGTGCCGCTCAAGATCCGGCGAGTGGCTATCGAGCCGTTCATCCGTGGGCTGATATCCCGGCATTGGCCGAACGCCGACGCGAGGGGAATTCATCTTATCCTGGATCTCGAAAGCGGCATGGACGCCTTCCCGGCCGACGAACGCCGCCTTTCTCAGATCATGGGCAATCTGCTGGACAACGCTCTAAAGTACTCCCCGCCGGGTGGTGACATCATCATCGGGGTCCATAGACTTCCTGGGGAAATCGCCTTTACCATCGCAGACCGTGGGCCCGGCATCTCGGATAAGGATCTGGAACACATCTTCGAACCGTTCTTTCAGGGGCAGGAAGGCCAGCGGGCCCAATCCGGGCTCGGTCTGGGCCTGTCCATCGTGCATCAGCTGGTCCTGGCGCACGGAGGCAGCATCTCACTCTCCAATCGGCCCGAGGGCGGACTGCGGGCTGAGGTACGGCTCCCCACTTGATGTTCTAAGGTCACCAATAGGTCACGATAATCGTCAATTAAGGCCGACCCTTCCCCTGTCGGCTATGCTCTGCACATCCGAAGCGCTTGGGGAGTGATGCCGCCGGTGTGAACAGTGGCAGGCAGGGGAGATGAGATCCTATCTGGTAGTGCTTGATGGAACGCCCACTTCATGGGAGGCGGCCTATTCCGCGTTCCATCTGGCGGCACGGCTGGGCTGGCGACTGGTTGGTCTGGCGGCCAAGTCCCAAGCCGACGAGCGCACCGCCAACCAGTGGCTGGCTGAGTTCGAGACCGGGCGCGCGCGCAGCCGGGATCACCGTCGAGAGCCGCCTCGTCATCGATCTCGACGCTGACACCCTTGCCGCCCAATCCGACCAGATGGACGGGGTGTTTTTGGGCCAGCGGGGCAACGGCTCGAGCGAGCTTCTTGGGGAATTGATCGCCAGCCTGACCTGTTCGCTGTGGCTGGTCCCCCATCAAACCAGCGTCCGGCGGATCGTCCATATCCAATCCGAGCCGCCATCCGGCCAGCATACTGCTCATTTTGCCGAGTTGTTGTCCAGGCGGCTGGAAGTTGACCTTGTCACCCAATCCTTGTCGGATCTCAGACCGATGAATGGGCGAATCCCCATGGCGCGAATTCAGGCATGCGTTGAAGAGTCCGGAGCGGACCTGCTCCTCCTCGACCGAGGCGATCACACGCTGCCCCTGCGTGAGCTAAGCCACTCACCACCATGCCTGACTGTCTGCTTGACCTCCTAAGCTCGGCCTTAGGTCGGTGAAAGGCTGGCGTAAAGACCGCTTCCCGCCCTTGTGGAATACTCAGATTGAAAACGCCATGCCTGGTGGCATTCTTTGCTCCATTTGACCGTCCAGGTGATGATTTCCAGACCTTTGGAGGAGGAAGAAGATGCATTCAAGAGGTCGCAAGCTCTTTGCCGGATTGGCCCTTGCGTTCCTGGTTCTTCCGGCGTTGGCCGCATGTGGTGGTTCAGGCGCTGTCAACGCCGAGGTCAAGTCCTACGCCATTGACACAGCGTCAACCGTTTCCGCCGGTCAGGTGACGTTCCACGTCAGCAACGTGACCACCGATAACGTGACGCATGAGTTTGTCATCGTCAAGACCGATCTCGATTCGGCCGATTTGCCCGTCGATGCCGACGGCAACGTTGACGAAGACCAGATCACCGTGGTGGATGAGGTCGAAGACCTCGAGCCGGGCAATAGTGAAGACCTCACGGTCAATCTCGATCCGGGCCATTATGTGATCATGTGCAACGTTGAAGGTCACTACAAGCAGGGGATGCACACCAACTTGACGGTCCAGTAAGTCAATTCGACCTTGGGAGGGGAAGCTGCGGGCTGGAAGGTGGGCACACCTTCCAGCCCGAGTGGCTTGTCTCCCAGGCGACGGACTAGCCGGGGGGCAAGGGTCCACACGAAAGGCAGATCTCTTTGAGCTGGTCTTCTCTCCGCACGCACAACGCCGTCCAAGAGGGCTTGCCATGGCTTGCCGTGCCGCTGCTCATCATAGGGCTGGCCGGCTGTTCCCCCTCAGCGACACCCTCGTCGGCTCCTCAACCCCAGGATTTCGCCTTCTGGATTGGCGATTGCCGTCGGCACCGACGGCTTCGTCACCGGTGCGAACCGGGTGCCCTTCGTCGCATTTGACGACGGCAAGCCCGCCGCTGGGTTCGCATCGGCCGAGGTGGACATCTACCCCATCGGCGGCGGCCAATCCGAGTCGGCATGGCACGGGCCGGCGACGGGCTATCCCGACTATGACATTCCGTATTGGGTGACCACCCCCGATTTCCCCCGGGCTGGGTTCTGGGCGGTGGTGGTGCATCTCAAGAGTGCGGATGGCACCTCGGCCGACGGGCAATTTGCGGTTCAGGTGGCGGATGCCAGTCAGTCTCCTCAGATCGGCCAACTGCCGCCCGCCAGCCACAACCGCACCTTGGAGACTGAGCCTGACATGGCAAAACTCACCAGCGACCTCCAACCCGACCCAGATCTGTACCGGATGACGGTGGCGGAGGCGATCGAATCTGGGCAGGCCGACGGTGGTGACGTTCGCCACGCCCGCCTATTGTACTAGCCGGATGTGTGCCCCGGTCCTCAACTCCGTAAAGGCCGTGGCGGCCGAACACAAAGATGGGATCAACTTCATCCACATCGAGGTGTACAAGCAGTTCCAGCCTCTTGTGTACGCCGATGAAATGGAGGCCTGGGGCCTGACCAGCGAACCGTGGACCTTCGTTCTCGACAGAGAAGGCAAAGTCGCCGCGCGCCTTGGTGGCCCCCTCTCCCAGACGGAGCTCGAGCAGGTGCTTTCTGAGGTGGGGGGCTCGTGAAGCGCCTGGTCATCCTCTTCCTGGTCGTCTTCTATGCGCTCGTTTCCGTGTTCCCGGCACTGGCGCATGCTGCCCTTGTCAGCGCCAAGCCGGGGCCAGGCGAAGTGGTCCCCCAGTCGTTCAGCCGCATCGTGCTTCAGTTCGACGATATGATCACCCCCCAGAGCCAGATCCAGCTTGTTGCAGCCGACTTCGAGCTGAAGGGCAGTTGGTCCCAATCGGTTGAGGGATCGACCCTGACGGCGACCTTGACAGAACCTCTGCCGCCGGGAACGTACACTGTGGCCTGGACAGCGGTGTCGTTGGACACGCATTCGACGACCGGCAGCTACCAGTTCGCCGTCTCTCCGGCCCAAGCCGGTTCGGCCGCCTGGGGGATCCTGGTTCTCATCGCCGCCGGCTTGGCAGCCGTCGTGGCAGGCGCCCTGGCGTGGCGCCGCCGCACCCCGGTTGCCTAGACCCGCTGCTTGCCCCCGGGGGCGAACCCAACCTCACAATAACCTGATGGGGAGCATTGTCTCGCTTGAGTTGGCCGACTATACTGGGGGGCAGACTCCTCGTTCCAGATGGCCGAAGGGTGGAGGTACACCATGGCCCGAAAAGCCAGTCAACCCGCAAAGAAGACGACGACGACGGCCCCAGCACCGACCATCCAGCCTCTTTCAGAGTCGGAGGAACGCACCTGGGCGATGCTGGCCCATCTGAGCGTGCTCGTCAACCTGATCACGGGCTCGCTGGGTCCAGCCGTGGCGCTGGTCATCTTCCTGATCTTCAAGGACCGTTCCAGGTATGTCGCCTATCAGGCGTTGCAGGCGACGCTCTTTCAGCTGGTGTGGTGGCTGGGCGCGTGGTTGGTGCTGGGCATCTTGTGGGGGATCACCGGCCTGCTGTCCATCGTTCTGATCGGACTGTTGTGCATCCCGTTTGTATGTGTGCTGAGCCTGCTCCCGGTGTACTCATTGGTCCATGGGACGATCGGCGCCATCCAGTGTTCAGCCGGTCGACGACTTCGAGTACTTCTGGATTGGCCGATGGACGCGCCAGATCCTGGCCATGGATTAAGAGATCCGACAGATCGTTCCGAAAATACGCACAAGCGCCCCAAGTCCTTGGGGCGCTTGGATTTCTGGCAGCGCTGGATTGAGCTATGACCAGGGCGTCCTGGGCCTGGGCTGCAGCTCGCCGTCCAGGTAGATATCCACTTTCTCATTGTAGAAGCATAGCAGGCCCTTCACTTTGCCCGATTCGGGGATGGGGTCGGGATAGCCCCAGACCAGGTCGGGATATTCCGTGCCGTTGACTGTCAGGCTCCAATAGCTCGCCGTGCCTTTATAGGGGCAGCGGGTATGCGTTTCGGTCGGCTGGAGCCAATCCATTTGGACATCGTCCTTAGGGATGTAGTAGCGCGTGGGTAGGCCGGTTTCGAAGAGAAGGACAGCCCGGTGGGAGTTGGCCACGGTCTGGCCGTCAACCTCGATCCGGACGTGGCGACTGCTCTGGATGGCGTCGATACGCGTGTAAGGATTGCGGGCGTGTACGAAGACCTCTTCGTCCTCCTCGTACCAATGGTCGATCGCATCCCATTTGAAGGCCAGATGATCCTGCAGCAGCGACAGATCGTCGGGGAGCTGTGTGTGTTCGAAGGCAGCGTTCGCGATGGCGCCTCGGTTGCCGATCACATCCCAGAATTCGGTTTTGCCCAGGATGGGAAAGTGCGCCACCCGATCATTGGCGCGAAGGTGAGTTAAGCGCACGTCCTTCTTCGGAAAGTAGTAGGTGGGCGGCCCATGATCGGGCAGGACGAGAAGTACATGCTTGCTGTCGATCACCATTTCACCGTTGAGTTCGCCGCGAACCCAGCGAGAGCTGGGCTCCATGCGCACCCGGTGGCCACCTTGGGTGACATCTCGTAGGCTGTCATCAGCCAATCGGATCGCGGTCATTGCATTCTCCCTTTGCGTACCAACTCAGCCAGCGCCCATTCATCTCAATATAGCACCGTCAGATTACACAAATCTGACCGGCGTATTGTGAAATGCTTCACAAATCGAACTCGGCGGGGCTCTTGGCGTCAGACGGGGGCTTTCGGGAATGCGGTCCTGCGTCTATCATGGATGCCCGACGTGTGATCCGGGAGGCGTGGTGCGAGATGAAGAAAGATGCGTTGATTCGAAACATGCGAAGTAGCAGGACGGACGTGATGGCTATCATCGACGCCTTGTCCGAAGAGACGATGACGACGCACCGGAACGCCGACGGCTGGACGGTCAAGGATATCCTTGCCCACCTTGCGCATTGGGAAGGCGAACTGGTGACCTTGCTCTGGCAGGTGTCGCAACGGCAGAAGCTGGATTGCCTACTGGTGCGGGAGCCGCTGCCGGTGGACCAAATCAACAGTGATTGGCATGCGGCCGACCGCGACCGTCCGCTCCGGCGCATTCTGCGCAGACTTGCAGGCGGTGCGCCGACAGACAGAGAAGCGTCTTGGAGAAGTCTCAGACGAAGATCTTGAGCGGGATGATTTCGCCCCGGAGCTTCATGGCCTCGCTCTGTGGCATCGTGTGGCCGCCAACACCTTCGAGCATGACGAGGAGCATCTGGACGACCTTGCGATCGCGGCAGGCACCCTAGACGCTGATCAGGTTATTCGCCGCCCGCCAGCCATGTGACCAGTCGCGTGGGATAGCAGCCGCTGCGACAGTCGCGCCGGCAGGGTGACAACCAGCGAACCGGGCGATAAGCGCAACCGATGCCTGCCTCCCCGTTCCGCCTATAATCAGGGTGTGTCACCTTGACACGGAATCAGCGCCAGCAACAGGCGAGAAACCAATTCGTTAGGCATGGACCGGCCAGGGCAACAGGGAGGGCATGATGGCCGACTTGACCGTACGCGAAGACGTCGCAAGCCTGCGTCAGAGAATCCTGGGCATCGACCGAGAGGTCCCGTTGCTGGATGGGACACCGGCACCCTATGTCAACCTCGACAACGCTGCCAGCACGCCGCCCTCTGATTGACGTCATTCAGGCCTTGGAACGTTTCATGCCGTACTATGCCAGCGTTCACCGCGGGACCGGTTTCAAGTCCCGGCTAAGCACCGAGGCCTATGATCGGGCCCACGCCATCGTGGCCCGGTTCTTCGGCGCCGATCCGCAGACGCAAGCAGTGGCGTTTGGCAAAAACACCACCGAAGCGATCAACAAGCTTTCTTATCGGCTCCCCGTCAACGCTGGCCATGTGATCATTTCGACCCAGTTGGAACATCACTCGGATGACTTGCCCTGGCGCCGGGCAGCCGAAGTCGTGCACGTCCGGGCCACAGCCGATGGCCGGCTCGATGAGGACGACTTCGACAGCCAGCTAGAGCGGCACGCAGGGCGCATCGCCCTGGTGGCGATCTCCGGCGCATCCAATGTCACCGGCTTCATCCAGCCGATCCATGCGCTTGCCCGCAAGGCGCACGACGCCGGATCGAGAATCCTCGTCGACGCTGCTCAATTGGCGCCGCACCGGGCCATCGATATGCGGCCGGATGACGACCCGGAACATCTGGACTTCTTGGCGATCTCGGCGCACAAGATGTACGCGCCTTATGGTACGGGCGCGCTGATCGGGCCCAGGGATCTGTTCCTGGCGTCTCCACCAGAATACCGTGGCGGCGGTACCATCGATGTGGTGACGTTGGACGACGTTGTCTGGGCCGGGCTTCCGGACAGGGAGGAAGCCGGCAGTCCGAACGTCGTCGGGGCCGTGGCATTGGCGGCGGCCATACAAACTCTGGACGGGTGGGCATGCAAGCCATCGCAGACCATGAGGCATCGCTGGTTCGGTACACACTTGAGCGTTTGCGGGCTGTTCCCGGCGTGGAACTCTACGGGGACGCAGACCCGGCCAGCGCCGATGAAAGGGTGGGGGTCATCCCCTTCAATCTGGAGGGCCACTCCCATTTTGAGGTGGCGGCCATCCTGGGCTACGAAGGCGGGATCGGCGTCCGCAGTGGCTGCTTCTGTGCCCATCCCTATGTTATTCATCTGCTGGGCGTGTCCGATGACGAGACGGCCGTCTGGCGGCGTCAGATACTTGCCGGGGACAAGACGGACATGCCGGGCATGGTGCGCGGCCAGTTTTGGCTGCTACAACAACACTGACGATGTCGACCGGATGGTCGAGATGCTGCAGCGGATCGCGCGCGGCGACGTTCAGGGCACCTACCAGGTTGACAAGGCAACCGGCGAATACATGCCTGTCGGGCACGAGGAGGATCTCGACACCTACTTCGCGCTCTGAGCGACAGACCATCGACTAGCTCTTGGGAGATCGCCTGATGACCGAAAGCATCCTGCTTCCTCCGCTCGACCTTGAGGATTGGCGTCCAACGCGTGACGTCCTTTGGAAATACGCTCGCTGTCTGGGAGCCATACGCCGAGGGTTGAGCCAGCCCGCCAGGCATTGGTCGCACATCAGCCTGGCGGTCGGAACACGCGGCATCACGACCGGACCCGATGATGGCCGCCGGTGAGCGACTTGAGATCAGGCTGGACATAAGGCGCGCCCAAATCGTGTTCGACTTCAGAGTTCGGGCCAGGCGTGGGTCGGGGATTTGCCGGGGTCGACCTCCGCAGGAGATTCTGGACAGGGCGCGTGATTGGCTTGCGGGGAGCGACGATACTTCTTTGGCCGGGGTCGACATGTCCGAAGTCGGGGAGGTCGGCGACTACGACCAGGTCGCCGCCGAACGCTACTGGTGGCGTTGTCACTGATCGATGCCGTCTTCAGGAGTTTTGCCGCCGGCCTCCGCGGAGAAATCCTTGGGCCACAGCTGTGGCCCCATCATTTCGATCTGGCTGTGCTCTGGCTGAGCGGGCGTCAGGTCCCAGGTGAAGATCCCCAAGATGAGGAAGCCGCCGATGAGAGCATGAACTTCGGCTTCTCAACCGGGGACGAGGGAATTTCGAGCCCGTATTTCTTTGCCACCGCGTACCCAAGCCTGGATGGGCTCTCTCGGCCTCAAGCTTCCTCAGGGGGGCGATGGCATGCCGAGGGCTGGCAAGGCGCCGTGCTGGACTACGCCGACCTGGCGAGGGCCGAGGATCCGAGAGCTAGGCTCTTGTCCTTCCTGGAGACTGTACAGCAGGCGGGGGCAAAGGCCATGGACAGCAGGGCGTCAGGCAAGTGAGGCTTCCTGGACCGGGCCAGCCCGGCCGAAGCACGCCTAGGAGGGAGCCATGATGGCCAAGCGGTTCGTGCTTGTTGCGGGCAACATTGGGGCGGGGAAGACCTCGTTGACCCAGAAACTCGGCGAGCGCTTGGGATGGCTTCAAGCATTCGAGTCGGTGGCCGATAATCCATACCTGGCCGATTTCTACGGTGACATGCGATCGTGGGCCTTTCACCTTCAGATCTTCTTCTTGGGCCATCGAGCCGAACAGCACTTGGCTTTGGCCCGACAGGACCAATCGGCGATCATCGATCGTTCGATCTACGAGGACGCTGAGATATTCACCCGCGCCGGTTTGGAGCTGGGAAACATGACCCAGCGGGATTTCGACACCTACTACCGTTTGTACAGTCTGGTCGTCTCCCGCCTGCCGGCGCCGGATCTGCTCCTGGTTCTCAAGGCGCCCGTGACGGTCTTGCTCGAAAGAATCCGTGAGCGGGGAAGAGAGATGGAGAAGGGCATCACGGCCGAGTACCTCTCGCTCCTCGATCGTTTCTACGACGCGTGGTTGGCGGATTTCGATGTCTGCCCAGTGCTTACTCTGCGCAGCGATGACCTGGATTTCGTCCACAAACCTCAGCACCTGGAAGTGGTTGTGGAACGCATTAATGACAAACTCTCGGGGCGAGAGGAGATCGCCTTCCCCAGCGATTAGACGCTTCCACGCTGACCTTCAAGTAGAGAAGCTGCCAGATCGCAGCTCCACGCTGGAATGGTCGTTAGTTGTGCAATCCAGTGGCGGTGAGCAGGTCACTCATTGCAGGCCTCAAGTTCCTCCTTCTCTCTGCCTAGGCCCAGCTGCACCTGAACTCGGGTATCGCGGCGACAGCCTAGGAGCGAACCGCTGGCTAGGCGTCAGATCAGTTGCTCAACTCAGGCGTCCCCGGGGGACGCCTCTGTCTTGTACTGACGTACCTGCGTCAGATAGCGAGCTGCCCGATCCGTTTCCGGATTCGTTCAATGGCCAAGTAAATCAGCAGGCGATTGGCCTCGATCTGGTGCCAGCGGCTCGCGCCGGAGGGGTGCGGCAAGGGGATCACCCAGCGATTGCGGTACCGGGCTTCCGTCCCGATGATCGCCGCAAGCGAACGGCTCCCCGGGAAGAAGAGATTGATGGCCAGGCGCCCTACGGGCAGGATCAACTTGGGGTCCACCAGCTCAATTTCCGCGTCCAGGAAGGGACGGCAAAGGGCTTGCTCCGCCCTACTTGGCACGCGGTCACCACCGCCGCTAGTGGCCTTGCCTGGAAAGCACTTCGTCACAGCGGTCATGTACTGGTGTTGGCGGAAGTCGATCTCCTCGAGGCCGGCCTGTTCCAGCCATTCGAAGAGCCGGGTGCCGCTTCCGGCATTGAATGGTCTCTGCGCCTTAACCTCGGTTACTCCGGGGGCCTGACCTATTAGCATCACCGTCGCAGTCTGGGTCCCGGAGAAGATGGCGCCCGGCGTGATGCCGTGGCCATGATCAAGGCATCTCCTGCAGGCGCGCATCTGGCGTTGGAGCGATGCCAGCTGGTCTTGGCGAGCGTCAGGCATCATGCTGATGATCCGGAGGCCTTCTCCCAGGCGGCCTTGATCACCAGCGCGTCTTTGTCCATATCTTCCGGGCTCTCGCAAACAATTCGACCCTGACACCCCATCTTGCTGAGAGCGCGCATGAGGCCCTCGAGATCGAAATCCGATTCAGATAGGAATAGATGATTTCGCTCACCCTTCTCGCCGTATTCGATGCCCGACAGATGGCAATGCAGTCTCTTGAGGGCAGCTTTGCCGAGTGCTTTCTGATACGACCTGGAGAGCGTCCATCCATTCGTCATAGGAGTTCATGCTACCGTCTCCCGCCCGGGCGTGAAGGTGGGCGAAGTCCAGACAGGGCTCAACACCATCGATGGCTTTCGACATTTCCAGTGTGTCGGGAAGTGAGCCGAGCATAGCGCCTTTGCCCATGGTCTCGGGGCGGAGCCTCACCGGGTTGTCTTCGTCTCTCAACTCGGACACGCAGCCCGACAGGCGGGGGATAGCGATCTCAAGCACGTCTGCAGGGGGCCTTCCGAAATACGAACCAGGGTGGAAGATGATGTCGGTGGCGCCGGCTAAGAAGCCTGCCCTGGCGGCATCCATAAGCCGCTTGCGGCTCTTGGGCCATTCGTCTTCGTCGGCGTTGAGATTGATATAGTAGGGTGCGTGGACGCTGAGATGGACGCCCAGCGTCCTCCGCCGCGGATTTGATCTCAAGACAGGTCTTCTCGGAAACCCGCACAGATCGGACCCATCCTATTTCCAAGGCGAACAAGCCTTGACCGGCGAGATGGCCGATGCTTCCGATCGTGCCACCGGGTTTGTTGGGTGTTGATTTGGGCGTGCCGACCGTGCCGAAAAAAATCCGTTGCCTGCCACTTGATGCCTCCTGAGGTCATGCGTGGTCAGTTCAAGTCTAACGCGAAGCCCGGCACACGGGTGGGCCGGGCTAGGGGGCGGAATCTTCGATGAGCAGGCGTCGGAGAACCTTTCCGATAAAGGACTTGGGAAGCTCCTCCACGAATTCGATCTTCCATGGCACAGCATAGGATTCGAGCCGCCGACGGCACAAGGCCATCAGTTCGTCTTCCGTCGCCTGTTCCCCTTGACGCAACACGACATAGGCTTTGACCCTTTGGAACGGCCACCGCTTGCGCTGGATGCCGACCACAGCCGCTTCCCGAACCTTGGGATGTTCATAAAGGACCTCTTCAACGTCGCGTGGGAAGACCTGATATTCGCCGGCCAAGATCATTTCCTTCTTGCGAGCCACAATTTGGAAGTAGCCATCTTCGTCCATGCGCGCCAGGTCCCCGGTAAGGAGCCAGCCATCACTGGTGAGGGTCTCAACGGTCAACTCGGGGTCATTCCAATAGCCGCGCATCACCTGGGGCCCGCGCACGGCCAACTCCCCGATTTTCCCTGGTCGCAAGTCACGCCCGGTGGTCAGGTCGACGATCTTGGCTTCTGTGCTGGGGAGGGGGATTCCGATGGTTCCGACCTTGCGTCGACCATGGATCGGGTTGGCGTGGGTCGTCGGCGACGCTTCCGTCAGACCGTAACCTTCGACCAGCCGTCCGTGGGTGAGCTTCTCGAAGGCCTCCTGAACCTCCACTGGCAATGGCGCAGCGCCGGAGAGGCAGGCCCTGATCGAATCGAGGCGGATACCGCCGCACCCCCGGAAAGTCGTTGATGGCCGTGTACATGGAAGGAACACCCGGAAAGAGGGTTGGCCGGTGGCGCCTGATCGCACCCAGGACGGACCCCGTTTGGAATCCTGGCATGATCAAGAGCGTTGCTCCCAGGGAGAGCGGGGTCAGCAGCGCCGCCGTTAAACCATAGATATGCGAGAAGGGAAGTACGCACAGGAAGGTTTCACTGCCTTCCTTCGCGGATGCCAACCAGTGACGGTTCTGGAGCGTGTTGGCCATCAGGTTCCTGTGGGTGAGCATGACCCCCTTGGGGACGTCCGTTGTGCCACCCGTATACTGGAGCACGGCCAGATCAAGAGGATCGGTATTCATGGGGGGCGGCAGGTCGGGCTGGTTGCGTATGAGGTCTTGGAGCACGTGATGGTTCTGCTCCAGCTTCAGGGGCAGGAGATGGCCTCGCCTCCGGGCCTGCGCCAGGCGGAAGGTCAGCGACCTCGACCAAGGCAGGTCATCCGAATAGCGTGCATAAACGACGTGCTGCAGCTCTGTCTCCCGCGTCGCCCTGAGGGCGAGGTCGGCATGTGAAGTCAGGGTAAGAAGGACGCTGGCACCCGAATCCCGGATTTCGCGCAGAACCTCATCCGGCTCGGAGGCTGGGGAGGCAAACGCCGCCACGCCGCCAGCGCGCAGCGTCCCAAAGAAGCCCACGACTAGCTGCGGAAGGTTGGGCAAGACGAAGAGCACGCGTTCACCCGGGAGCAACCCGAGCTGAATCAGAGCTTGGGCGAACTGGTTGGCGTGACTGTTCAGCCGGCGATAGGACAAGCGGTGATTCTCAAATAAGGTGGCAGTTCTAGAGGGAAACCTGCGCGCCGCCGAGGTGAGGAGTTGATCCAGGCCGACCTCAGGAATCCCAACCGTATGGGGAACGTCTTCCTCGTAGTATGCGAGCCACGGGCGGTGCTTCTGAAGATTGAACTCATGGCGCACATCGCGCCAGGACTGGCCACCGGCGAGAAAGCGTTCTATAGCCCGGTTGACGGCATCCCGCCGTTCGAGCATCACCATGTGGCCGGATGCGCCCACGTTGACATCTTCTGCGTTTGGGATCGTCTGTGCCACACGCTCGAAGTACTGGTGTTCGAAGACAAGATCGCGGTGGCCGCGGATGACAAGCGTCGGACAACCTATCTGGCCGAGTTTCTCCCACCCCCGCCAGGGTGCCACGGTCTGCTGGTACATCTTCTTGAGTACGGCCGGTGGCGCACCGATGCGTTTCGACAGAACCCGATACGCCAGATTGAGGACAGAGATCGGAAGCCCCAGGGCCAGGCGAAGCCTGCGAGCCAGAGGGTAGGAACCTGCGGCGGCGATGAGAACCATTCGATCCACTCGATCGGGGCGGGCCAAGGCATATTCGATTGCTAGGGCACCCCCAAACGAGTGGCCGCACAGGACGACCGGCTCGTCGACGCGCAGGCGTTCGAGGAGTTGATCCAGGTCGTTGAGTTGGCGTTCAACCGTGAAGTCGAAGTCTCCGGTGTCAGAGTCACCGTGTCCTCGCAGATCGGGCGCAATCACGCGATAGTGGTCTGAAAAGTGGCGCAGTTGATAAGACCACTGCTTGGCGTTGCCGGCGAATCCATGGAGCAGCACCAGCGTCCGAGTGTGTACATCAGGGGCAATATCGATCACTGACAGGCGCAGCCGGCCTGCGGACTCGATCGTGAGGTCTCGGCGATAGAGTTCGACGTCAATGTGCATGTAGCCCCTCAAGACATGGAGCAATTGCGGAGAGGTTGGGGCGATCCGACGGTGTCAGGGGGTTAGTCGTGAGGCACGAACTGATGGGTGGTGGGGGGTTAGGCGTCGCCGCGCTTTTCTTTCTTGAGGGACCCAGTCTTGGGTACCGCCTCGCGCGGCAGTGAGAAGAAGAACTTCGTACCCGAGCCTTCCTCGCTGGTGACCCAGATTCGACCTCCGTGCTGTTCGATGACCGTCTTGGCCAGGGCCAGTCCCAGGCCGGTGCCCTCAACGGGATTGTTGGGATCTTGAACGGCGACCCGGCCGCGAAAGAAGTGCTCGAAGATACGCGGGATTTCATCGGGCGCAATGCCCGGTCCGTCGTCGGTCACGCTGACCAGGACCTGCTCATCATCCAACTTGGACTCGATTTCAATCTTGCCGCCGGTAGGCGTGAATTTGATGGCGTTGCTGAGCAGATTGGTCATCACAGAGTTCAAGCGACTGGGATCGGCCATCACCAGGATCGCCTCTTCCGGGGGTTGATACAAGATGGTGTGGTTCTTGGCCTCGGAGAGGGGCCGCAGATCTTCGATGGCGCGCCGGATCAGGTCATTGATCTGGACCGGGTCGAGAGTAAGATGGGTCGATGACTCGACGCGAATGGTCTCCAGAAGGCCGGTGATCAAGTTGGTCATGCTGTCAGTTGCGCGCTGCATCATGTTGAGCGCTTTGCGCTGCTGCTCGCTGAGCTCGGCGTCGTTGAGCAGATCAGCCCCCAAGCGGATGGCGTTCAGCGGGTTCTTGAGATCGTGGGCCGCGGTTCCCAGAAGCTGAGAGCGCATTCGGTCAATCTGCTTCAGAGCCGTGATGTCGGTCATCACCGCCACGCGGCCGACATCCGGGATCTCGCTGATGGTCGTATAGAGGACACGCTCCGTCGGCGTGGTTGTGTCCATCGTGATTGGAAGTTCGGCGGTTTCATCCATGAGTAGTTCGCCAAGCGGATGATCGCGGAAGATCTCCGACGCAAGGCGCCCAATCGCCAACTCGGCGTTAATCCGGAAAAGTTGGGCGGCGGCCTTGTTGATCAGGATGATGCGGCCCGTTCGGTCCGTCAAGGCGACTGCGTCGGCGGTCTCCACCAAGGTCGTTTCCAGGCGGCTGCGTTCCTCGGCCACCTGCTGGAAGAGATTGGCGTTATCCAATGCGATCGAGGCCCAAGCTGAGACCGATGAGAGCATCTGTTGGTCGTTCTCGTTGAACGCGCCACGCGGGTGGTTGATGGCTTCGATCACGCCCATCACTTCGCCCCGCGACTCGAGCGGGACGCACAGGACACACGTCGTGAGCAGCCCGGTCTGCGCATCGATGGCGCTGTGATACAGGGGATTGGTGCGCACGTCGTTGACGATCAATGGACGGTGATTGCGGGCCACCCATCCGGCGATACCTTCTTCGAGCCGAATGGCGACATCCTTGACGCGAAACTGCCGTCCCCCACTTGCTTTCAAGTTGAGCTTCTCGCCTTCCTCGTCCAGCAGGAACAAGACACAAGCCTCAGCCTGCAGCATGCGCTGGGCATTGCGCATGGCATTTTCGAGAGAGGCATCCAGATCCAGACTCGAGGTCATCTCACGGCCGATCTCGTTGAGCAGTTGAAGCTGGCCGGCGCGCGCCTCCGAGGCTTCGAGATGGATGGCATCTTCAAGGCCGATAGCCCCGATGTTGATAATCGCCTGGGCCAGCTCAACTTCTTGGTCGTTGATCTGGCGGCCAGAGCGGTTGTACAGCATCCGAACCAGCCCCATCGCCTTTTGGCGCGTGGCCAGGGGGAAGATCGCAGCCCCCGAGATGCCCTCGCTCTGCAGCATGGCCATGTCCTTGGCGCTGCCAGTTGGGGGCATCACGCTAATCATGGTCGGCTTAAGTTCCTTGAGCACAGTCTGGTGGACGGGGTAGTCCGGCATGCTGTCGGAAACCAACGAGACCACCGTGTGCTGTACCGATTTGTTGAGGTCCTGCCGAAAGCGCGTTGTCTGGCCGTTGCCGCCCTCGTTGACGAGCACTTCGCAGGTGTCAGCTGAGGTCGCCTTCAAAAGATGGGCGGCCATCTGACGGATGCTTTCCTGCTTGTCCCTGGTGCTGGTGATGGCGTGGCTGGCCTGGTAGAGAAGGGAGAGTTTGTGAAACAGGTAGGACTGGCTGGCCGATTGGCGGGCGTAGGTGAGGATTTCGGCCGAACGGGCAGCCAGAATCTCGAGTGTGGCGAGCTCGTCGTCGAACGGTTTTCCGTCATCGCGGGCGACAAAAAGCAGGCCGATTGTCTCGCCGCTGGTGGAACAAGGGCAGCAGGCCACGATACCGGGGGCCAAAGGCAGGCCGAGGGAGGCTTGCCCGCCTTCGGTGGAGGACGCCTTCTGGTTGCGGATGGCTGAGCGAATCAGTTCATGCTCACCGCTGGAGGAGATCTTGCCCAGATCCGACAGCGGGGCGCCGTGTGCAAAGCGCGGGCTGAAACCGCCTTCGCCTGAAGTCGAACTCGAAGATTGCGGCGCGTTCGACGCCGAGAAGTTCGACGCTGAGCTGCAGGACGCTGCCCAAAGCAGCAGCCGGGTTGCCATAGTCAAACGAGGCGGTGGCGGCTCGAATGAGGGATGATGCGTCCACGCTGCGATCAGCGGTCATCGGTTGGGCTGCCCACCTTGGTTCGATGGTTCTTGCACGGAATATCCGACGGCATTATCGCACAGTTGATGGAGGGGTGCAACGCGTCTACCATCGACTTGTTGGGTGGCTCGACGTCAGGAAAACAGGCGCAGCCAGAGCGGGGGACCAAGTACGAGGATTCCGATCACCGCCGCAGCACCCGCTGAGATGAGGACAGCCGCCGCTCCCACATCCTTGCCCACCTTGGCCAGGGGATCTTGGTCTGGACTGGCCAGGTCAATCACCGCCTCAAGGGCCGTGTTGATGAATTCTGCCAGCCAAACAAGCGCAATGGCGACCACGATCAGCCCCCAGCTGAGACGATCCAGCCCGAGCCAAATTCCCAGGCCGACGACCAGCACGGTGGCCAGCGCGTGGAATCCAGGCATTGCGCTGGGAGTGCAGGACATGCCACCAGCCGGCAAACGCGTGGCGGAAGGAATCGGGGCGGGACGCTGAGCGGCGAGACCTTGGGGCGGTCATGACGGCAGCTTCACCTTGATCATTAACTGCTTCAAGATGCCTGCCTGCCGGGACCACATGCGGTCCTTCTCATCGTCCGTGCCGTGGTCATATCCGAGCAGGTGGAGGACACCGTGGACTGTGAGCAGGGCCAACTCCGCTTCCAGTGTGTGACCCGCCGTCCTCGCCTGGTCGTCAGCCGTTGGCAGCGCGATGACAACATCCCCGAAGTAGATGCCGCTTTCTTCGGGGTCGGCGGTCCCATCCGGAAACGCCAACACGTCGGTCGCAGAATCAATGTGCCTGAACTGAAAGTTGAGCTTGTGCAGGCTCTCGGCGTCCGCCAGGACGACGGACAGCGAGCCGGGAGGCGCCTCCTCAAATGCGAGGGTGGCGAGAGCTGCCGAGCGGACGGAGTCGACGCATATCGGATCCGCCGCTTCGGCGACAACCTGTACGGTGTGGGTCATGCCGAGTCCGGCTGAGGTGAGGCTGGGCTGGCAGGGGTCTTGGCGGCAGCTTGGTCTTCGGTCGGCGCGGGGTCTCCTGCCTGGCCCGCATCAGTCGGGGTGTCCTGGTCCGGGTAGCGAATGCGCGGATGGTAAATGCCCCTCAGCGTACTGACGAAGGAACGGCGAATGGTGTCCAGATCTTTGAGTGTGAGATTTGTGCGATCCAGTTGTCCGCTGGACAGGCGATTCTGGATTACCCAGTTGACAAGTTCTTCGATCTTTCCGTCGTCCTTCGGCGTTTCGGCGCGAGCTTTGGCCTCCACCCCGTCCGCCAGCATGAGCAGAGCTGTTTCCTTCGAGTGCGGTCGCGGCCCAGGGTAGGCAAAAGCCTTCCGGTCGACCTTGGATGGATCGCCGCCTGCCGCTTCCACGGCGGCTTGATATTGGAAGCCGGTCTCCAATCTCCCGTGGTGTTCGGGGATGAAGGCCTGGATCTGAGCAGGCAACCGGTACTTCTTGGCCAACTCAAGACCGTCTCGAACGTGCGCCAGGATGATGCCGGCACTGGTCGCCGGATCGAGCTGCTGGTGGATATTCTGCCCCGAGACCTGATTTTCGATGAAGAACTGCGGGCGCAGGGCCTTTCCTGCATCGTGGTAGAGTGCCCCGACGCGTGTGAGCAGCGGATTGGCGCCAATCGCCCGGGCGGCTTGTTCGGCCAGGTTTGCGACCTGCAGGCTGTGCTGATAGGTCCCCGGTGCATTGCGCAAGATGAACTGGAGGAGGGGGTGGTCGGGGCGGGAGAGTTCTATCAACTGAAGATTTGTGGTTATGCCCACGACGCTCCCCACCAAGAGCAACAGGCCGAAGGCAAGGCTGGCGGACAGGAACCCGTTGACCAATCCGGCTCCCATCAGGCTTGCCTTGCCGATCATGTCCGTGGCAGGATCGGGAAAACGGAAGATGACGACAATTGCCACAGCCGCCAAGGCGGCGCTCAGGCCGGACCAGAAAAAGGTGCTCAGACGTTCGGCCTGACCGATCATCAGGGCTCCCATGATTCCACTCAGGGCCACGTACAGGCCAAGTTCCATGCCGCGGGCGCCCAGGAAGCCGGCTAAAGCTCCGGTCACAATGGCCCCCATAACTCCCATGCCCGGGCTGAAGAGCACAGCCAGGAGCACCGGAAGGGTCGCCGCAGGGAAGATATACGGCATCACGGTGCGCCCGGGAACCATCACCTGAAGGCCAAGTGTGAAGACTACCAGCAGGACGGTGAGTGTGGACGCCAGGCGAACGCTCCGAATCTGATCAGGATGGGTCCTAAACCCATACAAGACCAGGCTGATGCCGAGCACAGCCACCAGCAAGCCTCGAATCGCGATTTCCTTCCAAGGCTCGGGCGGCGTCAACAAGTCATATGCCTGAAGAGCTTCAAGCTGGAGCGGCGTGACGATCTGACCGCGGCTGACAATCGTCTCGCCCGAAGCATAGGTCTTAATGACCGGCGTCACGGCCTGCGACGCTTGGTCGCGGGCGGTCTGAGTCGCTTGTTCATTCAACCGGGCGTTGGGAGCGACGAAGGCGGATACGAACCGCACCACCAGGTCGGCTTGGTCCTGGGGCATGGTGATGCTGACCAAGGCTGGAACCGTCCGGCGCACTTGATCCAGCCGCTCCGGACGAATCTCGGAGCGCATCACTTGTTCGAGTACGGAGACCGCCTCGCTCTTCACAGCCTTCCATCGTGGTTCTGGTAGGTCGAGAATAGCCTGGGCGGTGTCTCCCGGGAGCTGAATACCGGCCAGAGACTTCAGATCGGCCAGTTTCTGGTCTGGAGAAGCATGCTCATCGGCCCGACTGGCATCGATGTAGTCGAGTGTGGACCGGAGACCATCCAGCTGATTGCGTGCCACCTGGCTGTCCGGAGGATCGTAGATCGGGGTCACGGCGTTGGCGGCCGTTTGTTTGGCTTGTTCGGTGAGTACGTCGCTCTTGTAGGAAAGCCCGTAGGGGGCCAGGATGTCCTGAGGCGCAACGTCACCGTCGCCCAGCCCGAAGGTGGATTGCCGCTGGGCGATGGGGATCGATACGGCGGCCGTCATGGCGATCAGACCAGCCAGGAAGATCATCCACAGTTCGATGTTGTGCCAGGCGTTGCGTATCCGTCGGATGGGGGACGCTTTGAAGTCCGGGCCCTGGTCCATGGCGGATTCTTAGGCTCCTTCGAGCAATCGGCGAGCCATATCACTCACACGCTTGCCTTCGGCCCGGGCACCAACTTTGGCCATCACGGCCCCTATCACCTTCCCCATGTCCTTCGGTCCCCCGGCCCCTGTGTCCTGGATGGCGGAATGCACCAACGATTTCGAGCTCAGCCTCCGATAGCGGGGTGGGTAGATACGTGCCCAAGATCTCGAGCTCAGCTTCTGCTGCTTGGATGAGATCCGGCCGCATTGCCTTGCGTGCGTCCTCAATCGTTTCCCGCCGAGATTTGACTTCCCGCTGCAAGACGCCAGTGATTTCATCTTCATTTAGTGCGCGCAATTTCTCGACCTCGGCCAGTTTGATCGATGACAGAGCCAGACGCAGTGTGCTTGTGCGCAGGCGCTCGCTCTGGCGCATGGCCTGCCTGAGGTCTGATTCAAGGGTGGCTTTGGTCACCATGTGTGATGTCCTGTCGTGTTGTGCTCTTTCAGAGCCAAGTCGTGCTGAAGGCCCGCATCGCTTCCAGGATTGGGAGCATGGCCCGTCCCTTTGGGCTGAGTCCGTACGCTGTCCGGCCGGAGGCCCCATTCTCCGGGGCAGTGCGCTCGACCACGCCTTCCGCTTCGAAATGTGAAATGCGTTCGGAGAGCGTGCGAGAGTTGATCCGGAGGGAGGTTTCGAGTTCGGAAAACCGACAGGGGCATTCGGCCAAGTCCCGGATGATCAGCATGACCCACTCTTGGGCGTCCAAGCCGAGGTTCGAGTGATGGGGCAGACCTCGATTGCCAGCTCCGCATGGCGGGTCATCGGTGCTCGATTGTATCACACGACCCTGATGCAAATCCCCCGTCCTTTCGTGTAGCCACCAAGATGTGAGACTTGGCGGGGATCAAGGGGCGGACAGGTCGCGACGGCCTTCCTGGACTTCCGGCGTCCATTTCTCTGGGGCAACGGTGTAAATTCGGTTCCACAGGTCTTGGCGTGCGAGGCCGGTCCCGCGGATGTTCGCTCCAACCGGACAGCGTCCGTCCATCCGGGCCGAGCCGGGGGGGAGGCCTCCCACAGGACACCCAACCGGCGAGAGACAAGATGATGGCAGCCGACACAGCCCTAGCGTGGCGCAGCGTATTGGGCGACGGCGCACGTGTTGATCACCAGGACGTCGCTTTACCCCGTCGTGGCCACAAGTCTATCCGCGGCGGGCCGGAACTCCCGGCACATGCTTTCGAATTCGCTTTGGTTGAAGCGGAGTCCCGGGCTGTCCAGATGGACCGTCGAACCGCGGTCCCCAGACGGTATGGCTCGCTCAAGCCCGCCGCCAGTTATTTCGTATCAAGGTTGGGTTACAGAGAAGTTGTCGAAGGCGATCTCGACGGCGCCCTCTTCATAGCTACCGACCATCAATCCGACATCCCCCTCCGCCCATTCGGCTGCTTGTGCCTGACTGACGAGGCTTCCATTCACGTACAGGTTGAGCTGGTAGCCGATACAGTCTGCCCGCAGCACATTGGTGGCATTGCCGGTCAGGATTTTGGTTGAGGGCAGGAGGGTTTCGTGGCTCAACAGGTGGCGGCGGCCGCTTTTGCTGACCCCGATCCCGGCATAGCCATCGCTCGACACAGCGAAGAAGTAGAAGTCGTCCGGATCTTGATAGCGGCATACGATCCCGAAGAGATTGTTGTCTGGACCATCCACCTTGGCAGCCTCGACCTGGACGCGGACGTCCTTGAAATCCAGACCGGGATTGCTTACGGCATCCGCGTTGGGGGCATCGATGCGCATGTGGTAGGCGCCATGCTGATAGTCGACCGCGTAGGATGGTTCGCGATGGCGGTCCCAGCCGCTGAGTGTGCGTGCAAAATCATCTTGAAAGAGAACGGCGCCAGGTTGAGCTTGGGTTGGCGACGGCTGACACCCGACCAAGGCAAACGCGGCCAGGAGAAGCCCGATGGCAGAGCGCAAGCTGCAGTTCGAGGCAGACGATCCCATCATCTGTGAGCCTCCCAGCGGAAGGCGGCATTCTAGCATAGCTCAGCGCGATTGGAGCCGGGACAGGGTCCTTGTGGCCAACATAGCGAACATGCCCCCGGGATCGAGAGCAACCGCTTGCTTGAGAGACGCCAACGCCAGATCGGTCTTTGCCAAAGCCAACCGAGCCAGGCCCAAATGGTAGTTGATCGACGGGCTGACCGGGTCGGCGTGCAGCCCAAACAAGAGCAGATGCTCAGCCATTTCGGGGTTGCCGCTTAGGTAGTAGCCGAACCCCAGCTGGTCAATGTGCGTGGGCGAACTCGGATCCAGCAAAACCGCCTGCCTGGCCGCCGGGAGACCGACGCCTGGGACATCGATCTCATGCTCAAGACTGAAAGCCGCCAAGAGGGCCTGGAACTCGGCAGAGGCCGGTGCCATTGCAACCGCCTGCTGGTAGGCGACCAGGGCCGATTGGAGGTCTCCTTGGGCCGCCAGCACGCCGCCGAGCTGGGCAGCGACCGCCGGGCTGTCCGGCGCCAACGACCGCGCCGTCTCCAGTTCCTGCGCCGCTTTCTGAAGCTCCCCTTTGAGTGCCCAGTGCTGGCCCAGAAAGACGTGCGGCAAGCTGGCTGACGGCACGGCCCGGCTGGCATGCAGCAACTCGGCCTCGCCATCGCCGCCCGTGTGATCGAGGGCCAGGCCTAGGTAGGCTTCGGCTTCGACGTATCCGGGGGACACATCCACCGCCCGCGCAAAGGCGGTGGCTGCCAGATCCCAGCGCCCCTGGCGCGCTAGGGCCTGTCCAACTTGGGCCAGCTGGTAGGCGGTGTCACCGCTCGGCAAGGAGTCTTCGATGGCCTGGGCGAGTGCGGCCACCAGAGGAATAGGGGCAGGCGAGAGCGCCTGGGCAGTTCTCAACGGACTGAGTGCGCTGGGGGGATCGACCAGGGCCAGGCTGAGGCCGAGATAGGCATGCGCATCGGGGTCGGCCGGATCGGCCTGAGCCCACCCCCTGGCGGCCTGGCTGGCGGCCTGCAAGTCCCCTGAAGTCAGCCTCTGCGCCACGAGCGACGACCATGCCGGATCATTCGGGGGACAAAATCGGCCAAGGCGATCTACGAGGCCGGCCACCTGCTGGGTAGCCCCCGAAGCCACTTCGGCCCGGGCGAGCGTGCAGCCGGCCGACGGCCAGCTCTGACCATCGAGGTTAGCCGCACGCAGGTGGTCGAGAGCCACACCCGGCTCCGCCAGATCTACGGCGGCGTCAGCGGCCGCCAGCCTGACCACCGGGTCGTTGGGCTCAAGGGCAATGATCGGCGCCAGTTCCTGAAGCACGGCGGCTGGGCGCCCGGTCACCTGGGCGCCGCGGACGTTCCTGAGTTGAAGGGAGACAAGGCGAACCGCCGGCGTGGGCGAGGCGGCGAGGAGGGCGATGGACAAGATCGCCAACATGACGCCACGTTCCCGAAGACGTCCAAGGTGACGCAGCCAGCCGGGGCGCAGATTGAACATGGAAGGCATTATAGCTTCGCCAATGGCCGGGGCCATCCCCTGCCTGCAGCGGCTGGGATGGCCCGGACCGCCGGGTTATAATGGGGCCGATTGTCACTGGAGGAGACCATGGATTTTGCGCTCACCGAAGAACACGAGATGGTCCGCAAGATGGTACGCGACTTTGCCCAGAAGGAAGTCAAGCCGACCATCAAGGAATGGGACATCAAGCAGGACATGGACCCTAACGTCCTGCCACGCATGGGTGAGCTCGGGATTCTCGGGATTTGCATTCCCGTGAGATACGGCGGCCAAGGCATGGACTACATCTCGCTTGGCCTCGCCTGCGAGGAGTTGGAGGCCGTCGACACGACTCTCAGGGTGGTCATGTCGGTCCACATGGGGCTGAACAGCATGGCGCTGCTTCAATGGGGCACGGAGGACCAGAAGCAGCGTTTTCTTACACCTCAGGCGAAGGGGGAGAAGATCGCTGGCTTCGGCTTGACCGAACCGGGAGCCGGCTCAGACGTGGCCGGCATGCGTTCGACGGCGAAACGCGACGGCGACGAGTACCTCATCAATGGCGAAAAGATGTGGATCTCATTGGCCACCAAAGCGGACCATTTCCTGTGGGTGGCGGTCACCGATCCCGAGGCTGAAGACCCGCATGACGGCATGACGGCGTTTATGCTTGAGGCGGAGCGGGACGGCGTGACGACGGGCGATATTCACGACAAGATGGGCGTCCGGGCTGGCTCCACCGGTTGGGTCAACTGCCAGAACGTGCGCATGCCGGCAGCCAACCGGTTGGGCGAGGAAGGGGAGGGCTTCAAGATCGCCATGTCATGCCTCGACAATGGCCGATACACCGTGGCGGCGGGCGCCACCGGCCTGATCCGGGCAGCGTTGGAAGCTAGCGTGAAGTACGCCAATGAACGCACGACCTTTGGAAAGCCCATTTCCCGGCATCAGCTCATTCAACAGAAGATCGCACGCATGGTGCAGGACTACGAAGCGGCCCGATTACTGTACCTTCGGGCGGGTTGGATGAAGAATGAGGGTCGGCGCAACACGCGCGAGACGTCCCTGGCCAAGTGGTATGCCACCGACGCTTCATTTGAAGCGACGGCCGAGGCCGTCCAGGTCCACGGCGCCTACGGTTACAGCGCCGAATACGATGTCGAACGCTACTTGCGCAATTCAAAGGGGGCCGTCATCTACGAAGGCACGAGTGAAATCCACACCCTGATCCAGGCCGGTTACGCCCTCGGCATGCGCAAGGAGGCCGACCTGAGATGCGAGCTCCCGGCCTATGATCCGGAGGTGTGGCAGGCGGAACCCGAAGCCGCCACGGCCAGCTGAGCCACCCGCTACTTGTGAAAATTCGCACAAGTTGACCTGAACCCAGGAGGCGAGCTTTGAACATCGTAGCATGTGTAAAGCAAACCCCCGACACCGCAGCCACTGTCACCGTCGAGGGAGGCCGGGTGTCGTGGGGAGATTCCCCGCTCGTGTTGAACCCATGGGATGAGTACGCCGTCGAAGAGGCGTTGCGCACCAAGGAGGCCCATGGCGGGAAGGTCACCGCCGTCAGCATGGGGCCCGAATTGGCCAAGGACGCGCTCAAGCAGGCTCTTGCCATGGGGTGCGATGAAGCGATTTTGATCTCCGATCCTGGGCTTGAAGGTGCGGACTCGCTGGCCACGGCCCGAGTTCTGGCGGCTGCCGTTGGCAAGCTTGGCTCACCCGAGCTGATCTTCTTCGGCAAGGCTAGCGTGGACAGCGCGGCCGGAGTCACCTTTGCCCAAACTGCCCGACTGCTCGGACTGCCGCTGCTCAGCCAGGTTGCACGTGTCACCTCCGTCGATCCGGACGGCGGTGACATCAGCGTGGAGCGGCTGCTGCCTGAAGGACGCGAGGTCGTCGAAGCCGGAATGCCGGCGGTGGTCAGCGTGACGAAGGAGATCAACGAGCCCCGCTATCCCTCCTTTATGGGCATCCGGAAGGCGTCCAAGGCCGAGATCCCCACCTGGGGTATCGCCGACCTTGGTATGGATTCGGCGCCCAAATCTAAAGTCGAATGGCCGGAGATCTTCGCGCTCAAGCAGGTTGAGACGAGCTGCGAAGTGATTGAGGGCGGGACGCCCGAGGAGATGGCCGCCACTTTGGCCGACAGGCTCCTGGAAGAGAAGGTGCTCTGATGGCTGGGAACATCATTGTCTACATTGACCATTTCCAGGGCCAGGCGCCGCCGGCGGCATGGGAGGCCATCGGTGCCGGGCTGGCACTGAAAGCTGAGATCGGTGGGGATCTGAAGGCGGTTGTGCTGGGCCAGGGCGTGGAAGGTCTGGCCGAGCGGGCCTTGGCGCTGGGTGCCGAGGAGGCCCTTTTTGGGGAAGACGAACGTCTGAAGGAGTTCCGGCCGGAAGCCTACGCAAACGCCTTGGGTGGTCTGCTAGGCGAGGCCGACGTCGTCCTGTTTTCCAATTCGGCTCGCACGAGGGACCTGGTTGGGATGCTGAGTGTGGATCTGGAAACCGGCATGATCGCCGACGTCACGGCACTGGAGATCACCGGCGGCCAGCTCTTCGCCACACGCCCGATCTATGCCGGCAAGCTCATGTCCAAAGTACGCGTGGTCGATGGCCGCCCGGCCCTGATCACGCTGCGCAGCAGGGCATTCAGCGCTCCCCAGGCCTCCGGGGACGGCCAGCCGACCGCGGATTGATGTCGATCCTGGCGATGCCCCGACGCGCGTGATCGAATTGAAGCCGAGCGCAAGTGGGGTTAGCCTGACCGACGCCGCCGTGGTCGTGTCGGGTGGACGAGGAGTCTCCAACAACCCATCATTGGTGGCGCCCTCTGAGGTGACGGACGAAAAAGAAATCGAGATCTGGCGGGCCCACCAAGGTTTCAAGCTGGTTCAAGATCTTGCAGGCGTGCTCGGCGGCGCGGTCGGCGCCAGCCGGGCGGCTGTCGATGCGGGGTACATACCCTATTCGCACCAGGTGGGCCAGACTGGCAAGGTGGTCTCTCCCGATCTGTATATCGCAGCCGGTATCTCCGGCGCCATCCAACATCTGGCGGGCATGCGGACCGCTAAGACCATCGTGGCCATCAACACCGACCCGGATGCGCCGATCTTCAAACTGGCGCGGTTCGGGGTAGTTGAGGATTTGTACAAGGTTCTGCCGCCGTTGACAGAAGCGCTGCGGCAGCGCCTGGGCAAGTAGTAGGCACTCAGGCGGACCCAATCACCCCCAGGCATGGCATGGCGGATGGCCGATGGAGCGCGGCATCGTTTGCTTCCAGACTGAATGCAGCGGTGTAGGTCAATTGACGCTTGTCGGGCGCCGCCGGCCCCCGGGCGTGCTGCCGGGCCAGCACAGGAGCTTTCGCTTCGAATGAGCAGCAGACAAGGCGCCCTGTCGTTTGTCCTGCACAGCCACATCCCTTACGTGCGCGGGACCGGAGCGTGGCCGCACGGCGAAGTCTGGCTCTATGAAGCCATGGCCGAGACGTACCTTCCCCTGTTGGTCAGTCTGAACCGGCTTGTTTCCGAGGGTCTTCCCGTCCATCTGACCGTGTCGCTGACCCCGATCCTGCTCGATCAGCTGGCCGATGCGCGAATCCAGCAAGGTTTCATGGCCTATACCAGCCAGCGCGCCGAGGCGGCTGACGCCGATCGCCGCTATTTCGAGCGCACCGGCCAACCTGCCTTGCAGGCGCTGGCGCGCCGATATGTGGCCTTCTATCGGGAGTCCAGGCGAACATTCGAGGCCCGCTTCGGGGGCGATCTGGTATCCGCTTTTGGTGCACTGCAAGACGATGGTGTTATTGAAATTGCGACCAGTGCCGCAACCCACGGCTACCTGCCGTTGCTCGGAGACCCGTCCGTGCGGCTTCAGCTGCGCACGGCGGTCGAGGGGTACAAGCGGCACTTTGGACGCAAGCCGGTGGCCATTTGGCTTCCGGAATGCGGCTACCGTCCCGGCCTGGAGACCCACCTGGCGGCGAGGGGGCTGCGCCTGTTCTTCACCGAGACCTTCATGATCACAGGAGGCCGTCCGGCCGGTGTAGCTGACCAGGACTGGAGCGGCGTCTATGCCATGCTGCGGTCCGTCCCCGAGAGCCCGGCGGTTAAGGCGTCGGAGGAGCTCCGTTCGGCCCACAGGGCCTACTTTGTGGAGGGATCGGATGTGGCCGTCATCGGCCGGGATGAAAGGACGGGAAGCCAGGTCTGGTCAGGGGCGTTAGGCTATCCGGGGGACGGTGCCTACCGGGAATTTCACAAACAAAGCCCCCGATCGGGGCTGCGCTATTGGCGCGTGACCGATCATATGGCGGGTCTTGACCGGAAGCAGATCTACGAGGAGCAGTTGGCCGAGAGGCGTGTGCTGGGGCATGCCAACCACTTCATGTCGCCTGGTAGAGGAAGAACTGCAGACCGACTTCAATTCTGGGGAAGATACGCCGGTGCTCCTGGCCGCCTACGACACGGAGCTGTTCGGTCACTGGTGGGCCGAGGGCGTCTCATGGCTGGAGGCCGTCCTGCGACGAGCGGCAGCCGACGCGGCAGGTTGACCTGGTCTCAGCTTCCGCCTACGTCGCTTCCCACCCACCGAAATCGGCCGTGACCGTGCCCGATGGATCATGGGGTGTTGGCGGTGGCCATCACGTGTGGGACAACCAGGCCAACGCCTGGATTTGGCCCGAAATCGGGCTCGCCGAAAGCCGTTTGGCGGAGGCTGCCCAAGCTGATGACGACGACCCCCTGCGGGCCAGACTTCTCAACCAGGCGGCGCGCGAACTCCTTCTGATGCAGGCCTCCGACTGGCCCTTTCTCATGACATCCGGACAGGCGCACTGAGTACGCGGCCGAACGGTTCCGGGTGCATCAGGCGCGCTTCGAAGTCTGCCTTGAGGCCAGTGCGGACCCCTCGCTGCACCAGGCGACGGCACAGACGCTTTGGGAAGAAGACAGCGTGTTCCCTGAGATCGACTTTCGGTGGCTCAACCCATGAACGTCCTGTTCATGTCGGCCGAGCTGGCCCCGTTGGCCAAAGTCGGGGGGTTGGGAGATGTGGCCGCCGACCTGCCTCCGGCGCTGATGCGGCTGGGCGTCGACGTCCGCATGTGGGTCCCGCTCCACGCCTCCGTCGACCGTCAGGGACTTGATCTTCGAGCGCGCCGAAGAAGTGGATGATCCCCTGCCGTCCCGAGATGGGGAGCGCCCGGATATGGCGGTCACAGGTCGGTGGGGTTCCGGTTTATTGGGTGGACGGGGCCCCGATCCAGGCCATGCAGGGCATCTACGGCAATCCCGCGGAGGAAGCCAAGAAGTACGTATTCTGGTCGTTGGCCGCCCTCCAGATCGGCCAGATTGGCGGTTGGGTGCCGGACATCCTGCATGCCAACGATTGGCAATGCGGCGCGGCGGTGGCGTCCTTGGCCAGACGACGATCCGACCTGGGCGACCTGCGGCGGGATGCGCAGCCTCATGACGGTGCACAATCTTGCCCTTCATGGGTGCGGGCTCCGAGGCCGAGCTGACCGCCTGCGGTGTCGAGCCGGTGCGGGACGCTGGCTTGCCGGCTTGGGCGGAGCATGTTCCCCTGCCGATGGGCTTGGCCACGGCCGACTGGATCAGCACCGTGAGCCCCACTTATGCCGTGGAAATCCAGACTCCCGGAGTACGGCCATGGCCTCGATCCGCTTCTGAAGCGAGCGCGTTCGCCGTCTGCGTGGGATCATCAATGGCATCGACCCAAATCGATGGAATCCGGCCTCCGATCCGGCACTTCCGGCAGAACTTTGACACTGAAACCTCTGGATGCTCGATCGACGGTCAAACGCGGCCTGCAGGCTGAACTGGGGCTGCCGGTTGACGAACGGCTGCCGCTTTTCGGCATGGTCGGCCGATTGGATCGCCAGAAAGGCGTTGATCTGGCCCTGGAAGCGCTGGAGGCGCTGGGAAACAGGCCCTGGCAGTGGGTCCTGCTGGGCGATGGGGACACGGCAATCGAGGATTTGGCCCGGGGGTTCGCAACTCGTTTTGCCGATCGTGCCCGCGCTGAGCTGCGTTTCGATCCCACACTGGCCAGGCGCATCTACGGCGGTGTGGACATGCTGCTCGTGCCGTCCCGCTACGAGCCCTGCGGCCTGTCCCAGATGATCGCCATGCGCTATGGCGCCGTGCCGGTGGCCCGTGCCACCGGCGGACTGAAGGATACGGTGCAGGACGTGCGCGCCGGAAAGCAGGGGACTGGGTTCGTGTATCACGAGGACACCCCCGAAGCGCTGGCAGAGGCGATGACGCGGGCGATGGATGCCTACGCTCATCCTGGCGCTTGGAGAACGCTCCAGCAGGTATGCATGCGGGCCGATCACAGTTGGGATGTTTCAGCTGAAGCCTATTTTGACTTGTACGAAGAGATACTGGGGGGCGACGGGGTCCCATGAACCTCGCCCCGGTCCGTTGGCGCCGCGCCGGCGGCGTCCTGCTGCACCCGACGAGCCTGCCGGGCGAGTTCGGCGTCGGCGACTTGGGCCCCATGGCGGAGCGATGGTTGGCGTGGCTGGGCGCGTCGGGCTGCCGATTGTGGCAGATCCTGCCCCTCGGTCCGGTCGGCGCCGATGCTTCGCCCTACCTTAGTTCATCGGCCTTCGCCGGAAACCCCTTGCTGATCAGCCCAGAGACGTTGGTTGCCGACGGACTTCTGCGAGAGGACGAGCTGGCACCGTTTCGATCCCGGGCCAGCGAGCAGGCAGACTTCGATCGGGCGCGTCTTGCCCGCGGCAAGCTGCTCCCCCTGGCGGCGAAGCGTTTCGTCGATGGCGAGGCGCCTCGCCTCCAGCCTGAGGCAGCCTCATTCTTCGAGGCGTCGGCCGGGTGGCTGGACGACTTTGCGCTGTTCAACGTCATCCAATCCGCCCATGACGGTAGCCCGTGGCAAGCGTGGCCGCCTGCGCTGGCGAGCCGCGAGCCAGGGGCATTGGCGGCGTTTTCCGAAGCGCACCGGGAGAAGGTACAAGCCGAGAAAGCGATTCAGTACTTCTTCGAGCGGCAATGGGCCCGGGTGCGGGAAATGGCACAAAGTGCAGGGATCGGCATCATAGGAGACATCCCCATCTTCGTCTCCCACGACAGCGCTGATGTCTGGGCTCATCGCGAACTTTTCAAGCTCGACGATCGGGGGATGCCGACCGTTGTGGCGGGCGTGCCCCCGGACTACTTCTCCGCCACGGGCCAGCGCTGGGGGAATCCCATCTACGATTGGGAACAGATGGAAGCCAGCGGCTTCCGATGGTGGGTCGAGCGCCTGCGCCGACTGTTGAACCTGGTCGACCGGATCCGCCTCGATCACTTCCGCGGATTTGTGGCCGCCTGGGAGATCCCGGAAGAAGCGCCGACGGCCGAAGATGGTGCGTGGGTGCCTGGCCCCGGTCGAGCGTGTGTTCTTGGCAGCCCGGGCCGCCCTGGGAAACCTTCCGATCATCGCCGAGGACCTGGGCTTAATCACCCCGGATGTGGAGGCGCTGCGGGATCGGTTTGGATTCCCTGGGATGAAAGTGCTGCAATTCGCCTTCCAGGGAGATTCTGACCATCCCTACCTTCCTCATCGCTACCCATCGAACTGCGTGGCCTACACCGGGACCCATGACAACGACACCAGCCGCGGCTGGTACGAGGCCGCTCCGGAGCCGGTGCGAGAGGCATGCCGGCGCTACCTGAGCTCTGACGGGAGCCATATCGCCTGGGACCTGACGCGCGCTGTGTGGGGTTCCCCGGCTGACACGGCCGTGGTCCCGATGCAGGACTTGCTCGAGCTGGGAAGCCCTGCCAGAATGAACACACCCGGCACGACGGACGGCAACTGGGCGTGGCGGGTCCTGGAAAGTCAGATCAACCAAACTTTGGCCGAACGTGTCAGGGATCTCAATCGTGCCTATGAACGGTAGACCGATGGGGACCAGCCGGCTGCCGGGCGACGCACGCCAGGCGGAGCGAGGCGCCAAATGGCCGGCCGGAACGACTGCCGACGACCGGCATTGTTGGGTTTGCCAGGCCCCGACCGAGTACCGGCACTGTAAGATCATCTGCACGCGCTGCGGCTTCACCCGAGATTGTTCCGATCCCTGAGTTAAGCGAAGGAGCACGCCGCCAATGAAGATCGGTGTGATGAGCGATACGCATGACAACGTGCTGAAGCTCGAGTCAGCCTGCGAGCAACTGCAAGGAGTGCAAGCGGTGATTCACTGCGGCGACCTGTGTTCGCCATTCATGATTCGGCGCTTGGGAGAAAGGCTGGTAGACATCCCGCTGCATCTGGTGTGGGGCAATAATGACGGTGATCAGTTCCTGATTGCCAAGGTGGCGGGTGACTTCCCGGCGGTTACTCTTCACGGCCAGGTAGCCCATCTTGAACTGGATGGCCTGCGTGTGGCTGTTAACCACTACCCGGAAATCGCCCGTGATCTGGCCCACGCCGCGCGCTACGACCTTGTCTGCTACGGCCACGACCACACGGCCAACGAGGAACGCGTAGGGGAGACGCTGCTTCTCAACCCGGGCGAAGTGCTGGGCTTGAAAGGCCGCAGCAGCGTCGCCATCGTGGAAACAAAGGACCGTTCGGTGAAATGGATCGATCTCTGAGTTCAATTTGTGACAGAATTCACAAAGCGCCCCGATCGTGAGATCGGGGCGCTGGCTGTGGTACCCCTGCGGCGACTCGAACGCCGGCCCCTGCCTCCGGAGGGCAGTGCTCTATCCATCTGAGCTACAGGGGCACGCAGGCTTATTCTAATCCAGTCGCAGACGGCGATCAAGCCGGGCTGTCGGACGGGACCGGTCCGTCCGGATTCCCGGGTTTCGGAGGCCGGTGCCGTTAGCGTCGGGGTACATAGCCGGGGGCGCCTATGCGTCCTTGTTCAGGAGCTGGGAATCCATCACTGCCATGGCGGCCATATGCACGATATCCTCAACATCGTCGCCGGTCTGAAGCACGTGGACAGGGGCACCAATCCCAAGCAGGATCGGTCCGATGGCACGGGCCTTGCCGAGGCGTGACAGCAGCTTGTAAGCCACGTTGGCCGATTCTAGCGAGGGGAAGATAAGCACGTTGGCATCCCGGACCCGACTGAACGGGTAGCGCTGGTCCACCAGGGATGGCATCACCGCCGTGTCAGCCTGCATTTCACCGTCGACGGCCAAATCCGGGCGTTTGTTCTTGACCATGGCCACGGCGCGCCGAACCTTGTCTGTCAGCGGATGGCGTGTGCTGCCAAAGTTGGAAAAGGACAACATCGCCACGCGGGGTTCGATCTCCAGCTGCCGAGCAAAGTCGGCCGCCAGGATGGCGATTTCCGCCAGGTCCTCGGACGTGGGATCGATGTTCACTGTGGCATCGCTGAAGACGTAGACTCGATTGTCGACGATCATCAAGTACACACCGGCCGCTCGCTCTGCCCCGGGCCGGGTGTGGAAGATTTCCAGGGCAGGCTTGATGACTTCTGGATAGTCGTAGGTCAGGCCGGAGACGAAGGCGTCGGCGTCGCCCTGGCGCACCATCATCGGACCGAAGATGTTGGGGGATATGACTTGGCGCAGGGCACTGGCCTGGGTGATGCCTTTGCGCACTCGCAGCTGGTAGTAGGCCTCGGCGTACTCCTCCAGCTTGTCTGAAGAAGACGGATCGATCACCGGGGCATCGAGCTTGAGGCCAAGATCGGCCAGCTTCTCGGCCACGACATCCTGCCGCCCGAGCAAAATCGGTTCGCAGATCCCTTCCTCGGTCACGCGGGCGGCGGCGCGCAGGATCTTGGGCTGTTCCCCTTCGCCGAACACGACGCGTTTGGGGGCCTGGCGGGCGCGATTCATGATGAAGTGACGGACGTACTCGCCCTGGCCCCGGCGCAGCGCCAACTCTTCCTTGTAGGCCTCGATGTCGATCTCCAAGCGGGCCACCCCGGTCTCGATGGCGGCCCTTGCCACCGCCGGGGCTTCATAAAGGAGCACCCGCGGGTCGAGGGGTTTGGGGATGAAATAGCCCTCCCCGAACTTGAGGCTGGTGAGCCCGTAAGCCCGGAGCACGCTGTCCGGGACATCCTGCTTTGCCAGATCGGCCAGGGCATGTGAAGCGGCGATCTTCATTTCTTCGTTGATGGCTTTAGCGCGCACATCCAGGGCGCCGCGGAAGATGAAGGGGAAGCCGAGCACGTTGTTGATCTGGTTGGGGTAGTCGCTTCTTCCGGTGGCCACCAACGCGTCAGGCCGGGCGGCTTTGGCGAGTTCATACTTGATCTCGGGATCCGGGTTGGCCATGGCGAAGATCAGCGGCCGGTCGGCCATCGTCTTGACCATCTCTGGCGTAAGAACATCGGCTACAGACAGGCCGTAAAACACGTCGGCGTCGCGCACAGCATCGGCCAGGGTCCTGGCGTCGGTGTCCACCGCGAAGCGCGCTTTGTACTCGTTCATTCCCTCTTGGCGTCCCTTGTAGACCACCCCGCGCGAGTCGACCAGCAGGATGTTCTCTTCTTTGACCCCCAGGCGCACCGCCAGGTCGCTGCAGGAGAGGGCCGAGGCGCCGGCGCCGGAGACGACCACCCGCAGCAGACCCAGGTCTTTGCCGATGATTTCGACGGCGTTTAGCAGGGCGGCGCCGGTGATGATGGCGGTGCCGTGCTGGTCGTCATGGAAGACGGGGATGTCCAGCCGCTCTTTCAAAGTGCGTTCAACGTAGAAGCATTCAGGGGCCTTGATGTCTTCCAGGTTGATGCCGCCGAAGGTCGGAGCCAGGGCGGCCACGATCTCAATCAGCTGATCCGGATCGTGAGCGTCCAGCTCGATGTCGAAGACGTCGATGTCGGCAAAGTTTTTGAATAGAACCCCCTTGCCTTCCATCACTGGCTTGGAGGCAAGCGGACCACGATCCCCCAGCCCGAGAATTGCCGTGCCATTGGTCACAACCCCCACGAGATTGCCCTTGGCCGTGTATTCGTAGGCCGCCAGTGGGTCCTTCTCGATTTCCAGCACGGGTTCTGCCACACCGGGCGTGTAGGCGAGCGACAGATCGCGCTGCGGAGGCCAGTGGTTTGGTCGGGGCGATGGCGATCTTGCCCGGCCTTCCGCTGCGGTGGTATTCGAGGGCTTCTTCGCGGGTTACGGCCATGGCGGTAAGCTCCTTGGAACTGGAGATTCAATGGGTCCATGTGCTTGCGTCAATGAGGAAACACCCGCACCGGCGGCGACGTTGCGGACGGGCTTCATGTTAGAACCAACGGGGGACGTGGGCAGGGTAGAAATGTCACGTACCTTTGCGTCTTTCGGCACAAAAGGAACACCCTCGGACTTGAGGGGGGCAAGCCCGAGGGCGGTCGCGACATTGGCCTTGCGGCCAAGTAACGACGCGGCCCATTCTGACTGACCGCCAATAGGCCGACAATAGTCACTTGGTCCCAGTGTCGCGTCGAGAGGGTGCTCGTCCGTCCCCAAATCGCGAGTCGACTTGTGAAGTATGTCACAAACGGAGCCGAGCGGATGGATGCGGAACGGGCTGCCATTGCGGCAGCCCGTCTGCGTGTCGGGGCGGGCGGAATTGAACCGCCGACCTCACGGACCCGAACCGTGCGCTCTACCGGGCTGAGCCACGCCCCGAACGAGGCGAATTATAAACGAGGTGAGGGAGGGGGACAAGGAGCGGAGAGCAAAGAGTGGCCTGCCTCTCGCACTGAGCCCCTGGTACCCTGCCCGGAACACAACCTTGGCGCCAAGTTGCTGCCGTCGGCCGGTTCGAAGTCTGACTCCTCCCAAGCGGGATGATCGGCATGCAATGGATGTCACAGAGTGCTGCGTGGGAACCCGAGGCTTCGGATCAAGCGCTCTTGAAAACGCGGGCGGCGGCCTCGGCCCGATCCTCGGTGACGGGAAGAGTGAAGCAGAACAGACTGCCCACACCCTCTTTGCTCTCGCACCAGATCTGGCCGTTGTGCATTTCGACCATGGCCTTGGCGATTGACAGCCCCAAACCCATGCCCCCGTGTTTTCGCGTCAGGTGCGACTCCACCTGGTAGAACCGTTCGAAAACACGCTCGATCTCACTGGCCGGGATCCCGATGCCCGTGTCGACCACGAAAACCTGCACATACCCGCCTGATTCTTCGGCCTTGATCCCGACCTGCCCCCCTTCGTCGGTAAAGGCCACAGCGTTGCGAACGAGGTTGGTCAGGACAACGTCTATCTTCTCCTTGTCGCCCTCGACCCTGAGCCGGTCATCCTGAGGCACGTCGTAGCTGAATTCGATTTGCTTGTTCTTTGCAGTCACCATAAACCGCTTGGAGACCGACTTGATCAGCTCGGACATCGAGAAGCTCTCGCGGCGTACGAGGGACTGCCCCTGATCCCGGTGGGCGATGGCCGACATGTCCTCGATGATTTCCTTCAGGCGCAGCGCGCTGCGGATGATGACTTCCATCTGCTCCTGGTATTTGTCGGGGACAAAATCCTTGATGAAAGTGGCGTGCCCCAGGATCAGCCCCAAAGGCGTGCGGAGCTCGTGAGAAGCGATGGCAATGAAGTCGGACTTCATCCGGTCAAGACGCGTCGAGTTCGGCATTGGCATCTTTGAGTTGGCTGAGCAGCTGGGCGTTCTCGATGGCGATGGCCGCCTGGGCGGCCAAAGCTTCGAGTACCGCCAAATCTTCTTCGGTATAATGCCTTTCGTCGAGCTTGTTGACAGCCTCGATGACCCCGATGGGCTCCTGCTTGACCATCAGCGGGACTCCCAGGATGGAACGGGTCTCGAACTTCAACGCCCGATCGACTTCCCGGTAGACGCGTTTGTCGGTTTCGGCGTTCTTGATTACCAGTGGCATAGCGTTGCCGAAGATCCAGCCTGCCACCGACGAGTTCAGGGGTACGCTGATTTCCTTCATGCTCTCGCGCTGTTGGCCGGTGGCGGCTTCGAATCGCAGCTCGTCGGTGTCGGCATGGTAGAGCAAGATGGAGGCGGCCTGGCTGCGCGTGAGTTCACACGCCAGGTCGACGATCGACTGCAGCAGCGGAGGCAAGTCGAGAGTTGAAGACAGAATTCGGCTGATTTCAAGCAGCCGATCAAGTTGCCGATCTGAAGTCAATGGGGCCGTAGATCCCGCCATGGAGTGTCCTCTCGACCGATTTTAGCACAGGGACCCCGGCGGACAAGTTACAATGGGCTTTCCGCCGAGCTGGCCGCTTGAGACGGCTGCGGCGGCATTCTGAGCGAGGAGGCTTGCATGCCAGCCACGAAGAAGGTACGGGTCGCCATTATCGGTGTAGGCAACTGCGCTTCATCCCTGGTGCAGGGCGTCGAGTTCTACAAGAACGCCAAGCCCAACGACAAGGTCCCCGGCCTGATGCACGTCGACCTGGGGGGTACCACGTTCACGACATCGAGTTCTCCGCTGCCTTCGATGTGGTGAAGACCAAGGTTGGCAAGGACCTTGGAGAAGCGGTCTTCGCTTATCCCAACAACACCATCAAGTTCGCCGATGTTCCTGAGCTTGGCATCCCCGTACATCGTGGCATGACGCACGACGGCATCGGCAAGTACCTGTCGCAGATGGTCGAAAAGGCGCCTGGCCCAACCGACGACATCGTCGGGATCCTGAAGGAAACCAAGACGGATGTTGTGATCAACTATCTTCCAGTGGGTTCGGAGATGGCGACCAAGTGGTACGTCGAGCAGGTACTGGAAGCCGGCTGCGCCCTGGTGAACTGCATCCCGGTGTTTATCGCCAGCTCCGAGTACTGGGCAGGTCGGTTCAAAGAGCGCAATCTGCCCATCATCGGCGACGACATCAAGAGCCAGGTCGGGGCTACCATCACCCACCGCGTCCTCACGTCGCTCTTCAACGACCGTGGGGTGAAGATGGACCATACCTACCAGCTCAATTTCGGTGGGAACACTGACTTCTTCAACATGCTCGAACGCGAGCGGCTGGAGTTCAAAAAGATCTCCAAGACTCAGGCCGTCACCAGCCTGCTGCCTTACAAGATGGACGAGAAGGATATTCATGTCGGGCCGAGTGACTACGTGCCCTGGTTGACCGATCGGAAGTGGTGCTACATCCGCATGGAGGGCACCACTTTCGGCGACGTGCCGCTCAACATCGAGCTCAAGCTGGAAGTTTGGGACTCCCCCAACTCGGCCGGTGTGGTGATCGATGCCGTCCGCTGCGCCAAACTGGCACTCGACCGGGGCATGTCGGGACCGCTGCTGGCGCCGGCTTCGTACTTTATGAAGAGTCCCCCCGAACAATACCCTGATTCGGTGGCGCGGCGACAAAACCGAGGCCTTCATCGCCGGCAAGGGCAAGGGGGCCACTGCGAAGGCCTAGTCTGCCGCCGTCCCACCCGGGAGGCCATCTCGTCGTGCGCGCGATTCCGCATCACCCATCAGGCTCCGATCGAAGAGCACCCCCTGGAGCTTTGTGAATTGCCGCGCCCGGCACCTGCGCAGGGTCAACTGCTTCTCAACGTCCGGTTGTGCGGCGTATGTCACACCGATTTGCACACCGTGGAAGGCGACATCCAGCCTCCGTCGCTGCCGGTGACCCCGGGGCACCAGGTGGTGGGCAGGTGGAGGCCTTGGCGTGGGCGTGCAGGGTTGGAAGGTGGGGGATCGGGTGGGGATCACCTGGCTCTACGACACCGATGGCACCTGCGAATTCTGCCAGAGAGGGCAGGAGAACCTGTGCCCGAGCGCCCGCTACACCGGGTTCGACGTCGATGGAGGCTATGCGGAGGCCATGTTGGCGTCGGCTGACTTTGCCCTGCGTTTGCCGGGTGGCCTGAATGACGAGACCGCTGCCCCATTGCTGTGTGCCGGCATAATCGGCTATCGCTCGCTTCGGCAGGCGGGGCTTCAGCCTGGGGAGCGGCTTGGGCCTGGCCGGGTTTGGTGCCAGCGCCCACCTGGCCATCCAGGTGGCCCGTCATTGGGATTGTCCGGTGAGCGTCTTCACCCGCGGCGAGAGCCATCGCCAGCTCGCAGCGCAGTTAGGAGCGGAATGGGTCGGGGGCGCCGACGACCAACCACCCCGACCGCTCGACCGCATCGTCAGCTTTCGCCCCCGCCGGCGGATTGGTTCCGAAGCTGCTGGCCAAACTCCGGCCGGGGGGCACGTTGGCGATCAACGCCATTCACATGAGCCCGATCCCCGAGTTCAGCTACGACCTTGATCTATGGCGAGCGCACACTGCGCAGCGTGGCCAATCTAACCCGGCAGGATGGCGAAGAGTTCCTGGCCCTGGCGGCTGAGATCCCCGTCAAACCGACCATCGAGATGTATCCGCTCGAGGACGCCAATCAGGCCCTCGAGGATCTCAAACAAGGCCGCATCGACGGCGCTGCGGTGCTGCGGCTGTGATCCGCTTGGGTGTGTCCGGGTGGTCCTACGACGATTGGGTGGGCCCGGTCTATCCCGCCGGTCTGCCCAAGCGCGACTGGCTGCCCTTCATCGCCGAAAAAGTTGACACGCTTGAGGTCAACGTCACATACTATCGCGTGCCCGGCGAGCGCACCGTCCAAGGATGGGTGGATCGCACGCCGGACGGTTTCCAGTTCGCCGTCAAAGCGCATCAAAGTCTGACCCATGAACGAAAGGCGCCCGACTTCACGGCCTTCTCGGACGGCGTAGCGCCGCTGGTTAAGGGCGGGAAGCTGGCCTGTATTCTGGCCCAGTTCCCCTACTCCTTCGGCGCCGGAGACGCTAACCGTGATTACCTCATCAAGCTGCGAGAGGGTTTGGCCGAGCTGCCACTGGTGGTTGAATTCCGCAATCGCAATTGGCTCAATGACAGCACTTTCGACCTGCTCGAAGAGCTCCGCTTTGGGTTCTGCGCCGTCGATGAGCCGCAGTTTAAGAATCTGATGCCGCCCGTCGTCAAGGCGACGGGGCCGGTAGGTTACGTTCGTTTCCACGGCCGGAACTACGACAAATGGTGGCAGCACGACGAGGCCTGGGAGCGCTACAACTACAGCTATAGTGCCGAGGAGCTCGGCGAATGGCTACCCCGCCTCCGTCAACTCGAGACCGATACCGATGTCACCCTGGTCTACGCCAACAACCACTACCGTGGCCAAAGCCTGGATACGATCAGCACCCTGCGTGATCTGCTGGCTGACGGCGGCTAGGCACCGCACGCCGGGTGACCGAAAGCCATTGCCACCGGTCATCTGCCCCGTACAGGGCGCAGATCGGCCCACAGCGAGGTGGCGCCGTTGCTTCGGGCAGGCAGGCGGGGACGCCCCCGATGGTATAATCGGGTTGCCCGTCCAGTTCCGGTTCCGGGCCTGTGAAGTGTGGAACCTACCAGGCGAGGATGAGTGCGAAATGTCCGGCCATTCCAAGTGGTCCACCATCAAACGCAAGAAAGCAGCCAATGACCAGAAGCGGGGTAGCATCTTCACGCGTCTGGCCCGCGAGATCGCTGTGGCGGCGCACGAAGGCGGTGGAGACATCGAGACCAACTTCGCGCTGCGCCTGGCTGTGGACCGCGCCAAGAGCGAGAACATGCCCAAAGACAACATCGAGCGCGCCATTCGACGCGGAACGGGCGAAGACAAGGAAGGCGAAGCACTCGAGCAGATTGTATATGAGGGCTATGGCCCGCAGGGTGTGGCTCTGATGGTCGAGGTCATCACCGACAACCGCAACCGCACGGTGGCCGATTTACGCCATATGCTCAACCGTTCCGGGGGAACCATGGCCGAGGCCGGTTCGGTGGCTTGGCAGTTCCATCGGGCGGCCTACTTTCTGGTTAGTGGCCAGGGCCGAGACCCCGATAAGCTGTTCGAGATGGCGGTTGAAGCCGGCGCCGATGACGTGCTAATCGACGGTGATATTGAAATTATCGCCCCGCTTGAGGTGTTCAAAGCCATCAACGACCGGCTGGAGGCAGCGGGTATCGAGCCAGAAGAGGCCGAGTTGCGCTGGCTGCCCAACACCCCTCTACCTCTGACCCCCGACCAGACGGTGCAGGTCATGCGTCTGATCGAAGCGCTGGAAGAACTCGACGATGTGACCCAGGTTTTCTCGAATCTGGAGGTCAGCGAAGAAGCCGTCGAACTCTTGGAAACGGCCTGAAGGCGCCGCCCGGATCTATGCTGGCTCTGGGCATCGATCCAGGCACGGCCACCACCGGCTACGGCCTGGTTCGTTGGTTGCCCACCGGTGCGTATGAGATGGTCGACTTCGGGGCCGTCCTGACCGAGGCCGGGCAGCCCATGCCTGAGCGCCTTAGTGAGCTTTTTCACAAACTTAGCCAGATCATCGAGCTCCACCAACCGGACACTTCGGCGGTGGAGCAGCTGTTCTTCCAGACCAATGTGAAGACAGCCATCAGCGTGGGGCAGGCCAGGGGCGTGGCCATTCTAGCTTTGGCGGAGGCGCATGTGCCCGTTGGCGAGTACTCACCTCTTCAGATCAAACAAGCGGTCACCGGATACGGCAAGGCGGACAAGCGCCAGGTGCAGGAGATGGTGCGCTTGTTGCTCAATATGGACGAGATCCCGAAGCCCGACGACGCGGCGGATGCACTGGCTGTGGCCATCTGCCATCTCCAGTCTAACCAGCTCCAACGAGCCATCGAGGCCAGCGCATGATCGCCACCGTCCGGGGCCGCGTTCAACATGTCGGGGATAACGAGATCGTCGTCGAGGTCGCCGGGGTGGGCCTTCAAGTCGGTGTTCCTCTCGCCCGCCTGGCGGAGCTGCCCAAGATCGGGGGGACGATCCAGCTCTTCACCCGCCTGATCGTGCGCGAAAACTCCTTGACCCTGTATGGTTTTGACGCGCCCGAAACCCGCGAGCTTTTCGACCAGCTGATCGAAGTCAGTGGCGTTGGGCCGAGGCTGGCGCTGATGACCCTGGCCCATCTCTCGCCTGAGATTCTGCGCCAGGCGATCGGGCGCGACCAACCCGAAGCCCTGGCCAAAGTGCCAGGAATCGGGCGAAAGACGGCCGAGAAGATCGTCTTCCATCTCAAGGACCGGATGGGGGCCGAGGCCGGCGGCGGGGCGCCCCTGACTGGACTGGACACCGAGGTCTTGGGTGTGCTCACCAGTCTCGGCTACAGCCTGGTCGAAGCCCAGGCGGCCGTCCAGTCGATCCCGCAGGACTCCCCCGAAGACCTCGAGACTCGTGTACGTCACGCCCTGCGTTACTTCGCCGGGGTGTGAATTCAGCCAGAAGACTACCAGACCGAAGCGCACCAGGGGAGATCTCTATGCTTGAAGGTCGTCGAATCACATTTGTGGGGCCTGGCGTCATGGCCGAGGCGATGCTGATTGGGTTGTTGGAAACAGCGGACGTGCCGTCCGAACGCGTGAAGCTCAGTGGACCGCGCCAGAATAGGCTCCAGGGGCTGGCCGAAAAGTATTCGGTGGCCACGTCAGTCGACAACCGCCAAGCGGTGGCAGAAGCTGACATCGTGGTCATTTCTGTCAAACCGCAGAGCCTAGCATCAGTTCTGGAAGATCTGCGTGGCGGCGGTTCCCCAAGGGGCACTGGTGCTGTCCATCGTGGCGGGCGCACGCCTGCAGTCGCTGACCAGCGGCCTGGAGCATGAAGCCGTCGTGCGCTCGATGCCCAACACGCCTGCCCGTGTGGGGGAGGGAATCACGGTGTGGACGGCCTCGGCCGCGGTCAACGATGACCAGCGCCAGCAGGCCAGGACGATGCTGGCTGCATTGGGGCAGGAGATCTTCGTCGAAGACGAGAACTATCTGGACATGGCTACGGCCCTCTCCGGCACCGGACCGTCCTATGTCTACCTCTTTATGGAAGCCATGGTCGACGCCGGGGTTCACCTCGGGTTTCCCGCGCCGCATCGCCGAGCAGCTGGTGGTGCAGACCGTTCAAGGGGTCGGTCGCCTACTATGAACATTCGCCTCGCCACCTGGCCAGGCTGCGCAACGAGGTGACGTCGCCTGGCGGCACATCTGCCGCGGCCCTGTACTATCTCGAAAAGGCGGGCTTCCGCACGGCGCTGTCGCGGGCGATCTGGGCGGCCTATGAGCGCTCGTCGGCCCTGGGCCGCAGCGATCAAGCCGGGTCATTTGGACGACGCCTAACGCCTCGATTGTGCCCTGGTGGACAAACGGGGGCCGCTCAGTTACACTTGCGCCGCGGTGGTGGTCCACGTCTCATTGCGCCCCCATCGGGGCGCCTGAACCCTGCATGAACCCGCGTCTGGCACTCAGCCGCTGCGGCGAGAATGGTCAACCAAGGAATTCAGCCAGCATGCCACTCTTCGGGAAAGACCTGGGGATCTCTCTGGGCACGATCAATACGTTGATCGCCGAGGGCAACGAGGTCGTGCTCCACGAGCCGACCGTCGTGGCCATTGATGTAGATGAACTCAAGATTGTGGAAGTTGGCCAAGCGGCCAGGGAGATGGATGGCCGTGTCCCCGAATCAATCGAGGTCATGCGCCCACTGCGGGACGGCGTGATCGCCGATTTCGAAGTCACCCATCGCATGCTTGGCCACTTTGTGGAGAAGGTCTGCGGCCCGGCTCGCCTATTCAAGCCGCGGATCATGATCACTGTGCCACATGGCGTCACCAGCGTTGAAAGTCGCGCCGTGCATGAGGCGGCGCTTCAGGCCGGGAGCCGTGAGGTCCACCTTATCCAGGAACCACTGGCGACCGCCGTCGGGGTCGGATTGCCGATTGCCACGCCATCCGGCAACATGGTCGTGGTCCTGGGCGGCGGCGTGAACTCAAGCAGCGGTCATCGCCATGAGCGGCATCGTCAGCGCCGGGGCCGTTCGGCTGGGCGGGGTCCATCTCGACGAAGCTATCGCCAGCTACGTGCGCAAGAAGTACGGCTTGATCATCGGCCCGCGGACCGCCGAGGAAGCCAAGATTCGGATCGGATCGGCCATCCCTCAAGACGAGGATCGGTCCATCGAGATCCAGGGACAGGACCAGGTGACCAACCTGCCCAGGCCGGTTACTCTGACCACTAACGAGATCGTGGAAGCGCTGCAGGAGACCCTCAACCTGCAGGCGGCGGCCATTCGTAATGTGCTAGAGACGACGCCACCGGAGCTGGCCTCCGACATCATAGATCGCGGGCATGGTCGTCGCCGGTGGTGGGGCGCTGCTGCGCGGCATCGACAAGTGGCTGACGCGTGAGACGGGTGTCCCTGCGTACCTGGCGGAGGACCCGATCTCGTGCACCGCCATCGGGGCCGCCCGAGGATTGAGCATGCTCGAGCGCCTGCGGCGAAACCTGCCCACCGTCTGAGCCGGAGGCAAAGTCGACGAAATAACGGCGCACCGAAGGTGCGCCGTTTTGATTTACGACTTCAGGACGGGTTACCGCATGTAGTAGGTCATCCGCTGCAAATGCAGGACCGGGTCGATGTACTCGACGTGGACCTTGCTGGGCGCGCTGATCGAAGTTGACGAATAGCACAGGATGGCGCTGACGCCGGCCTTGATCACCCGGTCAGCTACTTCTTGAGCGGCAGCCGTCGGCACAGCCAGCATCACGATCTTCGCGCCGTTCTTGCGGAGGTCATCCTCCAATCGGGCGGCGTCCCGGATGGTGAATTTCCCCACCTGTTTGCCGATCTTCTGCGGGTCCGAGTCGTATACCGCTTCGACTTTGAAACCGCGCGGGGTAAACCCGCCGTAGTCGGCCACGGCCCGACCCAGATCGCCCACCCCGACCAGCACCATCGGCCAGGTCTTGTTGACATGCATGATTTCTTTGAGCTTCTTGACAAGAAAGGTCACGTTGTAGCCGGTTCCCTGCTTGCCAAACTCCCCAAACTGGGACAGGTCTTTGCGGATCTGCGCCGACGAAATTCCCAGCCTGTCACCGAGCTCTTGGGATGACGTGATCTCTCGGTTGTCATCGACCATGATTTCAAGTGCCCGCAGATACAGCGGCAGACGCCCCACCACGATATCCGGGATCTTCACTTGAGCCATCTTCGCCTCCGAAGCGGAATGTGGGCCAGCGACCAAAACTCTACCACAAGTACGGTATCTGTGCAAATTTGCGCAAGTACGGTGCAAATGGACCAGGCTGATATAATTCAGGCCGCAATCCCGGGCAGGCAATGAGTGTGAACGTCCATGTTTCTCGACGAAGTCAAGATCCATGTCGCCTCCGGCCGCGGGGGGGACGGAGTGGTGCATTTCAGACGGGAGAAATACGTCCCGCGCGGCGGCCCCGATGGGGGGGACGGCGGCCGCGGCGGTGACGTCATTCTCCAGGTCGATCCTCTGCTGTCCAGTCTTTCCCTCTTTCGACGCAAGCGGCACTTCCGCGCCGATGATGGCGCGCCCGGCGGCGGGAGCCGAAAGACGGGAAGAGACGCTGGCTCGCTCGTGTTGCGCGTGCCGCGCGGGACATTGATCAAAGACGCCGGCTCGGATGAGATTCTGGGAGATCTGACGCAGGTTGAACAAGCGCTTGTCATCTGCCGTGGCGGGCGCGGCGGACGCGGCAATGCCCGCTATGCCACCTCTCGCAACCAGGCGCCGCGCATGGCGCGAAAAGGGAGAGCCGGGGGACGACCGCTGGCTCCGCCTCGAGCTGCGGCTGATCGCCGATGTGGGCATCATCGGCGTGCCTAACGCTGGCAAATCGACACTCCTCTCCTCTGTGAGCCGGGCGCGCCCCAAGATCGCCGACTACCCGTTCACAACCCTGCAGCCAAACCTGGGCGTGGCTGAGCTGGACAGCGAGACGTCGCTGGTGCTGGCCGATATCCCCGGCCTGATCGCCGGCGCCCACGAGGGCGCCGGGCTGGGGGCCCAGTTCCTGCGCCACATTCGGCGGACACGGGCCCTGATCCACCTTGTCAGCGGTCTGGCCGAAGACCCGTTGGCGGATTTCGCCCAGGTGAACACCGAACTGGCCCTCTTTGACGAGCGGTTGCCCCGTAAGAAGCAGATCGTGGCAGTCAACAAGATCGATCTTCCGGATGTCCGCCAGCGTTGGGAGAGGCTGCGCCGCGACTTTCAAGGCCGTGGGCGTCACGCCAATGGCGGTGTCTGCTGTCACCGGCGAAGGTGTCCGCGAACTGCTCGGGCGCAGCCGTGAAGGCGGTCTCCGAGGCCGAGCCAGAACCCACCGAAGAGGCAGGGTTGCCGGTCTATCAGCCCGAGACCGATATGCGGGTGTTCGAAGGTCGGCAGGGACCCGGATGGCACCTGGCGCGTGACGGGCAAGGCCATCGAACGGGCAGCCGACATGACCTACTGGGAGTACGACGAGGCGGTACGCCGCTTTCAGAAGACCCTGGCCAAGCTGGGCGTAGAGTTGGCACTCAAAGAAGCCGGAGCGCAGCCCGGGGACAGCGTGCGCATCGGGGAGTACGAGCTCGAATGGCAGGAGTGACCGGCGTTTTTGGGGGGACGTTCGACCCTCCTCATCTCGGCCATTTGATCCTGGCGGACGAGGCGCGCGTCTCCTTGGACCTGGAACGCGTCCTGTGGGTCGTCACGGGAGCCCCACCACACAAAACCGACCGCACGATCTCGCCGGCGGATCTGCGCTGGGAAATGGTCGCGGCGGCGATCGGAGACACCCCGGCATTTGAGCCGTCTTCTGTCGACCTTGATCGCCCGGGACCTCACTTTGCCGTTGATACCCTTGACGCCTTGCGCCGCCAGGGTTACGAGCGCCTGGCCTACATCATGGGCTCGGACTCGCTCCACGATCTGCCTTCCTGGCACGATCCGAAAGCCTTTGTTGCTGCCTGTGACGTGATCGGGGTTATGCGCCGGCCGGGTGTGCAACTCGACCTTGACGCTCTGGAGGAGCAGCTTCCCGGGTTGACGGCCAGGCTGAGGTTCTTCGAAGCCCCTTTCATCGGGATTTCCGGGCATGACATCCGACAACGGGTCCATGACGGCCGTGCATTCTGGTACTTGGTCCTGCCCAGTGTCGGGTCAGTCATCGAGAAGAACGGCCTGTACCGTTGAGTTTGATCAAGGACCGCGGCTTCCGGGCACTCGTGGCGGCGCACCTCGGCGTCGATCTCATCAACAGTCAGAATACTGTCCTGCTGGCGTTTCTCTCGATCCCGCTTGGGCTTTCCAACTCCTTGATCGGTTTGGTGAGCACGCTCTACCGCCTGATGGGATCGGTCGCCCAACCCGTCTTCGGCGGGCTGGCGGATCGCTACGGTTCGCGCTGGGTGGTAGGAGGGGGTGTGGCCTGGCTGGTCGGCTTCTTCTCGGCGGCCATGCTGACCCATGGCACGCTTTCGCTGGTGCTGCTCGTCGTCGCCTCCGGCGGGTCGGCGGCCTTTCACCCGGCAGGGGTCATGGAGGCCACGCTTAGCGGGCAGGCCGCCGGCGTCAGCCTCGAAACAACGGCCACTTCCTTCTTCTTCCTATTCGGCCAGACGGGACTATCGGCCGGTCCAGCCATCGGCGGGCTCTTGCTGGACCATTGGGGCCCGCCGGGTTTGTTGCTGATCCTGCTCTTCACCTTGCCCGCTGGTGCATATGCCACCATCTATGTCAGCGGCGTCAGGCTGCCTGCCCGGCCCAAAGGCGAAGCTTACGGAAACAAGATCGGCCTGCCTGCGACGTGGATCTTGGTGAGCTTCGGGGCCCTGGCCGTCATCCGTATGTGGGTCCAATTCAACTTCGCAGTCTACCTGCCCAAGTACTACGCCGACTTGGGGTACGACCCTACAATCTATGGGCTGATTGCCGGCCTCTTCATGGCCGGGGTCGCCGTCGCCAACGTGACCGGGGGCTGGCTGGGGGACCGCCATCGGCGCTGGCCGTTGGTCGTGGGCAGCTTGGTGCTTTCCGTAATCCCGATCGGACTCTTTCCTTGGTATGGCCCAACGGCCTGGACGTTTGTCCTCACCCCGTTGGCGGGTGCGTTGATCGGCATGTCGCACAGCCTGGTGATCGTCCATGCACAGAAACTGATGCCCAGCCGGATGGGCACAGCCTCGGGGTTGGCCCTGGGGTTGACATTTGCCTCAGGCTCACTGGGGGCGCTGGTCAGCGGGGTGCAGGCGGATCACTTTGGCTTCACGGCTATGTTCCTGACGACGGCCGGTCTGGCGCTCCTCGGCGGGGTCCTCGGCCTGTCGATGCGGGCCAGGCCCGCAGCATTTCCCAAGGAACGTCCTTTGGCATGACGGGCCCTTGCGGCACCCAAAGCCTTGTGAAGGATGTCACAATCAGGGCAACCATGATGTAGCCGGGGGACGAGGTATGAATCAGGCGGATCCTGGGAGGCAAGGATGCTGGCGTGGCCCAAACTTCATCTGGGCGGGCGCGAGGTGCAGCAGGCGATGTGTGTGGGGCTCAAAATCCAAGAAGATGTCAGAATTGCACCATGTCCGACACCAAAGCTTCCCGGCGCAGCCGGTTTCCTGGAAGGGTCCGCCGCCGTCGGCTCGAGGCCTGGTGCCATGCCTGCTTCGCCTGCCTCCAGCGGGTTGCGAGTTGATGTCGGGGTGGCAGGTGTGGCGAGACTCTTGCGGGCAAGAAGCCTTTGGTTCATCTGAGGTGAGCCGATGATTGAAACACTTGACGCATGGATGAGTTGGCTGGCCTTGGGGGTCTTCTTGATGGGGGGAGGGATGATGTTCCTTGGGGACCGCTTCAGTCAGCCGGGCATCCTGGGCGGCGGGCTGGCAGCAATTGGCGCCGCTGCCTCAATCTCGGGGCTGGAATCCATGCTGACGCGCAAGGCGGCCTTCGTCCCTTGGTCGCTCGCCGGCGGGAAAACGACCTCCTATAGTGGGCTTTCGGCCCTCCTGTGGGGCGTGCTCTTCCTGATTTTCGGCGGCCTCGGCATGCTGGCAGGGGTCTCGATCGCACTGCTGCCAGGGGGGTGGGATGCCGTCGTGGCCTGGGCCTTTCAGAGCAGCCTCGGTTGGGCCGTCCTTGGGCTTGGGCTGGGGATTCTGGCCTTCACGCTGGGTCTGATCCGGGTGATCTCGGGCAACGCCTTCGCCGATCCCACTTACGGCACACGCCTGATGGACATCGGTGAGCGTCTCGGCGGTTTGCTCTTGATGCTGCTGGGGGTTGGCCTGCTGTGCGCCGGCCTGACTGCTGGTCTCGCGCCGGAGCTCGGCAAGTCGGTCCTGCTGCGGGCCGCCAGTCTGATCTTTAGCGGGTCTCCCTAGCGGGAGGGGCAAGTTCTCCGCACAGAGGTCCAGTTGTGAAAGCATTCACAAGCAGACGCAGGGGCGATCTCAGGCCCTGCGGGTCGAAATCGCGGCGCCTGTCGGGCGGTGCGTGCGAGACTACTCGGTTTCCGTCTCTTGAGCTTCCTCCTCAGGGGCGGGGGCTGCCTTGTCTGACTTAGTTCCCGCCGGCCGCGGGGCGGCCTTGCGCAGCTGCTCGATGGATACGCTGTTGGCGGTGCGGCAGCGAGGACAATGGGCGTCGTAGTGATTCCCGCCTTCTTCCTCCAGCGCTGCCAGAGCAAAGGCGACTTCTTCCTTCTTGACGGCGAAACTCATCCCACATCGATAACAGCGCATCTGCATGGCTGGTCTGCCTCCACTGGGGGACCGGGGTGCGGATTTCTTGACAATCGAAACCCGCTCCGTCTAGAATACTTTAAAGAAGGACGAACTCGGGCCGATCCCCTTTCATTTCCCCGTTTGGCGATCTTAACCAACTTGACCCGACCGGTCAAGCTTATGGCCCATGATCCGGACTAACTACCAAGCCAGGAGGCTTCCCATGACGTTCCAACTCCCCGATCTACCGTATCCCTTCGATGCCCTCGAGCCGCATATTGACGCGCGTACGATGGAAATTCATCACGACAAACATCATGCTGGATACACCAAGAACCTCAACGCTGCCCTTGAAGGTCATGCCGATTGGCAGGCCAAGTCGATATCGGAGATCTTGGCCTCGCTCAATCAGGTTCCGGAGGACGTCAGGACTGCGGTCCGCAACAACGGCGGCGGGTTCGCCAATCACAGCCTGTTCTGGACCGTGATGAGCCCCGGCGGGGGCGGTGAAGCCTCGGGCGATGTAGGCTCCGCTATCGGCAGCGCCTTCGGCGATTTCGCCAGCTTCAAGGACAAGTTCGGTGGCGCTGCCACGGGAAGGTTTGGCAGCGGCTGGGCGTGGCTCGTCGTCGACGGTGCGGGCGGACTCAAGATCTTATCGACCCCCAATCAGGACTCCCCGATTACCGATGGTTTGACGCCAATCCTGGGCCTGGATGTGTGGGAGCACGCATACTATCTCAAATATCAAAACAAGCGTGGAGACTATGTGGCCGCCTGGTGGAACGTGGTCAACTGGCCCCATGTCGATGAGTTGTACAAGCAGGCGAAAGGCTAGTATAATCTGCGCGCAAGATCAGGAACCGCAACCGTTTGAGCGGACGGACCATCTTGGAGAGCCATACAAATGACCCACATCATCACCAGCCTCTGCCTGCGCGACTCATCCTGTGTGGACGTGTGTCCGGTGGAGTGCATCATCCCAGGTAAACCGGTCGACAAGTGGCCATGGTACTACATCGATCCAGATACCTGCATCGATTGTGGCGCCTGTATTCCTGAGTGCCCGTACGAAGCCATCTACACCGAAGAGGAAGTGCCTGCCGCCTACAGCGCCAAGGGCGGTGAGGTGGTCAGTATGCCCGTTGGAAGCGCCGGCTTCGACCAGCCGTGGTCAGGCGAGAACCAGTATGGCGAGCCCGTAGAGGTCAAGGCTACCAAGACCCTTGCGGCTGGTGAAACGGTCGATCTGACCGGGGATATCCAACCCAACTACGACTACTTCACCCAGGGCCCCGGATATGGCGCTCTGGACGAGTGAGCTCGCTTGACATCTGAGCACTACGAGGGAGCCCCCCGGGCTCCCTCGTTTTTGTATCCAGAGCATCTGCCAGGCAGGTCTTGATTCAAGCAGCAGGAGGACATCGCAAAATGGCTGACGGACTTCCCATGCGTACAGAAAAGGACTCTCTCGGCGAGGTAAGGGTCCCGGCGAAGGCGCTCTACGGAGCGCAAACGCAGCGCGCGGTTGACAACTTTCCCATCTCGGGCCTGAAGCCATGGCCGGCCTTTGTCTGGTCGATGGCATCCATCAAACGTGCTGCCGCTGAAGTCAACCAGGAACTGGGGTTGCTGGACGACGAGCGCGCCGGCGCGATCGTCCAGGCGGCGCAGGAAGTGATCGACGGCAAGTGGCCGGATGAATTCGTGGTCGACCCATTTCAGGCCGGTGCAGGGACGAGCCACAACATGAATGTCAATGAGGTCATCGCCAACCGAGCCACGCAAATTCTTGGTGGGGAGCTCGGTGAATATCGGGTTCATCCCAATGACCATGTCAACATGGCACAGTCGACCAACGACACCATCCCCACCGCCATCCGCCTTGGCTGCCTGTGGCGGGCGGATGAGCTGCTCGAAACGCTGGGGGGCCTGGCCGAGCGCGCTTCAGGCGAAGGCGGACGCGTTCGACGACATTGTGAAGTCCGGGCGAACCCATCTGCAGGATGCCGTTCCCGTCAGGTTGGGTCAAGAGTTTGGGGGCTACGCGCTGGCAGTGAAGCGTGACGCCGAGCGGATCTCCCGAGCGGCTGAGGGCTTGGCTCGGCTCGGCATCGGCGGGACCGCCACAGGCACTGGGCTCAACGCCCATCCGGAATTTCACAAGCGCATGGTGGCGCAGCTCTCCAAGAACAGCGGACTTGAAGCTGCGTACATCCGATAATCTGTTCGAGACCATGCAGTCCATGGCTGACATGGCCGACTTTTCAGCCTCCTTGCGCACCGCCGCCATCACACTGACGCGGATCGCCAACGACTTCCGGTTGTTGTCGTCCGGCCCGTCGACAGGGTTCGCTGAGATCCAGCTTCCGGCGGTCCAGCCCGGATCAAGCATCATGCCAGGCAAGGTCAACCCCGTCATGGCGGAAATGCTCAACATGTCCATGTTCCATGTGCAGGGCTGCGACACCACCGTCAGCCTGGCAGCGCAGGCGGGGCAGCTCGAGTTGAACGTGATGATGCCCATCATCGCCCACAATCTCTTCGAGATGATGCAGGTGATGATCGGCTCGGTTGACGCCTTCACCAAGCGCTGTGTCAAGGGCTTGGAAGCCAACCGGGAGAAGGCTGAAGGCTGGCTGGAGAAGAACGCCATTGTGGTCACGGCCCTCAACCCGGTGATCGGCTATTCCACCGGGGCCAAGCTGGTGAAGGAAGCCCTTGCGCGCAACGTCACCATCCGAGAGGTCGCCTTGGAGAAGGCGCGCGCCGGCGAGCTCAGGCATCGGGATGACGACAGCCCGGTGGGTGAGGATGAGATTAAGTCGGCTTTGGATGATCTTCGAAAGCTGACGGAGGGCGGGATCGCCAAGTAGCCGACCGCGATCGTGTAGCCAAAGCCAAAGAGTTTGAACAACGGGCGCGGCCACGCTGTGCCCGTTGCATTTGCCGTCAACCGATCGGGATCCGGCCCAAGTTGCCCGGGGCCGGTCCTCTGCAAAGTGCCTTGGGAGAGGAGGACATGCTCCCAAAGCTTGTCCCGTGGGCCGCCGTTACTCACGCCTTGTGAAAGAATTCACAGATGCGTCTGTAGCCATCGGCGCCGTCCCCGGACCGGCCGTGTACAATCGGCAGATGGGCATGTCAGCGATCGAGCTTCCGTCAGGGGTCTGGGCCGCCATGTTCGAGCACGTCCTGGCGTGCCTGCCGGAGGAAGCTTGTGGTTTGCTGGGGGGGAAGGGGGAGCGAGCCAATCTGGCGATTCCCGTTGAGAACCAACTGCGCAGCCCGACCCGATTCCGCATGGCTCCTGTGGCCCAACTCGAGGCCATGCTGAGGCTTGAACAACTTGGGTTGGACCTGGTTGCAATCTTCCATTCCCATCCGAACGGACCACCCACGCCGTCCCACACCGACCTTGACGAAGTCAGCCTATCCTGAGGCGGCCTACCTCATTTGGTGCCCATCACCGGAATGGATCTGCACCGGATTTGACTTGTCTGGTCCGGCGCCTCGTCCGATTCGGATCCGAAGGCCGGCGGGCACCGGCGGGGGCTCGGTCGGGCGCTGATCTAGCTGGTGGTTGGTCGGGGTGAAATCCCTAAGGTAGTTGGCCCCAGAAACTAGGCGAAGATTACGATGGCAGCCAAGCCGATGGCGCCGACGGCGAGAAGCTCAATGGCCTTGCGGCGCAAATCATCCCGCCCGATCAACAGCCCGATGAAGTTGTTCGCCAGGTAGATGACCAGGACCAGTATCAGTGCGTCTCGGAGCGGGCTGATGGGCCAGTAGTGCAGTCCCAGCGCAATCTGAGCCCCAATCCAACCGACGGTCACGGGATAGGGCCAGGGCCTGAGGGTCGGGGTGGTCAAACGAGAGCAGTCGCCAGCTGACGGCGGCTCCTGCCAGGAAGATGAGCGGGATGGCGAAGACCGCCCGGACCTCAGTGGCGCGGAGAACGAAGAAGCTCTCAAGTAATAGGATGTAGGCCAGGGTGCGCAATCCGAATGCCGCCGTGGCGAAGCGGCGGATCGGCCGGCTCGACCACTACGAACTCCCCGACAAACACGGCCAGGAGCAGCCCGGCGCCGGCCGCCAGGCCGAGCCACAAGTATCCACCCTGCGGCAACCGGGTCAGCAGGCCGCCCACCCCCAGGGCGGCAAGTCCGGGGATGATCCAATGCCGCACGGGGGGGCCGTCAAATGTGGGACGGGGATGGGATCGCACCAGCCAATCCGTGCCCACTACGGTCAGGGCGGCCGCCAGGCTGAGCATGATCAACCGCGTGTTGATCGTCAGAGGGACCACCAGCCCCAACAAGGAGAAATCGGTTGACAGCGTGGGCAGGTTGATGATCCTGACGAGGCCGTACGCCAGCAGGACTAGGGCCGCCAGACTGCTCAAGTGATCGAGCTGTGGTTGAGGTTGATTATCAGTCACGGGGGCATTTTAGCATCTGGAGGCGAGGTGGTGTTTCTCGCCTGCACCAAGAAGCGAGCATCCTGGTAACTAAGTGGGGTCTAGGATATGTCGAGAGTCATCGTTGCACCGTGGCGGGATAGGGCCCTCCCTAGGGAGCGCGACCCAGCAGGTGAGGAGGTTTTGCCTGGGGCAGACACGGGCGCCACCCGGTCTGGGCTCAGTGCTCGGTGCACAGCTCAGAGCTTATGTATAATGTGCGCCCATGTGGATCTTGGTTTGGCTCTTGGGTTGGGCGGCTGGTGCGCTTGTCAATCTCCTGGCGGACAGTCTGCCTGAATCAGGTCGGCCGGCTCGGCCCCATTGTTCGGGCTGTGGGGCGCAGCGTTCCAAGGCAGCCTGGTCCGCCTGGACTGCCATGCTTTCACACAACTGGGAATGCGCGTACTGCGGTCGGCCGATCACGTTTCGAGCGCTGGCCGTGGAAGCCGTCGGTGCTGCTTGCGCTTTGTTGATCTATCACTTCGGCTTGGGGCCCACCGGGCCCTGGATGGCCATGTTGGTCGCCTGGGTGTTTCTGTTGATCACCGTCATCGACCTCGAGCATCGCCTGATCCTGCATGTTGTCAGCCTGCCGGCAGCGGCGGTTTTGGGTTTGATTTCCGCATTTGATCCGGCACGGGGTCCGGCCAAGACCCTGATTGGCGGCGCCGCCGGCTTGGGCATTGTGTTGATCCTGTTCCTTTTCGGCCAGCCTCTTTTCCCGCTGGATTGCTGCGCCGGCGAGACAACCCCTGGATGAGGTGGCCTTCGGCTTCGGCGACGTTACCCTCTCCGCCGTTATCGGGCTGGTGGTCGGTTGGCCCGGAGTGGTCTTGGCGCTGTTCATCGGCATGCTGGCCGCCGGTGCGTTCAGCCTGCTCTTCATGCTCATCCAGCTTTTCCGCCGGCGTTACTCCCCCTACATGCCTTTTCCCTACGGCCCCTTTTTGATCGCCGGGTGCCTTGCTTGTCTACCTCGGAGGGCGAGACCCTGTTCGCCGGGCCAGGCGCCGGCTGAGTCCTCCCGGGCATCAACGATCTCGTACTGCTCCAATTGCGATCCCAAAACGTACAATCGTGTAACCATCTGGCTCGGCCGATATACATGACCTGAGTACTATGCTATAGTGAATTACGGATTGAGGTCGGCAGGGGGGAAGGCCATTCAGCAGGGGCCGCAATCCACTCATCCAAACGTCGGACATAATGAGCTCGCTGGTTGCCGACCTGACCGAGGTACTGGGTTGGCGGTTGTTCCGTCTGGAGCTGTTCGCCGCTCGGCACAGTCCCCGGAGCGCTCCTTGTTGACTATCCGTCGCCAAGTCTGGGAGGGCATTTGAGTTGAGGAGCAAGGCTGCCGTGCGCCAACTAGCGGTCACTATTGAGAGGCTCCGGCAACGCAGAGTTGGCGAACCGTGGGCGCAGGCGACTGCGGAATTCGCGCTCGATTCTGCCAGTGTTGTTGCTGACCATGTTCGTCATCGTCGAATTCGGCTCGGCTGATGTTCGCCTGGCTGGCTGTCGAGAACGGCGCTCGCTTTGCCATCCGATATGCCGTGACTGGTCAGTTCGATCCATCCCACAACGGGTGGATGCCTGCAACGACTTCTACTCGCGGTGGGGGATCGACTGTGTCGCCGGCGAGGACGCCAAAATCGAGAACGCTGCGCGGGTTCTGACGATCGAAGACGTAGCCGCCGGCAGGCCGACACGGGAATCTCCTTCGGACGCCGCAGTTTGGACTCCACTGACAGGTTGGAGTCAGCCTGGCTACTTCAAAGTCACCGTCTGCGAAGACGATCCAATCCACTACACGGGTTCGAACCCAGGGCAATTTCAGCACCGACTGGACAGCGGCCTGCTCTCCGGCCGACAATGCCGGTGACGCCGGGCAGCCAGATCTCGGTGACGGTGGATTTCAACCACCGCCTCATCCTCCCCTTCCTGACCGATATCTGGCCGGTGCTTCATCTGACGGCGCGTCGCGTGACGGATTGGTGGAGATGTTCCGGGTTTCGCGGATGTGTGGGATCAGGCGGCCTTCCGACGGCCCCCTTCACAGCCACCTACACGCCGACTCCTTCCGATACGCCGACGCATAACAAACACGGCCACTGAGACGCCGACGCCCAGCATCACCCCGACGCCCAGCTTGACCTATACGCCGAGCCTTACGTCCACCGCAAGCCAGACGGCCACCGCCAGCAATACGCCCACCATCACTTACACGCCCACGCCTACGACCTCGCCGACCCCGACCTCGATCCCTTCGCCAACACCTCTCCCCAACTGCACCGGCGTGAAATTCTCGGGTGGGACCCAATTTCAAAACGGCGCCATCCTGCAACAGCGCATCATCAACAACAGCTACCCTGGGCTGCTTGTGACGAATATCACAATCTTCTGGACACCACTGGAAACGGCATCAAACATTTACGGCTGGAACATGAATGTGGCGCGGATAGATTTTCGCGGCGCCCCGGTCTTCCTGGGACCCGACTACACGTCCTCGACCAGCTCCACCTTCAATTTGCCGATCGCCATCGCCATGGGCGGCAGCGGCAACCTGATCCAGGTTGATTGGAGCGGGGCCTTCGCCGGCAAGTTCAATCAACCCCCCGCTTAACCTAAGTGGGAGCAACTTCGGCTTTTCGGTTGACTTCTCGGATCCAGCCTGCAATCTGTCGAGCGGCTCCATTCCAGCCAGCTTCCCGTCGCCGACTGTCCCCCCGCCACCGACGTTCACCCCCACGCCTAGTTTCACTCCGACCCAATCGAGTACACCCACGCCGTCTTCCACTCCGACGAGCACCGCAACTCACACCCCGCGGCCCACGCTCCACGATTGACACCTTGGGGACAGCGGGGAGGTGGGGATGCGGCCTCGTTACAGTCACGTTACAAACTCGCTCTGGGCTTGCGTAAAACAACCCCTGGTAGCTCGTCGGTACTAGGCCCCCCGGTTGTATCCGGCTGGCAACCTCCTTATACTGAGACCATCGATGTCAACACAAGCACTTCTTCCTCACCCTAGGTCGGAAGACGCGTCGCGAGCCGGTTCGGTTCGGGCTCGTGTGCGGGCGCGCCTGACCCATAACGGCCGCAAGTCCCTGGGTCAGAGTTTCGTCGAATTTGCTATTCTGCTTCCGGTTCTGCTGATGATGCTTTCGGGGCTGATCGAATTCGGTTTCATGCTCAACACGTACCTAGACCTGATCGACTCAGCCCGTGAAGTGGCGCGCTACCTGGCCAACGACGATCCGATCCATGACGTCAACGGCAACTTCCAGGGCAATTCCACCGTCTCGCCTGAGCCGAACAATTTCTATTCTGCGCGCGCTTGGAACCTGATGTATCTGAGCCTCAACCGTTCCGGGAATATCATCCTGGATTCGGCGACCGACAACATGATCGTCTCCGTCTTCGTGGTCCACAACAACGCGGTCACGGCCCGCTATCCCACCGACTTCGGGGAAGACGGCTGGTCGCAGTATCCGGGATCGAGCCATCACTCGTCGATGTTCACATCGGCGGACATCAATGCCAAGCTTTCCAGCCTGGCTAACGTGCCCCCCGACACCGGCCTGGTGATGGTTGAGGTCTTCTACGACTACCACATGATCATGGGTCTGCCGTGGATCAGGGCTTTCGTGCCCGACCCGGTCACCCTTCATGCCTACAGCATCATGCCCAATGTGAATGCGGCACCTACGCCCACTCCCTAGCGAGGCTTGTCAGTGAACCATAGATTGCGAGAACGAGGTCAAGCCCTGATCCTGATCGCCTTGGCATTTGTGGGATTGGCAGCCTTCATCGGGCTGGCGGTGGATGGCGGGATCCTGTTCACGGATATCGGCCACCTTCGCCGGGCCGTGGATGCCGGCGCCCTGGCAGCCGCTAACCAGTACCGGCGCAACGTACCCCCATCGGACTTGGAACATGCCGCCCAAGAGCTGCTGGAGCTGAACAACCTCAGCGCGGCCACGGCCGTGGTCAAAGTCTGCGACTGGGATGGCAGCAATCCCAGCTACATGGATGTCAGCCTTTGCCCGGCCGGCTTTCCGACGCCGACCGAACGCTTCAAGAAGAAGGTCCGTGTCGAGGGCTCGATGCCGGTTCGGTTTGCCTTTCTCCCGATCATCGGTATCGATGAAATCACCATCCATGCCGACGCTGTGTCCGAAGCCGCCGCCCTTGACCTGGTGTTGGTGATCGACGAATCCGAGTTGATGGCCTACGACGGCGCGGATCAAGATCCCGTCACCTGCCGCAACGGCGTCCCGAACGACGATCCGAGCTACGGCTGCCACCCGTTCAAGGAAGTTGCCAGGGCAGCCCGGTCATTTGTCACCCAGATGTACTTCCCGTTTGACCGTGTATCGGTGATCGGATTCTCTTCCGCACCCACCACCAGCTCCGATCCAGATTTCACGGATCTTGTTGGAGACGGAACGACAGTGCGCAGCGCCATCGATGCCATGAACCCGCAGCCCCTGCCGCCATGCCCTGGCTATGCCGGGGGGGATGTGTCAGGCTGTATGTCGACCAACATTGCCGACGGGCTGCTAAGTGCGCACGATCAGCTGGCGGCCAATGGTGACCCGGAGGCGGTGTGGGTAGTGGTGTTGCTCACCGATGGGGCCGCCAACCAAGCGTACGACCACACGAACAGCGTGTGGTTCTGCCCGGGCAGTGACGGCAACCACGACTGGATCCCGCCTCGCTGCCGGGACGGTGTCTTTACATTGGTCAATGGAACTCGGGAACCAGCGGTCGACAATCCTGGCGTCTATGGCTACGATGCCGAGGATGCCGCGCGCGATGTGGCCGACCTGGTGGGCTGTCGCGGTAATGGCGATCCCGATCAATCTTCCTACTGTTCGACAAACGGTATCGATGGTGTGGGAGCCCTGATGTTCACCATCGGGCTGGGCGACAAAGTCATCAATGACCCCGACGACGGAAGGGCAGGAGAACGTTTGCTTCGCCAGATCGCTGTCATCGGGGATGACGGCGATCCGGCCACGAATCCCTGCAATCCCGACCCGGCGGGTTGGAGTGAACTGTGGGGATTACTACTTCGCCCCCACGGGCACTGGGTTGGGTCCCGTGTTCGACGACATCGCCAAACGCATTTTTACCCGCCTTACCCAATAGGACGGAGTTCTGTTGTGGGTCACCTACGCCGATATCTGACCCGGCGCTCTACTCGGACCTGGGGCCAATCCTTGGCCGAGTTCGCTTTGGTCCTGCCGGTCATGCTGCTCCTGATCTTCATCATTATCGAAGGGGCTCGGCTGCTCTTCGCATGGTTGGCGGTGGAAAACGGAGCCCGCTTTGGCATACGGTATGCCGTCACCGGCAACTACGACCCCGCCTACTACAACGTCACCGATTGCAATAACTTCTACTCTGAATACGGGCTGAGCTGCACGGCTGCCCAAACCGACCGCGAGGAAAATGCGGCCCGCCTGCTGTCCACGTTTGACGCCGCTTGGGCCGGCTCGGTCGGTATCCAGCGCGACCCGACCCTCGATCGGTTCGCCGACTGGGCCACGCCCGGTCTCTTCAAGGTCACGGTCTGCTCGGACTTCGGCCGCGAGCTACACAGATCCCAACCCCAACAACTTTGCCACGGACTGGATGGCGGAGTGTGATCCGATCGATCACGCCGGCGACCCGGGCGATCACATTTGGGTGGTGGCCGACTTCAACCACCCGATGATCCTGCCCTTCCTGAGCAACTGGTGGCCCTACCTGCATCTGACGGCCCGGCGAGATGGTATTGTGGAGCAGTATCGCACGGCGCGAATTATCGGCTCCGGCGGCTTGCCGACGGCGCCTCCAACGCCCACCTACACCCCGACGCCGACCTACACCTTCACCCCGAGCAACACACCCACCGACACCTTCACGCCGTCCATGACACCCACAGCTTCCGATACGCCCACGCCCAGCAATACACCGACGGCAACCTACACCGCCGTCCATCACGCCCACGCCGACCATCACGCTGACACCGTCGATCACGCCTACCCCGACGCTGACTCTGCACACCCATCACCGACCGTGCCAACCAACACGCCTTTGCCGACACTGACGCCATCCATGACCTTCACACCTAGCCGACACGCCGACAGCCTCGCAGGACACCAACAGTGTCGAACACGCCCACGGCCACCTCACGCGCACCGCCAACCCGCACGGCGACGATCACCCTGACGCCGTCGATCACCTTGACGCCCTCCGAGACGGCCACCAAGACGCCACGGCCGACACTTCACGACTAGTCACACGCTCTGGAACCCCAAGTGGACCAACCGCCAGCGCCTCCCGGGGCGCTGGTTTGATTTTGGCCACCTGAACGCATCGTCTGGCAGCCCGTTTCATGGTCGTCTTACACCGGCCCAAATGGGACGGAAGTCCCCTTCGTTACAGTATTGAAAGTCAAACGCAAGGTCCATTTCAGAGCGGCCGGGCATATCCTTTTAATGACCGTGAAATCAAGGGGCCGGAGAGTGATTCGGACGTGATCAATCGAATGGCGATCTTCAGAAGAAGGGGCGGAAAGGCAGAGCCATCGCGTGGCCAGACGATGGCCGAGTTCATGTTGGTCCTGCCGGTTCTCCTCCTCACGGTATTCGCCATCATCGAGGCCGCGCGGCTGTTGTTCGCCTGGGTCGCTGTTGAGAACGCAGCCCGCTATGCTCTGCGCTACGTGGTCACCGGCGACTACAACCCGGCTCACTACAATGTCGACCGATTGCGCCGCTTTCTATGCCGAGTTCGGATCGACCTGCACCGGCACCGAGACGGCCAAGCTCGAAAATGCTGCCCGTGTGCTCTCGGCCCGCGACTGCTGGGTCTGGCAGGAGCCACCGGGGTCCAGCGCGATCCGGCGATGATCGATCCCAACACCAACTGGGCCGACGCCGGCTACTTCAAGATCACCGTCTGCTCCCAGACGGCCACGTCCTACACCGAGCCGAATCCAAACAACTTCACCACAGACTGGATGGCCTGGTGCCACCCTGTCGACCACGCCGGCTCGCCGGGCGACCAGGTATGGGTCGACGGTGAGCTTCAACCATCCCGTCCTGCTGCCCTTCATCAGCAACTGGTGGCCCTATCTTCATTTGACCGGCCGACGCGACGGGATCGTCGAGCGATTCCAGGATCTCGCGTGTCATCGGCTCGGGCGGGCTGCCGACTGCGCCGCCGACATCCACATTCACGCCGACCCCCACGGATACCCCGACGCCTTCCAACACGCCGACAGAAACGCCGTGCAAAGTACCACCGGTGGTCACCATCGTCTCGCCGCCCGATGGGACGACGTACTCGCAGTTCGACCAGCTGCCGTCCGAGGCGGAGGCCTACGATCCGGACAATGCCGATCCGGCAACCTGCGCGGGCGTCGGGCACCAACGGGGAAGGCATCGGCCAGGTCGAGTTCTATTACTACTGGAACGACGGCACGAGCCTCATCTATCAATACGGGCACACCGAGGGCGTAGTGGCCTACTGCGGTTTCGGGGGCGACGCTCCCTGCGCCACGATGGACATTTCGTCCGGGTTCTGGCCCAACGGCCAGCTGATCAATCGGGGAGAGCACGTGCTGATCGTCAGGGCCCTGGACGATGAAGGCGTGTACAGCGATTGGGCAGTACGTTACGTTCTACATCGACGTGCCGCCTACCCTCACACCGACCTTGACCCTCACCCCATCGCTGACGTCGACCTCAACCCTGACGCCCACACCGACCCTCACCCCCACGCCGTCTTGTTCCGGCGTTTCCTTTGGATCCTTCTCGACGGCGGGAAGCGCAAGGGTCAATCAGTACATCAACAACACCACGTACCCTGGGCTGGAAGTGACGAGCGTGACCGTGAACTGGGGCCCGCTGTACGCCGCCAGCAACTACTACGGCTGGAACGAGCATGAGAACTTCATCAACTGGAATGGAACGCGTGTGCGCTCCTCGGATGATTACTCGTCGCCCACGGGCAGCAATAGGCTCCATGCCCCAGCCGGTGGCGGATGGGGTCAACGCCAACCGGATCCAGATCGATTGGAATGGGGGGTTCGGGGGCAACTTCAGCGGGTCTCCGCTCTACTTCAACTCGTCCAACTTCGGTTTCACCATCAATTTCAGCGACCCGAGCTGCAATCTGTCTCGTGGCGCAAGCTACACGACACTTCCGACCATGACCCTCACGCCCACGGCGTCGCTGACCGCCACCGCCGTTCCGCCGACGAACACGCTGCCTCCGAGCAACACACCGACCCGGACGCTGACGCCGACCATCACCCGTACGCCGACCATTACCCTGACGCCGTCCCGGACTTCGACGCGGACACCGACCCGGACACCGACCCTCACTCGGACCCCGTCGCGGACACCGACACCATCGCGGCACGCCGACCCGAACGGCGACCCGCACGAGGACGGCGACGCCCACCCGCTCGTTGACACCTTCGGTGACCGTGGTCCCGAGCGACACACCCACACTGACGCCCCGGCCGACCCTACACGACTAGCCGGTCGGGATCAAATATCCCGCGGGCCACGCTGACTCTCAGCGTGGCCCGTTGCTGCGTCAACTTGCTCCCCGGAGGGGCGTCCCGTAGAATCGATCGCATGCGATCGTCACAGGATCTGATGCGCCGTCTGACACGTCGGTTCGGTAGCCTCGATGGCCGGTCATCGGTGGCATGTATGCGGTGGGACTTGCCCTGGCGCCCCTTGTTGAGGGGCCGAGCTGGGTTCCGTTCCTCTTTGTACTCCTGGCGCGCAGCATCTCCTCAGCGGCTGTGGTCTACGTGGCGCGCGCCATGTGGACGTCGCGGCTGCAGCGTGCCTGGGTGTTCATGGCGGCCGGTTTGTTGCTGTGGCTCTTGGGCGAGGTCGCCCGGGCCGGCATTTGGTACTTGCCTCTGGGCCAGGCGATGATCCCCACGCTCTCCGACTTCCTTCGGCTGGCTGGCGGGAGCTCGGTGGCTGTGGGCCTGACCTTGTTTCCATCCAAGGCTGACGAACGCTTCGGCCGCATCCGGCGGCTGCTCGACATCAGCATGATCAGTGTGTCGATCTTGGCTCTTGCCTGGCTGGTGCTCGTACGACCGGCCCTCACCGTTGGGCTGGCGCCGGTCTTCCAGGTGGCCTGGGTGGGGGTGGAGGTTAGCCTCGATCTGCTGCTTGTGGCCTTGGCGATGCGCCTCTTCCTGGTCAATCTGGGAGGCTCGAGTCGGCCCCCGGGCGAGCATTTCTGACTGGTGGATTTGCCGCTCACCACCTTCTCCGATCTGGTCTACGGCTACCTGATGCTCAGCCACGACTGGCTCCCAGGAAGCCTGGGTTGAGTTGGGGTGGATCGCCGGCAGCCTTCTGCTGGTGGCCGCGGCAACCAACCAGCTCAAGAACTCGCCCGCCATGCCCTCCGATGATCTCGGACGCTGGTGGGGCAGGGCGGGCAGGCGGCTCGACGGCCTGCTGCCCGTGGCAGCCTGTACGCCGTGGTCGGCTATACCATCGTCGACGGCTGGCTTCTCGGACACGTCGACTGGGTCGGGGTGGCGGCCTGGTCGGCCTCCTGTTGCTTTTCTTGGTCCGCCAAGGGGCCATCGCCGGTCAGATGGAAATGCGTCAGTATGCCGCTCTGGTCAACGCCACGACAGATATGGCCTTCATCTGCACACCCGACGGCACGCCTGAAGCTGCAGAACCCGGCTATGCGGCGCCGGCTGGGGCTGGCACGCCGGCGAGTGCCACCGTGACCCTGTCCCAATTGACGCCGGCCAAGGCTACCAAGCAGATGGAAGAGATCCTGGCCCAGGCGGTCGGACCGGGGCTGGACGGGTGAAGTCGAGCTCGAGGCAGGGATGGCGACCCCTTCCCTGTGTCCCTCTCGCTTCAGCCGATCGTGGATGAGCGGCAAGCGGAGCCGCTGTTTGTGGCCACCGCCTACGACCTGACCGAGATCAAGGCCAGCGAAACCGAACTCAAATCGACGGTTGCCCAGCTCGACCACGCCCGTGGCGACCTGAGACGATGAACGAGGCCCTTGAACAGAAGGTCGAAGAGCGCACGCGTGACCTGGCGTGCATGGTGGTCGATCTGGAGAAGCTCAACCAGGAGCTGCAGCAGCTTGACCAGCTCAAGTCCGATTTTGTGACCCTGGTCTCCCACGAGCTGCGGGCCCCGCTGACCAACATTCGAAGTGGTGTTGAGCTGATCCTGGAAACGGGGGAGTCCGTCCCCGGCAGACATTCAAGAGACCCTCACCCTGGTCAAGACCGAGACGGAGCGGCTGAGCCATTTTGTCGAAACCATTCTCGATCTGTCGGCCTTGGAAGCCGGCCGCTTTCCGATCACACTTGCGGCCGGTCCCTGTGGCCGAAGTAACCCGGGCCGTGGTTTCGCGTTTTCCCAAAGGCAGCGGGGGGAGCGTGTCCAGCTGGCGCTCCCGGAGGATCTGCCCCCGGTGGAGGCAGACGAACAATCGCTTACGAGCGTGCTCTTCCACCTGCTCGACAACGCCCTGAAATACGCGCCGTCCGGGGTCGGTGAAGATCGGGGCAGAAGCTGAGGACGAGGGACTCCGTATTTGGGTGACCGATGAAGGCCCCGGGATCCCGGATGAGTCCCGCCAGGCGGTGTTCGATCGCTTTCATCGGCTCGACACCAGCGACAGCCGCGAGGTGTACGGGCATGGCCTTGGCCTGCATCTTTGCCGCCGGCTCGTGGAGGCCATGGGGGGATGGATTGAAGCCGGACGAGTCGGTGGCCGGGCGGGGCCAGGCTGACCTTCTGGCTGCCCCTGGCAAGAGTGTCCAGCCGGCCAGAGCATGAGCCGATGCGTCAGCCTCGGGATAGAAGAAGGAGAGCGTAGTGGCTGCCAAGATTCTGATTGTGGATGATGATCGCACTCTGCTCCGGTTTGTGGGCAACTACCTCGAGAAAGAAGGCTACGAGGTGTTCGCCGTCGACAACGGCCCCAAGGCACTGCGGGCCTTCTTCGACGCACGGCCGAACCTTGTCTTCTTGGATGTCATGATGCCCGGGATGGACGGCTGGGAAGTGTGCGCCCGCCTGCGCGAGATGGCCGACACGCCCATCATCATGTTGACCGCCAAGACGGCCGAGACCGAGAAGCTGCGGGGGTTCCGCCTTGGTGTGGATGACTACATCACTAAGCCCTTCAGCCTGGCCGAGCTTGGGAGCGCGGGCGAGGGCAATACTGTCGCGGACGGTTCCTCTGGGTGAAGGCGAACCTCCGCTTTACAGGGTCGGCGACCTGGAAGTCGACATGCGCCGCCGCGAAGCAAGGCTTCAGGGAAAGACGCTTGACCTGAGCCCCACTGAGTTTCGTCTTCTCGTGGCCCTGGCCAGCAGGGGCGGGGAAGCTGTGTCCCAGGAGGAGCTGATCAGCGAAGTCTGGGGAGACCAGTAGCACCACGACCCCCAGCACCCTCCGCCGCTATATCTGGTTTCTTGCGACAGAAGCTGGAAGCGGTCCCTGAACGCCCCGACCGCCTCCAAAACATACGCGGCTATGGCTACCGGCTGGAGGGCTGATCCGTAGTATGCTTGCACCCAACCCCCATTTGTGGGATAGGTAAGCTTGGGCGTTGAGTGTAGGTTGACTGAAAGGTAATTGGGGCCACATTAGCCTTTATCATGGAGCCGAAAAGCAGGGGAGGTTTGAAATGAGAAGTGCAGGCACATGAGGTCACAATGCCCGGTGATCGCAGACTAAACACCTTGCTCGCTTCGGAGGATCAAATGGGAGCCAAGCGAGAACTCGTCGGCAAGATACTCATTGCCGATGATGATCCCGATTTTCGACGCATGCTGGTGCGTCGGGCGGAGCGCATGGGCCTCAACGTTACCGAAGTGTCTGACGGCACCAAGGCCATCGCCGAGCTCTGCGCACCAGCAGTTTTGATGTGCTGATCCTCGATCTCTACATGCCGGGAAACACCGGACTGGAGGTCTTTCAGGCCGCTCGACGCCTGGATCCCGAGGTTCAGGCGTTGGTTCTGACAGGAAACGCCACGGTTGAAACGGCAGTTGATGCATTGCGGAGCGGGGCGTATGATTATCTTGTCAAGCCGCTTGAATCCCTGGCGGTGTTCGAGCTTTCTCTGACGCGGGCTCTGGAACACCGCCACCTGCTGCGCGAAAATGCGCGCCTGTTCGCTGAGGTGGAGCGGTTGGCGATCACCGATCCCGTTGACCGGCCTGTTCAACCGTCACAAGTTGAACGAATTGCTGGTTGTGGAGGTCGAGCGGGGACTGCGCTACGAACGACCGCTGGCGGCGATTATGATCGACCTGGATGATCTCAAGCGGATCAACGACCGACTGGGTCACCCGATGGGGGATACGGTGCTCAGGCATGTGGCGCAGGGCATCAAGAGCCAAGTCCGCAAGGTGGACATCCCGACCCGCTACGGTGGCGATGAATTCCTGATTCTCCTTCCAGAAGCTGATGCGGACGAGGCCACACGCGTGGCCAACCGAATCTACCAGCGCATTCAGGAGATACCATTCGAGGGCGACATGCCCATATCAGCCAGCATCGGGGTGGCCGAACTGGCTGCCGATGCAGAGACGCCCGAATTGCTTCTTGCATGAGGTCGATCGGGCGCTGTACGAATCAAAACGGGCCGGCGGGGGCTGCATCCATACCGCCCCCAGCAAGAATGGACACGGCTAGCCTCACTGCCTGCCTCAAGTCGAGGTGCGGCGCCGACAACCGCCGGCGGCCGCTCCGAAAGCAAGGCTTGAGAAGCTGGCTGGCCGTCTATTGGCACGTCGCCGGAGGGTAACCCAGGAGCCGGCGACATGGCGCAACAGCTTACGGAAAGGGGCTGGATGCCTGATCCTGGGCTCGATCTCTTAAAATCCTCAGGCAAAAAGCGGAGAAGAGCGTGCGTCGTTCTTCTCCCGTCTTCGGCTTCAGGTCTTCAGGCTAAGGGCCAAGCTCATCCTTCCCTACGTGGTGCTCACGCTCGGCGTGGCCTTCGTAGGGATCTTCATCGTGACCCGCCTGGTCACATCCACCGTGCGCGAGCGGTTTGTCAACCAGTTGTACCAAGCCGCGCGAGTGGCATCCGACGGCGAAGTTCGCCTGGAAGAAGATCATCTTAGCAGCCTGCGGCTCATGGTCTTCACCGTCGGCGTTCCTGACGCGCTGGTCGAAAGGCGATTCTCAGACACTTTCCGATCTCCTTTACCCGCTGGCCATCAACGTAGGGCTGGACAGCGTGGTTGCGCTGGACGCCCAGGGCCAGGAAATTCTCGGCTTGGCTCGGACCGGTCCCAACGCCCCCTACGAGAGCACAAGCGGGGCCGACTTTGGCGAGTATTCATTTGTCTCGAAGGCCATTCAGGGCCAATCGGATCCAGCTGGCGACAAGTTCACCGGCGTGGTCAACACCTCGGCCGGGCAGATGCTCTATACCAGCGCGCCAGTGCGCACTAGCAGCGAAGAGGTTGTGGGAGTATTGATGGTGGGCACCCGCTTGGATGTCCTGGTCCAGGATCTCAAGGACCAATCTCTAGCGGATGTGGCGCTGCTCGACTCGGCCGGCAAAGTCTTGAGCTCGAGCATGATGCTCCCGGCTGATAACACATCGCCGCTTGATCTTGCTTCCTCCGGTGGCATTCCTACCGCCTCCGACATCAAAGAAGTCAGCTTCTATGGCCGCACCTACCAGGTTGTCTATGCACCCTGGGTAGTGCGTGAGGAGCAACTGGGGACGATCGCCGTCATCCTTCCCAGCAACTTTGTTGTCTCCACCGAAGCCACCAGCCGGAATCAGTTCAGCCTGATATTTGCCGCCGCCACGCTGGCCGTAATCATCCTTGGGTATACCCTGGCACAAAGCATCGCCGGCCCCATTCTTCGCCTGCGGACCATGGCCCAGGCGGTGGCCGCCGGGGATCTCGAACAGAAGTCGGGCCTGGTCCGGACAGATGAGATCGGAGATTTGGCGCACGCATTCGATGTGATGACCGCCCGACTCCAAGCGAGAACGAGCGAAGCCAATCGCCTATACGAGGAAACTGTCGAAAGAAACCGCCAGCTGGCGGAGATGTATGAACGTCTGCAGACAGCCCAGCAGCAACTGATTCAGTCTGAGAAACTGGCTGCCGTAGGACAGCTGGCCGCGGGAATCGTGCACGACGTCAAGAACCCCCTTGGGGTCATCAAGGGCATGGCGGAGGAGTTGATGGAAGACGCCGCCGATGATCCCGTTATCCGCCAGGGTCTGCTCGTCATCCGTGACAATGCCAACCGCGCCAACTTGATCGTCACCGACCTGCTCAAGTTCGCCCGCCAGTCCACCCCCACGATGCAGAAGCGCGATTTGCGGGAAACACTCGAAGGTTGTCTGCGCCTGACGGATTATTTGATCCGCAAAGGTCGCGTCAAGGTCTCGACAGATTTCCCCGCCGAAGCCATCTGGGCCACATACGATCCGCAGCAGATCGAACAGGTAGTCATTAACCTGATCCAAAACGCTGTCCAAGCCATGCCCGAAGGTGGGGAGCTGGAAGCCCGGATGGTGGACCAGGGCGAGGATGTGCTCATTGAGATCAGCGATACGGGCAAGGGCATTCAGCCCGAAAATCTGTCGCGCATTTTTGAACCCTTCTTCACAACCAAACCCGAGGGCCAGGGCACCGGGATGGGTCTGGCGGTCACCTACGGCATTGTCAGCCGGCATGGCGGTCAGATCGATGTCCGAAGCCAGGTCGGTGAGGGGACGACGTTCTCCATCCGGTTGCCCAAAGAGCCCGAGGAAACGGTTGTGGGGCAGAGGGCATCTGCATGAGCGGCCGTCGGGTGCTGGTAGTGGACGATGAGAGGGACTACTTGAAGCTGATGGCGGGCCACCTTGAAAGAAGGGGCTTTGCCGTCGAAACTGCCGAGAACGGCCGGATCGCGCTGGAAGTACTCGAATCGAGCCAGCCGTTCGAAGTGATGGTGGTAGATCTGATGATGCCCGAAGTGGACGGCATCGAGCTGATTCGCCGGGCCCGAGAGATGGACGGCTGGCTGGAGTTGATCGTCGTCAGCGGCGCCGGCACGCTGGAATCAGCCATATCGTCCATGCGGCAGGGCGGCGCCTTTGATTACCTGCCCAAGCCATTGGAAACCATGAGCGACCTGTCTCTCGCGGTAGATCGGGCGGCATCCTATCGCCAGCTCAGGCTGGACCGGGAACGCCTGCAGAACCAGATTGCCACCGAAAGAGAACGGCTCGAGACGGTGATCTCCAACGCCGGCGAAGCCATGATCTCGGTCGACGGAAACGGGAGGATTTCGGTGGTCAATCCCACGGCCGTCGAACTCTTCGGCCGGGATGATCTTCCAGAGAAGGTGGCTATAGATGTCCTCCCGCCGGCCCTGTCCAACGTGGTTCGGAACTGGCTGGCCTTCGGAGGCGATGGTCCGAGTATCACAGAAGTCCGTTGGCCAGACGATCTGGTGCACATGGTCAGCTTGACGCCGATCCAGGACTCCGAGCCCGAAGCGGGTTTCGGATGGGTCATGATCCTGAGAGATGTCACCCCGCTCCGGCGCATGCAGGAGCAGAAGATGCGGCTCTTGGCGCGAACAGCCGATCAGCTCAGAGTCCCGCTGGCTGAGGCCTTCTCCACTGTGGTTGAGCTCAATGAGCTGCCCGAGAACACCGACGAGCGCTTCACCGGAATCATTGAACGTCAGGTAGATCGCCTAAGCGCCATACGAAGCTGGACGGACGACATGCTGGCTTTGGTCGAGATTGAGGCCGGCGAGGCAGGCGGGGAGAGCAATTCCAGATTGGCAGATCTGATCAGATCGGAGAAGGCACGCCTGGAAGATGGGCTGGTCGGGTCTAAGGCACTCACTTTGGAAATTGCTGTCGAAGACGCTGCAGGGATCGTGCTGGATGAGACGATGGCCCGCAGCCTGCTGCATCATATGGTGCGTCAGGCGGCTTGGCGCGCGGTACCCAACGGCACGGTGGGCCTGTCTCTGGCAGCGCGCGATGGCCAATGTTGGCTCGAAGCGACGGATGACGGCCCGCGACTGCGTGAGGCGCAAGGGACGGAACTCTTTGAGAGCTTCGCATTCAAGGCCGGCGACTTGGGGGAGGGGACCGGTATGAGCCTGGCGACGGTCAAGACCATCGCCGACGTCCTGGGCGGCCACGTGTGGCTCGCCAGCCTGGATCCCCAGGGAAACCGATTGTCCGTTTCGTTTACTTGCTTGGACGAATGAGGTTTGGTTGTGACACCTGAGATCGGCTCTAGGGGAACCGAAGAGCAAGACGAAAAGCGCAGCCAGCGCCGAGGCCTGTTGGCCTGGTTTGTGCTGGTGTTGTTTTCGATCTGCATCCTGTTTGCATGCGCCCAGATCGCCGGGCTTTCGATTCTGAACCCGCAGCAGGACGTCGACCTGCGGTCCAATATGCAGGCGGACTACAGCCCGTGGGGTTACGTGGCGTTCGGCCCCATCAACCCCCAGATCCTGCTCGATATTCTGGGTGACCTCAAGCTCGATCAGCTCCAGATCCCGGTGCTGTCTGACTCCTGCCTGATTCCAGGATCATGCCCGACAGCCACCTCCACTCCCCTGCCAACGCAGACCGACACACCGACGATCACGTTGACGCCCAGCGAAACGTTGACGCCAACCCAGACGCCGACCATCACCAACACATTCACCCTCACGCCCACCGCAACCAGAACGCCCACGCCGACACCCCTTGTGTATCCGGTGAAGATCGCCAATCCGGTGAACGTGCCGCCGGACCCTGCTTCCACGACGGTGCGTTTTGAAATCCTGGTGATCAACTACGGCAGCTTCTCCCCGGCCCAACTCACTCTCGTGTGCGATAGGCTCCCGGCGCATCTTGTGTATGTTGGCGGGTCGGCCACTGGACCGTCGGGGGTGAGCATTTCGGTGGGGCCATGCCCCGCGCCGGTCGGCGATCCGTGGTCCGGAGTTACTTCAGTAGTGTGGCAGTTTGCCTCACCACTTTCGATACCGCAGGGCGGGTTTGCCCGCTTCCGTCTCCAGGCCAACACCAACGGCGTCACCGCTGGCGAGGTCATGACCAACTACGTCCGCACATGGGGCAACAACATCTCCGTCGCACAGAATGAGCGCTCGGTTTATGCCTACACGCCGACGCCAACTCCAACGGAGACGACCCAGCCTACGGCCCGGAGCGACGCCTACTCGGCGAATGAGGACAATCCCATAGCCCCGGCTGTGCCGGGCGTCCTGGCCAACGATCACGATGACGGTCCATTGGACATCCTGCAGTCGTATCTCGTCATCAATCCGACCTATGGCAGCCTAATCCTCAACACCAACGGATCATTTGTCTACCAGACGACGCCCGACTGGAATGGGTACGACAGCTTCATTTACCAGGCCTGCGATCAAGGGGGGGCGTGCAGCACGGCCGCTGTTACGCTGGCTGTCACGCCCGTGCCGGATGCACCCCGAGCTTTGGACGATGCGTATTCACCTACCGAGGACACTCTGTTCTCCCAGTCGGCGCCGGGTGTGTTGGCCAACGATCGGGACCCAGACATCCTGACTGGGCCCGCCTTCGTCGATCTGACCGTCGAGCCGACTCCGCTGGCCACGCCGCGCTTCGGCGACCTGGTGTTGAACTCGGACGGGAGCTTCACCTATCGGGCCACGCCCGACTTCTTCGGTACGCCCGACCACTTCGACTACCAGGTTTGCGACGGCCCGGGCAGCTGCAATTCGGCCCGGGCCAACCTGAATGTGGTCAATGTCAACGACGCTCCGGTCGCCTACGACGATGGGACACCGACCGCCCGACCCGGCATTTACCACGAAGATACGACACGCCGATCACACTTGACGTTCTGGCCAATGACACGGACGTCGACGGCGATACCCTGTCCGTCGGAGGTGCCCCGGCTTCGTGGCCATCGGCCCAGGGAGGCACGGTCACCAACAACGGCACGGACGTCACCTATCATCCGCCTTTGAACTACTTCGGGTACGACAGCTTTACCTACCGGGCCTACGATGGGACATTGAGTTCAAACCTGGCCACCGTCTACGTGGCAATCAATCCGGTGGATGACCCGCCGGTGCCGGCTGATGACAATTGCCACCCCCTTCAGCCAGTTCGGCGGGCCATACACGCTGGACGTTCTCGGCAATGACACGGACCCGATCGAAGGTGACCCGCTGCATGTCGAAGTCGATTGTCAGCCCGACGCCGCGCAATCTGGTCACCATCCCGGCCACTCCCGACACCGTCACCTATGATCCCGATCCGACAGGAACTGCACCCTTTCACAGCCCGACCATCGCCGGACGTGTTCAACTACCAGGTGTGCGATTCCAACAACGATGGCGCCACGCCGCAATCGGCTTGTGCCACGGCGCAGGTCCAGCTGCTCGTCAACGACCGCGCCGGTGGCGGTCGACGACGACCCCGACCCCAGCCCGAGCGCCACGCCGGATCCCAGCAACTACGTGGTCTACGAGGACCCGACGCCTGACGTCTCGGCGCTCTACGGCGTGCTGAGCAACGACTACGACCCGAATGTGCCCGACCACCGGACCCGCTCACGGCGGCTATAGCTTGCGAGCCCAGTCACGAATCAATCGTTCACGTTGAACGCGGATGGGAGTTTCAACTACCATCCGCAGCTCAACTACAACGGCACCGACACCTTCAGCTACCACGTCTCCGACGGCGGCACCTTGTATCCGGGCACGGCTACGGTCACCATTCATATTCTCCCGGTCAACGACGCGCCGGTGGCCAATTTCGATCCGATTGCCACGCCGCCCAGCGCCAGCGATCCCGATCCGGATTTGTACATCGTTGACCAGGGCAACTCGCTCTCGGTCTTGGCCGCCGATGGCGTGCTGGCCAACGACACCGACGTCGACAACGTCCTGCCGACGCCGCCCAATGCCGGGCTGACAGCGGTGCTGGATACCGTGCCCAGCTGTGGGGCGAGCTGCACCTTGACGCTCAACGCCGACGGTTCCTTCGATTGACGCCCGATCCCGCATTTGCCGGCAACGTCACCTTCACCTACTACGCCCATGACGACGGCAATCCGCCGCCGCAGCTGGACTCCAATGCCGCCACGGTGACGATCAAGGTCAACGGCCCGCCGGTGGCCAACGATGATGGCGACCGCCACGCCGATCAATATCACCGAAGACACGCCGACCGGCATCGATGTCCTGGCCAACGATACCGATCCCAATCTGGATCCCGCTGACGGTCAGCAGCGTGCATCACAGGTCTCGCACGGCACCGTCGCCAACAACGGCAACGACGTGACCTACACGCCGGACCTTCCAACTACAACGGCAAGATAGCTTCACCTACTATGCCCACGACGGGCGGCTCAGTTCGCTTAGCCCGGCCACAGTGTACGTGAATGTGACCCCCGTCGACGATCCCCCGGTGGCCAACGCCGACCCCGGGGCCTCGCCGCCGCCCAATCCGGCCTCCTACCGGGTCGATGAAGACACCGTCTTGAACGTGCCCGCCGCCCAAGGCGTGACCGTCAACGACACGGACACCGAGGCCGACCCCTTCACACCGCAGTTGGTCAGCGGGCCGGCCCACGACGTGACCGCGGGCGGGTTCACGCTCAACAGCGACGGCTCCTTCACCTACACGCCGGAAGGGAATTTCAACGGGACCGACACCTTCACCTACCGCGATTGTGAGGACCTTGCCCCGGCGGTGTGCAGCGCCGAACGCCACCGTCACGCTGACCATCGATCCTGTCAATGACTCGCCGACAGCCAACGACTTCACAGTCCGGACTGGTGAGAACGCCCCGCGTCCAGTTGATGTACTGGCTCATGCCACCGATGTGGACACCGGCGATACCCCACCGGATGTGCTCACCTTGACCGCCGTTGGCATGCCGGACCTGGGCGGGACGGCCAGCCTCAACGACAACGGCACGCCGGGCAATCCGTCCGACGATTTCGTCGACTACGCGCCGGCGCTGGACTACGCCAGCCCCACCACACCCGAGACCTTCACTTACACTGTCTGCGATGCCGGCGTGCCGGCGCCGCAGTATTGCGAACTCGGGGACGGTGTCGGTGACCGTCAACGATGCTCCGGTGGCCAACGATGACCCCGTGGCCTCTCCCCCAACGGGTGGTGACCCTCCGGCTTCGGCCTACGAGATGGACGAGGATACCGGGACGCTGCTGGTCTCCATCGCCGACGGCGTTCTGACCAATGACTATGACCCCAATGGCGACTCGCTTGGCGTCGTGTCCTATAGCTACTCGGGGACGGGGACGCTGAACGTGAACACAAACGGTTCATTCGACTACACACCGTCGACCAACTTCAATGGGACCGACACATTTACCTACCGGGCAACGGATGGGGATCTGACATCGACGCCGGCCACGGTCACCATCACCGTCAACGCTGTCAACGATGCGCCGGTCGCCGCGGATGACGGGACCTACAATACTTACGACAACCCTGGCGGCCCCGAGAACAACAGCCCGGTGGCCCCGCTGGACATCTCGCCCAACAGCGTGCTGGATAACGACAGCGACGTCGATGGTCCGGCATCCCCGGCGATGTATGCGCAACTTGTGTCGGCGCCACTCCACGCCTATTCGGCCGCTCCGGCGGACTTCGAACTGCGCGCTGACGGCTCCTTCGTCTACAACGCGGCCGATGCATATACCGGCCCAGACTCGTTTACCTATCGGGCATGCGATGGTTTGGGCGCCTGCAGCGCCCCGGCGACGGTCAGCCTATATGTCGACTCGCTGCCGGTGGCCAACAACGATGGCTACAGTCTGGCTGAGGACTCGATCTTGAGCGTGGACGCGACGGATGATCCGACGACGCCCGTCGGCGTGCTTTTCAACGACAGTGATGCGAATAGCGGCGACACGCTGACTGCCGTGCTGGACACGGGCCCGGACCATGCAGCCAGCTTCACGTTGAACAGCGATGGCTCGTTCGACTACACTCCCGAGGCGGATTGGAACGGGATCGACCAGTTCACCTACTACGTCAACGACGGCTACTTCAACTCGACGACCGAGCCCGCGGCCGGCCCGGCCACGGTGACCATCACCGTCACCGCGGTCAACGACGCACCCAGGCCAACCGACGACAGCTACACACTTTTCGAAGACACCACGCTCACAGTAGATGCCGCCGATGATCCTACGCCGCCGCTGGGTTTGCTGGCCAACGACGTCGAGCCCGACGCTCAGCCGATGGCCGTTACCACCACGGCGATCTCGGGACCGTCTCATGATCAGTCGTTCAGCTTGAACTCAGACGGGTCGTTTACTTACCGGCCAGTTGGCAACTACTACGGTTCGGATGCGTTCGTGTATGAGGTATGCGACGACACGACGCCGATCCCGCTGTGCGACACTGGGACCGTGAATCTGACGATCAACAATGTCAATGACGCTCCGGTGGGCAACGACGACCCGGCCACCCCTGGCGACTACTCAATCAACGAGGACAGCACCCTCAACGTGACCTCTCCCGGAGTGCTGGGCAACGACAGCGACCCGGATAATTTCTCGCCCACGCCCGCCTACGCTGGGCTGACGGCATCGCTTGTGAACGATGTCACAAATGGGAGCTTGACGCTCTACTCGGACGGCAGCTTCATCTATTCGCCCGATCCTAACTTCTACGGCTCTGACAGCTTTACCTATCAGGCTTGCGACTCGGGTGGGTTGTGCACAGCTGAGATCACGGCCAGCATCACCGTCAACGCGGTGCCCGACGCGCCGATCGCTAACGACGATCCCGGCGCTGGGCCGACACCGCCGGCGTCTGCCTACCAGATCGATGAGGATGGCGGAACCCTGACCGTGTCCGGCGTCGATGGTGTCCTGGCCAACGATACCGACCCCGATAACCTGACGGCCCCGTTCTATGCCGGCTTGACGGCAATGCTCGATAGCGGTCCGTCACATGATGTGACGCCGGGTGGGTTCATTCTCAACGCCGACGGCTCCTTCAACTACACGCCGGAAGCGGATTTCAATGGCACCGACACCTTCACCTACCATGCCTTTGATGGTGGGTTGGCGTCGGCACCGGCCACTGTCACCATCACCGTCAACAGCATCGATGATCCTCCTTCGGCGGTCGACGATGCGGCTTCGACATCTGAAGACAACTTTGTGGACATCGATGTGGCAGCCAATGACACCGACATCGACAATCCTAACGCTGATCTTCAGGTCGCTCCCGGCTCGATCACTAATGTCCACGGCGGGTCAATCCTGCTGCTCGGAGACAACCGAACTGTCAGGTTCACGCCCGCCAGCAATGCCAACGACGGCAACACACCCGGTGGCTTTGGCTTTAGCTACCAGGTCACGGATGGCACGCTGACGTCCACCAACACTGCCTCGGTGACCATCAGCGTCTCGGCCGTCAACGACCTGCCGGTGGCCGGGGACGACAGCTACACCATCAGCCAGTTCGCCGTCCCAACCGTGTTCCCAGTTCTGACCAACGATGATGATCCCGTCGAGAGCAATGGCCTGACAATCCAGGCAGCCCAGAATTCCTCGGATCACGGTGGCACGGTGGTGTTCGGCGCCTCGGATATCACCTACGATCCTGGCGCGTACCACAGCCCGACCGTGCCAGACACTTTCACCTACACCGTGTGCGATGACGGCCCGCCACCGCCGGCCACGGCTTGCGACACAGCCACTGTCTCAGTGATCATCAATGACCCGCCTTTGGCGACGGCGGACGGGTACATCTTGGACGAGGATGGCTCGCTGAGTGAGACGGCGCCCGGCGTCCTCGGCAACGACAACGATCCCAACACCGACCCGATCACGGCCGTTCTTGACTCGAGGGCCCGGTCACGCCAGTGCATTCACGCGTGAACGCCAACGGCTCTTTCAGCTACACTCCGCAAGCCAACTGGAACGGCACGGATGGCTTCACCTATCACGCGACCGATGGCGGGATGGACTCGAGCACGGTCGCCGTGACGCTGACCGTCGACCCGGTCAACGACGCCCCGGTCGCCAATCCCGATGATGCCGGCACGATTGACCAGGGTGGGTCGACGACCACCGACGTGCTCAGCAACGACTTGGATATCGAGGGCCGTCTCGATCCCTCAAGCGTGACGGTCATCACGCCTCCGGCCCGCGGCACGGCCTCCGTCAACGGGGACGGCAGCATCACCTTCACCGATGCTCCCGCCGGTGGTCCGCAAACCCAGTTGACCTACACCTACCAAGTGTGCGACGCCAACAGCGACTTCGCCGATGGTCCGGAGGGCATGCTGTGTGACACGGCCACCGTCACGGTGCACTTCAACTCAGCCACAGCTGACGGTGCAGCTCGACCCTGACACCTCACCGCCTCCCGCAATGAGATCGTTCAGTTCACGGTCTCGTTACTGGAATGATGGCCCAGGCACGGCCTACGGCACCACGGTGAGCTGTCTCCACTGGAAGCGGCTGCAACGTGATCACTGCCAACCCGGTGTTCTCGGGGAATCTGGGAGAGTTGGCGGCGGGCTTTCAAGACGGTGCGGGTCCGCGCCCCCAATGCTGACGGCACCAGCTGCGATGTCACCGCCGTGATGACCTCGTCCAACGGCACGGCTAGCTCGGATATCTCCACCATCGATGTCCCGGCTCGCCGCTGTGGTATTCAGCGGTGCATCGTCGGGCGCGCCCCTCGATCCGCCCACACCGGCTTCAGCGCCCACGACAACCGCCGAAGCAGGCGGGGGAGTGCTGCCCCCAGCGCTACGCCAACCAGAGACCCGGCAGCCGCCACGGATACCCCCGTGCCCGCCAGCGCCACGCCGTCGGGATCGGGCACGGCGACAGGTACGCCGGCGGCGTCAGCTACGCCCGGCGGCAGCCCATCGCCCACGGAAACTCCCGTTCTTGCCTCGGCGACACCGGACGGGGGGAGTGCCCCCACCGACACACCCGTCGCTGCAACGGCCACGCCTGAAGGCGGCGGATCGCCTGCCGACACACCTATGCCGGTGTCCCCCACACAGGATGGCAGCAGCTCGGCAACGGACACCCCATCGGCGCCCGCCACAGACGCACCACAACCGGCGGCGACCAACACTTCGGCCGCGCAGCCCTCGTCGCCCAGCGATACGCCAGAACCGGGGCCACCGCCACCGAAGAGCCTGTGGCAGCGTCTTCGGCCGGGCCGACCAGTTTCCGGCGACGGCGTCTGGCAGTGGCTCCAGCTTCTGCTGCCGCTGGCTTGGTTGGTCTGGATGCTTGGTATTCGGAAGGACCAGAAAGGGCAGGACGACTCATGAGTGCTCGGCCTACCTTCTCCATGGAAGCCCATGTGCTGGTCGCTGAAGATGAAGTCGATATGCTGGAGCTGATCGCCCGGCGGGTCCAGCGACTCGGCCACCGGGTCACTCGGGCCAACGATGGGCGGGAAGCGATGGATGCCCTCCTGCGATTCCCGATCGACCTGGTTGTCACGGACATCAATATGCCGGGATATTCGGGGCTCGAGATCCTGACCGAAGCCAAGCACCGTGATCCCAACATGCAGGTCATCATCGTCACCGCCAACGCCACCATGGAGAACGCCATCGATGCGCTCAACAACGGGGCCTTCAGCTACCTCACCAAGCCGTTCGACCATATCAGCGTGATCTCGAACGCCGTGGACAGGGCGCTCGAGTTCCGGCGGCTGACTTTGGACAATCATCCGCATGGCCAAGGCCCAAAAGCGCCGCGGCGACATGCTCGAGGACGAAGTAACCGACCGCTTCCGGCAGCTCCAGCGCCAGGAAAAGACCTACCGGGAGTTGCTGGCTCAGCTCCCTCAGGGGATCATCCTGGCCTCGGTAAACGGGCGGCACATGCCTAAGAACCCGGCGGCGGAAAGCTGGCTGGCGGAAGATGCCATTTCGGAGGGTCGTCCGATATCCGACTTCCTGGAGGGCCTGGTGAACGGCAATGGCGGTCCCCTGGAGAAGTACGTCGAGCTTGGCGGTCGCAAGCTTCGCCTGCGTGCCAGTGCACTCGGCCCCCAAGACGAAGGCGTGGAACGTGTGGTGCTCATCGAGGAATTGGGGCAGGGGGCGCCCCCGGATGTCGCCAGCCGGCTTGGAGGTCGCCGTGGCCCGTCTGGGGCAGGACCTCTCGCTGTTACGCTACGGGCGGAGCAGCTACCGCGGCCGCGATGTCCTGCAGGACATGACCGAGCAGCTGCGCGCGTTGGAAATGGCCTGCAAGATGCTGGATCAGACCCCGGCACCGTAGGGCTCCCGCGCTTTCCCCTGGGCCTCATCTCGCCCATCTGTGACCCCAACACCCCGCCTCGGCCCGATCCGAACAGGCGCCACCGCACCCCTCAGCCCTCGAGATGACACAAAAGAGGGCCGTCGGGCTGACACAAACGAGTGGCACTCTGGCTGACTGAGGGGGCAGTCATTCGCCCCTCATGCCATTTCGAGCGAAGGGCAGCCGAGGAGAAATCCCCATGATCGACCGCCAGGCAATCAGGCGCCAACTAAAAAGCCCCCGCATAGCGGGGGCTGATGTTCAGCCTGAGGCGGGCCCTGTTTGTGCTAGCTGGTGGGGGCCGCCGCTCGGCGACGGAACCAGGTGGTCCACTCGCGGTTCTCCCACACCACCAGGATCGGGGAGGCGTTGAAGATCGATGAGTAGGTGCCGCTGAACACGCCCACCAACAAGATCGTGACGAAGTGTCGTGGTCGTCACGCCCCCGAGCAGGAGAAGAGCCAGCAGCGTAAGGGCCACGGTGAGCTGGGTGTTGATCGATCGGTCAAGCGTCTGCACGATCGAGTGATTGACGAGTGTCTCATAATCCAGCCGGCGATGTACGTTAGCGTTCTCACGGATCCGGTCGAATACCACGATCGAGTCATGGACCGAAAAGCCAATGACCGTCAACAGCGCCGTAAGAAGAGGGCGTCCACCTGCCACCCCAAAAAATGCCCCAGGATGGCCTCCACGCCGACCACCACGGCGACGTCGTGCAGCATGGCGATGATGGCAGCCATCCCATAGCGGATAGGCGTGCTTGACACCGCGAAAGGCATAGGTGATGAAACCAAGAATGCCCAGCGTGGCCAGACCAACGGCGCCGGCGGCGCGTTCGGCCACCAGGGCGCCGATCGAGGGGCCGACCGACTCAAAGCTGAGCACGGTTACTTGCGTGTTGAACCGCGTATTCATCTCGTTCACGATAGCGGCCTCGTCATTCTGGTCGATCTGTTTGCTTCGCACCAGGATGTTGCTGTCGCCGGAGGTTTGGGCGATTGGATCGATGATAGCCGAGGTCCTGATACAACGCCACAACTTCGGCCGGCTGAGGTGCCTGGCCAACGGGGAACTGGACTTCGAGCAAGCTGCCCCCCGTGAAGTCGATCGCCAACGGGAAACCCCAAACCGCCAGGGCTATCAATCCCGGGACAATTACGAGCAGAGAAATCCCGAAGAACCAGTAGCGTTTTCCGACGATGTCGAGCATGCGGAACTCCTAGACCCCGAACCAGCGAGGGTGCTTGGCCATCTCGAGGTTGTCCAGCACGGTGTGCAGGAAGACCCGGGTGGCGGTGATGGCGGTGAAGAGGCTGACCAGCACGCCGATAGCCAGCGTGAGAGCGAAACCCTTGACGATGCTGGCGCCAAATGTGTTGCCAAACCAAAACAGGATGGCGCAAGTGATCAGGGTGGACAGGTTCGAATCCCGGATCGACGGCCAGGCGCGCGAGAAACCGAGGTCGATGGCGTGCACCAGCGTCTTGCCGGCCCGCAGCTCCTCCTTCATACGTTCGAAAATGAGGATGTTGGCATCTACCGCCACCCCAATTGATAAGACAAATCCGGCGATGCCGGGCAGGGTCAGGGTGACCGGGATCAGTTTGAAGAGCGCAAATGTTATGGCGGCGTACGACAGCAGGGCCAGGTCCGCCACGAGACCTGGCAGGCGATAGTAGAAAGCCATGAAGGCCGCCACGACGAGCAGGCCAACGATGCCAGCGATGGCGCTCTTGCGCAGCGAGTCCTGGCCGAGCGTCGGTCCGACGCTGTTGATCTCGGCTACCTTGAGCGGGATGGGGAGGGAACCATACCGAAGCTGGACTGCCAGGTTGTTGGCTTCCTGCTGGGTGAAGCTGCCCGTGATTTCGCCGCTCCCGCCAACGATCGCTGAGTTGATGCGCGGGGCGGAGATGACTTTGTTATCCAGCACAATGGCCAGATAACCGCCAACGTGGCTGCTGGTGTAGTCGCCGAAGACCTTGGAGCCCTCTCCGGTCAACTGAAACTGGACCAGATATTCACCCGTAGTGGGGTTGCGGCCGGCCTGGGCACCGCTCAGAGCCGTCCCCGTCATTACAGTGTGGTAGACCTTGGTCGGACCAGCCGGCGTCGGACTGGCGGCGGCCCCGGCCCCGGCAGCAGCTGTCGAAGCGGGCGTAGACGTGATTGCGGGGGCGGCCGTCTCGGTGGCCGTGGGCGGCACTGTTGATTTGGGGGTGCCGCTGCCAGGTGTTGGCTGCACTTGTGTGCTGTTGGTCTGGCCGAAGTCGGTCTTGATGGTCTGGCCGACCAACCCCAGGGCCTCCTGTTGGCTGTCGAGCTCGACGAACTCCAGCAGCCCGGTCTCCTTGATGGTATTGATGGCTTCCTGCGGGTCGGATACGCCGGGGAGCTCAACCAAAATCCGCCGGTTGCCAGCCACCTGGACCACGGGTTCGCTCACACCGAGGCCGTTGACCCGGTTCTCGACGATGTTGCGGGCTGTGCTCATCTGGTCATTGGTGATGTCCACCGTATCCGGCAGATCCGCCTCGAGCAGGACCCGCAGCCCCCCTTGGAGATCTAGGCCGCGGACGACCTGGACATCGCGGTTGACAGGACCGATGTGTATGCCTGGGTTGGTGGGAAGCACTAGCCAGATGGCGGCAGCGATGACGATCAGGACCGGGATGATGAAACGTCGATAACGTTGTCCCATGCTTGGGCGACTCTCCTGGTAGGCAAAAAAACGAGCCCTCGACGTGTGCCTGTGCCGGAGGGCTGGCTAACGGGATTATACCCCCACGTCTAGCGACTGTCCACCGGCCAAGGCCGCCTGGACCTTTAATACGACCTCCTCGGGTGAGAGATCAGTGGTATCGACCAAGATATCACAGTGCTTTCTTGCGTGCCGAAGGCGATGTTGCTGCTCCTGGTACTCGGCCAGGTTCCAGTTGAGCTGCTTGCGCTGCGTACAGGTCTCGAAGCTGGCGTCGAGAAAGACCAGGATGTCGGGCTGGGTGAGCACCTGCCACATGTCTGGCACGTAGGAATGCTCCTGAGCGATTTGGCGCGCCCGCCATCCGATGTGCGTGAAGTCGGTTGGCCAAGGTGGATTTGCCCGACGCACACGGCCCGACGATAGCGATCAACGGCTCGTGGTTCTCGGCCATCAAGTGATCCGGGTGGAGGCTGGGCTCAAGGGAGCGGGATCTGGACCGTGAGTCGCCGAGTGCCGTCGTCAATCGTGTCGGCGATGATGGCCACGAGGATGCTGATGTCATCACCCGGCCGTCCCTCATCGAGCTCCACCGCGGTGTCGAGCAGTTGATTGGCCCACACTTCAGGATCCTGGTTGCCGCTCTCGTTTAGAGCCTTTAGCGCCGAAGCCACATCGAACGTCTTTCCACGCCGGCTGCCAGCGTGGGTCACTCCATCCGTGTACATGACAGTGCGTAGGTCGCTTGAGAGCGGGATCTCCGCAATCGCCGGGCGTATGCCTCTCCTTGTGCCCACCGGGTCGTCCGATCCCTCCAGGACGCGCATGGTCCCGTTCTCAAAGATGTGGACAGGAGCCGGACTATTGCGGACGATCACCAGCGTTTGGGTGAGGAGGTCGATCGACAGTATGTTAAGGGTAGCCAGGACCTTCCCGGCGCGATAGGTGTATAAATAGTCAGAGGCCGCACGTGCCGCTGCACCATCCCGCACGCCTTCGGCGAGCAAGCTGATTGCCTTTCGGGCCACAACGTTTGATATGGCTTTGGCGGATTTGCCGGATCGCTGACCATCGGCCAGGACAAACGATATGCCTCCGGTGGGTCGCTCGACCATTTCGAGCGTGTCTCCACTCTCGGATGTGGCATACTTACCAACCTTGGCAACTGCGATCCGGGCTTCCATTACGTTCTGGATTGTACATCGGCGGCCGAGGATTTGTAAGCCAATGGCAAGGTTGGACGCGTAACACATCGGATAAAGTCATAAGGTAGAGTGGCGCAAAAGCGTCAAACCGCTAAAGGCCGGTACGGAGGGTTAATCCTTTGGAGTCCCGCGGGGTGCCCGTAGAACTTCCCCAGGTAATCGAGCAAGCGACGGACATCAGCAGCCAGCACATGGCCGGGCGTCAGGTCACGATCGTGGCCGAGTTCCCGGCCCATTTGCCGGCTGTCAAAGCCGACCAGGCAGAGCTGGTGTCGACGGTTGCCTGCCTGCTGGCGCGCGCCGGGACACTTACCGAAGGCCACGAGGTTACGGTCCGACTGGAGCTCCTTTCCGCCGGGGACAAACCAGCCACGCTTCGCGTGATGGCCGGCGAGCCTTCGGGATTGAGCAAGGGTGGCCCGTGGGCCTTGCTTAGGATGTCTTTCGCCGACGACGGCAAAGGGGCGATAGACGTCTTGGCCCAATTCGGCCGACCGCCGGGCGAGCGCAACTGGCCGATCGCAGACTGCGAGCGCCTGCTGGCAGATTTCGGTCCGAGCCTATGGCTCGAGTTCGGACCAGGCCAAGGAAACGCGGTTCGGCCTGGCGCTTCCGTTATGGGCGGCGAACGAGTTGGTCACCGATGTCAGTTTACTGCGTCAGGCGCTAGAGACTAGGCTGGCCAATGGCGGTGAAGGGGCCAAGACGCTGCTACTGATGGTCGATGATCCCGAGCTGCGCGAGATCCTGGCGCACGATCTCGAGTCCCAAGACCACCACATCGTGATGGCAGAGAGCGGCGAAGAGGTTCTTTCGCTGGCTCGCAAGGTCCAGCCCGATATGGTGCTGCTCGACCTGCTGGCTCGCTCACCGACCGCCTTCGAAGTGGCCGCCATCCTCAAATACGATCGGCGTACGCGTAACACCCCGGTGCTCTTCCTGACCTCTGCCGAAGACCCGAAGGGAGGCGTCAGCATGGGCGCTGTCAGCTTCCTGGCGCGCCACCCGGACACAGGTGCCCTGGTCTCGGCGATCCAGGCCGTTCTGACGTCGGGATTGGAGCCCTTGGGGCGCGTCCTGGTGGTCGAATCCGATGATCACTTGCGCGAGCGGATGGTGATGACCATTCAGGGGCAGGGCTACCGGGTGAGTGAAGCTGGTACGGCGGTTGAGGCGATAGCGCTGGCAGAACGGGTCCCGCCAGGAATTGCCCTGGTCAACGACAAGATCGCTCAAGAGCGCGACTATTGGCTCATACGAGGTCTGCGACAGATCTCCCCTCAGGCCAAGATCTTCGTTATGGCCGATGTCCTCAGCGAGGAAGAAGGGCGCAAGGCCATCCGCCGGGGCGCCTCCGGCTACAGCGAAACCGGCAAACTCCCCGACCTGCTCGATCGCGTCCGACAGGACAAGGGCGAGACGCCCTCGTAGTCAGCCGCCGAGTGTCTCGGGGCAAGTCCAACTTGTGAAATATGTCACAAAGTGTGCAGTTGGGCGCCGAACATGGCGCCCTAAATGACGTTAACCGGGGTGCCGTGCCCGATGTTGAGGATTTCGTTGTAGTCGACCTCAGGAAGGGTCCAGCGAAAGAGCCACTTGGCTTCCTCGGTGCGCATGTTGACGCAGCCGTGGCTCTGCGGCCGCCCGAAATCGTTGTGCCAGTAGGTGCCGTGGAAGGCGACGCCGGTAATGTGGAAAAAGGACACCCACGGCACGCCGGGAAGCTCATACGCGTCCAGATTGGCTGTCAGGTTGCCGTCGCCCATGTGCCTAAGGGGCATCTTTTTGTCAACGTAGAAGCGGCCTTGCGGAGTTTTAGTCGGAATGCCGTTTTCCCCGGGCTTGTCGCTGGGGATGCCCGACGCGATGCGGGTGCGGAGCACGAGGTGTTCGTTTTCGAAGGCGCGAAGTTCTTGGTGGGCGATCGAGACTTCAATTCGCTTGGCGGCCAGGGGCACCTCCGGCGAGATCGGGGTGATTTCCTGGGGCGTGATCCGGCGCAGGTGTTCGGCGCGAACGAAGTAGTTCACCTTGAGTAGGTCGTCCTGAAGTCGGTACCACCGGCGGCCATCGGCGCCCTCAACGACATCGGTGGCCCAGGCTGTGGATTGGTAGTAGAGCCGGTAGAGCGGCGCCGAGGTCGGATCCGGCTTGCGGTAGGAGCGGGTGAACGGGACGGAGATTTCGAACAACTCGCCGCTTTGGCGGATGGCTTTGAGCGGAGTCTGAGGGAGCCAGCGCACGACCTGCAGGTACCCAGTGTGCGCGTAGCCGTCAGCCAGACGATACCAGAAGGGATTGTGGGCTGGTCCTTCATCGGATGTCACTTGCTCGTAGGCGGTGATGAGATTGTCCCGCACGAGCTTGTCGAGCCGCCGGGCGCGGAACGACGGTTCGGCGTAGATGCCGATCCAGTGCGTGGAAACTCTGAGCAGTGTGGTGGTGGCCAGACCGCCTATGCCCACCGGCGGTGAAAAGGCCAACGCACCGGCAGCCAGCCCGCCCAGCGTCAGGAAATCGCGACGAGAAAGTCTATCGTGCACGATTTCATTGTAGCTTATGCACGTCCCGATTCAACTAGGATCAAAGTTATCCAGCCTACGCGGAAAGTGTGTCCCGAATGTCCTTCACCTTGATGACCATCGGCTCGACGGCCTTTCGCAGTTCATCAGCCGTCGTCCCTTCCACTTTGATCGTTACTTCCGTGCTTTCGGTGTCGTCGCCCAGGAAAGTGCCCATGGCAAGGATGTTGCCGCCCAAGTCGAAGATCGTCTTGGTGATGTGGGCCAATTCCCCGGGTTTGTTGGGAACCATCAGCGTCATGCGGACGCCTGCCTTGCGGGCCCCGAGAACCTCGAGGAAGATCTTGAACAGGTCAGTTTCGGTGATGATCCCGACTACTTTGGAGTCGCGCATCACCGGAAGACCACCGATCTTGCCATCGGCCATGATCCGCGCCGCGGTTTCGAGCAAGGTATCTTCGCTGACGGTGATCACGTCCTTCACCATGACTTCCTTGACCAAGATCTTGCTCAAGAGATAATTGAGTTCCCAGACGCTCAGGCTGGTGGCATCCGACGGTGAAGCTTCGAGCAAATCGCGCTCGGAGACCATTCCGACCAAGTGTCCCTTGGTGTTGGTCACCGGGAAGCGCCGCACGTGCTCGCGGTGCATCATGTTGAGCGCTTCTTGAACCTGCGTATCAGGCTCAATAGTGATGACAGGATGGGTCATTCGTTCTCCGACCAGCATCTAACGGCTCCTTTCGCGCGCCACGGGGTCAGGCGGGTTGTGTAGGCAATGTGGAGGTTAGTCCATTCTAACCGATGCTGCTTGGACGCGCTGGCGCAACGGCTCGTGCGTGACCACATGTTATAATCGCCGCGATGAATTCAGAGCATCGCACCCTGAGCGTGGAGGGTGTGCGTTTGTGTTTCAGTCTTGCGGGCCGCCCATCGGCCCCAGGCGCCGTCCTGATTCACGGCTGGGCCAGTTCCAGCCGGATGTGGTCATCCACGATCGAGCACATTCAGGATCGATACCGATGTGTATCGCTAGACCTGCCCGGCCACGGTGATTTAGACAAGCCGGCAGCCGGCTGGTACTCGATCGCGCATTTCGCCCAGGTTGTCGAAGCGGTATCGCAGGCGGCAGGGCTGGATGCCCCGGTGTTGTTCGGCCATTCGATGGGCGGCGCCGTCGCATTGCAGCTCGCCATTGATTCGTCTCTGGCGCCGAGGGCGCTGGTGCTGGTCAACCCATTGGTGGTTGGGCCGGTGCGTCCCGAGTGGCGCCATTGGCTCTACCGGCCGGCGCTGGCCGTCGGGCGGCGGGTTTGGCCCGTCGCCTCCGACCTGCTTGAACGGTCGACGAATGGGCGTCCCAAGCGGAAACCAGGCGGAACGGGCCGTCTGAGGCAGCGTGCGGATCTGGCGAAGACCACGGCCGACTTGGCGATCGGCAGCATGAAAGCGGCTCTCAACTGCGACCTGATGGATGATCTACCACATGTGGCCTGCCCGACATTGTTCGTCTTGGGGGATCGTGACCGCACCATTCCTCCTGAGCGGGGTCGACTGGCCGCAAGCCGGGTTCCAAACGCCAAACTGGTCGAGTTGAGCGCCGGACATCATCCCTTCGACCGTGCTCGACGAGAGTATCTGCAGGCTCTGGACCGGTTTCTGGCTGATAAGGCGACCGCCTAGCTTGAGGGCCTTTCTGGCGTCGACCCTGCCCGTGTCGCTCCGCGATGCGCTCGCTGGTCAGATCGAAGAGCTGACAAACTGCGTCCCCGACAGATCCGTGCGTTGGGTGGAACCAGGAAACATCCATTTGACTCTCAAATTCCTGGGCGAAATCTCTCCCGAGCGGGCACAATTGGTAGTTGATGCGGCGCGACCGGTCGCTGCGCGAACACAGCCTTTTGACTTGGAAGCGTCTGGCGTGGGCTTGTTTCCCAATCCGAGGCGCCCCACCGTCATCTGGGTAGGGGTTTCCGGGCCGGATAGCCGCCTGTCCACACTGCAGGTGGAGCTGGAGGGGGCGTTGGCCAGCGTTGGGTTCGAGGCAGAAAGGCGCGCGTTCCATCCTCATCTCACCCTGGGGCGCGCCCGGCGAGGCTTAGCCTCGTCGGCCCAGGCGGCCCTGGCTGATGGTTTGTCATGTGTCGAGGTCGGATCTCTGGGACGGTGGCGGGTGGGAGGTCTGACCCTCATGCGAAGTGAGCTCCGGCCCGATGGGCCGCGATACTCGCAAGTGGCAAGTATGGCACTGGGAAGTGAGGCGGACGACTGACGGTTCGCAAGATGGACGGCGAACGCGTCGCTCGAGCCGAGGCAGCTGCGCGATGGACGTACCGAAAAGGAACAAATGCAGGTGGTAGACGACGTGGCCCTAAACATGGCTCGCAGGTTGGTGGAAGTCCTAGAGGACAAGAAGGCGGAAGACATCCTCTTGCTCGACTTGATCGGTGCGTGCAGTTTTACCGATTACTTCGTGATCGCCACCGGAGCAAGTGAACGCACACTGAAGGCGCTCGGCGACGAAGTCCGGCGGCGGGTCAAAGCGGAATTTGGCGGGTTGCTGGGGCGCCAAGAAGGCGATCCGTCCAGCGGCTGGCTGCTGATCGATTTAGGCGACGTCATCGTTCATCTGTTTTCGAAAGACATGCGACGCTACTACCAGCTCGAAGACCTCTGGGAGGTGGGCCGCGTCGTGGTCCGGGTCAAGTAGACACGGGCCTGAGAAACGCCTGACCTACATCTCAAATCGATCGGTCCAGGCCCTTAGCATTTCTGTGGCCGGGCCGCGCAACACCTCGTCGCAGTGACGGGAAAGAGGTGTCGGATCAGGGTTGATCTCGATCAGCCTCGCCCCGGCGTGCTTGGCGAGCAAGGGCAGCTCGGCAGCCGGGAGGACCAGGGCCGACGTCCCGATCACCAGCATCGTCCTGGCGGATCTGGCGGCCTTCACGGCCTCCCCAACGATCGAGGGGTCCAGGGCTTCATCGAACCAGACCACATCCGGGCGGGCAAGCGATGAGCATCGAGGGCAGGATGGAAGGGATTCTGGCAGCGGCGTTTGCCGGTCTTCCCAACGATGTCCACAGCCGCGTGCAGCGCAGAGCCCAGATTGAGCCGTGAAGCTCGGTGATCCGCCGGCTTCCAGCCATTTGATGCAGTCCGTCCACATTCTGAGTGAAGAGTTGGTAGGCACCCAGCTCCTCCTCTACCTCCGCCAGCAGGCGGTGGGCGAGGTTGGGCCGGCAGTTGGCCACCAGGTCCCTGCGCCAGGCGTAGAATTGCCACACGAGCTGAGGGTCCCTCTAAAGGCAAGCTCGGTGGCAAGATCTTCGGGGCGGTGGTCCCTCCAAAGCCCCGCCGGTCCTCGGAAAGTAGGTACGCCGCTCTCGGCGGATATTCCGGCTCCGGTGAGGACCACCAGTGGGGCCACGCTGCTTATGTGCATTGGGTGACGTGCGGTTGGAACGCGCCGGGTTACTCCAGGATCCAGCGATCCAGATCGCGCTTCCAATCCACCAACTCTCCCTGCTCGAACCACAACCCGATTTCCATCGCGGCGGTCTCCACCGCGTCGGAGGCGTGCGTCAAATTGCGGCCCACTTCCAATCCGAAGTCGTGACGGATGGAGCCAGGGGCGGCTTCGGTAGGGCGAGTGGCGCCCATCGTCTGCCGCACGGCGGCGATCGCGTTGGGGCCTTCCCAGACCATGGCCATTACCGGCGAGGAGGTGATGTAGTCGATCAGTCCATCGTAGAAGGGTTTGCCCTTGTGAACGGCATAGTGCGCTTCTGCCAGGTCCCGTGGGACAGCCATGAACTTCGCTCCAACCAGCCTGAGACCCCGGCGCTCCAATCTCCCCAGGATTTCACCCATCAATCCGCGCTGGACGGCGTCGGGTTTGATCAGAACCAGCGTTCTTTCCAAGGTTATCTCCTTCTGACATAGGGAACTCGGGGCTAGCCCCGAGTTCGTTCTGAAGCGCGTCCGAAGCTCTCCACCGGCGTGGCGTTAGACCGAACTCATGCCCTTCCGGTAAGCCTCGATCGACTCATCCAAACGGTCCGCCTTCATGTAGGCATCACCCAGGACCTGCCAGAGGATAGCCTGATCGTTTTCTTCGGCGACGGCATTCTCCAGGTCTCGGATCACGTCTTCGAGCTTCTTCTTGCGTTTGATCAGAATGCCGTATTGGGCCGCAGCGCGTTGTGCATCGCCTGAGGCCAACGCTTGTCTGGCACTGTTGAGCACCTCAGCTTCCTTCATGCCACGGTTGTATGCCTTGACGGCTTCCGATGTGCGATCGGCCTTCATATAGGCATCGCCCAAGAGCTGCCATAGTGGGGAAGACTCTGGGTCCTGATCCAGGGCCGCTTGAAGGTCCTCGACCACCTGGCTCAGTGAATTGCGCGCCTTGATCAACTGGCCATACTCGCCGACAGCTCGATCGATATCCCCCGATCCCAGCGCTTGGCGGGCTCTTTCCAACCTGTCGTCGGAGGCAACGCCCGTACTTTCGGCGGCGGGTTCCGGGATCGCATCGGGCAAAGGCTCAGGTTCGGGCGCCAGCTCAGAGGCGGGCATTGGCCCAGCTGCTGCGGGTGGCTCAGGCTCGGCGCTTGGCTCGACCGTCGGCTGGGGTTCCGGCTCTTCTGCGGTCGGTGGCTGGCGCGGTGTCTGTGCCTCTAATTCGGCTGCCTGTTGGGTGGCGATCAACCACTCGGGCACACTTTCCGCCGGCGCCGCTTCGGGCTCTGGCTCTGGCTCGGCGGCCATGGGCTCTTCGGGTGCTGCCTGCTGTGCTGCCGGCGGCCAGGTTTCTTGAGGCTTGGCCGGAGCGGGCTCGGGGGCGGCGGGTTCGGCCGGCGCCTGAATCGGAGGTTCGGGCTGGGCCGGGATCTGTGGTTCATCGGCCGGCTCCGGGGCTGCAACTCGCCGCGGCGGGGGCGGTCTGAACATCGCTGTTGATGCCGCGCTGTTCGGCCAGCTGCGCCAGCCAGCCAAGATCGGCATCGGCGCTTTCGTCGGGAGCACCGCTACCCTCATCCGTGGCTTCGGCTGACTTCGGCGGCTTGGTGCCAGACGCGCCTGGGACCTCCTCCTGTCCCTCTTCCGCGTCGCGGGCTGCCAGCCCCTCCAGCCAGTCGAAGATTTGATCGTCGTCCATGCCTTCGAGCTCTCCCAGATCGTACGACTCTCCGGCGTCACGATCTGAAGGGACGGCGATCGTCTCTTCGGATGTTTCGATCTCCTGCAGCCCCAATTCCTCCAGGAGCTTCAAGCGGCCGGTGTCTTCTTCAGCGGGCGGGGACGGGGGCGTTTCCGGCTGGGGAGGCTCGGAGGCCGGTTCGGGTTCGTCGTCAGGAGGCATCTCGGCCACAACCTCGGGGGCCTCGTAATCCTGGAGCCAATTCGGCACGTCTCCGCTATCAGCCCCAACGTCAGCGCTAGCCTCATCTGGCTCGGCCGGCGTCTCAGCCAGTGTGTCGGCCAGACCCTCGAGCCAAGTGCTGGCCAGGTCGCCAATCGACCTCGTCGTCGGCGTCTTCGTCGCCCAGGCCGTGCATCCATTCGGGTTCCTCGGCCGAGATTTCCGATTGGGCGGCGGGCTCATCTTCTCGATCTGGCCAAGGTTTTCGAGCCAGGAGGTCGCCGAACTCAGGTCCGGCCGCCGCTATTTCCTCGACGTCGTCGGGACGGCCTGCCTCGGTTTCTTCGCTCAAACTTTCGAGCCAACCGGCGGCATCCAGGTCATCTCCGGATGGCATGCTCGCAGGGACGGTGCGGTCAACCGAAGCGGCGGACGTTGTGCGAATGGTATCTTCACCAGCCGCCTCGTCTCCGAAGTCCAATGAGGATTTCAGACCTCCGGTCCCTCGCGCTCATCGCCTTCGGTTTCCCAGGGGAACGCTTCCGGGAGCTCGGCATCGAATTCATCCGCGGTCAGCCCGGTCTCGCCTTCTTCATCGCCGCGGATGGCCATCAACCAGTCGGGAATCTCTCCCGGTTGGGCCTCGGGCTCATCGGCGCTCGAGTCCTCTTCAGCGCGGCCTCCGATTGGGCGCGGAGCCGCTTCAATTCGTCGAATTCCGCCTCTTCGGATTCGGCCGCTGCTTGGGCCACACCAGAGAGCCAGGCCGGCTGAGCCTCGGCCGGCTCCTCTCCAGACGGCCGCCGCGGGGAGGGTCTCATCATCGCCCTCCATCGCCGCCAGCATCCAGTCCGGGACTTCTCCCCCTTCCTCTTCCGACCCAGTAGCCTGGCCGCCTTCTTCATCATCTCGATTGCCCAACCAGGTCAGGATGGTCGAAGTGGCGCCTGGTTCGGAGTTGTCAAGCCAAGCCGGTACCTCGCCTTGGTCGCCTGCTCCGAGGTCGCCTGACCTGCGTCAACCGTCCGGTCTTCATCGGCGAAATCAAAGCTGGGCAGCTCGAGGGCCATGTCTTCGTCGCCGGCATCGGAGGCCATTTCCCCGAGCCAGTCCGGCGTCAGGTCCGCTTCACTTGGCGCCATCTTTGCCACCGGCGCTTCCGGCTCAGCAATATCCTCCAGCCAATCTGGAGCGCCTTCGCTCCGGAGGCTCGTTGCGTCGGTGAGATCCTCGGCCGCCGGAGGCGGCTCGAGGCGCATCGGGGGTCGGGGGCCTTCTCTTGAAGCCACGCTGGGATCTCGGCCGGGGCGAGATCGGCCAAGTCCTCCCCGGCCAGCTCATCGGCGGATTCCTCCGCCGCAGGCAGTACTCCCCGTTCCAGGGCTGACAGCTCGCTTTCCGAGAAAGAGACCGGGGTCTCCACGGCCTCTCCGCTGGATTGTTCCCAGCCGGCCTCGCTCATCCAATCGGGGATCTCGTCCCCGGCGCCTTCATCGGTCGGGGCACGGGTTCATCATCCTCAAGCGAGGACGCCCCGAAGGGCGACATCTGCGGCGTTCTTGATCTTGGCCGTTGTCAATCTCAAGCGACTCGGAAGCCGGTTCGATGTCGTCCAGCCAGGACGGCAAGGGGCCGCCGGTGTCGATCTCACCGGAGTCGCTTTCAATCTCAACCCCAAGGGAGGTCGCCCAGTCGGGCTGGGCGGACTCTGAGGCGGGAAGCGGCTGGCCTGGCCGCCAATCTAGCCGCTCCATGCGGATGGTGTCGGCCTCAACCTTGACGGTGTCGACCATCGGGTATTCCACGTAGGCGGCATAGGGGTCCAGTTGCGCCAGTCGCCTGTGATATGCCGTCCCTTCATCTGACTTGCCCTGCTCCTGATGGACGGCGGCCATAATCCGGCCGGCCTTCTGGCAGTAAGGCAGCTTTTCCAAGACTTGGCGGCTGACGTCCGCCGCTTCCATCTTCTGATCCGTCTGCCAAAGCATTTCAGCCAACAGCACTTGGAGGTCTGGCCGATCCGGGTCCTCCTGCAGAGCCGATTGGAGTTCAGCGATGGCCTGCGGATAGAGCTCGCCCTGTGCGTACATCCGGGCGAGTGCGCCACGCGTCAGACGGACCTTGTGGGGTTCGAACCCATCCCGCCGGCCGATCAAGCGGCGGAGTTCCTGCTGAATAGCAGGGTTGGCGGGATTGGTCTCGAAGGCGCGCTCCATGTGCCAGATCGCCGAATCGAGGTTGCCCTCATCCTCACGGACGATCGCCATGCCAATATGCGAGACAAAGTCGTCCGGCACGGCTGACAAGACCCGCTGGAAGATGTCGGCAGCGTCCCCGTAGCGCTTGGCTTCAAGGTAAGACTTGCCAAGCAAGCGGTAGGTTTCGATGTGCTTGGGGTAGGTCTGTAGAATGTGACGGCAATGAGCGATTGCTTCGTCGAGAAGCTCCCGCTCGATCAGATTATCGATTTCGCGAATGTAGGCGCGCAGACTGATTTGGGTCATGGGCTATCCCTTGCAATGAGTATGCCGCAGACGAGGTGTTTGTGCAAGGCAGCTCGGTAAGGGGACCGAGATAAGGCTCGTCGCATAGCCACACTACAGCCTGTGTAGGCTGGCGGCCAGGTCCAGCAGGCCGCCGATGTCCGGCTCGACAGCCTCGGGGAGTTGCCAGGGCTCGGCCTGAGGCGATCAGATTCAATACGGCGCGTAATGTGTTGCTCAGGGAATGTGCCAGGGCTTCGGGCTCGTAGCCTCCTCGAGGCAGAATACGGGGCCGGAGGCTCCCGTGCTCGCCGCCAACTCGCAGAGCCTCCGGGTGAGTCGGTGAAAGCCGTTGGGCGTAACCCGGAGTCTGGCCAAGGGATCGCGCCAGTGTGCGTCAAAGCCAGCCGAGACCAGAATAAGCTCGGGCTGATGCCGGGTGATGGCGGGGCCGATCAGGCGCTCGGCGGCAGCTTCGAATGCCCGGTCACCGGCCAGCGCTGGCAGCGGCAAATTGACCGTACTCCCCGTCCCCTTGCCCGTGCCGCACTCCTCGAGGGCCCCGGTGCCCGGGTAGATACCCACCTGGTGAGTCGAGATGTACAGCACGTCGGGGTCTGAGTCGAATATCGCTTGGGTGCCGTTGCCGTGGTGGACATCAAAGTCTACGATGGCAACGCGGGAAATGCCGACAGCCTGGGCGGCGCGCGCAGCGATGGCCACGTTGTTCAAGAGACAGAACCCCATGGCTCGGCTGGCGGTGGCATGATGGCCCGGTGGACGGTTAAACGCGAAGCCGGCCGCCGCCTGGCCGTCAAGCACGGCCTGCAGAACGGCCAGAACGCCGCCAGCTGACCGGAGGGCCACCTGCAAGGACTGGTTCGTAACGTACGTATCACCGTAGTCGAGGTAGGCGGGCGCATCCGCCAGGGCGGCCTCGATTCTGGCCAGGTGGGCCTCGGCATGCACCCGCAGGACGGCATCAATCGGAGCCGGCTCACCTTCTACGCGCATCAGGTGTTCGACCAGGGGTGAAATGACCACGTCATCGAGAAGGTCGAATCGGGCGGGGGATTCGGGGTGGCCGGGGAAGGCGTGGGCCGCCCCGGCTTCGGTAGTGATGACAATCCGATTGGTCGGCGACGGAGTCATGGCCGCCTGCCCTCCAGCCCCCACATTCCCCAGCTTCGCCGTCCTATGCTAGCCGAATTCCGATGAAGGTCAACCTTTGCGCCGGCGGCTTACCTGTCCCTACGACCACGAAGGGGCCCGGCCTGAAGGCCGGACCCCGGGATTTCAAGCATGGCGAGCAGGAGGTCTCAGTCGCCGGCCCCAGTGGGCTCGACGCTAATCGCCGGAGCCGGCCGCTTGCTCTGGCGCACAGCCCAAGCCAGGGCCAACACCAGGACCAGCACGACTGCCCAGCCCGCGATGCCCAGGTTCTGATACTGGACCACAATCGGCGCGATGATCACGGAAACGATATTGACCACCTTGATCATCGGGTTGAGGGCCGGGCCGGCGGTGTCCTTCATCGGGTCACCGACGGTGTCGCCCACGACACCCGCCATGTGCCGTTCCGAACCCTTCCCGGTGTTCTTGGCAGGATCGCTGGGTTCGTCCTCGATGAGTTTCTTGGCATTGTCCCAGGCGCCGCCGGCGTTGTTCATGAAGACGGCCAACAACTGTCCTGAGACGATGGCACCGGCCAGAAAGCCGCCCAGGGCCTCAATCTGCAGGGCCAGGCCGACCACGATCGGCGTGAGCACACCGAGCAGGGCCAGGGAGACCAGTTCCTTCTGCGCCGCCGTGGTGGAGATGGCCACCGCCTGACGGTAGTCCGGCTTGACCTTGCCTTCGAGTACGCCCAGTTTGAATTGGCGTCGGACCTCTTCTACCACCAGGGTGGCGGCCCGGCTGACGGCGTTGATGGCGAACGACGAGAACAGCCAGGGGAGGGCGGCACCGATCAACAGACCGACGAAGACCTGAGGCAGATCGACGCGGATCCCGATGCTTTGGATCTGCTGGGCCAGTGCGATACCCAATCCGGCTTGCGCCCGGCTGACGTCCACCAGGAAAGAACCGAATAGGGCCACGGCGGCGATGACCGCCGATCCGATGGCCACGCCTTTGGTGATGGCCTTGGTGGTGTTCCCCACGGCGTCCAGATCGGCCATGATCTGCTGAGCGGCGCTGGGTCTCATCGTCATGCTGGCCAGCCCAGGCCATCTCGCCAATCCCGGCGGCGTTGTCTGCGATCGGCCCGTAGGAATCCATCGCCACCACATTTCCGGTCAGGGCCAACATGCCGATGCCAGTCAGCGACACGCCATACAGGATGAAGGTGACCTGCTGGGCGGTGTCCACGCCGGGGATGGTGCCGAAAATCAGGATCGAAGCAACAATTGTGATGGCTATCACAATCACCGACCAGACGCTAGATTCGTAACCGACTGCGATGCCAGATAGGATCATCGTGGCCGGGCCGGTATCGGTGGAGCGCTTGATCTCTTTCACGGGAGGATGGTTGGTGCCGGTGAAGTAATCCGTCAGCCGGTCGATGGCCAAGGCCAGGAGAATGCCGACGGTTGTGGCTGCGAAGGGCCGCCACCATCCGCCGGGGATATTGGAGCCCAGATAGAAAAAGGCTGCCAGGCCGAACAGTACAACCGAGATCACGGCAGAGATCATGAAACCACCAAAGATCGCCTGCATGGCGTTGGAACTCTTCTTGGCGCCGCTGCGGACAGAGTAGGTCCCGAAGATGGAGGCGAAGACGCCGATCCCGCGCGCCAGCAGTGGGAAGATAATCCATTCAAGTTTGCCGGTCAGGTGCCAAAGAGCCAGCGCCAGTATCAATGAAGCAACTATCGTGACTTCGTAGGATTCGAAGATATCAGCTGCCATGCCGGCGCAGTCGCCGACGTTGTCGCCCACCAGGTCGGCGATCACGGCCGGATTGCGGGGGTCGTCCTCCGGGATCCCGGCTTCGACCTTGCCAACCAGGTCCGCCCCGACGTCGGCCGCTTTGGTGTAGATGCCGCCGCCCACACGCATGAAGAGCGCCAGCAGCGTGCCGCCGAAGCCGAAGCCCAGCAGGGCGTCGGGGGCGGCGATGCCGAAGTAAATGAAGAGCAGCGTGCCGCCGAACAAGCCGAAGGCATTGGTCATCATGCCGGTGATGGTTCCGGCGCGGTAGGCGATCCGCAAGGCATCGCCGAAGGATGTACGGGAAGCGGATGCGACGCGCACGTTGGCATTGACCGCCATTCGCATTCCGATCTGACCCACGGCCAAGCTGAAACCGGCGCCCATGATGAAGCCGATGCCCCGACCGAGGCCGACGATAAGCCGCACACTGGATTGGCTCATCCCCTGGAAACGCTGAAGCGCTTCTGGCGTGGGTGGGACAATGTAGACAGAAAGAAAGAGCGCCACCGTGAGGATGGCGATCATGGGCAGGATCGATCGAAGTTGTCGGGTCAGATAGGTCTCGGCGCCTTGGCGAATGGAGCCCCATACCTCCTGCATCTTGGCTGTGCCCATGTCTTCCTTCAAGATTTGCCGTCGTAAGACCAGGGCGTAGATCAGACCCAGCAAGGCGATGGCGATTACACTCCAAACGCCTATCGCCTCGAATGCGGTGAGACCTTCCATCGAATACATATTTCGTCCTTTGTGGATAGCTGTTATCTTCCGGCGGGGCGTCGGATTGTACCTTTTGTAACAAGCAAAGTCAAGAATTGCACCCACGCTGTGCCGAATGAGTGTTTGGTGAATCCCGGCCTGCAGGCTTGACGCCTGCACGGGCTATTAAGTATATTGAACAGAGCGAATGCAGCTTGGCGTGGAGACGGTGAGCACATGCTGCCAAGGACAGCCCGGGCCGCAGTGCTCTTCTTCGTAATATGTAATGCTACCGGTCCCCGAGGACAGAAGTCTTTCCTATGATAGAAGTCAAAGACCTGACCAAGTTTTACGGTGCCCACCCTGCCGTCCGCAACCTCAACTTTGACGCCAAGCCGGGCGAGATTCTCGGTTTCCTCGGCCCGAATGGAGCGGGGAAGACCACCACAATGCGCATCCTCACCGGCTATATGCCGCCTTCCAGCGGCACGGCCAAAGTCGCCGGCTACGACGTGGTGGACCAATCCCTCGATGCCCGGCGACACATCGGTTATCTCCCCGAAACGGTGCCACTCTATCCGGATATGAGCGTGCGGGACTACCTGACATTCATGGGTGCCCTGCGCAAGGTCGAGGATCTTGATCTAAGGGTCGACGACGTGTTGGAGGAGATACACCTGGAGGAGCGAGAAGACAGTCTGATTGGCAGTCTGTCCAAAGGGATGCGGCAGCGCGTCGGCCTGGGGCAGGCGTTGGTTCACCAGCCTGACGTGTTGATCCTGGATGAGCCAACAATCGGTCTCGACCCGGGCCAAATCATCGAAGTTCGCAAGCTGATTCAAGAGCTGGGCCAAGAGCGGACGGTGCTGCTCTCGACCCACATTCTTTCGGAAGCCCAACAGGTCTGCGACCGGGTGCTGATCATCAACAACGGGGTGATTGTGGCCGAAGACTCGCCCGGGAATTTGCAGGCTCAAATGGCAGGCGCCGAGAAGCTGCTGATCAGTGCATCTGCTGGCCTGGAGGAGCTCAAGCCGCTTCTGGAATCGATCTCGGGCGTGACCGGTGTGGCAGATGGGTCAGAAGCCAACCGATTTGAAGTCACCACCTCGCCCGGGCGAGATCTTCGTCCGGAAATCGCCCGCAAGATCGTCGGGGCCGAAATGGACTTGTATGAGCTCGGCTCGGCCGGCGTGAGCCTGGAAGAGATCTTCCTCCAGTTGACACGCGAACAGCATCCGGAAGACCATCGGGAACAGGGTTGAGGGCATGCATAACATCTGGGTCATCGCATCCAGGGAGTTCAAGCAGTATTTCGTCTCGCCGCTGGCTTATGCCATGGCCGCCATGCTGTATCTGATCCTTGGATTTCTGTTCTACGTCAATATCAACTTCGGCCTGCAGAATGGCCAGATCACACCCGATGGTCGGATCGTGATGGGACCACTGATCACGATCCTGGTCTTCGTTACGCCCCTGATCACGATGCGCCTGCTGGCCGACGAGCAGCGCATGGGGACCATGGAGCTTCTTCTCACGGCGCCGGTGCGTGATTTTGAGCTGGTAGTAGGCAAGTGGCTCGGTGCGTTTGGGTTCATGGTGGCGGTACTCGTGCCCACCTGGATCTATCCGCTGATTATGAATTGGATGACCCAGCCGGGTATCGATCAGGGGGTGCTGGTGACAGCCTACCTCGGCCTGGCGCTCCTCATGGCGGCCATGCTCGGCGTGGGGACATTCGTCTCCGGTCTGTTCAAGAACCCCTTCGTCGCCTTCCTGGCCACGGAGGGCGCTTTGTTGGGGTTGTGGGTCGTCGGTGCCTTGGGGAGCGGGAGCGGGCTTGTCAGCGAGGTGGCCGGCTACCTGGGTATGGTGGACCACTACTACAACAACCTGTATCGTGGTGTGCTGCAAGTCACCGACATCACCTACTACATCAGCTTGACCGTGTTGGCCCTCTTCCTTGGCGCCCAGGTGATCCAGGCCAGGAGATGGGGATGAAACTCGACCGGAAGATCCTGGCGCCCTACGCCTACCTGCTGGGAATCCTGTTCCTCCTGGTTGCCGGCGTTCGCTATATCCTCACTCGCCAGTTCGACACAACTTTCCAGGTTCTTCTGGGGCTGTTCCTGCTGGGGATCGCCGGCGGGATCTTGCTTGACCCCGGGCGTGTTCGCCGGGCGCTCTCGGGGCGTCAGGCGCGCTACGGTAGCAACGCCCTCCTTGTGAGTCTGGCTGTTCTCGGCATCATCGGCGTTGTCAACTACCTGGTCCTGCAGAACCCCAAGAGCTGGGACCTGACCGAGGACCAGCAGTACAGCCTTGCCCCGGAGACGCTCAAGATCCTGGGCGACCTCCAGCAGCCGGTCCAGCTGAAGGGTTTCTATACGCCCAACCTTTCCGGGTCGAGGGACAATGCCCGCCCGCTGCTCGAGCAGTACCAGGTCCACAGCGGGGGTCAACTGACCTTCGAGTTTATCGACCCCAACAAGAATCCGGCCGCCGCCCGACAATATGGGATTACCAAAGACGGCAGCGTGGTGGTGGAGATGGGAGACCAGACAACCGTGGTCCAGCCTGTTTCTGAGCAGGATCTGACCTCGGCGCTGGTCCGGCTGGCGAATCCGGGAAGCCGGGCGGTCTACTTCTTGACCGGCCATGGCGAGCACGACGTAACGGCTTCGACGGATGCTGGCTATAGTCAGGTGGCCGCATCGTTGCAGGCTAAAAGTTACACGGTCGCCCCGCTAAACCTGGTCCAGACTGGCAAGGTCCCGGATGATGCCAAGGCGGTGATTGTCGCCGGGCCGCAACTGGCGCCCTCAGCCGACGAGGTCAACGCGCTCAAGACATATGTGGACGGCGGCGGTTCGGTGGTTGTGCTTTACGAGCCCACCTTGACGACCAAGATCAATCCCGGAGCCGACCCGCTGGAGACCTACTTGTCCCAGACTTGGGGCGTCAGCTTCCAGGACGACCTGGTGGTCGACTTCACATCCACGCTCCCCCTGGCCGGCCTGGCATCCAGCTATGCCGATCACCCCATAACCCAGCGGCTTCAGGGCCAGACAACCATCTATCCGACGGCGCGGAGTGTGGCAATCACCACACCCAGCGACGCCAACAAGACGGTGTCCGCGCTGGTAAATTCCGGCCAGAGTTCGTGGGGCGAAACCGATATCCAGAAGGTGATCGACACCGATCAGGCGCAGTACGACCAGGGTGCCGATTTCCCAGGGCCCCTCGCGGTGGGCGCCGTCGGGCAGGACTCGAAGACCGGGGCGCGCATCGTGGTCTTTGGCGATTCCGACTTCGCCGACAACGGCTACTACTTCAGCTATGCCAACGGCGATATGCTGGTCAACAGCATTGACTGGGCCGCCAAGCAGGACTCATTGATCGATTTGACGCCCAAGCAGTCAACGTCGAGATTCGTCGTGCCTCCATCGGTCCAGACGCTCGGCCTGGTCTTCTTGGCGACGATTATCCTGCTGCCGGGTGGGGCACTTGGCTCCGGCCTGGTGATTTGGTGGCAGCGGCGCCGGCGGCGCTGAGGCCTTCAACCCATGATCAAGCGCAGTACGTGGATCGCCTTGGCCGTGTTCGCCGTCGCCTTGGCCGGAACCATTTTTTATGCCCGGTCCGACCGGACGCCTTCCCCGGCGGCAGATGCCACGCCCACGGCAGAACCGCTGTGGGGCTTCGCCTCTCAGGACATCATGTCCTTGAAAGTGGTGGATCTCGAAACAGGGGATATCGTGGAGGCGCATCGAGATTCGGCATCGGGTTGGGCGCTCGATCAGCCCAAGGGCCCCGCCGACATCGGGCGCCTGGAAATCGCCGCTGACACCCTGGCCAGCTTGGTACCGAGCGATTCAGTCTCTGGCCCCGACCTGTCCCCCTTTGGGCTCGACAATCCCAGCAATACGATTACGATCACCCTTCGCGATGGATCCCAGGATCAGCTTCTCGTGGGCCAGACTTCGCCCACCGGCGAAGTTGTCTACGTCAAGCTGCCCTCCACCGATGTCGTCTACTTCGTGAGCAGTTACACGCTGGCCAACGTGACTTCGATGGCGGGAGATCCTCCGATTGCCACACCCACGCCAGAAGCAACGGCGACCCTGCCCGTGCTCGTCCTGCCGACGTTGACGCCTTGATGGGTTGTTGCGGCTGACGTCGTCGAGCGCGATGACCGGCCGGCGCGGACGGCGACAACGCGTCCATTGCAATACGGTCCGATTTTCTGTATCCTGATCTCGATGAACAAACAACATCATCACACCTCAACTCGCGGCCGTCTCAAGTCAGACACATTGAACACCCCGCCCGTAGGGATCGGGTTGGTTGTTCAGCAGGTGCCTGATACTGCCCCGGATGACCAAGATCAGGCAATCCGCAAATTGGTCGACCTCGGGCGGGATCACGGCTACGTGACTTACGAAGACATCACGCGCGTGCTGCCTGAGGCGGAAGATGACCTCGACCTGGTCGATGAGCTCTTTGCGGCTCTGACGGCTGCCGGTGTGGTGGTGGTCGATCAGGAGGAAGAGACTGACCGCGAGCAGGCGTCGCTCACCGATGACCTTGACGAAGGAGATCCCCTGGAAATCTCCAACTTGGACATCGACGACAGCGTGGGGCTGTACCTGAAAGTCGTCGGGCGGGTGCCGCTGCTGACGGCCAAGGAGGAGGTCGATCTCGCCAAGAGGATTCGAACGCGGCAAAGAAGCGCGCTTCCTGATGGCCAATGGCCCGCTGACAACCGACATGCGGGCCGAGCTCCAGGAACTGGTCGAGGACGGGTGGGCGGCGCGTGAACACCTGATCACGGCCAATTCGCGACTGGTGATTAGCGTCGCCAAGCGCTACATCGGCCGAGGCGTGCCCTTCCTCGATCTGATCCAGGAAGGCAACATCGGCCTGATCAGGGCGACCAAGAAGTTTGAATATCAACGCGGACACAAGTTCTCCACCTACGCCACGTGGTGGATTCGCCAGGCAGTCACGCGGGCCATCGCAGACCAGGGGCGCACCATTCGTGTCCCGGTGCATATGGGCGACCAGATCAACAAACTCTTGCGCACCTCCACCGGCTGACGCAGCGTCTCGGGCGCGAACCCTACCTTGGATGAGATGGCGGAAGCCCTTGATGTCCCGGTCAAGAAAGTGGAGAACATGATCCAGGTTTCTCGGCGGCCGGTTTCGCTTGAAACACCGATGGACGAAGATGATGACTCGGTCTTGGCCGACTTTGTCGAGGACCGGGACTCGGCCGCCCCGGCGGATATGGTGACCCACAACCTGCTGCGCCAGCACCTGGATGAGATTCTGCTCGACCTGCCGCCGCGGGAGGTTCGCATTCTTCAGCTCCGCTACGGATTGATGGATGGCCAGAGCTACACGCTGGAGGAGGTGGGCCGCAAGATGGGGGTGACGCGCGAGCGGGTGCGCCAGATCGAGGCCCAGGCCCTCTCTCGCCTGCGGCACCCAAGCCGGCGCCGCAAACTGTCGGGCTATTTGAGCGATTGAAACGGCGATTGACACGATGAGCAAGCGCCAGGCACAATCCGTGCCTGGCGCTTCGTATTCCCGGGTCGGGATCAGACGGGTCTCGTCTGGCGTCTTTCGCTAAGCAGGAGCAGCGCTTTCCCCAGACCGACTGTACCGAAGGCCGCCCACAGACTGACGAAGGGGATCAGCGGGAGGTAGTAGCGCTGGAAGGGCAGTGGATTGGCCCACAGCAGGGCCACCGCTTCGGCCAGCCCCGCGGCAACCAGCCAGCGGCGAGCACCGCTCTGTGTGTGGCTGGCAGTTGCGCCGGGCCAAAGGCTCAAGATCAGTCCGATCAAGGTCAACCCAAGCATAATGCCGCCCCCGGTAAATCCTCGGAAGAGGTGATCGAACGGATTGGCCAGATACGCCCGATCCTGCACAGCCGTTTGCTGAAGATAGTTGCCGGCCTCGGAAACCTGGGGGGGGATGATGAAGACCTCCCCCAACATGGCGGCCGTTCGCTCGCCCGGGTTGCCGAGAATTCGGTCCGGGGCGACGGCGCGCAGGGTGTCGATTTGAGAGGCCAGGAATTCTGACGCGCGTCGAGCATGGCCCGCGCCGCACCGAGCGGGTGGGCCCAGAAGAAGGGCTGCAGGATGGCCGTCAGAGCCAGTCCGGCAATTCCAAACCGGATCCCCTGTTTCCAACGCAAGCGGTTGCCCTCCTCCGGGTGGGGCCAGACCGATGCCGCCAGCCCGACCAGGGCCAGAGGGGCGGCCGACTGCTTGGCCGCGAAGGCCAGGGCCGAGCCAATGCCGGCCAGCCACGGCCGGCGTCCGGCCGCCGTGATGCCCCACAGCGCGGCTGAGACCGCCAGGACCAATGTGCCCTCCGCCATGGCGCGTCTTGCGTGTAGGAGCACCAAGGCGTTGGTCCCCACCAGACCGACAGCGAGCAACGCTGTCCATCGCCCTCCGATCTCGATGCCAATGCCGTACACGCAGAGAAGAGTCAGAGCGATGAGCAGGCTGCTCGCCACGCGCGCCGCGCGGAGCAACCTCGGATCTGGCATTGCTCCGGCCCGGATATTGGCTGCCCAATCCTGGGTCCAGTCCCAGTCAACCGACACCGCCTGTGGTCCAAACCCGGCCAGGCGGCGACCGGCGCCCAAGACGTACTTCGCCAGGGGAGCGTTGAGGGCGCGGTACATCTTTGGGTCATCGGGCATTCCACCGGGCCGCCACGCCAAATCTAGCGGATGGGTGAGCCAGAGCTCCAGATCGCGGCTCTGGTACAACAGAGAGCTTTCGTCGGGATGGAACGGCACAGACGCTAAGCTCAGCAGGTGTACAAGAGTCAGCATCGGGATCAGGACCAGCGCGCCGGCGTGTCGTCTTGTGAAATCCTTCACTTGTTGACCGCTCGAGAGAAGACGAACAAGTCCCGACTGCCGTAGATATCCGTCGGAAGGGTTTCTTCGAGTTGATATGCCCGGACGAAGGATTCGTCCTTGAGCAGGCCCAGGCGGCCGTAGACTTCGAGCAAGACCACGTAGTCGGGTTTCAAATCGGAGATGAGTTTCGGCGGTATGGCGTAATTGATCACGTAGTAGGAGTCGTCCAGCGGATAGTAGCTGGAAGCCCTGGGGGACACCAAACCGATTGTATCGAGCATGCGCGCCCCAGTGTAGTATCCGAGGGTTCCAATATCGCCTGCTGCCACCGTTTGCCCCGGAAGAATCTGGGGCTTCAATTCATCGGCCGCTTGGCGGTAAAGAAGCTCGAGCTCGATGTATGCCATGTCTGGTGCGGGGCGATCGGGCCCGTGCGACGGGTGGAGCACCCATCCATGCAGGGTCAGGGCTGTGGCTGCCAGGCCCATCCCCAAGGGTACATAGTGTGTGCGCAGGTCGATCCCCAAACGGCTCATCCCCAGGGCAATGCCGAAGAAGTAGAAGGGCAGAGGCGGCGCCAGATACCAGCGGAAGATGAGGGGGTTGAAGGCTGAAAACACGATCAGATAGACCCAGGGCGAAGCCAAGATGGGCCACAGGTCGACGCGGCGGCGAAGCACCGTCAGCGCGCCAAGCCCGAACAGGAATGGAAACAGGACCAGTCCAATGGGGATCCAGGTGTTCCCGAATGTCAGTTGGCCCAGAAACGGGGTGGCGTAGTGCTGGAGCAGGCGGATCAGGGCCGCGTTGGGAGGGAGATGATAGGCGGCGATCTTGGCGCCGATGGAGTTCGGGAGTGGATTCCCGAAATAGAACGCGGCGAACACTCCCCAGCTGGCGACCGGTAAGACGAATGCGAAAGCCTCGGCCCAGCCGAGGTCGGGTATGGTGCGCTCATGCTTAGAAAGCCAGATCTGTCTTATTCGTTCCACCGCCAGCGGACCGATGAAGAGCAGACCGTCGGGTCGGGTTAGAAGGCAGAGCGCTGCCAGGAGCGCGCCGGCGGTTGGGCGCTGCGTGTAGTAGAAGTAGAATGTCGCCAGGATGAAGAGGACGAACAGACTGGTTTCCATACCGCCTATGGCAAAGGTTACCGACATCGGCGCCACAGCCCACACGCCGGCGGCGATCATCCCAGCCGTACTGTATCCAAGGCGGGATCCCAGGCGCACCAGAAGCCAGCAGCTGGCGGCGCCAAACAAGGCATTGAGCACAAAGGCCAAGGTGGGGAAGGGGGCCGATTGGCCCCCGAAGGGGATAGAAACGAGCGACAGCAGTATGGTGTAAAGCGGCGTCGTCGTCCCTAAGACATGCTCTCCGGGATTGTAGACCAAGCCGGCGCCGGAGATCAGGTTCTGGGCGTAGCGAAATGTGATGTAGGCGTCGTCGATAGTGCGCGGGCCCGGTATCAACCGTGCAACAAGGGCGAGAAGTGCGATGACCCAAGGCATGGCTCGTTCGAGTCGCCCAGACATGGCGAGATTATAGCAAGGACCTGGAAAATGGTAGTTTCGACTTCGGGGCGGGTAGGATGACAAACAGGATGGCAGCCGAACGTTTGCCGGCCGGTGGATGGGCACGCCTCCTGAGTTGGCCGTGGCGGCTGGTGCTGCCCCTGCTCAGCGCACTGGCCCTGAAGGCTCTGCTGCTAGCCTGGGGCGCCTTCCCCTTCAATTCCGACGAGGCCGTGGTGGGTCTGATGGCCCGGCACATTTTGCAGGGGGAAAGGCCCGTCTTCTTCTACGGCCAGGCGTATTTGGGGAGTTTCGACGCCTGGCTCATCGCCGCCGGGTTTGCTGCGGCTGGCGCTCACGTATGGGTCATCAGGGCGGTGCAGACAGGGCTTTTCCTGCTCACGGTGGGTCTGACGTATCTCTTGACCCAGCGAGCGACCGGCTCGGGGGTGGCGGCCTGGGCAGCGGCGATGCTGATGGCCGTGCCGGCTGTGGGAGTAACTCTGTACACCACGGTCTCCCTAGGCGGCTATGGCGAAGCCCTGGTCTTGGGCAATCTGCTACTTCTCACAGCGCTGGCGCTGAGGGATCGCCCTGAGAGGACTCGCTTGTGGTTCGCCTGGGGATTGCTGACCGGTTTTGGCTTGTGGGTCTTCGGCCTGACCTTGGTCTACAGCCTGGCGACGCTGCCCATCATCCTGGTCGCCTGGTTCCGGAGCGCCGATTCCCGAGCCCGATGGCCGGGGCTGCTGGCGGCTGCGCTGGGAGCGATGATCGGCGCTGCCCCATGGCTCGGCTGGGCGGCTGTCCACGGTTTCAAGGCGCTAGTGGCCGAGCTGGGCGGCTCAGCCATCGCTGGCGCCTCCCCGGCGGGGTTCCTGGCATACGTTGGAAGCCACGCCTTGAACCTGCTGCTCTTCGGCCCGACGGTGATTCTGGGGCTGCGTCCGCCGTGGTCCGTCCAAACACTCGCCTGGCCTCTGGTCCCCCTGGCGCTTATCTTCTGGCTGGTCACGCTGGGCTGGTCGGGGCGCAATCGATTTCGGCTGGGAGGTGGGACAGGAGGCGGATGGATCCTGGTAGCCGTCGCCGCCGTTGTCCTGGCCGGTTTTGTGCTCTCGCCGTTTGGGGCGGACCCAAGCGGCCGTTACTTCGTGCCGATAGCTGTCGTGATGGCTGTCTTCGGTGGAGCCTGGGTGGCGTGGCTGAAGCGAGGGCGAGGCCCGGTCTGGGCGGGGGCGGCGCTAGGTGGCGTGATACTGTTCAACCTGGCCAGCACGATCCAGGCGGCCAGGACCCAGCCTCCGGGCCTCACGACCGCCTTCGATCCCGTGGCCCAAATCGATTCATCGTATCTTCCGGAACTGGCGGCTTTCCTCGAGGCCCATGGGGAAACCCGCGGCTACACCAACTATTGGGTGGCCTATCCCCTGGCGTTCATCTCTGATGAGCGGCTTGTCTTCATTCCGACGCTTCCCTACCATCAGGATTTTCGCTACACATCGAGAGATGACCGTTATCCTCCGTACGACGCGCTGGTGGCGAACAGCCCCAAGGTGGCTTACATTACCACTAACCATCCGGAGCTGGACGCCGCCCTGGCCGAATTACTGCGCCAAGGCAGTGTCGACTTCAGCCAGCGCTGGATCGGTCCCTACCATGTCTTCTACGACCTTTCGCAGCCCGCGCGGCTCACTTCGGATGAGCTGGCTCGGGCAGGGATGACCCCATGAGTTTCCGCCGCCTCGTATTGGCCGTCACCGGCCTGGCCATCTTGGCCATGGCGGTCCGCCCCTCCATCGATAGTGACACTTGGTGGCATCTGCGCGCCGGTTCATGGATGCTCGAGAACGGGCGCTGGCTGGTGGTGGACCCGTTTTCGCTGACGCGTCAGGGACAAGCCTGGCTTTATCCTGGCTGGCTGGCGCAGATTGCACTTGCGGCTGATTTCCGGGCTTTCAGCTTCGCGGGGCTCGATCTGTTGACGGGCGGCATGGTGTTGCTGGCTTTCATCTGCCTTTGGCCGCTGTTGGAAGCCGGCCCGCTTGTGCGGGGCTTCGTCCTGATTCTGGCGGCGTCGGCGTCGGGAGTCTTCTGGTCGGCCAGGCCCCAGATCTTCAGTTTGGCCCTGACAGGAGCGTTCGTAGCGCTGCTGGAAGCGCAGCGGTTGGGGCATATTCGTTTGTGGTGGGCACTGCCGCTGGGAATGCTCTTGTGGGTCAATCTGCACGGCGGTTTTGCGGTCGGCCTGCTGCTTATCGGGCTGTATACCTTCGGGGAGATCGTTGACATCGCCCTGGCGCCGCTGCGGGGCGCGGTCCGTTCGGAGGTGTGGTCTGAGCGACGCCGCGTACTCCAAGACTGGTTGATGGGCGGGGCGCTGTCGGTGGTTGCGGTCGTGTTCAACCCCGCCGGCATTCGGATGATTCTCTATCCGTTTCACACCGTATCCATCAACGTCCTTCGCCAGTACATCCAGGAATGGCAAAGTCCCGATTTCCACCAGCTGCAGATGCAGCCGTTCCTATGGATGCTCATTCTGCTGATGTTGGCCATAGCCATCTCGCGCCGCCGGGCCCGCCCAACCGAGCTGCTGCTCGTGGCGACCTTCGCCTACCTCGGACTTGACGCAGCGCGCAACATCGGTTTGTTCGCGATCGTGGCCGCCCCCATTCTGGCACGGCATTTGGAGGAAAGCCTCGGTCCGGTTCGCGCCAGGCTGAAGCGCGAGCGCCAAGTGCCTGAGAGGTTGGCCCGCCTTCTGAATCTGGTGATCCTGGTGTTGGTCGCCTTCGGCGCACTGATCCGCATAGCCAGCCAGCTTCCGGACTCTGTCAACCGCCTGGCGATCGAAAGGACCATGCCGGTGGCGGCGGTCGACTACATTCAATCGCATCAGCCGCCCGGCCCAATGTTCAATTCGTACAATTGGGGCGGATTTGTATTGTGGCGGCTGTACCCAGACTATCTGAGCTTCGTAGACGGACGGACCGACCTCTTTGACGACGAGATCTTGGGCTCATACCTGGCGGCCTGGTCGGGCCAACCGAGTTGGAGGCCATTGTTCGAGAAATGGGGTATCCGCCTGGTATTGATCGAACCCGAAGCGCCGTTGGCGTCCGTCCTTCGGTCTGGCGGATGGCAGGTGCTCTACCAGGATTCTGTGGCGATAGTCCTGGCGCCCCCGGGTCGAGTGAGAGGGTCAACCAGGCTGCCCTTGGCGTCAGCTTACAACCCGAACATGCGGTAGGCGGTCGCTCCCCACCAGGCCAGCCAAACCAGGCCTGCCTCCCAGTCCTTCAAGAATGAGATAACCGCCAGCCAGGGCCCGATCAAGGTTGAGGTGGTGGCATAGGGGGAGGCGAAGGGGCCGGCGCTAATGAGCAGCCGCTCGTCGGCGCGGCGAATTCCCAGCAGGATCAACAGCAATGCCGCCGGCACCTGGAACGGCCACAGGCCCAGCCACAGGTTGTGGGCCCCCTCGACGAACGGCGATGGTTGTTCAAGCAGGGCCGCCGGCCAATTTCCGAATAGCAGCAGACTGGCGACCAGTACCCCGCCGGTCACGGCCGCTGCGCCGAGGATCTTTTGTCGCGGAACGCCAAACACCATGCCCAGGCCGATCTGGGGCTTGCTCAACGCCGCCAGCGGCCACCAGGTTTTGGGAAGAAACACCAGTGTGAGGACAAGGGGTTCGATTTGGCCGTGGAGAAGGATGTAGAAGGATGCCGGGGAGGCGAGGACAAGCAAAGGCTTGACCAGCCCAGTGTTCCAGCGGCGGGTGAGAAAGAGAAGAGCGATGAGGTTGAAGCTGTTGAGGGCCGCCCAACCCCATTTGGCGGGAAGGAGAGCCAACGGTGTCAGGATGGCTGCCACCCAGGGAGGGTTGGAATAGTAGCTGGCTGTGACTCTTTGACCGTAGAGCGGGACCCCGGTCAGTATCCTCAAGGCGGCACCCCGAAAAGTCTCCCAATCGTCTCCACCAGCCATAGGGATAAGAGCAAATCCCGCCGTCAGTGCCGCAGCCAGCAGCAGCCACAATCCAGCACTGGTCCACCCCGGGAGGCATTCCCAATTCCGCCGGAGCAGCTTCATCCGGCACCTCGCAGTCTGGTTACCTCGAACGATCTACGCCGTTCCGGGAATGGCTTCTTGGTTCTCATAGCCCCAAAGCCCGGATCGCCATCAAGAGCCACAGCCCAAGGACGGATGCCGCGGCCACGGGAAGCGATTCCAGCGTGGCCGCCAGCGCGCCGACCCACGAGTGGAGAAGAACGTAGGGTGAGAGCATCGGTGACGCCACCAGGGCCGCACGGACCCGGCGCTTGGTGACAGCGATGGCGATGAAGGCCAAACCAAAGGGAATGGATCCTGGCCACAAGCTGGCATTCCACCACAACCCCAGCTCATCCCCGAATCGAAGCGGCCAGAGCCCGTAGACTGCCAGCGAAAGCAAGGTGAAGGTAACCAGCGGCCAGAAGTCGGAGGCGATCCTGCGGGCGCCGCCCGTTCGACCGGATTCCACCAACTGGTAGATGATCACCCCGATGCCGAGCTGCGGCTTGCTGGCCAAAAGCAACATGCCGATATTGGGCGGCATCACGACGCCAAGCAGCGCCAGCCAGTCCGTGTTGCTGTTGAGGGTGCTATGAAGGACAGGGGGTGAGAGCAGGAACAGGGCCAGCGTGACCGGGCGAGCACCGAGGCGGATGCCGATGAAGGCATAACACACCAATCCGATCACAGCGACAGCCCCGCGGCCGATGGCCTCCGGCAGCACGGCGAAGGGAATGATGGGGAGCAGGGTCCAGGGCGGGTTGTGGAATCCGGGAACCGTGTAGGGTGACTGCCCCGAGAGCATGGCCAAACTTGCCGGGCGAAAGGCTGTGTACCAATCGACGCCACGCGGCAGGAACATGGCGCTGGCGGCAATCAGACCGATCAGGAGCAGTCCTAGAACTACCCCCGCCCAAGGCCGAGCGCGCAACTGCGCATAGACCTCGAGGGGTGAGGGCCCATACCAGGCTGCTGTCTGTGTAGGCAAGCTGGCAGCGGCCGGGGGCGGACCTGCGGTTGGGGGAATCTCCCCTTGCGAGTTCGGGAGTGAGCCGATGATGTCGTCTCCTTGCAGATTGGCCTGGATATGCTAACATCTCCGGGCGTCTACGCAAGTGCGCCAAGAGAGGCGATGGACGTTCCCGAATCGGCTTGCCGAGCGAGGCATGGTCCATGACAGCAGCAAGCATCCCATCCCGATGAGGCCCCCTCGCAGTTCCCGTATTTGGCAGACATTGTTCGTCATGCTCTTCGGGCTCATGTTGGCGGCCCTCACCTACGGCAATCTTGGCTTTGCCGAACAAGCGCCTGGGGGGAACGACTTTCTGCCGCGTTGGCTTGGCACGCGGCTGTGGGTCACCCAAGGTGTGAGCCCCTACGATCCAAGCATCTCCGAGCAGGCCCAGCAGATCATCTACGGCCGCCCTGCGGATCCAGAATTGGGCGAGGATCTGGCCCTATTCGCCTATCCCCTCCCGATCACGCTCTTTGTTCTGCCCTTCTCACTTCTTCCTTTTACTCTTGCCAGGGCGCTGTGGATGACTCTGCTCGAAGTCTGTCTGCTGGCGTTGATGCTTCTCAGCATCCGTTTGACGAAATGGCGACCCCGACCGCTCGTCCTGGGTGGGTTGATGCTGTTCTCCATTGTCTGGTATCACGCATTCCGGGCGGTTGTGCTGGGCCAGTTCGCTGTTATCGAGGCCGTCCTTGTCGCCGGCGCCCTGCTTGCCATCCAGCATGAGTTGGATGCCGCGGCCGGGTTGCTGCTAGCCTTGTCGCTCATCAAGCCGCAGATTTCCGTCCTGCTGGTACCCTTCGTCCTGATTTGGGCTCTGTCTCGGCGAAGATCTTCGTTGATCCTATGGACGTTGGGTTCGTCAGCCGTGCTCTACGGCGGTTTCCTGCTGGTCATACCCAACTGGCCCCTGCTGTGGTTGCGTGAGGTCATCACGTACCCAGCCTATACAGGCTCGGTCTCCGCATCCCCAATCTCGCTCCTCGCCGGCATACTTCCTGCGGGTTCAGGCTGGCTGACGGCCATCCTCTCGGCGCTGGTGGGCTTCTACCTGCTCTGGGAATGGGTGCTCGCCGGCGGAAAACATGACGCGTGGTTCCAGTGGACGGCGGCCATGACCCTGGTTGTCACCCAGATGGTGGTGTTTCGGACGGCCAGCACCAACTACCTGGTCTTCATGCCCGGGATTGTGCTGGTCTTCAGCGTTTGTCTGCGGCGCTGGCAGCTGGCCGGAAGGCTGGCAGTCGCCGCCTTGGTGGTCGTGCTCGCCGTCGGCCCCTGGCTCCTTTTCCTGAACACTGTCCAAGGCAATCAAGAGAGCCTGCTCATGCTGGTCCCGCTGCCGCTACTCACCTTCTTGGGCTTGTGGTGGGTGAGATGGTGGGCGACCCGGGCAAACGTGTTGGGCATCGGCGAAGCTGAGCCATTTGGCAGATTGTGAAATTCGTCACAAACAGGCCGTGTTGAGTTAGCGGGCTTAAGGCGGGGTTCCATATTGACCACAGAACAAACACGGGGGAAGGGCCAAACTGTGGGGGGAGGCGCTGGCGCGCCGCAGCCGCGTTCGGCGTGCTGTTTGCGCTGGTGGCAGCCTACTATTTCGTGCATAAGCCCTTCGACGCCAATCTGGCCCTGGCCGTGACCCTCGACGGCCTGCGCATCGTCTTGGCTTTGGCGCTGATCGTCGCCGCCGGGGCAGCCGGACGGCGGCTCATGGGGCCGATCCCTTTGGCTCCCTCGGCTCAGGCCGCGGTCTACGCTGCAATTGGGCTTGGCCTGGCGGGGGTCGTCTGGCTGTTGCTCGGCGCTTCACTTGGCTTGAGCCCTTGGCTTTCTTGGCTGGTCCTGCTGGTCACTCTGATGGCTCTGTGGCGGTCCGCTTTGAGTTGGCTCGGAACGCTGAAATCGGGATTAGCCGAGCTCAAGCCCCGAGGTGGGTTCGAGCTCGGTTTGGCAGCCGTTGTGGCGGCGCTTCTGGGGGGAGACCTGCTGGAGGCGCTTGGTCCCCCCGTGCATTTTGATGCCCTCGTCTACCACCTGTCACTCCCTCAGTTCTTCCTGAACGCCGGACGGTTTGTGTTCGACCCAAACAACCCATTCTGGGGAAGTCCACTGCTGGTCGAGATTAACGATGCGTGGGCGATGTCTTTGGGAGGGGCTAGCACGGCGACGGTGCTCGGCGTCTTGGTCGGGGCGCTGGCCCTGCTCGGCATCTTTGGCCTGACGGCGCGTCTTGCTTCCCGGGGGGCCTGGGTGGCCGTGGCCAGTCTCATGGTCGGGGACACTTTGTGGTCATCGCTTGCCTGGGGATACGTCGATTGGTACGCAGCACTTTTCGGTCTGGCCGTGGTGGTTTGCCTGGACATGTGGATCCGACGGAGGCATTTGTCTGACGCAGTCTGGGCAGGAGCGCTGGCAGGTTTCGCCATGGGAACCAAGTACACGGCGGGGGTTGTCGTGTTGGCCGGATTGGCCGTGATCTGGATCAACGGCACCTCCCCGGACCGCAATCGGGCCACTCTGGGATTTGTCGGGGCCGCGGTACTGGCTTTTGCCGCTTGGCCATTGAAGAACCTGATCGCCACCGGCGCCCCGCTGTATCCCTACCTCGGAGCCAACCCCTGGGTGAGCACAATTCAGCAGGCTTTCTTCTCTGATGTGTCTTCGGTCGGGTTTCGGCCGGTTGGACCGCTGATCCCGCTATTCGCCACCATCTATGGCGTAGAGGGTGCACCGGGCTACGCATCCAGCATCGGACCGCTGCTGCTCGGGCTCACCCTGGCCGTGCTGGCGGGACCGATTCAGCGCAGGGATTCCTCGGGCCTGTTGGTTGTATTTGTGGTGACCGGATGGCTTGCATGGGGCGCGGCCAATCTGTCTTCGGAATTGCTGGGGCAGTCACGGCTCTACATGGTCGTCTTCCCGGCCTGGGCCGCACTGGCTGGCTTGGGGTATGCCAACCTGAGTAAAATCCGCCTTGGTTCGGTGAGACTGGGGCGGTTGACACAGGCGGTGGTGCTCATGACGGTCGCCTTCGCCCTGGCATCGGCCCTGCGCTCGTTCGCCGATGACAATCCGCTGCTGCCGGCCCTCGGGCTGGAGACGCGCCGAGAGACTCTCGGCGCGCCGGATGGGCGACTATTCGGCGGCGATGGAGGCAATTGGGGGTCAAGCCGGCGCCGGCTCGGTGGTGATGCTCTGGGAGCCCCGAGGCTACTACTGCGAGCCCCAGTGTATTTCCGACCCCTGGATCGATCGGTGGTACAAGCTTCGGCGGTCAGGCCTCGACGAGGCTGCCATCCTGCAGCGCTGGAAGACGGAGGGGCGGGAATTTGTCCTGCTCAACCGTTTAGGCATGGATTTCGTTCGGCAGGAGGATCCAAGGTACATGCCCGCCGACTGGACGGCTCTCGCCGACTTGCTCGGACGGATGGATCCGGTCCAGCGTTTTGGCGACAGTTACGTCTTGTACGCCATCCGATGATGTCTCGTTGGCATTACGTGTCCCTGATCTTGGTTGGCCTGGCCGTGGCGGCATTGGCAGCGGTCTGGGTCCGTTCCCCCGGCTACATGGACGCCGACTACTACTTTGCCACAGCCAGGGTGTTGGCCTCGGGCGGGGGTTTGCAGGTGCCGTTCCTTTGGAACTACCTGGCGATCGGGCACCTCAACCTCCCCCAACCGGCGCACCTGTATTGGATGCCGCTGACGACCTTTCTGGCAGCGGCGTCGATGGCCATCTTCGGGGTCACCTTTCTGGCCGCCCAGGTGCCCTCGCTTATCTTTGCGGCGGTGCTACCAGCCTTGGCAGCCTGGATGGCCCACCGGTTAGGAGCCAGCCGTTTCCAGGCGATGCTGGCCGGAGGCCTGGCGATCCTATCAGGTTTCTACCTGCCGTTCTTCGTGACCACGGATGCCTTCTCGTCCTTCGCCGTCATCGGAGGTCTGGCACTTTGGCTCATGGCAACGGCCCGTGGGGGGGATGCCCGGCCGTGGGTGCTGGCAGGCGTGATGAGCGGGCTGGGCCATCTGGATCGGGCGGACGGCATCCTGCTGGTACTCCTGGCGGCGGCCACGTGGGTGGTGACGCACCCACGCCGCATTAGGGATCTGCTGGCGATGTGGGTCGGTTACCTGGCTGTGATGGGGGGGTGGTTCGTCAGGATGTGGCAGGTCGCAGGCAGTCCGATGTCCCCGGGGGGATTGAGGGCGGCGTGGCTGACGGACTACAACCAACTTTTCACTTATCCGGCTGACCAGCTATCAGGGTCAGATTGGATTGGATCGGGATTCGGCCCGATCATCCAGGCGCGCCTGGCCGCTGCCGGGACCAACCTGGCCAGCCTTCTGCTGGTCAACGGCCTGGTTTTCCTGACCCTGCTGATGGGACTGGGCCTGTGGCGGAAGCGCCAAACTCGCCCCGCGCGGGTCTTGGCGGCCTACTTGCTTGCCGAGTTTGCCATCATGACCGTGGTTTTCCCTTTCCCGGGCGAACGCGGCGGCTTCTTCCACTCTTCAGCTGCGGCCATGCCGCTGCTATGGGCGCTGGCACCCTTCGGCCTGGAAAGCGTGGTCGACTGGCTCCACCGGCGCCGAGGCTGGGATCCAAATCAGGCCGCGCTTCGCCTTGGGTTTGGGAGCCTGATCGTGGCCGGTGTGGCCACGTCTTTTCCTCTTGGTAACACGGGAGATCCTCCCAGCCCAAAGGGGCCAAGGCTGGGGACAGGCGTCCTTGTCCTATGCGAAGGCAGCCGAGGCCGGTAGCAGCCGGCGGGGATTCACAAGACGTGGTGGCCGTCAACAACCCTCCCGGCCTTTTGGCTGGCTTCGGGCACATCCTTCGGTCGTGATCCCTGATGGAGGCCCGCAGGCGCTGGGGCGGGTAGTGCGGGACTTCGGCGTAGGATGGGTTGTTCTGGAGAAGAACCACCCGCCTGACTTGGATCAGCTCTACCAGAACCCGGGCGATGCTACCATGGCTCGAGTTGGTTAGCGCTGCGAAAGGACGCGTTCGGGCAGCCCCTATTCATCCTCCGGGTGAACCGAAGGGGTCCCCCTGCCGTGAGCGAGGCCCTGCAAAAGGTGGCGCCGGTTGGGTGCCGCCCTGCTGGCTTCGGTCGTGGCTCTGGCGGGCTATCTCATTGCCAGCTACAGGCTGGACGGGTTTGGTTTTCCACTCGACGATGCCTGGATCCACCAGACCTACGCCCGCAACCTAGTCCAGCTGGGTCAATGGGCGTTCGTGCCCGGCCATCCCAGCGCCGGTTCGACCTCCCCTCTGTGGGCCGTGCTCGAAGTCGCCAGGAGCCTTGCTGGGTTCGGCGCCCTGGATCTGGTCGGCGGCCCTGGGGGTCGTTGGGCTGGCTTTGACGGCCTGGGTGGGGGGCATGTGGTTGGTGCGCAGCTCGGCTCCGGAAGGCTGGTGGTTCAGGCCGCCGTCATCCTTCTGGCATTCGAATGGCATCTCGTGTGGGCAGCGTTGTCCGGAATGGAGACCTTGCTGCTGGCAGGCGCCGCGCTGAGCCTGCTGTGGGGAATGCAGATGCCAGCCCCAACGAAGTTTTCTATGGGGTGCGCTGGTGGGATTGACGGTTTGGATCCGCCCCGACGGTCTCACCCTCGGTGCGGCCTATGCCTGGCTGGTGCTTTTCGGCGGTGAAAATCTGAAGACATCCCTTAGGCGGTTGGGCGCCTTCATCCTGGGAGCTTCGACGCTGGTCGTCCCCTACCTCAGTTTCAACTATGCGCTGGCGGGCCAGATCTGGCCGAACACCTTCTACGCCAAGCAAGCCGAATATGCCGTTCTGCGCCAGGCGCCGCTGCTGTCCAGGCTTGGGCGACGAGTTCGTTCAGCCGCTTGTCGGCCCGGGAGCCGTCCTCCTGCCGGGGCTGGTATCTGTGGGCGGCGGGCCAACTGCGAACCCGGCGCTGGGCGGAACTGGCTCCCTTGGTGTGGGCCTCGGCTTATCTGGCTGCCTATGCCGTGCGGCTCCCTGTAACCTATCAACACGGCCGGTACGCCATGCCGACCGTGCCTGTCTGGATACGTGCTCGGCCTGCTGGGGGCTTCTGGGCTGGATCGACCTCAGCAGCAGCGTGGCCTGGCGAAGGATCTCTCCCGGGCGTGGCTGATCGCCGGATTGGGGGTGACGGCTGCCTTCTGGCTGATCGGAGGCAGCGCCTATGCTCGTGACGTGGCCGTCATCAACAGCGAGATGGTCGCAGACCTCGCTCTGGGTCCACGCGCACACGGACTCGGCGGATCTGATCGCCGCCCACGACATCGGCGCCCTGGGCTACTTCGGGGGACGGCCGATCCTCGACTTGGCAGGCCTGGTAAATCCGGAAGTGATCCCGTTCATTCGGGACCAAGAGAAGCTGCCGGACATATCTCGATTCCCATCGTGTCGCCTATCTGATGACCTTCCCAAGCTGGTACCCGGATTTGACTCATGGTCTGACGCCCGTGTATCAGAGCCGGGCCCCGTTCAGTCCTGACTCGGGGGGGAAAACATGGCCGTCTACCCATGGCCGCTGATGAGTTGCCCGTGGGAACGGCTGTGCTATACTCGCGGCATTGTCTAGAGCGTGGGGCAGACGATGGAAACCATCAAGCTTGTCATTATCGATGACCATCCACTCTTTCGCGAGGGCGTCCGGAACGTACTTGGACGCCGAAGACGACATCGACGTCTTGGCCGAAGGCACCAATGGCGATCAGGCCCTCCAGCTGGTCCGGGACCTCAACCCGACGATCGCCTTGATCGACATCAATCTGCCCAACATGAACGGGATGCAGGTTACGCGTCAGCTCAGCGCCGACCGGTTAACCACCTCGATCGTGCTTCTGACGGCCTACGACGATGTCGAACAGGTGCTGCACGCATTTCAGCGCTGGGGCCAAAGCCTACTGTTCGAAAGATGTGCACGCCGGGAAACTGGTGGACGTCATCCGGCATGTCGCCCGCGGCTATTTCGTTGTCGGAGATCAGGTCTACGACAAGGACGGCTTGGACCAATGGTTGTCCAAGGGCGTCGAAACCATCCGGCGACCGCATCTCGAGGGCGATGTAGAAGCCTTCACGCCACTTGTCGCCGCGGGAGATGGAGATTCTGCAATATGTCACACGGGGCATGAGCAACAAGGAGATCGCCGCCCGGCTCGGGATCAGCCACCAGACGGTCAAGAATCACATGACGGCGATCTTGCACAAGCTCGATGTAGAGGACCGCACGCAGGCTGCCGTCTACGCACTCCGTCACGGTTGGGTCAGACTACAAGACACTCGCAAGTGAGGCGGTAGATGCATGGCTGACAAGGCTAAGGAAGCGGAATCTGAAGCTCAGGAATCCCAGGAAGCCCAAGATCAGGATCTCAGCCCCCTCGAGGCCTTTCTCGAATTCCAGCCACACCCAGCTCGAACAGGTCCGCACAAAGCTCTCCGAAATCACTATGCTGATCGAACAGAGCCAGGGTGAGGTTGACAAACTGGCTCAGCGCAACGCCGATATCACCAATCGCCTGCGCCAGATTCAGTCGACCTTCGAGACCGTGCCCCGCGAGGATATTCTTAGCGCTTACGAAGCCGCTCAAGACGCCCAACAGCGCTTGTTCACCATGCGCGGCCAACTGGAAAAGCTGGAGAGCGACAAAGGGCACCTTGAACGTCATGCTCAGCTCTTGACGGATGGCCTGACGCTCCTGGAGGGCAACCCGGAGATTGAAACCCCGGATCAACAAGAGATGATCGACAAAGCGGGGAGCGTGATCGAGGAGATCATCGACGCCCAGGAAGAGGAACGTCGACGGTTGTCGCGCCAGATCCATGATGGTCCGGCGCAAGCACTGTCCAACTTCATCCTGCAAACCGAAATTGCCATGCGTCTGTTCGAGACCGACCCTGACAAGGCGAGGGAAGAACTGGCCAGTTTGAAAGACTCTGCTTCTGCCACCTTTGGGAAGGTCAGAGATTTCATCTTTGACCTGCGCCCGATGATGCTGGACGACCTCGGGCTGGCACCAACCGTGCGCCGTTACTCAGAGGCGTTCGAAGAGAAGTCCGGCCTAGACATCAATTGCGTGATTACCGGGACCGAGCGCCGGATTGCGTCCACGCGTGAGGTGCTGGTTTTTCGTGCAGTTCAGGAGTTCCTGGCAAATGTACGCGAGCACGCCCAAGCGACGCAGGTGAAGATTATGCTCGACATGGACGATCACCAGGTGCGGGCCGTGGTCGAGGACAACGGCAAAGGGCTGGACAAGGCCAGCCTCAATCGCGAAGATGACCTTCGTCCAGGCGGCCTGAAGCGCCTTCGAGACCGCGTAGAACAGCTGGGCGGGAGCCTGGATTCCGACAGCAGCGAAAGTGGCACACGGACCATCCTAGTCCTCCCCACCGGGGATTAAAGACCATCAATTTGGGCCCATAAACGCATCGGAAATAGGTCCTATTGTCCGACCGGGGTCCAGATCACTATAATGAGACTGTCAAATCCTGAGGAAAGGAGGTGGATGTGATGCTTTATATGCCGAAAGAGAAGGGACAAGGCCTGGTCGAATACGCCCTGATTCTTGTTTTGGTGGCTGTTGTCGTCATTGTCATTTTGGCCCTGCTTGGTCCCGCTATCGGAAATGTGTTCAGCAACATCGTCAACAATATCTAGGTCTGCAGCACATGGCTTGCGTCAGCAACGCCAGTGATCCAAGCCGATCGCAGCGGAGCCCTATCAGCGATAGGGCTCCTTGCATCGGGTGAGACGCTCCCGAATCCGGTATCGGGGCATCGGCTTGACTTTGACCGGGGAAACAGTATCATAACCGGCCAAGTAGACTGTCGGGCCATAGCGAGTTCGACGTTTAAGGAGGCACTATGCGCCGCGGACGCATTCTCATCCTCTTCGCCCTGATCCTTCTCTTCGGCGCAGTGGCCGGCTTTCTGGTCCTGAGCCGTCTGGGAGGCGGTGGCGGCACCTTACCTTCCCCCAAGAGACGCAGGGCCCTGCCTTTGGCGGCGAAGCACAGATCGTCATCGCAGCGCAGGATATCTCGCGTGGGGCCGTCATCCCCCAGGACGGAGTGATCCTGTCGCCCTTCCCAGCAGACTTTGTTGTCGAGACGATGATCACCGACCTCAACCAGGTGGTCGGCCACCGGGCAAGGATGGATATCGCTCGCGGCGTACCCGTGACGCAGAACATGGTCACCGAGCAAGCCGGAGACCTGCTCGGGACCGGTTCGGACGCCTCTCTGGCGATCCCGCCGGGGTTCACGGCCGTTACCGTGCCACTTGACCGATTCTCAAGCCTTGGCTACGCCCTGGCGGACGGCGACAGCGTGGATGTCATTGTCAATATGCTGATGATCGATATCGACGCCGATTTCCAGACCGCTCTGCCCGACGCCACGGCAATTCTGGTTGGCCCAGATGGTGCAATCCTCACCGCCGTGGGAGCCAACAAGGCTACGCAGAACCAGGGCGGCACAACCGCCGAATCGCCGCAGCCCGTGCCGATGGGCAGGGTTGACACCGAAGAAAACACGGGCCAACAGGTATACCTGATCCCGAACCCGCTCGAGAACCAGCGCCCGAGATTGGTTTCCCAACGTCTGATTGCCAATGCCCGCGTGCTCCATGTGGGCGAATACAAGTCCCAGTCGGTGCAACCCACACCGGTTCCACAGCAGGGGGCGGGCGCGCCAGCCAATCAGCAAGCTGTCGCCACAGTGGTCAAGCCACCCGACCTGATTTCCCTCATCGTGACACCACAGGATGCCTTGGCCATGGAGTGGGCCCTGAACGCGGGAGCCAACATGACCTTGACCTTGCGTGGACCCGGAGACGCAACCGACGAGACGACCTCCAGCGTGACCCTGCAATACCTGATTGACAACTACGACATCGCCGTTCCGTCCAAGCTCCCATATGGCCTTGAACCGGTGCTTAAAGCCCCACCCCGCAACTTGGAATCAACCATCCCAGGTAGTGCTGCCGCAACACCTTCGCCGTAACATGCTTGGGTAGAGATTGGTTAGGGTAGACGGAGGCATGAATGCCCGATAGCCCGGAGGGAAATATCCGGGTACTGATCGTCGACGACATCGCTGAAACGCGCGAGAACATTCGCAAGCTGCTTCAGTTCGAGGCCGACATCGATGTCGTCGGTGCCGCCAGATCCGGGGAAGAAGCCCTTCAGTTGGCGTCCGACACGCAGCCGGAAGTCGTGCTGATGGACATCAACATGCCGGATATGGACGGGATCGCCGTCACCGAAGCCCTGCTCAAGGATGTCCCCTTCGCCCAGGTTGTGATGCTGTCGGTGCAGAGTGAGGCCGACTACATGCGCCGCGCCATGCTGGCCGGCGCACGAGACTTCATTGCCAAGCCTCCGTCTGGCGACGAGCTGATCAAGACCATTCGTTTTGTCTCCACGCGGGCCAAGGAGCAGAAGGCTATCGCAGCCAAGCCCGCGCAGCTCGATGCCTGCCCAGGGTGGAAAGACTTCCGGCCACGGCCCGCTGCGCGACAGCAAGCTGATTGCGGTCTACAGCGCCAAGGGCGGAGTGGGCTGCACCACTCTGGCCACCAACCTGGCGATTGGCTTGAACACCGAGGAAACGCCTACGGTCCTGGTGGATGGCAATCTACAGTTCGGCGACGTGTCGGTCTTCATGAATATGCAGGTCAAGAACAGCATCGTGGACTTGGCCGCCAGGGCGGATGAGCTCGATTCGGATTACGTTGGTGACGTCCTTATGACCCATGAATGCGGCCTGAAAGTCCTGGCGGCGCCGCCACGCCCTGAGATGGCAGACGAGGTCCGTGCCGATCAGGTTCGCAAGGTCCTCGAATACATGAAGGCCAACTTCGCCTATGTCGTGGTTGACACAAGTTCGGTTATGGACGACGTGACCCTGGCGATCCTTGACGCTGCCGATCTGCTGGTGGCCGTGGCGACGCCTGATATCCCCGCCATCAAGGATGTGCGGCTCTTGTTCGATTTGCTGAGCGTGCTTGAGTATCCGCGCGAACAGGTGTTCTTCGTTCTGAACAAGACCGATCGCAAGACAGGGATCAGCAGCGAGGCTGTCGCCGAAAACCTGAAACGGCCCGTTGACGGCGAGATTCCGGCCGAGGAGCAGGTCGTAACAAGCTCCATTAACCGCGGAATCCCATTATTGTTAGGCGAAAAGGGTAAGGTACCTGCAAAGAACATCCTGGATCTTCTTGGTACAATCAGGCAAAGATTGGTTGAGGGCCCCGGGGAACTGGAGTCCGAGCAGGAAACCGAAAGGCCGAGGCTCTTCAGCCGATAATGGGGGGATACGGCCCGTGATAGGGCGCTTGGAGGTACTCGTTGTCTCTACTCAAACGTATTGAACAGGGCCAGGCTCCCGAAGGCAGTGGTGCCAGCCCCAGCGTGCCATCCCGAAAGGATGGCACGGGTCGCCTGAGCGGCATCAGTGCCAGGCGCAGTTCGCCTCCAGGCACGGTTCAGCGTGACACCTACCACGACCTCAAGACGCGCGTCCAAAACAAACTACTGTCGGAACTCGATCCGACGATGGATGTCAGCCAGACGGCAGAGGTCCGGCGCACGATCGAGGAGCTTTTTGAGAACATCCTGGCAGAAGAGAAGATCGTCCTGTCTCGCCCGGAGCGGCGCCGACTGTTCGAGCAGATCGTGGCCGAGATACTTGGCCTGGGTCCGCTGGAGCCCCTGCTGGCCGATGAGACCATCACCGAGGTGATGGTCAACGGCTCCAAGAACATCTACATCGAGCGGTCGGGCAAACTCCTCCGCGAGCCGGCGTCATTCGAGAGTGACGACCATCTAATGCGCATTATTGACCGCATCGTGGCGCCGCTCGGCCGGCGCATCGATGAGTCCAGCCCGTACGTCGATGCTCGCCTTCCGGATGGCTCGCGCGTCAACGCAATCATCCCACCCATTTCGCTCGTCGGGCCGGTGCTGACGATCCGAAAATTCGCCAAGATCCCGATCACGATTGAGCAGTTGATTGAGTTCGGGACGGTGACGGCTGAAGCCATAGAGTTCCTCAAAGCCGCGGTTGTCTCCCGGGTGAACATGATCATTTCCGGTGGTACCGGTTCGGGGAAGACGACCTTCCTCAATGTCATGTCCCAATTCATCCCGTCCGACGAACGCATCGTCACCATCGAGGACGCAGCCGAGCTTCAGTTGCGCCAGGAGCACGTGGTATCGCTGGAAAAACGCCCGCCGAACATCGAGGGCCGTGGCGAAGTCACCATTCAGAACCTTGTGGTGAACGCCTTGCGAATGCGCCCCGACCGCATCATCGTTGGGGAAATCCGAGACTTGGCTGCACTGGACATGCTTCAGGCCATGAACACCGGCCATGACGGCTCTATGACCACGGCTCACTCCAATAGCCCCCGGGATACGCTCTCCCGTATCGAGACCATGACCTTGATGGCTGGCATGGATCTGCCGCAGCGGGCTATTCGCGAGCAGATTTCTTCCGCCCTTCAGTTGGTGGTCCACTTGGAGCGCATGCGAGACGGCGCGCGCAAGGTGACCCATATCTCCGAAGTACAGGGCATGGAAGGCGACGTCATCACGATGATGGATCTGTTCGTGTTTGAGCAGACCGCTATCGAGGACGGACGTGTTATTGGACGGCTCAGGCCAACCGGCCTGCGGCCGAAGTTCATGGATCAGATCGAGGCCTTCGGAATTCACCTGCCACCCTCTATCTTCGGCGTCGGCGAGCGCAGGTACTAGATTCGGGGGATATTGTTATGGAACCTGTCTTGCTCCTGTATATTGGTGGGGGATTGGGGCTGCTCATGTTGGTTGCGGGCGGCCTGATGTCTCTGCTCGGCAGCCGCTCGGTAGTCGAAGAGCGCCTTGGGCGGTACGCGGAGACCGGTGGCATGGTGACCACGCTGTCGTCCGATGCGGCCGACGCCAAGAAGGATCGCGGTAGCCCGCTTTCTGACCTGGCCAACAGGATGGGTGAGGGCACCGAGGTATTCGCCAACATCTCTCGGAATCTCGCCCGGGCGGATCTCAAATTCCGTCCCGCCGAGTACATCGCCGTGATGATTATCAGCGCCTTCGGTACAGCCATTGTGTCGCTTATTCTCACCCGATCGCTGCTGATCGCTGTTCCGCTCGGGATCGGCGGCGCTTTCATCCCGAGCATTTACGTCAAATCGGCCATCGGGGGCCGCCTCAAGAAGTTCGACAATCAGTTGGGTGACATGATTAACCTGATGGTCAATGGTCTCAGGGCCGGCTTCTCAACCCTGCAGGCGATGGAGGCTGTCAGCCGTGAGCTACCTGCGCCGATCTCTGTGGAGTTTCACCGGGTGGTTCAGGAAATCCAACTGGGTATTCCGATGGAAGAGGCGCTGGAACACATCCTTCGCAGGATCACCAGCGATGACCTGGATATGGTTGTGACCGCCATCAACGTTCAGCGCGAAGTGGGCGGCAATCTGGCCGAGATTTTGGACACGATCTCCTACACGATTCGAGAGCGCGTGCGAATCCGCGGCGAAATCTCGGCCCTTACCGCGCAGGGCCGTGCGACCGCCTGGGTGATCTCGGCGCTGCCGATTACCCTCATGGCATTGCTCTTCCTGGTCAACCGGCCCTACTTAATGCAGTTCTTCAATCCGGAGACCCGCATGTGCGGCATTCCGCTGTTGATTTTGGCGGGGATCATGATCGTAAGCGGCTTCTTCATCACGCAGAAGATCGTAGACATAGACATTTAGTGACGTTTTTCACAAAGGGAGACTCCATACCATGTCCATCCCTCTGATTGCAGGATTGTTGGCGATCGTTGTGCTGCTGGCCGTTGTGCTGGTTATCGCAGGCATACGGGCTCCGACGGCTCAAGATCCCATTTCTGAGCGTCTGGCGGAGTTCAGCGTCCGTGACGAGCCGATCAGCCTGGAGGAAATTGAGCTTTCTCAGCGCTTCTACGAGCGCGTCATCCTTCCCCTCTTCAATCGCATCGGTCAGATGGCTCAGAAGTTCACGCCTCAGGCCACGTTGGAAAGTACCCGCCGGCGGCTCGAAATGGCTGGCAATCCGATGCAGCTGGATCCGGCGTTCTTTCTCGCCTTGCGCTTCGTTGCCGCAGCAGTCCTGGGTGGGATGATCTTTCTGGTGTTCCTGTTCACCGGGCGCAACTGGCTGCAAGGCCTGATGCTGTCGGTGCTGTTCCTTCTCCTGGGGTTCTTCTTCCCGGATCTCTGGCTGCGGAGCAAGATCAACGGTCGCCAGAAGGGCGTCTTCCGTGCCATGCCGGATGCCCTCGACCTGTTGACGATCGCCGTTGAGGCCGGGCTGGGCTTTGATGCTGCCATGTCCAAAGTCAATGAGAAGTGGGAGAACGACCTGTCGCTCGAATTCGGCCGCGTGATCCAAGAGATCCGTCTCGGCAAACTGCGCCGAGAGGCTCTGCGCGACATGGCCGAGCGCTTGGGTGTGGGCGAAATGACGAGCTTTGTGGCGGCCGTCATCCAGTCGGAGCAGCTGGGCGTGAGCATGGCCAAGGTCCTGCGCATTCAATCTGACCAGATGCGGGTCCGGCGCCGCCAGATGGCGGAAGAGGAAGCCCACCGAGCCCCGATCAAGATGATCTTCCCGATCGGAATCCTGATCTTTCCTTCCCTGCTCATCATCCTGCTGGGGCCGGCGGCTATGCTCTTGCTGAGGTCGCCGCTGGGCGGAATCTTGGGATCGGGCGGCTGATCGATACAACCAGCCGCCATCGACATAGGAATGCAGCTTGACCCTGGCTGGGGGGGAGGGCCGTGGGTGGGTCAGATATCGGTTCGACATCGCATACATCAACCTCGCTTCTGGCTTGAGGCTGTTCTCGATCTCCTCTTTCCCCCACAATGTGCTGGATGCTCATCTCCCGGATCGGTTTGGTGTTCTTCTTGCGCCGCCGATCTTGAGACCCTTACGCGACCCGATGTGCGCGCTGTGCGGTCGACCGATGGCGAGAAGTGGGGGCGTGTGCCGAGCCTGCCGCCAGGACCCACCCAGGTTGCTCTCCCGGTCCTTCGCCTGGTACCGCCCGCCCCTGGACGCTGCCATTCTCCATCTCAAATACCGTCCCGACCGCCGGTTGGCAGATCTGATGGGTGGCTGGCTCGCCGATGTCTATCGGATGGCCGGATGGCGAGCGGACATCATCACGGCCGTCCCTCTAAGCCCAAACCGACACAATGCAGCGCGGCTACAACCAGGCCGACCTGTTGGGCGCGGCATTGGGTAGCCATATCGGCCTGCCGATGCGCCCCGACGTGCTGGCCAGGCGTAGAGAGACCGGAACGCAAGTCGGGCTTGGCCCGGCGCAGAGGAGAGAAAACGTCGCCGGAGCTTTCGTGGCGCCATCTACGTCGGTGAGAGAAAATCGGGTTATCGTTATCGATGACCTTTACACAACTGGGGCAACTCTTGAGGCATGCGCCATGAGCCTGATCGACGCTGGTGCATCTCGCGTGTATGGCTTGACGGTGGCACGTGCCGGACACATTGATCCAGGGGCGAACACACATGGAGGCCAAGACCACAATGAGAATCCAGATCAACGCCCGCCAATTTGAGCTCACGGATCAGATGCAAGATAACATCACCAGGAAGATCAACAAGCTTGAACGCTACTTTGATGTTCTGGAGGAAGCTACGGCTGATCTGACCTATGCGAAGTCAGCCCGGAGTGCCGGCGACAGACAGGTGGCGCAGCTCACAATCCGGGGAAAGGGCGTGCTTCTGAGGGCCGAAGAGCGAAGTGACGACATGCAAGCCTCGGTCGACGCAGCTCTGGAGAAGATCGTCCGGCAAATCGACCGCTACAAAGGCCGTCATTGGGATCCGCGTGGAGACGGGCGCAGCGTGTCAGAGATCGTCGCGCCTCAGGGGTCCTTGGAAGAGGAGCCCGAGCAAAGTCAAGACCCAATCGTTCGCAGGAAGCGATTCTTGCTGTTGCCAATGGACGAAGCCGAGGCTTTGGAGCAAATGGCGCTGCTGGGGCATGAGAACTTCTTTGTGTATCTGGACGCCGACACCGGCCAGGTGAACGTCCTCTACCGGCGACGAGATCGAGTCGTTCGGATTGATCGAAACCGAGATCGGCTAGCCCAGCGGCAGCGATCCGCCAGCTGGATTGCTGCCCGGTGAAACCCATGCCCGCCTATCCCACGTTGATCATGATCGCTCCGCGTGGGGGCCATCCTGCGCAGGAGTGGATGGCGGAGGCGCGCACGGCAGCCGCCGCCGATCTCTGGGCTCGCCTGTCACAGGTCGGAGGGGTCGATGTTGTCGTCGATGCGGCCGATCCGGCGGATCGCGAGGCATTCACTGAGCTCGGTGCGGCCCTCGCTCCGGCGAGCACCGGCGAATTTCACTTTGGGCGAAGGATCCGAGACTTGTGTTCCGAAAACGGCTGGAAACGCCTTGCGTACTTTGGCGGATCCAGCGCCCCACTTCTTACCCCTCAAGCACTATCTGAGATCTTCGAGCAGGCGAGTGACCTGGGGGACCAAGCCGGACTGGTCAACAACCTTCACTCCTCCGACTGGCTGGTGATCAACGACACCAGCGCCTTCGCCTCGCTGGTCGAGCGCCTACCCAAGGACAACATGTTGGGATGGGTGCTGGCGCAAGAGGCGGGCTACAGTGTCAGCGCTTTGCCTCCGGATACACCTAATCGCGCAGACCTCGACACCCCCGCTGATGTGATCATGGTCGGTCGGCACGCGCTTGCTGGCGAACGTCTGCGCCGGTTCGCAGCCTCGGCCGGCGGGTCTCTCCAAGCGAGGATCGAAAACCTCGAGCACGCGCTGATCGTTCCAGGCAACAGCCTAGCCGTGATCGGGCGAGCTTCGTCCCAGGTGTGGGCTCGCCTCGAGAGCCAGCTGGCCGTGTGGGTGCGATGCTACGTGGAAGAGCGGGGCATGGTGGCCAGCGGGCGGCTGGCAAGCGGCAGCGTGCGGTCGCTGGTCGCGGAGGCATTGGAGACGTGGGGGGCTGAGCAATTCATACGTAACTTGGAGGAGTTGGTTCAGGCAGCCGTCTGGGAATTCGCGCGTCTGGATGGCGCACCGCGGCCCTTGGCCGTCCGAGTCGGATAGGTGGTCAGCGGACCTGGGCTGGCCGGATCAGATCGACGACGATGCGCTTCGGGACCTCACGCAGGTGGTCCTGAGAAGCGAGATACCGATCGTGACCGGCGGGCAGGGGGTAGTCGGTGGCTCGATGATGGCGCTGCTGGATGGATTGGGGAGGGATAGCGCAGGCGAAGGCTACCAGCCTTCCAGGTAGGGCTCCCAGGACTGATTTTCCGCCAAGTGTGTTCCAAACATGTAGCTTGCCGTGGGGCGCGGTTCGTGCGGCACCTGGCGTAGGTGCATTTGCGCCTTCTGTAGGGTGCGGCCGCCCTTCTTGAGATTGCACTGGGCGCAGGCAGTCACAAGGTTGTCCCAAGAGTGTTCGCCGCCGAGATGGCGAGGGACAACGTGGTCCAGCGTCAGGTGTCCACCTTGAATGCCACAATACTGGCAGGTGTAGTGGTCCCGCCGGAAGATCTCCCGCTTGCTGAGCCGTACACGCGGCCGTGGGCGTTTGATCATGTATTCCAGGCGGATGATCGAGGGACGGGGATAGGCCTTGCGCACGGCCTGGATGGTGCCCCGGCCATTGAGGAGCATTTCGGCTTTGCCGGAGATGACCAACCCCAAAGCCCTTCTGGTCGAGCACACATTGAGCGGCTCGAAGTTGGCGTTAAGCACGAGGACGGGCAAGTCGATGGTAAACATGGCGAAAACTTGGGCGGGATTATATCACCGGCCGGTAGGAGGTGCGAGCCGGTCCCCAGCATTGGGGTCGAGTCCGTTTGGAGGTCGTGGTCTATCCATCAAGCAACGGCTTAGGTGTAGCGTTTGCGTATCTCGGCGCTCAGGAAATCCATGGCCCAGACGACGATGATGATGGCCCAGATGGCCGTGCCTGCCTTACGGTATTCGAGGACGTTGATGCGCTGGCTGAGATAGAAGCCGATGCCGCCGCCGCCGACGAAGCCGAGGATGGTGCTGATACGGACGTTAATGTCCCAGTGGTAGATGATGTAGGAGATGAAGTCCGGGATGACTTGGGGAACGACTGCAAAACGGACGACCTCCATCCCGGTCGCACCGGTTGCAGCCACCGCCTCGATGGGGCCGGGATCGATGCTCTCGACGGCCTCGGAAAAGAGCTTCCCCAGGGAGGCCACCGTGATTACGGTCAGAGCCATCACGCCAGCAAAGGCCCCAAAGCCGACCCAGAGCGCGAACACGGTCGCCAGTACAAGGGAGTCATACGACCGCGTGACGTTTAGCACTCCCCGCATGATCGTATAGACGGATGTGCCCACCAGGTTGCGCCCCATGATGTTTCGTGCCGCCAGGAAGCTTATGGGTGCGGCGACAATCGTCCCGGCGGTTGTGGCAAGCAAAGCCATGAAGATCGTCACCATGATGTTGTTCAAAACATCGATCAGGGACTGGCTGGGAATCAACTTGCCAAACGGAACTGACGTCAACGCCTGCAGATGGCTGGGTATTCCATCAGTCGTGGCTGTGACCGGACGGACTTCGACCTGGGCAGTGAAACTGCCATTTGCATCGGTAGTCGGCAATTCCGAGAACAGGGTGTTTCCTGTGGGCAGGAGCCACTGAAGCTTAACCGGATTATCGGGCGCCATGTTGGTGCCATGGATGGTCACAATGTCACCTGGGTTGCCGCAGGAGGGGCTGGCAACAATCCGTGGACCATCCCCGGAATTCGACCGTGGGCTGGGCCGACCCGCAGGGCACTGGGAACACGATTTCAATTGTCGTATCAGTGGTCTCGCGTGTGAACAGATCTGGCCGAATCAACGAACTGAGGATCTTCTCGCCTTTCGGCAGCGAGGACAGCAATTTGGCGGGATTGATCTCAGTGACACGATAGCCGATCACATAGGCACCGATCGCCAGGAGGACTAGAAGGCCAGTGACAAAGGACCGGCGAACGTTGAACTCATGGGGTTCCATGCTATACCAACCTGGCCCTTACCTTGGCACTTACGAAATCAAGGATGATGACGATCACAGCGATAGCAATGAAAGATGAACTCACGGCGCGGTAGTCACCCTTGATAATCCATTGATACAAGTAGAAGCCGATTCCACCACCACCGACAAACCCGATGATGGTCGAGGTGCGAACGTTGATATCCCACCGGAACAGCGTGAACGATGCGAACGGCGGCACAATCTGCGGGATGACTGAATAGCGGACCATCTGCAGCCAGGTCCCGCCAGTCGCCCGAATGGCTTCCAAGGGGCCCGGGTCGATCCCCTCGATCACTTCTGAATAAAGCTTGCCAAGGGCGGCAACCGTATGCATGGTCATTGCGATCACCCCTGCAAACGGACCCAATCCGACAATGACCACGAATATGATGGCGATGATCAGCGGTTCGATGGAGCGCACGATATTCAGCATGGTGCGTGTCAGCGTGTATACAATCAGGGTGAAGGGGTTCCCCCCCATCAAATTCCTGGCGGCCAGGAAGCTGACCGGGATCGCCCCCAGCGTGCCCAGAGTCGTGGCCATCAAGGCCAGGAACAGCGTCTCGACAATGCCCGTCACAACGTAGCCGCCGTTCTTGGAAAGCTTGAAACCCGGCTGAGTCTGGGATTGGGTCAAGTACACTCGATGTTCGAGAGGAAGCGTGGGGTCAGGGGCGGCGGCGGTCGCGCTGGGCGGGATCTGAACCGTGAAGCTGAGTTCCCCTTGCGCGTCAGACATCACATACAGGTTGGTGATGAAGCCCTCCCCCAACGGGAGGCGGTCACCTATCGGCGTCGACCATTGGATCAGCGTCTCTCTGTCCGGCCACAACCCGCTGGCGTGCACCGTCAGAGTGTCTTTCAACTTGCCGCAATTCGGGGTTATTTCCACAGAGATGCCGTCCACCGTGTTGGTGGAAGCCGGGGGGTTAGGTCCGCATGGGACCTCGATTGGCGCCCAGCCTTTTTGCGAGATCTCCTCGCGGGCAAGGAAATCCGGCCGCAGCATGGGGCCCACGATGGATCGGGCCCTGTCGATGTTCTGGGTTAGAGCAGAAGGATCAATCTCGGTAATCTGCCAACCGATAACATAGCCCATGACCAGCAAGGCAGTTATTGGCAGGAAAGCAGAGCGCAGCCTGCCATGCACCGCTCCGACAGCGTCCCAGATGTTCCAGATCCAGGCGATGGCCGGCGCGGCGTACCACGCCGGTACCCTGTACCAGAAAGCGATGACAAGCATGATGGCTGTGCTGATGAAAACCGTGACGCCGCGATAAGGTTGGCGCGCATAGAATTGGCCCGCCCCAGGCAGGATGAGCGAGAGCAAGGCAGCGACCCAAGGGGATCGCTCGGTTTGACCAGAGGCTGAATTCACAGCCATGCCTAGTCCGCCTCAACGACTTCTGTCGCGCGAACTTCCTGGGCTTCTTCCCCGTATATCTCTTTGAATTTGGCTCGGTTAATTTCCTTGGGGAGACCCTCAAAGACCTTGACTCCATCCTTGAGAGCGATCACGCGCGTGGCATAGCGGTGGACCAGGTCAAGGAAGTGGAGACTGCACAGGACGGTAATGCCTTCTTGGTTGAGCTGCTCGAGATACTTGAGGATGGAGTGCGAAAGCACAGGGTCCAGCGAGGCGACCGGCTCGTCGGCCAGCATCAGCTTGGGTTCTTGCATCAGGGAGCGGGCAATCCCGACCCGTTGCTGTTGGCCACCTGAGAGCGTATCGGCGCGAGCGTGGGCCTTGTCGGCAATCCCAACGCGATCCAGCGCCCGGATGGCTCTCTCGCGGTCCGCCTTTGGCCAAATCCCGATCAAGCTCATGAAGGGGTTGGCGTATCCCAGTCTGCCCGAGAGAACATTGGTCATCACGCTGCTGCGCTTGACCAGGTTGAACTGCTGGAACACCATCCCGATGTGTCGCCGCAGATGCCGAAGTTCTGTCGGCGAGGCCTTGGTGATGTCGACGTCATCCATGAGGATGCGGCCTTCGGTGGGATCAATCAGGCGGTTGATGCAGCGAAGCAACGTGGACTTTCCGGAGCCTGAGAGGCCGATGATGACCAGGAACTCGCGGTCCTCGACCTCGAAGTTCACATCCTTCAGTGCAACCGTTCCGCTGGGATAGACCTTGGTGAGATGTTCAACGCGAAGCAACTAAACACCTCCCGCTAGGACAAGAATCGAGGGGAGAAAAGCTTGGCTTTTCTCCCCTCGATGTTCATCGGCCAGAGCCTATTTAACGTACTGGCTGAGATCGAGGCCCGAAGCTTCCAGATAGGAGCGGAAGGTATCGTAGGCCGTATCGTCAACCTGAACGAGCCCGCCAATCTGGTACAGATCGTTGAGGGCTGTCTTGCCGTCTTCGGTGCCAGCGATCTTCATCATGGCAGCCGTGATCTGATCGCGCAGATCCTGAGGCATGTCCGGAGCGTAGGACATGTTGTCGTTCGGGATGATCGCCTCGGTCTGGTAGATCACCACGACTTTGTCGTTCACATCCGGGTGGTCCGTGGCGATGTTGGAACGTGCATCCACGAAGGTCGTGCCGTAATCGCAGATACCACCATCATAGAGGGCCTGAACCACCTGAGTGTGGCCGCCTGCGTACACAGGATCCGGGATGTCGGCGTCGGTCAGGCCGGCCTTCTTGAGGAAGATCTCCGGGATCACGTGGCCGGAGGTGGACTGCTCATCGGCGAAGCATGCCGTCTTGCCCTTGAACTGGAGCAAGGTCGGGAGCTCGGCCTCGGTGGCAGGCGTGTCAGCGGCCGGCGTGAAGCCCGAGGACACATTGGCGATGAACTGTGAGCCGTAGTGATCCGACCCAAAGCGGTTGGTGATCAACGCCACATCGGCATAGCCCTGCTGGCTGGCCAGAATGTAGGCGAAGGTCGCCATCCAGCCGATCTGCGCGTTGCCGGAGCCCATGGCTTCGGTCAGCGCGGCATAGGAAGTCGGGACCACGCCCTTGAAGGTCAGGCCGGTTTCCTTGGAGAGCAGGTCCAGCAGCTCCTGGCCGCCAGCGGTGATCTCTTGGGAAGTGCCTGACGGCTCAAAGGCAACCACGATCGGGTTGTCCGCCGTTCCAAAGGCTGGCATGGCTTGGGTGGGCTCCGGCGCCATGGTCGGCGCTGCGGTCGGGGCGGGAGCCTGCGTTGGCGCGGCGGGGGCCTGGGTTGGCGTGGCTGCAGGGGCGCAGGCGCCGAGCACCATGGCGGCCAAGACCATGAGGCTCAGCACGATAAAGAGACGGTTGTTACGCATTGTTGCTTTCTCCTCCTCGGGAAATAAAAGATGGGTGGTTCGGCTTTAGCTCCGGCATGAGACTTGTATCTTGTGGGTGGGTAACACCTCCTGTTGGAGCAGGTGGGTATGTGGGCCGATGATAGCGCGAAAGCGCCAGACGGGCAAGGACATCCGTCCTTGTGTGAAGGGGGTCCGGAGGTTAGAATCCCGGTTTAACGTGATGACCAATCTCCCCTACCAGGAAGCCCTCGACTACCTGTACAGCTTCGTCGATTACAGTCGAGAGAGAAGTGATCGCTATTCCGCCGATGCGTTCGATTTGGCTCGGATGGCGGACCTAATGGCGCGCCTGGGAAATCCACAGTTGGCATACCCAACCGTGCATGTCGCCGGCACCAAAGGCAAGGGCTCGGTCTCGGCCTTAATCGCCTCGGCCATGACCCAGGCCGGCTACAAAACCGGCCTGTACACCTCCCCGCATCTGGTTCAGTTCACCGAACGGGTACAGATTGACGGTGAGCAGATCCCGGCTGAGGAGGTGGTCGACATCACAAACCTGCTGCGCATCCACGTTCCGCACGTGCCTGATCTGACGACGTTTGAGCTGATCACCGCCCTGGGTTTCCTGCATTTCGCGAGGATGGCGGTAGATTGCGCCGTGATCGAGGTCGGGCTTGGCGGAAGGCTGGATGCCACCAACGTGATCCAGCCTATGGTCACGGTTATCACGTCCATCTCATTGGACCATACACAATTGTTGGGGGAGACCCTGGCGGAGATCGCTTACGAGAAGGCAGGCATCCTTAAGCCCGGTGTCCCGCTGGTGCTCTCCCCCCAACCATCCGAGGCCAGAGAATCTATCTTGGCCCGGGCGGACGAGATCGACTCGCCGGTGGTCGAAGTGGGCAAGGACTGGCGCGTGGAGGGGGTGTCTCAAGACTTGGCGGGCCAATCCTTGGCCATCACGGGTCCCGGCGATAACGGCCGCAGGCTCAGCTTACGCATTCCGCTCCTCGGCCAGCATCAGCTGGAAAACGCTGCAGCGGCCTACGCCACGCTGGACCTGGCGAGGGGGCGCGGACTCCCAGTAGACGATGATGCCGTCCAACGCGGCTTCGCTGGCGTGATTTGGCCAGGCCGATTCCAAATCCTCTCCCAGTCCCCGGATGTTGTGGTAGATGCCGCCCACAACGCTGAGTCGCCAGGCGGCTGGCGGACACCGTTCGATCGGTCTATCCAAATCGCCCGGTGACGCTGATATTCGGCGCCTCGGCCGACAAGGACCTCAAAGGCATGCTGCTCGAATTGGCGCCCGTGGCGGAGCGGATCATCTTCACGCAGGCATTCCACCCTCGGGCGGAGGATCCTGACTCCCTGGTGGATCTGGCCATCGGATTGGGGTTCCCTGCCGAAAGCGAAACATCCGTGCTTGATGCGCTGCGGACGGCTGTGTCGGATGCGGCCCCAAACACGGTCGTGCTGGCCACCGGCAGCTTGTTCGTCGTTGGTGAGATTCTGGGAGCCCAAGAAGCAGAGTGGAAAGCATCTCGCCGATCGGAGAAGGGCAAGCCCACGACATGAGCGCTTCGATTTCCTATTGGACCCACCAGCTTTTCCCGGAGTTCGGCGAAGGGATGAGCCGGCGGGCAGACGAGTTGTATGACATCGATGATGCTCTCATGGATGACGAGGGTCTGATCGAATGCGCCATCTTGCCGATAAGGGATGTTATTGTCTTCCCCAATATGGTGACGCCCCTCTTCGTTGATCATGAGCCCACGCTATCGGCCATCGAGGATGCTGCTCACAGTGGGGAGACGATGATCGCTGTGGCCCAGATCGATGCCCATGTCGAAAACCCCACCTCGAGTGATTTGTACAATATCGGCACTGAGGTCGCCGTGAGCCGCCCGCTCCAAATGCCCGACGGGTCTATTTCCATCCTGACGCAGGGGCGGCGACGTGTTGAAATCATCCGCTATGTGGTTGTGGACGGTGCCCTCCGGGCGCAGGCAAGGCCGGTGGATGAGCCCAAGTCCCGGAGTACCGAGAGCCTGGCCCTCATGCGGGCCGTGCTCACCCTCTTCGAACGGGCCGTTCGCCTGAGTCGAACGTTGCCCGAAGAGGCCTACCTGTATGCCGTCAACATAGAGGATCCCGGCTGGCTTGCAGACCTCGTGACCTCGGCGCTGACCCTGACCATCACCGAACGCCAAGAGATGCTAGAGACGTTCGAACCCATGGCGCGTCTCCAGAGACTGAGCCTCCTTCTTGGCAGAGAATTGGATGTCCTCGAGTTGGAGGATCATATTCACGCGCAAGTCCAGAACGAGGTCGATCGCTCTCGAGCGCGAGATGTACTTGCGGGAGCAGATGAAGGCTATTCAAAGCGAATTAGGCGAGTCGGACATCTGGAACTCAAGAAGTGACGGAGCTGCGGGAGCGGGTCGATCACCTCGAACTTCCCGAAGAGGTAGCGGCCAAGGCGCATAAGGAAGTCCAACGTCTGACGCAGATGCCGCCGATGTCGCCGGAGGTCGGAATCATCCGGTCCTACCTGGATTGGCTGATCGAGCTTCCCTGGTCCAATGCCACCGAAGACAACCTGGACATCAAGCATGTCTCGCGGGTCCTCAACAAGAGGCATTACGGACTGGACAAGGCCAAAGAGCGCATCCTCGAATACATAGCTGTGCGCAGTCTGGCGGGCGGCAAGCAGCGTCAGCCTATCCTGTGCTTTGTCGGGCCGCCCGGGACGGGGAAGACGTCTTTGGGCCAATCGATTGCCAGCGCCCTCGGCCGAGAATTCGCCCGCATCTCACTGGGCGGGGTCAGAGACGAGGCAGAAATTCGCGGTCACCGTCGAACGTATATCGGCGCACTGCCCGGCCGCATCTTGCAGGGCATGCGGAAGGCCGGAACCATCAACCCGCTTTTCATGCTGGATGAGATCGACAAGTTGGGGAACGACTTCAGGGGAGATCCATCGGCGGCGTTGCTTGAGGTGCTTGACCCCGAGCAAAACCACGGATTCTCTGACCACTATCTCGAGATTGGCTATGATCTCTCCAAGGTGCTCTTCGTCACCACTGCCAACACGTTGGACTCCATCCCGTCGGCTCTGCTGGATCGGCTTGAAGTGATCGAGTTCCCAGGCTACATCGAAGAGGAAAAGCTGATCATCGCCGATAAGTTCCTCATTCCGCGCCAGATCGAACAGAACGGTCTGGAGAAGGACGAGTTGGCGATAAGCGAGAAGGCCCTTCAGGTGATCATTCGTGAGTACACCTGGGAGGCCGGAGTTCGCAATCTGGAGCGTGAAATCGGCAAGATCTGTCGTAAGGTGGCCCGCAAGAAGGCCGAAGGCCGCAAGGCGCCCAAGCGGATCACTCCCGGCATGCTCGCCCGGTTGCTCGGACCGCCCCAGATCAGCCCCAGAGAACCGGAACGGGAAGACCAGGTGGGGGCCGCTTTGGGCCTCGCATGGACAGAGAACGGCGGGGATACACTTCCCGTCGAAGTGCTCTTGGTCGAAGGCAAGGGCAACCTGCAGATCACCGGGCAGATCGGAGATGTGATGCAGGAATCGGCGCAAGCGGCGCTCTCATTTGTGAAATCTAGAGCAAATGAGCTCGGGTTTGATCCAGAGATGTTCGAGAACACCGACATCCATATCCATATTCCGGAGGGCGCCATCCCCAAGGACGGCCCCAGCGCCGGCATTACGATGGCGGCCTCATTGGCGTCTGCCCTCACCGGTCGCCCAATCTACCGAGATTTGGGGATGAGCGGCGAAATCACTCTCAGGGGGCGTGTGCTTCCCATTGGCGGGGTGAAGGAAAAGGTCCTGGCAGCCTACCGGCTGAAATTGGCGCGCATCATCCTTCCGGCGCAGAACAAGAAGGATCTTGTGGAAGTCCCCGCCAAGGCTCGGGCGGCACTCGAGTTCAAGCTGGTTCGGCACATGGACGAGGTCTTCGAACTGGCCCTGCGGCCTGCAACCAGCGGCACCAAACCCAAATTCAGGCCCGCGGGCAAGTCCGATTCCAGCACCACGCACGTCTCCGCGGCCAGCGGCTAGGTCGATACGGTCGGTGGGTCCCGTGGGCAAACCGCGCCCGAATCGAGGCCTGGATCGTGCCAAGCGTTCTCCCTTCCGCTTGTTCAGGGCCGGGCCTCCGGCCGCGCAGTTGGGCAACGTTCTCATCATGGGTTGTCTGCTGATAGCCGCATGTACGCGGGCGGCTGTGCCAGTTCAAAGCCTTCCAACTCCTTTCCGACCAACGCCGACAATCCTAATTCCGACCTCGACTCCAACCGAGGTGGGCCCTCCGGTTACGACTGGGGTGGAGTACGGCGTGGTCGGCGTAGAGGATGGGGGCCAGTTGCCCGTGCGAGTCAACGCCGGTCTTTCAGGAACGCCAAACGGCTATCTCACCCCTCAGCAACGGGGCATCCTACTGACCGGCAATGCGACGCTCTTGGGCAGTTCCCAGTGGGTGGAGATTGTGCGGCCGGACGGGCGGACGGGTTGGGTTCAGGCTTCCAAGCTCACGGAGTACGTCGCTCCAGAACAGTTCTGTGGCGATGCGCGGGCCAACGCCATCGTCGGTGCATTGTCCAATGCGATAGCCAATCGGGACGGGGACACGTTGGCCGGCTTGGTGAGCGACACCCGTGGGCTCTTGATCAGGGTGGATTGGTGGAATCCCGAAGTTCACTTCACAAAGGAGCAGGCGGCGGATCTATTCGCCGATCCTACAGTTATCAGCTGGGGCACGCATTTTGCCAGCAACACCCAAATCAATGGGTCCTTCGCCGAAATCATATTGCCTCAGCTCGACGATGTATTGACCAGTGGGCCCGTCCTAACCTGTGATGATCTACAGCTCGGATCCGTTGTCCAGGACTTTCGGTGGCCGGCCGTCTACACCAATCTCAATTTCTACGAGTTCTATCGGCCGTCGCCGGATGAGGGTCATGAATTCAACTGGCGTGCCTGGACAGTGCTGATCGAGTACATCGACGGGGACCCCTATCTGGTGGGGCTGGTGCAGTACCGATCTCAGGTGTGATCGCCGTTCGGTGTAGCTGGCACCGGCATGGGCACGACGGCCTCCAGCTTCCCCAGGGCATCCAGCACCTGAAGCAGGCGCACTGGCCAATCCTGGTTTCCTTCACGCAGCAGCCAAAGTCCCTTTCGGCTTAGGCGAACGTCTGGCCCGAGGTCGTGAATCGGTGTGTCCTCGGAGATCGACTGCATCCGGAGCAGGATCTGTCGCCCTTCCATCCCGATCCCTTCGACGTTGGCATCGGCTGCCAGGATCCGCACCTTCAACTGGTAGAGCAGGTTTTCAACTTCAGACGGCAAGGGCCCGAAGCGGTCTTCGAGCTCCGATTGCAGCGCGCCCACTTCGGACAGAGACCGGGTCTCCGCCATGCGACGATACAGCTGCAGCCTGAGGTCACGGTCCCCGACGAAGCCCGTGGGGATGACACTCGCCAGCGGGAGCTCGATGGAGACCGAGAGCGGGGCGCGGGCATCGGCCATGACGTCTGACCTCGGCAGTGGCCCTGGCGTTTGAAGACGGAGCCGACGCACGGCTGTGGCAAGCAGGCGGGTGTAGAGGTGAAAACCGATGGCGGCGATGTGGCCATGCTGGCGCGTGCCCAGGATGTCACCTGCACCGCGCATCTCTAGGTCCCTGAGGGCGATCGAATAGCCTGCTCCTAGCTGAGAGTTCTCAGCGATGATCTCTAGGCGGCGTTGGGCCTCTTCGCTTGGATGGTCTTGCGGATGACGCAGGAAGTAGGCATAGGCGCGAGTCGAACTTCGTCCGACCCTTCCTCGAAGCTGGTACAACTGCGCCAGCCCGAACATGTCTGCCCTGTCCACGACCAGGGTGTTGGCGTTGGGGATGTCCAAACCCGATTCGATAATGGAAGTGCTTACAAGAAGATCAATGTCACCAACCGAAAAGCGCTGCATCACATCCGCCAGCTGTGCCTCCGGCATTTGACCGTGGGCGATGGCCAACCGAGCTTCCGGCACCAACTTGTCCAGCCTCCGGGCCAGTGTGTTGATGGTCTGGACACGGTTGTGGACGAAGAAAACCTGGCCACCCCGATCCAATTCGCGCAGCACCGCCTGCCGGATCAGGCGCGGTTCGTAGCGACCCACGTAGGTGATGACGGGGAGCCTTTCCTCGGGCGGCGTATTAATCGTAGATATGTCCCTTGCCCCGGTTAGGGCCATGTACAACGTGCGTGGGATGGGCGTGGCCGTCAGCGTGAGGACGTCCACCTCCGTTCGCATGCGTTTCAGGTACTCCTTGTGGGTAACGCCGAAGCGCTGTTCTTCGTCAATAATCAGTAGGCCCAGGTTCTTGAATTGGACGTCCCTTTGGAGCAGGCGGTGGGTGCCCACCACAATATCCACCTCGCCCGCCGCCAGCCGCTCCACCACTGCCTGGGCTTCAGCGCGCGAGCGAAATCTCGAAAGCATTTCAATGGTGACCGGAAACGGCGCCAGGCGTTGTTTGAAGGTTGTGAAGTGCTGCTGCGCCAAGACGGTGGTGGGGACGAGCATGGCAGCTTGCCGACCCTCCATTACGGCCTTGAACGCGGCCCTCAAAGCGACTTCGGTCTTTCCATAACCGACATCGCCGCATATCAGGCGGTCCATCGGCTGCGGTCCTTCCATATCGGACTTGACGGAGTCGATCGCACGCAGCTGATCGTCGGTTTCCACATAGGGAAAGGACGCTTCGAGTTCGCGCTGCCACTCCGAATCTGGACCATAGGCATAACCTTTCACGGCCATGCGACGTGCATAAAGGTCGAGAAGGTCTTGGGCGATCTCTTGGACGGCCTCCGCCGCCTGTCCCTTGACCCGCTCCCACTCGGTCGTCCCCAAGCTGGAGAGCTTAGGCTGGCTTCCCTCCACCCCCACGTAGCGCGTCAATCGATCAGCTTGATGCACAGGCACGTAGACCTGAGCGCCACCCTCATATTCGACCAGAAGGTACTCTCGAGCTAAACCGTCGAGGGTTCGTTGGACCAGGCCTTGTAGCCTTCCGATGCCATAGTCAATATGGACCACGAAGTCACCCGGCTTGAGGTCGGCGAAGCTCGACTCGGGGGAGGTGGCACGCACAACATGCCTGTGGCGGGGGCGGGGCCGTGCCCAGCCAAAGATTTCCGAATCGGTGAGTAGGTGGATTGCGCCCGAGTTCTCCAGTCGCAACGACCACCCCTCGCTGAGCGCCTCTTGTAGGAAATACAGGTCGCCAGACACTAACTCGTCGGGGAGCTGTTCAACCAGGGCATCGCCTCCGCCCTCCGAACGCCAGATTTCGTTCAATCTCGATGCCTGCCGGCTGACGACCACGCATGTTTCGTGGGCTGCTAGGCGAGCACCGAGATGTTCGATAAGGGGCCGGACCTGGCCACCGAAGCGTGGGCCGGGTTCGAAGGCGTCGCCGACCCCGGGCTCGGGCTCGAATTCGACGGATGACATGCCCAGATCGACGGCGCCGAGACCGTCAAGCGATTCACTGATTTCGGTTCTTGTGACATACGGCAGGGGCGAGTCTTCGGGAAGGATCCCTTCGTCGACCTGGTCTTGGCGGAGCGCCAGCGCCTGGGCTTCAAATTCGTCCACTGCCTCCTCGAAGGCCAGCCGATCATCCACAAGGACGAGGCTCGAGGGAGGGATGAAATCCAAAAGGCAGGTCGATCGCTGCCACATCCATGGGATGAAGAACTCGAGAAATGGCTCCTCCGGGTTGGGGCGGTCGTCCCCCAAAGCTTGGGTCGGAAGGAGGCTTTGCCAAGCGGGATCGTATGCCTGGGGCAGGCCCTCCCTGGCGGGCATGAGCTGGAGGGCCGGCAGGGCGTCCAAAGAGCGTTGGCTTTCCGGATCGAACGCCCGCAGTGTGTCCAATTCGTCGCCGAAGAAGTCCAAACGTGCCGGCGTTGGCAAGGCTGGCGGCCACACGTCGACGATGCCTCCCCGGCGGCTGTACTGTCCCGGCTGTGTGACGACACTGCTCGGCATGAAGCCGATGCCCAGTAGCCGCGTGAGCAGCTGATCAATGCGCACCAACTGGCCCGGCTCCAGGGTCCAGCATTGGGCGCTGAAGATCGATGCCGGCAGCGTTCGCGACATCACGCCCCTGGCGGGTGCCAGGATCACGGGCGGCCGGTGGAGGGAGGACTGGCCCGCCCCGACCTGGCTTAGGGCATACAGCGCGCCGATTCGCTGCCGCAGCGTCCTCGGGCCCCAGGGCGCCTTCTCGTAGAAGAGAGGGTTGGGTTCGGGGAAGAGCGATACGGTCAGGTCTGGCTCCCACATGGGCAGCTCTTCGGACAGGGTGAGCAGGCGATCCGTACGCGACACCAAAAGGACGACGGGCCGGGGCTCCTCACCCGCCAGCGCTGCGGCGACGGTGGGGCGGGCGGCCTTGGGCACCCGGAGTGAGCGCTCCGTAGGCCGATCGCCCGCCAGGCCCGCCTTCAACCTGCCAAACGAGTCCAGGGACCTAATCGGTGAAAGAAGCGCGTCTGAGATTTCACGCCGCCTACTCGGGACCGCCGTTGAAGTGAGTCATTGCGGCCTCAATCCCTTCAGACAGAAGAAGGGAAAGGCAGTCGACGGCGAGAGCGGCTGTCTCTGAGAACAACTCGGCATCACCCGCCGCAAAGTCCTGAAGGACATAGTCGGCGGGATCCATGCGCCCGGGAGGGCGGCCGATACCAACCCGCAGGCGTGGGAACTCGTCGCTTCCGAGTTCGTCAACAATGGACTCCATGCCGCGGTGTCCGCCGGTGCCGCCGAATGGTCTTAGGCGCAGGCTGCCCAGCGGCAGGTCGATGTCGTCGTAGACGACGATGAGCTGCTGCAGAGGAACACGATAATAGCGTGCCAGGGGCGCCACAGCGCGGCCCGAGAGATTCATCATCGTCTGCGGCTTGACCAAGAGAAGTTTCCCCCCGTCCATTCGGCTCTCGGCAATCAGGGCCTGGTTCTGGGTCTTGGTGAAGTCGGTCCCCCAAAGTCTGGCGGCACGGTCGATGACCATGAAGCCCGCATTGTGACGATTTTCACGAAAGCCCCGGCCGGCGTTACCCAGGCCGGCGATCAGCCAGGGTTCGCTCATGATCGGTCACCTCGCCGGCGCGAACGCCGTTTGGGATCCAGCCGGCGGTTCTGAACGGAGCCCAGATAAGCGCGGACCCTGGGCCGGAGGCCAGCGTACATCCCCAGCAGAAGCAGCACTGCGGCGGCGCTGATGGCACCGACCTTCAACACCTGCAAGAGCGTGTCTGCCGGGGTCGGCTGTGCAAAGGGTGATAAGCTGCCATTCTGGGGCGGGACCCCAGGTTCGATGGCTGTCTCAGATATGGAGGTCACAGTCGGTGAGCTGGCCGGGGTGGCCGAAGGCGTTCGCGATCCGATGAGCAGGCCCCCAACGGAGCTCTCAAGCGTTTTGCCATCCTCGAGATACACGGTGAGGCGAAGTTGGTACGTTCCGGAGGTCAATCCACTCGTGTCCCATACAGCCAGGCGGCTGTCGCTGACCGGCGCCGCGACCTGATCGCCGATAGGAAACCATGTATTGGTTGGATTCGGATCATAGGCAAAGCTGACACCGTAAGCTTGGAAAGCAGGGTGAAAGGCAGTGCCTTCGATCGTGACCACGCCTGAAAGGGCCTGACCCTGGCTTGGGCTCGTGATCTCGGCGAAGCCGGGCACCTGAGCCACGCCAGGTGGTGATGCCCATGGCGAGCGTTAGACTGGAGATCGTGATGAAGCTTCCGAAACGAGGTCGTCATCATCTTCTGCCCAGCGGTGGCGGCGATTAAACTGCTCCCGCCTCCCAGAGGGGAGGCAATCTGGAAGTTTAACATGGCGACCTTCCGAAATCAACGCAAGGTTGACGAAGGGCGCACATCCCGGGTAGAATTCGAGTCTAACGACCGCCAAGCGCCCCCCTCGAGATCGGGGTTGGGGCCTTTTTTGCGCATGTGAGGCCCTTGATGGAAGAGCCTGAGCGAGAACAAACTACAAAGCAGGACTTGATCGAGGCCGAGATCGTCAACCTCAGCGGCGCCGAGATCGGCACGGTTGAGGCGGAAATGGTCCGTATCCATCGTGGCGGTGCGCGGCGGATTATCGCAGGCGACGTCGGGCTTCGCACCGGAGGCGCAGGCGTGATCACGGCCGAAACCGCTGGGATGAGCTTCTCAGGCGCGTTGGCCGTTCGCGGCGACGTAGTATCGGTGGAGAACAGCGGAGCCGGCGTGGTCATTGGGGACAAGGTGCGCCTGAGCGGCTCGCGTACAGGTATGACGATCGCCCGCCGGGCTGAACTGGGCGAGGGCAGCAGCACCATCTTCCTCCTGGCCCGCGAACGTTCAAGGGCCCATTCATCCCGTCTTCGATACACGGGGGTCGCTGGTTGCTGGCCTGGTGGCCGGGCTCGTTCTGGGAACACTGCTGTTCATCGGCCGCCTCTTTCGGCGGTAAAATCGACACTCAGCCACTGGCTCGAGAATCATTGCGAGTAAGCGGTCTCATGCACTTCAACGGGAGGCAGATGCTTTGGAAACACATATGCTTGAAGCAAATATACGCGCCATGGTTGGCAAGCGCGTCAAACAAATCCGCAGGCAGGGTCAGCTGCCGGCGATCCTGTACGGCAGCGGTATTGAGCCGGTGCCGATTGCCCTCGACGCGCTGGAGACGGCCCGCGTCATGGGAGGCATCACCGGATCCACGCTGATCGATCTCAATCTCGGCGGCGACTCCCATAAGGTGATCGTGCGTGACGTCCAGCGAGACCCGATCAGCCGGCAGATGGTGCATGTGGACTTCTTGAAAGTGGCCATGGACGTTGCCATCCGGACCGAAGTCCCTATCGAACTGGTTGGCATCGCGCCGGCTGTCAAGGAGCAGGGCGGGGTGCTGGTGGCTGGGATCAACGAGATCGAAGTTGAAGCGTTGCCTGGCGATCTGCCCGACCGCATTTCGGTTGACCTGAGTGTGCTGACGGAAATTGACGACGCCATCACGGTCGAAGATCTGGTAATCGGTCAGGGGGTTCGGGTGATCAACGATCCGGGGGACATGGTCGCCCACGTCATCTACATGGCGGAAGAAGAAGAAGAGGAAGTGGTAGAAGAGGTCGAAATCCTCGGTGTGGGTGCCGAACCCGAGTTGGTCGAGCGCCGCCGCGGGGAAGAGGGCGAGGGAGAAGAGGGAGCTGGAGAAGTGGAGTCGGACGAAGAGTAGTTCCTCTCTGGCAGACGAACCAAAGGGAGGAGGCTTCAGCCTCCTCCTTTTCTATTCCGGCAATGCCTGGATCAGTTTGAGCAGGTCGACGGTGATGCGCGCCGTCACGCCCCAAATGACTTCGTTTCGATAGGGACGGAAATAGAGCACATCGACCGGGCGGCCGGGAATCAGTGGTTCCCGCTGTCGGATTTCGAGATTGTCGGGATTCTGAAGGAACGAAAGCGGAACCTCGAAAGCCGACGCCACTTCGCTCGGGTTGGTCTTGATAGGAAAGGGCCAAGGGATCTGACCCACCACAGGCGTCACCAAGAACTGGGTCACAGTGACCATGGGGTTCATTTGTCCGAGGATCCTCACTGCGTCCGGAGGCAATCCGATTTCTTCCTCGGCCTCTCGCAGCGCGGCTGCGGCAGGTGTGCCGTCAAATGGCTCGATTGCGCCTCCCGGGAAAGCCACCTGGCCCGGATGAGAGTTCGACCGACTGTGTACGTCGGGTATAGAGCAAATACCAGGCGCCCTCGTGCAGGAGGAGGGGGACGAGGACAGCTGCCGGACGGGTCTCCCACTCGTTGAGAGCCCGAGGGGTGCGCGTAGTCAGCGCTTCATGTAGCCGCTCGGGGAAATCGTCAACCATCTGCCCGTTCGCCTCCCAGCAACGGACTGCCGCAGTAGGCGCACGCCGGGCGATCAGGGTCGGCCAGATCGACCTGGTCGGCGTGCACGTTGCCTCCGCAGTAGGGGCACTTGGCGGGCAAGCCGGGCGACAGGCTCGTCGACGATCCAGACGGGGTCAATCCGGCCGGTGAGGGGACTAGGTCCTCGACGGCCTCGGCCAGTGCGGAATGGCCGCTGCTGCGAAGCTCGGCGGTCAAGCGCTGGCTTACGGGTCCAAGGCGCGGGTCGCCCTGCTCGAGCATCAGGCGGATGCCCCGGAGTAAGAGTGATCTCGCCTGATCGGCCCGCCCGGCTGACAGAGATGCCCTCCCGGCTTGTAGAAAGAGCTGCGAAGCGATTGGCCGATCGTGGTCGAGGGCAACCTCGGCAAGTTCGGCAAATGTCTGTGCCGCCTCCGCCTGACGGCCTGCCTCCATCCAGCGGTGGGCCAGCCTGAGCTTTCGTCGAAACGGGTGCAGTCTGGGAAGCAGAATCCTACCTCGAAGGGGTCGACGTCTGAATTGCACGCTGCAGCCTCCTCAAGCGATAGCCACCCGCGAGGGAGAGGGGATCCTGGCACACGCAATCAACCCCCCGCCACGGGTCGGGCAAACACCAAGTAACCGGTATGCGCCACCATCCGATCTGCCGGACGAAGCCTCTCGGGTATGGTCTTGTAGAAACGTAGCAAGATTTCGCAAACATCAATGTTGATGAACTTCTGGGTGTGAAGCTCCGCCAACAGATCTGAGACTTGGTTGGCGGTAGGCAAGATGGCGCCGAGAACGCCCCCGTTGACCATGCACCGGCGCGCCTGGTCGAGGTAGAGGTGAGGCGCAGGCAGGTCGTAGAAGACGGCGTCCATGTCCGAGGCATCGAAACCGGCTTCTGCGTCGCCCAACGCAAGAGTTACCCGGTCGAGCAATCCAGCCTGGGAAAGATTCTTCCGGGCAAGATCCTGCATGTCCTGGCGTCGGTCGTAGGAAACGACGTGGCCCGTCGGACCTACGGACCAAGCTAACGCCGTGGTGAGAGCGCCCGAGCCGGTTCCTGCCTCAAGGATGCGTACCCCGGGGCCGGCGGAAAGCCGCAGCAGGATATAGCCGATATCCTTGGGAAAGATGATCTGGGACCGGCGGCTGATTAGAAGCAAGATGTCGCGTAACGTGGGGCGGAAGAAGTGAAAATCACTGCCCAGATGGCTCTGGACAGTGGTCCCCCACGGGTGCCCGATGAGATCGTTATGTTTGAAGACGCCCTGATGTGATTGGAACGTGGCATCCGCCACCAGTTTGAAGATGAACTGCTTCCCTTGGAGGGTGGCCAGCATGGCCAGGTCCCCGGCCTCAGCGTTTTTCATCCTGGCCTCCTGGGTTCAAAGCCCACTTCTGCTCTCCCGTTGCTTGGAGACGGCGGCTGCAATTCGCACCACGTTTGCCCGGGGCAAGCTGATCGTCTCAACTCGTGCCTTGAAGCCGGCGGCCTCGAAAGCGTCTGCCCAGGTGTCCAAGATGGGCCCGGATTGCCCCGTGAAGCGGTAGAGCCAGGCGGCGAGCCGATCGGCGAGCCGCTTGCCCGTGATTTGGGCCATGGGGACGACCACCAGCTGGCCGCCTGACTGCAGGACCCGGTGGACTTCTTGTAGGGTACCTGATTTCGAACAGATACTCGCTGGGGAAGGTGGACAGGGCACTCACAAAGGCGGCGCTGGGGAACGGAAGCGCTCTGGCATCAGCGCGGACCACCATCGGCTCCAGTTTCCGATCGAGCAGCCGACGGCGGGTGATGTGCGCCATCTGTGGAGAAATGTCGACTCCGGTCGTTTGCCACCCCCGAGAGGCAAGATCCAGCTGGGTGTGCCCCGTCCCACACCCTATCTCGAGCACGGGGTCCCCGGGCAGTGCCTCATAGGCTGTCCTTTGCCAGGTAAACCATTCCCCCACGGATGTGATCAGCGCCACGAGATCGTACATCCAGGCCAAACGCGTATACAGTTCGCGGAAGAAGATGGCCAGGAACCAGCGCAAAGCCACCTCAAGTCACCAGTGCATCGGCATAGCGAGTCAGACGAATTCCGCCTTCCAGGACAGCGCGGCGCGTGGTTTCCGATGTGAGCACGACGAGCTCGGCTTGCCTCTGCGTAGTGTAGCTGCTCGAGGCGCGGAGTTCGTCGTCGACGATGGCCGGATGGACCATCAGTTCGGTGACGCCTTCGGGCAGGCCTTTTAACAGGCTGAGGAGAAGTGCTTGATTGGCGTCATCCCCGAAGAAATCAACCCTCAGCCCGTCTGACGACGGCACACCGGATGCGATCAGCTGGGCGTGGGCTGCGTTGAAATCCAGTGCATCCCTTACTGAACCGGGAGGAAGATCTGCTGGTGGCCGACCTTAGGAGGCCGGGGCCCGCGGGCGCCGAGCTTGTACAGTCGGGCGAGATCGAGGTAGAGCTGCCATAGGGCCGGTGTGAGCTCTGCGACGAAATGATGGCTGTCGAGATGATCGACCCTGACGCCGATCTCATACACGGCCTCGATTTGGGCCTCCCACTCCTTTCGGACTACCTCTGGGGACACGTCAACGATCGCCGAACACAGCTCTGCATAAGCGCGAAACCGCCACCCGGTGTGACCAGGCCGGGGAGCGCATCAGGCGGAGAAATCGGTGTGCCCTGGGTCAAATTGAGATGCACCCCCATCGCCAGGTTGGGTGCCTCAACCAGGGCCTGCCGGACGGCCTGGGCTGCACCGGGCAGGTTGGCCATGACCGTGGTGGAGGTGACGATGCCGTTGAGATGGGCTTCCAGTATTCCTTGGGAGACGCCCGCTGTCCGTCCGAAATCGTCGGCGTTGACCACCAGGCACTTGGTCATGCGACGTAGATGTCCAGGCGCTGGGGCAGTGTCTCATAGATCACCTGGTGCGCGGCTTCCGAGCGAAGTTCACCGTCGACCTGGAGGGTGTGGGCGGCTCGGATGTGATCGCCAACCTCCGCGTGTGATGTTGGTGGATGGCGGGATCCTCGACATAACGTCCGGAAATTGTCCTGGGAAGCAGGCTGAGCATCTTGCGACGTGTGGGGGCGTAGCCGTAAACGAAGGTCAGTCGTCCGTCGGTCGGATCGGCGGCAGGCGCCATACGAAACAGACCGCCAGTGAGGGGGCAATTCCCAACCGAGACTAAACTCACAGGTCCTTCGAAGTGGCCGTCGTCCCATTCGATGGTCATGTGCCATTCGCCTTTGTCGGCGATGGCTCTTAGCGCCGCGACGAAGTAGCGCAGGAGGCCCTTCAGGCGTCGCATGCGGATGTTGTACAGCGTGACGACCGGCTCCAAGCCGACGGCGGAGTTGTTGTCGAACACCCAATCATTGGCTTTGCCGAGGTCGATGCGCGTTGTCTTTCCAGCGTGAACGGCGGCGGCCGCCTCCTGAAGAGTCCGGGGCAGGCCGAGGTTGACCACCAAATCGTTGGCCGTGCCGAGAGGGAGACTTCCGATGGGCCCGAGGACGCCATCAGGTTTGGCCTGGAACAAACCGTTGATCACCTCGCCGATGGTGCCATCGCCGCCGGCGACGAGCACCGGACCGGGGTTGGCTTCGACGGCGGCACGCGCCAAGCCGATCACCTCCCCCGCTGCCTGGCTTTCGATGATCTGGGCGTGTATCCCGTAGTCGTTCAACACCGTCTCAAGCTGTGGGCGTGCGCTGGCGGCCTTCCAGCGGCCAGCGTAGGGGTTCAGAATCAGCGTCGCATCCATGCGGTTTCCCTACCCGGCCGGATGCAGAACCAGGACAGCGACGCTGAAGTAGATCAGCAGTCCGGTGGCGTCCACCAGCGTGGTAATCATGGGGGCTGAGATCACAGCCGGATCGATGCCCACTACATCGGCGGCGATCGGGATGAGCGACCCGACGGTGTTGGCCCAGATGCAGATGCAAAGAATGGTGACCGCCACCACGAGGGCCATCGATGGAGCAAGGCCCCAGAAGAGCACCCTTCCAAAGGCGACAGCGCCAAGAAGGACCCCCAGCAAAGCTCCCACCCCGAGCTCGCGGACGAGCACGGAGATCAAATCACGCGGCTCGACCTCGTTCAGGGCTAGGGCGCGGATAATGCTGGCAACAGTCTGAGAACCGGCATTGCCGCCGGTGCCGATTAAGAGCGGGATGAAGAAAGAAAGGGAAACCACCTCTTGGAGCGTGTTCTCAAAATGGCGCAGCACGGTTCCGGTCAGCGTTTCAGCGACGAATAAGGCCAGCAGCCAGACAAAACGCGAGCGGACGACTTGGGCGATGCTCAAAGACCAGTAAGGGCGGTCGGCGATGGTGCCGGCCTCGATACCCCCCATGTTGAGGACGTCTTCGGTGGCCTCTTCCTCGAGAACTTCGATCACGTCGTCGTAGGTGATCACGCCCAGCAGAACGCCTGTGGCGCCGACCACCGGAAGCGCCGCCAGGTCATAGCGGACAAACATCCGGGCGACTTCTTCCTGGTCGGTGCCCGCCAGCACGCTGACGACTTCCCGGTCCATGAAGGACTCGACGCTGGCGTCAGGAGAGGCCACAATCAGATCCCGCAGACTGACGTTGCCGAGCAATTTCCCGTTGCGGTCGATCACATACAGGTAATAGGGGGCTTCCGTCTCTGGGCTGAGCTTCCGCAGGAAGTCAATCGCTTCCGCCGCTGTCATCTGGCGGCGCACGGCCACGAAGGCGGTCGTCATCAGACCACCGGCCGATTCGTCCTCATGGTGGAGCAATGGCAGAACGTCTTCGGCCCGGTCCATCTCGCCTAGGACGAGCGCTGCCCGGATTGGCGGTAGATCGCCCAGCAGGTCGGCCGCTTCGTCGGGATCCATGCGGTCCAGGACGTTGGACAGCTCCCCGGCTGGCATGGGCTCCGAGGTTTCCGCCGCCAGATGCGATGGGAGTTCGGCCAAGAGCTCAGCGGTGGCCTCGGTGCCAAGCAGGGGCAGAAGCTTCGCCCGGTCGTCCTCGTCGGCTGCCGCGAAAGCTTCCGCCCGGTCGGCCGGATGGAGTTCGATCAGGGCGCGCGCCGCTTCTTCCAGCTGACCGCTGTCGAGGAGTTTGCGGATGCGTTCTCTTACTTCATCGACCAGGCTCTCATCCATGGTGGTCCTCCTGGGTCGAAAAGTTGATCGTGGGTGTTTGACCGCGCCGAGCCGCAACCCATAGGTGGCGCCAATGCCGTCACCCGGGGCCAATTGGGGCACTGAGTTGAGCGGCGCACCAAGCTACGGTGCTGGTGACCGCTGGAATGTTCTTTGGTGCGGGAATTTGAGCCCGCAGCGCCTCAGGTCAGACCTATTGGTCTCGAGGTAATAAAGGCCTGCCGTTGCACAGGCTCGGCGAGGACAATGTGGGATTCTAGCACCCGGAGCGGGGCCTGTCAAAGTTGAACAATCTGTTCGGGTAACGGGAGGGTAGGGGCCAGCCGGTCGGGACCACCCAGAGCCGACCGTCCACTTGTGAAGCCTTTCACAAGTGGACGGCAATCAATAGGCTAGGTTGGTGGCGGAACTAGGCTGGTTGAGGCTTGCCGTCCGTCAACCTCGGCGTCGGCCGCCCATGCCTCCCACGAGACTGACAAAATAGAGCAGCTGCAGGATTGCGGAGGCCAGGCCGGCGACGTACGTGAAGGCTGCGGCGCGAAGGACGGCGCTGACCCCCTCTGACTCCTTGGGGGAGGTGATCAACCCGGCTTGCTTGAGCAGCTGCTTGGCGCGTGCCGAAGCGTCGAGTTCAACCGGCAGAGTGGCCAAAGCGAATACCGCACCGCCGGCGAAGAACAACACCCCAAGCCAGGCGATCTCGGTCGCAAGGGTGACGCCCAGCATGCCGCGCAGCAAGAGTCCGCCCATGATCATGATCAGCCCAAGGTTGGAACCGATGCTCACGGCGGGCACGATCGCCGAACGCAAGCGCATGGGCAGGTACCCCTTCTGATCCTGCACGGCGTGGCCGATTTCGTGGGCGGCGATGGCTAGGGCGGCTACCGATCGATTCTGCGCCACCCCTTGGGACAGGTTCAGGGTCTGGCTCCTGGGGTCATAGTTGTCGGTCAACTGACCGGCGATGCCCTGCAGCCCAACATACCCGAGCCCGCCCGAATTCGAGCAGCCGCTTGGCGGCCTCGGCGCCGCTCAGTCCCTGCGTGTTCTGCACCTTGCTCCATCTGCGATAGGTTGCGTTGACCCACCACTGCGCTAGCAGCGTCAGCAGCAATCCCGGTATCATGTACGCAAGATAAGTTGAATCCCAGAAGAGAAACATATGCATTTACCTCCAAAAACGTACCACAGCCGGCTAGGGGCCTGCGCCCTGCAGCAGCTCCAAAGCCTTGTCGAGCTGTGGATCTTGGCCTGATTGTACATCCTGGTCTGTAAGATCTACGCTAACGTCCGGAGCCAGGCCCTCGCCGCTGATCTGGCGCCCGTTGGGCGTGTACCAGCGGGCGATCGTGATGCGGACCGCACCTCCGTCACCGGTGAGAGGGATCCAGTCTTGCACGGAGCCTTTGCCGAACGTTGTCGTGCCAACCAGGGTCCCGCGGCCGGTATCTTGGATCGCTCCAGCCACGATCTCGGATGCCGAGGCAGTGCCTTCGTTGACCAGAACCACCAGCGGAATCTCCGTCGCCAGCCCACCCGGCTGGGCGCTGTAAACGTGTTCGCTGCCGTCCCCAAAGCGCTCGCTCAAAATGGGCCCATCGGCGATGAATTCACTGGCAACCCGCACGGATGTGTCCAGATAGCCTCCGCCGTTGTTGCGCAGGTCCAGGATCATGCCGTTGGGATTCTGGGCCAGAAGTCCTTGGAGCTGCTGACGAAGGTCTTCACTGGTTGTGTCACCGAAAGTGAAAAGTTGGACATAGCCGATTCCACCTTCGAGCATCTTCGAATCAACACTGGGGACGGTGATGGCCCGGCGGACGACATCGAAGTCAAGGGGCTGAGAGGCGCCTTGGCGGCGCACCGTGAGATGGACGTGCGTCCCAGCCGGACCGAGGACGAATTGGATCACCTGATTGCCGTCGATGCCGGTCATGTCCTTGCCGTCGATGGCGATGATTTCGTCCCCGGGCTTCAAGCCGGCCTGCATGGCCGGTGATCCAGGCATGGGGGAGATGATCGTCAGGTATTCTGTGTTCGGTGTCGACCCAGGCGCCGATTCCCTCATATTCGCCAGACAGGCTGAGGCTCGCCTGCTCGTACTCGTTCGGGTCCATGTAAGAGCTGTGTGAGTTGCCAAGCGCATCCATCATCCCGCTGATGGCGCCGCGCATCAGGTCCAGATCACGAACGGGGTCTACATACTCCTGGTGGAGGATCTCCCAAGCCTGCCAGAAGGGCGCAAAAAGCTCTTCCGTGCTCGGGCTGACTGGCGGCGGTGCGGTTGGTTCAGCGGTCGCAGGCTGGGTTGCGGTGGGTATGGGTGAGGGTGCGCTCGGGGGGATAGTTGGCACTGGCGACGCGGCCGGGCTCAGGTACGGCAGCTGTCCCATGGTCGAACCAAACGCCAATCCCCCGAAGAACAGGCCGGTTGCCAGGATCAGTCCCACCAGAACTCCGACAACCGCCGCCGCTATTCCGCGTCCTTTCATCGCAACCATCCTTTACTGATACGTTGACCTACCGCAGCTGCCTGCCTTGGCAATCTTGGGACGGCTTCCCTTGCTCGGCTGGCCCGAGCTTCAAGTGGCCTGGCCGCTTTGACCGAGGCCGTGGTGATTCTGCCACTCACCGATCAGAGACTTATAGCTATCGGTCCCGGCGCTTTCTATGTAAGCAAGCAATGCCAGTCCATCCAGCGGGTACAAGGGATGGCAGGAGGTCGGCCACGCGCCGGAAGGTGCGTGGACCACGGCGTCGACAGCCGGTCCGACAATATCCGCTTTCTGCAAGCCCGGCGAAATCTTGTCGGCCGTGACGATCACCGTTTTCGCCACCAGCGCGATCTCTGGGTCGACACCGCGATTCCCCCCAATCAGGGCGTTCCCCTCCGGATCAGCCTCGAGGGCATGGATCACCGCCAGGTCGATGTCAATCGCCGGAAAGGCCATCAGCTCGTTTCCGGTGTAGGGATCGACCACTGTTTTAACGTCCGGCCTGAGCTTGGGCATATCGGTGCCTATCCATGCCTGGGAGGGCATGAAGCCGACTCCCGCCAAGCTGGCTCGGAGACCGGCCGCCAGACTGGCCTCGCTTTCGTCGATGATCGCCAGCCCGCCTGCGGCTGCAGCGGCCGTGTAGTGGGGGGCGAGGCCGAAGATTTCCAGGCCGAAATAGCAGCTTCGTACGCCGGCTACCATGCCGGCCCCAACAAGCACGTCGCTTTCCACCCCGGCTGTGAAACAGACGAGCTCAATCTCAAGGGGGACACCTTCGCGGTCCTGTCGTTCCAGAAGGGCCAGGGCGAAGGCCATCGGACGGCGATAAAGGGTCACACCTCCAAACGCCAGACGGCACCCCCTGGGGGACACCATCAGCGCCGCCTCATGCAGTCCGATTACCTTGTCAACCATGGGGGGCTCCCTCCGCCCGGAAGCCATCCAGGAGAGAGGGCATTGCACTGGGTAGCTCGGCCAGACGGTCGAGGTGGATATCGGCCTCTCCGGGTGTCTTCGGCCCGACCAGCACCGTCGTCATTCCCATGGCATGCGCCGGCAGCAGATTTTGGAGGCGATCGTCGGCCATCAAACATGTTTCAGGGTCGGGTGAGCCTATGAGCTCGAGCGCCCGAATGTAGGCGATCTCGTCCGGCTTGTTGGCATATCCCATGGCGACGACATCGATAACGCCCCTGAACTGGTCCGTCAAGCCAAGGGCGTCCAACACATGGTACGCATGGGCTGCACTGGCGTTGGTGAAAATGTACTTCGTCTGGGGCAGACTCTCAAGGGATTTACGGAGTTCAGGATCGGGCTGGATGAGACGTGGATAGTCCAGTTGGTGAACATAGGCGAGATAGTCGGATGGGTCGATGTCGAAGTCCCTCATTAAACCCTTCAGGGTGGTGCCTTGGGCCTCCAGGTAGCGCGAGCGCAGTCGTGCTGCCTCATCCTGGGAGAGACCCATCTTGTTCGTCATGTACGAGTCAATCCGCTTGGAGATCAGCTGCCAGAACTCCATTGTCAGGCGGATACAGCGTGTCATCCAGATCGATCAAGAGGGTTCCGATGCGCGGTGCCAGGACTAGATGCCTTCCGCTGGACCGAGCACCATCTGTTGGATGGCTTCGCCGGTGGCGCCAACCGCCAGCCTCCTCCGGCCGGCGAGGAGGCACGGTCGTGGAGAAGCATTTCGGAAGCTGCGTGCACTGCGTGGACGGGTCATGGGATCCAGATGAGTATAGTTTGGCGCGCAGCGGGCTGTCAACGCGGGCCACCGCCGGTATAATCGCGGGGCCGGTTCTTTCCGCACCTGAGGAGCCTTCTTTGCCGATCAAGAATTTGCCCGAGAACGTGGCGTCGGCGATCGCCGCCGGGGAAGTCGTGGAACGCCCGTCTTCGGTGGTCAAAGAGCTGGTTGAGAACGCCATCGATGCCGGTGCCCGGATGATCGACATTCAAGTCGAAGGCGCCGGCAAGAGCCTGATTGAAGTTGCGGACGACGGCCGCGGGATCGACCCCGACGACCTGAGTTTGGCCCTAGCCCGGCACGCCACTTCCAAGCTTGAGACAGCGGATGACCTGTTCGACATCCGGACGCTGGGGTTCCGCGGCGAGGCGCTGGCGTCGATCGGTGCTGTCTCCCGCCTGACCCTGGTTTCGCGTCCTACGAATCAGCAGGCGGGCCGAAGGATCACGGCCGAAGGTGGTGAACTGGGCACGCTGGAGTCGCTAGGCTCGCCGGTGGGCACGCTCGTGCGTGTCCGGGACCTCTTCTACAATGTCCCCGCGCGACGCAAGTTCCTCAAATCGGATGCCACCGAGCGCCGCCACATTCAGGATTGGGTGGCGAAGTACGCCCTGGCCTACCCGGACGTGCGTTTCACCCTCACCCACGATGGCCGAACCCAGATTCAGACCACGGGCAGCGGGCAGGCGCGTGAGGCCCTGGCCGCCGTTCTGGGCCTTGATGCGGCGCGCGAAATGATCTCGCTACCCGAGTCGGCAACTCCGTCGGACATCGACGTGCATGGGTTCATCAGTCCCCCCTCGGTCAGCCGCGCCAACCGGCGTGAGCTCACCTTCTTCGTAAACCGCCGCTGGGTACAGGATCCCAGTCTTTCGGCAGCTGTTGTCCAGGCCTACCACGGTTTGCTCATGGTTGGCCGCTACCCCATGGCGATCATCTTTGTCGACCTATCCCCAGAGATGGTCGACGTCAATGTGCACCCGGCGAAAGCTGAGGTCCGCTTTCAGGACCCACGAAGTGTGTTCTCGGTCGTTCAACGCAGCATTCGGGCCACTCTGTTGAACGAAGCGCCCCCGCCGAACCTGGCATTCGCCGCGGGATGGGGCGGCGCTGGGGCAGAGACCGTGCGCACGGCTAGAGGGCCTGGCTGGTGGAGCGTGGGAGGCGGCAGCTGGCGAACGCCAATTGCCTGAGCTTGGGCCTGGACCGCGCCCGGCAGGGAGCATGCCCCTCCTCAGGCCGGTCGGACAGGTTGGCGCTACTTACCTGGTTGCGGAGGGCCCGGATGGCCTATATCTGATCGATCAGCATGCGGCGCATGAGCGCGTCCTCTTCGAGCGCTTCATGGATGACTTTAGATCGGGTCAGCTCGAGTCACAGACGTTGTTGGAGCCCCTCAGCGTGGAACTTGGCCCATCCCAGGCGGATCTCTTGGAGGCGAACCTCGAAACCCTCAATCGCCTCGGATTCGCGGTTGAGCTTTTCGGAAGCCGGACCTTTCGGGTGCGGGCTCTGCCCGCCTTGCTGGTGGGGCTGCAGCCGGAAGCAGCCATTCAGACGGTGGTCGACGAGTTTGAGGAAGATGAGACCCCGTTGGCTAGCGAAGTCGAGGCTAGGCTGGCCGCCCGCGTGTGCAAGCGGGCGGCGGTAAAGGCCGGCCAGGTCCTGTCGGTTGTAGAGCAGGCCAACCTCATCCGGGATCTGGAGGCCTGCGCCTCACCCAGGACCTGCCCTCACGGGCGTCCGACCCTCATTCACTTGTCTGTTGATACGCTGGAAAGGCAGTTCGGCCGGCGCGGCTGATCAGGCTCTAGGGCGCGTGTCGTAGGCTACGCCTTCGCCCACGGGAAGAGCGATGGTGAAAGTCGTGCCTTTTCCGAGTTGGCTGTCGACGCTGATCGTCCCCTGGTGGGCCTCGGTGATTCGTTTGGATATCGCCAGGCCAAGCCCGGTGCCGCCCACGCGGCTTTCCTGATCGGGCACCCGGTAGAAGCGTTCGAAGATGTGGGAGCAGGCTATCCGCCGGGATCCCCTTGCCCGAGTCGGAGACTGACGCCAGCACTTGGTCAGCTTCTCGTCGCAGCTGGATTCGCACCTTGCCCTGGGGCTGTTGTATTTTATGGCGTTTGTGAGCAGGTTGAGAATGACCTGCTTGAGCCGATTGCGATCGCCGGGAACGGTCGAGACGCTGGGGTCGATGTCCGTCTCGATCGGAATCTGCACTTCCTCCGCCTGAGGCCGCACGATCTCCACGCACTCCCCAATCAAGCCGCCCAGATGAACGGGCTCTTTCACGAACCGGGCCCGCCCGGATTCCAGGCGAGCCAGCTCGAGGAAGTCGTCCGCCATGCCGTTCAACCGCTGGACCTCGCTGATAGACCGTCTGGCTCAGCTTGTTGCGCTGGTCTTCCGGCAAGTCGGGCCGCTGAAGCAGGTGTGCCGCCGCAGTCAGACCTCCCAAAGGAGTGCGGAATTCGTGCACCATCTCAGCGATGAGGTCGCTCTGCTGGAATAGGCGGCTGTTCTCGATGGCGATCGCTGCCTGAGCTGCCAGGGTCTGAAGGACACGCACGTCATCATCCTCATACCTGCCGGAGAGCTTATTGACGGCCTCGATAACCCCAAAAGACTTATCTTTGGTACGCAGAGGCACCCCGAGAATGGTCCGAGTTTGAAAACGCGTCATGACATCGACTTCACGGAAGAAGCGGGGGTCCTGAAGGGCGTCTTCGACCACAAGAGGCTCCTGGTGCGTGTAGACCCAGCCTGCGATGCTGTTGTCGGCCGGAACTGCTGTCCTATCGAGCCCCTGGATCAGATTGTCGGTGGCCGCCTCGAAGTACAGGTGTTGCGTCTGGGAATCGTAGAGCAGCAGCGAGGCCGGACTCGCTCTGAGTTAGTTCCTTGGCGGCAGCCACGATGCTGTCCAGCAGACTTTGAAGTTCGAGCGTCGAGACCAGCTGCGATGAGACCTCCAGCAATCGGGCGTATCGCCGCAAGAGCTGAGGGTAGTTGCGGATGGCAGACTCTTCGGAGGGCGTGTGGGAATCATCTGGACGCACGCAGTACCTCTTCCGCCAATCTAGGCAAAACCACAGCCGCGTCCTGTCGGAAGATGACGTCGGCGCGGAAATCGAGGTAGGTCTGTTCACGGTTGATGATCACAAGACGGCCGCCGGCATTCAGCGCCTGGACAGGGAAGACGGCCGCCGGTGTCACCTCAAGCGAAGATCCTACCACCAGGACCAGATCGCTCTCGGTAATCAGCGATTTGGCTTCCTGAACGATCTGAAATGGGCAGCTGCTCACCGTAGAGAACGACGTCGGGTTTGAGAACGCCCCCGCAGGCCGGACAACGAGGGATTTCTCCGGTTTCGGTGAAGCGCTGAAGCAGGCGGCGGCTGGGATAGCGGCGGAAGCACTGCAACACAGGTCGATTCTCGCGAAGATGGCCATGGATTTCCAGGACCTTCTGGGAGCCAGCCTTGCGATGCAGATCGTCGATGTTCTGGGTAACAATGCCGGTGAGGTGCCCGGCTCGCTCGAGCGCCGCCAGCGCCAGATGGGCGGGATTGGGCTCGGCCTGCATGATCTTCTCGGCCAGGGGCCGTACCCAATCGAAGAATTGCTCGGGGCGGTAGCGGAAAGCCGCGATCGAGGCGACGTCCATCGGGTCAAAGTGTTCCCACAGACCGGATCCGGCTGAGCGGAAGTCGGGGATGCCGGAAGGCGTGGAAATCCCCGCCCCGGTCAGCGCCACGCCGGCGCGGGCGCGCACGGATCAACTCGGCCGCGTGCTCGATATCGAGATCGACCACCTGCTCGCTCACGGCAGGGGTCAGCCTTTGACCGGTTGCAGGAACTTCGATAGGTGCTGGGCAATCTTCTGAAGTTGATCGGCGACCAGGCTGTCTGGCTGGATGAGCAGCAGAGGCATGCCGCTCTGGCTGGCCTGGTGAGCCTGCTCGGGTGCAGGCGAGACCACGCCCGCTAGATCGACTCCCAGGTCTTCATTGAGCTTCTTCCACGGAATCTGCAGGCTGGTTCGCGTGCGCGTCAAGAGCACCATGTTGATCTTGTGGCGGGGGTAGCCGGAGGCGATCAAATCCTCGACCACGGCTTGCGCGACGCGGTCAGTGGGATAGACGGGCTCTATCACCACAACTAATCGGTCCGTCAGTTCGAGGAGACGGCTTCACATAGGGACGGACGCCGGCACCGAAGTCAACAACCACCACATTTGCCAGCGCAGCCAAGTTGCTCAGCACGGTTTCCATCTGCGGAACCGCCTGTTCCAGCTCGACTTCCGATGGCCGGTGATCGGCGAGCAGCAAACGGAGCCCGCTCTTGTGGTCCACCAACTCAGCGTCGACAGAACGAAGATGAATGTCCTTCAGCGAGCGGGTCAACAAGTTGGACAAGCCGGGCGGAGTCTTGACATCCATGTCCAGCGCCAACGTGCCGTGGCCAGGATTGAGCTCGGCCAGGATGACATCGTGGCCGGCTCCCTGCAAAGCAACCGCCACGTTGGCGGCAACGGTCGACGTCCCCAGTCCGCCGCGCACGCCAAGGAAGCCAATTACGGCGGCTTTGTCCTTGCCGGCCGGTGCGGCGGCTACTTTGGCCTGGTTGGAGCGGGCAAGAACGGCCTTCACGTGGGCTGTCAGTTCCGCCGGGTGGGTGGGCTTGGTAAGGTAGTCATCAACGCCGGCTTCGAACCCGGCGACTTTGTCGTCCACCATGGACTTGGCGGTGAACATGATGATGGGAATGTGGGCGAGGCTCGGGGTCCCGGCGCAAGAGCTGGGTGACTTCGTAGCCGTCCATGTCCGGCATCATCACGTCAAGCAGGATCAAATCTGGCTGCTCGGAATTGGCTTTGGTCAGGCCCTGCTGGCCGTTGTTGGCAACCGTGATCTGATACCCCTGTCGTTCGAGCATGAGCCCGACCAGCTTCAGGGTATCGACGTCGTCGTCGATTATCAGTATCTTATCGGTCATTGGGAGGGGTCCCTGCCGGGTCATAGGCCCAACCCAGCTTGAGCAGTCTAACATAAAGGCACCCCTCGGGCAAGCAGGTGGGTTGTGGCGGGGGTCGTCGATGCTATAATCGCCGCCGGCGATCAACGACAAGGGCGAGCATGACCATCAGTCTGTGGGGTATCCAAGGCGCGTTTTCGCTTGGCCTTCCAATTCGGCCTACGGGGTATGCTCTTATCTTCGTCTGCTTGGTCGGCCTGGCCCTTGTACTCATCGACGCTCGCGCGTTTCCCGAGCATGATCTCAAAATCAAACCTAAATCCCCCTTAACTCGCGCCGCCGAGACAGAGTGGCTGCTCGTTCTCTTGCTGGTGGCGCCCGTTGCGGCTGAGGCCTTGTTGGTTCACCTGCGCCTGCCGTCAGGCGGCACGGCCCTCGGGCTTCCCAAGGAGTTGGTGGGGCCTGCTTTTGGCCTGCTCGCTGCACTCCCCTGGATGTTGGCCGCAGGCTATCTGGGTATCTGGCAGGCCGTGCTGGTCGGCCTGGCCGCCGGCCTGGCGCGCGGAGGCTGGGAAACCCAGAGCCTGACGACGCCGTTGATGATGGCGCTTGCGGCGGGGCTGACGGCATGGCTGATGCGGCAAAACTTCCGAGAGGCTATCGCTAGGTTGGCCAGGCAGCCACTAGCAGCCGGTGTTTTGGGCGGGGTTGCCCTTGGTCTTCTTCGGGTAGTTGAGGTCTTCGCTTCCAGCCCGGGCGGCGTATACGACGGCCTGGATTTCGCTCTCGGCCAGGCCGGACCGGTGTTGTTGGCCTCGGTCATCGAAACTGGGATCGCGGGCGTCGTCGGCCAAGTCTTGCTGATGACCAACACAGGCGCCTGGCACAAGCCGGTTCACCTGCAGGCCGGGCCATACAACCGATCCTTGGCCTCGCGGATGGTGTCTGCCCTGGCGGCGATGGGTATTCTGGGGATCATCGTTCTTGGCTCAGGCCAGTGGTATTTGGCTCGTTCGTCCGCCCGCGACCTGATCGAGAACCAGATGCAGCAAACGGCCGTCCAGGCCGGCGAGGGGATTCCGTTCTTCATTCAAGCGGGTCGGGAGACGATTTGCAGGCTGGCTCAGCAGGCCATGCCGCTCCTGCAGGCCGAATCGAACGACCCGTCGAGTCTGCTTGATGCTGTCGCCAATCAAGACATGTTCCAGCGCCTGGCAGTCTTCGATACGCAGGAGGCCTTGGTGACCCTCGCCCCCGCGGATGCGACTCTCGCCAAGCCGTTGCCCCGGGCTTTCGAGTCCGGGCTGAAGATCGGCCTGCAGGGGGTTCCCCAGGAGATCGTGTACCCACCTCAGGATCGCTCTCAAGCCGTCGAGCTCGTGTTTATGGCGCCGGTTGTCGATCCGGACGAAGGGCGCACCCTGGGTGTAGTGGCGGGCTGGACCACCCTGGAGGACAACCAACTTCTGGCGCCTGCGCTGGGCCTATTGGAGAAATCCGCACTGGGAGAAACCTTCGTCGTTGACGATCAAGGGAGGATCCTCTTCCACCCACAAGGCCAGGATGTGCTGGATGTCATGCCGCTCCTCAACTCGGCAAGCACGGCCGTCGAAACCATCACTGCCCCAGATGGAACCCGGGAGCTGGAATACGTGTATCCGGTGGAGGGCTATCCCTGGCGAGTGGTAGTCACCGTCCCTCAGCGTGTTGTCGACCGTATGGCCGTCCCGACGGCGACGCGGCTGCTGGGCGTGGTCACGTTGGTCGGTTTGGCACTCTTGGCATTTGTGTACTGGGCGAGCCGCCGTGTGACTCTGCCCGTCCGGCATATGGCATCCACAGCGGAAGCCATTGCCCGCGGCGATCTCGAGCGCACCGTTCCACCGGGTGGAGGATGAGGTCGGCCGGCTGGCCACGTCGTTCGAGCGCATGCGGCGCAGCTTGAAGGCCCGTTTGGAAGCCATGGATCTGTTGTTGGCGGTCAGTCAGACGCTGGCATCAGGCATCGAGCTGCCGGCTTCACTGGTCCCCATCCTTGACGGCCTGGTTGAGTTGACTGGCGCCGAGGTCGCCCGCCTGACGCTGGTGACGGACGAGAGCTTTCCCCAAACGACGGGTGGGCTCCAGGCCGGCGGCGAATCGGGCAGGTGGGAAGCGCTCGACGCCCAAATCCTGGAGCTTTGTCAGGACCGGGGACACTTCGTCCTGGAGAATCCGGCCCGGGCGCGCGCCGTTCTGGATGTCGATCGTGTGGGTGACGATCTGGAAGCCCTGATGGCTTTCCCCATTCACAACGAAGACCAGTACCTGGGGGCGCTTTGGCTGGCACACGGGCGGCGCCACTTGATTTCACCGGATGAGGTTAATCTCATCACCATTGTCTCGGCGCAGGTAGGGGTGTGGCTGGCCAATGTTGGTTTGTTCCACCGCGTGGCCGAGGAACGCCAGAGGCTGGCCACCGTGCTGGAGGCCACCCCCGACTCAGTCATCGTGATCGATCGTTTGGGACGTATTCTTCTCGCCAATCCAGCGGCGGAAGTCGTCCTGTCCGGGTCGGCGGACCAAGCCGTGGGCCAACCGGCCGAAAACTGGGTGGCGGTGCCTGAAATCCTGGCCCTCTTGACGTCGGGGGACGCGGAGACCAAGGTTGTCGAGGTGCAGCTCGAAGGGGGCAGGGTGTTGTCGGCGGCGATCAAAGAAATCGAAGTCGGCGGAAGAGCCAGCTCCGGGCGGGTGTGTGTTCTGTGGGACATCACCTACTACAAGAAACTGGATATGCTCAAATCCGAGTTCGTGTCGACCGTGAGCCATGACCTGCGAGCGCCGCTGACACTGATGCGGGGCTACTCCACTATGCTGACCATGGTCGGATCGCTGAACGACCAGCAGCGCGAATTCGTCGAGAAGATCCTGGACAGCGTTGAGCAGATGGGCGATCTGGTCGAGAATCTTCTGGATCTGGGCCGGATCGAAGCTGGTCTGGGGCTCAATCTTGAGATGGTCGCCTTCGAGGACATTCTGGATGAGGTGCTCAATGCCCAGCGCCCCCAGGCAATCAATAAACGGATAAGCCTGGAGGCGGAGGTGGTCGGACCACTCGAGCCGGTGGAGGCCGATCCCACGATGCTGCGCCAGGCAATCTCGAACCTGATTGACAACGCCATTAAGTATACACAATCCGGGGGACAGATTCTCGTCCGGGTAAGCCAGGCGCATGGCCGCATGCACATTTCCATCCGAGACACAGGCATGGGCATTTCGCCGGCCGACCAGTCCAGGCTCTTCGAAAGGTTCTATCGGGCTAGGCGCCAAGAGAGCCTCAAGGAACGCGGGACGGGATTGGGCCTTGCGATTGTCAAGTCCATCGTGGAACAGCATGGAGGCACGGTGACGGTCGAGAGCCGCCTCGGTGCTGGCTCGACGTTTACGGTTGATCTCCCGATCCAGGCGCCCGTTCTGTTGGAGAACAGCCCGGAATTCTGAACCCCAAATGGCCCTGACGCTGGTTGGCCCTGCTCTTGACAGGCCGGCCGAACGGGGTAAAATCAGCCTACATGGGGAATCTGCAATAAGAGCCCACCGCGGACAAGCGCTTGAGGCGAATGCCTCATGCGCTTATTTTGCTTTGTCTGTGAATTAGCACGTTTGTTCGAGTGGTCGGGCCAGCCGGCGTCTCACGATAGGCGCGTGTCGCAACGGAGGTTTGGGTGGAATCCAAGGGTTTTCGTGCATTGCGTATCAGCCTGGCCTCGCCAGAGACGATTCTAAGTTGGTCACACGGTGAGGTGCTTAAGCCGGAGACCATCAATTACCGGCGCCTAAGGCCGGAGAAGGATGGCCTATTCTGCGAGGCTATCTTTGGGCCGACCAAGGACTGGCAGTGTTACTGCGGCAAGTACAAGAACATCCGCTTCAAGGGGATCACCTGCGAGAAGTGCGGCGTCGAGGTCACCCGATCATCCGTCCGGCGTGAGCGAATGGGCCACATCGGCCTGGCGGCGCCGGTAGCGCACGTTTGGTACACGCGTCGGGTCCCCTCGTACCTGGGGCTTCTCTTGGATGTTTCCCGCCGCAACCTCGACCGGGTGCTCTACTTCGCACAGTATGTCGTCACCTACGTGGATGAGGACGCGCGCAAGAAGGCGCTCAAGCGGCTGGATGAAGAGATCAACCGTGTTGAAAAGGAAGAAGCCGAAGCCCTCAATGAACGCATCGCCAAGACCAAGGCCCAGCGCAAGAAGCGGGTGGAGGATTTGGAGGGAGGAAGCGCGGCTTGAAGGAGTCGTACGAAGAAGATGTCGCCTCCCAAATCGAGCCTGTGATCCAGGAAGGGCAGCGGCTTGAGTTCGAGCCTGCGCGAGAAGCAGGGCACGACTATCCGAGCCGCCATCAAGCTCAAGGCCACGGACACACTGATCGCCGAGAAGGGCGAGACGATCGGCAACCAACACGTCACGCGCGTGCAGAAGGCGGTCAAAGAGCGGCTGGATGAAATTGAGAGCCAGCTGAAGGAAGCCCACAACAACAAGCTCGCCGAGCTCGATCAGCAAGTTGAAATCGTCAAGGCGGAGGCAGATCAGAAGGTCTCCGAACTGCGTAACTCGATCGACGAGGAAGGCGTAAGCGCCCGCGAGGACATGATCAAGGACCGTGATGAGCTCTCCACGATCCAGCAGATGATGTTTCTAGGCGAGAGCCGCTACCGTGAAGCTCAAAGCAAAATGGGGTCAGGTCTTTCGCGCCGATATGGGCGCCGAAGCCTTCTATGAGATTCTCCAGCAGCTAGACCTTGACACCATGGCCGACGATCTATGGGAAGAGGTCCGGACCACACGCAGCAAGCAGCGCAAGAAGAAGGCCACCAAGCGCCTGAAAGTTGTAGAGGCCTTTCGGCGTTCGTCCAACAAGCCTGAGTGGATGGTCCTGACCGTCCTGCCAGTGATCCCGCCGGACCTCGGCCGATGGTTCAGCTGGACGGCGGTCGGTTTGCCACATCAGATCTCAATGATCTTTATCGCCGGGTCATCAACCGCAACAACCGGCTTAAGAGGCTGGTCGAGCTGGGCGCCCCGGATGTTATCGTGCGCAACGAGAAGCGCATGCTCCAAGAAGCCGTCGACTTGCTGATCGATAACGCTCAGCGCGGCAAGGCGCTCTCACGCCGGGGCCGACGCGAGCTGAAGTCGCTCAGTGACATGTTGAAGGGGAAGAAGGGCCGCTTCCGACGCAACCTGCTCGGCAAGCGCGTGGACTACTCCGGACGTTCGGTGATTGTGATCGGTCCGCACCTTAAGCTCTATCAATGCGGCCTGCCCAAGACGATGGCCCTTGAGCTCTACCGTCCCTTCGTGATCTCCAAGTTAGTAGCCTATAACTTCGCCGCCAATGTTAAGGGCGCCAAGAGAATCATCGAGCGCGAACGCCCCGAGGTCTGGGAAGTGTTGGAAGAGGTCATCAAGGATCGTCCGGTGTTGCTGAACCGAGCCCCGACGCTGCACCGCCTGGGCATCCAGGCCTTCGAGCCGGTACTGGTCGAAGGCAAGGCGATCCACCTTCACCCCCTGGTGTGTTCAGCTTTCAATGCCGACTTCGACGGTGACCAGATGTCGGTGCACCTGCCGCTCTCCCAAAGGGCGGTCCAAGAGGCCCGCGAGTTGATGCTCTCCTCCCGCAACCTGCTTAAGCCGGCGGACGGCGAACCGATCGTTGGCCCGACCAAGGACATGGTCTTGGGCGTCTACTACCTGACCATGGGCGTGGACACGGCCGTTCAGCCCGGGGCAGGGCGTGCCTTCTCGAGTTTGGAAGAGGTCGAGATGGCCTACCAGCTCGGGCAAATCAGGGTGCATACCCCGATCAAGGTGCGTACCGTCACCTGGTACAACGAAAACGAAGAGCGCTTGGAAAATGGCGAGGAACGCTTGGTGGACACGACCGTCGGGCGTGTGCTGTTCAACCTGATCCTGCCCGAGGAACTGCGATTCGTGAACCGAGCGCTTGACAAAGGTTCAATCCAGGATCTGGTCGGCGAGGTGTACCAGTTGCTGCGCGAGGATGGCACGCCGAATGTGGTGGATGCCATTAAGGATATCGGTTTCAAATACGCCACTCGATCGGGCACCACGATTGCCGTCTCCGATATCTCGGTTCCTCCAAGCAAGTCCGAGATCATCACCAAAACACTAGAAGACGCCGACGAGGTCCGTGGCGACTACCAGCGGGGGCTGCTCACCGAACAAGAGCAGACCGAGCGCATCATCGAGCTCTGGCAGGAAACAACCACCCAGGTCGCGTCGGCCGTGCGGGAAGCCATGGATCCGGCCGGCAACCTGAGCACGATGGCCATTTCTGGCGCTACCAAGGGCGGGTTTGGCCCGATCTCTCAGCTGGCCGGCATGCGCGGCTTGATGGCCGATCCTGCAGGCCGCATTATCCCGCTGCCGATCCGCTCGAGCTTCCGCGATGGGCTGAGCACGCTGGAGTACTTCATTTCCACCCACGGCGCCCGCAAGGGCCTGACAGACACGGCCCTGCGCACCGCCGACGCCGGGTATCTCACACGTCGCCTGGTGGACGTGGCCCAGGACATGATTATCAACTCCGAAGACTGCGGCACGGAAAACGGCATTTGGGTCCGCCGCAGCGACGATGTCGCCGGCCAGGACTTCGCCTCTCGCCTCAACGGGCGGATAATGGCCAAACGCGTCGCCGATCCCGAGTCGGGTGAAGTATTGGCCAAGAAGAACGAGCTGGTGGACTCCGAATTGGCCAAGAAGCTGGACAGGTCGGGGGTGCCCGAAGTCTTCTTGCGCTCGCCTCTGACGTGCGAGCTGCAGTTTGGCATGTGCGCCAACTGCTACGGTATGGACCTTGGCCGGGGCAGGAAGGTTGAGCTGGGGGCAGCCGTCGGAATCGTCGCCGCGCAATCTATCGGTGAACCGGGCACCCAGCTGACGTTGCGTACGTTCCACACGGGCGGGGTAGCGGCAGGCGGTGACATCACCACCGGCCTCCCGCGTGTGGAGGAGCTATTCGAGGCCCGCAAGAAGCCGAAGGGCGAAGCCATCCTGGGTGAAATCGCCGGGACGGTCCACATCCAGCGGCCGGAAGTTCCCGACGGCCCGCGAGTGGTCCAAATCGTGAACAGCCAGCTTATCAAGGACGAGTACAACGTCCCTGGCAACTGGTCCCTGAAGATCGAAGATGGCACCGAAATCACCGAAGGTGAGTTGATTGCCAGCCGTGGCGACAGCGAGATCCGCGCTTCCCATGGTGGTAGAGCACGGTTGGAGGATCGCCTGGTGATCGTCTCCTATGACCAGGTGGACGAGGTGGAATACGACATCCCGGCCAGTTCCCGTCTGCTGGTCAAGGACGGCGAGAAGGTGGAAGCCGGGATGCAGCTGACAGAAGGTTCGCTCAACCCACATCGGATCCTTAGGATCCTGGGCAGCGACGCTTCGCAGCTTTACCTTCTGACCGAGGTCCAGAAAGTCTACCGTTCACAGGGCCAGAACATCAATGACAAGCACTTCGAGGTCATCATCCGCAAGATGCTCTCGAAGGTCCAGATCACGCATCCGGGCGAAACGGACCTGCTTCCCGGCGACCTGGTCGACAGGCTCTACCTGCACCGGCTCAACCAGCAGATGCACGAGGAGGGCAAGGCGCCTGCCCGCGCGGCTCAGGTCCTGCTGGGGGTCACGAAGGCATCCCTCAACACGGAATCCTTCCTGTCCGCCTCCTCGTTCCAGCACACCATCAAGGTGCTGGCGGGAGCCGCAATCGAAGGCAAGGTGGACTTCCTACGCGGCCTGAAGGAGAACGTGATCATCGGCAAACTGATCCCGGCTGGGACGGGTTTCCCCGGTGAAGAAGTCGTATTACACGATGAACGGCTGGATGGCGAGAGGGTGACTGAGCAAGAGATCGTCACCGAGGCTGAGGCGGTGGCGGCCGACTAACGTGTCAAGTTTCGCCGCCGTTGACAGCCCGCGCACAAGACGTTTATAATCACCGGACCTGCCCCGCCCAAGAGGTTGGGGCGGGTCCGTGAATCCCCAACTTCCCCATCGCTTGGCGGTGATCTTCCGCGAAGTCGACGGCGAAGCGAAGCTGGAGGAATGAAATGACTTATGCCGTAGTTGAGAGCGGGGGCAAGCAGTATGTCGCCCGTTCCGGCGAAACAATCGACGTCGATCGCCTGAGCCTCAAGGAAGGCGAGAAAGTCACTTTCGAAAACGTCCTGCTGCTCGCCGATGATGGCTCTGCGCAGGTTGGTTCCCCCCATGTCGAAGGGGCGAAGGTCTTGGGGCACGTGATCGAGGAGTTCAAGGGCCCGAAGGTCATCGTCTTCAAGTACAAGCCCAAGATCCGCTACCGCAAACGCCAGGGGCACCGCCAATGGTATACGCGAGTCGCCATCGATGACGTAGTCGCCCCAGGGAAGGTCAAGAAGGCGGTCAAGGAAGCCGTGGCCGACGAGGCGCCTATGCCCCCCAAACCGGCGGCCGGCCCGAAGACGAAGCAAGAGCCGAAAGCCAAGGCCCCGGCAAAGAAGGCGTCAGAGAAACCGGCCGAGCCCAAGAGTGGGGCCAAGAAGACCTCCGGGACCAAGAAGACGAGCTCCAAGGCTAAGGAAGCCTCGGGGACAAGCAAGAAGTCCGCGGGGACAAGCAAGGACAAAAAGGAAGAGGCGGCCGAGTAGGCCGAGAGTCGAGGCGAATTCATGGCGCACAAAAAAGGTGGCGGCTCCAGCCGCAACGGACGAGATAGCCAGTCGCAGCGACTGGGCGTGAAGAAGTTTGCGGGTGAGGTTGTGCGGTCGGGCCATATCCTGGTCCGCCAGCGCGGAACACGCATCCATGCCGGTCTAAATGTCAAGCGCGGCAGCGACGACACCCTGTTTGCGGTGGTGGATGGCGTGGTGGTATACGACTATGCTCGTGGCGGACGCAAGAGGGTCAACGTCCAACCCGAAGCCTAACACGACCGCGGCATTGCGCCGTTGAGGCCAGCCCAGCTGAATCCTTGCCCCCGGATCAGCCGCACACGCCCCAACGGATCGATATCATGGGGGAGAGGTTGGATAATGAAACTAGACTTGCAGCCGACGTTTTATCCAGAAGCCAAGGTCATCTGTGCCTGCGGCAATACCTGGACCACAGGCTCGACCGTGGAAGAGATCCACACCGATGTTTGTTCACAGTGCCACCCCTTCTTCACCGGCGAGCAGCGTATCGTCGACACCGAGGGCCAGGTCGATCGCTTCTACAAGAAGCTTCAAGCTCGACAGGAGTATCTGGAAGAGCAATCCGCTCGGGAAGAGGCACAGACGTCTCCCGATCTCCCCATCTCCGAACTCGAACTTGGCACACGAATCGAGTCGTCCCTGGCCGAGGCCGGGATTGAGATCGTGGGGCAGGCCCTGGAGCGCATGGCCCAAGGTGATCAGGTCATGCTCGACATTGACGGCTTCGGTCGCAAGAGCCTGGCTGATCTAAAGCGTGCGCTCAAGCGGCATGGGTTTGAGCTGCCGGAGGCAGCCGCCGAACCGCAGGCGTAGGCGCCAATTTGCAGCCGAAAGACGCTGAGGTTAAACTCCGGGCAGGTGCATCGTCACCTGCCCATTTCATTTCCAGTGCAGGAGCCAGACGGCCTATGCGGCATACAACAGGTGGCGTCGAAGTGGTCACAGGTTCGATGTTCAGCGGAAAGACGGATGAGTTGATTCGCCGCTTGCGCCGGGCTCGGATAGCCAGGCAAGAGATCCAGGTCTTCAAGCCCAGTGTGGACACGCGCTTTGAGGAGGGCAAGGTGACTTCGCACGCCGGAACTGAGTTCGAAGCGTTGGCAGTCGAGAAGTCCCGCGACATTCCGTCCCTGCTCGGGGCCGGCACGACCGTGGTCGGCGTCGACGAGGCGCAGTTCTTCGACGAGGAGATCATCAAGGTTGTTCAGGAACTGGCCGAGCATGGGCTCAGGGTGATCGTGGCCGGTCTGGACACGGATTTCCGGGGGGAGCCCTTCGGTTCGATGCCGGCGCTGATGGCCCAGGCCGAACGCGTCGATAAGCTGCACGCGATCTGCATGGTGTGTGGTGATCTGGCCTCCCGAACCCAACGCCTGATCGACGGACGGCCGGCGCGCAGGGACGATCCGGTGGTGGTTGTCGGAGCCAGCGAACTATATGAAGCCCGCTGCCGAGTTCATCATGAGGTCCCAGGAGGTGCTGCGTGAAGAGCTATGAAGCCTACCTGGCCGAAGTCCTGATCGGGGCAGACGATCTTCAAAGGAGGATTGACGAGCTGGCAGCCGCCGTCAGCGCAGACTACGCCGGGTCCGACCTGCTGCTCATCTGCATCCTTCGCGGAGGCGTGATGTTTCTGACGGATTTGATGCGGAGGCTTACAATTCCGCACGCCATCGACTTCATGGCTGTTTCCTCGTATGGAAGCGGCGCCCGGAAATCAGGCGGAAGCGTTCGTATCACCCTGGATCTGACCGCCTCCATCGAGGACAGGGACGTCCTTCTGGTGGAGGACATCATAGACAGTGGAAACACGATTGCATCTGTGATCGAGCTGTTGAGAACTCGCAAGCCCCGCTCTCTCAAGGTGTGTGCTTTACTGGACAAAGCCTCGCGCAGGACGGTCGACGTGCCCATCGATTACCGAGGCTTCACCATTCCCGACAAGTTCGTCTTTGGCTATGGGTTGGATCTGGACGAGCACTACCGCAACTTGCCTTTCATCGGCGTCGTCCGCCCCGAGAGCGTCTCTGGTTTCGACTGATGCCCCGCAGTCGGCTGGTCAGGCCACAACCTGATTTCCCTGACCTTCTCATGAAGATCCGCCCCTATCTGCCCGAAGAACTCAGACATCTGGTTGGTGGGCGGTTCGGTGAGGGATCAGCTCATCGGCCGGGAGAGTCGTGATCTTGACCTGGTGGTGGCCGGTAGGGCCCGCCGCGCGGCGCGCGGCGTGGCCAATGGCCTTGGTGCCGACTACTACGACCTGGATCGGGAGCGCGATGCCGGCAGGGTTCTGGTGGCCGTTGGGCCGGGCCAGCATCTAACGCTCGATTTCACGCATCTGGATTCCGAGGGAATTGAGGCGGATCTCAAGAAGCGAGATTTCACTGTCAATTCGCTGGCGATCCGGCTCCACGACCCCGGTGCCGTGTTGGATGTAACGATGGGAATGCGGGACCTTGACGAGGGAGTCCTGCGGGCCTGCGCTCCGACCGCCATCGATGACGATCCCATCCGCGCCCTGCGCGCCGTCCGCCTGGCCCATCAACTTGGATTCGACATCGAGCTGGAAACGCTAAACCAGATCCAACGGGCAGCGGGTCGCCTGCGGGACATGTCGCCTGAGCGGGTGAGGGATGAGGTCTTTCGAATCCTGGCGCTGCCACCGGCGGGGGACGCGCTGAGGCAGAGCATCCGCCTCGGGCTCTTATTCGAGGTCTTGCCCGAACTGGCATCTCTACAGGGCATGGACCAGCCAGCCCCGCATCAATTCGACGGTTTGGAGCACAGTCTGCGAGTAGCTGATCAGCTGGCGCACTGGGTGGGAGACAAGGGATCGTCGGACGATCTATGGAGTCAGCTCGAGCCGTACTCGTCACGCATCCAAGCCCATCTTGGTCAAAATGTGGCGCTTGATCGAACCCGGGCCCAATCGCTTGTCTTGGCCGGACTGGTGCACGACATCGGCAAACCCCTCGTCGCACAGGTGTCGGAGGCCGGCGTGCCTAGCTTTCACGGGCACGAGGCGGTTGGTGCGGAGATGGCCGTTCGCAGAGGCGATGCCCTTCACCTCAGCCGGTCGGAGGTGAATTCCCTGGAAAGGGTGGTGGCGAACCACATGCGCCCTGGCCAGCTCGCCAGAGAGCCTTCGCTCACTGGCCGGGCGGTGTATCGCTTCTTCCGGGCCACTGGAGAAGAAGGTGTCGACATCTGCCTGCTGGCCCTGGCCGATCTGATGGGACAGTCTGAGCCTCCACCCGATAGCGCTCGCTGGGGAGGGCGATTGGGCGTGGTTCGGCGTCTCCTAGAAGCCTTCTTTGATCGGCCAACGCAGGAGGTTGAGCCCTCTATGCTCCTGAGCGGCGAGGAGTTGATGCGGGAGCTCAACCTGGAAGAGGGCCCGATTGTGGGCAGACTCCTGGAGGCCATCCGCCAGGAGCAGGCGGAAGGCACGATCCATTCGCGAGAACAGGCGTTGGCGTTTGCTTTGCAGCAACAACGTGAATCGGAGGACAGCGAGGCGTAGTTGGGCTCGCCATGGCCCTAGCTGCCTGGGTTTCGGCCGTGGCGATAAGCCCTACGGGAAGACGTCCAGGAGCTCGGGCTCGTAGTAACACCGACATCCCAGGGGGTGGGCGCAGCCCTCGACTGGGAGATTCGGCAACTCGTCCTCGACCCACTCGCCTTCGGCTGCCCGGCATGCGGGACAGCAGTCTGCGTGAGCGATGACCCTTATTTGGCCAACCCGGGGATTGTTCTTGAAGTGGACCAGGGTGACGGCGGTCTCGGACTTCTCCGACAGGTCTGCGCCGCATTGCTGACAAATTGTTACCGTATCTGGCGACTTGTTGTTGCACACCGTGCACGTTTGCATTCACGCCTCCGTCTCTTTTCTCCAGTATTCTAGGTGAGTTCGGCCAAGATGTCGATTGGATAGTCTGAGTGACACTCAAGATACTGCATGTCGATTTGGACTCCTTCTTCTGCTCGGTCGAGGTCCTGCTCGATCCGAGCTTGGCTGGGAAGGCCTTCGTCGTAGGCGGGCGCCCAGACTCGCGTGGCGTGGTCGCCTCGGCTTCCTATCCGGCGCGCAAATTCGGAGTCCACTCCGCCATGCCGACCGCGCAAGCCTTGCGGCTGTGTCCCACGCTTCTGATCGTCGACTCGCACCGCAGCGCATATAGTGAATTCTCTCACAAAGTCATGGGTCTGCTGCGCCTTTCTTCCCCAGTGGTGGAACAACTATCGATCGATGAGGCCTTTCTGGACATGACCGATGACGGGCGGGACGGCCGTCTCATCGCTGAGAGGCTCAAGCAAGAGATCCTGAATAAGTTCGGGCTGACGACGTCGTGGGGGGTGGCCGAGAGTAAGCTTGTTGCCAAGATCGCCACCGAGGTGGGAAAACCCGACGGGCTGGTGGTGGTGCCCCGGGGAGGCGCGGCCGAGTTCCTGGCGCCCCTGCCCGTCGAAATGCTGTGGGGGGTGGGACCGAAAACCCAGACCGCCCTGACCGAGCTTGGCATCCGAACCATCGGTCAACTGGCGACGTCGAGCCTGTCCCACCTGAAGCCAGCCTTCGGTGACAGGTCCGCCGAGCTTATCGCCCGGGCAAAGGGGGAGGACTCGCGGCCGGTGGTCGAAGAACGCCAAGCCAAGTCCATGTCGGCGGAGACGACCTTTCCCAGGGACGTGACCGAATCGGAGGCCCTTGAGCGGACACTGCGTGACTTGTGTGAAGAGGTGGGGCGGCGCCTTCGCGCTGACGGTTTGTCGGGATCGACCCTGCGCCTCAAGCTGCGTTGGTCGGACTTCACCACCATCACGCGGCAGACTCAGCTCGACCAGCCCACCGACCTGGATCCCGAGATTTACGCCGGCGCTCTGGCCCTCTTCCGCAGAGCCTGGCGACCAGGTCGGCCGGTCCGCCTGATTGGCGTGGGCCTCGCTGGTCTGTCAGCGCAGATGCGGCAGTTGAGCCTGTTCGACCGTACATGGCAAAGCGACGAGCGTCTGCTCAAGGCGGTCGACGAAATTCGACAGAAGTACGGTCGCCGAGCGCTCCGGCGTGCGATCCAGCTCAATTCCCCCCACAAGGCCGATGTCGAGGAGGGCGATCAATAGGCTCGGAGGCGATTCCGGGGGGGACCCAAGGGCACAGAACTTGCACGCATAAAGCCAAGATGAAACTACTTGGCAAGGGTTACTACATTTGGCAGATACCCAGCTGCGAGAGCGGCAACGCGCAGGCCATTGCTCAGCGCGCATTGACGTCTGGTCTGTCGCACGTGATGGTCAAGATCGTTGACGGCGCCGGGTGGAACTACAACATCGACAGCAAGACCGGGGTCGACCTGGTCCCGCCTCTGGTGCAGGCCCTTCACGACCGAGGCATCCAGGCTTGGGGCTGGCACTATGTGCGCGGGGATCAACCAGTGGCTGAGGCCCAGAGCGCCATCAAACGGATCCAGGATCTGGGTGTCGACGGCTACATCATCGATGCCGAGGTTGAGTACCGTGACATCAACAAGACCTGGGCCGCACAGCGGTTCATGCAGGAAATGAGGAACGCCTTTCCGGATCTACCCATGGCGCTCAGCAGTTATCGCTATCCCCAGTCTCATCCCGCTTTGCCGTACAGCGCCTTTCTAGAAGGCTGTGATTTCACCATGCCTCAGGTGTACTTTGAACAGGCGCACAATCCGGTCGAGCAGCTCCAGAGATCGATTGACCAGTACATGGCGCTGTCTCCGGCGAGGCCGGTGATTCCAACGGCACCGACGTACAAGCGCGGCGATTGGATGCCGACCACAGATGATCTGTTTCGCTTCTTTGATCATGCCAAAACCAATGGGCTGACCGCCGCGAACGCGTGGAGTTGGGACACCGCCGGCCGGGCCGCCTACACGCCGCTCTGGAATGCCGTGGCCGAATTCGATTGGCCCGGCCAGCCCCCGATTGCCGATATGCCCGAGCGCTTGGTGGGGCGGATCAACGAATACGACACCGGGTTGATAGCCGGGCTCTATGTTGACAATGCAGCGCACGTCACGGGAGACCGGACCGTGGTCGGGAAGCCGGCCATCCAAGCCTGGTATGACACGCTGCTCAAGGACCTGCTGCCCGATGCGAAGTTCAAAGTCACCGGAAAGACAGGCTCAGGCATGACGCGCCATTTCACATGGACGGCGACCAGCGAACGCGGTTCGGTGTTGGACGGGAATGACACCCTGAACGTCCAGGATGGCCGCATCCGCTATCACTACACGTACTTCCATGTCCGCTGAGGCTGGCTGAGCATTGGTGCAAACCTGACCTTCAGCCTGCGGCGAGTGATCCCAGCGACCCATCCCTCCGATTTTGCCAGATCGAATAGACCGCCGCAGCCAACAGCAGTCCCCCGCATACCAAGTAGACGTGATTCAACGGCATCCAGGCCAAGACGCCCAGAGCGAAGGGTGGGCCCAACGCGCTTCCGAGGTCTCCGGCGGAAAACACGATGCCGAGGCCTTGGCTCCGGCTGCGGGTCGTTAATTGGTCGCCTATAAGGGATGGTGCGAGCGCGTGGGTTGCGCCACCACACACCGCCACCAAGAGTGCGCCAGGCAACGCCCAGATCAAACTCGAACTGCCCATGAGCCAAAGTCCCAGCGCTCCCAAAGCCATCGAAAGGCCAATGACCCCCCAGCGTCGCCCGAGCCAATCGGAAAGCCGTCCGGCGGCGGGAGCGCCCACAAGGCTGGTCAGGGTACGAAGTGCAGCGAAGGCGCCTGTCAGGCTGGCAAGGGGTAGGAGGCCCTGCCCCTGGCCAGCTGAGGTGCCGTGGAGAAGTCCGCCCAACCAGAGGATCGTGGTCGAAGCCAAGACGCCTGCCAGAGTGAAGCGGGCTGCGAAGTAGGGAACGGCAGCTGGAAGGCTTGCGCGCCAGATGCCGATGGAAGGGCCGGCCACCTCAGGCGAATCCCGGTGGCCCTTGCCGGCCGCGGAGCGCTTGTCGGGAAGCAGGCGCCACCACACGATCCAGGCGGCGGTCACCGACGCAACGCTAAGCCAAAGGGTGGCGCGAAACCCCAGGTTATCCACCAGAACCCCGCCGAGGAAGGCTGTGGCGGCGGCGCCACCGAAGAACCAAGCCTGGTAGGCGCCATTGAGGCGGCCGCGTTGCTGGGGCGGAGCGATCTCCAGGATCGTCGCATGTGCGCCTACCCAAATCCCCGACCAGGCGGCACCCCACAGGACCCGCCCCGCCAAGAAGAGCCAAGGCTGCTGGGACAGGGCATAGCACAAGTTGGCCAGGACTCCGATGGCCATGGCGGCCAGCATGATCCTGCGCCGTGAATGTGAGTCAAGCAGGCTGCCGGCCAGACCGTTGAACCCGATCCGGACGAGCCGGTTCAGCCCCAGAGCAACCCCAACGAGGCCCGACGTCAGGCCGACCTGAAGCGCAATTCCTGGCTCGGGCAACACCGTATACAGTGTGCTGTCCCCCAACAGCGAAAGCCCCGTGCCCAGGCCCAAGGCGAGGAGCGTGTTTCCCAGAGATAGCCTATCTATCCCGGTTAACTCGGATCGGGGACTGTGGTCCACTGCGGATGATCGGCGCATTATAGGCATTCAGTATAGACCACGGCCGGACGTTGAACAGCCACCGCGAATTGCCTGGAACTTCTTGCCCTCGATCCGCCGGAGAGCGGGGGCCCGTGTCGGAGATGGAAATCCATGCCGCGCATCGTCGACTTGACAAGACTTGAGCCGGAATACGTCTCAGCTTTGAAGTCGCGCGGGGTGCACTCCACGGACAGTCTTCTGCGCCACGCTGCAACTCCCCGGGCCCGAGATACCCTGGCACGCCAGACCGGGATCCCAGAGCCTCTGATTTCCGAATGGGTCAACATGGCCGATCTGATGCGCGTCAATGGTCTAGGTAAGTCGTACTGCCACCTTCTTAGGGCGGCGGGCATCCGCCGGCTTGAGGATCTGCGTCAGGCCCGCGCAGATGAGCTCTTCCGAGCCATTGAAAAGGTGGACAACTACGAAAAGTGGGTCGGAAGACTACCCTCCTTCCGGCGGGTTCGAAGCTGGATAGATGCATCGAGACGCATTCCATCGGTTGTCGACCGCACACTTTGATCCATCCGAGTTGTGAAAATCGTCACAAAGTCAGGCGGCCCCTTTCGCCTCCACAGATGGCGCCGACGGGTTCCGCGTGGCTCGGTAAACTCGGCGTAAGAATTGGAAGTGATAATCGGTAGAAATGCTCCCGAAAGAGAGGATCCGTATGAGTGACAAAGTGCGAAAATCAGATGAGGAATGGCGTCAGTCGTTAACTCCGGATCAGTACCGTGTGGCCCGGGAGAAGGGCACAGAAGCGCCGTTTACCGGTGAGTACGTGCACGCCAAGGCAAAGGGGACCTACCGATGCGTTGCCTGCGGAGCGCCGCTGTTCAGCTCCGACACTAAGTTTAAGTCGGGGTCGGGATGGCCGAGTTTTTGGGAGCCAATCGACGAAGAACAGGTCGAGCTCTCGCCGGATCTCTCCCATGGCATGCGCAGAGTGGAAGTCATGTGCCGTCGCTGCGAGTCCCATTTGGGCCACGTGTTTGAGGATGGCCCCAGGCCCACTGGGTTGCGGTACTGCATCAACTCGGCATCTCTCAGGCTCGACCCCGATTCGGACGAATGACCCATTAGGTGGTAGCATCAAGACGAACACCCGGTGTTCTCACCGGGTCTTCTCATACGTCTAAGCACAAGTCGGGCGGCCTTCAATTCCAGCATGGCTTGCCCGGTGCCGTTCAATCCTGGACGCGATGCCCACCGACCTCGCCAACCGCTGGATCCACTGGTCCTTTGAACCTACCGCCGGGAGATGGTCCTTCACGTCCCAGATGGCGGGCGGGCCGAACGTAGCGAACGCAGGGATGGGGCTATCCTGGACGTCCGGCCTGACCAGAAACGCCTGGTCGTCCATGCTCCAGGGGGCCGAGGTTGAGCCGATCCCTGGCAATGAGGTCATCGGACGTGCTGCTCAAAGACTTCGACTGCATTGCCGTTCCGGCCAACGTCCGCTGAAGGTTCAGGTAGACTTCGCACTTCTGCGTGATCTCCCGTTCCTCCTTATCCGAATGGGCCTGGTCCTATCGGGGAAGCAGCCTGTGCGCCTCAATCGGATGGGATTCCTCTCCGCCGGCCAGACGCATCCGCGGGGGAAGCGGCAGGATTGGGAACCCAGGCGTTCGGAATCTGCTGATAGCGGGCTGGTTATCTCCGGTGATCGCCGGCTGGTCAGGTTCTTCACCAATGGCTGGCAGAGTTGGAGTTATGCGGGCAGCCTGGGCCTCGCCGACCGGCAGCCCCAGACGCGCTTGGGTTTGCTGAGTCGTCCCATCTTCTTCAATCCAAGCACCAGCAAGCCAGTGGCGCCGGGCCATTTTGTGTCGGACATGTTCGGTGCTGTCATCGATCCGCCGGCACGAAGCGGCCTGTTGGCCGGCTTTGTCAGCCAGCAGCAGGCGTTCGGAAGCCTCGAAACGTATCTTGATTCGCCCAGCCCTGGCCTGCGACTCTCAGCAAGCGGAGACGGCTTCCTGCTCAGACCAGGGGAGGCCTTCGAGACCGACTGGGCGGCGGTCGGCTGTCTGTCCTTGGACGATCCTGAGCCGTTGGCTGCCTATATAGATCTCGCTGCCGAGGCTTCAAAGGCACGCGTGCCAAACAACATTCCCACTGGTTGGTCGAGCTGGTACTACTTCTTCGAGTCAATCGACCGCTCGGCGTTCGACAGAAATCTGGGATGGCTGGAAGAACACAGAGAAAGCCTCCCGCTGGACCTGGTACAGCTCGATGACGGTTTCGAAGCCAGTGTCGGGGATTGGTTTCGGTTTGATGAACAATTCGAAGCTGGCGTCGAGCCGGTCAGCCGAAGGATCACCGGTGCGGGGATGGATCCCGGTCTGTGGCTGGCACCGTACATTGCCAAGCCGCGCGCCAAGTGGGTCCGAGATCACCCTGATTGGGTTCTCAGGCGGAAAATCCTATATTTGAAATCTTAGGAACGGATAATTTAGGAATCCTTAGGTTAGGTGAAATTTTCCAATGGAATACGGACCTTGAGGAAATATATCGTCATTTTCAAAAGACGACGCTTAAGACGATATTCCAGGAGCACTACGGTACAGCTCTTGTGCTCGACTTTAGTCCCTATCAATGTTTGTTAAAATGTATCATTCATCAGCAATTAAATACGAGTTTTGCACATAGCCTGACAGAACGTTTTGTGAAAAAATATGGCTTTGAATAGAGGGTGTCCGGTTTTATCCAACGCCTGACATAGTGGCAAACCTAACGGTGGACGAGCTTCGAGAATTGCAGTTCAGTGGGCGTAAAGCAGAGTACATCATTGGAATTGCGGAAAAGGTATCCATGGGAGAGCTTGATTTTGAAAAAATGAAAAATCAATCCAATCAGGAAATTCATGAAGAATTGATAAAATTACGAGGGGTCGGACCGTGGACAGTCCAAAACTTTCTTATGTTTGGATTAGGTCGGAGCAACTTATTTCCGATGGCTGACATTGGGATTCAAAATGCATTGAAACAACATTTCAATTTGGAAGAAAAACCAAAAGCGGTAGACATGGAAGAATTTAAAAAGGACTGGGAACCTTATTTAAGTTATGCCTCTCTTTATTTGTGGAGAAGCATTGAAAAAGGAGAAAAAACAAAGAATGCAAAAAGATCAAATCGCTAAAGTACAAGTAAACCAAACCTTTCCATTAACAATTAAAAGATTAGGAATTAATGGGGAAGGGGTCGGATATTTTAAAAAACAGGTTGTTTTTGTTCCTGGAGCACTGCCAGGTGAGGAAGTGGTGGTTGAGGCTACAAAAGTACACCCTAAATTTGCAGAAGCTAAAATCCAAAAAATTCGGAAGAAATCAGAATTCCGAATTGAGCCACAGTGCCCTGTCTATGAACAATGTGGGGGATGTCAGCTTCAACACCTTGGCTACGATCAGCAGTTAAAGGAAAAGCGTGATATGGTGATTCAATCATTAGAACGACACACAAAACTATCGGTTGATCAGCTGGATATTCGTGAAACGATCGGGATGGAAAATCCATGGAATTATCGGAATAAAAGTCAGTTTCAAGTTGGGCAAAAGGATGGGAAAATCTTGGCTGGCTTGTATAGCATGAATTCCCATCATTTGATTAATATTGATCAATGTGTCGTGCAACACCCGAAAACCAACAAAGCCGTTGGAACCGTTAAAAAGGTTCTGCAAAAGCTGCAAATCCCGATTTATAGTGAGAAATCAAGAAAAGGAATTGTACGAACGATTGTTGCTCGAGTCGGGGTTCAGACCGGTGAATTGCAAATTGTTTTGATCACGGCAAAAACCAACTGCCTAAAAAAGAACAGCTTGTTGAGGAAATAAAAAAAGATGCCTGAAGTAAAATCAATCATGCAAAATATCAATGGGGAAAAGACTTCCCTGATTTTTGGTAACGAAACGCTAAATTTAGAAGGAAATGATTTTATTCAGGAAACATTAGGAGACTTAAGTTTCGAACTATCTGCTAGAACCTTCTTCCAATTAAATCCAGAGCAAACGGTTAAGCTCTACAATGAAGCGAAAAAAGCAGCGGGACTTACCGGAAAAGAGAAAGTCGTTGATGCTTACTGTGGAGTAGGTACAATTGGACTATGGGTAGCAGAACAGGCAGCGGAAGTCCGTGGCATGGACGTTATCCGTGAGTCCATTGAAGATGCAAAGAAAAATGCTTTACGTCACGGTAAAGCATGCTAAATACGTTACTGGAAAAGCTGAAGTCGTCTTACCTAAATGGGCAAAAGAAGGTTGGGTTGCCGATGTCGTCATTGTCGACCCACCCAGAACAGGCCTCGATGAGCAGTTATTAAATACTCTATTAAAGGTAAAACCAGAACGAATCGTTTATGTATCATGTAATCCATCAACTTTGGCTAAGGATATTCAAGTTCTTTCAAAGAAATACAAGGTAGAATATATCCAACCAGTTGATATGTTTCCTCAGACCTCCAATGTGGAAGTTGTTACGAAGTTGGAGTTAAAAAGATAAGATTTAAATCATGAGGAAACAAACTGGAAAAAATAATATATGTTTTTTAAAAGCCTACTATTGATATACTACAATAGTGGGCTTTACTATTTTAGGTCCTTATTACCTATCCATTCCTAGTTCTCCGCAACCGATATTGCGGAAAACTTCATTCGTGTTTTCGGTGTAATTAGTACCAAACTCATTTAAAATGATTGTATGCTTGAAAATTAAAATTTCCCATTTGGAGGAAATTTAAGTGTCCGAATTAACTACTAGAATTCTTACTTCGATCGATACGATTGTAAAAGATGAAATAAAGGATAAGGATTTAAAAGAAACCATCCAAAAATATATGTTTGCGCAAACCAAAAAAGGCTTACCATTTGCGGAATTAACGATATTGCACTACCAAATGCTAAATGGACAAGACTTGGAGAAAATCTTACCTATTGCTGCAGCCATTGAACTATTAGTATTATCGTCTGACATTCTTGATGATTTTGAAGATGGTGACGGGTTCCATGAGCTATGGTTTAAAGAGCAAAGCATCGCTTTAAATGCTTCAACAGCTATGATTTTTGTATGCATGTCAGCGATAAGACAAACAGAGCTAACTTATAAAGAAAGCGCTATCTCAATCCTCTTTGAATATTCGTTGCTCTCCATAAGTGGACAACACAGGGATCTTTTAAGAATCTGCAAGACAGAGAAAGAATATTTAGAAATGGTTTTAAACAAATCAGGATCCTTAGTTTCACTGGCTTGTTTGATCGGAGCTTCTTTAGCTTGCGGTCAATCACCTGAAGAGATTAAACGATATTCACAGTATATCGGATTAGTAGGGCAATTGAATAATGATCTGAAGGACATATGTGCTTCAGATCATAAAAACGATTTATTAAATAAGAAGATATCACTGCCCATTATCTATCTTCTAAATTATAAGGGAAAAGGATCTGGGATGATACGCGGGTTTTATAATGATCATGTTAAAAAAGAGGAATTAGTAAGAAATCAATCCTTTATTAGAGATTTAATAGCAGAAAGTGGAGCGATTGAATATACGGAAATTATTAAGAGAGTTTATCAAAATAAAATAATAAAAGAACTTCAAGCCCTCAATGTCAATCAGAGGTATGTTGAAAAACTATTAGAGTATATTATTTAACCTTAAAGCTCTTTTCTCAAAGACTTTTACTTTTGGAGTGAAAAAAAACTTATTGTTCGTGCATAAACGTTGAGGTTGTAAGAGTTTTGTTGAGAAAAGAGCAGCAAACTAGATAAAAATGCACAAAATACCTTATTGCAACTTAAAATTGGCCTTTAAATTTTAACAACAAACTTTACGAAAACAGCCAACCTTAAAAAGGGGGATATCATGCAAGAAGTGGTTGAGTATCTATTGGAGAACCCTGATGTCTTATTCATGGTAAAAGAGGGGACAGCTAGTTTAATAGGGGTTAGTTCAGAGGAATTAAAAGCCATATTAGAAGTGTTTTTTGGGGAAAGCATACTACCAAAAAGCTATTATTGGAAGTGAAAATTTAAAGCCAAGATATGCAATCTCGGCTTCTTTTAAGGTGATTGAATGAAGAAAAGGAATTCTACGATTTTGTCCTGCTGCTCATTTTAATAGCATTAGGGACTTCGATGTATTTTATGATGCTTAATCTAAAATATCCTTTGATCGGACTAGAAGTTGAAAAGGTAAATGATCAATGGGTTGTTGACTCCGTTTATGACAAGGGCTGGGCTTTTAAAAATAAGATTGAAAGTGGAGATATTGTTAAACTTGTAAATGGAATCGATCCACATAAGCATAAAACGATCGCTCGATTTAATCGGGTAGAGATGGCTGAATCCGTTACAATCATCAATCAACAATCAAATACCCAAACATTTGTTATATCCTTTAAGGGTTTAGAATCACAATTTATGATGTATATCTTATTCCCGTTGATCTTTAATATCTCTACATTGTTTTTAAGTTTGCTCCTTTATTTTAAAAAGAAAGAAGAAAGTTCTGCACGTATATTAATTTTTTCACTTTTGTCATTAGGATTATGTTATTTAGGAGCCACGGCTTCTGCAAGAGCGGATTTGCTTGGAAGAATTATTGTTACCCTTACCCTTTCTGGCTCGATCATCCTTATTTATTCATTTTATAAAAAGTTACTTTTCACGACATGGCATGGTTTTTACTAAAGATAGTAGTATAAGGAAACTGTATATTACTATCTAATCGTTATGATCATCGTATTGAGCAACTTCTTTTCTCACGAATTGTACCGATTAATGAATAATATTGAATTAGGATTTTCCTTGTTCCTAGTCTGTTTTTCAGTCTATCTGTTAATCAGGTTCTATTTTAGATATAAAAACTCTGATGGAAAAATGATTTTAACCATCTTTTGGTTTTCGTTTATTATGGCTTTTAGTCCTTCCGTTGTTTTGTATGCTGTCCCTCTCATGTTATTCGAAAAACCCTTATTTTCTGCTGAATTTACAGGAATGTTTTTGCTTATTATTCCGTTAACATTTGTCTACTTACAGTTGGTGGAAAGACTTTTTGATATTGATTTCTTAATCAGTAGGCTTCGTTACTATTCATTATTGTCTTTCTCTTTTGCAACAGTGATAACGCTTGTTTTAGGAATCAGTCTTAAACTAAGTTTCACATCTAGTACCTTTTTCTTCATGTTTTTCCTTGTGTTTTTTGGAATGCTTTTATTTTTATATATTAAGGAATATATCGACTACGAAGTTCGAGATCATTTATTTTCAAAAAAAGAAAACATGCAAACCAATCTATATAAATTTTTCCAAAAGACGAAGTATGAAACAAATGTATGGGGCTTTAATAATCAATTAATGAATGAAATGAAAGAAGTATTAAAGGTAGAAGAAGTTCATTACATTGAAATTCTAGCAAATAAAGATGGGGACATATGGACGGTAAAAACCAAAAGAGATTATTCCGCAAAATTTGTTGAGGAAATCGAAAGGGTTAAATGGAATAACGAACACCCTGGATCAAACATTGAGTTCGGAATGGATTTTGTGTTTTGATCGGCGAAGACTACAGTCGTAAAAACGTCATTTTTCTTGGTTTGAAAAAATACAATACCAATCTGAACATTCAAGAGAGGATCTGGTTAGAATCAATTGCCTATTTTTCAAGCATTCTTATAGAAAATTTCCAAAGAATCGAGGACTTGTTCCAAAAAATCGAACAGTATAAAGATAAAAAGAAACGGAAAGTTATCCTACTTGGTTATCAAGACTTTTATTCTCATTGGCAGAAAAAGAGCGAGCTAATTTATCGATTGATCTACATGATACGATCTTGCAAGATCAACTGCAGCTCTTAAGGGAAATTGAATCCATGAATACAAAAGAATCAGATGCCTCTATGGGGAAATGTCTATCCGTGATAAAAGAAAGGATCCTTGATAATATCCATGTCATAAGGGAAGCCTGTTATGAATTAAGGCCGCCGTTTTTAAATGAATTAGGGATTATTGCATCAATCCAAAAATTGATTGAGCAAGTAAAACTCCGCTCTAACTTTATTCTATATACAGAATTAGACCCATCTATTCAGAAATTGGATCCTGAAGCTGAATTAACCCTATTTCGAGTTATACAAGAACTTTTAAATAATGCGATGAAGCATTCTAAAGCATCTGAGGTCCGAATTTCGTTAACGCAAAGAAAGGACGAATTAATCCTCTTATACTCGGATAATGGAATTGGCATTGATGTGGCTAAACTCAATAACTCGTTTGAAACAATGGGGATATCTGGTATTAAAGAACGAGTGACATGTATAGGTGGTAACATTAAAATCGATTCAAAACCTAATCATGGATTTAACGTAGAAATTGAACTTGGAACAGGGGGGTAAAGAAATTTGGTTCGTA
>CAVSID010000005.1:0-104588 GCA_963727915.1 uncultured Chloroflexia bacterium | reverse complement strand
AGCTGTAGCTGTCAGCTGATAGCTGTTATCTGACCGCTACCATTCAAGGTGATGATCTCTACATGGACCAACCCCAACCAACCTACTACGACGACGACCTCGACATCGACCTCCGCCGCTACGCTACCCTGATCTGGCAGCACATGTGGCTGCTGATCCTGGGCGTGGTGCTGGCGGCCGGGGCGGCGTTCGCCGTCAGCAAGCTGGAGACGCCGGTCTACCAGGCCAGCACCACCCTCTTCATCAACCAGGCACCCAACACCAGCACCTCCGACTACAACGCTGTGCTGACCAGCGAGCGTCTGGCGCAAACCTATTCACAGATGGTGACCCAGCGGCCGATCCTGGAAGCGACCCTCGAGCAGACCGGCGAGACGATGCCGGTCGAGGATTTCCAGAAGATGGTTGACGTGCAGCTGCTGCCGAACACGCAACTCATCGTCATCAAAGTCGAGAACACCAGCCCGGGGACGGCCGCCCGGCTGGCCAACACGCTGGCCACGGTCTTCCAGGCGAACAACGACCAGCTGCAGACCAGCCGCTACACCGCTTCCAAAGACAGCCTGCAGAAGCAGATGGACAGCCTGCAGGCGGACATTCAGGCCACGCAGACGCACCTCGATCAAATCGGCACGCCGCTGACGGATTCCGACCGGGCCGAAGTGGACCGGCTGCAGACCAACCTGACCCAACTCAAGGCCAGCTACGCCAACGTGCTGCAGAGCTACGAGCAGCTGCGGCTGGCGGAGGCCCAGAGCGTGTCCAACGTGACCCAGACGGAGCCGGCCACGCCGCCGCTCGATCCGATTCGCCCGCGCACGCTGCTCAACACGCTTCTGGCGGCGGTGGTGGGCGGGATGCTGGCCCTGGGCGTGGTGTTCCTGATCGACTACCTGGATGACACGGTCAAGTCCCCCGACCAGGTCGCCCGTGAGCTGGGTCTGCCGGTGCTGGGCACGATCGCCGAGATCCCCAACAACCACGCCGAGCAGCACGTTCACGTGGCGGAGAACCCACGCTCGCCGGTGGCGGAGGCCTTCCGCGCCCTGCGCACCAACATCCAGTTTGCCGGCGTGGACACGCCCATCCGCAGCCTGCTCATCACCAGCCCGGGTCCCGAGGTGGGCAAGTCGACGGTGACCACCAACCTGGGGGCGGTGATGGCGCACGGCGGGCGCAAGACATTGATCGTGGAGGCCGACCTGCGCCGCCCGCGGATCCACAAGCTGCTGGGCATCACGCGCCAGCGCGGGCTGAGCGATCTGTTCGTGGAGAAGAAGCTCAAACCGGAAGACGTGCTCCAGGCGACGTCGGTCGACGGGCTGTCGGCGATTTCGAGTGGCAGCCTGCCGCCCAACCCGGCCGAACTGCTGGCCTCGGCGCGCATGAGCCAGATCCTGGAAGCAGCCCTGGCGCACCACGATATTGTCCTGCTCGACAGCTCGCCGGCGGCCGTGGTCACCGACCCGGTCGTGCTCTCGGAGAAGGTCGACGCTGTGCTGCTGGTGATCGAGCCCGGCAAGACCGAGTTGGACGCCGCCCTTCAGGCGGTGACTGCCCTGCGCCGAGCCGGCGCCAACCTGATCGGGGTGGTCTTCAACAACGTGTCCCTCGACCGAGCGGGCTACTACGGCGGCTACCGCTACCAGTACAAGTATTCGTACGCGGGCGAGGAGGAGCAGCCGTCGGACGACAGCGTTATGCCGGCAGCCGGCAGCCAACAGCCAACAGCCGACAGCCAACAGCTGAGAGCTGAGAGCTGACGGCTGCCCTTATCATGCCCAAGATCCTTTTCGTGTGCACCGCCAACCAATGCCGCTCGCCGATGGCCGAGGTCCTCTTCCGCCGCAAGCTGGCGCAAGCCGGGATCGAACCCGATTGGACGGTGAGCTCGGCCGGCGCGTGGGCGATGGAAGCCGAGCCGGCCACGGCGGACGCCCAGCAGGTGGCGGCTGAACATGGCCTGGATCTCAGCCAGCATCGCTCCCGTTCGGTGGAGGCGCTGGACCTGGACGGTTTTGACCTGATCCTGGTCATGACGGCCGGTCATTTGGAGGCCCTGCGCACGGAGTTTCCCGAGGTGGGCGATCGGGTGGAGCGCCTGGCGGCGATGGCCGGGCCGCCCTACGACGTGGCCGATCCGGTGGGGGCCGGGTTGGAGGCGTATCGGGAGACCTGGGCCGAATTGGAGCGGCTGATCGACCAGGGCTTCGACGCCATCCGCGCCCGGGTCGCCTGAGACCGTTTCGGACTTTCTCCCATTGGCTTTCTCAAAGGACCTATGACAGTTTCCCCGCAAAGCGCGTCCCGCCGATGAAGGTTGTCCTGACCGGCGGGGCCGGCTTCATCGGCGCACACGTGGCCCGGGCCTATCTCAGCGCCGGCCACCAGGTGGCGGTGATCGACGACCTGTCGCGCGGCCGGGCCGATCGGCTTCCGGAGGGCGTGTCCCTGCACCGCGTCGATATCCGGGACCGGGAGGCGCTGGCCGCTGCCCTGGAGTTCGAGCAGCCCGAAGTCGTCAACCACCACGCCGCCCTGGTCAACGTGCGCGAGTCCGCCAGCCGGCCGGCGTGGTACGCCGAGGTCAACCTGGAGGGCACGCGCAATGTCGTGGCGGCGGCCGTCGCCTGCGGCGCCCGCAAGCTGATCTTCGCCTCCAGCGGAGGCGCTGTGTACGGCGAGCCGAGGGCCATCCCCATCCCCGAGGATCATCCCCTGAAGCCCCTCTCGCCCTACGGGCGCAGCAAGGCCGATGCCGAGCGGGCCGTCGAAGCGGGCGCCGGGGACCTGGCGCGGGTGATCCTGCGCTATGGCAACGTGTACGGTCCCGGGCAGGAGCCCCGCTTTGGCAACGGGGCGGTGGCGATCTTCGCCGATCATCTGCTGGACGGCGGCGGCATCGACCTGTTTGGTGACGGCCGCCAACTGCGGGATTACGTCTACGTGGACGACGTGGCGCGGGCCAACCTGCTGGCAACCGAGCTGGCCGTGTCCGGCGTCTTCAACATCGGGTCGGGGAAGGGACGGACCCTGCTGGAGCTGATCGACCGCCTGTCGGCGGTGCTCGGACGGGAGCCGCAGCTGCACTTGCAGGCGCCGCACACGTTCGAGGTGTGGCACAACGTCCTCGACACCCAGCGCGCCGAGCAGGTGCTCGGCTGGCAGGCACAGGTTGGCTTCGACGCCGGGCTGCAGCGCACCCTCGAGTCCCTGTCGGACGAGAGTGACCCCGCGCGGGAGCGCCCTCACCGGTTTGGGACGACGAGCGATGATTTGCCGTCGGAGCCCGCCGCTGATGCATAGGCTTGACCCACAGGTGCCGCACCAGAATGGCCACCGCGGCGCAGCCTCGTGTGAGCACCGCGTGATGGGCAACCTGAGGCGCCTATGGCCGTGGCTCAAGGGGCTCCTGGGCGCCGGCCTGCTGGTGTACCTGCTCCTGGCCGTAGATTGGCAGCGCGCCGCCACCGACCTGCGGGAGGCCGATCCCGCCTGGCTCCTGCTGGGGATATTGGTGACTTTGGTGCTCCTGGCGCTCAAAGCGCTGCGCTGGTGGGAGCTTTTGAACCTGGTCGACGTCCATCCGCCGGCGTTGACGACGTTGGAAGCCTATTTGGCGGGGCAGGCACTGAACATCTTGCTGCCGTTCCGCGGCGGCGAGGTCGCTCGCCTGGGCATGATCGGCGCCGCCCGGCCGGGCAAGGTGCCCGAGTCGGCCTCCAGCATCGTGGCTGAGAAGGCGCTGGATGTCGTCGGGCTGCTCGCCCTGATCGGCGTCCTGTTCACCGTGCTGCCGTCGGCCGGCGCCGGGCAGGCGCTGTCGCCGGCTTTGCCCCGCCTGGGCGCCCTGTCGCTCGTGGCGGGTCTGGGCTTGATCCTGGTCTTCGCCCTGTGGCCGAGGCTGGAACTCCCGACCTGGGCCATCTCCGCGCCGGTCGGTTCAAGACGGGCCTGGACCGCGTCAGCCGGCTCGTGCTGCGCTGGCGGCACGTGCTGCGCGGCCGGGCCTCGCTCGCCATTTGGGGGCTGACGGCGACGATTTGGATCCTGATGTGGGCCGAGAACCTGGTGCTCTTCCGGGCCGTGCGGATCCCCCTGGGGGGCACGGCGGGCGCACTGGTGCTGGCGCTGCTCATGGTGGGCCTGCTGCCGGCCGTTTCGCCGGGCAACATCGGTCCCTTCCATTTCTTCGCCGCCATGGCCCTGACTCCCTTCCAGGTCCCCTTCGATCGGGCATTGGCCTTCGCCATCTTGCTGCACGCTGTCGTCACGCTGCCGCCGTTCCTCTTGGGGGGCGTGGTCCTGCTCTGGCCGGGGCGCCGCCGGCGTTGGAACGAGTCGATCGAAGCCTCCACACTCGACCCATGAAAACGCCTGCGCTGCCATCGGTTGATATCTCGGTGATCGTGCCGGCGTTCGGGCAGCCGGAGCAGGTGGGCCTTTGCCTGCAAGCGCTCCAAGGCCAATCTGGTCTGACCGGCACGTATGAGGTGATCGTGGTCGACGATGGCTCCCCCGATCCCCTGAAGCCCATCGTCGAAAGCTATGGGGCGCGCAGCCTGCACCAGCGCCACCAGGGGCCGGCGGCCGCCCGCAACCTGGGGGCGGAGGCCGCCTTCGGCGAGATCCTGGCCTTCACTGACTCGGACTGCGTCCCGTCGCCGACCTGGCTCCAGCAGCTGACGGCGCCCTTCGATGACCCGGCGGTGGTGGGCGTGAAAGGCACGTACACCTCGCAGCAGGCCGGCTGGGTGCCGCGCTTCGTGCAGCAGGAGTACGAAGCCAAGTACCGGCGGATGGGGCGGCTGGAGCAGATCGACTTCATCGACACCTATTCGGCGGCCTACCGGAGGCGAGTGTTCATCGAAAACGGCGGTTTTGACGATGCCTTTCCGGTGCCGTCGGTGGAGGACCAGGAATTCTCCTTCCGATTGGCGCGCAAGGGGTACCGCATGGTCTTCGCGCCCCAGGCGGTGGTTGCCCATCAGCATGACTAGCTCGCTGACGGACTACGCCCGGCGCAAGTTCAACATCGGGTATTGGAAGGCCTTCCTACTGCGCAAGCTTCCCGAGAAGACGCTTTCCGAACTCGCATACCCTACCCGCCCAACGCTGGCAGATCGGCCTGCTTGGCCTGGCGCTGGCCGCCCTGGCGGGGGGCGTGCTGTGGCCGCCGGCGGTGGTCTTGGCGCTGGCCGCGCTGGTGCTGTTCTACCTGATCGACGCGCCCTTCCTGGGATATTTGGCCCGCCTCAACGCGGGCTGGATCGTGGCCGCGCCCATACTGCTCCTCGTGCGGGCGGCTGCGCTGGGGTTGGGGCTGGCGGCCGGCTTGGTCTTCGCCCCCAGGGCGCGCGCCTTAGGCCTGGCCGGTTTGTCTCCCACGCAGCGGCTGTTGAAGCGGGCCATCGACCTGCTGGGGGCAGGTCTGGGGTTGATCATCGGTTCGCCCCTGTTGGCGCTGTCGGCGCTGGCTATCAAGCTGCAGGACGGGGGCGCCGTGATCTTCGAGCAGACCCGGATCGGGGAGGCCGGCCAGCCATTCCAGATGCTCAAGCTGCGCACAATGGTGCCGGATGCCGAGGCCAAGCTGGCCGACGTGCTGGCGCGCAATCAGCTGAGAGGCCCTGTCTTCAAGATCGCCGACGATCCGCGCACCACCCGCGTCGGTCGGATCCTGCGCCGCTGGAGCCTGGACGAACTGCCCCAGCTTTGGAATGTCCTGAAGGGGGAGATGAGCCTGGTGGGGCCCCGCCCGGAGGAAATCCTGGGTGGTGGCGCTCTACACCGACGAGCAGCGCCAACGGCTGGCCTTCAAGCCGGGAGCTCACCGGGCCGATGCAGGTCAACGGGCGGGGGGACCTGGACATGGACAAGCGCCTGGCGCTCGAGCTGGACTATATTCACCACTTCTCGGTATGGCGAGATGTGGCTATTCTGATGAAGACGCTGCCTGCGATCGCCCGAGGCCGGGGGGCGTTCTAGGGGTAGCGTTCTGCCGGGCTGACGCCCGCCCGGATGATTGATAGCGCCGTGTTCGATCGGCCGCCGGACGGTCCCCGGCGGCCGATGCGTCTATACTTGGCCTATGTCGAATCTGTCCCTGATTGATTGGCGGCTGGTGGCCTTCAGCGCCGTGTGGATCCTGGGCCTGGCCATCGTGCTCAGCGTCTTGAGCATGGCCTACTACCAGGCTCAGATCACCAGCCATAGCTTGCGCCATCGGCTGGGCCAGGCCGGCCCGCAGCTGGCTATGGATGGTGGATTGGCGCTCTTCTGTGTCGGCATGGCCGGCACCTCCGGCAGTTGGTGGGAGCGCGGCCTGTGGGGGGTATTGGCGGCCGTCTTCCTAGCCTTCATGTGGGGCGCATGGAGAAGGCTCGAGTGAGCGCTCGGCGCTAGCAGGCCGAGATCCGAGACGAGAGAGATTCCGAGCACAGGAACGGGACACCTCCCAGGCGGGAGGTGTCCCGTTTAAGGGCCAATCAGTTTCCTGTGACCTCGTCGCGGCGCCCGTGTGCCGTTGGGTCTGCGAGCCTGGCATCCGCCAAGAAAGGCCGCGATCCCGACGAGTGGGCGCGGTCCAGCGCCGCTGCCCCATCGCCGAGGCATCCCTGCATGACGGTCGAGATGGTGGGCGCCCAGCGCCTCAGCGCTCGATCAACGGCAAGAAAGCGAACTGGTAGATCGGCGTCAAGAGCAGCAGGGTGTTGGCGCCATCCAGCGCCGCCTGCTGCCCCAGCGTGATCGCCGGCGAGCTGGCTGCGGCTGCTCGCCGGGGGCCCAACGACCGGCCCGGGGCGAGGAAAGAGCTCCAAACGAACAGGTTGAGGAGCAGCAGTGCCACCAGCCCCAGCTTGTAGGCTCGGGCTTTTAGGGCGCTCATGGGACGATGAACATCCAGGAAATGGCCCGACAGTCGCCGCTTCCGCAGCCGGGCGGATTGTTGGCGGTGTCGGTGTCGTAGTAGAGGTAGACGGGCTTGCCCAACGAGTAGGCGGTGTTGAGCATCACCATGAAGCGATTGGTCGTCAGCGCATGGGCGGCGTCGCCGGAGGCGGCGAAATAGCGGATCGACGTCCCACCCGGCGCGGACGCGCAGTACACGTGGATCCGGCTCGAGAAGACAGCGATGTTGGCAATCGTGCATGTGAACGGGCCATCTATCGAGGCCTCAGGGGCCGGCAGGTTGGCCGCAGGGTCGCTGGCCGCCTGAGCAGATAGAGCCCGCCCGAAACCTGCCCAGGCCACGCCTGCGGCCAACAGCAGGGTCAGCGCCAGCGGGACCAGCCACTTCCATCCCATCTTCTTGAACACACGGCTTGAGAGAGACACAGAGCTACCTCCTTGAATGAGGGTGGGCCTTGGTGCCCCCCAAAGTGGGAGGCCGGGCAAGACCTTCGAACCCACGACGGATTCGGCACGGCCCCTGCAGAGAGAGAGTAGAACGTGAAAGTCCCTTCGAGCTCGCGCCGACCTGAGCCTGAGAAGGGGGAGGGGGGCGTGCGTCCGTACGGGAGCAGGGGCGATGTCGAGTGCCGGCTGTCCGGCTTGCCTTCTGGCGTGCGAAGGCTGCAGGATACCGATAGGAAAACTATATCACGTCGCGCCGAAGGTCTCCGAACGCCGCCCAGGACCGGGGTGCCGGGGTCGCCTCAATGCTCTCAACCTGGGGTGGCCGTTGACAGCCCTCGCGGGCTAGGCGAGAACCTTCAGCCGGGTATTCGGAGTACGCCCAGCAGCCTTCGATCAGCGGCAGAAATTCTTCGACCTGGCAGATCCGCGTCAAGGGCAGCAGAAGGCTGGCACCCAGCTCCCCGGGATCAGCTTCGGAGGAAATGTCGATGAGTCCCGGCAACCCCCCAGGCGCTACTGATTCGCAATCAGCGGCAAATAGATCGACGAGAACTGGCTGAAGAAGGGCGTTGAGAATACCGAAGTGCCCATCGCCGGGTCAGTGGCGGTCGCCGTCAGATACGGCCCGTGCAGCCCGGGCATGCTGACCGTCCAGTTGCCACCAGCACCGGCCACGCCTGATCCCAGGAAGGTCTTGCCTGCAGGCGGTGAACTGCTCGGGCTGGTGAAGACTTCGATGATACAGCCATTGCAGGACGTCCCTGAAACCGACGATGGGCCCAGGCTCGTCGAGCTGATTGTCGGGGCGGAGATGCCCTCGTTGGCACCATCAGCTGCGATGGCGATGTTCCAGTTGGTGTTGTTGAAGATGCTGTTTTGGGTGATGACGTTGAAGTCCGTGTCCGCCCCGTAGATGTAGATCCCTTCGGTGGCATGATTGGCGATGATATTGTTGGGTCCGATGGTGTTGGATTGGGCCGAGTTTTCGATGCGCATGCCGCTCGACGTCCCGTTGGGCAGCGAGGCGAGGCCGGTGATATCGACGCCGATGTAGTTCCCCAGCACCTGGTTGTCGTCCGTGCCGGAACCGTTGATCCGCAAACCATAGCCGCCGTTGCCCGAGATCACGTTCCTTTCAGCCGCGGTGGCGCCGCCGATCGTGTTGTCGTGGGCGCCACTCCCGAGTGTCACCCCGTTGCCACCGCCCATCCCGACCGTTCCGGTGGCGTCCGTCCCCAGCAGGTTTCCTGAGACCGTGTTGTTGTTAGCGCCGCTGTCGATGCCGACGGCGGCATAGTTGGAGGCAATGACGTTGCCTTCGCCGCTTGCATCGCCGCCCACCGTGGTGCTGGCGGCGCTGTTCACGATCGCCACCCCTTCATGACCGTTGAGCAGGGCCGAGGTCCCGTTCACGTCCAGTCCGATATAGTTGCCTTGAACGTAGGTTAGGTCCGTCCCCGCACCGCTTATTCGGACCCCATAGCCCGTGTTGCCCGAGATCACGTTGCGCTTGGAGGCCGTATTCCCCCCAATCACGTTCCCCTGGGCAGCGTTGTGAATGTAGATGGCGCCATAGATTGAAGCGTTGGGCACGGCAGCCGTCCCGGTTGAATCCGTACCGATGAAATTGCCCTCAACGTGATTGCCGTTGGTCCCTCCGGTCCAAATGTCAACGCCGGGTCCTACGTTGCCCGAGATGACATTGTTCGGGCCAATGGTGTTGCTGTAGGCGCCGTTGAGGATCTGTACCCCGTCTTGGCCGTTGGCCAGCGCCGATGCTCCGGTGGAATCCAGCCCGATCCAGTTGCCTTCGATGGTGTTGGTGTAGGGGTCGGTCGATCCGCCATTGATGGTGATCCCGTCGTAGGTGTTGCCCGAAATCAGATTGCGAGCACCCGCGCTCGATCCCCCAACCGTATTGCCGTGAGCCAGTGAATTGAACTGAACGCCGGAGTTGGTATTACCCAAAGCGGACAGGCCGTCGGCCGTGGTGCCGATATAGTTGCCAGAAATCGTGTTGCCCGTGCTGGAACTTTCAATTGTGACCCCGGCAATATCGTTGCCTGAGATTAGGTTGCGATCAGCCGCGACCGTGCCGCCGATGGTATTGCCACTGGTTTCGTTTGAAAGTGCTATTCCATATCCGGTATTTCCGCGGTCGAGGGTGCCGCCCGGATCGGTGCCCAGGTAGCAGCCGCGAATGAGGTTGTCCCCCGATGTTGCACCCCCCATTGAGATTCCGATGTAGAACTGGTTGATGGCCAATCCCTGAATGGTGTTGTTGGAATAGACGCTCAGGGCGGCGATCCCACTTGTGAGTGAACCGTCCAGCTCGATCAGGATCGTGGCGGGTGTCGATCCGGTGGCTTCCGCCGCGCCGGGCTGCGAGTAGCCGTCGATGGTCACCCCGGCCGTATCATATGCGGTGATCGTGCTGGCGAGCTGGATCGTGCACACACCGCTGCAGCCTGAGATGTTGAAGGTGATGAGATCTGCGCCGGAATTGTTGTTGGCATCAATAACAGCCTGTCGCAAAGATCCGGCCCCGCTGTCGTTGGTGTTGGTCACCGTGAAGGTGCTGGCGAAGGCGGGTTTCGGTGGCAGCAGGCCAAGGGCGCAGGCCATGCTCGCGGCGAGCAGGATGGCCATCAACTTTGAGCGTACGGTCAGCAGTTTGGACAGTTGCATCTACCTATCCTTCTCCTTCTGACGCGTGTCCATTGGCCTGTCATGCTGATCAAGCTTTCCCATGAACAAGGGTCAGTGCCGGGCTCTTCCTCTCGATGACACCATCCCGAGGCGTTCATTCTCCGAACACAGGGGATGCTTGATTGTGGTCTCGCCCATGATTAGCGCATGATGGTTGGCAAGAACAAGGATCGCAGCCGCGATCACAAGGCCGTCGGGAATTCGAGGGGGCCGGCCACCAGGATTGTGCAGGGGCCCGAACCCCAAGGTCAGATTGTGAAATCCATCACACATCAACAGAGTACAGCATGCGGCCCGGGGTATCAACCTTTTTCCAACGAAGAGGATTGCATATCCGGCACCAGCATGGGTGGCGCATGCCATCCCATTGGACTTCAATGTACACTGTACAAACTACGCTGCTGGCAGGGCCCCCGAAGCGGAGGGGTATCTTGAGCCGGGTTCTGTTCGCGGTACCCGTGTGCCCATCATCATCGATCCGGGACTTGCAGCCCGGGCTGGGCAATTCAGGTCTTGCGTGTCCAGGGGTGTAGCATCCCCAATGCCCCTGGCCAGGGGTAGGGGCGAGTCTCTCTGGAGGGGAACTTCGAGGGCGTGAATCGAGATGGCCACCCGAAAGCGGCGAGCTGCAATGCGTGAGATCCCATCTAGGGTGAACATTCTGGGCGTCGGCGTCCACCCGATCAACATGGACCAGGCGCTGGACGCCATCGACGGCTGGATCGAGCGGGGCGAGAAGCACTACGTCTGCCTGACGCCGATACACAGCATCCTCGCTTGCCAGGGTGACCCCGATCTCAAGCGCATCTTCAACCGCAGCGGCCTGACGACACCCGATGGGATGCCCCTGGTCTGGATCGCCCGAGCCAGCGGCCACCCTCGGGCCGACCGTGTCTACGGCCCCGACGTGCTCGAGTGCTGTCTGCGCCAGATCCGTCCACGGGGGTCATCGTCATTTCCTGTTGGGCGGGCACCCGGGGGTCCCCGAGCGGGTCAAAGCGGCCCTCGAACAGGCGCATCCCGGGGTGCAGATTGTGGGCACCCTGTCACCCCCCTTCGGTCCGGCGGGAGAGGATGCGGTCGAAGCAGTCTTGGCCGCTATCAACGCTGCCGCGCCCGACATTGTCTGGGTCGCTCTCGGGTCGCCGCGTCAGGAGCGTTGGATGGCTCAGCACCAGGGCGACCTGGACGCTTCCGTCCTGATCGGGGTGGGGGCCGCCTTTGACTTCCTTGCCGGGCGCAAACCGCACGCGCCGCGTTGGATTCAGCGGTCGGGCTTCGAATGGCTTTTCCGACTGGCCACCGAACCCCGCCGTCTGTGGCGCCGCTATCTCCGCTATCCGCTTTTCGCCGTGTTGTTCCTCGCGCAACTGATTGGGCTGAAGCGATATGACGAGGCGTTTGAGGAACAGGGGGCCTCAGGCGTCGACGGAGACGGGACTGCACCCGCCACACCCGGGGACCAGGTGCCGCAGGCAGACGTCTTCGGCGTACAGATTTCCGCCCTGAACATTGCCGACCTGCATCAGATCATCGCCGCGGCGGTGGATACAAAAACCAGGGCCCTCCTGCCGAACGTCAACGCCCACGCCCTGAACCTGGCCTATGAGGCCCCCTGGCTGAGGGACTTCTTCAACCAGTCGACGGCCGTCTTCCCGGATGGGTCCGGCGCGCTGTTCGCGGCCCGGGTTCAGGGCCGCCGGTTTGCACGCGGCGCGTCACCTACGCCGACTGGATGTGGGATCTGGCCCGTTTCTGCGCTGAAAGGGGTTTCAGCCTGTACTTTCTCGGGGGCCGAGAAGAGGTGGCCGCCAAGGCGGCCGAGCGTCTTTGCCACAGGTTTCCCGACCTGCGCGTAGCCGGGTACACATCACGGCTACTTCGACAAGACCGCCGAGAGCGCCGAGAATGAGGCGGTGCTCGCCGAGATCAACCGCCTCGAGCCGGACATCTTGGTCGTCGGCTTCGGCATGCCGCTCCAGGAACTCTGGCTTAAGGAGAATTGGGATCGGCTCCAGGTGCACGTCGGGCTGACGGGCGGGGCGGTCTTCGACTACATCTCGGGCCGGCTGCGCCGACCGCCGCAATTCTTAGTCGATCACGGCCTTGAGTGGCTCGGTCGCCTGCTGATTGACCCCAGACGTCTGTGGCGCCGCTATCTGCTGGGCATTCCGTTATTCACCTGGCGCGTGATCCGTCAAAGGCTGCGCCGCCAGCCACCCTCTCGTTGGTGATCCTGCCCCTTGCCGCGTCTTCTGCCGCCGGGCTCCCGGGACGCTCGAGCGGGCTGCCGTTCAATATGCGGTCAAGGCATGATGCGGTTGAGGGCGCGCCCAAGGCGCCAGACCACCGGCCTGAACCAGCGCGTGCTGCGCCTGGCCCAGGGAAGACCCTGGAATCGGGCGCGCGCCTGCCGTATCCACCCAAGCTGGAACCAGCGATCCAATCGCTCGGTCCGCTTGAACGCCTGAGCAATTGCCCTCGCCACGTCGGGACGCCCTCGCTCGAGCGCCAACTCCCGGATCTTGCCAAAAGTAATGACTCCCTGGTTGATGTAGGACCGCGAAAGAAGCTCAAGATCCAATCCATCTCCGGGAAAGGCTGGACTGTCACGCAATCTGCCTTCGATCTCCAGAATAGCCATCACGGCCAAACACTTCAGGCAGTGCCCACAGTTGTCCCCGGTCTTTAGACTCATAGCACACACGCATATGCTCGAGTGCCAGCGGATAGTCTCGCAGGAATGCCAACTTACCATTGCGGTGGATTTCAGCACCGTAGTGAATGAAGGCCAGCCTCTGGGAAGAGAAGAAAGGGTCTGTTTCGGGGTGCGATCCCTGCGGCTCCAGGTGATCTGCCGGCAAACCCGATGAGATCAAGAACTCTTCCATAGCGTTCGGCGAGAACATGGGCCGCACCCGCCATCAGACACCCGAAGGAGAGCCCTGCCCAGTTGGTTTCCTGGAATCGGGTCTGGCGCAGGTTGGTGGCGATTGGCACCAGGCGCTTCTTCAGTGAGTCGGCGACGCGACCCAACAATTCGGCAACGTGATCAAAGGCTGCCTGGTTGATCACGGGGATGTCAAACCCATGGATGAGGAGTAAGTCGTCGATGTTCTCTTGTCCGGTCTTCTGAGCGTGAAGGAGGGTGTAGAACGAGTTCCACGCCTCCCGAGAAGAATGCCGCGGTTCTTGAAGGGACCGTGCTCGGGCGAGAGTCTGATGTCGGGACGTGGAGCGGCACGGGCCTCAACGCCGGATACCAATTGTTCCAGGTTTGCATCAATTTCCTAGCGTTGGCCACCAGCTGCGGGTCGACCGGGAGGTCCATGGCAATGGGGGCTCCAAGCGTCACAGCTAGTGGCAACAGGGATATCATCCAGGCGTCGCCACTCAGCGGGGCTTCATGCCTCAGTTCGGTCGGAATCTCGAACCAGATCCGTTCCGGCCGTGACCACCACTCGGGGTAGGTCAGCTCCATCGAAAGCCGAGTCATGGCTGCATCCCTCGGCGAGGGGTCGATTCTCAGGTCGCTGATCTCAAGGTTGTTCATGGCTGTCTCCTGCAGAGGGCAATCGGCGGTTGAGCCAGGCAGCTGCCCTGCGCAGCTGTTGGAATACAGGTGCAAACCAGGTTCTGGCCCAGGGAATGTCTTTGAAGTGCATGCGGGCACGCCAGACCAGCCCGAACAGCATCCATCGATCGATGCGAGCCGTACGGTCGAATGCCTGCTCGATGGCCCCGGCGATGTCCGGCCGGCCATTGGCCCGGGCGTATTGGAGCAGGTTGCGAAAGTATCGCCACTCCCGACCCAGGTGCAGTCTGCGGATGCTTTCCAGATCAAGCCGCTGGGATGGAAAGGCACGGCAGTGCTCCAACTCGCCAATCACTTCCAGGGCCACCATGGTCCTCAGGCATTTCAAGCATCGCCCGCAGTTGTCACCCTTCGGAGACTCCCAGCATACCCTGAGGTGGTCCAAGGCCACTGGATGACGGCTGATGTACTCGGTCTTCTGGATGCGATCCGCCCAGATCCCGTAGTGGATGAAGGTGGTCGCCTGACTGGACAACAGTGGGTCGGTGTCGGGATGGCTCGCCAAGGGATGCAGGTCGGCGTCCGACCAAGTGGAAGAAATCAAGAGTTGCCGATAGCGGGACTCGAGGGCCAGGCCGGCGGCACCCAGCAACGGGGCGCTCCCCATCCGGTCATAGTGGAGCTGGCGGAAGTGCGTGGACCGAAGATTTGTCGCCAGGAATTGAACAGGGATACCCAGGACCTGGCTGGCATCGCGGATCGAGGCGGAGGCGGCGTCAAAGGCGATCAGGTTGTCGTGGAAATAGTCCGCCCCCTGAACGAACAACAATTCATCGACGGGCAGGTCCCCTTCAGCCTGTGCATGGAGCACGGTGTAGAAGGAGTTGATTCCGCCAGAGAAGAATACGCCGGTTCGCCGGTCCGAGGGTGTGGCGGCGCCAAATTCGGCGATGACGTCAACCTGAGAAAGCCGGGGATACCAACTGGTCCAAATGCTCTGCAACTTCTGGGCATGATCCATCACAAGCGGATCGACCGGCGCCTCGACTTCCAGTGGCTCGTGGCGTGTCAGGGCCAGGGGGAGCAATGCCACCAGCCAGGGGCTCCCGCTGAGGCTCACCTGTGAGGCAAGCTGCTCGTCGAAATCAAACCAGACCCGGTCCGCAGGCACCACCGGATTCCGGAAGTGGACCCAGGCTTGCAGGCGAACGCGACCTGGCGCCAGCGGTGACTCGACGAGTTCGGGAGGCGAGACGCGCATCAGGCCCGATACTCCATCCCGATCAGCCGATGATCTGGCGGATAACTGGAGGCCATCCGGTCGGGCCGGCTCCAGGTCGCCATGTGCACCCACGTCGGTTGTAGATAGCCATAGCCTTTATCGCCCTCAGGGTCCACCCCGGTTGATCCAGCCTGTGATGGCGCGCGAGTGACCGAGAATCGCCCCAAGATAACGCTGGAAGATTCGATGGTTCCGGCGATGACGTTCCATCCAACCTCGGTCGGTTCACCAAGGCAAGAGCCTATTGAGCCGCCTGCCAATCGGTCGAGCCCCGCGTGCGAGTTGGCCAATCAGCCGCCGGGCGACGGCGTTGTGCCGCCATCTGCGTCTTGCGGCGCGCACCAGCCCCAGGAGAAGGAAACGGTCCATGCGTTCGGTGCGTGCGAAGGCGGCTTCAATCGCCTGCGCGACGTCGGGCCGGCCGCGCTGATTGGCAAACTCGATCAGCTTCTGGAAATAGGCTTCCGTTCGGCCCAGGTATTGGCGGCTGAGCAGATCAAGGTCGAGGGATCCCTCCACAAACGTCGGACAGCTCTCCAGGGCGCCGATGACCTCCAGGACCGCCATCGTCCGCAAGCACTTCAGGCAATGGCCACAATTCTTGCCATCTTTGGATTCCCAACACACGCGCAAGTTCTCCATGGCGATTGGGTCGCGGCTCACGTACTCGGTCTTTGGGATGCGGTCGGCCCAGTCGCCGTAGTGGACGAAGGTCAGAGACCCCGTCGAGAAGAGCGGGTCGGTGTCAGGGTGCGAGCCCAGCGGCCGAAGCGACCCTTGTGGCCAAGCGGAGGAAATCAAGAGTTGTTGGTAGTGAGGCTCAAGCGCCAGCCCGACGGCCGCCAACAGGCTTCCGTTCGAAAGGTAGTTCAGGTCCGTCTCTCGAAAGCGTGTTTCCCGCAAGTTGGTCGCCGTGGTGACCACCGGCGTCCCCCAGGCCCGAGAGGCGCGCGCGATGCTCGCCATCACCTGCTGGCGGGCGGTTTGATTGTCCAGAGCGACATCGGCACCTTCAATGAACACCAATTCATCGATGCTGCCGCCCGCTTCGGCTCGGTCGTAGAGTACGGTGTAGAACGAATCCGACTCCTCCCGAGAAGAATGCGCCCGTCATTTGACCGGAAGAAGCCGTCGGCGGCTCGGCGACCTTTGCTTGTACTTCGATCGGGTGCAGTTCCGGGTACCAGCGTGCCCATGTGGCCATGAGACGACCGGCGTTGGTCAAGAGCTCGCCATCCACCTCCTGGTCCAATGCGATGTCCTCGTGCAGGACCATCGCCAAGGGAAGCAGCGCCGCCAACCAAGGGCTCCCCGTGCGGCTTGCCTGGTGTGCGAGGTCCTGTGGCACGTCGATCCAAAGAATGTCGTCCGAAAGCCAGGGTGAGCGATATTGAACCCGGGCGGCGATCCGGAACATGTCGGCTCTACGAGGAGAAGCTCCGCTCTCCTGGCCGAGAATCTTCATCGTCGGAAGCCGCCCGTGGGCCATAGGTTCGCGTTTGCCATTGCCCGTAACCACTCCATCAAGCTTTGACCAATTCGCCAAACCGGGCATAGGCCTCTTTCGAAGCCAGGATTTGTTCGCGTGTTCGTTCCCATAGTCTTGGCCGCAGGGACTGACCTTCTTCAAGGAGACGGCCGGCCGCTTCACCGAGAGTTTGTTCAGCCTGCTTCGATTCGAGATCGATAAGTTCGCACCCGCCGGGAAACAGATCTGCCAGGCCAGCAAACTTGCGTTGATAGTAGGCTGACCTGTAGAGGCAGATGGCGGGGATACCCTGACCCAGCGCAAGCACAGCCCCATGGTAGCTGCCGGTGATGACCAGCCGGCAGCGTGATATGGCTCCCAGCAAACCGGGAACCGTTCCTTCGTGGTGGGGGGCGTCTGGGGTCAGTCCGGCCGCCTCCATCCAAGCGCTGGTTGCGTTGGTGTCGTTCGGGTGGACGGCCAGCGGCACCACTTCACCTTCGGTCCTGCCCAGGGCAGGCAGGACGCTCTCCAGGAGGCTCTCGAGAAGGGGGAGATCCCCTTCGGACAGGCCGCTGTAGGGCGCGAAGCGCATGTTCAGGCCGAGGCCAGTCCCGAGCGTCTCGCTTCGGGTTCGATAGGCGAGTTCCAGCGCGTCGTCCCCGGTGACCGGGTATTGACCCGCTTTCCGCTCCAACAATTCGGTGAGCAGGATAGCGGTGCCCCGATCCCTTGCCGTAATGAGCCCAACCTTCGCCAGAGTTGAAGAGACGGCGTCCCTCAGAAGCGGATTCTGGATGGGGCCCATTCCCTGGCTGAACAAAGCCGTCGGCCTGCCTTGAAGCACCGCACGCCGCAGAAGGTCCAATCGTCGGAGCGCAGCCGGGAGGAAGGGATCTGCGATGACGCCCGACCCGGCGTGGACGACGAGATCGGCTGACTCCACCGCCCCCAGAAGATTCTGTTTGTATCTGGCCGGAAGCAGCCTGCTCAATCTGGCTTCCATTCGAAGGCGGAGCGGTCGTGCGATTCTTCCCAACCCTGATTGGCTGAGCTTCGCCAGTCGTGTCCACGACGATGGGTAGTGGATGACCACGGGCACCGCCGATGAGATGTGCCTCGCCAGGGATGCCTCAGATCGCGTGATCACAGCCAGGCTGGCATCCGGCCAAAGCGCGCGCAAGCGCTCGACGGTCACCTGGAGCATGGCGACATCGCCCATATTGTTCATTTGACTGCTGCCATGCTCGATAAGTATGCGCATCGCAGGCGCTTGGTCCTCCCGAACCGATCGAACTCCGCCGAATTCAGAGCTATCGTATCCTAGTTGCGGTGTCACGGGAGAATCAACTCCGGCGATGGGGAGCGCCGGACTGTGCCAGGCGCGCCTATCTCCGTTGTATACTTTGCCACTTGGCACCAGGGAACTCAGAATGACCAATCTCGCGAGCCGACCAATCAGCATCCAAACTGAGGAGGCCCCCGTCCTCACGGCCACGGAAGGCGGTTGCCGCCGAGGACCTCGACCATGACACACGCCATTGCTCCCTCGCAAGTCACAGTGGCCATCGAAGGCTGGAACGCCAATGATCTGGACAGCAAGGCGCTCTTCGAGCGCTCGATGAGCTCTCTGGCCAAGCAGACTTATCCGATAGATGAGTGTGAGATTCTCATCGTGGTGGACGAATCCGTAGGCGCCGAAGGCCCGCCGGGGTATCGGTCCTTCTTCCCGGAGGCTCGTATCGTGACCGTTCCGCATTCGACATACTACAGGATCAAGAACGCAGCCATCGATCAGGCGTCGCGGGAGGTGCTGGTTTACGCTGACTCGGATGTGGCCTACCAGGCGGATTGGCTGGAGCACATGCTGTCTGCCTTAGGACAGCACGATGGCATAGTTGCCGGCAACACGCAATTCGATGAAGGCTTTCTCAGCCGAACCCTGTCCATCACGGAATGGGCAGCCAGCCGCGTCGAGTCGGGCCCCACAGACTGGTTTTATGGCAACAACCTGGCGGCTCGTCGTGTGCTGCTTCAGAGATATCGATTCAGGGACGACCTGGGCCAGAGCGGCGGAGGGGGCGTCGATATCCTGCGCGGCAGAATGCTGGCCGATGGCGTGAGCATCTGGTTCTGCGCCGAAGCCCGCGGCTGGCACCACGTGGCGCCGTTCTGGAGCAAATACACACGCTTGGGCGCCTACCAAATTCACACCCGCCGCATGGCGCCCGATATGAAGTGGTCGTGGTTGGCCCGGGTGCCCGTGCTCGCACCATTCCTGGTCATTTCAGGTGGGCTGCTGAAAGCCTGGCGCCGGGCATGGCGTTTTCGAAGCACCCTTCCTCTCCGGGGATGGGCCCTGCCTGCGTATCTGGCGTCGATCGCCTTCGTCAAAGGTGTTGAGTGGGTCGGGGCGGCGGCCTACGCTTACTTTCCGGGCTGGGTCAGGTCTCGATATGATTGGTTCGAGGTTCCCGGCGTCTCGGCGGCGAATACCTCTGAACCGGCGCCGGAAAACCAGGCATGAGCTCGCAGCCGGACCCCATTCGCGTCAGCGTGGTCCATCCTTGGGATCCCTGGCGACAAGGAATCGGGGGCTTCGACACTTTTCTAGATGGCTTCCTGAGATACGCCCCGCCCGAGTGGGAGATAGAGCTTGTCGGCACGACAGCGGCCCCCCGGGACCGGGCCGTGGGGCGTTGGCAGGTGCTCAACTTTGCTGGCCGGAGCGTTCGGTTCTTTCCGGTCTTAGCTGACCCCATGCCCAACTTAGTGCACAAAATCCCGCTATCACTTCAGTTCGCCCTGGCGGCCAGGATTCGTCGGCCACGGCTTTCGGGACAGTTGGTGGTCTATCATCGGTTCGAGTCGGCTTATGCTGTGCCACCGCGTTCGGCGGACCAATCGTCCGTCTTCTATCTCCACAATCACCCGGCCGAAATTGATTCTCCCTCCAGTGACGTCCGATGGGCGCGAATGGGGCAGGTCTTCCGATGGCTGCTGTTGAGGAAGCTGGCGGCAGCCTCTCTCGTGGTATGTGTGGACCCCAGAACCCCGACCTGGATTGCCAACGCCGTGCCGGGCTTGGATGGAAAGGTCATCAGGCAGCGGCAGTGGGCCGATCCTGCGGTCTTCAACCTCAACGGAGCAGGCGCAACGTCCGAAGGAAGATCCGAGTTGCGGCGCCGGCTGGGCCTTGATGCAGACCTCAAGCTGCTGGTGTTTGCCGGGAGATTCGAAAAACAGAAGGCGCCGCTGAAGTTGCTACGGATCTTTGAAGAGGCTCGCCGTCAGATTGGCCGGCTGGGCCTGGTCCTCGTGGGCGAAGGTCGGCTGCGCCACGAGATGGAGCGGGTGGTGGCCGACCAAGAATTGGGGGAGGTCGTTCGGTTTGTTCGACCGGTCCCGAGATCCGAGTTGGCAACGATCTACCGCGTCTGCGACGTGGCTGTCTGCACATCGTCCTTCGAAGCCGGCCCGCGGCACGTCTTCGAGGCGCTTGCGTGTGGCCTCCCGGTGGTCTCCTTTGACGTGGGGCAGGTTGCCGACGTGATTGGGCGCGACTGCCATGTCGGCTATCTTGCTGCTGATCGATCCGACTTCTGAATTTGTCAAAGGCTTGGCCTGCGTGCTGTCGCTGCCATGGTCAACCGAGCGGGCCACGAAATGCGTCCGAAGCGTGGCCGCAAACACACCACAGGCGGCTCTCGAACCCATCTTGATGGCCTACCGCCGCCTGGCTGCTGTCAGAGAGTGAAATCACGAGCCCGCACCGGAAACCAGCCCGGTCGGCCCAGCTCGGATTCAAGCTGTGGGGGAGCCGGGATCGTGAACTGACCAGCGCTGTCATTTGGCAGAGGGATCAAAGCCGAATTAGAATGCGTTCGTGACCGCAGGCGCGCGTGCGGGACCGAATTGCGCCTGTTCCTTTGGGGCCCCATGTACAGACGTGTTCAACCCCTCTCGATCATTCTGTTCCTCATTGACCTGGTCGTTGTGCCAGTGAGCCTAGCGTTGGCCAGCCTGATGCGGTCGACAATTCCATTCGGCGTGAGTGGGGCACTTTCCGGTGAGAACGTAGCCGTGCCGCCGCTCATCTACATCCTGGCAATCGTATGTTGGGCAGTAGGCATGACCTTCAGCGGTGTATACGATCCGCAGCGATCGCTGCGTTGGTTCAATGAGATTTGGCGGGTGGCATGGGGAAATCTCCTATCAGCCTTTCTCATGGCCGGCCTCTTGTATCTCACTTTCCGTGAGCTTTCGCGCCTTCAGTTTGTCTACTTCTCGGTGCTCTCAGCAGGCTTTATGTTCGCCTATCGCGGCGGCTTGCGGCTGATCTACAGGACGGCGGGGATGGCCCGTCCCGGGGGAGGGTCGCGCATCCTGCTGGTCGGCGCCGGTGACCTGGGAGCTCGATTGGGACGGATACTGCTCGACCACAGCCGCTGGGGATTCGAACCTATCGGCTATCTGGATGACGACCCAAGCAAACATGGCACCTTTCTGAACGGATTGCAGGTTCTGGGCGGTGTTTCCGAATTGGCCGATTGGGTGCAAGCAAAACAGATCGACGAAGTCTGGACGGCCCTGCCCCTTTCCGCCACGTCCCGCCTGCAGGACATCATGCGTGCCCTGGAGCGAGTTCTGTCCGCATCAAAGTCGTCCCGGACTACTTTTCCATGGCCTTGGTGCAGGCCAACGCCGAGATCCTGGATGGGCTGCCGATTATCGGCCTGCGAGATCCCCTGATTGAGGGCCCGCCTCGGCTGATCAAGCGCGTCTTCGACCTCGCCGTATCGTCTGTTCTGCTCGTCTTGCTTTCACCCGTGTTGATCCTCGCCGGAGTGGCGGTGAAGCTGGATTCGAGCGGGCCGATGAGCATCCGGCAGGAGCGCATCGGGGAGAACGGCCGGCTGTTCAAGATGTTCAAATTCCGAACGATGGTCGCCGATGCTGACCAGCACATCGAGGAAGTGCTGTACACCAACGAAGAGGGTCAACTGATACACAAGGCGCATGACGACCCGAGGGTGACACGAGTGGGGCGCTGGCTGCGGCGGTTCAGTGTGGATGAGCTGCCCCAGCTGGTCAACGTGCTCAAGGGCGATATGAGCCTGGTCGGACCGCGGCCCGAGATGCCTTGGCTGGTCGATCGCTACGAGGCCTGGCAGCGGAAACGATTTGCCGTGCCCCAAGGGATCACCGGTTGGTGGCAAATAAACGGGCGCAGTGACAAGCCCATGCATCTGCACACAGAGGATGATCTCTACTACGTGTACAACTATTCCCTGTGGCTGGATATCCTGATCCTGCTGAGGACCCCGATCGTCGTCTTGCGCGGCAAGGGGGCGTTCTAGTCGTGAACGTCGCACTCATGAGGAAGTCGGGCCCCCACCGGGATGGCAGGCGGATTGGCGCCGCTCGGTGTGACCTACCCCAAGGAGGTTTAGCATCGTGACCCTACTTGTGGAAGGTGCCGTCTTCCTGGTGTTCGTGCTCGTCTTGTCGGCATGGTCCGCCTCGCGTTGGCCCGGGCGGGCGACCGGCGCTGTGCTTCTCTTGCTGCTCTTGCATGAGCTTCTCATTCGCTGGCTGCTAAACCTCTTGGGGCTGCCTCAGGCCCAGGTGACGCTGCTTTCGCTTTGGAAGGAGGCCGCCCTGGCCGGCCTGCTCCTGGGATCCATCCTGAGAGCTTGGCGGAGGGACGGCAGCCTTCGCGGGCAGTTGTCCTGGCGTCCTGGCGAGCCCTTCTTGTTCGCCTTTGCCGCACTCGGCGTGCTTGGGGTTGCCATATCGCCGGACAAACTGGCCGGCGCAGCTGCGTTTCGAGACTATTTCGAGCCGGCGGTCTTCTACCTGGTGGTCCGCTTGACGATCCTTGATCGGGTCACGTTGCGTCGGCTTCTGAAGGCATGGCTTGTCCTCGGGGCGCTGATGGCGCTGTTTGCCATCTGGCAGTCAGGATGGACGACCGAGCAGTTTACGGCCTGGGGCTTCGGGGTGCCGTCGGGGCAGGTGGGTATCCCCCCGGGCGGCGTTATCGGCCAGGTTGGCTTGCGCCCGCCTTCTTCGGTGACCGGGCCCAACGAGCTGGCAGCGCACATGATTCTGCTGGCCTGTGCGGGGTTCCTACTGATCTTTGAGTCACGCGGCAGGAGTCGAGCGGTATTTGTGCTCGCAACCGTGCTGTACGGAGGCGCACTGGTGGCGACGGCTTCGCGCAGCGGGTTTCTCGGGCTGCTGGTCGGTTTGGCGGTGGTCACAGTTTACGAGATCGTTCGCAGGCGCAGGGACCTCGGCCGTCTCGGCCGGCGGGCCTGGATCGGCTTGGGCGGCGGCCTGGTTGTGTTGGCGCTTATGGCGGCGATCGTCGTCATGTCCGGCATGGGGAGCCTGATCGGCCACACCATTGAGAGCCTGGCCGGCCAATATCACACCCTGGACACCTTGGACGCAGTCAACTACCTTGTGCAGCATCCGCAAGGAGTTCGGCATGGGCTTGGTGGGGCCGCGCCAGGGTTTTGGCTTTCCAGCTGTGGCTGCCTTCCACGTTGAAGGCTCTTACTTTCAAATGGCGATGGAATTCGGCGTTTGGGGGTTGGTCGCCTTCCTGGTGTTTCTGTTCCTTGCGCTGCGCCGGACATGGTGGGGAGGCATCCGCGCCGGCGACCCTGTCATCAGGGTGTTGTGTGGGGTGAGCGTGGCAGCCTGGCTCGGGGTGTCGGTCACTTTTCTGTTTCTTCCGTTGATGCAGGCCCTCCCTTTGATGGCATGGTTGTGGTTCTGCCTGGCCATCGGCCAGCAGGCTTATTGGCTGGATCGGGCGGGCGAGGGAGAAGACGCGTCCAAGTCCGGCAGTTAAGCCACGCTGCCAGCTGCTAGGATGCGTCCCCGCAGGATTTGTGAATTCTGTCACAAGTCGGCCGCAAGGGTGTTTGGCCGTGTCTGGGGAGGGACCGCCAGCTGCGAGGACGGATGGCTGAGACGTCAGCCCAAGCGACAACCCACGCTTCTTATCGGCCAGCCCGCATCAACGTGATCGGGATGGGCATCAGCGCCGTGAACATGGACCAGGCGCTCGGCGTCATCGAGCGGGCGATCGCCGCCGGTCGGCACGGCTATGTGTGCTGTGCTGCGGTGCACAGCGTCCTGGACGCCCATCGTGACCCCGGCCTCATGCAGGTGTTCAACCGCAGCCTATTGACCACACCGGACGGGATGCCGCTGGTGTGGCTGTGCCGCTTGGCGGGTTATCGCCACACTCGGCGGGTCTATGGTCCAGATCTGCTCCTGGCGGCGTGCGCTTATGGAGCGCAGCGAGGCTGGCGGCATTTCTTCGTCGGCGGGGACCCCGAGACGTTGGCAAAGCTCGAGCGCCGGGTCAAGGCGGCCGTGCCCGATGTCATCATCCAAGGTGGGCTGTCACCCAGCTATGCCGACCCGGAAATGCCGGTGATCGACTCTCACGCCGTGGATGCCATCCATCGTGCCCAACCGGACGTCGTTTGGGTGGGCCTGGGAACGGGAAAGCAGGAGCGCTGGATGGCGCGTCATGCCGACACGCTGACGGCCCCGGTGTTGATCAGCGTCGGCGCCGCCTTTGACTTCGTGGCCGGCACCAAACGCCAGGCGCCGTCACCCATCCGTCGCATCGGGCTCGAATGGCTCTTCCGCCTGATCACCGAGCCGAGACGATTGTGGCGGCGCTACATCGGCTATCCCGAACTCCTTTGGCTTCTGCTGGCGCAGGTCGTCGGGCTACGTTCCTTTCCGATTCGCGACAAGCCATCAGGGCAGGATGATGGGTGACTCCCTTGAGACCATCAGCGCGCTTGATGCTGCTCGAAGCGGCTTCGCCTCCGGTCATGGCCAATTGTGCCTGAGCTGAGACTGGGGATCGCCGGCTGCGGCCGGGTGGTTGAGCGATTTCATATGCCGGCGCTGCGCCGGTCCGGCCGCTGGTCGGTACGTGCCCTGGCCGACGCCTCCCCCGACAGGCTGACGACGCTCGCGGGCATGGCACCTGACGCCAGCCTGTGGACAGACGGGCTGGAGATGATTGCACAGGCGGATCTGGACGGGTTGCTGGTTGCCACGCCGCCCGATCAACACGTTGAGCTGACGCTGGCGGGGCTTCAAGCCGGCTTGCATGTGCTGGTGGAAAAGCCGGGTGGCCGTTCGGCGGCTGACGCTGAACGGATGGCCGCCGCTGCCGGAGATCGCGTCGCCTGGGTCGGCTACAACCGGCGCTTCCGGGCATCCTACGGACGGCTCCGAGACTGGCTGAGAGACAGGGAACCCATGGTTCCCATTCAAGCCGAATGCAGCATGGCTTTCTGGGCCGAGGCTTGGGAATCGGTTGGTGGCCACCTGGGCGATCCGGCCCGAGGGGGATCGGTGCTCATGGACGTCGCCTCCCATCAACTGGATCTTCTTCCCTGGCTGCTGGACGAGCAGCCAAGCGAGATCAAACCGATAACATGGGATGATCGCGGCGGATTCGAGGGTCTTATTCGCTACAGGATGGTGATGCCATCCGGGAGTTCGATCGATTGTCTGGCTGCCCATCGGCCCGGCTATACGGAGACGCTTGGTCTTAAGTGCGAAGGTGTCCAATGGCTGGCCCATCCCACCGGGCTCTTGCGCTCTGGCCGCCGGGATCTCAGCTCCCTCGAGCGACAGGCGAGGGTTTCCGGCTGGGTTAGGCGAGAACTCATCCGTTTAGGGGTTCTCCCCGATCCTCTGGCTCACAGCTTCATCCGCCAATGGCGGGCATTCGCAGATCAAATCCAGGGGCAGGCGCCCGAGGTATCCGGGACCACGCTGGCGGAGGCTGTGGCGCTCCATGCTCGTCTTGGCGCGCTGCGACAGGACGCCTTCCAACCCAATGCGGCATGGGTTGCGGCCGCCTTCTAGTTCCGGATGGGGGAGCAGGCCCAGTAGCACGCTGGCTCATTGGCTGAATTCAACACTGGCTTTGGAGAACGCATGTCGGACACACCGCAGGTTTCGGTCATCATGCTCGTCGGGCATCAGCGTGAGCGCGCCGAGAGCGCCCTGACAAGTCTGCTCGGACAAACTGGCCTGGAGCGCTGCGAAATCCTTGTCTGGGACAGCGCACCGGAGTCCCATCCGCCGATTGCTGGTAGTGATCAGCCGCCGGTGCGGGTTGTGGTGCCGGCCAGCCGCCGGGATTTTGGCCGGATGAAGGCCGAGGCCGTCCGTCTGGCACGCGGCGAGGTAGTGCTGTTCCTCGAAGAGCACGTGCAGGTTGCCCCGGGATGGCTCGAGGCGATGGCTGGCAGGTTCGATGGATCGTGGGTGGCCGTCGGCCCGTGCGTAGAGAATGCCAATCCCGATGTGGGTCTGAGCAAGATCATGGCCCTGCTGAACTACGGGTTGTGGACACCGCCGGTGGGACAGGGAGAAGTCTCTCTTCTGCCCGGCAACAATTCCGCCTACCAACGGCAAGCTTTGCTCGACCTTGGAGATGACTTGGCATCACTTCTGGTCAGCGACACTGTCCTGCAATGGACCCTGATGGCCAAGGGTGGCCGGCTGTTCCTCGAAGCCGAGGCCGCCATTCGCCACCTCAATCCCACCACCCTCGCCAATTGCCTCAAGGCCGAGTTCACCTACCACTGGCCATTTGCCGGCATCCGAGCCCAGTCTCAGGGCTGGAGTCGATGGAAATCCCTCCGCTACCTGCTGCTGTCACCCGCCATCCCCTGGCTTCGCCTTCGCAGGTCCCTGGCCCTGAATGCGGAGAAAGGGATGGTGCCCCCTTGGAAACTCCTCCGGCATTTGCCGCACCTGGTCTTGATGTTTCATGCGGCCGTTCTCGGCCAAATCATGGGCCTACTCTTTGGACCCTCCCGCGGGGTGGAGCTTTTCACCGCATTTGAGCTGAACAGCTCCCGCCCGGCCAAGGGCGCATAACTGGCGTGCCCCGAGTATCGATCGTGATGCCCGCGTACCGGGCGAGGCGGACTCTCGAACGCAGCCTGGCTTGTGTCGCCCGCCAGACGGTCTCCGATTTTGAATTCGTGCTGGTTGAGAGCGGGCCAGACCCGGTGGGCGCCGCGGCAGCGACGGCAAACATTCCGCAAGCCGGCTACCTTCCTTCGGAGGAGGCTTTGCTCCCGCATGCTGCCATCAACCGGGGCATCTTGCAGACTTCGTCCGATACCTTGGTGTTCCTGGACGCGGACGCCTACCCCCGGCCGGATTGGTTGGAACGACTCCTGGCGACCCAAGATGCGGGTCATCCAGTTGTGGTCGGCGGAGTGGCCTGCTATGGGCGGGGCTGGGTAGCACAGGGGGCGCATCTGGCCAAGTTCGACAAGTGGCTTCCGGGCCTGCCCCCCGGAGCCGTTCAGGAGGGGCCTACGGTGAATTTCCTCATCGACCGGTCCCTTTTCGAAACGCACGGTCCCTTCGATGAGACCACTTTCCATGCTGACACCGCTCTGTGCTGGAAACTCAACGCGGCTGGGCAGCAGATATGGACGTCGCCGGACGCAGTCGTCGAACATCACCACCTCCAGCCATGGGGTGATCTGCTGAGGGAAAGGTACATGCGCGGGTTCAGCTTTGCGAACTTGAACTTAACCAGCCCCGAGCGAGCCCGGTCCCCCCGGGCCTTGCGGGCGCTCGTCAGCCTGCTCCCAGGTCGTTTGCTCACCCAAATCGTGCGTGTTCATCGCAACGCATCCGGCTCAGGCCGGCGCAGGGCGTTTTGGCTCAGCCTGCCCGTCACCGCCAGCCTACTCTATGCATGGCTCCTGGGCGAAGCCATGGTCGATTTCAGTGCCAAACCGGCGTCTGTTTGAGGCTTGAACGGTGAAGATCCTCTACCTTTGCCACACGACTTTGCTAGGTGGAGCTGACTTTGAGCGCAGCCGCCAACTGGGTATGTCGCTTGCCAGGCAGGGTCACAGCGTCAGGATGATCGCCGCCTCCGGCGGGCGCGGCTGGCGCTGGCATGTTGAGCCGCAACCGGGCGGCCTGGTCGTTGAAACCCCTCCGGATGTCTTTCCCTACAGGCTGCGGCAGGCCGGCCTAAGTCCCATGGATGTCTTGGCCAGGCTCATCCACACGCGAGGGGCAAGCTATGATGTTGTCCATCTCTTCGGACACCGCCCGGCGGCCTATTTCCCCGCTGCGGCGCTCCGCCGATCGACCGATGCCCGGCTGGTGGCGGACTGGTCCGATCAGTGGGGATCCGGGGGCCTGGCCGACAGGAGGACCTGGTGGGGAAGGCGGACGTTGGGCGTCCTCGACGACCGGTGGGAACGCGCCAGCCGGCTGGGGGCGGACGGATTGACAGTTGTCAGCCGCTATCTGGCGGCACGCGGTGAGGCATGGGGCGTTCCCGCGGACAGGATCCTGCCCCTGGGGCTGGGTTCGAACACCGCTCAGATTCGCCCGGGCGACAAGCGGGAGGCACGCAGGCGCAATGGGCTGGCACCGGATACCCCCCTTGTCTTCTACGGCGGCCAATCTCGGTTCGATTGGCCGTTGGCTAGAGAGGCTATCCTGGCGGTCATGCTCCGGGATGCCGACGTCGGCGTGTTGTTGGTGGGGCGCCAATCGGAAGCCATGCGCCAAGGGTTGGATCCGGCCTACCGCCGACGCGCACTGACCTTCGGTTACGTGTCCCAGGCAAGACTGGGTGAACTGCTGGCTTGCGCGGACGTGGTCCTGTTGCCCTTTCCCGATGAAGCCTCGAATCGAGCGCGCCTGCCGAATAGATTGGGAGACAGTATGGCCGCCGCACGTCCGGTGGTCAGCAATAAGGTGGGAGAGGTGGGGGAGATCATCAAGCGCGAGGGGATTGGCCTGGCGGTCGAGGCTGCCCCGCAGGCGATGGCCGAGGCCTTGGTTGAGTTAATTGAAGATCCCCGGCGTGCGGAGCGCATGGGACACAAGGCGCGGAGTGCGGCCGAAGACCGGTATGCTTGGCCGGTCCTGGCGGAACGGGTGTCCGATTTCTACCAAAGGCTCACAGCGTCATGACCGGCCGCAGGCGGGGGCTGCCACGGGCCAACCGCTGCACAGGGTCGACGGAGCGATTCCCACAGCCCCGGGTTAGAATACCGCCGATGCTAGCTATGCTTTCAGCCTGTTCTCTGCGCAGGCAAATTCCTCGATGACCTCCACCGTCTCCATCATTGTCCCCTGCTACAACGAGGCCGGGACCATCGAGGCTCTGTTGGACGCCATTCGGCGCCAGTCCTTTCCAGCGAGCCAACTCCAGGTGTTGGTGATGGACGGCGGCTCCACCGATGGCACGCGTGACATCCTCGATCGGTATGGGGTAGATCACCCGGACCTTAGGCTTAGGGTGCTGGACAACCCAGCCCAGACGATCCCGGCGGCCCTCAATCTGGGTATCCAGGCCGCCGAAGGGGAGACGATCGTCCGCCTCGACGCGCATTCCGTGCCGTACCCTGACTACGTACAGCGCTGCCTGGAAGCCCTGGAACGCACGGGCGCAGCCAATGTGGGCGGCGTCTGGGATATCCAGCCGGGAGGCAAGGGATGGCTGGCGCGCTCGATCGCAGCGGCGGCGGGCCACCCCCTTGGCGCCGGCGACGCCCGCTACCGCACGCATGGACAACCGGGCTGGGCCGAGACGGTGCCGTTTGGGGCCTATCGCGCCGAATGGCTTTCAGCCGTCGGCCCGTTCGACGAAAGCCTGCTGACCAATGAAGACTATCAGCTGAACGCGAGGATCTTGAAGGCCGGAGGGCGGATCTGGTTCGACCCCTCCATTCGCTCAGTCTATTTCGCCCGAGGCAGCCTCAGACAATTGGCTCGCCAATACCTGCGCTATGGGTACTGGAAGGCCCGGATGTTGCACGGTCACCCGGACACGCTCAAATGGCGCCAGGCACTGCCCCCCTTGTTTGTCCTTGGGGCGCTGGTGCTGTTGGGGCTGGGGGTCTTCTGGCCGCTTGGCCGGATTTTGCTGGCGGTACAATGGGGCGGCTATGCTCTGGCCCTTCTGGTGGCCGGGTTGATAGAAGCTGCGCGACGTCATGACGTCGCTTTGATGGTTGGAATGCCGGTGTCGCTGGGCGTGATGCACTTGTGCTGGGGGAGCGCCTTTTTGCTGGGGCTGGTGTTCCCTGGCTTGGGAGAAGGACGTGGCCGGATCCGCCAATAGACGATCACGAGTGCTGCGCCTCCGGCCCGGCGAGCGGCGCATCCTGCTGGTCTTGGGTGACCTGGCCATGTCGGTCGGCGCCGCCCTGGTTGCGCTCGAGTTGTGGGCCAACCTCGATTACCTGGGGCCCGAGCCCACGTTGCAGTTCATCCGCGCGCGAGCACCCTGGTTCGTGCTTCTGCCGCCGATTTGGGCGCTTCTCATGGTCAATCTCTACGATATCCACCGCGCCAGCTCGCTGCGCGAGACGGTCAAGGGCATCTTGATCGCCGCCGGCATCGGCGCCATGCTCTACCTGGCTCTGTACTTCACGGCGGAGGGCAGCCTTCCCAGGCGCGGCGTGCTCTATTTCCTTGGCTTCGCAGCCGTGCTTCACGCTGGCCTGGCGCGGGCTCTACATCCTGGTCTTCACAGCGCCCGGCCTTCACCCGCCGCGTGCTGATGGTGGGCGCCGGCGAGAGCGGCCGGACGCTGATGGAGATCGTCAACCAGATGCTGCCGGCACCGTTCCACATTGTCGGGTGCATCGACGATGATGCCGAGAAACACGGATCACAGGTGGAAGGGATCACGGTCATCGGCGGCAATGACCGCCTGCTGGATGTCTGTCAGGAGCAGGCCGTTTCCGACATCATCGTGGCCATCACCGGCGCGATGAACGGGACAATGTTCCAGGCGCTGCTGGACGCCCAGGAGCGCGGTGTGGAAGTCACGCGCATGCCGTCCGCCTACGAAGAAATTCTGGGTCGGGTACCCATCCGCCACCTTGAATCGGATTGGCTGCTGCGCTCGTTCGTTGACGAAACGCGTGTCAACGGTTTCTACCTGCTAGGCAAGCGGTTGATCGACCTGACCGTCGGTGCAGCGGGGCTGGTGATCTTGGGTCTGGCTGCTGCCTTGGGCCGGCCTGGCCATCACCTTGGAGAGCGGTTGGCCGGTCCTGTATTGGCAGACCCGGCTGGGCCAGGGTGGCCGCCGTTTCGAGGTTGTGAAATTCCGCACAATGCACAAGGACGCCGAAGCGGACGGACAGGCCCATTGGGCCCAGATCGGCGATCCGCGCACCACCGCCGTCGGCCGACTGCTGCGCAAGGCCCACCTGGATGAATTTCCCCAGTTCTGGAATGTCCTGCGGGGGGACATGAGCGTGGTCGGCCCTCGGCCGGAACGCCCGGAGCTGGTGGCCGATCTCGAAGAGGAGATCCCTTTCTACCGGGCAAGGCTGCTGGTCAAACCGGGGATCACGGGATGGGCCCAGGTCAACTACGGCAAGGGGGCATCGATCGAAGGCTCGGCCGAGAAGCTGGAATACGATTTGTACTACATTAAGCACCGCAGTATGCTCATGGATCTTTGGATCATTCTGCGAACCATGGGCGCTGTGGTCGGATTGCGAGGTATCTGAGTGGAACACGTCTTGGTGACGGGCGGGGCCGGCTTCATCGGTTCTCACCTTGTGCGCCGGCTGGTCGAGGATGGGGCCGACGTCACCGTTCTGGATGACTTGAGCAGCGGGTCGATGCGCAACCTGGAGGGCGTCGACTGCCGGTTGGTGGAGGCCGATATCCTCGACGAGCGGGTCGTCCAGCAGGTGGCCAAGGGCGCCGACCGTGTCTTCCATCTGGCGGCGATGGTCTCTGTTCCCAAATCCATCGAAGATCCGGTGGCCTGCTACGATATCAACCTGATGGGGTCGCTGAACGTCCTGCGGGCCGCCAACCGTGCCGGCGCCAGCACGGGTTGTGCTGAGCTCGTCGTGCGCTGTCTATGGCGAACAGGCCGGCTCGATCAGCGAAAGCGCACCCACCAGCCCCATGTCGCCCTATGCGGCGGCCAAGTGGGCCATGGAGGTCGCCGGCCAGATCTTCAACTCGGCCTACAGCCTGCCCACCGTGTCCCTGCGCTATTTCAACGTCTATGGTCCGCGCCAATCCCCCGAGCTCTGACTACGCGGCGGCCATCCCGACATTCATCGCAGGCGATGCTCAATGGCCAGGCCCCGACCATACTTGGAGACGGGCAACAGACGCGGGATTTTGTGTTCGTCGACGATATCGTGCGGGCCAACCTGCTGGCCGCCGAGACGCCGGGGGCTGCCGGAGGGGTGTTCAACGTCGGGGGCGGTCAGGCCGTCTCCGTGCTCGACCTGGTGGACCGGTTCAGGAAGGCTCATCCCCGGCGCGCCGCCGGCCGAATTCGGTCCCGGCGGCTCGGGCGATATCCGCTATTCCCAGGCCGACCTGACGCGTGCCGGGGCCGGCCTCGGCTACCGTCCGACGGTTGATCTTGCAAAGCGGCCTCAAGGCAACGCGTGACCTGGTTCAGGACAGCGTTGGAGCGGGTCGGCCAATGAAGCCTGCCTTTCAGATTCGGAACCGCGCGCTGCTGATCGCCGACCTGGCTCTGATCGTCACGTCGATCTTGGCCAGTTTTGCTCTGCGCTTGGATCTGGGCCCGCTGTTTGTCAGCTTCCTGCCCTCGGCCTTGACGATGCTCGGCATAGCGGTTGATCGTTAAGCCTGCTGGTCTACTACTTCTTCGGTCTCTACCGCCGCTACTGGGTCTACGCCAGCACGCGAGAGTTGGTGCTGATTGCAGCCGCCACCGCCACGGCGTCGATCTTTGTCGCTTTGCTGGTGATGTCGGCGCTGCTGTTCGGGCTGCTTCCGCCGACCTATCCCACGCTCGGTGTTCGGGATTGACTGGCTGCTCTCGTTGTTCAGCGTTGGCGGACTGCGCATGGCGGTGCGCCTGTTGGCCGAAAGCGGCCAGGTGAGCCAGAAGGCCGATGGGTTGGCCGGGAAGCGGCGCGTGGTGGTGGTCGGCGCCGGGGACGCCGGCGCCATGGTGGTGCGCGAAATGCGCCGCAATCCGCAGCTCCACACCCTGCCGGTCGCCTTCGTCGACGACGACCCGGAAAAGCAGGGCAAGGAGATCCACGGGGTGATGGTTGCCGGCGGGCTGGATCAAATTGGCGATGTGATCGAGCGCCATCGCGGCCAAGAAGTGGTGATCGCCATCCCCACTGCGCCTGGCCCCGTGATCCGCCGCGTGATCGATATCTGCCGAGCCCTGGGCGTGCCATCGCGCACCATGCCGGGGATCTATGAGCTCATCGGCGGCAAGGTCAGCGTCTCACGCCTGCGTGAGGTGGAGATCAGTGACCTCCTTCGACGCGAGGCGGCCCATATCGACGATGAGGCCGTTGGCCGCACACTTTCAGGCAAGCGTGTTCTGGTCACCGGCGCCGGCGGATCGATCGGAAGCGAACTCAGCCGGCAAATCGCTCGCTGGCGGCCGACCGAATTGGCGCTCCTGGGCCATGGTGAAAATAGCATCTTCGAAGCGCTTCTCGAAATGCGTGAGGACTATCCCGAGATCCCCCTCATCCCGGTCATCGCCGACATTCGGGACGTGGACCGCATTCGCAACGTCTTCCAGGACCTGCGGCCGGAGGTGGTGTTCCACGCCGCCGCCCACAAGCACGTCCCGATGATGGAAGCCAATATCGAGGAGGCGGTCACCAACAACATCCTTGGGACGCAGTCGGTGGTTGAAGCCGCCCTGACAGCCGGCACCGAGCGCTTGGTCCTGATCTCCACCGACAAGGCGGTGCAGCCGCTGAGTGTGATGGGGGCCACCAAGCGCATGGCGGAAATCGTCGTTCAGGACGCAGCCCGCCGCAGCGGCCGGCCGTTCGTCGTCGTCCGCTTCGGAAACGTGCTTGGGAGCCGGGGGAGTATCGTCCCGGTCTTCAAACGCCAGATCATGCGTGGCGGCCCGGTGACCATCACCCACCCGGAGATGCGGCGCTACTTCATGACGATCCCGGAAGCGGTCCACCTTGTCCTTCAGGCGGCCAGCATGGGGCAAGGCTCGGAAACCTTTGTGCTGCGCATGGGGGAACAGATACGGGTCCTGGACCTGGCCGAGGATCTCATCCGACTTTCGGGCCTCGAACCCGGGCGTGACATCGAAATTGAATTCACCGGCATCCGGCCGGGCGAAAAGCTCAGCGAAAGTCTGTGGGACGAGGGGATGGACTACCAACCCACCGACCACACGCGACATCGTTATGATGCAGGAGGCGCCGGAGCTTTCGACTCCCGAGTTGAACGCCACTGTCGATGAGCTCGTCCGCCTGGCAAAGGAGGGGGACGAGGATGCCATCGTGGGCCTGCTCAGCGAGCGGGTCCCCGGAAGCCTGATCGGGCAGGCCCCGCCTCCGGATTTCACCGCCGTCCTCTGATCACACGCCAGCCTGAAGTACGCCGGGTCTCTGCGGCCCAGGCTTCCTGCTGCTCGCTAAAGTGCGGCGAGGTGACGCGCACGGGAAAACTCGGCGGAGGACCTTGGGGCTAGCAAGACGCTGATCTGGATGGCCGGGGGGTTAGAGGGGGGGCAGTCCCTGGCCGAGAGTGCCTAGCAGGCCACGGAGCAAGGCTTGGGTGGCCAACAGGTCAGATTCCAGGGCCAATCCGACCGGGCTGTGCGCATAGCGTCCGGGGACGGACATCGAGATCACAGGGACGCCTGTCCGTGAGCTTTGCATGGCCCTGGCGTCGGTGCCGCCCGGACCCGGTTGGCGGATCTGGTAGGGAATGTTCATGCGCTCGGCTGTATCGATCGCCATGTCCACCAGTCGCCGATCACTCACCGTTTTCCCATCAGCAACATAGATCGCCGGGCCTTCTCCCAGGCGGGTGTTGGAGTCTGGATTGATGGTGCCGCTCGGTCCGGGCAGATCGCGCGCTGGCGTGCAGTCGATAGCCAGTCCGACATCCGGAGCCAGGCCGAAGGCCGCCGCGGCTGCGCCACGGGCCCCAATCTCCTCTTGCACGGTGAACGCCGCCAACACGTCCACGCCCTCGATCGGCCGCTGAAGCAATTCGATGAGCAGCGCCACACCCAGCCGGTCGTCGAGCGCCTTGCCGCGCAGCCTGCCTGCGTCGTGCATGAAGGATGTGGCAAACGTCCCGTAGGCGCCGGGGCGAATGCCCATCTCTTGGACAGTATCCGCCGACACTCCCAGGTCGACACGCAGCGACGAGAAGGTTGGACGGGCCTTGAGTTCCGTCCTGTCCATAAGATGGACCGGTTTGACGCCGATGACTCCCAGACTGGGTTGATGTCCCACCCAGACCTGCTTGCCCAAGAACTGTTCGGCTTTGACCCCGCCGATGGGTGCGACAGACAAGAAGCCCTGCGAGTCGACCCGCGTGACGATGAATCCGACCTCGTCCATGTGCGCAGCCAGCATGGCGCGCACGGCCGCCGGCCCCTGGCTTCGGCGAACGGCGAGCAGGTTGCCCATGGCATCCGTCTTGATATCGTCGACAACCGGTTCCAGTTCCCGGCGAACGATGGACCGGACCCGACCCTCATCGCCGGAGACGGCTACGGCTTGGCTCAGGCGCCGGATCAGGTCGAGACGCGGTTCGCCCAAGCCGCCTGTCAGGTCAATCATCGTTGAAAGCCGCCTGCAGCAGGGCCAAAGATGAATGGTCGAGGCCCCGGGCGAGGGCCAGGAGCACCTTGGACGTCCCCAGGACGTCATCCAGGTGCACCATCTCAACGCAAGTGTGCATGTTGCGAATCGGCAAGCTGAGGAGGCCGGTGGGAATTCCTGCGCCGGCAACTTGGAGCTCGTCGGCATCGGTGCCTGACCGGCCGGGAAGGACCTCGTCTAGCAGGGGGACCTTGGCCCGGTCTGCGGCTTCGGCAAGCAAGGTGCGAACGGAGGAGTGGAAGACGGGACCCACGCCGTTGGTTAGGCCGGCGCCGATAGGGAATGTCCCCTCGTCATCGTCCTGCGGCCCTCGACCGAAGGTCGCATCCACCGCCACGGCCAGCTGGGGCGCAATCTCGAATCCGGATGTGGCAGCGCCGGCGACATTCTGCTCTTCGCGCGTCGTGGCCACGACCCACACATCCCATGTTGGGCGCTGATCGTGAAGGCTGGCCAGCACCTCGGTGACGGCTGCCAGACTGGCCCGGTTGTCCAGGCCGGGGCCAATTACGACCTCCGCGCCGAGCGCCTGGGCAGGGGCGTCGAACACCACCAGGTCCCCGGCACGCACCCATCGAGCAACGTCGGCCGGGTCGCGCGCCACGTCAACCAACAGATGCTCCACGGCGGCCGTTCCGTCCCGCTGGTCATCAGGCAGATCGGAGTCCAGCGGTCGGACGATGATCCCCGGCAATGGTTGGCGGCCAAGGACCGTCACTGTTTGGCCGAGCAGGACTCGGGGATCGGGAGTGCCCAACCCGGAGATACGCAGAAACGCACCGTCAACCCGGCTGACCATGAATCCGATGGTGTCCATGTGAGCTACGATGGCCATCGCCGGCCGAGGATCACTACCGGTCCCGTCGATTCTGGCGGCCAGGTTTCCTAGCCGGGATACCTCAATCCGGTCCGATATCGGTGACCATAGTTTGTGAAGTTTTTCACGAATGGGCCCCTCGTAGCCGGATGGACCGGGGATCGTCGCCAGCTCGATCAGGGCCTGGCGGAGCCGGTCGCGAGGGGTCGGCTGGGTCTCAGGTGACATCAGCCCGCCGTGGGAGTTGCCGGAATGGCGGTATCGGTTGGTGGTGGAGGCGAGGCTGTGAAGGTGGAGGTCGGGGGAACGGGCGTGGCGGTCGCCGTTGGAGTGGGGGGCACGGGCGTAGACGTCGGCGTGTCGCTGGGGGTGAGTGTAGGTGTGTCGGTCGATGTCGGCGTCTTGGACGGAGGCACGAATGGCGTGGCCGTCATTGTGGGGGTCTCGGTGATGGTCGGAGTCTGACTTGGGGTGATGGGGATGCTTGTGGCCGAGGGGCTCGCCGCCAAGGTCAGGGTTGGAGAGGGGGTCGGGGTTGCACCGCCGGGAGCGCGTCGAATTGCCAAGATACCCGCGCAGTAGCATGGGATGGTCGCCAGAATGACACCGGCCAACAGGATATACAAACGGGCGCGGTTGGGCTGGAAATCGTGAAATGGGGTCATGAGCTTCAACCGAGGATCATATCAGTCTTGAAGCGCCCCAGCAAGAATGCCATGTCTGTCACAGGCATTGAACCTGCCACCGACAGGATGCGTAGAGGGGGTGGGGCTTTCCGGCCGGACAGGGATTAGAATCAACTCGAGCGTCAACTCAAAGGGAACGAGGATGCGTGCACTGATGAGGGCAGCGGCATGGAGAGCGGCCGGCCCTCCATCACTTTGACGGGATCGCCTTCGGCCTGTATCTGCTGATGCTGTCGGTGTCGGCGATTGGCCTGGCGGCCGCGGATTGGGCCGACCATCTTGCCCTTGTTCCCCCGCTGGCACTTCTGGCGGTTTGCACCGGCGCTGCGCTGGCGCACAGTCGGTTTTCGGATGGTTTCTCGAGGCTGATCAGCTTCGTTTACGCGCTGTTCTTCATTGGCTGGTTCATGGGCTTGACGATGGATCCCGCCTTGAGCTGGATGGCGCGCGAGTCCGCACTGCTCCATCGGCTAGGAGCTTTCATCGCGGCCTTTGCCGCCAGCCAGCCGAACCCCGACACGCTGATGTTTGTCCTGATCATGGCCGGATTGTATTGGCTGATCGCTTCTTACGGCGCCGTGGCCCTCTTCCGCCGCGGTCACGTCTGGCGAGCGATCCTCCCGCCCGGCTTGGCGCTGCTGGTCAACGCCTACTACGACCTTGGCCATGCGCACTCGGGCGCTTACGTGGCGATCTACGTGCTGTTGACGTTCCTGATCATCGTCCGCTGTGAACTGGATGATCGTCGGTCCGGCTGGCATGCCCGGCGGGTTCGCGTTCCGGCGGCGCTGGCTTGGGACGTGGGCCGGGTCAGCGCCGCCGCGGCGATCCTGATGGTGACGGCGGCCTGGGTCGGGCCGGCCTTTGCCCAGTCCAAGACGGCTTCCAACTTGTGGTCGGATGTCTCCGGCCCGTGGCGCGCCGCCCGGGACCGGCTGGGGAACGCCGTCGCCAACCTGCGCTCGCCCGTGCTCTATGTCGGTGACGCCTACGGGGCCAATCTCCAGCTCTCAGCCGGCACCGAGCTGGATGATCAGGTTGTCATGGAGGTCGAACCCTCCAGCCCCTTAAGGTCCGGCGGCCGTTTCTACTGGCAGGCTCGGAGCTATGCCCAGTACCAGGCTGGAAGCTGGACGGATGCCCTCCAGTCGCTGCGCGATTTCGATCCGCGCCAGGGGGACCTTCCGCAGCCGGATTGGAGAGGCCGCCAGGATGTTGAAGTTGTCTTCCGCCCTCATTTCTCGATCCTGAGCCGGCTCTACGTGCCGTCGGATACGTTTTGGGTCGATCGGACCAGCCAGGTGGCCTTCACGCCCCTGGGAGACGGCCGGCAGGATCCCACGACCTTCGTCGCCCGGCAGCCGCTGTACGAGGGCGACGCCTACACGGCTCGATCGGCAGTGCCTGTGCCCACCGTAGCTCAACTGCGCGGCGCCGGCGCCGATTATCCGGACTGGGTTACGTCGACGTATCTGCAGGTGCCCGACAGCCTGACGGATCGGTTTCGCGCCTTGGCGCTCAGCCTAGGGGAGGGGCAGAGCACGCCTTTCGATCAAGCCACGGCGGTGACCAACTGGCTCCGGGACAACATCCAGTATTCGCGCGTTACCGACGCCCCGCCCGCCAACCAGGATCCGCTGGATTGGTTTGTTTTCGACTACAAGGTTGGTTTCTGCAACTTCTACGCGAGCAGTGAGGTGATGATGCTCCGCGTGCTCGGCGTACCCGCCCGGCTGGCGGTCGGCTATGCGAGCGGGACCCAGGATACGTCGAGCGCCGTGTACGAGGTCCGCTCCTTGGATTCGCACGCCTGGCCCGAGGTCTTCTTTCCCGGATTTGGTTGGGTACCATTCGAGCCCACCGTCTCGCAGCCGGACATCGAGCGGCCCACCAATAGTGGCCCGTTGGCAGCCGATCAGAGTCAGGCGGACGCCAGCTCGGCTGGGATCGCTCCTGACGATCCCCTGGCCCGCCTCAACCGCTTTGAAGAGGGCCAACCGCTTGGGGGAGCTGCCGGAAGTGTCTCGACCGAAGGCGGATTCGGCTGGCTGACACTACCCCTGCTGGCCGTCGCCCTGGTCATCCTGTTGGGACTGCTAGCCATCAATCTGGACCCAGCCTGGAAACAGACTGTCCAGCTCGTCTCTATGCGGGGTTTCCGCCGGCTGGGGATCCGAAACTCGCCAGCCAACGCGATGGCGATACAGCAGTCCGGTGTCGAATTGTCCCGCGCCTACCTGGCATGGTCGAGTTGGCTGCCGCGGCTGGGGGTGCCCATTGAGCGCGCCGATACCCCGTTCGAGCGTTTGGACCGCCTGGCCGCCCGGCATCCCGAGGTGGAGTCCGGCAGCCGCCTGATCGTGGATGCCTATGTCACCGAACGTTTTGGCGGTCGGCCAGCGCCGGCAGAAGACGTTGAACGCACATGGTCCGACCTTCACCGCCTATTTTGGTCGGCCTACTTGTCACGCGTAGGGGGGCGCCTGCTGGCCATCGTCCAGGATCCCCAGCGCAGGGAACAAGCGCAGCGTGCGCGCCCCGGTCCGGATGGCAGCCGGTCAAGATAGGCTATAACCATCAGACCCGGTTCGCCAGCAACAGCACATCTAAGGCGCGGACCAGGACCCGGATGCGGCCGTCAGCGGTTTCGAAGGCCACTCTGAGCCCGGTTCCGGCCAAGCTGTCGACCACGTCGTATACCGCTTCCGATCTCTTAAATTGGTGGTCCAGATAAATGGCGGCGATTCCCTTGGAATGGACCCAGGGAAGAAATGCCTCGGCTGACCGTGCCGAGGCGGGGACATCCCCGGGTGAGATGTCCGACATCCTTGCCGCAAGAGCGGGGCCAGGATAGGGGGTCATGACCAACGAGTTGGGAGGGACATGGCTCTCCAGGTAGCGAATAGCTTGCTCCTCGCTGGTCGTTCCCACAGAGGTGTAATTGGGAAAACGAAAAGGCGTCCTCAGGATCACGCCAACGGAAAGTAGCAACAGGAGAAGAACCGCTGGTCGGGCCGACGATGGAGCAGACGCCGCGTTGTACAAATCAACCAGGGCCATGGCCAAGAGCACCAGGAGGCCGGCAACCATCAGGGCGAGTTTGGCGTCGAGCAAGCCGAACAACGCCAGGACGGCCCAGCTCCCAAGGTGCAACCAATGCATGGTTGAGGATGTCGGCCAGACCATGGCTCCCGCACCGACGGCGCCCAACACAAGAATGATGTAGCTCACCTGCGGCACCAGGTGAAGGGGCAGGAAGGCGATAGAGGTCAGCGGCTCGGTTGACCAGAGCGCCAAAACAGCCAGTGCATCCAGGCGCCCCGCCTTGAAAAGGCGCACGATTCCCCAGAATGCCAACAGAAGCAAGGCCGGCCCCAGCTGGTTTTGGAAGAACGAGAGATAGTAGTCCGGAAGAGTCTTGGCGCTCGCCCACAACCTGAGGGCGAAGGCTACAGGGTTGCGCATGATGGCCCGGAATACCGAGTTGTGGTTCTCCTCTGCTGTGCCGTAGAGTCGGCGAGCCTCGGCCTTGCCTGCCGGTACATCCCCGGCAGTTGTCACCGACTGGTTGGTCTCAAACGAGTCGTAAGCCTTGCCTTGAAATCCAAGGTCGGCAGTACCGGTTGACCAGCGGAAGAGGACCAGATAGACCATAAGCACGGCCAAAGCTGGCGCAAAGATGCCGGCTGCCAGACGAGTTAGCCGGATGTGCCGGAAACCGATCGCAAATGCGAGGATGGGGTACAGCCCCAGCAGAAGGATGGCCTCAGCTCGGCTGAGCACCGCAAGGCCGACCATCAGCGATCCCCAGGTCACGTATGAAAGTCGGTGCGTTCGGCGGAAGGCCAACAGCCGCGAAACGGCCAAGGCTGCGAAGCCGGCGAAAAGGGCATCGCTCTGGTTGGAGACCACTTCGAGAAAGGGGACGCTGACGAAAAGGACCCCGGCCAAAACATAGGGATGGAGAAGTGGCTGGAGCTCCAAGCCCAGAGCCATGGTGGTCAGCCACAAGAAAATAAACAGGGCGATACGCCCCGCCCACGCCTCGAGCAGGAACCAATCTGGGGATTGCCCCAAGGATCAGGTGTAGTGGGGCATATACGACAGCCACCAGCGGTCCCCACGCCAAATCTCTGACCTCGAACTGGAGCAACTGTCTTCCGCTTACGATGTACTTGGCTTCGTCGAAGGCATTGATTTGCGGGAAGCCAGGCATGAGGGAGGGAGAGACAAGAATCAATTGGATGGCCAAGAATCGCCAGCAATACGTAGACTTGTCGCTTTGAAATCCCCAAGGATTTGCTATCGCCGCTGGGAGGCACAGAATTCGGCTACCTTCAAACGCATGTGGCGAATTCTCCCGGCTGACGCTGCGGCTGGCCGTCTATTCTATCGCCGAAGGCCAGCGGGGCCCAGTCGCCAAGGGGCAGGCACTCTCGACGGGAACCATCATCCGGCTCAGGCGCCAGCCGGCGGAGGCCAGGTGGGGGCGGTGCCGGAGAGACAGCTTCCGATCTGCATGGTTGTCCCAGAATCCGCAACGCATATAATCAAATCCCGTCATCGTGGTACTCGGCGTTGGGAGACCACCAGTGGCCGACCCGACGTTTCAACCCTCCGTAGAAGAACATATGGCACGCATGAGCCGCAGCGCGGAAGAACTGCGCGCCAAGCTCGCCCTGGCCGAGGTTCGGCTGGAGCGTGCCGGCCACCATCTGCCACAAGGTGTTCTGGAAAGCTTGCGCCAGATGAGCGGCACGCTTGCTCGTCATTCAGCAGACGGTTGAAGAAAGGGAGCGGGAAAGGCGGGGCTTGACCGCCCTGGCGCAGATCGGCCAGGTGATCAATTCCTCGCTTGATCTGGAGGTGGTGCTGACCGAAGTCATCGACACCCTGGTCCGCCTGACCGGCGCGCAAAGGGTGTTCATGATGTTGATGGATGAGGCCGGCAACATGCAGACCGTGGCGGCCAGGAATTGGGAGCGTGAGTCGCTGGATAATCTGGAGGTCGAATTCAGCCGCACGATCGTCGACCGGGTCCTGTCGTCTGGCGAAGCCATCCTGACCACCAATGCTCAGTCTGACCCACGCTTCGGAGGCAACGAGAGCATCATCGCCTACAACCTGACCTCAATTCTTGTGTGTCCCTCTCAAAGTCAAGGGCAAGCTGACCGGCGTCATCTACGCCGACAACAAGGTCAAAGAAGCGCAGTTCAGTGAGCGGGAACGCCAGTTGATCTCGGCCTTTGCCAATCAGGCCGCCGTGGCATTGGAAAACGCCCGCCTGTTCGAGTCGGTACGGCAGAGCCTGTACGAAGTCACCGATCTCAAGAACTTCATGGAAGATGTCTTCGCCTCGGTGGCCAGCGGAGTGATCACCGCCGACCTGGAAAGCAAGATCACTCTGGTCAACCGGGCTGCCGAGCGCATTCTGGGCCAGACGAAAGACAAGCTGTTGGGGAAACCGCTGCCGGATGCGCTGCCGATGCTGGGCGACCAGCTCTCGGACCAACTGTCGGAAGCACGCACCAACGATCGCCGGCATGTGGGTATCGAAGTCACCGGGGACCTGCCCGAGCGCGGCCCGTGTGACCCTGAGCTTAAGTCTCGGTCCACTCAAGAGCGCCGAGCGGGGAACCCAGGGCGTCGCCATCGTGCTCGAGGACTTGACCGAGCGCCGGCGGCTTGAAGCCCAGAAGCGGCTTTTTGAGCGCATGGTCTCCCCGGCGGTTATCGACCAACTTGACCCCGACAGCCTTCAGCTGGGAGGGCAAGTCCGGCGAGATCACGACCGCTGTTTGCCGACCTGCGTGGCTTCACGAGCTTCAGCGAAACTGTCGACCCAGAAGAGCTCGTCAGTGTGCTAAACCGCTACCTGGCGGCAGCGGCGGAAGCCGTGCTCGCCGAAGAAGGCACCGTCGACAAGTTCATGGGCGACGCGGTCATGGCGTGGTTCAATGCCCCGGTGCCTCAAGTGGATCACGCCGCGCAGGGCCGTCCGGGCAGCGATCCAGATCCGTCGGTCGATATGGAGACCTGCACAACGGCCTGGCCCCAGAGTTTCAGCTTGTCATTTCGGATTGGCGTCCACACGGGGGAGGCGCTGCTCGGTCTGGTCGGCAGCCAAATCCGGCTGGACTACACGGCGATCGGCGATAGCGTCAACACTGCCAAGCGGCTGCAGGAGAACGCCGAGCTGGGCCAAATCCTGGTCTCAAGTCGAGTACGTTGGAGATGCTCGCACAGCGCCCAGACGTTCGGCCCGTCGAGGGCTTGGTGCTGGAGGGGAAGAACAAGCCAGTTGAGGTCTTCGAATTGATCGAGAACGATCAAGCGATCTGATCGGCGAAAGCAAAGATGGCAGGCGTGCCCCCCGTGTGCCAGAACAGTATCCTGGCGCCCCGATCGATCTCGCCGTTCTGTATCCGGTGGAGCAATCCGCCTGCCGCTCTTCCGGTGTAGACAGGATCGAGAAGGATGCCCTCCAGCCGGGCGAATCGTCGGATCGCCTGACGCTCCAGTTCCCCGACAACGGCGTACCCGCCGCCCAGGAAATCTGTCATCGACGTCCACATCGTCCACACCAAACGACCAGCCGAGCGAGAGCCGCTGCGCCGTCTGGGTGGCAAGGTCGGCCACTGTGGCCCGGAGGTCATCCGATGGACGGTCGACGCTGATCCCAAGAATCCTGCCCTTCGAAGCCAACCTGTCGCGCACCCACCAACATGCCGGCCTGTGTTCCTCCAGATGAAGATGCCAGCACGATCCAATCGAAATCCAACCCCTGTTGGCTGAGCTCGTGCATGGCGTTGACATAGCCGGCGATTCCGGTCGGGCTGGATCCCCCGTAGGGGATCCGGTAGGGTTGATAGCCTTCCTCCCTGGCCTTCTCGAATGCCGCCTCGAGCGCCACCTCGCGCGGCTTGTTCTGGGTCCAGATCAATCGGGCGCCAAGCAGCTGATCCAGCAGGATGTTGCCCGTCGTTTCGGCTGGGGGGTCCCCCATCAACACCAACCAGCAATCCATGCCTATCTTGGCCGCGGCGGCAGCTGTTTGGCGGCAGTGATTGGACTGCGGTGCGCCGGTTGTGATCAGCAGATTGGCCTTGTGGGCTTGGGCGCCAGCCACCAGGAACTCGAGCTTGCGCGTCTTGTTGCCCCCAAACGCTAGCCCGGTTTGGTCGTCGCGCTTGATCCAGATTTCGAACTCGCCGAGATCGGCGCTGAGTCTTGGGAGACGATCAAGCGCGGTTGGCAAGTGTGCTAAGGTGACTCGTGGGAGGTCTTCTAGAGGCATTGTTCCTCCTTGAACCTGCTTGAGGAGATCAAGGTGCTGATCGACAGCCAACCCAAAAACGGGCCCGCCTGTGGGAGGCGGCGCTGCCGAAAGTGGTAGCGAAGACCGGCGCTCAATCCAGCAGCTCGGCCGTCTGCCGTCGTCCACGTCGGCGCATGAGGGAGAGCAGACGGGGCAAGAGGTTGGCATAGCTCCAGTATAGATACCGTCGGCTCGAAAAATCCCAGGGACCGATGGTGCGCACGACCTGGGCGTTGAAGCCTTCCTTGAAGCGGTAGACGCCCCACATCGGGTCGCTTTCATCGAAGGCGTCCGGCGCACCCCACAGATCGTAGCGCTCACAACCCTGGGACTTGGCCCAGAGCATGGCCTCCCACTGAAGCAGATGGTTGGGCATCTTGTCGCGATGGGCATCGCGCGACATGCCATACAGGTACCAGGCAGTTGGCCCAAAAGCGAAAACGATCAAAGCCGCCACAGGCTGGCCTTCTACTTCGGCGATCAAGGGCTGAGCCTGTCCGGCCTGCATGAATCGTCCCCAAACCTCACGATAGTAGTCTGCGCCTCGGATCACGAAACCATCCCGTACTGACGTTTCGGCATACATCTGATACAGGAGGCCGAGGTCAGCCAAAGTGCCTGTTCGGATGTGGACTCCCTTGCGATTGGCGAGGCGGATGTTGTAGCGCGTCTTCTGCTTCATGCCTGCCAGAAGATCTTCCTCGGGCGGGCGCAAGTCTACGATCATCGTATTGGTAAACTGGATGTTCTCGTCGGACGCCTGCCAGCGGCGTGTCCGAAGCAGGGTTTCGACTTCTGTTCCTGTGGGGTTCGGGCGATAATCCTCTTCTCCGGGGAGACCGAGCGCAACGGGAAGATCCGGGTCGATCTTCAACTGGATGGTGCTCCGGCCTCGTGCCAGGGTCTCCAGATCTCCCAAGACCACCGATCTTAGCCCCGTGTCATTCCAGTCCAGCAAAGGTCCCTTGGGCGTGTAGAGGACAGCCAGCGAGAGTGGACCGGGCAGAGTCCGTCCAAGCACTTGGGCGGCCGCCAGGGTTTCGCCACGCTCGTCTTCCCAAACCCACCGCTGGGGGTGCCAACCGAAGCTGCGCTTGATTTCGCCCCAGAGCCAGGACTGCAGGAGATGGGGATTGGGGAGGGAGAGGACCAATCGGTCCCATTCCGCCTGCGAGGTTACTTGCCGTCTGGAGTGAGCCATGCCTCAGCCCCGCACGCGTCGTTCGGCGACCAGGCGGTAGAGAAGATAGGGGAGCGGCTGGTAGACGCGATCCCAAGCCCCCGGTGTACGGTGCAGGCGGCCGCCGAAACCGCGCTTGAAACGGTAGACTCCCCAAAGCCCGTCGCTGCGCTGGGCGAACTGGCTCTCGAGTGTTTCTTGGTCTTCATCCGGGACGCCCCACAGGTCGTACTCCAGGCAACCCTTGGCTTTTGCCCAGCGCATCGCCTCCCACTGGAGGAGATAGGTTGGCATCCGCTGCCGTTCGATGTCAAGCGAAGCGCCATAGAAGTACCACGCACGGGCCCCGCGTGCGAACACCATCACAGCGGCAAGGGGTTGGCCCTCGTAATCAGCGACGAAGATTTCGCACTCGCCTCGGGGATGAAACAGCGCGTACGCCCGCTCGTAGTAGGCCGGCAGGTGGACACCGAATTCGTTGCGTTCACCGGTGCGATTCATCATCCGCCCGAAAGCTATTAGATCTGCCCAGGGTCGAACACGGACACCCTTCCGGCCGGCGAGCCGGATGTTGTAACGTGTCTTTTGGTGCATCTGGTCCAGGATGGCGTCTTCATCGGGAGAGAGGTCTATGAGCACCGTGCGGCGGGGCTGGATCGCGTGGCTGCTGCGCCGAAAGCCGGCGGCCGTCAACGTGCGGGGGTCAAGAACAGGCCCGGCCTCGTCTGGCTCGACCTTGAGCAGGAAGACCCCGCGAGCTCGACAGGCCCGATCCAGCGCCGGGACGAGGTCCGGCACCCAAGTGCCCACCGGGCCCTTGGGCACGTAGGCCAACGTGAGTCCCAGAGGGAGGCTTCGGTACAGGATGAGCGCGCCGGCCGGACCCGCCAGGACCCGTTCATAAGACCAACCGAAGCCAGACTTGAGCTCGCCCCAAGCGTCAGTTTGGAGGAGATGGGCTTGCGGGTGGGAGTGGAGGTATGTCTGCCATTCGTCGGCAGCGACCCGTGCCGTCACGCCGGGATTCTACCATCATGGTCAATCAAAGCCGGCGCTGCGTCGACCCAACCCAGTTGCCTATTGTGAAGGCCTTCACAAATCGGCACTTCAGAAGCTCTGCCTTCCATCTGACGACGCCCGGGATGCGGGCATCTCCACGAATGGGAGGGGCCCCTACGGGGGTGTCGTTCGCCGCCAGATTGTGGCGAGCACAGCCTCACCGCGCCGGACCTCTCCGATGGGTTTGAATTCCTTCTCGGGCCAGGGGCCCAGGCCGTGAATCCAGGAACATTGAATGACGAATTGCGCCTGATCGTAGCTGGTTCGGTTATCAATCAGCTGGATGTCGGGCCGGGCGAAGGGTATGGCCTGGTCGTACGAGGACGGCAGCATGACGGTGGCGCCAGGAGGTGCAACCTGGTTGACGTCTTCGATGGCTTCACGAATTGAAATGCACCATCTGTCCATTTCATAGAAGTCAGCCGCGCCGCTCACGCCGCCGACAAAACTGTTGAAGTAGATGTATTCGTAGGGATGCAGGCTGACGATCCCCCACAGTCCCGGGGCAAGACACAGGAAAACCAGGCTGCCGCGAATCCACGCTTGCCGGAAGCGTCCGAGCAGACTCTCGACCGCCATGGCGGCAAAGATGAACAAGGGTGGCAGAATAAACAGTAAGTGCGTAATGTTACCGTAGGTCGTCATGTGGAAGCCGATCAGGCCGACCAGCGGCACACCGAACCAGGCGACCAGCAGGAGCACTAAGGGGATTCGTCGAGGGTGGCGGATGACGTTGCGTACTCCCACAATCAGACCGGCCAGAATCAGGACGACCGCCGGTTCGGTCAGTTCAATCCCCGCCAGATTGGGGAAGAAAAACCAGGGATAGGTTCCCGCCCGCAACCAAGCGCCGCGGTAGAAGGTGACGTGAGTATCCGGGAAATTGGCCGACAGATAGAGGCTGGTAATGAACCTTGTGATTGGATTTGGCCAGAGATACGGCCAGGTGGCAGTGGTTACCCCAAGGGCGACGATCCAATAGACGATCAAGGGGAGGACGGCCCGCGATCGGGCGCGATCGAGCGCGTAAAGGCTGACCAACACGCCGAAGAACGCCCCGAGCTGCCTTGTGCAAATCGTGAGGCCGAGCAGGATGGCTGAGACCAAGAGCAGCCACTCCCATCGCCAGGGCCCCATCTGATGCCAGGACCATCCCCACGCCGCCGCAGACGCGGGAAATGAGATGTTCACCAAGCCCCACACAAGCAGGGCCAGGCAGACCGGTGCCCCCACCCTGACAACAAACCACACTACCGCGAACTTGTCCAAGTAGAGGGCGAGAGGGGTCTTGTAGGCATCAGTGGCGATCCTGTCGAAGGCTGTCTGCACCAGAGAGGGAGCGTGCCCAGCATATGCCGCTGCAATGAGCCCTTCGGCAAGGCCCCGCAAGTAGCCGACAAGGGTTATGTCCAGGCAAACCAGCAGGGCGGCCGTTAAACCCAACCCTAGAAGGGCCCTTCGGCTGGCAGGAAGCTCACGAAGTTCATCCCTCAGAAGGTTCCGCCTATGAACAGGCGTGTCTTGCATGGGGTCGGGACCCTTCCCGTGCGTCGACCGCCGCCAGCGATCCACAGCCGCCAGGCCCGTGGTCAAGCTGGCCAAGACGAGGGCAAGAAATGGGATGTCCTTCTGGTTGATGAAGGCTTGGCCAAATAAGAGCGGCTGCGTGGCGAAGAGTGCGGTTGCTCCCCAAGTGGCCCCCTTGGAGACAAACCTCAGACACAGGAAGTAGAACGAGGCCACGGCCAGCATGAACATCAGGTAGTTGGTCAGATGGCGCCCGTCGGCCAGTGTCCATTGTGTTGAAACCCAGTCGACGAGCTTGGACGTCTCGGCGAAGAACATAAAGTACGCCGGACCGTGTTCATCCAGACTGGGTTGATCGAAATAGATTGTGGATCCGGTGAATGTCTGCAGGGCAATTTGGCCGACCCCGGCGTTGCGCGCTTCATCCACGGACAGTCCATAGTCTCGACCAACCCACATGGCGACCAGCAATCCCACCCCCAGCAGGGCAAGGAGGGGCCGATGGCCCGTGTGACAGGGTGTTCCAGCCAGTGCGAAAATGGTGTGAGATCACGTCTTCAACCGGAGTTGGCAAGTTGATCGCGGGTGTGGATCTGCGGAGGCAGACCAAAGCAGCGAGCCGCCCTGGCGCGGTGCATCGAGTTGCCTCCGGATCTGGCCCGACCCATTCTAGCATGCGGCGATCCGGCAACGAGCCCCCGGCTTAGCGGCAGTGCTCCATCGAAACTGATGAGCCCACTCACTCTCCGGCCGGACACCGTCTGCTCCTACCGGTCAGGTCACGCACCGAGTTGGCTGTCGATTTCCAAGGGCGAGGGCTCGGAATCCGGAGGGGGCCACGAGGGAAGGTCAAAGTGCACCGATCGGCACCGGATTCTTTTGACGCTCCCCGGGGTTCGTGATAGACTTCACGGGCTTTGGCCGGAGCGCTTGCGGCCCAAATCGCAGCCATCATCCTTCCGCCCGGAGGAACCGATATGCTCCAACCATGGGCGTTCATTGGTCTCTTCCTCCCCCTGGCCCTTGTGCTGGCAGCCTCGCCCCTCGTCATTGCCCGCCTGTTGGCTCCTCACAAACCCGACGCCGAGAAGCTCTCGACCTACGAGTGCGGCATCGAGACTGTCGGCGATACGTGGATCCAGGTCAAGATCCAGTACTACATCTTCGCCCTGATCTTCGTTGTCTTCGACGTCGAAGCGGTTTTCCTCTTCCCCTGGGCCGTCGCCTACCAGCAGCTCCAGCTGTACATGGTCCTGGAAGGGGTCCTGTTCATCCTCATCTTGGCCGCCGGGCTCCTGTATGCCTGGCGGCGGGGTGCCCTTGAATGGATATGACGAAGCGAAGTCAAAGAAATCTGGCTGATGTGACGAGACCATCAGCCATTTGTTTGTGCGCTTGTTTTCGGAGCCACCCGTGACAGGTTTGAGTTTCAACGATCCCTTCGGCAGCCTCGGCGCCTTGATCCGTAGCTTACTTCCTCGGGCTCGGCCTGCCCGCTCCTTGGGTCACTTTCATCCAGTTCCTGGTTGGCTCCGTGGTTTTGATCGGGGCCACGCTGGGTGGGGGGGCCATCGTCCTGATTTGGATCGAGCGTAAGGTGGGCGCCCGCTTCCAGGACCGTCTCGGTCCCAACCGGGTCGGCCCGTTTGGCATCTTCCAGAACTTCGCCGATGCTGTGAAATTGATCACAAAGGAAGACATCACACCCTCCGGCGCCGACAAGGTGGTCTTCAACCTGGCGCCCTTGCTGGTCGTGATGTCGGTTGTTGGCTTGTGGGCGGTTGTGCCCTTTGCCCCAAGTTTGATCGGGGCCGACATCAACGTCGGTGTCCTGTACCTTCTGTCGATCGGGGGCGTCGGGACGCTGGGTATTATGCTGGCGGGCATGTCGTCAAACAACAAGTATGCCCTGCTCGGTGCGCTGCGGGCGGTGGCGATGTTGGTGTCCTTTGAGATCCCCATGGCCCTGGTGCTGCTGGTACCAACCATGTTGGCGGGGTCGATGGGCACGGTTCAGATTGTGGAAAGTCAGGCCACGTGGTTTGCGGCGCTGGCACCAGTGGCGGCCCTGATCTTCTTCATCTCTTCGGTGGCCGAAATCGGGCGGGCGCCGTTCGATCTGTTGGAGGCCGAATCCGAGATCGTCGCCGGCTACAACATCGAGTACTCGGGGATGAAGTTCGGCCTCTTCATGGTGTCTGAGTTCCTGCACGCCTTTACCGTGTCGGCGCTCACGGCGGTCCTCTTCTTGGGCGGCTGGCGCGGTCCGGGAGCAGAGACCTATCCGCTGCTCGGGTTGCTGTACTTCCTAATCAAGAGCGGTGCGGTGTACTTTGTGATTATCTGGTTCCGCTTCAGCTCGCCGCGCGTCCGCATCGATCAGATGATGTCGCTCAACTGGAAATTCCTGACCCCGCTGGCGCTGGCTGTGGTGGTAGTCACGGCGGTCGTGCAGAAGCTGGCGCTGAGCTTCGGCTGGCCGATGACGCCATCCCTTCTCGGCGCCAACATTCTGCTCGCCCTGCTGACGTTGGCGGTCCTGCGTGTGCTATGCGCGTTCCCTTCGACAGCGGATCGAGGCACGGGGCGAATCAGACCATGCGCCCATCGCCGGTGCGGTGCGGGGTGCTTGATGGGCACGGGACGAGCTAGGCCATGACTTTGCTTCAGGTTGTCTTTCTCATCACGGCTGCCGTCATGCTGGTTGGCTCCTTGCTGGTGGTGACCAGCCGGCGCCTGGTGCATGCCGGCCTGTGGCTGATCCTGGTCATGGCAGGCGTGGCGGTGATGCTGGTGATCCTGGAAGCTGGCTTTCTGGCCGTGGTTGAAGTATTGGTCTACATCGGCGCCATCTCGATCCTGATCATTTTCGCCGTCATGCTCACCCGCCGCGTGATGGACGACTCGGAGCCGCAGTCGACACAAATGTGGTGGGTGGCTGGGCTGGTGAGCTTGCTGCTGCTGGGCGGCCTGCTGGCCGTTTTCGCCCGGGTGCCGGTGCTCCTCGCCACGGTGACCGAGTTGCCGGCGGATCAGGCGACGCTCCTTTCTGACCTGGGCCGATCCCTGGTGGACGCCGATCGGTTCGTCCTGCCTTTCGAGGTCGCCTCAATCCTGCTGCTTGCGGCGATGGTCGGCGCCATCTTCATCGCCCGTCCCGATGCCAGCGTGGAGGGCGGCGGGGACGAATGATCCCGCTCTGGTGGTTCTTGGCGCTGGCTGCGGCCATGTTCTGCTTGGGAATTTACGGCGTCCTTTCGCGCCGCAACGCCATCGGTATTCTGATGGGCATTGAGCTCATGCTCAATGCCGTGATCCTCAATCTGGTGACGTTCTGGCGTTATTTGAACCCGTCTGTCGTTTCGGGGCAGGTTTTCGCCATCATCGTGCTGGCCGTGGCCGCCTCAGAAGCGGCGGTGGGACTGGCGTTGATTATCTCCATCTACCGTCGCCGAGGCACCGTGGTCGCCGAAGATATCGATCTCTTGAAATGGTAGCCGCTGATGCAGACTGAACTCCTCGCCTGGCTGATCCCCCTTCCGCCCATCCTGGCATTCTTCGCCATCATCCTTTTCGCTTATCGCAGCAACAGCCTGAGTCACTCGCTGGCGGTTGGAGGCGTTGCTATTTCTTGGGCGTTGGCGATGGTGATCTTCCTTCGAGCCGTCCTCACGCCGGGTTTCGCCGCCGAGCCGATTGTGTCCTCCATCGGATGGCTCACAGGCGGAAACGAGACTCTGGCCTTCGGCGTGCAAATCGACCGCCTTTCGATCCTGGGGCTGTTCTTTGTCTCCTGGACCTTGCTGGCGATCTTTGTCTACAGCATCGGCTACCACAACTACGGCCACCCGGCCGATCCCAAGGATGTCAAGGGCCTTCCACCCACGTCGGGCGGGATCGAGCCGATGTATGCGCGCTTCTTCGCCTTCATTTCGCTGTTTGCCTTCGCCATGCTGACCCTGGTCCTGGCCGACAACCTGCTGCTACTTTTCGTCGGCTGGGAAATCATGGGCCTGTGCTCGTACCTTCTGATTGGCTTCTGGTACGGCAAGCCGTCAGCCCGAGATGCCATGGTCAAGGCCTTCATGACCACCCGCGTCGGCGATGTGCTGATGCTGCTGGGCATCGTTTACCTCTACTCGGCGACCGGCAGTCTCAGCTTCCACGCCATTCTGGGCAACCCGGCGGTGCTTGAAAAGCTGGTGGCCACCCCCTCCGTGCTGGGAGGCGGCCTGTCGGCCGCTGGGCTGATCGGGCTGCTGCTGTTCTTCGGCACGGTGGGCAAGTCCGCCCAGTTCCCGCTCCACGTTTGGCTTCCGGACGCCATGGAGGGCCCGACTCCCGGTGTCGGCCCTGATCCACGCCGCCACGATGGTCTCGGCCGGCGTCTATCTCATCCTGCGAACGTTCCCCCTTATCACGGCCGGCTGGAGCGAGGGCATGCCCCTCAACTCCGACCATGACTGTGATCGCCGCCATCGGTGCCTTCACGGCTCTGTTCGCCGCCACGATCGCCGTTGCCCAAAACGATATCAAGCGCGTCCTGGCCTATTCGACGATTTCTCAGCTTGGCTACATGGTCGCCGGCGTGGGGATTGGGGCCTTTGTCGCCGCCGCTTTCCACCTGCTGACGCATGCCTTCTTCAAAGCGCTCCTGTTCCTCGGCTCGGGTTCGGTGATCCACGGTGTGGAGCACGGTTCGCATGCGTCCAGTGAACACCTCGACGCCAATGACATGTTCAACATGGGCGGCCTGCGCCGCAAGATGCCAATCACCTTCTGGACCTTCCTGTTCGGTGGATTGGCGCTGTCCGGCTTCCCGTTGGTGACGGCCGGATTCTGGTCCAAGGACGAGCTGCTCGGAGAGGCGTTCGGCACCGGCCACCCATGGGTCTTCGGCATGCTGGTGGCGGCCGCCGTGCTGACGGCCTTCTACACCATGCGCCAGATCTCGCTTGACATTTCTGGGTGAACCGCGGACCAAATCCGCCGAGCATGGCCACGAGTCCCCGACGAGCATGACTCTGCCGTTGGTGGTGTTGGCTGTGTTCGCCGTCGGGGCAGGCTGGATCGGCATCTCGAGCACGTTCCCGGTGCTGGGCGGCCTGGTGCCCAACGCCCTCCACGATTTCCTGGCCGCAGGCATGGTCGAACCGACGCCCGAAGCGGCGTTTCACCTTGTCCCGTTCGTCGCCTCGGTCGTCGCTTCTCTGGGCGGGCTGTTCCTGGGATGGTTGGTCTATCGGCGGATTCCGGCCGGGGCATCCGATCCATTGGCCCGCTGGCTAGGCCCGGTGCATACGCTGCTCAAGCGCAAATACTACTTCGACGAACTCTATCAGTTGGTCTTCGTCCGGCCAGTGTATTGGATTGGCAAGACCTCTGAGCTACCGCTGGCTCGATCTCACCGTGATCGATGGCGCATTGTATGCCCTTGCCCGCGCTGCCCGCTGGGCTGGTTCGGGGCTGAGAAACCGGATCGACTTGCCTGTGATCAACGGCTTCGGCGACTTGGTTGGGGATGAGACCAAGGCGGCCGGGCGCGGGCTTCGCTTCGTCCAAACCGGACAGGTGCAGCAATACCTGATTATGGGGCTGATCTTCACCGGACTGTTGATCTCATATGTTCTGCTCACCAGTCCCTAGGCCAAGAGAGCAATCTTGATGTCTTTCTTTCAAGCCCATCTTCTCAGCCTGATCTTATTCATCCCAGCGTTGTCGGCACTGGTTGTGCTGATAATCCCCCGCGAGGATCAAAGCGCGCAGCGGTGGGTGAGCCTTCTGACCAGCCTGATCCCGCTCGCGCTGGCCATCGGGCTGTGGTTTGGCTACGACCCGGCCAAAGCCGGTTTCCAGTTCGTGGAAGAGGTCCCCTGGTACGCCACGATCCATGCCAACTACCATCTTGGCGCGGACGGGATCACGGCCGTTTTGGTCCTCTTGACGACGCTGCTCGTGCCGCTGGCCATCGTTGTCTCATGGAACGAAGACCGTAACTTGCGCACACACCTGGCGCTCCTCCTGATGCTGGAGACAGGGATGCTTGGCGTGTTCATGTCGCTCGACCTGCTTCTGTTCTTCATCTTCTGGGAAGTTGGCTTGGTGCCGATCTACTTCCTCATCGATCAATGGGGAGGCGAGAATCGGCATCGTGCTGCCCTCAAGTTCCTGATCTACACCATGGGGGGTTCGCTGGGGTTGCTCTTGGCCATCCAGCTCATCGGCGTCGTGTCGGGGACTTTCGACCTCGTGAGCATCAGCCAGAGCTGGTCGACGCTCACCCAGCCGCTGGCCCTGTTCGGGCTGCCGATCACACTCCCCATTGCCACCGTGAAATCGATCGCCTTCTGGGCATTTGTGATCGCGTTTGCCATCAAGATTCCGATCTGGCCGTTTCACACCTGGCTGCCGGATGCCTACACCGAGGCACCGACGTCTGGCTCGATGCTGTTGGCCGGCGTGATGGCCAAGCTGGGTGCCTACGGCTTCCTGCGGCTGGTTCTGCCGCTCTACCCGCAGGAAGCGCAGCGGTTCGCCTGGATCCTGGCGCTCCTGGCCACCCTGTCGATCCTATTCGGCGCGTTGTCCGCCTGGGGCCAGGGGGACCTCAAACGGCTGGTGGCATATTCATCCGTCAATCACATGGGCTGGGTGGTGCTGGGAATTGCTGCCGCCGCCTATGCGCGCGGCACGCTCTCGGCGCCGGACGCCGTCTGGGCGATGAACGGCGCCGTGCTTCAGATGTTCAACCACGGCGTTTCCACGGCTGGGATGTTCTTGCTGGTCGGCGTCATCTATGAGCGAACCAAGACCCGCAAGTTGGATGAGCTCGGCGGGCTGTTCCCCCTGATGCCCATCTACGGCGGACTGTTCATCTTCACCGCCATGGCCTGGGTTGGCCTCCCGGGTCTCAACGGCTTCGTGTCTGAGTTCCTCGTGATCCGAGGTGTGTGGCCGATATTCACCCTGTTCACGGCGGTCTCCATGTTCGGTCTGCTGATCACGGGCGCGTATGTCCTGAAGGGCATCCGCGGCGTCTTGCACGGTCCGCTCAACGAGGCCTGGTCCGGCAAGGCGCTTGAGATCAGCCGCCGTGAAGTGCTGGCCATATCGCCGCTCTTGGGCCTGATGCTGGCGGTGGGGATTTGGCCAAGCTGGATCCTGAATGTGATCAACCAAACCGTCCTACGGTTGCTGGGTTAGGGAGAACGAATCGTAGTGAGACTGATGTCATCCGGCACGCTAAGCGCTGACTCGTCCTCGGTGGAGCGGAGTTAGCCGCCATGGTCTTTCCCGTTCTCACCGTCATCGTCTTCACGCCCATCGTCGTCGGGGTAATCCTGTTCATGATCCCGGCTGACCGGCATCGGGAGATTCGCTTGCTGGCCCTGCTGGCGGCCACCGTCACCCTGCTGCTCTCGATATGGGCTTACCTGAACTATGACGTGGCTCAGGCCGGATATCAGTTCGTGGCGAAGATCCCCTGGGTCCCAGCGCTGGGTATTTCCTATCACGTGGGGGTCGACGGGTTGTCGATGCCGCTGGTGCTGCTCACGGGCGTGGTCATGTTCACTGGCGTTTTGATCTCGTGGGGGATTGATGATCGCCCGCGCGAGTTCTTCGCCTTTATGTTCATCCTCGCCACCGGCGTTTTCGGTGTTTTTGTGTCGCTGGATCTGTTCCAGCTGTTCTTCTTCTACGAGATCGCCGTGTTCCCGATGTTCTTGCTGATTGCTATCTGGGGCTGGCAGCAAACTCGAGAATACGCCGCCATGAAGCTGACCCTTTACCTCTTCATCGGGTCGGTTATCGCCCTGGTTGGTGGGCTGGTGATGGCCTTCTCGTCGGGTCTGAACACCTTCGACCTGCTCGAACTTCAGAAGGCCGGCTTCTCGTCGTCGTTCCAACATTTCTGGTTTCCCTTTGTGTTCTTTGGCTTCGCCATCCTGGGGGGCATCTTCCCGCTGCACAACTGGTCACCGGACGGCCATGTGGCTGCACCGACCGCCGTCTCCATGTTCCACGCCGGCGTCTTGATGAAGCTGGGCGCGTTCGCCGCCTTGCGCGTCGGGATCATGCTGCTCCCCGAAGGCGCGCACTTCTGGTCATGGCTGATCCTGGTTTTGGGCACGATCAACGTGGTCTACGGTGCATTCATCGCCATGGTGCAGACCGATTTCAAGTACATCATTGGCTTCTCGTCGGTCTCCCACATGGGGTTGGTGATGCTCGGCTTCGCCACGCTGAATGAGCAGGGGCTGACCGGGGCCGGAATCCAGATGTTCTCGCATGGCATTATGACGGCTCTCTTCTTCGCTGTGGTCGGTACGGTCTACGATCGAGCGCACACCCGCCAATTGGATGAGCTGGGTGGCATGGCCCGAGTGCTCCCGCTCTCGATGGTCGGCTTTGTCATCGGAAGCCTGGTCTCGATGGGGATGCCCGGCTTTTCTGGATTCATCGCCGAGTTCCCGATCTTCATGGGGCTTTGGCAGCGGGCGCCTGTGGCGGCCATCGTGGCTGCCCTGGGCATTGTCATTACGGCGGCCTACCTGATGATCGCCGTCGGCAAGGTCTTCTTCGGGGCGATGCCCGAGAAATTCAAGGGCCATATCTCGCCTCTGATTCTGCAGGACAAGGTGGCGCTGATTCTGCTCTCCGGCTTGATGGTCCTGATCGGTGTCTACCCATCAGTGATGGCGCCGATGGTTCAGTCTGGTGCGGATGCCGTGCTGCGTTTGGTCGGAGGTGCCTGAGTGACCGTGCCCAGCTACCAGGCTGGAATGCTCCTGGCCATCCTGCCCGAAATCCTGTTGCTGGTTCTGGCTGGCCTGATCCTCGGTCTGGACCTGTTCTTCCGTCCTTCCCAGCGCCATTCGCTTGGCTGGGTGACCGCCGGCGGCTTGGGCGTGATCCTCGTCCTGTCGCTTGTCTTCAGCCGTCCCGGCTCAGAATCGGAGCTGCTCTTCGGCGGGATGCTCCGGCACGACTGGCCGGCGTTCATCTTCAATCTGGTGTTTCTGTTCGCCGGCGCCATGGCGGCCCTGCTTTCGATCGGCCTCTCGGATGTCGGGCATCGTGGCGAATACTATGCGCTGATGGTCGTGGCCTTGCTGGGTATGAGCCTGATGGCAGCCGCCTCCGATCTGATCATGCTCTACCTGGCGATCGAGTCGACGTCGATCCCGCTGTACGTTCTGGCCGGCTTCATGCGACGTGACGATCGCTCGGCCGAATCGGGCATGAAGTACTTCCTGTTCGGGGCGCTTACGTCAACGGTCATGCTCTACGGATTCAGCATGTTGTACGGTTTCACGGGCCAGACGAATCTTTATGATCTTGCCGCCAGCCTTTCTGCCGGACAGATGCCGACGGCGGTTCTGCTGGTCGTTCTGTTCCTGGTTCTGGTTGGCTTCAGCTTCAAGGTCGCGGCAGTGCCCTTCCACTTTTGGACACCCGATGTTTACGAAGGTGCACCGACGCCGATCACCGGCTTCATCTCAACCGCCTCCAAGGCGGCCGGCTTCGCCGTGCTCCTCAGGGTGCTCCTGGCCGTGTTTCCGGAAGTGGCCGCCTCTTGGACGGCGGTGCTGGCCGGGGTTTCCGTGGCCACTATGACCGTGGGCAACATCCTGGCCATCAGCCAGAAGAACATCAAGCGCATGCTGGCCTACTCTTCGATCGCACACGCAGGCTATGTCATGATCGGCCTGGTGGCACTGAGCGCGCTGGGAACGGCCGGCATGGTCTACTACTTGGCGGCGTACGTGTTCACCAACCTGGCGGCCTTCGGGGTGGTGACCCTGTTTGCCAGAACCGCCGGATCGGACGAGATTGCCGACTACGCCGGGTTGAGCCGGCGTTCACCTTACCTGGCCCTGGCCCTACTGGTGGCAATCCTGTCCCTGGCGGGGATGCCGCCCTTGGCCGGTTTTATGGCCAAATTCCTGGTGTTCTACGCCGCTGTCCAGAGCGGCCTTGCGTGGCTTGCGATCATTGGTGTCCTGAATGCCATCATCGGGCTCTACTACTATATGATCGTCCTCAAGGTCGTCTACCTGTACCGCTCGGATGACGAGGCCACCCCCATCCGGGTCCCACCCGGCTCGGCACTGGCGTTGGGATTGTGCTCGGCAGGAATCGTCCTGATGGGTACTCTCTCCGCACCCTGGGTCAATTGGGCCCTCAACGCAGCCAGCAGCCTCTTCTAACTCAGGCAGGCGACAGCCTCGATCTCACAACGGGCTTGTGATATTCTTCACAAGGACCAAGTGTTCTTGGGTAATCCCGGCGATGGTGGCTTGGTTCTGTGCCGGTAAGGGGGGCGTATGATAGGAGCTTGCCGGTGGCCGGCGGTGTGCCGACGCCGATCAGACGATTGATGACAGTGGCCTTGCACAACCTGCTCGCCGATCTGCCTCAGGGGCAGGCGGCGCATCTCCCCGATGTCCAAATCCAGGGGATCACGTCCGACTCCAGACAAGTTGAGCCGGGATGGCTTTTCGTGGCTGTTCGCGGCACCCAGACGGATGGACACCTTTATCTTGACGACGCAGTGAGGCGCGGAGCCGCTGCCCTTGTCGTCGAGACAGACGGCCCCATAGGAGGACCGCCAGTGATCAAGGTGCCCAATTCACGTCTGGCGCTGGCGCGCCTGGCCGCAGCCTGGCACGGACACCCGGGTCGCTCGCTGGTGGTGATCGGGGTCACCGGGACGGATGGCAAGACGACCACGGCCAATCTGGTCTACCAAATCCTCACCGCTGCCGGTCTCAGCGCTGGACTGGTGACGACGGTCAGCGCCCAAATCGGCGAAGAGTTGGTCGACACCGGATTCCACGTGACAACACCCGAACCGATGGCCCTCCAAGGGTACCTGGCGCGGATGGTGGAAGCCGGGCTGACACACGTCGTGCTGGAAGCCACATCTCACGGGCTGGCCCAGCATCGGGTGGACGGGTGTGAGTTCGACGTGGCGGTAGTCACCAACATCACCCACGAGCATCTTGGACTTCCACGGCTCATATGATGCCTACCGTCTGGCCAAGGGACGCCTCGTCGAACTCACCGGCGCCTCGACCAAAAAGCCCGGGGGGCCGGCCAAGGCCGCCGTCATTAACGCCGATGATCCCGGCGCATCCAGCTTGCCAGACGTCCCCGGGGTGAAGCGTTGGACCTATGGCCGGAGTGCCCCCGCCGACGTCACAGCGCGGAAAGTGACCGCTTCCTCCGGGGGAGTCTCTTTTGAAATCGTCGAATTCCGGGAATATGACCCCGATCGGCCTTTCCCTGGTTGGCGATTACAATGTATCGAACGCTCTGGCAGCCTATGTGTGTTGCGTCGATGCCCTTGGGATTACACCCGGTGCGGCGCGTCGCGGCATGGGCATGCTTGAAGCTGTCCCCGGCAGGATGCAGTCTATCGATCTTGGACAGCCCTTCCAGGCGATGGTCGACTTCGCCCATACGCCCAATGCCCTTCGCCAAGCCCTGTCGGCTGCACGCGGATTGACGCAGGGGCGTGTGATCTCCGTGTTCGGCTCGGCCGGGCTGCGCGATCGGGAAAAACGACGCTTGATGGCGGAAATCTCGGCCGGGCTGGCCGACATCACCGTGCTGACGGCGGAGGATCCCAGGACCGAATCGCTGTCTGCCATTCTCCAGGAAATGGCCAAGTCGGCGACCGACGCCGGCGCGTCCGAAGGTGTCAATCTGTGGCGGATTCCTGATCGCGGGGAGGCGTTGCTGGCGGCCCTGCGGCTGGCGAGGAGGGGGGATCTGGTCATTGCCTGTGGCAAGGGACATGAGCAATCGATGTGCTTTGGAGAGATTGAGTACGCGTGGGACGATCGCACGGCCATGCGTGCCGCCCTGGCGGAACTGATGGGTGTTGAGGGCGACGAGATGCCCACTCTCCCCACCTCACCCGGTGGGGTGCGTACGTAGAATCGGTCGCCCCCGCCTGGGCGCCGCCGGAATTGCATGCGAAACGAGATGCTTCTTTGATAAGTGGGATTCTGGACTCAATCAATCAGTTTTGGTTGGCCATTCAGACCGGGAGCGGTGTGCCCTGGGGGGCATCTTCGTATCTGCTCCTCGCCATTCTGGTCTTTGTCGAAGGACCGATCGCCACGCTGCTTGGGGCGGCCGCCTCTTCAGCTGGTTTGATGAACCCCTGGCTGGTATTTGCCTCGGCAAGCGCCGGCAACCTGAGCGCCGACATCGTCTGGTACACCCTCGGTTTTGCCGGACGAACAGACTGGCTCGTGCGCCATGGCCGTTGGATCAAGCTCAGGAATACACACCTCGATCACTTGAAACGGGACATCAATCTGCACGCCCGCAAGATTTTGCTTGCCGCCAAACTCACCGCCAGTTTGTCGGTTCCCGCCCTCATCGCTGCCGGCATGGCGCGTGTCCCATGGCGTCGCTGGTTTACAACGGTCTTCGGGGCCGAGATGATTTGGACAGGGAGTTTGGTCCTAATCGGGTATCATTTCACTTTGTCGATCAGCAAGATGGAAGCCTGGCTGAAGGTCGTTGCCATCGCAGCCTTTGTGCTCTTCTTGTTCATGATCGGTCGTTACGGACTTCGCTTCTTGGAAAAGTGGGGTGAGCTGGTAGAAGCGGATGAGCGGGAGAACGGGGGTCCGGACAACCTGGCGCCGGACCAACGGCACGAGCACGAGGAGTGACATACTTTGCGCATCTTGATAGCAGGTCAGACCTACAAACCGCACGCAAACGGCCAGTCGGTGTTCACCACGCAACTGGCCGAAGGGTTGGCATCCGCCGGGCATAACGTAGTGATGGTCACCCCCTCCATCCATTTGCGGGCATGCCAGCAGGACCTCAACGGTGTCCGGATAGAAGGCCTTACCGCCATCCCGGCAGATCCGAGGGTAGGCGAGGCGCTATATGCCGTGTTGCCGGGACCGAGGGTGGGGGCGATCATGGACTCGTTCCAGCCGGACGTCGTGCATATCCAAGATCATTACCCTCTGTCTCGGACCGTGGTTCGGCTCGCCCGCCGTCGGGGATTGCCGGTTGTCGGCACCAATCATTTCTTGCCGGCCAACGTGATCGGCTTTGTTCTGCCGTTTCAGACGGGGCGTGGTCTCCTGACACGCTTCCTGTGGTGGACGATGCTCAGCCTATACCGAAAACTTGACGCCATCACAGCTCCCAGCCGCACGGCCGTGGCCATCCTGAAGGAACAGGCGCTCGACGTCCCGATGTACGCCATTTCGTGCGGGGTCTCGCGCGAGCGCTTCGAGACCGGCCCCGGGTATGATCGCAACGCCGTCCGGAGACAATACGGGATATCGGAGAAGGCCGAGGTCTTTGTCTTTGTTGGACGGTTGGACGAAGAAAAGCATGTTGAAGTCGCCATCAAAGCGTTGGCGCAAGCGCGACCGACTTCCCAATTGGTGATCGTAGGGAAAGGGCGACTGGAGCACAGCCTCCGCCAGTTGGCAGCATCGCTCGGCATGGCGGATCGAGTTGTGTTCACGGGCTATGTGCCCAACGATGCCCTGCCAGGTCTGCTCTCCGCCTCTGACGTCTTCATCATGCCCAGCGAGGCCGAGCTGCAGAGCATCGCCACGCTTGAGGCCATGGCTTGTGGGCGGCCCATTTTGGCGGCAAACGCGCGTGCCTTGCCCGAGCTCGTCGAACCGGGAGGCAACGGCTATCTCTTCGAACCGCGTGACCCTGCCGACTGCGCCAAGATGATGGATCGTCTGGTGGACGAACGGGCCAGGTGGCCGGCGATGGGGTTGGCGAGCTTAGAGCGGGTAGCGCCGCATCAGGTGGAAAGTACGATCCAGCGGTATGTCAGGATCTACCGCCGCCTGATGGGTGTTCGCCACTCACTTTCCGAGCCCGCCTCGCTGTCTGCAGCCGACTAAAAGGGAACCTGCCGCCTGCAGCCATCCCCGATGGCGTGCGCGTAGACATCGCTTGGTCCACGGCAAACTGAATAGGTCCATCTGCCCGGTTGCAGGTGGGGCCGGTTTAGGCTACATTGGGTTCGTGGTCCTGTGCACAATAGCGGCGCAAGGTCGCTACCGGAGGCGATAGGGATGGCGGACGCAACCGAACAAGAGGGAGCGGAAAAGATCGTCGCCTTTCTGGATATGGCGACCTTCGAGGAGGGTGAGGCTCTTCGAGGCGGCTGCCTGGTCACGGATGGCCTGACACGGCCGCTGGAGTTCCGGGTGAGCGGCGCCGTTCGGCCCACCAGTCTGCAGAAAGTGCTCTATGGCGACACGCTCCACGAGTATGTCTGCAATGACCTCCTAGGGCTCCCGATCCTCCAGACCCTTGAGTCCAAACCTGATTTCGTACTCGTGCGGGACGCTGAATTCCTCAAAGTTCGTCCCAAAGTCGAATTTCCAGTCTTATGGGTCAGGGGCACGGTGGATGGACAGTTTGTGCTCCAAGCCTTCCCGGGCTTCGACCAGGAGGCGGAACAGGTGCGAGATTCTCTGCCCAAGCGCCTGCGCGGCAGAAGCATCCTGGAGCCGTTTCTCCGTATCAAGAGCGCGCTTGAAGAAGCGCACAACTTGAACGTCGGCGGCGCTGCGAAGGATTAGTGTGTCCCCCATTCGACTCTCCACCGGCCGGACCGTCTCGCCTCTGAGGCGCCCACGGCTGGCTGCCGCCCGGGACCTGATTCTCCCCAGCTCGCCGGCCTCTCCCTTTCCCCCACGCAAGAGTTCTCGACTTGCATGCCGAGGGTCTTGCCAGAGGGCTCACCGCCGGACTGTCCGGGCCGAGGGTGCTGCGCGTCAATGGTGCCCGGATGACCGGGCCGGCGCAGATCGAGCTTGGTGCCCGGCTCGTAGCCCCCGGGGTTGAAGCGCCCGAGTGGAAGGACTGGCCGCTGGCGGAACCGATCGGCGACCTGCTCCCCAAATACGCTGACGGCCGGCTCTCTGGCCCGGCGCCGCTGCCCATCCCATCGCTGGAACAAGATGAATATGGGGTTCTGTCGGTCCTCCTGCCGCGCCTGGCGCCTCCGGCGCTGACGCTGGAAGATCCCCCGGTGCCGGAGCCTATCCCCGGCCATGTGCGCCAGGCCGCTCAGGCCCTGCTGGCTGAGCCGTCGCTCTTGGTGGCCGATGATGAGGGGACCGGCAAGCGCCTCAGCGCCTGTCTCGCCCTGGGGGCCCTACTTCAACAGGGTCTCGCCCAGCGCTGCATCATCCTTAGCCCCGATTCGCAGATCCGGACGTGGACTGGTCTGCTCGCTGAGTGGTGCCCGGCGGTGGAGGTGCTCCTGGCGAAGGGGGAAGTCTTGACACGCCGCAGAGCGTGGAGGTCGGGGGCCAACGTCATCGTCACGACCCTGCAGACTTTTGCCGACGACCTCAATCGAGGCAGCCTCGATCCGAAGGCGCGGGCGATCGATGTCGTGCTCGTCGACTCGGCATTGGCCGCTATCCATCTCTTCCCCAAGCCGTTCAGCTCGCTGGCGCCTCTCCCCGTCCCGCGTCGATGGGCGTTGGCAGGCGGTCTGCCGTCCGACAACGACGACTGGCGTGTTTTGTTCCATTATCTGCTCCCCCAAGAACCCTTGCCGGGCCCGCAAGATTTGCTCACCAACCTGCGTGAGAGGTACGCCCCTTACTATCTAAGGCGGACCAAGGCTGACCTGCAATCGGAGCTCGGCGCCAAACAGCGAACAGAGATTTGGCTTGATCTGGATGAGAAACAGCGCCGCGCCTACGGCGAAGCCCTGGCGGAAGAGCGTCATCGGCTGAGCAAGCTCGACACAGCCGTCACCCGTACCCATGTTGAGACGGCCATGGCCAGGCTCAATCAGGCCACAGCCTTTGCGCCCGGGAGTTTCGATGGCATCAAAATGCAGGGCGCTTCTTGACCTGCTGGAGAGCGTGGTGGCAGGCGGGGACAAACTGATCGTCTTCAGTCAATATGGTGAGCGGGCCCTCGATCAACTCGTGCCACCTCTGGAAGCCTACGGGGCGTTGCGTCTTCCGGGCTCGGCAACGGAAGTCGAACGCGACCAGATCCTGAGTTCCTTCCGGCGGGACCGCCGAAGGCATCTGCTTCTGGCCGATCTCGAAGCGCGCAGCGACGGCCAACCGATGCCGGCTTCCCATCTGCTGCATTTCGATCTCAGCTGGAACTCGGCACGCCGGAGCAGGGCCGAAATCCGTTTCTATCCCGAGCTTCGCCCGGCCACACCGTTGAGTCTCTACGAGTTTTGGGTGGCGGACACGCACGATGAAACCCTCCATCAGTTGTTGGATGAACGACATCTGCTGCCACGCGATCTGCCCCATGGCACGCAGCCGGCCGAGCTGGAGGAACGTTTGTCGATGGGCGATTGGCTTGGTACGGTCTTTTCGCTGGGCGATGATCGGCGAAAGGCGAAACCGGACGATCGCGCGCGCCGACCACCGGTCTGCTGCCGGGGACAGCCAGCCTCCGCTTGGAACTGGAAGCCCTGTCGGAAGAGGAACTGCTTCGCGCCCTTGAGCAGTTGATGCAGGCGCTTGGCTTCCCGCATGCTGAGCGATTGGAGACCCCTGCCGAGGAAGGCGAAGGTGTGCGCCAGGATGTTCTCGCCTGGCGTCGGGGGCCGGCGGGCGAAGAGAAGGCTCTGGGCCGGGTCATCCGCGGCGAAAAGAATATCGGCGTCGCCGAGGGCAGGTCTTTGCTGGAAATGGTCGACGAGCGCGGCGACTGCCTGGGTGGCTACTTGGTTACCACGGCCGACTTCACCAGTGCCTGCAAGTCCCTGGCGGACGAATCCGAGGGCCGTCTGGCCCTGGTATCGGGTGCCGAATTCTATCGCCACCTTCATATTCTCCGCTGGCTCTGATCGGCCCGGCGATTCGGACCTTTCAACCTGCATGTCGCGCCCGGTGGCTTTCGATGATATTCGACCGCCAACCCAGGTTGCCCCGCCGGGCGGTGGAGACGGTCCGCATCCCATCGAATCCTTGCTGAGAATGCACCCGCAACTTTGACTTATAATCGGCGAACGCGCACGGCGCTGCGGCCTACTCCATGCCAGGCACGCGAATTGCACTTGGACCGGGTAGGGCCGGGAGACCGCCTGCGCGCTTCTGGTGGAGTGGAGTGGACAGCCTGAGGATGCGCCGGAGGGAATCCGGCCCTGTTTTGCGTTTCTGGGGCACCGGACCCGATTTGCGCCAGTCTGGGCGAGACCTACCGGCACGGCGGGGTGAGAGGCACCTGTGAAAGCTTCGTATACGCTGCGAAGAGTAAGGCTGACGATCCTCTTGGCCACAATCTTGGCCGCGCTCATCGGAATGAGCGCGACGGCGGCGTCAGCTCGGCAAGGCGCAGCGTTCGGGCGGGATGGGACGCCGATGGACGCCCTGGTCGATCGGGCCAGGCTGGACGGCCAGGTCAGGGTCATCGTCCGTCTGCGAGTGGGATTTTCTCCGAGTGCTGCCGGCGATCCTGCGTTAGCGGCGGAGCAGCGGGAGCGTATCGCCCTTGCACAACGGGCGGTGATCGACCGTCTGGCACAACGTGGGCAGCTCACAGCCAGGAAATACGCCAACCTGCCGCTCATGGCGATGCAGGTCACCCCCGAACAGCTCCAGGACCTTCAGGACAGCCCGGAAGTCGAGAGCGTTCAGCCTGATGAGCTTGAACCGCCAACTCTGGCGTCGAGCGTTCCCCTGATAGGCGCCGACAGCGCATGGGCCGCCGGCTACACGGGAGCTGGCTGGGCTGTCGCCATTCTGGACACGGGCATCGACAGTTCTCATCCGTTCTTGAGCGGGAAAGTCGTCGCTGAAGCCTGCTTCTCAGGCGGCGGTTCAACTGCCAACACGCTTTGTCCTGATGGTCAGCCTCAACAAATCGGCACTGGGGCTGGCGTGAATTGTCCGACGTCGATTGAGGGCTGCGCCCACGGGACACATGTGGCCGGTATCGCGGCAGGAAAAGGCACGACCTTCTCGGGGGTGGCCAAGGACGCCGACCTGATCGCTGTCCAGATCTTCTCGCAGTTCGACACCGCCACTTGCTCGGGGTTTGGCCTCCCGAGCCCCTGTGCCCTGAGCTACTCGTCCGATCAGCTCAGCGGTCTGGACTGGGTCTACAGCCTGCGCGATACGTACAACATTGCCGCGGCCAACCTGAGTTTTGGCGGAGGGCAGCTATACAACTCCATGCGATGGCGACCTCCGCAAAGTCGCAGTAGACAACCTTCGTAGCGCCGGGATAGCAACAGTCATTGCCGCCGGTAACGGCAGCCAAACCGATGCGTTGTCCTCTCCGGCCTGCATCTCGACCGCCATCAGCGTGGGAGCATCGACGGACTTGGACACGCCGGGCGGGGCGGACAAAGTGGCCTCCTACTCCAACGTCTCTTCCTATCTGTCCCTTTTCGCGCCTGGATCGACGATCACCTCATCCGTGCCCGGCGTTGGCTATCAGACGTGGGACGGCACTTCCATGGCAGCGCCGCATGTGACCGGGGCATGGGCGCTGATGAAATCGAAGGCACCCGAAGCGACCGTGAGCGATGTTCTTGCGGCGCTCACGTCCTACGGTGTGATCATCACCGACACGCGGAGTGGAGGCTCCGTGAGCAAGCCGCGGATCCAAGTGGACCAATCCATCGCCGCGCTGGCCGGGTCCCCAACGCCAACTGCGGTCCCGACCCATACTTACTACCTGCCCCTCATCACTCAGAATAACTAGACCGACAAGGATCTTCACCGGGAAGCGAGCTCGGTAGAGCTCAGATTCCGTCATTTGCCCGGCTTGCCTCTCGTCGGAAGGCAGCAATGATGCCGCCAGAAGGCGCCGGTTGGTGAGGCACGTGCAAGTCGGAGGCCGATGATCGCCGCGGAGGGGACGTGTCGGCGGCTTGCACCCGCCGGCAGGGACCGGTTGCGAAACGCAGAACCCGGTTGGCCGGGCTTGATCAAGGGCGAGATTCTATGAAAGCCCAGTCGAGTTGTTCAAGATGGAGATGGCGGCCGGCTGCCCTGCGATGGCCTCGAGAAAGGAGTCCAGGTTGGACCGCCGAGCAAGTTGGGTCCTGTGCCGGCGAGGAGATTTCAGCCGGGATCAGCCGGCGAGAGAGCTGTGACAGTCATTGCACACCTGTCCGGTTGGGCCCTCCTGAAGGAACTGCAGGGAAGAGGTTCCACCCGTCGTGTGGGATGTGTGACAGTCGACACAGGAGGGCAGCGTTGGGATCCTGCGCCTGCCATTGAGGCAAGAAGGCATGGAAGTGCCGGTTGAAACTGCGGGTCTGGGTCACGTCACTGTGGCACTTGAGGCAATTGCCGTCGCCGATCGGGACGGTCAGCGGGGCGGGCTGATGGTCGGTGTGGGTGAGGTAGGCCACCAGATCCTTGCCGCCCACCATAAACGCTCCAACGCGACCGGTCACACCCGATCCCGAATGGCAATCGATGCAGCGTATGTCCTTCGTCTGATGGAAGCTGGCCAGATCCACCGAATTCTGCTGCTGGGTCCTTTGAAAGTACTGCGATTTGGGCTGAGTATGACAGGATGCGCAAAAGCTGTCCGACCCCTCGAGATGGGCGGCATAGACCATGCTTGAAAGGCTGAGCGCCAAGGCAAGGAGCAAGACAGCCCCCGGGATGAAATAGGCGGGGCGACGAAGTCTGGCTTTTAGGCTGGTCTTCGACCGTCGTTTGTGTTTGGCCACGACACGCTTTTGGCTTGTAGGGACTGGGATCCTGTTCATCCTAGCCGCAGATGACATTGGAACCCATGAGAATTAGGTTAAGACTTGCCGTAGGATGGAGGCGGACCTCGCGCGGGGAATTGTCGGTCCGGTGCCCCCCTTGCATTTGGGAAACAATCTGAGACTTACTGGCTAACCAATCGAGAAGCCTGACAAGGGCCCATTCATGGACTCCACATTCCTCGCCAGATGGGTGCTTGCAGCCGGCGACGATACGTCATCCAGACTCGAGCCGTGGGGGCGATGAGGGGGTGAAGGGTTGGTTTGGAGGGACCCCGAATGAGCCCAGCCCGCCAATACGTCGCAGAATGTAGGGGCTGTGGATGGGCAATCGGCGGAGGTCGCCGTCAACATCCGGGTCTTGTCATGGTTGGTTGATCACCAACGGAAAATAGAGCTTGTAGGCTGCCGACTGGGTTGACCAGGGCGAAAGGCCCGACCAGATGGGTCCAGCGGGGCTGCCCCCAACCGAGAGGAGGCCGTTACTCGGCCCGCCTGGGTAGCCGGACAAATCGTCCAGTATGGTCCCCGCGCCCTCATCAAAATGATACAGAGCGACAGTGCTGGCATCGGGCAAATAGGCCGCCGAAGGCAACGAGAAGTTGCTGCCATGGCGGAGTGAGTTTGAAACCATCATCTCATCCATCCAGCCGCTAAAAGGCGGGAAGGCGCTCCCAAGGTCGAACTTACCTGCTCCAAGCACGAGGAAGGGATCGGTTGACGAGCACGACTGGTCGCCGGACGGCCCGCATGTTTGAGCTGGCACACCGCTGTCCGGGTAGGAAATGTCACCGTCGGGGCCGTCAGCCTGAGTATCCAGTTTGCCATCCACGAAAATCCACAGATGTCCGTCGCTGCGGCGTCGTTCGACGGCGATGTGGTGCCACAGCCCGTCATTGACCGGAAGCAGTCCGCAAAGTGTGAAGTCGCCAGTTCCTGCCCCACCGACTCCAAAAGCAATCGTCCCTCCGGCCATCGAGATGCCGAAGTCATTGTCATTGTCCTTGCGGCTCCGATCCAGTAGGGTGTTGCCGTGAACCCAGTTGTTGTTCGCCCCGCAGGTGATCGCACCGGCGTTGTTCTCTCCTGGAGCGGCTTTCATCCACCACTCGATGGTGAAATCGCCGCCGCCGACGTCCACGGGCGGTCCGGGATTGGCGTTGGCCGGATCATCGACTTGAATCTTCACCCGATCGATGTCGCCCGTGCCGTTGCCGTAGAAGCGAAGAGAGTGGTCGGTGAGCGGGTAGTAGGTGTCATAGTCATTGACAACGCTCGCGTACGGATTGAGCGTGACACCATCCCGCGCGATATAGCCCGACGTGTAGGCCGTCGAACCCACGTGGACCGTCCAACCCGAAAGCGTCACCCCCTCGAGACTGACGTAGGAGCCGTTGTACTTCAAGCTGAAGTGAACGTGCGGGCCGCTGGCCCATCCCCCGGCGCAGGTCTCACAGGCGATGGAACCCATCAGCCAGTTTCTCTGCACCGAGCTGCCGGTAAACGTGTTGCGCAGGTGGTAGTAGCTGGTCGTCCAGCCTCCGCCGTGGGTGATCTCGATCCAGCAGCTGTAGTTGGATGGATGGTACGCGGAGCCGCCGGCGGCGGCCACGGCATAGTAGAAGGGCGGCGCGGCGCACGTTCCACCCCGGAGGAAGAAATCCATGGATGAGAAGGGAGGCGTGTTATCTCCATTCCAACTATGCGGTCCACCGAAGACCCATGTTGCCCCCATCGGGAACGGAAACTGGAGCAGACTGGCGGGCGGAGAAGATGGGGGATCGATATTGTTGGCGAGGCTGGTTGGGTCAGAACCCGGGAACATTGAACCGAACACTTGCTCAAAGCCACCTTGGCCCGAAGCCGACATTTGCTGCCGCCATGCGTCCAAACCGTTCGACTGGCCCAGCACGGTGCCGACGGCATAGGCCCCAGATGACAGGCCTGGGTCAAGTTGCACAGTCGTCCCGTCTACAAGAGACACCAACGGGGGCCCGGTGGGGCTGGCGGCATCGGCCGGGCGGCGGGAGCCGAACGTGTAGAGATGCTCATAGAATGCCTTGGCCAGCTGCAGTGAGGTGGCCTCAATCGTCGATCGGATTTCGTCGGCGGTCATACCTGATAGCTCGCCGTCCACCATGCCGTGCTGCATCTGCAGGATCGTTAGCAGGACCTGCGGATTCACACTCGTGTAGTCCGACCAAAGGGCGATATCGTCCACATATTCTGCGAGAGGTGAATCGCGATCCGTCAGATAGGCCTCGAGATCGAATTGGCCCACGTTGGGCCCCCAAACAAACTGGCCGTCTGAGACGATGGTTCCCGGGAGGTCTACCCGCGGCAAGGTGGGGTGACAGGTTGGCGTTGCGTGTCGTCGCAGGATCGAGCCAGGCGAACAGCGCGTTGGGAAACCATTGGGCAAAGGAGAATGCGCCGGCGCTCGAGGCTGCCATGGACAACCTCGGAAGGGACGGCTGAGACAAGCTGGCCGGCGCAGACGCCCCGGCTCCCATCGCCAATTCCAAGTTTCCGGTCGGTGCCTCAGCCCGAGGGACGATCCCGTCAGGAGCTGGTGCTTGCAAGCCACTGATGGGACCATCGGCCAAAAGGGCTGTCGAGGATCGGCCAAGAAACGTCAACCCGAGCAGGGAAACGCTGAGCATCAGGGCGCGGGGCAGAAGCGAACGCACCGTCCCAGCCCATGGGGAGGAGCGCCTGCGTGCCCTGAATTGGGGGCATGAAAGCCGACCGGCAAAAGGATCGCCGTCCGAGCGTTTTCTCATGACCATGACGGCTTGCTGGGTGCCATATTCATGCCAGCCCACGGACAGTTGCGCCGCACCGTGGTCCTCTGATTGCCGGTTCGGACAATCCAGTGAGAGCAATCAAGCAGTTTCCGACTCTGTCGCCGTTGGTGGCCGCCCGCCGGTGACCTCTGCCTGCGCCAGCCCTTTCCAACCGCCCAGAGTCATCTGCGGCCCTAGCACTGGGATCCGAGACCGTACGGATAGCGGGCCAGGTCAAGGCGTTTCACCGGGAGTGGGGGTAGGTGTGGCGGCCGGCGAAACAGCCGAACCCGTCGTGCCTGCCGGCTGGGCACCGTAAGGGCTGCTTGAGCTGGCTGAAGACTCGTCTTGTTGGATCAAGGGCAGGAACAAAGTGTAGGGAGTAGGCGTCGGAGTGGGCGGGGCCACGTACCAGGGACTCTCGTAAGTCCACTCGGGGCCGTTTATCACACCGCCGTATTCCCGCAGGCCATCGCTGGGACCGCCGGAAGCACCGGAGGTGTCATGAATCGGATCACCATAGCCTTGGCCAAAGTGATACAGACCGACGGTAGCGCCGTCCGCGGCGAAGCGGGCGCTCGGGGTGGGGTAAGGCCCGCTGTAGCGGAGGACGTTGGAGATGCGAATCTCGGTGATCCAGCCCAAGAAGGAGGGATAGAGGCTCTTGTTGGTGTCGAACTTCTCGGCGCCCACCACGAGATAGGGATCGCGAGAAGCGGCCGGTGTGCGGTTGTCCCGATAGCTCAGATCCCCGGTTGGGCCGACGGCCTGGGCGTCAAGGGCGCCGTCGATGAAGATTTGCAGCTGGCCGCCGCTTGATTGCCGTTGGACGACGACATGGTGCCAGGCGCCGTTGGCCAGATTTGCGGCACCGCACAGCGTGAACCCCGTGGTGCCATTGTTTACCCCGAACGCCAGGCGACCATTCATCAAAGAAATGCCGTACTCGCCATGGTCCCCAGGGCCGCTGATATCTCGATCGAGCAGCGTGTTGCCACTCAGCCAAGCGCCGTCTCCCGACGTGCAGGCAGCCGTACCGTTTTCTCCGGGGGTCGCCTTCATCCACCATTCGATGGTGAAGTCATCTCCGACGTCAATCGGGCGCGGGGGACCGTCGAGCTTGATATTGACCCGATCGAGATTTCCGTAGCCGTTGCCCTCGAAGCGCAGCGAGTATCCGCCGGGTGGATCCCAAACCGGAGTCAGGTCGATTCCTCCGTTGTTGGTGTAGAAATAGGCCAGGATTTCGTCCCACGTGTAGCGATTGCCGGCGAGGGTGTTGGACTCAACCTGACCCATGCAGGCACCTACCAATTCCGATGGGCACTGATAGGCCTGGGCCCTGTAAAATGCCCGCACCAGGGTTTGCGTCGACACCCACGTCATGCGCCAATTCCAGGTGAAGTCCACCGCATCATTGGTGCTTTGGTATTCGACGGCAGGGTTGTAGACCTGGTCGCAGGTGCTGTCGTAGACATCGGCGTCGGCGTATTTGCCGCCGGCGGCGATGATGGACCAGGCGTACATTTTGACCGCCATGCCGCCGGCGCGCAGCGATTCGCCGATCCAATTGTAGGGCCACTCCATGGGCAGGACGTGTTTGGCGTAGTCCTTGAAGTCGAGCGTCTCGACCGTGTAGGGCCGGCCGGTGTCGCAGTACGCGTAGCCGGTGACGCGCACCCGGATCGTCTCCGGCAGCGGCGCGTTGGTCTGGTCCTCGGCAGGGGCAGACAGGTTGAGCGGGCTGACAAGCTGGCTCGAAAGAGAGGCGCGATTTGCCTCGAGCGCCTGTCGGCTGGGGATCCGGATTGTGACCGGCGAATTCTTCAACTCCGCCTTCAAAATCAATGTGTCCCCGGCAACCAGCCGGGCATCCATCAGCGTCCAGTCGCCATAGCCTGAGGCAGATACGGTGAAAGTAGCCGTGGTGACGAGCTGGGAGACGGGGATGTCCGGGACGGAGAACCGACCGTCAGCGTCGGAGGTTGCCGAGACGCCAAGATCAGCGGCGATGATGGTCGCCCCGCCGATGGCAACACCGCTGGCGGCGTCCAGGATCGTGCCCCGAAGGTTGGCGACCGTCGCCGCCTGGGTCGGCCATGCGCCTTTACCGGTGGCTGTCAGCATCAAGCCCGAGGAGAGAAGGATCATGCCGAGCGCCAGGCCGCTGCGTAGAATCCGCGCCCGTGCACCCCCTGATCGTTCTCGAACGCCCGATGGGCGCGCCTTGTGCATCATTGGTTGCCAATCCACTCCAGCGTTCCGGTAGGGGTGCTCCGGCCGCGCACACACCATCATGTGGAAAACCCCAGAACTGTCAAGGGTCCGTCTGTCACATGAAGCGACAGCCCGGAGACTGAGTGCAAGGGTAGTGCCGCCGGGATGAGCAAAATTGACGCTCAGGTGGGCATGTGGTATATTGCCTCAACAATTGATCGACCCCTTATCCAGAGAGGCGGAGGGACCGGCCCTGCGAAGCCTCGGCAACCTATCAGGATGCCCAACTGATGTGGTGCCAATTCCGGCAGAAGGAAAAAATCTGGAAGATGAGCGGGAGGCGCAAGCCATAAAGGTGCCCCTTCTCGCTTTGAAGGGGTTTTCGCTTAACTTCAAGGAGTTGCGAGCATGACCACAACCTTTATGGCTTCACCGAAGTACTTCTTCACTTCCGAATCGGTCACCGAAGGCCATCCGGACAAGCTGTGCGACCAGGTGTCAGATGCCGTCTTGGACGCCTGCCTCGAGCAGGATCCGATGTCCCGCGTGGCCTTGGAAGCGGCGGTCAAGACCGGTTTCATCATGCTGCTCGGCGAAATCACCACCTCGGCCCAATTCAACTACGACGATTTGGTGCGCAGCGTCATCACGGGGATAGGCTTCGACGACAGTCGCAAGGGCTTTGACGGCAACACATGCGGAGTGCAGCTGGCCATCGCCAAGCAGAGCGGTGACATTGCACAGGGCGTTAACCGCGCCCTCGAAGCCCGCCAGGGCGGCATGTCGGACGCTGAAATCGAAGCCATCGGTGCCGGTGATCAGGGGATGATGTTTGGTTTCGCCTGCAATGAAACACCGACCCTGATGCCGATGCCGATCTATTTGGCGCACGGGCTGACCCGCCGCCTGGCTGCCGTGCGCAAGCAGGGGATCGTGGACTGGATTCGACCGGACGGCAAAGCGCAGGTGACTATTGAGTACAACCACGGCCGTCCCAGTCGGATTGCAGCCGTGCTGGTCAGCACGCAGCACAGCCCGGACATCGACGAGGCCAGCATACGCGCGGGTGTCATCGAACACATTATCCGTCCGGTCCTGCCGGAAGAATTGGTCGACGACGACTTGGAGATTTTCGTTAACCCCACGGGTCGCTTCGTGGTCGGCGGCCCCTTGGGGGACGCTGGCTTGACCGGGCGCAAGATCATCGTCGACACCTACGGCGGGATGGGGCGGCACGGCGGCGGCTGCTTCAGCGGCAAGGATCCCACCAAGGTCGATCGCTCGGCAGCCTATGCCGCTCGGTGGGTGGCCAAGCACATCGTGGCCGCCGGGATCGCCGATCGATGCGAAATCCAGGTGGCTTATGCCATCGGGGTCGCACGGCCGATGTCCATCAACGTGGAGACCTTCGGCACCGGCAGATTGCCGGAGGAGCAGATTGCGGCTCTCATCGATGAGCATTTCGATTTGAGGCCGGGGGCCATCATTCGCGATCTCGACTTGCGGCGGCCGATTTTCCGTCAGACAGCGACCTACGGGCACTTCGGCCGCGACGATCTCGATTTGCCATGGGAGAACCTCGACCGCCTGCCTGCGCTCCAGTCGCAGGTGGGTGCCCTGAAGACAACTGCCTGAACCGCAATCCATCGAGTCCTGCAAGCGGGCGGCGCGGCGGGATGGCGTGCCGCCCGTTTCGTCGTCTCCACAAGCGGAATTGTGAAATCCTTCACAAGCTGGTCGCCTCTTATAATCCTGTTTGACACAGTCTATTCACTCGATCGGGATAAGCGCTTAGGGATCCAGATGTCCTTTACGGAAGACAGTCGGAACTGGGGGAGATCCCGCCCGAGGGGTCGACACTGGCACGGCGACCGGAGGTTGGGCCGCTTTGACCTGACCGCAGTCGTTGCCTGCTGGTTGGCCGCGCCGACGGCGCTGGATGGGCAAGCCAGAATCGGAGGGTCCGCTTGAAGATCCTCGCCCTGAGCGACCAGATTGTTCCATTCATCTACGAAACCGAAATCAAGGATCACATCCCCGCCATCGACATGGTGGTGAGCTGTGGCGATCTCCCGGCCAAGTATCTGGAGTTTGTGCTGACGGCGCTAAATGTGCCGCTGGCGTACGTCCCGGGAAACCACGATCCCGATGATCTGCGCGTCCCCGGCGGGCAGGCGCTCGACGGTACATGGCGAAGCGTTGCGGGGCTCCTTTGTTTCGGCGTGGGAGGCAGCCAACGCTATAAGCCAGATGGCAAGCACCAGTACACCCAGGGGGAGATGACCTGGCGCGTCCTCTCGGCCTTTCCCAGGGCGATTATCGGTCGCATGCTGCGAGGGCATGGGCTGGATCTGATGGTCACCCACTCCCCGCCTCTGGGAATCCACGACGACGACGATCTGGCGCACGTCGGATTCGGCATCTTCCGCCATTTCATGCGCTGGGGCAGGCCGCGCTACCTTCTCCACGGCCATCAGCATGTCCATCGAAACCTCGACCCTACGGAAACCAAGTATCATGGGACCATGGTCTTGAACGTCTACCCCTACCGCCTGCTGGACATACCCCGCCAGGTCGATGGACCATTACTATCGGACGCAGGCGATGACTGAGACCGGCACGGGCATGCCCAAAGAAGCGGAGGCATGGGCCTGGCCCTTTTCCCCTGCCGATTTGACGGCGGGCTTGCGGCGCTACTTGAGCGACAACAGCCTCCAAATCACGACCCTCCATCCGAGCACCCTCAGCCATCGCCGCCCGGCCATCGGTCGAATCACCGGGTTCTTTGTCACTTTTACTGGCCGCCAGGGCGAGGGGGGCCTCAAGCTGGTGGTGAAGGAACCGCGAGGAACGACGCGCACCGGCCTGGCCGGTGCCGGCCGTCGCGAAGTGGGGTTCTACTCATCTCTTGCTTCCCAGATTCCGATGCGGACACCCGGTTTGGTCGCCTATTCCAAAGAGGGCGACTGGATCGTAATGGAGTACCTTGAAAACTTGCGTGAGCCCTCGTCCTGGACACGTGAAGACTTCGACCAAGCGATCGAGGCCCTAGTGGGGTTGCACGATCGCTTCTGGGCTCTGACAGAGGACTTGGGCGCATTCTTCTGGTTGAGCGATCCCGTGGACGCCGACTTCAATGTGCATGTGGCAGCGGCTGACAAGGCCATCCAGGTGATGATCGATGTCGGTCGGCCGGGCCCTCTGGCAGGATCGCCTGAACGCGTCGCCCTGCTTACCCGCCTCACCAGAGAAGCCGAGCGGGTGGTCAGGCCGCTGCGTTCCCAGCCGGGCACGTTGCTTCACGGCGATTACTGGCCCGGCAACATTGCCATCCAGCCATCGGGTGTCCAGGCGGTCTACGATTGGCAGCTGGCCGGCGTAGGGCCGGCCGTGATGGACCTTCTGGTCTTCATCAACAAGACCGATTGGTGGTTTGGCCCACTGGGTGACGAGCGGGAGGGGCTCATTCAACACTATCGGAGCAGGCTGCACGAGCGCTGCGGGGTGGCATGGGGGGACGATGAGTGGGAGATGTTGTGGGACCACGCGTTGATGTGGCGCTTCCTTCAGGAATGGCTCGATCTCTTGGCAGCGACGCCCGAAGCCCTGCTCACGACGCGTGCCGAACAGCTCGATCAGGTGTGGCTGCAACCGCTCAAATCGGCAGTGGCCCGCAGGCTGGGGGGGACAGCTTGAACGGAATGGGCGTCGTGACCGTCTTCGGGTCCGCCATGGTTCAACCGGGCGAGTCCGCCTACCAGGACGCGCAAGAGCTCGGAAGCGCCCTGGCGAAGATGGGGTGGTCCGTGGCCACCGGCGGCTACGCTGGCACCATGGAGGCCGTCAGCCGCGGCGCCAGGCAAGAAGGAGGGCACACATTCGGTGTGACCTGCGACCAGATCGAAGCCTGGCGGGGAGCGACGCCAAACGCCTGGATCTCGGAAGAGATCCGCTGTCGCACGCTGCCGCGAACGTCTGTATGAATTGATTCACCGAGGCCGGGTCCTGATGGCCCTGCCAGGCGGAATTGGCACGCTTTCCGAAGTGACGTTGAGCTGGTCGCTAATTCAAACCAAGGAAGTCGCGCCACGCCCTCTGGTGTTGATCGGCGAAGGCTGGCGGACCACATTCAATACCTTCCTCGAAATGGCCGGACCCTACGTCCAGGCGGCAGATGGGACGCTCCTGACATTCGCTGATGATTGGCGTGCGGCCTCAGATTGGATCGCCGCCAGCCAACGGCCGAATGCCTAGCGAACGGGGGTTGGGGCAATGCCGGCGGTTGATCCTGTACGCCTGACACGTGAACTGGATGCCCTGGCCGCCCTCGTCCAAGATCCCGACGAGGCAACCCGGGCCTGCCTGAGCCTGTTGGACTTCTACGCCGATCGGACCCGACGCCCGAAACTTGCCTCAACCGCCGACCTGGCACGCCGCTTTGGCGTACCCGCGCCCGTCGTGCGCCAACTTTCACGCCGCCTGGCTGAATCGGCCCGAGCTCTGCCAGATTCCGGGGACAAGCTGGCGAATAGCCTTTGGGACTCCGGATTTCGTGAGACGAGATTGGCGGCGGCGGCCATCATCGGGCAACGGGACGACGATGGCGCACCACGCTGGGTCGAGGGCCACGCTCGGGGTTGTGACGACTCGGTTGTGCTCAGCGCCCTGGGCGGTCAGGGCCTGCAGGCGTGGCAGACCACTCGTCCGGACGCCTTTTTGGAGCGCGTGTGGTCTTGGATCGACGCCTCCGATCCGCGCCTGACGGCCCTGGCACTCATCGCGTTGGGAGGGGCGGTCAACCAGGCTGATTTCTCCCTGGGACCGAATGTGTTCCAGGGCCTGGAGAGCCGGCTCGACGAGTTGGCATCCCAACCCCGCCAAGCCCTGGTAGAGCTGCTTCGCCACTTGGCTGTACGATCGCCTGCGGAAACGGCCCAGATGCTCAAGCGACACTTGAAGCGCCGGAGTGGTCACCCTGCTCTTACTCAAGCGGTACGGTCGGCGCTGCCGCACTTTCCGTCCCGGCAGCGCAGGGTCTTGGAAGCCGCCCTGTCCGCGGAAGACGCGGGCTGATATAATGGCCCGTATGCGTTTGACTAGACCGGGGCCCGGCCTGATGACTGGGCCCTTGGTGACCTGCTAGGAGCAGCGTTTCATGTCATTGACGAAGCAAGAGAAGGAATCCATTATCGGCGAGTACCATCGCCACGAGACGGACACGGGGTCCCCTCAGGTCCAAGTGGCGATTCTCACCCGAAGGATTCAGCAGCTCACCGATCACTTGAGGACGCATAAGCACGACGAGTCCTCGCGTCGAGGTCTGCTGAAGCTGGTTGGACAGCGCCGCCGTCACCTGGCTTACCTGAAGCGGGAAGACGCGGCTGCCTACCTCGAAATTACCGAGCGGCTCGGAATCCGTCGCAAGTAGCCTTGTTCAACCTGCCAACGTGGGGGAGGGTATGGCCATCCGGCAATCGGGCGGCTGATCCGCGCTGGTTGGGCTTTCCTCGTATAATGGATTTGGTTTCAAACGCAAAGGCGCCCAGACCTTCGGAAAGGTTGGGTATTGGAGCGTGTTCGCCAACCGTTCGGTTGACGGCCAGGCTCCAGTCCCTGACCCTTCGGGCCTGTGGTGCGGAGGGTTATTCTTATGTTAGGTGATCGACAGTACGAGGTCGAGATCGGTGGTAAGACCATCACGATCGAGACCGGGGGCTTCGCCGGGCAAGCCGGCGGCGCCGTTACCGTGCGGCAGGGTGACAGTGTCCTGCTCGCCACGGCAACCATGTCCCGCACGCCGCGGGAGGGGATCGATTTCTTCCCGCTAACGGTGGACTACGAAGAGCGAATGTACGCCGGCGGCAAGATCCCCGGATCGTTCTTCCGCCGTGAAGGTCGGCCATCCGAAGTTGCCATTCTGACCGCCCGCCTGACCGACCGCCCCATCCGGCCCCTTTTTCCCAAGGACATGCGCAATGACGTACAGGTGATCCTGTACGCCATCTCATCCGATGCCGAGACGCCCATCGACGTGCTCGGCATCGTTGGCGCATCGGCGGCGCTGACCGTGTCGAACATACCGTTCGGCGGCCCGGTGGCAGCCTTGAGGGTGGCGATCGAAGATGGGAAGTTCGTCTTCAACCCGACCTACCAGCAGACCGAGGTGTCCCCGTTGGACCTGCGCGTGGCCGGCACGGCGGATGCGATCCTGATGGTCGAGGCCGGGGCCAACGAAGTCGACGAAGACACGATGGTTCAGGCTATCGAGGCGGCGCATGAAGCCATGCAGGCGCTGATAGAGCTCCAAAACAAGATGCAGGCGGACGTCGGCAAAGAGAAGTCCGAGTATCCACCTTTTGGACTGCAGGAAGGCGTGATGGAAGGCGTGCAGTCGCAACTCGGCGGACGCTTAGCTGAAATCCTGTCTCAGCCCCGCCAGCAGACTGAACTCTACAACGCCATCGACGACTTGAGAGACGATCTGGTGGAGTCCCTGTGCGGCGAGGGCGTCGAATCGCCCTTCGAGGCGCAGGATGTAAAGAACGCGTTTGAAGATATCTACAAAGAGCAGGTGCGTGAGAAGATCCTGAGCGGAGAGAAGCGTCTCGACGGCCGGGATTCCGACGAAATCCGCCCGCTCAGCGCCAAGGTCGACCTCAGCCCCCGGGCCCACGGTTCAGGCATGTTCACACGCGGTGCGACCCAGGTGCTGACGCTGGCAACGCTGGGGACGCCGCGCGAACGACAGGAGCTCGATAACCTCAGCCCAAAGGACGAGAAGCGCTACATCCATCACTATAACTTCCCGCCCTTCTCGACCGGGGAAACGCGTTTTCTGAGGGGCGCTTCCCGGCGTGAGATCGGCCACGGTGCTCTTGCAGAGCGGGCCCTGGTGCCTGTGCTGCCTCCTCCGGAAGAGTTCCCTTACACCATGCGCCTCGTCTCTGAGGTGCTGTCATCGAATGGCTCGACCTCGATGGCGTCGGTATGCGGCTCGACCCTGGCCCTGATGGACACCGGGGTGCCGATCCGTGAGCCCGTCGCCGGGATCGCCATGGGCCTGGTCAAGGAAGGGGAGCGATACACCATCCTCACCGACATCCAGGGGGTTGAAGACCACCTGGGCGACATGGACTTCAAGGTGGCGGGAACTCGCCAGGGGATCACAGCGCTTCAGATGGACATCAAGATCAAGGGTATCACGCCTGAAATTATGTCCAAGGCGCTGGCGCAGGCCAAAGATGCCCGCTTGTTCATCCTCAAGACGATCGAGGCCACCATCCCCAAGCCGAGGGCGGAGCTGAAGGCCCATGCGCCGCGCATGACCGTTCTGCACATTGACCCCGATAAGATTGGAGCCATTATCGGGCCGGGCGGCAAAACGATTCGCAGTATCCAGGACAGCACCGGGACACGGGTGGACATCGAGGATGACGGAACCGTGTTCATCGCTTCCCCCGATGGGCCCGGCGCCGACCTTGCCCGAGAGATGATCGATCGCCTCACGGAAGAGGCGGAGCTGGGCCATATCTACACCGGCCGCGTCGTCCGCACCACGGACTTCGGTGCCTTTGTGGAGATCCTGCCCAATGTGGACGGTCTCGTGCACATCTCCCAGCTCGAACTCGGAACACATCGACAAGGTCGAAGACGTGGCCAAGGTCGGCGACGAGATCACGGTCATGGTGACGAATATCGACCCCGACGGCAAGATCCGACTGTCCCGCCAGGCGGTGCTGGAAGGCTGGACTCCGGAGGAAGCCCGAGAGAAGGACGCTGGCGCGAAGCGCCCCCGCGGGCGCAGCGGCGGCGGAGGGCGCAGCAAGAGCGGCAATGATCGCAACCGCCCTCGGCGCTAGGCTGAGCAGGTGACTTCAAATCCCCGCCCCGGCGGGGATTTTTCTTTGGATCCAAGTCACTGCGCACGGAATTTGCCCCTCGGGAACGCTGGGTTAGAATGGGCCCATGAGCGAACTTCCAGCGAGACCGCGCTGGTCAGCTGCGACAAAGGTCGTGGTATCGGTGGGCCTGGTTGGGCTGACTGTCTTCCTTCTGGCGCAGTTCAGCGAGGTCATCCCGCCGTTTATCTTGGCGATCATTCTGGCCTTCATCCTTTCGCCGATTGTCGATCGCATGCAGGCACGGCTGCGGCTTCCCAGGGGGCTGATCACTGCTATCGTCTACCTGCTACTCTTGGCCATTCTCAGCCTGCTGGTTGCTTTGCTCATACCTGTGCTCGCCAACCAGATTCGTTTGCTAAATCTGGATCTGCAAGACATCTTGCACAGCATCGAACTCGTGTTTGGCAAGAGCATTGTCGTCGGCGGCTACGCCATCGACGTGGGCCGAGCTATCGACCAGGTATTGGCCGGTCTGCAAACCCTGCTGGAACCGATCTTCGGTCAGACCCTGGGAATCGTGGTCGAGGTGATCACCTCAGTCGTTTGGGTGATCTTCATTGTGGTGATCTCCTTCTATTTGATCAAGGACGGGCATCAGTTGGGAGCCTGGATCGAGCGCCAGATCCCGCACAGCTATCAGCCTGACTACTGTCGCCTTAGGGACGAAATCTACGGCATCTGGCGCGACTTCTTCCGCGGACAGCTGGTGCTGGCCATGGTGGTGAGCATCATCTTCACGGTAGCCGGTCTGATCATAGGATTGCCTTTTTCGTTGGCGATGGCCCTGCTCGCCGGCTTGCTCGAATTCATTCCCAGCCTGGGCCATGCCATCTGGTTGGTGGTGGCCGTAGTGCTGACCCTCTTCCAAGGGTCCACCTGGCTTCCCATCCCGAACCTGGTCTTCGCCCTGATTGTGGTGGGACTACATTTGGTCTACCAGCAGGTCGATCTGAACTATCTCATCCCTCGCATCATCGGCCGCAGTCTTCGTCTCCACCCCCTGGTGGTCATCTTGGGCATCGTCGCCGGGGCGACTCTGGCCGGTGTGCTGGGGATCGTGCTGGCTGCCCCAACGATCGCCAGCGCTCGAGTGCTGGGGCGCTACATCCGCAGCTATCTGGTTGACGAGGGGCAGCCGATCACGCCCGCCTCCCCCACAGGGTCAGAGGGCTAGCCGCATGGCGGACGAACGGGATCCAGGCATAACTGAAATTACTTCTCCCCCGTGGCAGACCGGGACGCGCCTCCTGTTTGCCGTGTGCCTCATCGTGCTGGTTGCGGCCCTGCTTCTCTCCCTGAACCAGCTGATCCCGCCTTTCGTTCTGGCCCTGATGGTGGCCTACTTGCTTCACCCTGTGGTCTCTCGCGTCGAGCGCAGCCTGCATGTCGGCAGGGTGGTTGCGGTTCTCCTGGTCTATGTCACTATCATCCTGGCTATGGCCGGTGCGACGACTTGGATCGGGTTTTCAATCTCCCAGCAAATCATCGGACTGGTACAGGACCTGACCCAGCTTTCGACCCAGCTCCCGGCGGAGCTTCAGGGGCTGTCTCACCTCACGCTCCACGTTGGACCCTGGGTCCTCGATTTGTCGATGGTCAATCTTGACCCGCTGGTGAACTCGCTGGCCTCGACACTACAACCACTGCTTTCCCAGACCGGCGGCTTGCTGGCCACTGCCGTCGGCGCAACAGCCTCGACAGTCGGGATGCTGGTGTTGGTCTTGGTGATGGGCTACTACTTGGCGCGTGACTTCGGCCATCTGGCTGACCACCTGCTCGGCCTGATCCCGGGCCCTTATCGTGAAGATTTTCACAAACTCCTCGACCAAACCGGGAGAGTTTGGCAGGCATTTCTGCGAGGGCAGGTGATCCTGGCCCTGGCAATGGGCGTCAGCTCGGCTGCTGTTTTCGCGGCTCTGGGATTGCGCTTCTCCCTTGGTTTGGGCCTGATCGCCGGCCTGATGGAGTTCGTCCCCCTTTTCGGGCCGATCATCGCCGGACTTCTGGCGGTCCTGGTAGCGCTGTTCCAGCCCGAAAACTGGTGGGGTCTCGCGCCGATTGTGTACGCCCTTGTGGTGCTGGGAGGCGCAGTTGTTCTGCAGCAGCTTGAGAACAACATCCTGGTACCTCGTATCATCGGTCACAGCCTCAATCTCCATCCCCTGATCGTGCTGCTGGCGGCCCTCTCGGGAGGGATCCTGGCTGGTGTGCTCGGCATCCTGCTCGCCGCGCCGACGGTCGCCACCTTGCGCATGTGGCTGGGTTATATCTACCGTAAGACGGTTGGACTGGAGACCTGGCCTCAGCCGGTGATCGACCGCCGTCCTGCGCCAGACGCCTCTGGCCGTTGGGCGAGATTTCGACATCGGCTGCGGCGCGGGCGCACAGTCCAGGCTCGTGTGGATGATATTGCGCCGCCGGCGGCTGACGAGCCTCCGGACCAAGGATCGCATTGATGAACGAGCGCCAATCACCATCGTGGGGCACAGCCACCAAATCCATGGCTGCCGCCTTCGGGCTGGTCCTCGCAGGAGCTTTGCTGTGGCGTTTCAGCTCCATCATCCCGCTGCTGGTTGTGGCTGGGATCCTCTCGTTCTTGATCGTCCCGCTGGCGCGATTCGTCAGCGTGCGAACGCATCTTCCTTGGGCAATCTCGACTAATCTGTGCTTTCTTCTGCTGATTCTGCTCTTGTTGGGAGCTTCGACGGCAACCGGTCTGGCGGCAGTCCAACAACTTCAGGCTCTTTTTGCCACGCTGCAGCGCATCCTAATCGCCCTGCCTGACACGGTGGCCGGCCTGAGCCAGAACACGCTGGTGATCGGCCCATGGGTCATCGACTTGGCCCGTTTTGATCTGGTCGTGCTGGCCGAGCAGGCCCTGGGGACGGTCCAGCCTGTGTTGGGGCAGGCAAGCGGTCTGGTGCGCTCACTGGCCAGCGTGGCCCTCGAATCACTGGCTCGGGTGGCATTTGTGCTGGCGGTGGCGTATTTCCTGACCCTCGACTACAAGCGAATCCAGACAGCCTGGCAGAACTTCTCGATCCCCGGCTACGAGAGCGATCTGGATCGGCTTAGGAGGGCGTTGAACAAGATCTGGGATTCGTTCCTGCGGGGCCAGCTCCTGATCGTCCTGATCACGGGCGTGCTCACCTCCGTTCTGATGACGGCGCTGGGTGTCAGATTTTCGATTGGCCTCGGCGTCCTGGCCGGCTTGGCCAAGTTCGTGCCGATCGTCGGACCGGTGAGCGCAGGGGCCGTGGCGGCTCTGGTAGCCATCTTCCAGCCCGAGAACTGGTTCGGACTCCATCCCTTTGCTCATGCCCTGCTGATCATCCTGAGTGTGATCGTGTTGGACCAATCGATCGACTACATATTGCTCCCGCGAATCATGGGAAGCTCGCTCAATCTGCATCCGGTGGTCATCCTGGTGGCGGCCATTGTCGGAGCCAGCCTGGCCGGCGTGATTGGCCTGCTCCTGTCGGCGCCATCGACAGCGTCCCTGATGCTGCTCACCCGCTACACATTCCGCAAGATGGTGGATCTGTCCCCTTGGGATCCACCGATTGACGCGGCCCCCGCGCAGCGCCCATCGCGCCTGCTCTGGTTCCTGCGCAAGCGTCAAAGGCCCTCTGAAGAGGGCCAGGAAGCGGGATGAAGTCTCCCGCCTCCCCAATCTTGTGCCGGCCAGCCGGTCGGGGCGACACGCAACAGGCCATGTCCTTGGTGAAGGGCATTTGGGGTGGCGATGACTATGTGCCGGAGGTCTGGGATGCTTGGCTGGCTGACACCACGGGGCTCCTTGCCGTGGCCGTCTGGCGGGGTCGGGTGGCGGGATTCGGACACCTCTCGGACCTGGGATCGGGCGAGGCGTGGCTCGAGGGCCTCAGGGTCGCCCCTGAACTGCAGCGGCATGGCATCGGCTCCAGTCTGCACGCCTATTTCGTCAGCCGCTGGCTCGCGGGAGGGTCAACCGTCATCCGGCTTCTGACACACGAGCGGCGTGATGCTGTCAAGGCGATGTGTGCTCGGACCGGCTTCGAATCCATCGCCCGAGTGCAGTTTCGCTCAGGATCGGCTGCTCAGGGGAAACACGCATTCGAACAGGTTCCCAACGACGATCCCCGAGCTATCGGGGAACTGCTGCAGGCTGGCACGCCGGCTTTGAGTGAGGGTCTGTTGGATCTGGGGTGGGAGCTTGCCAAACCCACCCTCGATCGCCTGCGGAGCACGCAGGGGATCCGTGTCTGGGCATGGCGCGATGGACAGGGTTGGCTCATCACCCGCCAGGACGCAACCAACCCTGATCCTGAGATCACGCTATCTGCTGCGGTGGGGGCGCAGTTGCCGGTCCTGCTCTCGGATGTCCGCTTTCTGGCGCAGCAGCTCGGCGTAGAGCATGTGCACTGGTTGGCCCCGGATTCGGAATCGATTCAGCAGGCCCTTGATGAAGCCGGTTTCGACGTGCGAGACGAGTCTGAGATCTTCCTGGTTTACGAACGACGGCGCTAATGTCGATCACGGAGAAGCTGCAGAGCATCCTTAGGGGGCCCGGAAAGCGAGATCTCAGCGTGACAAAGAATATCGAGCCACGTCCATCAGAATACGCGTATACTCTGTATTGGGCTGGCTGCGTGCAACACTGGGACCCCGAGCAGAGGCAAAAGGTCGCTTCGTCGCTGAAGGCGGTGGTTTCGAGTCCGGGCTTTCGGCCCAACGAGTTCTACCGTGTGTATTCCGTCCCGGGTCTGGATGACAGCGCGCACGCGGGAGCGAGCCTGATAGCGCTGGCAAGCATCTTGGCGGCCTTCGATCAATCCGAATTGCGAGGAGATTCCGATGAGTGAGTCCGATGTGAACACAAGCACACTGGCCGAAACGGCCAATTTCATGGCATGGAAGGCCGAAGAGCCGGATGGCGAATCGACCTATCATGTCGAATTGGGGCAGGTGACGCTTCATTTCTTCGAGGAAGAGTGGACCGAGTTCCTTGATCTGGTCCGATCGGTCAGCTGACGTCGGGCGCCGGACCTCGGATGATCCTTGGTAAGAGGTGACCTTGACCTGTCCGGCAAGTCTGTGCCCAGGCTGGCTTGGTCGGGAAAGTGCTCTCTTCCAGTAACCCCGGTGGCCTGGCCGGCGGCAGGCTGCATAGCCCACGGGACGGTTTAAAAGACCCATAAGTCAAAGACGGCGCGAGTTGCTGGATTGGGATGAGATCGATCGCCTGATCAACCATCTCATCCCGCAATTCAACAATGCTTTCGATGCGATGCTGATCATCACACGGGGCGGTATCATCCCTGGGGGCCTGCTGTGCGAAGCCCTTGGGATTGAAGCCGTGCTGACGGCGGCCGTGGATTTTCCCTACGAGGCTCGCCAGGAGGAGTCCAAGCTGCTGGCCTGGCCGGAGTTTATCCAGTTCCCGGACGAAAGTCATCTGATGGACCAACAGGTCCTGGTCGTGGATGACGTCTGGGGTTCGGGGCGCACCATAACGGCCGTACGCAGCCGGGTGGCGGCAGTTGGAGGGATTCCATCCACCTGCGTCCTCCACTACAATCCCTATCGCAGCCTCTTCACCCCGCAGAAGCCGGACTACTATGCGGCCGTGACCGATGCCCACATCGTTTACCCGTGGGAAGTCGATCGCGGACTCGATCTGACGCCGTTTGTAGGAACCGAGTGAATTACCTGACCCAAGGCGCCCAGGTTTGACATTGATTTTGGCCACAGGTATAATGAGCGGGCGTTCGCAGGATGCAATTCGACCGCCAGTGAGACGAGTAGGGGAGTAGGCCGAGGCAGGGTAGACTTTTACTTCGTCCAAAGCGGATTTTGTCTGGGAGTCCGGTCGGCTCACAATCCTGCTGACCGGTCTTTTTTGTGCCGAGAATTGATCAATACATCGATCGGGCGTTGAGCTAATGCATCTGTTCCCAGCGCATTGCGCGATGTCTAGACCAGCAGAGCAGGAAGGAGGTGACATCGAAGCATGACAAAAGTTGTCCTCCGGCCAAATGAAAGCCAAGAACAACTCCTGAAACGATTCAGGAAGAAGGTCGCCAAGAGCGGCATACTCAGCACGGTTCGACGGAAACGATGGTTTGTGTCCAAGAGCGAACTGCGCCGAATTCAGCGCAAGAAGGCCATACGCCGCCTGCGCCGCCGGCAGCGCAAGATTGAGGAGAAGCACGGAGATCGCTAGCCTCTCCCCTGGTATTTCTTGGGAGCCCGTAGCGATTCCGGAGGTGCACATATGGCGAAGCAAGAAGAGAAAATCGAGGTTGAGGGCACAGTGATCGAAGCCCTGCCCGCAACGCAGTTTCGGGTCGAGCTCGACAATGGTCATGCCGTCCTCGCCTACCTCTCCGGCAAGATGCGGCGCTACTACATTCGCATCTTGTTGGGGGATCGAGTTCGGGTGGAGCTTTCGCCCTATGACCTGTCGCGCGGGAGAATCACCTACCGCTTCAAGAAGCGAGGACCTTCACCCGCCGTTGAGAGCTAGCCGTTCCGGAATCATCGAAAGTTGGGAAACTTACCCGCCCCGCTTCATTGGGGCGGGTTTTGTTACTTCAGAAGAACAGCTGACCACTCTCCCCGGGTGCGCACATCCACCGTTTGGAGTCCGACGGATGCAGTTTCCCCAAGCAGTTCATCGACCTGGGGGCCAAGAACTCCTGAAAGGATGAGCCGCCCATTGTCCGCCATCGCCTGATGCAGCCCATTCCTTAGCATGTCAGTCAGCACACTCAAGAAGATGTTGGCGACCACAAGACGGGGCAGGGTCTTTCCCCGCAGCTCATCTTTGAGTTCATCCAACGAACCCAGCTTCGCCTGGATGTGCTGACTGACATCGTTGCGCAGTGCGTTCTCTTGGCAGACTGCGACCGCTGTGGGATCGGTATCGAATGCCAGACTCTTATCGGCGCCGAGTTTGACGGCAGCGATGCTGAGAATGCCGGATCCGCACCCAAGATCGGCGATCAGGTCGCCGGGCCGCACGTTGTCTTCGATGTGTTCAAGGCAGAATTGGGTGGAGGGGTGGGTTCCGGTTCCGAAGGCCATCCCCGGATCAACGAACACCGCCAGGCGGTTGTCCGGCGGACTAGGGAGCCAGGCGGGCTGAATGCGCAGCCGGCGCCCGATGAGCAGTGGACGAAAGTTTTCCTTCCACGCCTCTGCCCAATCCTTCTCCTCGACCCACCTGAACTCCGCGGTCGGGCAAGGCGCGGATCCGACCGAGATACCACAGATCGTGTTCGACCCGCTCCCGAACCTGGTCCACGTTGTGGTCGGCCTGGATATAGGCATGGATAACGACGAGGTGATGTCCCGGGCGGTCTGGTGGAATTAGCGGGGAAAGTGCCACCCCGCTCGGCGCGTGGCGCGAAAGGACGTCAGCGACGGGCTCGGCCAGTTCTTCCTCGACCGTCAACCCGATTTCTAGCCATTTCAATCCGCCAAACCTCCGAGCAAGTCCTTCACCCGATCGATGAACCCCCGCTCCTGCAGGTGGATCTCAGTCCCCAAGGACTCCGCCAGCTGCTCGAAGAGCTGACGCTGCTCGTCAGTGAGGCTATGCGGGACTTCAACGCTGACGATAATTAGCTGATCGCCTCGATCGCGGCCCTTCAATCTGGGGACACCCTTTGACTTGAGACGCAGGACCTTTCCGGACTGGGTGCCGGGCGGGATGACAAGCTTCTCGTCGCCGTCCACGGTTGGTACGTCGATCTCAGTGCCCAGGGCAGCCTGGGAGACGTTGATCCCCAGGTCGAGCAGGATGTCGTTGCCTCGCCGGCGGAAGTAAGGGTGCGGTTTGACATGGACCACGACATACAGGTCGCCATGGGGTCCACCGTTGGCGCCTGGTTCCCCTTCACCGGCGACCCTGATCTGGGTGCCGTGGTCCACTCCGGCCGGGATGGGAATGGTGCGTTCGATGCTTTCCCTTTGCAGTCCGCGACCTGCGCAAACGCGGCAGGGAGAGCTGATCGTCTCACCGCGTCCTCCGCAGTTGGGGCAGGTTGTCACATTGACCATCGATCCCAAGAAGGTCTGGCGTACCTGGCGGACTTCTCCCGTTCCGTTGCACGTGGTGCAAGCCACGGGAGTTGTCCCCGGTTCGGCACCCGAGCCATCGCACGCCGAGCAGCGCTCGAGGCGTTCGAAATGGATCTCCTTCTCGACGCCGAACACGGCTTCTTCGAATTCGAGCGAAGCATCGTATCGCAGATCGGTGCCGCGTCGCGGGGCTCTGGGGCTGGTCCGCCGGCCCATACCAAACCCGAAGAACTCCTCGAAGATGTCGTTGATTCCAAAGCCAAAATCGAACGGCATGCCTTTGAGGCCCTCGTGGCCGTAGCGGTCATAGACAGAGCGCCGCTGCTCATCCGAGAGAACGGCGTAGGCCTCGTTGATCTCTTTGAACTTCTCTTCTGCGTCCGGTTCTTTGTTGACATCGGGGTGATACTGCTTGGCCAGGCGCCGATAGGCGCGGCGAATATCGTCGGCGCCGGCCGACCGTTCAAGCCCCAGAATATCGTAGTAATCCCGCTTGTCGCTCATAGGGTTCGCAAATACACACGCCCCATCCGAACCCGAAGATCGGAAGGGCGCTCGCTTTGTCTATATCTGCTTGAACTCGCCGTCGACGACGTCCTTGCCGTCAGAAGGCTCGCCGGATGCGTCGGGGCCGGTCCCACTTCCGGCGCCCGTCTCGCCACCATCGATAGGCAGCGTTTTGACGGCCTCCAACAGCGCACGCGTGGCATCCTTGATCATCTTCACATCCTCGGAGTGGATGGCATCGCGGGCAGCTTCCATCTTTGACTCGACGTCGCCTTTCAAGTCTGCTGGCGCAGCTTGTCCCAGATCCCGGAGCCGCTTTTCGGCCGAGTAAACGGCATTGTCAGCGGCATTGCGCGCCTCGACGAATTCTCGCCGGCGCAGATCTTGTTCTGCGTTCTGTTCCGCTTCGCGCCGCATGCGCTCGATCTCGTTGTCATTCAGACCCGACGAAGCATGGATCGTGATCTGTTGGCTGCGGGAGGTCGCCTTGTCGGTGGCGCTGACCTTGAGAATTCCATCGGCATCGATGTCGAAGGTCACCTCGATTTGAGGCACGCCACGCGGCGCGGATGGGATACCCTCTAGGGTGAACTTGCCCAGCGATTTGTTGTCGGCCGCCATGGGGCGCTCGCCCTGGACGACATGGATCTCCACCTGCCGCTGATTATCAGAGGCGGTGGAGAAGACCTGAGCTTTGCGAGTCGGAATGGTGGTGTTGCGCTCGATAAGCGCCGTCGCCACTCCCCCAAGGGTTTCGATCGAGAGCGTTAGAGGCGTGACGTCGAGCAGCAGGACATCTTTGACCTCGCCTCCCAGCACGCCCGCCTGAATGGCGGCCCCGATCGCCACGACCTCGTCCGGGTTCACCCCCTTGTGCGGTTCTTTGTGGAAGAAGGTTTTCACAGATTCCTGCACCGCCGGCATGCGGGTCATGCCGCCCACCAGGACGATTTCGTCGATGTCCTCGTTGGTCAGACCGGCATCTTTCATCGCTTGCCGGCAGGGTTCCAGCGTGCGATCGATCAGATCCTGGGTCAGCTGTTCCAGCTTGGAGCGTGACAGACGCAGATTGAGGTGCTTCGGCCCCCCAGCGTCGGCAGTGATGAAGGGCAGGTTGATCTCGGTTTCCAGCACGCTCGAAAGCTCGATCTTGGCCTTCTCGGCTGCTTCTTTCAACCGTTGAAGGGCCTGGCGGTCCTGACGTAGGTCGATCCCAAATCCGGATTGGAACTCATCGGCGACCCAGTCGATGACACGCTGATCGAAATCCTCGCCACCCAAGAACGTATCTCCGTTGGTGGCACGCACCTCGAAGACCCCGTCGCCCACATCCAGGATAGAGATGTCGAACGTCCCACCGCCCAGGTCATAGACCGCGATCGTCTCGTCCTTCTTGCGGTCGAGCCCATAGGCCAGCGCCGAGGCCGTTGGCTCGTTGATGATGCGCAGGACTTCCAGGCCGGCGATCTTGCCGGCGTCCTTGGTGGCGTTGCGCTGGGAGTCGTTGAAGTAGGCCGGCACGGTGATCACGGCCCGATTGACCGGTTCCCCGGTGTAGGCCTCAGCGTCGGCCTTGATCTTTGCCAGGATCATGGCCGAAATCTCTGGCGGGGCGAACTCCTTGCCTCCCATGTGGACGCGCACGTCCCCATTGGGGGCTTCGCTGACCTCGTAGGGAACCTTCTTCATCCCGGCCGTCACCTGAGCATCCGAGTATTTGCGGCCCATGAAGCGCTTGATGGAGAAGATCGTGTTTTCTGGATTGACGATCGCCTGTCGGCGTGCAACCTGGCCGACCATGCGCTCATTGTTCTTCGGGTTGATGGCAACGACCGAGGGGATCAACCTGCCTCCCTCGGAGGAAGCGATGATGACGGGCTCTCCGCCTTCCATGATGGCCACCGCGGAGTTCGTCGTTCCCAAATCGATCCCGATGATCCGAACTCATGAGACAGTGCTCCTATTTCGCCACACGGACCAGGGCCGGCCTGAGGACCTGGTCACCCATGCGGTAACCTTGCTGCACGACCTCGATCACGTAGCCGGCTGGCTGCTCATCGCTCTCTTCATGAGAGATGGCCTCGTGCAAATTCGGGTCGAAGGGCTGACCGAGCGCATCGATCGTTTCAACTCCTTCGGCCTCCAATATGGATCGAAACTTGCGGTAGATGAGTTCCACACCATCGGCCCAATTGGCGGGTTCGCCTTCGGTTGGACGATCCTTGATGGCGCGCTCCAGATCGTCGACGATGCCCAGGTAGCGGGTGAGGATGTCCCCCGCCGCGCGGCGGTAGGCCTCCCGCTGCTCCCGCTCGATCCGCTTCTTGTAGTTGGCGAAATCGGCGCGGGCCCTTTGCCAGCCATCGAGATACTCCTCGTTGATCTTAGTGAGGCGTTCGATGCTCTCTTCAGGCGTTTCGGCGGGTGCTTCCGCCAACTCGGTGGCGACGTCCTCGGGCGCGGTCTCCGCACTCTCCGTCTCCGAAGCCTCAACTTCGATGGGAAGCTCCTCACTCGGCTCGGGGATCTCGTGGTCGTCATGATTGTGGTCGTGATCGGACACGAAGCTACCTCCTTGGATCCTCAGCTGGGATCGGCGACCGCCTGGCTAGCCGGCAAAGGTCTCGATAACGATATCGCTCATGAGGCCCGCCACGTAGCGAACGGTGGAGATCGTGGGGCCGTAGGCCATCCGGGTTGGGCCGAGCACCGCCACGGCGCCTGTGGCGTAGCCAGGCGCGCCATAGCGAGCCAGGATCATCGAGAGATCCTTGAGATCTTCCCAGGCCCCTTCGCCCCCGATGACCACCTGCACACCCCCGATATTCGGACTGAGCGCCTTGTTCAGCACTTCCTCCAGAAAGGGACGCTCATCCAAGAGACGCAAGGCTTGCTTGAGGCTCTCGGAGTCGGCGAACTCGGGCTGCATGATGACGTTGGACCAGCCATCCCGATAGATTTCACCGGCCGAGGCGGCATCGGAGCGGAGCATGATCTCCGACACCAGCTTGATCAGGTCTTGCGCGAGCCCCGAATACTGCGTCTCAAGCGCGGCGATGCCGTCGCCGTCTCTGCCGTTGAGCGCCGCCGTCAAGCTGTTGGCCGTCTCGGAAAGCCGTTCCTGGTCCAGAGACTCGGCTAGGGTGAGGATCTGCTGCCGAACTTCCCCTCCCTGCAGGACCAAAACCAACAGGACCTGCTGTCCCTGTGTGGATATGAGCTCCAGGTGTTTGAACTTGGCGCGAGATGCGTGCGGCGAAGTCACCAAGGAAGCCACCTGGGATCGGTTGGCCAGGATGGCGGCCGCCAACTGCAGCCACTCATCGACTTCGGCTCGTGCCTGGTGAAACTGGTGACTGATCCGCCGCTTGTCCTCCGGCGGGAGGTCGGTGTCGCCGAGCAGGCGTCGTACGAAGTAGCGGTAGCCCTCTTCCGTCGGAACACGGCCGGCCGAAGTGTGGGGCTGGCGCAACATTCCGGCATCAGTCAGGTTTGCCATGTCGTTCCGGACCGTCGCCGAACTGACACCCAAGTTGAATTCGCCCACCAATCGCTCAGAACCGATAGGCTGGGCCTTGGCTACATATTCGTGAACAATGAGGGCCAGGATGGTGTCCTGGCGATCAGAAAGATGATCTTCCATAGGCTAAACACCAGTTTAGCACTCTCAACACGAGAGTGCTAAACAACGGGTTTCATGATACCATGGGCTGGGTAGACCGTCAAGCAGGCAAGGGGTACTTGACGCATACGCCAATGCTGTCTAGACTGGTACGCCTCGCAGGAAGATCCAAGGTGGAGGTTTGCGACAATGCCGGTTGAGATTCCCGATGCGACGGATGACAATTTCGACGAAATGGTCAGGCGGGCGGAAGGCGCTGTCCTGGTCGATTTCGGCGCTGAGTGGTGCCATCCCTGCAAGCAGCTCGACCCGATCGTAGAAGAGCTGGCGGAGGCCTGGCATGGCAAGGTCAAAGTGGTAAAGCTCGATATTGACCAGAACGCGCAGACCACCATGGCATACAGCGTGATGGGGGTGCCCACCCTGATCCTGTTTGTCGATGGCGAGCCCAAAGAACGGCTGACCGGGTTCCAGCCAAAGCAGAAGATCGTCGACCGCCTGGGACAGCACGTACAACTTTGACAAGCAAGCCTACCGTTGACCGGCTGTTAGGGCGGGGCTATACTCAGGCAACATTCACATACGACAATGGCTGGGATGGGGAAGAGTAGCCGTCAGGCCGGCCCCACAGAGAGCGAGATTGGCTGAGAGTCTCGCGGACAGGGCGGCGGTGAATGGACCCCGGAGCCGCGGATGGCCGAGCATGTGGCGGTCCGCCGGTTGGCAGACGTTATCAGCCGCATGGATGCCGGTGTTGCCTGCATCCATGCTGAGCGAGACAGGTCGGCAGGAGCATCGGTTCCACCGACCCGTCTAATCGGGGTGGCACCGCGGGCCAGAGGCTCGTCCCCATGGGGCGGGCCTTTTTGTGTTCTAGGGCGCAAACCGTGATGTGCGCAGGTCACAGAATTGAGGAGGATCAACGTGAACGACAAGAAGCCCCGCATCCTAACCGGGGACCGGCCGACGGGGAGAATGCATTTGGGGCACTATGTGGGCTCGCTGGTCAACCGCCTCAAACTCCAGGACAGCTACGAATGCTTCTTCATCGTAGCCGACCTGCACACCCTCACCACCAGGCCCGACAAAGGTTCGATTGACCAGATAGGGGACAATATCAAGGAGATGTTGCTCGACTACCTGGCAGTCGGGATCGACCCCGAACAGAGCGTGATCTTCCTGCAGTCGGCGGTCAGCGAAACCTTCGAGCTGAACCTGATCCTCGAGATGCTGGTCAGTGTGCCCCGTCTGGAACGCCTTCCGAGCCTGAAGGATATGGCAACGGCTGCCCATCTAAACTCGTTCCCATTTGGTTTACTGGGCTACCCGGTGCTGCAGGCTGCCGATATCCTGCTGCCGCGGGCCAACCTTGTCCCCGTGGGAAAGGACAACGAAGCGCACGTGGAAGTCACACGGGAAATCGCCCGCAGGTTCAATTTCCTGTACGGCGAGGTGTTTCCAATCCCCGATGTCCTGATCGGAGAAGTCCCGACCCTGGTGGGCACGGACGGTCAGTCGAAGATGAGCAAATCCCTCGAGAATGCCATCTTCCTTTCAGATGACGAGGCCACCGTTCGCCAGAAGGTCATGGCCATGTTCACCGATCCCAATCGTGTCCGGGCGGACATTCCCGGGACGGTGGAAGGGAACCCGGTCTTCATTTACCATGATGCCTTCAATACCAACACCGAAGAAGTGGAGGATCTGAAGGCGCGCTACCGTCAGGGAAAGGTCGGCGATGTGGAGGTCAAGCAGAAGCTCATCGCTGCCTTGGAAATCGTTCTTGGGTCCCATTCGCGAACGCCGGGCTGGATTTGCAGCCAAGCCGGATCTGGTGGAGGAAATCCTGGTGCAGGGCACGCGCAAGATGCGCCAGGAGGCCGAGGAGACGATGGACCAGGTTCACCAGGCGATGGGATTGTATCGCCCCGAGGCGCTCTAGGGATTGCAGCTCAATTACCACCCCTGGCGGGGAGTCGGTTGGGTCACGATAGGCGGGTCAGCCTGCCGCCTGCCCGGCGGGCTCCGAGTCTTCCACGCCCGTCTCGAATCCTTCAACCAGAGGCATGGTGAAATGGAAAGTCGTGCCCTTGCCGGCCTCACTCTCAAACCAAATCTGCCCGCCCTGAAGCTCGACCAGGTACTTGGTGATGCTCAGCCCAAGGCCAGTCCCAGGCGCTTCTCGAACCTGGGGTGACTCCGAGCGGAAGAACTTCTGGAACACATGATGGCGCTCGTCGGATGAGATGCCGATGCCGTTGTCGGCCACCGAGACGTGGAGAACACGGGGCGCTCCCTTGGGGTCCCACACGTTGTCGTCCGCCTCGACGGACAGGGTCAGTTCCCCTCTCTCCGGTGTGTATTTGACAGCGTTGCTCAGCAGGTTGGCCAGAATTTGGATCAGCCGAGTCCGATCCGCCCAGGCAGGCTGCTGCCCTCCAATCCTTTCAAGATCAAGTGATGGTCCTTGGCCAGCATGCGCTGCCGGACAGAGCGGATGACCTCTTCCAGGACTTCTCCCAAATCAAGCGCCTCAAACTCCAGTTTCAGTCGGCCTGAATTCGATGCGGGAAATGTCGGCCAAATCCGATACCAGCGTTGCCATCCGGTCGGCGTTGGAGCGGATTGTGCCCAGAAAGTCGGCTTGTGCCTGATTGATCGTCCCGACCGTTTCCTGCGCCAACAAATCCGAATAGCCCTTGATCGAAGTCATCGGGGTTTTCAACTCGTGGCTGATGAAGGAGATGAACTCACTCTTGGCCAGATTGGCGCTCTGCACCTGAGCGTAGAGGAGCGCATTGGTGATGGCGATGGAGGCATGGTCGGCCAGGCGTTCAAGGAAGGCCAATCGGTCATCGTTGAAGGCCCGCGCGTCGGCGTGCTCAAGGTAAACGCCCCCGACCACCCGGGCCTCGCGCTGCAGGGGAACCGCCGCCAACGAGCGGGCCCGAGGATCCAGGCCGTACGAGTCGGGCTCTGTGGCGATGTCGTCGACATAGGCCGGTTTGGCCGAGTCAAAGCACTTTCGAAGCAGTGGAAGCTGTTGCGGGTCGAAATCGCCGTTGGTTCGGGTTGCGTCCTCCACCAAACCCTGGGAGAGCGTTTGGGTGCTCTCGTCTTCCCCAAGGATGACGACCATGCCGCCCAGGGCCCCCGTATGTTCAATGGCCCAATGTAGCGTGATGCCCAACGCTCGGTCCAGATCGAGGCTGGCGTTGAGGTCGCGATCGATGCGTTGCATGACCGAGAGCTCGGCGACTTTGGCTTCGAGCGCCTGGTCGGTCAGCGTGTAGAGTCGGGCGTTTTCGATGGCGATCGATGCCTGGGCTGCAAAGGTCGAAAGCAGGGCTAGGTCGGCGTCGGAGAAGGATTCTTGGCCCGGCTTGCTCCGGATCAGAATGATGCCCAAGGGCTTGCCCTTGGCGAGCAGGGGAACAGTCACGATCTCGAACTGGTGGTCAGCTCTCGATTCGGGAGGAGCAAGCAATGCTGACAGTTGCGTGTCTCCCTTGGTTTGAACCGGGCGTGCCTCTGCCAGGGCAGTCGCGATCGGCGCCTGATCGGGGATCAGCCGGCTGCCGGCCGTGGACCGGGCGGTGATCCCGGCGCTGACCCGCACAATGAAATCGCCAAACTCATCTTCTCCAAGAGCAAGCAACCCTAATTCGCAGCCGACCAGGCTCAGGATCCCGGCCATAATCTGCTGCAGCAAGGGATCCAGCTCCAGCGTCCTGGCGAGGTCCGCACCGACCTTGTTGAGCGTGCTGAGCTGCTGGGCCCGGTCTTCGATCTCGCGATAGAGCCGGGTCCGCAGCAAGCCGCTGGCGGCCTGATCGGCGACAGCGGCGAGTATCTTTACTTGTTCTTCAGAATACGACAGCCCCGGATTCTCGGAGGCGACCGCCAGAGCTCCCAATTGGACGGCGCCACCTCTGAGCGGGACGCCAACCCATGCGCGGAAGTCCGTATCAGCCCGACGTCCAGCTGCCAGGCAGGCCGCCCGGTAGTCGTCGGTCTTGATAGATTCTCCCGACTCAAGTACCAGGCCCAGCAGCCCTGCCAGATGGGCGTCTGTATCACCGGGCGACAGGGCCTGAGTGCCGCCGGCCTCCGTGCGGGCAAAAAGGTGATACCCCGGCCGGTCACCGCCCTCGATGGCGCTGATGAAAGTCTCCCCGATAAGGAGATCCTGCACGGCCCCGCCGACAACGTCCAGCAAATCTCGCTCAGCCTGGGACAGATTTACGGCTTGGGCAACATGGCTCAAAGTATCAAGTTCCCGCAGGCGGTGCCGCAAATCCGTCAGCGCTTGCGAGCGGGCGATGGCCACCGCGCCAAAACGGGCGACGTCCTGCAGGTAGTCAAGCTCCAGCGACGTGTAACTCCTGGACGGTCGATCGCGAGGTTCCCCGAGGCCCAACCAACCGGTCATCGCCGCCTTGATTCGGATTGGGGCGTAGAGCGACGAGCCGAGAACTGCCAACGCAGCGCGGTCCGTTGACAACTCGGGCGGAAGTGGGCTGTCCGGTCCCAAATGCAGCGGCGCCGCTCTGTCCTTCAAGAACCCGGCCAGCGCTCCGTCTGCTGGAAGTCTGAGCTGGCTGGTGGCTGATCTGCCTGAGGGTATGGCCATGTAGGTCTGGCTGTTCGCGTCCAGCAGGAAGACATGCACATGGCTCGGATGGATGCCGTCAACCAGCGCCTGGGTGATGAAGGCGGCGATTTCGTCAAGATCGGATGTCGAGTCCAGCTCGCGCTGCAAGCGCTCGCGTCGCGAGCGGCGGGAGTCTTCGCCTCGAAAGAGAGCGCTGCCAATTGCCCGATGCAGACTGGTGTATAGAGGGTTGAGCCCCAGCGCCAGGGCCAGTGCCAGCAGGCTGATAAGAATCGGGTTGCCGGCCGAAACCGGTTGGCCAAGAAGCAGGCTTGCGCCGGCAATCGCCATCGCATAGCTCAAGGCAACCACCAGCCCGAGCGCCACGTAGGTCAACGTGCTCCATCCGCTGAATGCGCGTCTCATGCCAGATCCTGAGGGTGCAAGGTACCTGCCTAACCGGCGATCCGTGGCTGCAGAGCGGCCGCGCAACTTCGAGCCGAACCTGGTCAGACGGTGCGGCGGCGCGTCGGTCATGCGCCAGTATCATTTTATGGGCGGCCCGCGGTGGGCGCAAGACGCCGAGTTCGACCAAAACAACGTCCAAATGAGTCTCCGCGAGCTCCAAATCCCGCCTGCGTGGCTGGTGTATAATCGCGGCCAGTCGAGATACCTATCCTACGGAAGAACAGCCCCATGTCGAAGTCCCAACAGCGCGTCCTGATAGCCAAGCCGGGCTTGGACGGTCACGATCGCGGTGCCAAGGTGATCGCCAGGGCCTTACGAGACGCCGGTTTTGAAGTGATCTATACCGGCCTCCGGCAGACTCCCGAGATGGTCGCCGAAGCAGCCCTGCAGGAAGATGTGGATGCGATCGGACTCTCGATTTTGTCGGGCGCGCACATGGCCCTGGTGCCAAAGCTCATGGCGCTGCTCCAAGAACAGGGCCAGACCGATTTGCCCGTCCTGGTGGGCGGCATCATCCCCGATCAGGATATCCCAGCGCTTCGCGAGATCGGGGTAACTTCGGTCTTCGGCCCTGGCACGGAGACGGAGGCGGTCATTCAAGCCTTCCGAGCAGCCATAGAATCAGCCGATCACGGCAAGTAAGGTCCTTGCGATGGAGCTCGTAGACCGAGCGCTCGATGGCAACCGGCTGGCGCTGGCTCGGCTCCTATCTGCCATTGAGGACGAGACCCCTGAAGGGGACCGGGCGTTGGGGGAGCTGTTTCCACATACGGGCAAGGCCCACCTGGTCGGGGTGACGGGGGGCACCGGTACGGGCAAATCCACGCTGGTCAACCAGCTGGCCCTGTATGTGCGCACGACACAAGGGGACTTCAAACCTCGCAGCGTCGGCATCGTGGCGGTCGACCCCAGCAGCCCCTTTACGGGGGGCGCCATCCTTGGCGACCGTATTCGGATGCGCGATCTTGCCGGGGACCCGGGTATCTTCATCCGCTCAATGGCCAGCCGCGGTGCCCTGGGGGGCCTGGCCCGCCGCACGCGCTCTGTCGTCCAGGCACTGGATGCCTGCGGCTACGACCTGATCTTGATCGAAACTGTCGGCGCCGGCCAGTCAGAGGTCGAGATCGCCAGCACAGCCCACACGACGGTGGTCGTTGATTCGCCCGGCTTGGGGGACGAGGTTCAGGCGATTAAGGCTGGCATCCTGGAGATCGCCGACATCTTGGTGGTCAACAAGGCCGATCTCCCAGATGCGCCCAAGGCCGTCCGTGCCCTCCGCATGGCCCTCGAGTTCGGCTACCCGAAGCGACGTACCCACAACAGCGACGGCGACGAGGCGCCGGCAGTCTCCTCGGCGGAAAGATGGACTCCCCCTTTGTTGGAGACCATCGCCACACAGGGGGAGGGGATTGAGTCGTTGGTGCAGGCCATCGACGACCACAGGAGCTACCTGATGGCGTCCGGCGAGATCGAGGCGAGGCAGCGCGACAGGGTCAGCTCAGAAATGGACCAGCTCTTGCGGGATCAACTGGCGACAGACTTCCTTTCCGAGCGAGGTCAGGCAGCCTACACGCAAGCCGTGGAGCGTGTTCTGGCACGCGAGCTGTCGCCTCGCCAGGCGGTACTGGGCCTGATTCGGGGAGCAGCCGAAGGGCGATGATCACGGGAGATCGGGTGCGCCTGCGGGCAGTTGCAGATGACGACCTGCAGCGTTTCGTGGATTGGTTCAACGATCCCGAAGTTACGCAGGGCCTATCGCGTATCTCACCCCTCGGAATCGAAGAGGAGCGTCGTTGGTTTGAAGAGGCGAGCGAAAAGGACGTCTTCGAACGCCCGCTGTCCATCGATGCCTTGGTGGATGGCGGATGGGTCCATATCGGCAGTTGCAGCTTCTTTCATCACGAACCGATCGCCCAACAGGCCGAACTGGGGATCATGATTGGGGCCAAGCGTTATTGGGACCAGGGGTTTGGGACCGAAAGCATGCGCCTCCTTCTCAAGCACGGTTTCGATACGCTGAATTTCCAGAAGATCAGCTTGCGCCTGATTGAGTTCAACCAAAGGGCGCTCAAGGTGTACGAGCGGGTGGGATTCGTGCTCGAGGGGCGCCTGCGGCGAGATGCCTTTCGTCGAGGCAAGTATTGGGATACATTGGTGATGGGAATCTTGCGCAGCGAGTGGTCATCCAACCCACCAAAGGAGGGCTGAATGGCACCCATGTACGGTTACGGGGACATCAGGCTCTTCGCCGGCTCCGGCAGCCTTGATCTGGCGCAAGAGATCAGCAATTACATCCAGGTGCCTCTCAGCGGGTACGACCTGGTTGAATTCCCCAACGAAAACCTGTTCATCAGGTTGCAGGGCAGCGCCCGTGGCCAAGATGTCTACATCATCCAATCCATGGCGCCGCCGATCCACCGCAATCTGATGGAAATGCTGATTATGATCGACACGCTCAAACGTGACTCGGCCGGCCGCATCACAGCCGTCTTCCCCTACATGGCCTACGCCCGGTCGGACAAGAAGGACCAGCCGAGAGTCCCCATCACCGCCCGCCTGGTGTCTGACATGATCGAAGTGGCTGGTGCCGACCGCTACATGACGATCGACCTCCACGCCGGGCAAATTCAGGGCTTCTTCTCCATACCGGGGGATGTGCTCACCGCCTTCCACATGCTTAGCGACTACTTCGTGGATCTGCACCTCGATGACCTGGTGGTGGCCACGGCGGATCTTGGATTTGCAAAGAAAGGGCGCAACTTCGCAGCCAAGCTGAGTACGCCGTTGGCTTTCGTAGAGAAGCGCCGCCGCGGAGATGACCCCCGAGCCATGGCGACGACGCTTATCGGAACCGTTCAGGGCAAGAATGTTCTGATAGTGGACGATGAGGTCCTGACCGCAGGCTCGGTGACGGAAGCGGTGAAAATCGTGAAGGACCACGGTGCGAAGGACGTCTACATGTCCTTTGTGCATGCGCTGCTCGTGCCGCCAGCCCTTGAACGCCTGGCGGCATCCGGCGTGGTTGAGATCGTCACGACCAATACCATTCCTCTGCCGGAAGAGAAGAGGCTGCCCAACATGAAGGTGCTTTCGGTGGCACCGCTCCTGGGTGAAGTCATCCTGCGCGCCCACGAAGGTCGCTCTGTCGGAGAACTCTTCAACGAGTAGGCGAGCGATACCGGCCGCGCCCCTTTGCCCTGTCCCATAATGACCTTCTTGGCAGGCGCTGGAGTTCCATTGGCTCAACCGAGACTGCCATGGACCTGATCACACCCCATGCCGGCAGTGAGAGCCACCATGTTTGAGGACCGGTGGAAACAAATCTACGCACTGCTCAAGGCGACGCTTGTCTCTTTTGGAGACGATGAATGCAGCCTGCGAGCGGCCGCCCTCGCCTTTCATAGCCTTCTCTCGCTCTTTCCCTTATTGCTGTTCCTGGTTTTTCTCGGCGGGATCGTGCTCAGCGGCGGCAACACCCTTCAAACGGTCCAGGACTATATCGCCCACATTTCGCCACAGCTGGCCCAAACCGTCAATCCGGTGATCGCGCAGACTGTTCGAGCCCGCGGCTCGATCGGTCTAATCAGCGGCATCGGCCTGCTCTGGTCGGCGTCGGCCATCTTCGACGTGCTTTCATCGACCTTCAACGTCATCTGGGATGCCCGGCAGCGCCCGCTCATCAGGCGTCGGCTGGTCGGAGTGATTGCCGTGATCCTGACGGTAACGCTGTTCATTTTCTCCTTGTTGGCCAGGACCCTGGCGGCTTTTGCCCTGCCGGCGCAGAGCGCCCCAATCGGCTGGTTTCTGAATGCCGGCCTCGATTTTGGCGTCACGGTCCTCATCTGTTGGCTCCTGTATGCGCTGCTCCCCAATCAGAAAGTCCACCCGTCCTCGGCGCTGCTGGGGGCGCTGCTGGCTGCGACACTCTGGCAGGCAGCCAAAATGGCGTTCACCCTCTACCTGACATCAGGTCTCACGCGCCTCGACCTGGTGTACGGTTCGCTGGCGTCGGTGGTGATTTTGGTTCTGTGGGTCTACTTCTCGAGCCTAGTCCTGTTCCTGGGGGCCGAGTTCGTCGTCACCCTCGAGGGGCGTGTCTCGAGGTTCCCCAGTCAGGCCAAGCCGCTTTGATTGTGAGGAATTTCACAATAGGAGCTGGGACGATTGAACGGTAGTCTGACCGGGGTAAGTGTGGTCATCCAGGCCGGTGGGCTGGGACAGAGGATCGGGGAGCCCAAACCGTTGGTCCTGCTGGCCGGCCGGCCGCTGATCGAGCATGTGTTGGCCAGGGTGGGCGGGCTGGGCGACGAGCGCCTGATCACGACCAATCAGCCTGAGCGACTCGCCTATCTCGGGATAAGGCTGGCATCCGATCCGGCTGAGAGCGCCGGGGCGGGGGCGCTAACGGGTCTCTCCACGGCCCTCGGTGCAGCCTCCGGCGAGCGAGCACTGGTCGTCGGCTGCGACATGCCGTTCATCCGGACCGAGCTGGCAAGCACATTGATCGCGGCGGCCCTTCAGCAGCCGCCGGAAACGATCGTCCTTCCCCGCTGGCACCGAGGTCTGGAACCATTTCTGGGCGTTTATCCGACCGCGATTCTGCCGGTGGTGGATGAGGTGATTCACACGGGATCACAGCGCCTTCACGATCTTCTGAATCGGTGCGCGCTGACGTGTGATGGAATCCGACGAAGTCTCCCGGGTGGACCCTGAGGGTTTGAGCTTCTTCAACGTTAACACGGCCGACGATCTGGCGGAAGCGGAGACGATCCATGCCCGGTTGGCAGCCAACGCAGGCTAGTCCTCAGGGCCGCGTCTTCAACTGCCGTTCAAAGGGCGGTAGTAGGCTTCGCCGGCGCATGCCCGGCAAAGGATCTTCCCGTCGCGTTCGAGTTGAAGGTCGTTGAGCACCTCTTCGCCGCATGCATCGCAGATTGCCCGGGCGCTCGGCCGGCTGATCAAAGCCTCCAGATCCCCCTGGAATGCCACCGGCACGGCCTCCAGCAGTTGGTCATCCGGCAGAGTCTGGTAAGCGAGCAGCATCGCCTCCCAGCTGTTGGCGTCGGGCAGCTGGGCGATGGCTCTCTCCCGCGATTCGGGGTGAGGCGTGATGCGGAATGCCGAGCCGTCTTTGCGGTCGACGAACGTGGCGGCGACCTTGCCGAAGTGGATGATGCGCAGTGTGCGATGCCCGACCCAGCAGCCGGTGCTCACCGAGACGCCGTCTGCGGCGCATCCGTCGGTTTCCATGAACACAAACAAGCGCTTTCGGTCGGTCTGGGGCAGGGGGAGGTCAAGCAACCGGCCGGCCAGGAGCCCCATCCGAACGCCCGAGGACCTGGCGCGGGCAGAGGTGTTTGTGAAGCCTGGCGGATTGATCGAGGAGAGCCCTGAGCTCCGCACTCGGACCGAGGAGGCGACGCCTTCAGGCATAGCGTCTCACCGGTCCGGAGTGGCCTGGCCCGTCCGAGTGCGGAGCATGCGGTTCGCGGTCTCCGATCCTAGGAGAGCCCGACGATCTTTTCGGTCTCAGGATCGATGTCGATGTCGAAGTATGCCGGCCGGGTGGGCAGACCGGGCATGGTCGACATGGACCCGATCAGCGGATACAGGAAGCCTGCGCCGACGGAGGCCCGGATCTCCCGGATGGGCACCGTAAAACCCTTGGGGACACCCTTGAGCGATCGCGTCGTGGCTCAGGCTGAGATGGGTCTTGGCCATGCAGATCGGGAGGCCGTCGAAGCCCAGCTTGGTGTACAGCTCGACCTGCTCCTTGGCCAGATCGGAGAACTCGATTCCGTCAGCGCCGTAGATCTCGACGGCGATGGTCTCGATCTTGTCCTCGATGCTCTCATCCAGTGGGTACAGGAACTTGAAATCGCTGGGCTTGTCGGCGGCGGCCACGACGGCCTTGGCCAGGTCGACTGCGCCGGCGCCGCCCTCGGCCCAGTGCTTGGGACACGACGGCGTCTTCGGCGCCGGCTTCTACGGCCGCCTTGCGCACCAGCTCGAGCTCGGCCGGGGTATCGTCCGGGAAGGCGTTCACCGCCACCACCACCGGGATCCCGAACTTGCGGGCGATTGGCAATGTGATGCTTCATATTGCCCAGTCCGGCTTCGAGCAGCTCGAGGTTTTCCTCGGTGTAGGCCCGTGTCAAGCGGCTTGCCGGCCACGACCTTGGGCCCGCCGCCGTGCATCTTCAGGGCACGAATGGTCGCCACCAGCACCACGGCGTTGGGGACCAGGCCGGAATAGCGGCACTTGATGTCGAAGAACTTCTCCATCCCGATGTCGGCGCCGAAGCCGGCCTCGGTCAACACGTAGTCCGCCAGCTTGAGGGCCACCTTGTCCGCCAGGATCGAGCTGTTGCCATGGGCGATATTGGCGAACGGCCCGGCATGGACGAAGACCGGGGTGCCTTCCAGGGTCTGCATCAGATTGGGCTTGACGGTGTCTTTCATCAGCACGGTCATCGCGCCGGCCACGCCCAGGTCATCGGCCGTGATCGGCTCGCCGGACTTGGAAATGCAGGTCACCATCCGGCCGAAGCGATCGCGCATATCGGCCAGGCCGGTGGTCAGCGCCAGAACCGCCATCACCTCGCTGGCGACGGTGATGTCGAATCCGGTCTCGCGCTCGTAGCCGTGCTCCTTTTCGCCCCGGCCGACGGTGATGCCGCGCAGGAAGCGGTCGTTGGTGTCGACCACCCGCCGCCAGCTGATCTGGTCGGGGTCGATGTCCAGGCGCACCAGCTTGCGGCGCATCTCTTCGCTGAGGTTTTCGAGCTCGGCTTCTTTGATGCCCAGCTTCTCCATTCGGGCGCGGATGCCGCGGGCGATCTTGCGCTCCCGTCGGATCCGATGGGAATCAAGCGGTCGAACAGCTGCTCGTCCGTTTGCCGGCTCTCGTGGTACCAGCGGGTGTCGATGGCCGCCGCCAGCAGGTTGTTGGCGGCCGTGATGGCATGGAGTCACCGGTGAGGTGGAGGTTGAAATCCTCCATCGGAATGACCTGGCTGTATCCGCCGCCGGCGGCGCCGCCCTTGATGCCGAATGTCGGGCCATAAA
>CAVSID010000004.1:0-767807 GCA_963727915.1 uncultured Chloroflexia bacterium | reverse complement strand
CTGCGCAATCAGCTTCGGCGCATGGGCGCCATCAACCCCGAGGCACAGCAGGAGTACAAAGATGTCCGGGAGCGGGTCGAGTTCATGACCACCCAGGTCGACGACTTGCGATCCGCCGAATCCCAGCTGCAGGATGTGATCGCCGAACTGGATGTGTTAATGGAGCGTGAGTTCCGCAAGACTTTCGAAGCGGTGGCCGTGGCCTTCAAGGAGACCTTTCATCGCCTATTCGGCGGAGGCTCAGCCCGTCTGAGTCTGACCGATCCCGGACGATCCCAACGAGTCGGGCATCGAAATCGAAGCCCGATTGCCGGGAAACGCGAACAAGGCCTGGCAGTCCTGTCCGGTGGTGAACGAAGCCTGACCGCATGCGCACTGGTCTTCGCGCTGCTGCGGGTCTCGCCTACGCCCTTCTGCGTTTTGGATGAAGTTGACGCCATGCTGGATGAGGCCAACGTGGACCGCTTCCAAGAAATGCTGACCGAACTGAGCGACGAGACGCAGTTCGTCGTCATCACCCACAATCGCCAGACCGTGCAGGCGGCAGAAGCCGTCTACGGCATTAGTATGGGTTCGGACTCAGCCAGCAAGGTGATCAGCCTGGATCTGGATAAGGCGGCCAGGGAAGCCGCTGCCTGAAAGTGAGCCTATCCCCGGGCTCGCTGCAGGCCTCCGGCGGAAGAACCAGAAACCCAGCACGTCGTGCAGCCCATGAGCCAGAATGACGGGTCCGAGCGAACCGCTGGCAAGATACAGAAGCCCGAGCAAGAACCCCTCCCAGGCAGCCCAGATCGAAAAACCCCATAGGCGGCGGGTCAGCAGCAGATGCGGCCAGGCCGAAGGCCAGCGCCGCCAGGGCGGCCGCCGCGATTGGGCTAAGCCCGACGAATTGTATTCCGCCGGCAACCAGCACGCCGCGAAACAGGAGCTCCTCAGCTCCGGCAGTTACACCCCCGGCAAGCCAGTCCCATGGTGTCTGTCCGGCGAAGACCTCGGCCAATGCCAGGAAGGCCGGGGGGTAGCGCCCAGGGGCTATGCTGGAGAATAAGGTGTGCAGGCTGGCATCGCTGGCGAGGATCACCGCCAGCCCAAACAGGCCGTCCTCGACAAGATGCCAGCCGGAGGCGGGTGGCCGCCAAACAAGATCCAGGGCGGCGTAGGCAACGTAGGCGGCAAGGGCCAACAAGGCGGCACTGATCAAGCTGAATTTGGCGTCGCGTTTGGCCAGAAAGAGCATGGGGCCTCGTCGTTATCGTCGGTGGCCCGAACAGTGTAGCATCGAACCTCCGCCAAGGGTCATCCGTCCCCTGCAAGCGTTGACAATCCGATGGGTTACGGTAGAATGACACCACCTGAGCCGAAGTGGCGGAATTGGCAGACGCGCTACGTTCAGGGCGTAGTGGGCTTACGCTCGTGTGGGTTCAACTCCCACCTTCGGCACAGCCAGGCCGGCCCCTGCAGGGGTCGGCTGCTTTTCGCCTGGCTTGCATGGCCCGGTGGCAGCGAGTAAGATCAGCAATATGGAAACCTCGCCACCCGAACGCCCTAAGCTGTCGCGCGCGTGGCTGCTGATCGTGGTCGTGATCGCCGTCTTGATCCTGGGGGATTTGAACCGGCGGATGGCCGATGCGCGTCGCCTGGAACGGGACCGGCTGCAGCTTCAATCCGAAGTGGCTTCGGTGGCCGCTGAGAATGATGATCTTCGAACCAAGGTGGCCGAGGCGACCAACGACGTGCTGGTTGAAGAGTGGGCGCGCAGCCAGGCGGGCATGGTGCGTGAAGGTGAACATTTGATCCTGCCGTTGGGAGATGCGGGCGCCACGCCAGTCCCGACGCCGGCCCCTTCGGGTTTGCCGTCAGGCACAAGCAACTGGGACATCTGGTGGGCCCTGCTCTTCGGCGGGTAAGGGTTGACGGGCGGACCGCCCGGCAGTTATAATCGTCACTCGTTGGGATAAACAATCCAACACGCTGCGGGGTGGAGCAGTGGCAGCTCGTCAGGCTCATAACCTGAAGGTCCTGGGTTCGAATCCCAGCCCCGCTACCTAAAGGCCTACGCAGATCGTCAGGCAAGCCGAAAGAGGGCAGCCTGACGGTTTTCGTTTCTGGGGGCCTCGCCAAAAGAGGAGGAACCCCATGAACCGTAGTCCGTCAGGCCTGTCAGTTTCAAAAACCCTGGTTGGGTACTTCAATACGAAGGCCTCCGAAGGGCTGAGCCCCCGCACTTTGCGCAACTACGAGCACCGCCTACAGCAGTGTGCCGAGTTCGTGGGGGACCTGGATGTGACGAAGGTCGGCCCTCAGGACATCCGCGGCTACATGGTCTGGTTGTCCTACGAGGTCCAACCTATACAATTCAACGGCGACCGCAGCTCACTCTCACCCAAGATCCTTCGCAACGCGTACATCACCCTGAGTCCGTTCTTCACATGGGCTGCCGGTGAATTCAACCTTAAATTGCCGATGCAGCGCGTTCAGGCACCGAAGTAGAAGCAAACCCCGGTGATCCCCTTCACGCGTGACGAGATCGAAGCCCTGCTGGACGCAGGCGAGTTCACGCGCCGGCCCGATCAGGAGGACCCTCGAAGGTTTCGGATGCGCAGGGCCACTGCCGCGCCACGACCGGGCGATCCTCCTCACCCTTTTGGACACTGGCCTGCGAGCGTCCGAGCTGTGCGCATTGACCATCGGGAGCGTGGATCTGAAGACGGGCCGGACGGAGGTCAGGCACGGGCGGCAGGGCGGGGCTCGGTTTGGTGTCCAATCCGGGCGTGACGGACGTCGCTTCTGACGCGACTCCGAGAGCCATTTCCGGGGACGAGGCGCTAAATATGTATGGGATTGATCCGAATCGGCCTGAACGAACGGGGGCGACGACAGTCACAGCTAAGTTGTGGTTCCCCATCGACGTCTGGGTGACCGCCTCCGTCCTGCCCTACGATGACACCGAGCCTATCCGGTATCTGCCGGCGTACTCGGAATCGGATCTGGACGTAGACGGGACGTGGCTGGGAGACCTGCCCGAAGCTTCTCGGTTGAGGCGGCTTGGGATAGATCAAAGCGGAAGGGCTCGTTACGGAGCGGGGGAGTCGATCCAAGGGTGGGGTGTGGAGGGATGGTGGCGTGCAACGGGCTGCTCTTCACAAAGCCTACGTCGGTGCCGAGCGACTGACCCGTAAGCTGGCCGGCGCGGCGTCTTCATTCGATCACCATTCTGCCACCTGGCCAAATTGAAACTTGGTCCGACACGGCCCACTAGAACTGGACAGCTTTCTGGCCACGCACGGATTTTCTTGAATCTCCGAGATGACGAGCGCGGACTACCGAATGCGCATCTCGCCCTGACTGGAAGACTCGGTCTGGACTTAATAAGAGAAATGCTGTAGAGTAGACGTCAGACGTCTGAGAGCCAGATTTATAGACCTTAGATAGAGGGTGGATCTATGGGCCAAGTGGGGGTCAGGATTGGTTGAAGAGCCCTTGTTCCGTACAGTGGAACAGAGATCGGTCGTCGATTTGGTCAGACACCAACTGGTCGAGCTAATTCGCGACGGAAAGTTGAAGTCCGGGGCCCAGCTACCCTCTGAGAACGACCTCCGAGAAACCCTGGGTGTTAGCCGGCCCGCCTTGAGAGAGGCGATTCACATGCTTGTGGGAGAGGGTTTGCTGGAGGTTCGCCGGGGTCACGGCACTTTTGTCAGGGAGCCTACTTCTTCTTCCGCCATCCAGGCGGAAGTGCTGTCTCTGCTCCTGCTACCGGAAGATCTCCATGAAATCCAAGATGCACGCCGGCTGATCGAACCAGAGATTGCGGCCAGGGCAGCTTCGATAGCCTCGGACGAAGACCTTGACGATCTTGAAGACTTACTTGATGAAATGGAACGCATTGCCCGATCCGGAGAAAGCATCTTCGAAACCGCTTGGGAGTTCCACCGTCAGTTGGCGAGGGCGGTCGGAAACAAGGCCATTGTCAAGATCGTAGATACGCTCTATGAAGCCATCAGGGCGGCTGAGCGGCCACTCTATGATCGCCATTTTGATCCAATCGAGGATATCCAGGAACACCGGTTGCTTCTCGAAGTAATCCGACAGCGAGATGCGAGTTGCGCGCGCACCAGGCGATGACCAATCACTTGGGTGGGGTTGAGAAGGGCTTGGAAAGAGCCATTGGGGACCAAAAGCGGAGTGAGCAGGATTGATCCAGACGATTGGACGGTTTTTGCATTTGAAGGCGGTTCCAAGCCGTGTTGCCTATCGAACATGATTAGACCGAGTTAGCCAAGCGAGGGAGCGGCTACGACAACAGACCCGACATATCCATCCCCTTACGTGGAAAGGAGAGCTTCAAATGTCGGTGGACTCCACAAGTGTTCTACTTGGTCATTTTGGCAAAGAATACAAGACCTTTGTGCGAGGCGAGGGAGTCTTTGTATATGACGAGGATGGAAAGCGTTACTTGGATGCCATAGGTGGCGTCGGTGTTGTGAACATTGGCCATGGTGTGAAAGAGGTGGTGGAAGCTATTTCGGAGCAGGCGGCGACCTTGGCCTACTGCTACGGTGGTCTAGTCGACAACAAGCCACGGCAGGAATTGGCTGACATCCTACATCGCTGGGCCCCTAGTGGTATGGGCGATGTCAAGACATTCTTCTGTTCTGGAGGAGCAGAGGCGAATGAGGCCGCCCTCAAGATCGCCTATCAATATCATTGGGAACGAGGGAACCCGACCAAGCGCAAGGTCGTTGGCCGATGGCAAAGCTATCACGGGAACACGATAGGCGCGCTCTCCATGAGCGGACGCACATCCTGGCGGCGGATGCACGATGGTCTTCTGCTCGACTTCCCCCACATCCCGCCCCCATATTGCCTGAGATGTCCCTGGGGAAAGACCTATCCATCGTGCGGCATGCAATGCGCCGAAGAGCTGCGTCGGACGATCGAGCAGGCCGGACCCGAGAATGTGGCCGCCTTTATCGCTGAACCGGTCATCGGCACGTCCATGTCAGCTGTAGTCCCACCGGCCGAGTACTACCCTATGGTCAGGGAAATCTGTGACGAATTTGACGTGCTTCTGATCGTCGATGAGGTCATGAGCGGCGTGGGGCGGACCGGCAAGAAATGGGGGATCGATCACTGGGATATTGCCCCCGATATCATCACGACGGCCAAGGGTATATCCAGCGGATATGCACCCCTCGCTGCCACCATCCTGGCGGACAAGGTGTGGCAGGCCATCGCTTCTGGTTCCAAGAACGTCATGCACAGCTACACATATGGGGGGAACCCGATCAGTTGCGCCGCAGGAGTTGCTGTCATGCGGTACATCGAGGCCCATCAACTCGTGGAACGGGCCGCGAAAGATGGGGCACGAACTATCCCAACGACTGCTGGAGCTCAAAGAGGAACTGCCTTACATCGTCGACGTCAGGGGAAAAGGACTGTTTGTCGGGCTAGAACTCGCTAAGGATTCCAACACCATGGAGCCATTCCCGCCCGAGTGGAACGTCGGCGAGAAGATCGAAGACCAAGCATTTGAAAACGGTCTACTGGTACTCGCAGGTGTGCATGGCTTGATCGACGGCGTGGCTGGGGACCACCTTGAGTTGGTCCCGCCATACACGATCGATAACGACCACGTATCCATGATGGTCGAGATACTGCACAAAAGCATCTCTGACGTCGTAGATGAGCTGCCCCTCTAATCGAGGGGCAGCGTCGTCCTGGGCTCGCTCCGTGCATTCCCGGGTTGGCTTGCGCAGGGAAGTTCTCTCCTCCAGGAGACACAGTTGAACCAGACACCCATTGACCTTCGAAGCGACACAGTAACCCTCCCCAGTCCTGCCATGCGCCAGGCGATGTATGAGGCTGAGCTGGGGGACGACGGATATGGCGAGGACAAGACGGTTACCCAACTGCAAGAGATGGTGGCAGCTCGAGTTGGCAAGGAGGCCGCGCTGCTAACGCCGAGTGGATGCATGGCTAATCTGGTTGCCATGCTGACCTTTTGTGAGCGAGGTGACGAAGTATTGCTGGGTCGGGAAACGGATATGTATCTCTGGGAAGTGGGAGCTATGTCGGCTGTAGGGGGCATTCACCCTAATCCGCTCCAGAACGAACCGGATGGAACGATTGATCTCGGGTTGTTAGAAGCCAACATACGTGAGAAGGACGTTCACTTTCCAAAGACCAAAGCTATCTGTTTGGAAAACACGAATACTTTGATGGGAGGGCTTCCGCTCGAGCTGACCTATTTGGCCTCCGCGCATTCCATGGCTTCGAGACGCGGTGTTCCTCTGTATATGGACGGGGCAAGGCTCTTCAACGCCGCAGTGGCGCTCAAGGTGGATGTCTGGGAAATCACGCAGCATGTTGACGCATTGATGTTCTGTTTCTCAAAGGGACTTAGCTGTCCTGTGGGATCAATTCTGTGCGGGAGCCAAGGCTTCATCGAGGAAGCGCTCCAGCAACGGAAGATGCTGGGGGGCCAGATGAGGCAGGCTGGCATCATTGCTTCCGCTGGGATCGTGGCCTTACAGGAGATGGTTGACCGACTGCGGGAGGATCATGACAATGCCCGACTTCTTGCCGAGGGCCTCAGCGACCTTTCGGGAATCGTGCTGAAGAACCCAGCCCCCAAGACCAACATGGTCTTCTTCAAACCCAAGCACGGATCCGTGGACGAAGCTTGCAAGCAACTAGAGGCGGCAGGTGTGCGTACTTTGCCGATGGGAGAATGGATTAGGGCTGTCACGCATTACGGGATAGAGAGTTCCGATATTCATCGGGCAGTCGAGATCTTCACTTTGGTGTGGGCTTAGTCGAACGAACCGGTACGCCGGCGCATGTCACTCGTCTGCCCATTTGTACAGGAGATGCTTCTATGGATGATCGAAGGCGCATTATCGAGGCAGTAGAAAGCGAACGTAACGGTGTCGTCGAGTTCCTCCAGAAGTTGATCCAGCATGACAGTGTCACTGGAAACGAGGCGGCCATTCAGTCCTTTATGGCGGACCACTTGTCGTCGCTCGGTCTTGAAGTAGACCGATTCGAACCCGAGCCGGAAAAACTCCGACACTATCCTGGGTTTCTCGAGCCGGAACTGCCATTTGATGGCCGAGAGAATGTAGTTGGGATATGGAAAGGTACCGGTGGGGGGCGATCCATCCTTCTCAACGGACACGTTGACACTGTTCCCCTAGAGCCGGTAGACCAATGGGTCAGCGGCCCACTGTCTGGCGAAGTGCGAGATGGGCAGATTTGGGGCCGTGGAGCGTCGGATATGAAGGCAGGAGTGGCAGCGATGACTATGGCTGTCACGATCCTGAAGAAGATAGGGGTGCATCCCAAGGGGGATGTGACTATAGAGTCCGTGATCGACGAGGAGCGGACTGGGCTAGGGACATTGGCCTGCGTCGATCGCGGTTACCGAGCGGATGCCGGCATCTGCTGTGAGACAAGTGACATGCTGATCATGCCTGCCTGTATCGGGCGGATGTGGTTCACCGTCCATTTGCAGGGTAAGCCCGCCGGTATTTCGGCACGCTGGGAGGGGGTAAGTTCCATCGAAAAGGCCATGAAGATTGTCGATGCAGTCCAGGATCTCGAGACGATGAGGATCATGGACCTTCACCACCCGCTCTATCCCGAGAATCGGGGGGCGCTCCCCTGTGCCGTGACGATGTTTAACGCGGGAACGTTTCCCAGCATCACTCCAGAGAACGCTGTGCTCCGCGGTAGTTTGGGCTTAATGCCGTATGAAGACCCGGAGGAAGTAGAGGAGCAGCTACGGCAACAAATCATGCGGGTGTCTGAGGCGGATCCTTGGCTCCGAGACCATCGACCCGAACTAACAACGGAGGGTGGCTATGTCGCCGCGGGGGCCGAAATTCCCACCGACCACCCCATGGTCAAGACGATGCAAGACGCTTATCAGTACGCGCTGGACAAACCCCCTGTCCTTGGCGCGGGATGGGAGCTGCCGACACCAGGTACCTGATCCGTGAGGCGCATACCCCAACTGTGATCTTTGGTCCGGGTGTGACGGCCCAGATGCACGCCATGAACGAGAACGTACCGGTGGAGAATTCTGGTCGCGGCGACCAAAGTCGTCGCGCTATCCATATTTGACTGGTGCAGCAGCTGAGGATGTCCTTCGTCTAGGCCGCTGTGGTGATGTCTCGGACAAGGAGTGAGGTTGGTCCGAATACGCAGTCGTATCTTGGCTTCCTGGTACACGTGATTTCCGTGCCGTAGGAAGGAAAGGAGGGTTGCGGTCTGAGAGCCATAGCACCTACGTTTGCGACGGCCCGAATTCGAAGGGCGAAGTACTAGAGGAGGAGAATCCAATGAAACGTTTCAATATGCTGATAGCGCTCCTGGTAACATTGGCTCTGATCCTTGGCGCCTGCGTCTCCACGGGAACGCCAACACCGGGTCCGGCCCAAACCTCTCCCACAGAGACATCGGCGCAGGCAGCGGCACCAACACAGGCGGCCGCGCCGACGACTGCGGGGACGGAGCCGCCGGCCATCAAGATAGGCGCCCTCTACCCGTTGACAGGAGCTGTGGCAGCCACAGGTTTGGCGAGCCAGGATGCCATCAAGCTGGCGGTTGACATCATCAACAACGAGTACCCCGACCTCAACCTTCCCCTGGCGAAGACGGCTGGATTGCCCAACCTCGGTGGCGCCAAGATACAGGTGATTTTCGCCGATCAACAGATGGACCCGCAGGTGGGGGCCTCTGAGACCGAGCGTCTTATCACGCAGGAACATGTTGTCGCGATCGAGGGTGCCTATGCCAGTTCAGTCACTGAGACCGCCAGCGCCTCGGCCGAGCGACTGGGTATTCCATTCGTTAACGCACAGTCAACTTCGCCAAAGCTAACACAACGCGGGTACCAATGGTACTTCCGGACAACGCCAAACGATGCGACGTTCTCGGAGTTGATGTTCCAGTTCCTGACGGACATGAATAAGACGAAGGGGACGAACATCCAGACGGTGGCCACTATCCACGAGAATACACTGTTTGGCACGGACTCGAGCAACACTCAAAATCAGTTTGCCTCACAGTACGGTTTCCAAGTGGTGGCCAATGTGGCGTACACAGCAGGCACCGCCGACATGACAAGCGAGGTGCAGGCCCTGAAGGCCGCGAATCCCGACGTGGTTTTGCCTACCTCGTATGTGTCCGACGCCATACTGATGATGCGTACGTTCAAGGACCAAAACTACTCCCCTCCCGCCATTCTGGCGCAGGGGGTTGGGTTTACAGAGGGATCCTTCCTGCCCACGTTGGGTGCCGACGGCAACTATATCCTCTCCAGGGAGGTCTTCGCAGCCGACCTGTCCCAGACGAAGCCGTTAATCGGGCAGGTGAATGACCTTTTCCAGCAGAAGTACAATCGCCAGCTCGAGGGTGCGACGGCCCGCAGTTTCACGGCCATGTTGGTGCTTGCCGATGCCATCAATCGAGCAGGCTCAACCGACCCTGCGGCAATTCAAACGGCCCTTCTGGCGACTGATATGCCGGCTGACCAACTGATCATGCCTTGGCAAGGCGTGAAGTTTGATCCGCAGACCCATCAGAACACTTTGGGAACCGGGATCATCGTCCAGGCGCAGGACGGTCAGTACCGAACAGTGTGGCCGTTTGATCTGGCCACGGTGGACATCGTCTGGCCGTTCCCGTCTTGGAGCGGTCGGTAGAGCTTCCAGTTTTGGGGCCTAAGGTGCAGTGGGCGGTCAGTCCCCTGAACGCCGCCCTCTGCACCTTTCCCTAGGAGCCGCGAATTCCATGCCTGATCTCTCGATCTTCCCTCAGCTGCTCCTCTCCGGGATGATGATCGGCTTTATCTACGCGCTTGTCTCCGTGGGCCTCACACTGATCTACGGTGTGATGGACATTGTCAATTTCGCGCATGGTGAGTTCCTGATGCTCGCCATGTACGTCGTGTATTGGCTGTATGCAATTGTAGGTCTCGATCCAATCATGTCGCTTCCAGTGAGCGTGCTTGTACTCTTCTTCATCGGTGTCCTGACTTACCATTTGGTCATCAAGCGAGTCATGAGCGCGCCCATGTCGGCCCAGATCTTCGCGACATTCGGCCTCATGATCCTCCTGCAGAACGTGGCTCAATTCCTTTGGTCCCCAAACTACCGCCTGATCCAGAATCCCCTCCTAGCAGGTCGAGTGGATTTCCTCGGACTCTATGCCGGTAAACCTCAACTGGTCGCAGCTGTCGGAGCGGTCCTTACTACCGGGATCGTGTATTGGTTCATTGAGAGGACGGAAACCGGGAGGGCGATCCAAGCTGTTGCCGAAGATCGTGAAGCAGCCGCACTCATGGGCATCAATAGTGATAGGACGTTCGCCCTTGCTTGGGGGATTGCGGCTGCCTGCGTAGGAGTTGCGGGTGCTCTGCTCGCGAACTATTACTACATCTTCCCCACAGTGGGTACGGTTTTCATTCTCATTGCCTTTGTGTCCGTCGCGCTGGGAGGATTTGGGAGCGTTCCAGGGGCGCTGGTGGCCGGTGTGGTGATTGGCATCGTTGAAGTGCTTTCGGGCTTCTACGTTTCGTCCGCCTGGAAGTATGTTGTGGTGTTCTTGGTCTATATGGTGGTCGTCCTCGTGAGGCCCCAGGGGCTTCTCGGTGAGCGGTGAGGGTCGAATGAAAATTCCTGCGTTGACGACCTGGCTCCACTGGCTGAGCACACCAGCCAGGCTCTTTCGGGTGATCTTGTTTATCCTGCTGCTCGTTTACCCGTTTGTCTTCACGCAGCCCTATCTACAACGCCTAATGATCCTGATATTCCTCTATGCCATGCTCGGGCAGTCCTGGAATATCCTCGGCGGGTACGCGGGTCAGGTGTCACTGGGGCATGCGATGTTCTTTGGTATCGGCGCGTATACATCTACCCTGATGCTCGTCAAGCTTGGGATCACCCCCTGGATTGGCATGCTGGCGGGTGGACTGGCCGCCGTGGCGCTTTCGCAGATCATCGGCTATCCCTGCTTCCGCCTGAAGGGCCACTATTTCGTCATCGCCACGATCGTCGTCGCCCAGATCGTACAGGTAACCTTCATCAACTGGTCGTGGGCAGGTGGAGCCAGTGGCATAACTTTTCCGATTGTGCCCCCGACCTGGATGAACTTTGCGTTTTATCTCACCAAGATTCCTTATTACTACGTAAGTTTCGCTTTGCTGGCGATCGTGCTCCTGGCCAGTTACCTTATTGAACGATCCAAAGCCGGCTTCTACTTTAGAGCGATCAGAGAGGATCCTGACGCTGCGAGAAGCCTTGGCATCAATATCTTCAGGTACAAGATGCTGGCCATGGCCGTTAGCGCCTTCTTCACTGGAATTGGTGGCGTCTTCTATGCCCAATTTGTACAGTACATCGACCCCAATAGCGTGTTGCCTTTCATGCTGTCGACGCTAATGATGTTGATCCCTGTCTTAGGGGGTATCGGGCTCCTTTGGGGTGCAGTCTTAGGTGCCTTTGTGCTCATTCCCTTGTCGGAGTTCACCCGAATCTACCTGAGCAATGTTGGCAGTGCCCTTGACCTTATGGTCTACGGCTTATTGATAGTTTTGGTAGCCGTATTTGAACCGCGTGGCCTGCTGGCGTTGCCCGCTCGATTTCGCAACCGTGGATCAAAGCAATGACCCTCCTTGAGATTCGTTCCCTGAGCAAGAATTTCGGTGGCCTCATGGCCAATCAAGAGGTTGATCTCACCATCGATCAGGGAGAAGTAGTCGGGCTGATAGGACCGAACGGCGCAGGCAAAACAACTCTGTTCAACTGCATCGCAGGTTTCTACCGGCCAGATGCAGGAAGCGTCACATTCCGGGGCGAGGATATCACGGGATGGCAGCCCGAGAGGGTTTGTCTCACCGGCATCGCGCGGACTTTCCAGATAGTCCATTCGTTCAGCAATATGACCGTTCTTGAGAATGTCATGGCGGGGGCGTTCCTGCATCACTCCCGCAGAAGAGATGCCATGCATGCAGCCCTGCAGACGCTTGAATTCACGGGGTTGGTCAGCAGGCAAGATCACCGGGCGGAAAATCTCACGGTGGCTGACAAGAAGCGTCTCGAACTGAGCCGTGCCTTGGCAACCGAACCTGAGCTCATCATGCTCGACGAGGCCATGGCAGGCCTAACTCCGCGGGAGACCCAAGACGCGGTCGAACTCATCGATGCCATTCACAAGCGCGGGATCACCATATTCTTGGTCGAGCATGTGATGGAAGTGGTGATGCCCATATCGGATCGCATTGTCGTCCTCGAATATGGGAGGAAGATTGCCGAGGGCAAACCAGCCGATATCGCTCGTGACCCTAACGTGATCTCCGCCTATCTAGGAGAGAGCTACAGTGCTTCGAGTTGAGGGTCTGTCAGTCTCGTACGCCGGCACGCCCGCGTTGACCGATGTCAGCTTCGAGGTTCAGGCAGGGGAGATCGTCACGATCGTGGGCTCTAACGGGGCGGGGAAAAGCACTATCCTCAAGAGCATTTCGGGGCTTCTTCAGCCCGATCGAGGTTCGGTTGAGTTCGACGGCCAGCCCATCCAGGGTATGCAGCCCTACAAGATCGTTGAATTGGGGATCGCGCACGTGCCCGAAGGCCGTCGCCTGTTCTCAAGATTGACCGTCATTGAAAACCTGCTTGTTGGAGCTTATACAAAGCGATCGAATGAGGAGAGGGAGCACCGGATCCGGGAAGTGTTCGACATCTTCCCAGTTCTCCGCGAGCGTGAGAACCAAAGAGCCGGCACCTTGAGTGGGGGGGAGCAGCAAATGCTCGCCATCGGTCGGGCCCTCATGTCCTATCCGAGACTGCTCATGCTCGACGAACCGTCCCTGGGAATAATGCCCATACTGATTGACAAGTTCTTCGAAGTTACTCGCCGAATCAATCAGGAGGGCACCACGGTCTTGCTGGTCGAGCAGAATGTTCGCAAAGCCCTCGAATTGGCTAGCAGGGCATATGTAATCCAGACCGGGAAGATCGTGCTGGAAGGCGCCGGCAAGGATATTCTGGAAAGCGATGAAGTGAGGAGAGCTTACTTGGGCTTATGATGGAAACGAGCGTGTGGTGTCATGGACTGGTGCAGGCAATTGAACTCGTATCTGACCGTGACGACGGGCAGGAAGTTGCTCTTCCTGCCAGTTTCTTTGAATATGGGGACCGGGCCACCATGACTGTGTGGCCTGATGCCTGCGAGTACCACCAGCGGGGGTGTCGCTGTCAAGCAAAGTCGTGGCTGGCTCAAGAGTGCGAGACCGTGAATCTGGCACGATGGGCTTTCCTACCATGGGGCTGTTCGCGTTGGGGTGGGCCCTTGTTTTCATAAATCGGACCTCTCTGTATCCCCTGCTGCCCATCGTGCAAGACCAGTTCAAGCTGACCAATGCACAGGCCGGCTTGATCATTAGCGGCTACTACTTCTTCTACGTTCTACTGCAAATCCCGTCCGGAATTGCAGGGGACAGATTTGGCCACAAGCGCGTTCTGGTAGTCACTTACGCCCTGAGTGGCCTGGGCGTGCTGGCCTTCGGCCTACTCGGCAACACCTTTGGCTGGCTGCTGGTGACGACCGTTCTATATGGGGGGGCCGCCGGGGGTTTCCATCCGATGGTCTTTTCATTGACTTTACGCACAGTCCCTCGTCGCCAACGTGGACTCGCCACCGCCCTGATCAATTCCGGCTCTGCAATTGGGCTTGTCGTCGGCCTGAGCATGGCGGGCCCGCTCTTCCTGCTTACTGGCAATTGGCACCTGATATTCATCGGACTGTCGACCCCGACGCTCCTTCTGTCTTTCGCATACGCGCTGATGGTGAAGACCGCGCGTGGGCCGATTGATGATGTCGAGGAACAGGTTGCCTTGCTTCATAACAGGAATCTGGTCCTGATCTATCTCGCCGGCTTCTGCTCTCTCTATGCTTTCGCCACAGTCGTAGTGTGGGGCCCCACGTTCTTTCAGGCTGAACGCGGGCTTGGGTTGTCGGCAGCGGGTGCTTTTACGGCCGTCGTCGCCGTGGGCGGGATTCCTGCCGGGCTGTATTTCTCCCGGCTGTCCGATCGCTTGGGGCGAAAGCGCTTCGCCATTGGACTAATGCCTGTGGCTGGTCTGGCCCTGATCGGCATGGTGCTCGTGCACAGTCTCACCCTCCTCGTTCTCTTTCTTCTGGCTTATGGGGCGGCCGGGAAACTTGCTTGGGAGCCGATTGCGGTGGCATGGACCGGAGATCATGTCAACGTATCCAATCCCGGCTCGATTGGAGCGGCATTGGCCCTTTTCGGGACGATCGGGATGACATCTTCAGTCATTGCTCCGGTCGTTGGAGGCTGGATACGGGATCGCACCGGATCCCTGGAGGGAGCATTCTTGCTGGCGGGAGCATTCCTTCTGGTTGGGGCCCTGCTCATGCTAGGGCCCCGAGAAACGGTCCCTCGGGATGACCGGCGGGGAGAAGGCGTCTCGGGTTAGCTCTTGATCACCTGATTGCGGTGTGCCGTACCCACCTCCACCTGGGGTTTGGATTCTCAGAACGTCCCCCTCTCTGAGCGTAAGGTTGGCCTTCCCGGGCAATACCTCCTCACCCCCTGATCTCAAGATGGAATTGCGGCCGACCATGCCTGGCTTGCCGCCATGCAAACCGTAAGGGCTGAACTTGCGGCGCTCTGTGAGGAGCGTTGCCTGGGTGTCGAAGAGCATCTCCACTTCGCGGATCACACCATCCCCTCCGCGATAGAGCCCATCGCCTCCTGATCCTCTCCGGATTTCATAGCGTCGTACCCGCAGGGGATAAGCAAACTCCAGCGCCTCAACTGGCGTGTTGAGAGTGTTGGTCATGTGAGAATGTATGGCGCTGGCGCCGTCCTTATTGGGGCGAGCCCCCATGCCGCCACCGATCGTCTCGTAGTAGGCATACCGCTGGCTTCGTTCAGGGTCCCAGCCGCCCAAGGTAACGTTGTTCATTGTCCCCTGGCTTGCGGCCGGTACCCTCTCTGGGCATGCCTGGGCAAGCGCGCCAAGCAAGACATCCGTTATCCTTTGTGAAGTCTCCACATTGCCGCCAGCAACGGCGGCAGGTGACACGGCGTTGACCAAGCTGCCCACTGGTGCGAGCACTTCAATAGGTTTCAAGCACCCGCTATTCGCGGGTATATCTAGGCCCGTAAGGGCTCTGAACACATAAAGTGTAGCCGACAGGGTGATGGCGTAAACCGCGTTGATGCTCCCGCGTTTTTGAGGGGAAGTCCCCCCAAAGTCCACGACGACTCGGTCGCCGGATATCGTGATTTCCACCCTGATTTCGGCAGGCTCAGGATCGATCCCATCATCATCCATGACGTCTTCGAATTTGTACACGCCATCGGGCAAATCGGAAATGAGCGCACGGGTCATTCGTTCCGAATAGTCAAGGAGGCCCTGCATGAGGTTTGAGAGTTCTTCAATACCGTAGTGCAATGCCATCTGTGTGATGCGCTCCGTGCCCTTGTGATTGGCTGCTAGTTGCGCACGTAGGTCGCCGGCGCGTTCTCCCGGCGTCCGCACATTCGCAAGAAGCAGTTCCATCACGGCTTGGTTCAGTTGGCCGGCCTCGATGAGCTTCAACGGAGGGATGATTACGCCCTCCTGATAGAGCTCTTGGGAGAGCGGCATCGAGCCTGGTGAGATGCCGCCGACGTCGGAGTGGTGGGCGCGATTGGCGGCTAAACCGATCATACGCATTGAACCCCGATCCTCGATGAAGATAGGTTCGACCAGAGTGATATCAGGCAGGTGAGTTCCGCCATGGAACGGGTCGTTGAGGATGGCAACATCATTTGGCTCGAAGGTCATCGCCTCCAGGCACGCTTTGACCGATAGGGGCATGGCTCCCAAATGGACCGGGATGTGAGCTGCTTGGGCAACCATCTGTCCTTGATGGTCGAACAGGGCGCATGAGTAGTCGCGACGTTCCTTGATGTTGGGAGAATACCCGGTCCTTCGAAGGACCATTCCCATTTCTTCGGCAACCGAAGAAAAAAGATGTTTGAAGACTTCCAGACGGATCGGATCGATCATGATTGAGGACTCACCTCGATCAGCATGTTTCTGTAGGAATTGATGGATGCTAAGTCTCCCCCATTTAGGAATATCGTAGTGTCTTTCTGAATGACCAGAGCTGGCCCTGCAATCACGTGGCCGGCTTTCAAGCGGTCGCCCGAATAGAAAGGGACTTCTTCCCAGAGCCCGGAGGGGGCCTCCAGTGTAGTGATAGCGACCCGCCTGTGTCCCATCAGCGCGACCTCTGGACCCTCCTTCCCAAGAGATACCTTGGGCAAGGGAGGTGGTTGAATTACCCCGACGGCACGAAGCCTTAGGTTGACGAATTCAACTGATGCGTTTGCGTCACTGTGCCCATAGGCTTGCTTGTGTGCCCGGTGGAAATCTTGAACGATATCTTCACTGAGGGGTATCGAAAGCTCATAGGCCTGACCCCGATACCTGACATCGATCGAAGGGAACAAATGGATATTCGCTGGCTCAAACCCTTCTGCTTCGATATCTCGTTGGCCGCTTGCGGCCAGCTCAGACATCCGTTCTCGTACGACGGTCACGGGCGTCGAATCTGGCAACATGACGGTCAGGACGTAGTCTTTGACCACATCGGCCGCCAGCATCCCAAAAGCAGACAGCGTGGAAGCACCAAACGGTATCAGGACCCTTGGCATGCCCAGGCTGCGGGCAAGCTCAGTGGCATGCAACCCACCGGCACCACCAAAGGACACAAGAGTAAAATCGATTGGATCATGTCCTCGCTCGACCGAAATGACCCTAAGAGCTCGGTTCATGTGAGCGTTCGCCACGGCCAGAATCCCAAGTGCTGTGACTTCAGCGATTTCCAGGGTCGACCCAGGTTCCAGCCCGAGTTCACGGCCGAGTTCTTCGACACGTGCTCTGGCTGCGACCGCGTCAAGCTTCAGCTCGCCCCCCAGAAAGAGCTCGGGTGCAAGTCTCCCCAGCACCAAGTTGGCGTCTGTCACTGTTGGCTGGGTGCCTCCGCGCCCATAACACACTGGCCCGGGGTCTGCGCCCGCGCTCTGCGGCCCCACGCGCAGCGCGCCACCCGCGTCGGCATAGGCTATAGATCCGCCTCCGGATCCCACGGTGTGAATGTCGATAACAGGGATGCGAATCGGTAGTCCTCCGACCTCGGACTCGCTGGTCACGTGCACTTGCCCATCTTCAGAGAGCGACACATCGGTTGAGGTTCCACCCATGTCAAACGCGATGATCTTATCTTGGCCGGCTGCGCGGGCTATGTGCAAGGCTCCGACAACTCCTCCGGCAGGTCCTGAAAGGATCGAACGCACGGCGAGAGCACGTGCCTCCGCGGCGGACGAACTCCCCCCATTGGACTGCATAATCCGAAAATCGGCCTCCCCCAGTCTGGCTTCCAGTTTCCCAAGGTACGAATCCACAATCGGTGAGACATAAGCATTGATGACCGTTGTGCTGCTGCGCTCGTATTCCCGGAATTCAGGCAGGATTTCGCTTGAAGAGGAGACTACAAATCCTGCAGCGCGCAGGCTTGATGCAAGTTCGGCCTCATGCTGGGGATGGAGAAACGAGAAGAGCAGGCTGATGGCGACCGACTCGACATGTGCCTCTGCCAGTGTCTCGATCAACCGAGGGATCTCCAATTCGTCAAGGGCCAGCAGTACCTCGCCTCGGTGGCCCACTCTCTCTGAGATCTCGTAACACCTCTCTTCGGGAATTAGCGGCTCCGGCCGGTCTTTGAAGAAGTCGTAGATGTCTAGACGAGACTGGCGGCCGATTGTGAGCAAGTCCCGGAATCCCCGGGTTGTGACGAAGGCCGTGACGGCACCTTTCCTCTCAAGGAGTGCGTTCGTCGCGACCGTCGATCCGTGGACAATGTTGAGAACGCGGCGACGGCCCTATTCTTGTGAGGCCATCGAGCACAGCTTGCGCGGGATCCTGCGGAGTTGAAAGGACCTTGAAGGTCTCAAATGACTCCGCCTCTTCGTCAAAGTTGACAAAGTCGGTAAATGTTCCTCCAATGTCGATGCCGATCCGCATTAATTCAACTCCATCTAAGGAGATACCTCGTCAGTCGTTAGGATGATTATAGGCCTTCGGGCCCGAGGCTGAAGAGGGATTAGCTTGACCAGAGGGCGGCTGATGATATACTATTCATGGTTCTGAATTGTATTCGTATACATGAAACGCGCCAATTCATTCGTGCAATGCCCCGTCGGCGCTAGGGATACCCACTTTGAGCAAGGGTAACACCTCTTCTGCCTCTGGACAGGTTCGATCCGCTAGGCGTGCACTGGCGATGCTCGAACTTATCGGTGATTTTGTGGACGGTTTCACGTTGAGTGAAATAGCCGGGGAGCTCGACCTGCCGGCAAGCAGCGCGCATGCACTGGCTGCGACACTCCTGGATTCTGGATACCTTGTAAGGGACCAGTTCAGCCTCAGGTATCGCCTTGGGCCGCGGCTTGGTAGGTTAGCAGCAGCGTTTCGATCCCGGACGGACCTGCTGACCGCGGCTTCCCACGCTATGGACTGGCTTCGACGCGTCACCAGGGAGACCGTAAGCCTGACGATCCTGGAGGGGGTTGAGATCGTATTCATCGATAAGCGAACAGCTGACGGCCAGGTCCAGGTCGTCAATCCGGTCGGGACAAGGCTGGGTGCTCACGCAACCGGCTCAGGCAAGGCGATGCTGGCCTGCCTGACCGATGAGGGCATTAGCGACCTGTATCCATCCAACGTCTTGGAAACCTTAACCCCTTTCACGATATCTACGCTTACTGGCCTTCTGGAAGCTCTCGACTCAGTGCGCCGGGAAGGATACGCTCTGGATGAACAGGAATCAGAAATGGGGGTCTGGGCCACGGCTGCTGCTATTCGGGGGCTGAGCGGTAATCCTGAGGGTGCGATTAGCATCTTCGCACCGTTCTTTCGAGTGAAGTCCGAGGAACGTCGCTTGTGGAGTGAGTGGGTCTGCAAAGCTGCGGCCGAGGCAAGCGTAGCTATGGGCTATCTACCCAAACGCCAGTAGGCATTGCGCCAAGGCGACTTCAGGCACGAGGCCGAGTTGGAGGCTTACTCAAACTGGCTGATAACCTGAACAAGACGCTGAACAAGATGTTCGTGAAGCTTTGCCCCGGACTCGGGATTCGACTTGGTAGGGTGGCCAGTGCTGCCGCCCGTTCTTGCCACGATCTCTTGCATTTGCTCCTGAGTGCTTGGAACGTAGCAAAGTGTGTCTTCGGCAAAGCGTGGGTCAACTTGGTAGAGGGGTGTATCGTGTGGGTCCGAGTCCACGGCCTTAGAGAGGTCGATCAGGTCAGGCTCGATGTACAGAAGCTGGGATGTCTCAATCTCCTCGGCGTGTCCCACCGGTCCAAAGCCGAGTTCGTCGGCAATTTCCTTCTCCATGAAAGCGGGATCGAAGATTCTGACCCTGACCTTCAGCTCGGTTTGGGCTCTCTCGGCCGCAATCTGCATCCAAGGCAGGTTGGTTATCCGGTGCCCATTGACGATCACAAAGCGGCCGAATCCGTGCTTGGCCAGGGAACCAACTACATCAAACATGAGGTCCTGGAGGACTTTCGCCCGAATGCTGATGCTGCCAGGGAGTACAAGATGGTGAGGGCTCCAGCCAAACCACAGCGGCGGCGCAACGATCACCTTTGTCTGGATGCTGGCGTCTTCCGCAAGGTGAATAGCGATAAGCGTGTCGGTTCCCAAGGGAGCGTGTCTGGCATGCTGTTCCGTACTCCCCACCGGGAGGAGAATCAAGTCCTTTTCCTTCAGATAGGCCTCCACATCGGGCCATTTCATGTCTTGAAGCCATGTCATTTCGATCCTCCTGGTGAAATTCGGGAGCTGGATGTTGCCGGATATCTCTGTAGGCAACACCTCCCATAGGGTGGCCGTTTTCGTTGTCTGGAGGAGGGGACGGGCAGGGAATCGTGAACTCCGTCAGAGACCGAACGCGGGTAGTCCATATCCTAGACGTTTCACATTGTACTTCCAATGGAGTGCCTTGGTCTGGGCCTTTCGGTACCGGCCTGTGAGAGAAGGAGTGTAGATCTTGAAAACGGCAGACTTTATTGAAGCGAGGCGGCGGCTCGGCGAAAAATCGCTTGCCTCGGTAGAAAAGCTCACATCTCTCAAGGAAGCCGTCGAGATTGTCAAGGACGGAGATCATGTGGCCATCGGAGGCTGTATGTTCACTCGCACCCCGTTGGCCCTTGTCATGGAGATCATACGGCAGAAGCGGAAGGAACTGACCATCTCCAAGAACCTCATGTGCTATGAGGGTGAATGGTTCATGGCGTTGGATGCAGTCGAGAACGTCATTACAAGTTGGCTGGGGATTGGATTGCCTTGGGGGATCTCCCGCATTCTACGCGAGAAGGGTGAGGGGGGTACGCTTCAGCTGGAGGACTGGAGCCACATGGGGCTAGGCATGCGCTACAGGGCCGGTGCCATGGGGATTCCCTTCTTGCCCACATTCACCATGCTCGGTTCCGACTTGGCGCGTGTGACCAACTGCAAGACCATGACATGCCCGTTTACCGGAGAGACCGTCAACCTCGTGCCCGCCCTGTTTCCTGACGTCGCTCTGATCCATGTCCACCGGGCCGACCGATTTGGCAACTCCCAGATTGATGGCTACCCATTCATGGACTTTGAGATCGCCGCTGCCTCCACTAGCGTGTTGGTGACGGCCGAAGAGATCATTGACGAGGAGGATATCCGGACACATCCGGACCGGACAGCGATTCCGGGCTTCATGGTCGATGCGGTGGTTCACGTTCCCTTTGGCGCATTTCCTCACGAAGTCCACGGTCTCTACGAGGCGGACTTCACCCACTATGACACTTATGTTGACGAAATCAAAGCAAAGGGCACGTCGGCCATTCTCGAGTACTTGGACAGGTATGTCTTCGGTGTGAAAGACCACGAGGAATACATGTCTCTCTTTGAGCCAGACTTGATTGAACAACAGGCCCGTTTTGCCAGGGAGTTGGTGTCGTGATGGAAGCTTACACATCGACAGAACTGCTCTCCGTGATGGCCAGCCGACAGATGAAAGGCAGGAACACAATCTTCGCCGGAGTGGGTATCCCTCTCTTGGCGGCCATTCTTGCCAAACAGACCCATACACCGGGCCTGACGATCATCGTAGAAGGGGGCTCCATTGGGCCACAAGTCATACCTGGGAGGTTGCCAATTTCGACGAATGAGATGCGCATTGCCCACCGGGCACAGATGCTGGTAGGAATCAATGACATCTTCCTCCTGACCCAACGTGGCTTCTTGGACGCAGGGTTTATGGGAGGCGCCCAAATTGATCGGTTTGGCAATGTCAATACAACCGTTGTAGGGACATACGAGCATCCGAAGGTCAGACTTCCCGGGAGCGGAGGGGCAAACGACATCATTTCTTTGTGCCGGGAAACGATTCTAGTAACTGTGCACGAGAAACGGCGCTTCGTCCCTAGGGTCGATTTCGTAACCAGCCCCGGGTTTCTTGACGGGGGAGACAGCCGTAGAAACGCAGGCCTAATCTTTGGAGGTGTGAGTTCGTCGTTACCGATTTGTGCCTGATGGGCTTCGACCCCAAGACAAAGGCTGCTACCCTGGAGTGTCTCCACCCTGGTGTCGATCTAGACCAAGTTTTGGAGAACACAGGGTTCGAGCTCTTGGTGACGGATGAGGTTCCCTTTACGGAACCACCGACGCGGAAAGAGCTTGAGACGCTACGTGAACTAGACCCGGAGATGCGATTCCTGTAACCGAAAGGAGATTTGGAATGGCCGACAAATTCGGACTGGCAGTGAGGAACTTCGTAGGTCCCAACGAGATCCCCGACGTGGATGAAATCCTCCGATATTCTGCCCGAGCGGAGGAACTGGGGTTTGAATTGTTATGGGTATTTGATCATTTGCTCTTAGGTGTTGATCCTAACTTCCCCATTCTTGAAGCGTTCACGACAATAACAGCAATTGCAGGCCGCACGACTGAGATCAAGCTAGGGACAGGAATCCTGATTCTCCCACTCCGCAATCCCGTCTGGGCCGCCAAGACAATGGCGAGCGTCGATCAGATTTCCAAGGGGCGCCTGATCCTCGGGGCCGCATCAGGATGGTACTCGCGCGAGTTTGATGCTGCGGGGATTCCTTTCAAGAAACGTGGCAGGATCTTCGAGAGGAACCTTGATATCATCCTCAATCTCTGGTCGGGGGAACCGGTGACGATACAGGTGGATGAACTGAATCTGCGAGATGCCGTCTGTGTGCCGCCTCCGTACCAGCACCCGCGCCCGCCGGTCCTTATCGGAGGCTATGTGGACAAAGTCCTTCGCCGGGTCGCCGAGAAGTCTGACGGTTGGCTCACCTATGCGTACACACCGGATGGATTCAATAAGTCTTGGGAGAAGATCAAACGCTTCGCCAAGGAGGCTGGACGAGATCCGTCCGAGCTGACGGCAACCAACCAGGTGGCCATATATGTTGGCCCTCCAGAAGAAGAGGCCGACAAAGAGATGCGACACTGGCTGACCACTGAATGGGATTTCGCCGGATGGAGCGATTTAACCGTGGAACACGCAGTCAGGGGCACAGTGGAGGAATGTGTGGAGCAACTGAGGGGGTATATGGAAACCGAATTGGACCGGATCATTTTCATCCCATATCGCTACCAACCCCAGCAGGTTGAGCTTCTTGCCAACGAGATCATCCCCCGCTTGAAAGAGATGTGAAATCCGGCTGGGATTTTGAATGTGGGATTGAGTGATGACCTAATAATTCGGAATTCCCGGTTCGGCTCATGGAATGCTAGGCATGGACCCGTTTGTCACTAAGGTGGCCGCCAGCGGGGTCGTGGGAGGTGTTTGGATCGCAGGTGCCACGTTCTGCGCCGAGCGATTTGGAAGCAAAGTCGGGGGTCTCATTGCGGGGCTCCCGGCAACTGCACCGGTGGCATTGTTCTTCATCGCGGTTGCCCAAGGACCCAAGGTCGCCTTTGATGCCGCGACGGCCTTTCCGTTAGCCATGGCAGCCAACGTATTCTTTCTTATCTCGTTCCTCCTTTTAGCCCAAAGAGGTTTGCCGTCGGCCATTGCAGGGTCGATCTTGATTTGGTGTGGTGCCCAGGGGTTACTCTTCATGATCACCCCGTCATCATTTGAATGGGCCATCGGCGTCTGGTCATTAATCGTTGTGTCAGGTATTTGTCTGCTCATGGGTCCTCTTCGAGTTCGCCCGTCGGCAGGCGTCGAGCTTCACCACTCCTTGTTTCAGATGCTAGGGAGGGCTGTGTTCGGGGGCGCGATTGTGGGCAGTGCGGTCATCCTCAGCCGTTTCGGGGGTGCACTATTGGGCGGTGTGTTTTCCACATTCCCTGCAGTAATTGTGTCCACACTCCTGGTCACTTCGAAGACGATTGACCTGGAATTCTCCCAATCCATTGTTCCCGCATTGCTTGTTAGTTCTGAGATCAACTGTGTTGCTTTCTCGGTAGGATTCAGATTCATAGTCCAGACTGGAGGGCCGTTGGAGGCGTTGGTCATTGCATATGGGTTCTCAATCGTAGCTGGGGCGGGGAGCCTTCTGCTCGTACGGACCCTCTTCTAGTAGCTGGGTTTGCGGATTCAACCCCGGTCTCAACGTACCAGGGTGCAAACAAAGTGCCTGAGTTGTTCAATTAGTGTGCCCACAGATCTACTGAGCCAGTTCCGCGCCAGGGGGATGGTTCATGATTGTATGTCCTCAGAACAATTGGGACAGAAGCTTGGCTCCGCAAGTAGAGTCTTTTCGGTCCCCCGCTACCCTGGAGTATATGCCCTCTGCTGCCGGAAATGATTCCTTCGGCGTGACTGCAGGGTCCTGCGCTTGATCTCGTCCCGTCGACCTTTGACCTCCTCTGCTCGCCTAAAGTAGACGTCGGCTGGGGTCAGATTGTCCAGCGCCTCATGGTACCGGGCGTTGTTGTAGTACTTCACGAAAGCCCCGATGGCGGCTTCAAGTTCTGATGGGGAGTAGTAGTTCTCCAACCGGACAACGTTCTTCCCTGGACGAGCGCAGGGACTCGTCATCGACCGGTGCCAGCGCTCGATTTTGCCCTGGGTCACCCCAAGAGTGATTGGGGCATTCGGGTGATAGGGCGCACCGCGTACGTGATCCATCTGCTTGCGTTGGAGAAATGTGGCCAGATCCTTGGAAAGATAGGCGGGGCCATTGTCCGAGAGCAGCCGCGGCCGGTGGCGCACCCGGGCCGTTTCCAGCCCGGCTTTGTCCAGTGCCATCTTCAAGGTCTCTTCAACGTCATCCGACCCCATGCTGCTGGAAAGCCTCCAGGCAATGATGTAGCGGGAGTAGTCATCCAGGATCGAGGAAAGGTAGCCTGCCCTAGACGCAGTCCAGGGTACCACCCCCAGTGGTTGAAGACCTTGAACTGGGTGAAGTCGGTCTGCCACAGCTCGTGCACTCGCTGGGTGGGCTTTTCGAACTTCTCCCGGGCAGGCACCATCTGGAAGACCGGGCTCTGGACCAGGTCGAAGCCCTTCAGGATGCGATACACGCTGGATTCCGAGACGAAATAGCCTTGTTGATCGGTGAAAAGCCAGGCGATCTGCCGCGGGGATTTCTCCGGATGGGCAAGAGCCAGGGCAACGATCTGATCTGAGACAGGAGGAGGAATCCGGTTCCCCTGGCCTGACCCACCAGGGCAGGCAGAACTGCCTCGGCTCAGGCTGCCTGTCCATCAAGCCATCGAAGCCTTCCTCCTGATACCGGCTGTACCAGCGGTAAAAGGTGCTGCGTGCCACATCCAGTTCGGCGCAGGTCTTCCTGATGGAGAGATCGGAGTGCTCCACCAGATGGATGATCTCCATCTTCTCCTCGGGGGTTCTGCGGATCATTCGTTCCACGTTTCGTCCCCCAATCCCAGCAAGCTTTTTTCCCTGGCACCGCCCGCCAGGGCAGGTGTGAGCACCCGGTTCTTCAGGGACAGCTCCGCCACCAACAGCTTGCCTGCACTGGGCCGCAGGCACACGTGAGCTGGTCGAGTTCCTTCCGCAGTTCCTTGACCTCTTCGCTGGTGGCCTGACGCTGGGTGTCTCCAGCCAGGCGGTGCTTCCCGGCTTCCAGGAACTCTTTTGACCACTTGTAGTACGAATTCTGGTTGATGCCCTCCCGACGACAGAGCGCCGCCACCGTCAGGTCACCCCGCAACCCCTCGATCACGATCCGGATCTTCTCTTCGGCGCTGTACTTCTTGCGGGTGTTGCGGCGGATGTTCTTCACCGTCGCTTCTGCAGTAGACTTCTTCTCGGCCATGAGCTTCTCCTTTGTTGTGTTAACCGACTTCCGGCCGAAAAGTCTCTACTTGTTTAAGCTCCAGTCTTGTCTCACGAGTTCTGACACGCTACAGAACCATCACCAGGCCTGGCCATCATGAGAATTGCCCCCTTCCCCTGTGCACGTCCAACTGGAACTGAAATGGTTCCTAGACCAATTATAGGCCACAACGGACTCGAGCTTCGGAACTAGGGCTCGGTTCCAATTGGGATCTCTGCAACGCGAGCGCCTTTCGAGTACACCGGTGCCTTGTCCTGAAGGGCCGCTGACTGCCTCCGTTCGCTTAGGAGTTGTGAGGGCGCCTTGACGCCCTCGGCCGCTGTCGGTTCATGGTCGGATATCTCAGCCGCGGTTAATTCCATCAGCCGAAATCAAATGCCGGTGGCTCACGAAAAGACGCATGAACTTAGAAATCGTGGTTGTGGGCCGGTCTCATCAACTCACTTGTTGGGGGCCTGTCCGGAGGCGAGGCAATAATCCCACCCGGAGGTGCTAGCCTATGGGCTGACCCCGCCGGAACCGCGTCTGCATCAGGGCAAGGACAGATACCACTACGGTCTGGCTAGATTACCGAAAAAGAATGCGCACAGGATCTTGACAAGGATTTCTCGGAACAATCTCCCGGAACTCCCTTTACTGACCAACTGAGCTTCTCCTTTGCACGGATGACGCAGGCGAAACGGCAAGGAAAAGTCTCGGGCAATTGCCCGAAATGGCCATTGCCCCGTCACCCGGTCCTCGACCTAGTTCGTCCGCGTTTTGACACCGGGTTGACACCCGGACCTGCACCAAAGGCGAGTATTCTCGGGGTGCCACGTCAGTGCAGGAATTGTCTAGGTCTGGGGGGTACAAGCTAACAACCAATCTCAGTCTACCTCTATTCACGCTCCAAGAGGGTTACGTTGGGGGGGCCATCGGCACACCTCGTCGAATCCTCTCATGAAAGTCGCAGCAATTTGTCTACACCATATGGAGGGCTAAAATGCCTATGATTCACTTCTCAGTACGGTTCCAGAATCTTCTTGGTCATCCTGGCAGCGACTGCATTCCTTTTTGCGGTCTGGATGCCCAGTTCTCGTGCGCTTGCTGCGAGCTGCTATGGCAGCACCTGCATGGGACTGAATCCCCAAACGATGGGGTGCGGTGGCGATGCGGGCACAGGACCGACTAAGATAATTACTGGTGGGAGAGTCGAAGACAAATTCTCCCTGGTCTGTGATGCAGAGTGGGAGAGAACGCTCAATCAATCCGGGGCAAACAAATACGCGGCGGGCTCCGCCCGATACGGGTGTGTGAACTATTGCTACCATAAGGACGTAACTTCTCCAGCGAAGATTTCAAGTGGAACAAACGTGTACACCCCAATGGTGGCGCCCGATAGCACGATTCCCGTGAGATCCTGCGGAGGCCTTAGCGACACCGGCCCGATTGCTGTGCCAATCCCTCTTTCTGACAACTACTGTACCGGTGTTTCTTAAAGTGACCTCGTCCGGTAAGAATGCTGACGAAAGACAATCAGAGGATAACTTCATGAAATCCAAACATCCAAGAATCGCGCGTGGCAACTCGCTTATCTATTTACTTGCATCCATAGGTGTGATTGCGGTTGCAGTGATCGGCGGCATCGCAGTGCGAAGTTGGCTTCCTGCGGACAATGCTGCCGCATCCGGACCCGTGCAAATAGTGGGCGATGGCAACCAGGTTCTCGATCAAACCGCCTTCGACCCGCTTCAATCCAATTCTGTAGTTGCGAACGGCGTTGAAGTCAGCATTAGCAATGTTCAGTACGTGGGCAGTCGTCTCCGAGTAGACGTGTGCTTCTCGCTTCCCGATGGAGCCGACTGGACGCTCGAAGGTTCATACGTCAGCTTCGGTGGCCCTGTTGTGATGTGGAGCGAAACAAATCCCATATCACTCAGCAGAGTCATGCCCGATGGCACGCTCCAACTCATCACCTTCGCGGCCGATGGGTCCAAATCCGTCGCAACTCAGCCAAACTCCTCCCTTGTACAAGGTCAGCGATGCGACACGGTCTTCTTCGATGGGATCCCTGCCAAACTTGGTCCAGCCGAATTGACAATACCGGCCATAGTGGCAGAGCCACGGGAGGGAGAAGAATGCTCGGCGACAAACCTCGCCAAATACCAAATCGTGGTCTCCTCTCGATTTCCGGGTGTCAAAGCCGTATGTTCGACAGGAACGGATGCTGCGGGTATCGAAGTGAAAAGCGTTCCTCCTGGGGTCTCCACCGCCGACGTGAGCGCTCTTGTTAGCAGCGAGGATTTCTTGGTTAATGTCTATGGACTTCGAGGTCCTTGGTCATTCCAGATAGACGCTCCCTAGTTGCAGTTCTGGCTCCCCCCAAGAGTATGACACTTACACCTGGGCCCGCGTGCCTTCTGGCAGCGGGCCCAGGCTCGCCTGGAGGCATAGGAAGCAAGATTGCGCTGGCAGCAAATCGCCTTACGGCGACAGGTCTTCTCCTGTCGCACTTTGAGTAAGTCGCCCTCTTGTACGGTAAATTCATCGACCGAGTAATCGGGTTTCTCCAAGTGTTGTCTCGTAGTTTGTGAGGACTCCTCATCAGCATGCATTTGGCAGCAGCCTTGCCGATGCGGCTGCCACCAAACCCTTACATGGAATCAAGAAAGCCGTCTAAGGGTCTTTGCTATTTCATGAGACCCATGAACGGCTTCTCTTGATGACCCTTTCCTCAGAGGCGACGGAGGGATTCGAAACCTCGATCCGCGTTTTGCAGACCCTTGCCATGGCTCATTGTTCTTTCCTTCTACCAGGAGTTCGAATAGAATTGGGAAGGAGAAGCAATGTCAGCCGCTGAGGCTCCCAAGACAGAAGGATCAACAGGCCACCCTCCGGACGGCAACCTGACGATCTAAGGCCTACCTGGCAGGATTAGAACTCATAACCTGAAGGTCCTGGGTTCGAATCCCAGCCCCGCTACTGAACGAGAAAGCGCCCAAACGGGCGCTTTCTTCTATGGTAAGACTGGTCAGCCAGGATACGGACCTCAGATCCGGGGGTTATGGAACTGCGGAAGGGAGGATGAAGTTCCAGAGCTCACAAAATCGCACGCTATCTCGTCCTTGGGCGGCGCGACCGGTGTCCCAACCGGATCTACTGCAGAGTCAAATTCCCCATATGCAAACAATGGCCCCGTTTATTTACACTTTTTTGTTCGTGGCTCAAGCGCTCTTGCTGCCAGGCATTGACGATAAAGAAATCGCACGAAAGAGCCATTTCATCCCTGTCTTTGGCGAGTCTAGTTGTACGCGAGGCGCGTCTCTTCGTCGGCGATGGTAGGCTCAATGATCGCTTTCCAGGCTGGATCCTCCCAAGTTCCCAGACTTGTATGCATGGTAAGGTATTTCTCAGGGATCGGATGCGTGCCTACGATTACCTTCAACCCGTATCGTTGCGTCAGGAATTCTTGAAAAGTGTCGATATAGGGACAAGGCGGATAGCCTACAACAAGTCCAGTAGCGAGGTGAATGACCTCGGCGCCGTTCTTCACCATTTCGTCGCCTGCATATTCGATATTTCCCCCCGGGCAACCGTCGCAGGTTGTATAGCCGACCAATTCCACATCTTGATCCGCATAAATACTGAAGGCGCCCTCCCGGTTCTTCATAGCCCTGAAGCACTTCCCACCAGCACATTGGCGGTAACGATCGCAAATAATGATGCCGATCTTCGTCTTAGAAGTCGTTTTTTCCTCGGTCATCTCTATTCACCCCCGCTATGTTTGTTCGGTCGATTTAGTGATGATCACCATGACCATGCTCTATGCTCTCCGCACATGGGGCAGCACCGCTAAGTCTACCCGCGAAGTAAGCCTCCAACGCGGCCTTTGCGGTTCCATTTGCGCCTGTTGCGACGGCTATGCCGTATCCATCGAAGAATTGGATCGCCCGCCCACCCATGCCGCCGCTGAGCATAACTTCCGCCTTCTGCTCATGGATAAACCCCGGAACCTGCCCGACTTCATGGCCGGCAAAAAAGGGGTTCTCGATAAGCCGAATTGTCTGCACCTCAGTATCCTCCACATCGACAAGTGCAAAATAGGGGCAGCGCCCGAAGTGCTGAGCGATGAGACTGTCCAATCCATTGTTAGTCTGTGCGGAAATAGCTATGCGCATCATTCATTCTCCTTGTTGATTAGTTGGGTCAATTCCTCGGAAGCAACATATCCCGTGACTTTGATGATCTGCCTACTCACACCAGGCACATCGGCTACAGCCAATTGGATTTGTTTAGCCAGAGATACGGCGATCGGGCACAGCGGGGAGGATGGCCGAAAGGTATAAAACACACGACCCTTATCGTCGGCTACGAGGTCTTCGACCAGACGCATCCGTAGCACATCGGCGCCGGTCTCCGGGTCGATGACCGTGTTTAATCGTTCCTGGATCTTCTCCATGAGTTTGTCCGATTTATCAAGCATGGTCAAGGTCACCTTCCATGAGTTCGCTGTTGACCCGTTCCCACAAATCCCTCAATGCTTCACTTGCAGGCGCCCGGGGTCTGAAAACCGTCACCGGTTGACCCTGGACAATGGCTTCCGTCACGCTGGGGTCAAACGGAATCTTGCCCACGACAGGGATCCCCTCTGTGCGACAGTACGCTTCAATCTCATCCGAGCCCAGGTGATAGAGATCGGATTTGTTGATACACACCATCGCTGGCACGCCAAAATGCACCGTGGTCTGTAAAGCTCGGCGCATATCATGCGTCCCGGAGGCCGTCGGTTCTGCGACAATCAATGCCAGATCTGCCCCGGCAACCGCCGATATGACCGGACAGCCGATCCCGGGCGGCCCATCGACGAGCACCAGGTCGTACGATTCATCCATGGCCAGTAGTCGTGCCTGTTGCTTGACCATCGTGACCAGTTTGCCGGAATTCTCCTGAGCAGGACGTAAAGCTGCGTGAAACATCGGTCCGAAACGGGTCGTGGAACGGTACCAATGCCCCGCCATTTGTGGTTGCATGTGGATCGAGTGTTCAGGGCATTGGTAAACACAAGCCGCACAACCATCACAGGCAATAGGGTCTGCACGAAAAACACCGTCGGCCTCGTGCACAGCATCAAAGCGGCAGACATCCTTGCAGATTCCACAACCCTCGCAGGAAACCTCATTGATGACGGCAACTTGACCGCCGCCGAACTCGTGCGACTCCAGCACCTCGGGAGCGAGCAGCAATTCCAGATTGGCAGCATCTACATCTGCATCCACCAATATCGCCGCGTTGCCGTTTGCTGCCAGGTGAGCGAACGCAGCCGCAACGCTGGTCTTCCCTGTGCCACCTTTTCCGCTGAGGATGACTAGCTGCTTCATCCCCTGCTCCCGCTATCGTCCAGGATCGCTTTGATATGGGAATACAGGTCTGTAAACCTTTGTTTATATTCGGGGGCAACCGCAACCAGACTTTTACCTTGGGCGAGGTTTGCGCCTAATTCACGATCAAAGGGTACGCGCATCAAGATCGGCACATTGCTTTCACGGCAGTAGATATCAACACCGTCATCACCGATGCCGTCACGGTTCACGATCACTCCGGCGGGAATATTGAGCTCCTGGGTGAGCTGGACCGCCAAACGAAGGTCATGCAAACCAAATGGTGTTGGCTCGGTAATGAGCAGTACGTAATCAGCTCCACGAAGCGACTCGACAACTGGACAAGAAGCGCCCGGCGGAGAATCGACGATGCTGATGGTTGATTGAGGGAATGACTGCCAATCCTTCAATTGGGATATGACCGGAACCGCCATGGGTTCGCCTATATCTAACACGCCATGGGCGAAGAACATGCCGCCGTTGACGCGGCCGCTTTCTAAGTGACCCAGTGATTTTGGGATCTCGGTAATCGCCTTCTCAGGACAGACCAAAGTGCAACTTCCGCAACCATGGCAAAGCTCTGGAAAGACGAGCGTCTTCCCACCTAATGTGACGATGGCGTGAAATTGACAGGCTTCCGCACAAACCCCGCGGCCAGTGCAAACATCACTGTCCACCTCGGGAATAAGCAGGTCAACCTGCTTATAGTTATCGAGTGCGGGTCGCAGAAAGAGATGGGCGTTCGGTGCCTCGACGTCACAATCAAGGTAGGCCACCTGTGTGCCTGATTCGGCAAGCGCCAAAGCAAGGCTGGTTGCGACGGTCGTCTTGCCCGTTCCGCCCTTGCCGCTGGCTACAGCAATCACCATGATTTCTTGAACCCCCCTAGTGCAGCTCGGGGCCCGTTGGGACGTGGGCCTGCTTCAACTCTCCAGCCAGGAATTTCTCGATCAACTGCTCTGGCGTTCCGTCGTCGGCTTCAAAGGCTTGAATCCCAGCTGCATCGAGCGCGGTGAATGAGTTTGGGCCATAGCGGCCGGTGATGGTGGCATCTGCGCCTTGTTCCGATACAAACTGCACCGCTCTCGGTCCGGCACCTCCGCGGGCTTCTGCAGCTGGATTGCGTTTCGCCTCCCAATCACGCAATTCGGAGTCGATCAACACGAAATACTCACAACGTCCGAATCTTGAACTGAAGCGGGTATCAAGCTTGCCGTCGTGTGAAGAAATCGCTACTTTCATCGTCAGTCTCCCTACCTTCTGCCCTATAGAGTTCCTGTGAACTTCTATGCGCGTGTCATGCGGGTATTGCAGCTCGGGCAGACCTGTTGTGAACATGGTTGCCCGGCAACGTGAGCAATTTCATGCCCGCAGCTGGGACAGACACACTTGTCATCTCTCGCGGCTGCGCCAAACCCGCGCCGGCGCCCCACCCTGCGTCCCTGTCCCTGGCCCTTGTTTCCTCGACGGACAAGGCCGCGCCCGAAGCCTCCGCGAGCGCTGTCGTTAGGCGTATTGGACTCGACTGCATCACTGCAATCACCCGCCGCTCGGCATGTTTGGGAACCCTCACCCTTGGGTCCTGTTCTATCTCTTGCTGGCATTGGATTTTCTCATTTCCTGTTCCATCGTTGGTCAATATTCCCTCGTTTGCGTGTAAATTCATGATTTCTCGGTATTCACCCTTGTTGAATTTCTATGTCATAAGCCTGAAGCAAATGATCGATTTCATCTCGCCACCTACGAAGACCATTCATTGAGTCAGCGAGGTCGGATTGCCCCCCACAGGCACGATCCGGTAGACCCGCCGCTGAGGTCCATGGCTTCCGCCGCGGGGTCTGGCAGCGCCTCCAACGCACGGGTTTCGGTGTCGATCACCAGAAAGTATGCGCGGCGCCCGAAACGACGCTCGATCGGAGAATTGATTTTCGGTGTATCTGAAGTGATGACCAATTTCATATCTGTCCTCCGGCAACTTGACCCTGTCTGTTGTCTGCTGCGGGATGTTTTACCCTGAACCCTTGGCTTTCAAGGGTGGCTGGGCTCTCGTCAAGAGCCAGTTATCCATGTCATGGTCCTCCTGTGCGCTCCACAGTCACCAACCGAACACCAGCCTGGTGGATCTGACGGAAGTTCGCACCTTGCGAGATTGCCTGTAACACCGGATCGATCGAGGTCACCACGGATCCAGAGAGCAGATCTACACCAAAACCAAAGAGCACAGGGTTGAGAGGTGTACTCGGGCCAAGGACCATGACCAGCGCCTGTGACGAGCATACTTTCAACAGATCCTCCAGCGTGTGGTTGACAATCGCCATACCCGTGATCGCGACAATATCGGCTTGAGGCAGGATGATTGGCGCGTGCTCGGCAGCGTACTCGCCATCCAGGGGATTACGATCGAGCACGGACAGTTTACCTACACGGGTTCGAAGGCGGGGGATGAAGGGAAAGTGGCCGACGAGGGCCACATGTTTATCGGCCCCACGCGCTGCAATGGCGGACTCTGCGTTTCCTTCAATCCATTCTTCCGGCTGGAAAGGGGACAATAGGGCATTAATTGAAGCTACCCCAACGCTGGCGAGGATGGGATGCTGTCGTTCGAGCGCAAGCGCTGAAAGCTCGCGACCGCTGAACTTTTCCAGGTCACCCGCCTGGGGCACCTGGGGTTCGCCGCCGTGCTTGTGCGGGCCTAGTAGTGTCGAAGATAATCCACAACGTCGTTGCCCTTCAACCAGCACCACAACAGCCGTCCAGTGTATGCCAATTCGAATATCGACGATCTTCCCCTGTGGAAGTTGGGTAAGCAGTTGATTGATCAATCCCACATCCGATACTCCAAGAGTGACCGGTTACGCCAGGATAGGAGTTTGCCCACTCTCGGGGCCTAACGGCTCCAGCGCCGCCCTCGGCCCCTGCCGTGGTTTAGGAATGAACCCACAGCATCAAGTTTGTTATCCCTGCCATTGTCGTGAAGTACGCGGTGGACATTGCTGCTGCCGCAATCCGAACTGGTCAGCGGAGCGCGAGCGCGGCCTTCACCGAAGGAAAGCTTCGAGGTGTGCTCACACACGATGCATTTGAAGCTCCTCATTCTCTTCTCCTCTAAGACAATGGCCTTTCAGAACGCGTGGTACCTAACCGCCATAGAGGCTTATGCGTCCGGTGTCTCACCTTGGTCCTCATACATTTTCAGTAGGCGATCGATCTCATCGCGTGTGCGGCGTAAGTCCTCAACCCTCAGAGACAGATGCCCTTCGCCTTCGGGTAGCAGGCTATAAACGCGCCGCCGTGGGCCCTGACTTTCTTCATCCCAGTGAGACTCGACCATGCCCATCTCTTCCATTTCACGGAGCGCACGATACACGAGAGTGGGGTCGAGGCGCTCAGGATTGAATCCAAAATTCTCCAATTCCGCCAAGAGTGCATAGCCGTGGGCCTTGCCACTACGCAGCAGCAGCAGCAGACATGGCTGCAGGAATTGCATTACCCGCCGGCGTCTCCTTCCGCGCCCTCGTCCTGATCGGTTAAAAGGTTTCTCATTGTCCATAGATAAAGTATAATCATCTATAGACTATTTGTCAATAGATTGCTATCAGTAAGCACCGATCGATGAAGACCTTTGCCTCAGGAAGCGACGACGGGATTCGCCTGTCCTCAGCACAGCGAAGGGAACCCGTGACGAGGGTTGTGCAGACCCTTTCCGCTGCTCATCGCGAATTGCTTCCAGAAGGAGTTCGAATAGAATTGGGGAGGAGAAGCAATCTCAGCCGCTGAGGCTCCCAAAACAGAAGGATCGTCAGGCCATCCTTAGAACGCTGGCCTGACGATCTAGGGCCTACTTTGTAGGATTTGAACTCATAACCTGAAGGTCCTGGGTTCGCCTGCCCTCGCTGGTTGGGCCAAGGAATCCTCTCCCCGCTACCTGGAACAAGAGAAGCGCCCGTCAGGGTGCTTTTTGGTTTCTTTGAGCCCCCGCGACACGCACGCCGCGCCCGGTCTGCTCGGGATACTTGCCCAAAATCCGTTCGTGTTCTTGAACCTCCCGCATCTTTCTCCCTAGCTCAACTCGAGACGATCCCTCTTGATTTGTCTCCGCTCAGAGGGTCATGCGCCCAATGCATGACCCGCGATGCGGGATCTGCATACTGCGGCGGAAGACCTTCACTTACTGATCGGAAAGGTGCCTTCGATACTGGGATCAAGTACTCAATTACTCGATGGAATTAGAGATGTCCCAGATTGCTGTTGCAGACGAACAACTCCTCGAATCGGCAAGTAGACAGGCTGAACTGTGCCAGGTGTTTGGCAACGTCACCCGCATCTTGATCCTATGGACCCTTATCGACCGGGAGCTGTGCGTGGGTGATATCGCAACGACCATCGGTTCATCCTGTCAGAACACATCCCAGCACTTGAGGCTGATGAAGGACAGGGGCATTCTCGCCTCGCAGCGCAGGGGCCACGCTGTCTACTATCGCATCAATGGCCATGAGCTGATGCGCGGTTGCCCCGTACTGGGCCATGCCGCCAGGGTCTCGCAACAGCTCCATCGACCGTCCGATCCCCGTCCTTCTGAACTTGGCTCCCAGAGGCATAGTCCTGATTGAAGGAGGCTGAGCCATGGCCACACGCGTCGACGTCAACTTGCTTCACGAAATCAAAGAGTTCGGGGCCATCAATCCTGAGGCCTGTTCGAACTGCGGCAATTGCACGGCGCTGTGCCCCTTGGCCAGCGACGAGCATCCATTCCCCCGGAGCATAGGCCGCCTAGTGCAGTTGGGGTTGAGAGACCTCTTGCTGAGTAGCACGGATCCTTGGCTTTGCTACTACTGTGGGGATTGTTCAGCCACCTGTCCACGCGGGGCAGAGCCGGCGGAGACGATGATGGCTGTCCGCCGCTGGCTCATCGCGCAATACGATCAATCCGGTGGCGCGGCAAAGCTCTACCAGTCCAGCAAGACCGCCGTCCTGGCTATCCTTCGCGTGGCGATGCTGCCGCTGATCCTGCTCTTGGCCTATCACCTGCTGACTGGTGGTCGTAACCTCATAACTACGCGCGTAGCCCTCAACGCCTTCGCCCCTGTCATGTGGGTCTGGGCGCTTGTGCTGGCCCACTTCATCTATCTGGGAGCTCACGTGGCGCGCAACATGCGCACCATGGCCAGGCACGTTCTGGGCAAGGATTACAGCCTGTGGCAAGTTTCCGCGCCGACCTACCTGGCTGCCCTATGGGAATTCATCGTCCACTTTGTAACTCAACGATTTTGGTGGTCAAAATGCGAACCAGCGCGCACGGTTGAGCGCAACCGCTGGCTCAAGCACCTGCTCCTAATGACGGGCTATGTCACCATGCTCTTCCTGGTTGTACCTATGCTGTGGTGGTTCCAAACCGACGAGCTCTACCCGATCTCCAACCCGCAGCGCTGGCTCGGTTACTATGCAACAGCTGTCCTGGTTGTGGCGTCGGTTGAGATTATGTTAAGTCGCCTGAAGAAGAAGGAACAGATCCATCGTTTTTCGCACCATACGGACTGGCTGTTCCCTTCCTTTCTCCTGATCGGTGCGACCACGGGTATCGCGGTCCACATTCTTCGGTATACCGGATCCGCCTGGCCGACTTATGTCGCCTATACGGTCCATGTGATGGCTATGCTGGCCATGCTGGACACGGAAGTTGGGATCGGCAAATGGACCCACATGGCGTACCGGCCTCTGGCCATCTCACTTGAGCGAATAAAGAAAGAGGCCAGAGAACTGGTGCCTGGCGCCCTTCCGGCTGGAGCGGATTGACGATCGGGGACCATTGCATTCGCTGGTGCGAAGGTCTGAAAGCGATGCCCGCCCGGGGGAAGGCGGGCATCCTATTCCCACTACTCATCTGCCAGGTGAAGCAGATCGGCGTTGAGGGGGTGGTGGACCGAGCTCCAGAAGGCATCGACGGCTCGCTTTCGCTCGCAGATGATCTTCTGGACCATGTAGACCTGGCGAGATAAACTCATCCCGTTCACTGCGACCTCGATCACGCCGCCTTGCCTTATGGCCCAATCAGCTGCGAGGCGCGATACAAACGACACGCCGAACCCGGCCTCCACGGTTCTGACGATCGCCTCGGCGCTGCCAAGCTCCATGAACAAATTCATGTCATCAAGCGTTATGTCGTGTTTGGCCAACTCGGTGAGCATGACACGGCGAGTGCCAGAGGTGGGCTCCCGGATGAGGAAGCGCTGGTCAAGCAGCTCACAGGGATCAATCTCGCCAACTCTCGCCCACGCATGGTTCGCTGGCGCAATCAGGATCATCGAATCGACGAAAAACTGCTGGCATTCTAGGTCGGGCCCACATATCTCGTAGCTGACAACACCCAAATCCGCCTCCGCCTCAAGGAGTTGGGGGACAACATACCCGGCTGTGCAGCGCATGATGGACACCCACACATCCGGATGCTGGTGGCAGAAGCGAGCTGCCACCTGGGGAAGAATGTACTTTCCGGCCGTTGTGCTGCATGCGATTCGGATTTCACCTACGACTTCTTCCTGAAGAGACTCCATCACCTGCTTGAGGTCGCAGGTCTGGCAGAGCAGCTTGCGGGCACGGGGCACCAGCAGGCGGCCGGCCTCCGTCAGGATCGGCCCTCCCCTGGAACGCTCGAACAGGGTCACCCTCAGATCATCTTCCAAGGCCCGGATCTGGCGGCTGATTGTCGGTTGCGTCATATGCATGGTCTTGGCTGCTACAGAGAAGCTGAGGTTCTCAGCCGCTCGCAAGAAGACCTGCAATTTGAGATAGTCAACCACCGGAGCACCCTTAGTGGGCCAGCCTGAGCGTTGGGTTGCATGAGCGACAGTCCGTCAAGGCTGGGCGCGGTTGCATGTTGCTGGACCGCATGGCGAATGGACCTGGAACCCGATCCGATGTGGCGTTAACTGGGCCGAGCTGTCCGGTGCCGGACTTGCCAGAAGGGACCCCCCCAACACGGTTCACGATTGGCTCCAATGCTTTTCTCCGCCCGTTTCACTAGCGGTGTGCGGCCCGACTGGCGATCCGGTCCCGGCCATCTGAAACACCAAGATCAGCGCGCCCGGCTCGGCAGCCGAGTTCACCAGGGCGTGCGGCTGGCTGGCCTCAAATAAGAGGCTGTCACCCGGACCCAGCCGGTAGGTTTCGTCCCCGACGCGGTATTCAATCTGTCCCTCGAGGCAATAGGCGAGTTCTTCACCCGGGTGAGTAACCGGCATGTCGGCGTTGCCTGAGCCGGGTTGGACCGTCACGAGGAAAGGCGCTAACTGTTGGTCCCTGAGGCCGATCCCCAAGCTTTCCATGAAAAAGCCATCGCTCTGGGACCGCAAGCGGCTCTCTCGCCCGACGAATACCGTCGCCTGATCACGTTCGTCCTCAAAAAAGGTTGTAATCGGCACACTGAGCCCGGTAGAAAGGAGGTGAAGCGAGGAGACAGTGGGGGAATTCTCACCGCGTTCAATGAGGCTGATGGCGTTGGTCGATAATCCCGACCTCTCGGCCAGCACGCGAAGAGACAACCCGCGCTGTTCACGCAGGCTGCGAACACGCCCTCCGACGTTGGGTTCTCGTCGCTGAATGATGAGGTGGGCTCCGATCCCTGATGATACGGCTAGGTGTTCCGTCCATTATAGTGGATGCCTGTCCACTTAAATTGTACAACCTCTGCCTGGGGTTGGCAATTGTCGGATGCCAATGCCCTGATTACCACTTTTGTCCCCGGAGACGGCGACTTCGGTAGCCAGCCTCCAGGCGAAAAACGTGCCTTCCCCAGAGCCTGCCATGCCGCCTAAGACTTCTGCGTGGGGAATCGGATTTCCCACTTGGGCGATGTACTCTGCAAAGCTCAAGAACATCTGCTCAACGAGCCTTGCTTCGGCCAGGCGTTCGCATAGAATGGTAGAGGACAAGCACTGGTAGCCGTTGAGGCCCCCAAAACAGAAAGATCACCGGGCCCCCCTTATAACGCCGGCCTGACGAGCTTAGGCCCACCCGGTAGGATTCGAACTCATAACCTGAAGATCCTGGGTTCGAATCCCAGCCCCGCTACTGAACAAGAAAGCGCCCAAACGGGCGCTTTCTTCATAGCTAAGACTGGTCGGGCAGGATACAGACCTCATATCTGAAGGTCGGACGTTCGAATCGTCCGCCAGCTACCTGAAGGCACCCGAAAGTATGCCTTCTCCTTTTCCCAAATCTCCAGTCCCCCGGCGGACGATTCTCTCGCCCGTCAAACGCTTTCCAGTCGTACCCGCGGAGAGGTGGCAGGGCTCTTCCGGGCATGCACCCAGGCACATGACAGGATCGAGTATGATTGCTCGGGCATCCCTGTTATCACCAGGAACCATTCTGTTTCGCTCGGAGGGTGAATTGGCAACACCCGAATTGGCGGTAGTCAGTCGGATGGCCTCACAGATTTAACATTGGGAGGCGGAAACGGACCAGCGTGCCGTTTTCCTCAGCTGCTATCTCCTCATGACACGCAACATCATCTCCGCGATAGACCAGCAGGAGTTCCACGACTCGGCTTGGGTCAGCCGACTGATGGAGCGCTTCGCAGACTACTATTTTGTGGCTCTTGAGGAATATGAGCGCGACCCAAGCTCGGCGCCGGCTGTCTGGCATTCCGCACACGACATTTCGCGCGCCCCCCACACGCTTGCCCTTCAGAAGTTGATGGCCGGCGTCAACGCCCACATTAATTACGACTTGGTGCTAAGCCTGGTTGACCTGCTCGAACCTGAGTGGGACGACCTGGAGGCCGACCAGCGCACTGCTCGCTACAACGATCATTGTCACGTGAACGCGGTTATTGGGCGCACGATTGATGCTGTCCAAGATCAGGTGTTAGACCCAGTGATGCCCATCATGGTGCTGATCGATGAGCTGCTTGGCCCGGTCGATGAGATATTGGTCTCTCATCTCATCACGCACTGGCGGGAAACCGTGTGGCGTGACACCATGCAGCTGCTGGAAGCCAGCGACCCAAATGAACGAATTCGATTGATCCATGCTATAGAACAAGCGGCCCTCAAGACTGCTAACTTGATCGGCTAAGGGTCGAACGAACTGGCTGCACGGTTCCAGAGGCGGACCTGCCATCCCCGCCCGACTCCGGTTGACGATGGCCTAAGATGATGGCTTCTCCCGGTGCGCCGGTGACGAAGTCCTTTCGGAGGCAGGTCTTGGAACGCCATCTCAGGGGCTCGCGCCCTCTCCGGATTGTCCCGCTTGGGCAAGTTACATGCGATAATAGTTCTGTGAGATACTGCAAAGGCAGTCGGTTGCCGCGGCTTATCTCATGGCTCCCCGCAATGGTGATCTTGGACTATCGTTCGCCGTGAGTAAGGCGTGAAGCGTTGCATTGGCAAGGTGACTGACGGACCCGGTTAAGCGAGGATGGGAGTTGAGGTGACAGCTTCAGAGATTGTCGCCAGAGACGCTGCTCACAAGAGTTCTCCAATTCACGGGGCGGCGTGGTTTCAGGAAAGAGCTGAACGAGCGGGTCACCGCCTATCTGCGGGACAATGGCCTGCCTGCGCGGGATGTCCCCGCTATGATCGTTAAGACGGTGGTCGCCCTGGGTTGGTGGCTAGGAAGTTACTTGCTCCTGCTGTTGGGCCATTTCCCCCCCCTGATCAACATCGGCCTGTGCATGCTGTGGGCGCTGGCTATAGCTTCGGTTGGTTTCAATGTCATGCATGACTCCAACCATGGCAGCTACTCCGACAATCCGCGAATCAACAAGCTGATGAGCTTGAGCGCCGAGCTGCTTGGGATGAGTGGATTTCGCTGGCGCACGAAGCACAACGTTTGGCACCACACCTATACCAATATTGCCGGCTTCGATGATGACGTCGAGACCTACGGGCTGATGCGCCTCACACCCCGCCTGCCTTGGAAGCCTCTGTACAGGTTTCAAGCCTGGTACTTCCCGCTGGTGTACAGCATGATCGGGATCGATTTCATCCTGCGCGATTTCATGATGGTGTTCTTCGGCCAGTCTGACGCCAACCACGTTTACCCGAAGATGCGCGCAGCGGACAAGGCCATCTTCTGGGCCGGCAAGCTTCTCTTCTTCACACTCATGTTTGCTCTGCCTCTGCTGGTATACCCATGGTGGCAGGTGCTGATTGGTTTCATGATCGTGATGATGACGGTTGGGTTGGTGATGGCCGTGGTTTTCCAGTTGGCCCACATTAGCGGCGAGGCCACTTTCCCCGTGCCGGTTGGCGACCCTCTCCACATCGACGACGAGTGGGCAGTCCACCAGGTGGAGACCACGGTGGACTTCGCACCGCATAATTGGCTCCTGAATCTATACATCGGCGGGTTGAACTATCAGATTGAGCACCATCTCCTGCCGCATATCTGCCACCTGAACTATCCGCGTCTCGCGCCGATTGTCCGGGCAACCTGTGAGGAGTTCGGCATCTCCTATACGTGCTATGCCACATGGCGAGAGGCATTTTCCGCTCATTGGCGTGAGCTGCGTCTCTTCGGGCGCAGATCTGAGTTGGCCCTCGAACCGGCGCCGGGGGACTGAGGATAAGGTCATCTGGGGCAAACCCAGCTGCAACGAGCCTCACCCACACATGCCACGCCACGTCTGCCAGGGCCAAATCACCACAACCGAAGACTATTCTCCCTGATAGAAGTGGTGTGCGGGCGCCCCCACCGACCTGCAAGGATGTGCGACGAGATTGGGCCGCGACCCCGTACGGTGCGGCCGTTGTTCACAATCATCTGCAGATCCGGAGCTTGCGAGCTGGGCATGTCTCAATCGGACTCGTGGTTCGGCCAAGCCAAAGGATGTAACAAATGAATCTGGAAGGATCGCAATCTAAACAACAGCCTCGGGTGCCGCTCGGTGGCGATTATTGGGAAGCTGATCCCGGAACACCCTTGTGGGGATTCGCCGATCTGCATGCCCATCTCATGGCCCATTTGGCTTTCGGTGGGAAGGCGTTCTGGGGCGAGCCCTACGATCCCCAACATCCGGGTTCTGAAGGCATCGAATATGCCCTTAGCTCGTGCGAACCGATTCACGGCGGACTGATCAACGTCAACCCGGAATTTGGCCATCCGGCTGGCGGCGGCTGGCCAGAGTTTATCGTCTGGCCGCGCTTCACCACTCTGGTTCACCAACAGGCGTACATTGATTGGCTTCACCGTTCCTACTTAGGTGGTCTGCGCTTGATCACCTGCCTTGCGGTGAACAATGAATTGTTGGCCACAAAGACCACCCCGCACTTGGCGCACGATGACAAGAGCGCCATTCAGACCCAACTGGCTGCCATGCAGGCCATGGTGGCTCATGTCGATGCCCAGAGTGGGGGAACGGGGAAGGGCTGGCTTCAGGTTGCCTACTCGCCTGAGGAGGCCCGCCAAATCATCAGCCAAAATCGGCTGGCAGTAGTCCTGGGGGTTGAGGTCGACTCGCTGGGAAATTGGCACAATGCAGATGACTTGGAGAAGTTGAGTCATGGAGATCTGGACCGAGCACGGGAACTGATCGGGGAGGAGCTGGACTGGCTGCATAGCCTCGGCGTGCGTCAGATCACCCCGATCCATCTCACCAACAACGCCTTCGGCGGTACGGCCATCTATCTGCGGTTTCTGGAGATGGTCAATCTGTTCGTCACCGGCGAGAGGTGGACGGTCGAGGACGCTTGGAGTACTGGCGTGCGCTATCGAATTGACCACGATGGCGCCGACGTGGTGGATGCTGCTGAACGCACGGTCATGGTTTCCGGAAAACACATGCGAGCCATGCACCGGCGCACGCTGCTGGACCACATTCCCGGCATTCGAGAGCTGTTCGAGGCCGTTGAAGCTCCGAAAGTGGGCGGTGGACACGCCAACACCTTGGGCTTGAATAAGTATGGTCGGATTTTGCTCCAAGAGCTGATGAAGAAGGGCTTCATCATTGACGTCGACCACATGTCCGAAAAGACCACCGATGCCGCGCTGGATATGGCCGAACAACAGGCATACCCGGTCATATGCTCTCACACCTGGTTCCGTGATCTGTTGTTTAGTGCTCAGACCGAGTTTGACCCCCAGAAGCATGAGCATTATGGCACCAGCGACGTCCACAAGGTGGCGCACGAAGCTGGAAAACGAGGGGACCAAATCGAACGCATCGGCCGCCTCGGCGGGATCGTGGCCCCCATCCTCAATCAAGGGGATATCGCTGGTCTGCGTCGAGGTTTGCCCGAAGAAGCCGGCAAGATCCCGGAGCCGTGCGCTGGGACGAGCACGTCGTTCGCCCAGGCCTATGTGTACGCCCTTTCCAAAATGGGCGGCCACAGCGTGGCCATTGGCTCGGATATCAACGGAGCTGCTGGGCTGCCTGGCCCGCGCTTCGGCACCTTTGCAGCCTTTGGCGCCCATAATGATGCCCTTCGCCTTTCTCAACGCCGAGGCGAGATCGATCGTCAGGCGAATGGCGTGGCGTATGACACGCCTGTGCTGGATCACCGCTGGCACCGGTTTGAAGCCACGGGAGAGGGCGCGTATGACGAAGAAGAATGTTATATCTGGCAGGCGATCGCACAATACAAAGCCGGTTTCAATCCCCTCGAGCAAGAACATCCTGAGACGGATTTTCCGGAACACACGCTCCGAGAAGCCTTGAAGCTGGCGGAAGTCGTTCACGATCAGGCGTGGGTTGACAACGCGACCCGCGGTTTCTGGTTAGCCGACCAGGAACAGGCAATGGCCGAAGAGTTGGTATCGAAATGGCCGGTGGAGCAGCAGGCGGCGTACTTCGCTCGCCGAGACGCATCAAGCCTACCCTCCGATCTCGACCAGCGCGCGCTGGAATTGATCGGGAAGATTCAGCCTATCTGGGACAAATGGGAGCAAATGCAGGGTGACAACCGGCCATTGTCTCGTTCGATCGCCGGAGAGCGCCGCGACTTCGATCTGAACCTGGATGGGATGGCGCACTACGGGATGCTGCCAGATTTGTTGCAGGATATGCGTAATGTGGGGCTGACCGCCGAGGACTTGGCTCCCTTGTTCCGCTCGGCCAACGATTACATCGAGACGTGGGGCAAATGCGTAAATCGGGCAAAGAAGATCTCCGAGTCAGCCGACAATTCGTGATTTTTGAGGCTGGGCTGGCACGCCAACTGTTTGTGTAGAATTTCACAAGCAGGACCCGCTCTCCCGGATCAGGTCTGGCTTGATCGCGCCGTGAACCATACCTAGTGTCTTGGATGCGGAACGCTTTGGCTGCGCCCAACGCCGGCCCGTGCATTCGGGGCAAACTTGACAAGATTTGAATTCTTAACCTGAAGGTAAGAGGGGCGAAGCCTTTCCCCGCCACCTGGAACGAAGAAAAGCGCCCTTGAGGGCGCTTTTTGCTGCTCGCCGTCCACCTCGGGATCGCCCGCCGACCCGGTTGCCAGGCCGCCATCTCCCCATTTGTGCATGTTCTCATAATCCGAAGACCCGTCTCGGCGGAGGCTGCCCCTGTCTCGCCTTGGACCGCAATTACCAGAGAATATCAATAAAATCTGGACAAAGTATTGACAACTGACATGGAATCGGCTATATTGCTATCATTCGGTTCAGCTTGAGGCAAGAACAATGGCAGTCTATCTCGGCATGAAGGAAGTTTGGCGCAACAAGGGACGGTTCTTCTTGTTCAGCCTGGTGATCGCGCTGATCGCGATCTTGGTTCTGTTCACCGCCGGCCTGGGCGAGGGGCTGGCTTCCGCCAATAAGGAGTATCTCGAGAAACTGGATGCTCAACTGCTGGTCTTCCAGCAGGACACCGGATTCTCAACAGTTGAAAGTCGGCTCGACTACAGCAAGGTTCGGCGCATCCGCCGTGTGGCGGGGGTCGCCGACGCCGGGGCGATCGCCTTCAGCAGCGCCAAGATCGTGCTCGAAGACGGCCTGGAGCCGCTCGACGTTTCGTTCATCGGGGTCGAGCCGGGCAGGCCAGGGGCACCGTCCGCCGTGGTTGGAGAAAATCTTCGCACCAGCCGGGCCAAGGTTGTCCTGATCGATCAACGCGTGGCACAGGCCGCCAGGGTGAACGTCGGGGACTTCATCACCATCAAGGTGACGCAAGGTGCCGAGGACGAGCTCTATGACCTGCGTGTGGCCGGCATCACCGACGGGCAGCAGTATTTCTTCCGGCCGTCGATCTTCGTGTCGTTGCCGGTGTGGGACAGATACCGGCCTAAGGCCGATCCAAACGTTTACACCTCACAACCGGTGGTCAATGTCGTTGCCGTCCGGGCCGACAGCCCGGCTTTGGTCGAGGGTCTTCCGGCGGCTGTCAGCGCCGGGGTGGACGATGTGGAGACCACCGACATAAAGACCGCCTACGAGTCGGCCCCGGGTTTCGCGGAGCAGCAAAGCACATTGAACACCATCAAAGGCTTCACCTTCTTGATCGGTGCCCTGGTCATCGGAGGCTTCTTCCAGATTCAGACCCTGCAGAAGATCCCGCAAATCGGGATGCTCAAGGCCATCGGGACGCCCAATCCCACTGTGGCAACCGCATCCATCCTGCAGATCGTCTTCGTCACCGTTTTCGGTGTGCTCCTGGGAGGGGCAGTCACGGTCGGCCTGACTCTGGGGATGCCGCCGGGCGTCCCGATCATCTTTACCGGCACATCTATTATCATCGCCGCTGTTTCGCTGCTCTTGATCGGCCCCCTCGGTGGCATGGTTTCGATACGACTGGCGCTCAAGGTCGAGCCGCTCTCGGCTCTGGGCATGTAGGAGTAGCGCATGGATCAGGCAAATGTGATTGAGACTCAAGCGGCGACCAAGATCTACAGCGGCAACGGGCTGACCGTGAAGGCTGTGGATGAGGTGTCCATCCGTGTCGGCGCTGGAGAGTTTGTTGGGCTGGTGGGACCTAGTGGTTCCGGCAAGACCACCATGCTGGCCATGCTGGCCACCCTCCTGCGCGAGACCGAAGGTCGGCTGTTGATCGATGGGCAGGATCTGGGGGCGATGAGCGATGGGAAGCGGACGCAGTTCCGCCGAGAAAAGATCGGGTTCACCTTTCAGGCCAACAACCTGGTGCCGTACCTCACTGCCCTGGAGAATGTCGAACTCATGCTGCGCCTGAACAAGACCAACGGCCGGCAGGGGAGGCAACGCGCCCAAGACCTGCTCACCCGCCTGGGCCTGGGGGACAGGCTGAACAACCTGCCTTCGCAGCTGTCCGGTGGGCAACAGCAGCGGGTGGCCATCGCCCGCTCGCTGATCCACAACCCAAGCGTGGTGCTGGCCGACGAACCGACCGCCAACCTCGACACCGAGCGCGCCAACCAGGTCGTGGGGATCTTCGCCGACCTGATCCACGAAGAGAAGCGAGCCGGGATCATGGTCACGCACGATCTGCGCATGTGCCGCTACGTGGACAAGGTCATCCAGATGGTGGACGGGAGAATCGAACGCGTCGTGACCGAGCGGGCGGAAATCGATCTGCTGGCCGGGTCTAGCGAATTCGACCGGCTCGATCGGCCAAAGCCTGCCCAACCATCGGGACAGATTTCAAGTCATTTGCCCCCGCGGGCTTTGACCCTTCCTGCCTTTGGTGGCGCAGATTGAGTTGCGGGCCACCACGGTTGTGACCGATTTGAACGACGACACCGCCTGGGAGGCGAGGCCCGCCACACCGCCAACATAGCCATCCTGGTCTTTGCTATCCGCTTGACAGGTGTGTGTCTAAGGGACGTCCGGCTGTGCCTGCTGTAGTTGGCCCTAGCGGCCTCGGCCTTCGCGCCGGCTTTGATTGCCTTTCTGATTTGGCTGAGGTCAACCGAGGCTCGGCGAAGCCGGCGGCACCCCTCAATTCCACCCAGTCTCCGGCCGCCTGATCGGATCTGGACAGATGAGCAAATCCGATCACGATTTTGGCCCTCCTCCCGCGTTCTTCGGCGGCGATTTCGTCATCGACCAATCCCAACCGGCTTGATCGGGGTCTGGCCCTCTTCTTCCACCTTCATGTAGACTACATGGGGAATCTTCGACGAGGCAATCGCCGGTAATCTCAGTCAGATCGAAGTTACCATGTTTCCCAGACATCGACGGAGAAGAAGTTATGCCGGAAAAAGAGGGCGTGCGGGCCGTGACGTGTCCTTCGTGCGGGGCACGGGTTCACGTCACTGAAGGTGAGTTTCGGACAACGTGTGAGTACTGCGGCGCCTTGTTGGAGCTTCCCCATCCTTCGATGCCGGAGGCTCAGCCAACAATTATCGCACAACCAACCAACTTACCGCAGCGGACCATCGAGGCCCGGTCGGGCAACTTGGCGCGGTTCACGATCGGCGTGGCGATGGTGATGCTGGCTGCCGTGGGTTTGGTCTCCTATCTCATCGTGCGGGGTTTGGACAGCGCCGATCTGTCGGGCATCGCACCTGCCCCGAGCACGCTGCACGTATCCATGCCAGCCATGATTGTTCCTGGCGCCGATGGCGCAGATCCTGATGCCCTGGTCTATGCCTATGACTACGCAAAAGACACGCGATTCCTGATCTACTTCGATGGCAGTGCTCGCACGTTGCGCTGGCAAACGGCTCCCTTGGGCGACGACAGCTACCGGGCTGCTCTGGCCGGGAATGACCGGCTTGTCTTCGCCGTGGTCAAGACCCGGGTGATGGCGCTGGATCGCGCGACCGGCCAAACTGTCTGGGAAGCGTCCGTATCGGATGAGATGCCGTACAGCTGCCCCCAGGATTGTCTGAGATTGATGGGTCAACGCGTCATCGTCCTTGCCAGGGATGGGAGATTGTACGGTCTCGATTCCCAGACCGGTAAGGTGGTATGGACCATCCGTCTCAACACCACCCCCGATCACCTGATCGCTGTCGGGGACCACATCGCCATATTCGACGACCGCGAAGGAAGTGGGATCCTGTCGATCATCGACCCCATGGATGGCTCGGAAGTACAGACTCTGAAATCCGAAATGCACCGACCCTGAGTCGGGGTTCACGGACGACCCCGATCTCAACGCCCGTGTCCTGGTCGCCCCGGACCAGAAATCATTGGTCATCCCGTTCGGTTTCTTCAGTTCCTGCGTACAGCGGTGGGATGTTGGCTCGGGCAGCATGCTGTGGAACGCATCCTTGGGAGATACCTCTTTCTCGAGTGGCTTTGGCCCAAGCTCGATACTGACCGGTGATTCCATCTATGTGGCCAGCGAGAATCAGCTCGTGGATCTGGATCTGGCCGATGGCACATCGAGGATCCTGATCAACGACCCAGACTACGAGTTTGTGCCCTGGGCGCAGCGCGATGAAGTGCTGATTACGCCGCGCCAAGCGGACGCGTGGCACGACGCGATACGAGCTCTGGGGTGTAGATGCGTCGACAGGCGAGCAGCTGTGGAGCCATCCGTTTCCCGACAGCGGCCCGATGGATGAACCCGACCGCATGAGTGGCCTGATCGACGAGGGCGCTTCGGCTTGGACGGCGCACCTGACGTCGGCTGGTTTGGGCGTGGTGCAGGCGATGGCCCTGCCTCATCAACTGACGGTGGAAGTCCTCGATCCGGCGACAGGCACCAGCGGCGGCGTCGAGGTGATCCCATTGACCGGCGTCAGTGGAGACTTCTATGCTGTGCCAGACGTCGTGGACTGGCGCGGCGACAGACTTTGGTTGATGGTCGAGGGCCAGATGGTGGTCCTCAACCTGACAAACCGCAGCCTGGAATACATGTGGCCGTAATCCTCCGCCGGCGTTCTCCCGTTTCGTCGAGCGTGCCGCCCATCCCCTGAACCAACTCAGTGCGCTGTCGGCGCTGGGCCGTCTGAGCAGGAGGGTCCCTCTTCTCCATTCGCGTGACTGGGAGTTGCTATAATCGCTTAGTCTGCTGAGCTTTCCTCAGCCGTTCAAGCTGAAAGGCTAGCTGCGTGCCAGAGTCTGTGCCCAGCTTTCAGGATCTCGAACCCGAGTTTCGCGAGGTCATCAAGCTGGCAGAAGAAAGAAACAGAGTAGCCATCTCGCCTCTCCAGGAACTGGCCGGCGGGTGGTCTGGGGCGGCTGTCTATCTCGTTCGCGTAGCTTCGATTGACTCAGGCAGCGTGGAACACGTGATCCTGAAACTCGATCGCAAGCGGCCGCGGACTTCATCGGATGAGATCACTCGCCACCAAACGGTTCTGGAGACATCCCCGCCGGATTTCGCCCGGGCACATATTCCAGAGATGGCGCTCGATCGCATTGAAACCGACCAGGTCATGGCGATCTTCTACACCATTGCCGGCCAATCTCTGCTCAGTTTCCGGACGCTTTCGAGCTATGCGCGACAGAGTCGTCTCGAAGTGCTGTTTTCCGAGACCACCCGCCTCATTTTGGAAGAATGGAATGCAGCCCATACCTTCGAGACTTTCGAGCACCCTGCCGATTTGCTCCAGCGATGGCTCGGATTCCGGTTGGCGCCTGATCAGAAGATCGAACATTTCCTGAGCGACGATTGCCGTCTGCCGCCCGATATGGGCGGGTTCATCGTCGACGGAAATCTGCTCCCCAACCCGCTCAGCTATGCCCGCCACCCAGAAGCCTGGAGGTCGATCAGGGGCATCGACACGGCCATTGGTTTCCAGCACGGTGATCTGAACACCAACAACATCCTGGCGCGGTTCTCACGGACCGGCGACGCCCTCGAGGGCTACTATCTGATCGATTTTTCGCTCTTCAAGCCAGAGATGCCGCTCTTTTACGACTTGCGCTATCTGGAGATGTCCTACCTGGTCCATGCCATCGAGCGAAACGTCCCCCAGAGTGTCTTCGACCTGATCAATCGTTTCGGTGAGCGGGACATGCCCGGAGCTGACGATGTGCCTATCGAGATGGCGGGCGTCAACGCCGTGATTCGATCGGGCAGGCGCACGTTCGAGGCATGGGTTAAGGCAAGCCATCCCAGCCTTCAGGATGACCTCTGGGGGCAGTATTGGCTTGGCGGCACAGCTGCCGGGCTGAACTTCTGCCACAAGGCGGGACAGCCGTATGAGATGCGGCTGGCGGGATTGATCTTCGCTGCCGCCAATCTGAGACGATACTTCGCACTTTTCGGGATCGCTATGCCGAGTGAAGCTAGCCAGCTCTACGCGCCCGAGTTGCCGGGAACATCATCCGAGAAAGGAATGCCCCGGGCAAGCGGCAAATCGGAACCACTTGGCAACTTGCCCGTGCCGCTCGCCGGCCTGGTGGGCCGGACGGTCGAATTGGCCGACCTGGGCGAAAGGCTGCAGAGTCCGGACGTCCGGCTCGTGACCCTGACCGGCCCCGGCGGGACTGGTAAGACCAGCCTGGCGCTGGAGGTCGGCCGGTTGGTGCGCGATCAGTTTGCGGACGGTGTCTTCTTCGTAGACCTGGCCCAGACGACGGATCCGGCGCTTGTGTCAGTGACGATCGCCCATGCCATGGGTATTCGGGAAGGCGGCGGCCGACCGCTCCTGGAGACCCTGCAGGAGTTTCTTTCCACCAAGAACCTGCTGCTCGTGCTTGACAATCTCGAACAGGTCATTGTGGCGGCCAAAGACATATCCACCCTGCTGGCTGCGGCGCCCAAATCCAAAATCCTGATCACGAGTAGGGTGCCGCTGCACCTGCGGGCCGAGCATGAGTATCCGGTTTCTCCCTTGAAGACACCTGCCAGCTCCGACTTGTCGCTGCGAGAAGCGCTGGAGGTCAATTCGGTGGCCCTCTTCCGGCGGCAGGCCAGGATCGTGCGGCCCGGCTTTGACATTGATCAGGAAAACCGGGAGGCTGTCCTGGAGATCTGCCGCCGCCTTGATGGACTTCCGTTGGCCATCGAGATTGCAGCCGCCCGGATCAACATGCTCTCACCCAAGGCTCTCCTAAATCGACTTGACCACAGTCTGGACGTGTTGGTCGGCAAGGCGCAAGACGTCTCTGATCGTCAGCAAACCGTGCGAGGAGCGATCGACTGGAGCTTCAAGCTCCTCGACCCGTCCTTGAAGATCACCTTTGCGCGTCTGGGTGTGTTTTCTGGAGGCTTTTCACTGGAGGCCGCCGAGAGCGTATGCAGCAGCATGCAGAGCGAAGAGGTCTTCACCGGGATTGAAACTCTGCTCGACAGCAGCCTGCTCCGCCGGGTCAGGTCGGTTGAAGATGAGCCCCGATTCGAAATGCTTCAGACGATTCGAGAATATGCCCTTGAGCAGGCTGCGGAGGCTGGCAGTCTGGATGAACTTCTCGGGGCGCACTGCGGCTACTTCGCCCAGTTGGCCGCAGAGAGAGAAGGCGAAGGGGTTTATGGCCCAGAATTCGGGATACTGGCTGAAGCGCTTCGAAGAGGAGCATGACAACTTCCGCCTCGCCTTGGGCTGGGCGCTCGAACACCCCGAACAAGGCATCCTGCCGGCCATCGCCATGATGTCCCAACTCACCTGGTTCTGGTATCGGCACGGCTACCTCCAAGAAGGAACCGAATGGACCGAGCGAGCGCTGGTTCTTACCGATGAGATGGGTGACTCGTTCGAGCGAGCCTATGCCTTGACAGGGCGGGCCATGCTCGCCTTGTGGTCAGGGGACCTGCCAGTGGCCGAAGCGAGGGGACAGGCAGCCGTTCAGATGGCGGAGAGGATGAAGCTCGATTCGATCAGCCCACTTGCCAAACTTGCCTACGGGACGACGTTGATCAACCAGGGAAGACACAAGGAAGCCTATCCCGAGCTTGTCGATGCCGTGGAGTTGTTCGACCAGCAAGGCAATTCCTGGTTCAAAGGAACGGTGCTTGTCCACCTGGCCAACGTGTCACTCGGTATGGGGAATCCAACCGAGGCGCTGCAGTGGCTGGATACAGCGATGCCCCTCCTGAAGGAAACTGGGGATATCTGGAACATGGCGTTCGGGATGAACAACTACGGCGAAGTCGCCCGTGTCCAGGGGGACTATGCTCGAGCGGAAGAATACTATCGGCGGACCGAGGCTCTGTTCAAGCAGGCGGACGCCAGGGGGGACCGGGCCCGTCTCGTTCACAGCTTCGGCTACATCGCTATGCACAAAGGCGAGTTCGACGAAGCTCGGGCCCTGTTCCTAAGGAGCCTCGGTGACTTCCGCAAGCTGGGAAACCACCGAGGGATTGCGGAGTGTCTTGCCGGCCTGGCCGGCGTCGCCGCTCAGCAGGGAGACCATGCCTGGGCGGTTCCATTGCTTGGTGCGGCGGAAATTCAAATGAAGCACATCGCCGGCGCGTGGTGGCCCGCCGATCGGGTGGAGATTGACGTCAGCGCGCGATCGCATGCAGTCGGCTCTGCCTGACGGCTTCGCTGATCTTTGGCGCCGGGGTGAAGCCATGACCATTGAAGAGGCGATTGCCTATGCAGCGCCATCCGGCTGACCGTGCCCGAGATTGACAGCATCGGCGTCGGGCCAACGGAAGAATTGAGCTTGCGGGTAAGTGCGGCAGCGCTTGCCCGGGTTGTGTTCGCACATCCGGACTCGGCCGTTCGCATGCTGGCCCTCGAACACAAAGCCAGCGTCGCTCGCCCCCCGCGGCCTGCCGAAGTGACGGTCAAGGCGCAGCCCTTTGGGGGAGCGGTTCGCCTGCTGAACCCTGACCGGTTTTCGTCGACAGTCGGGAATTTCAACTTCGATAGCCAGCGCTCTCGATCAGAAGGCGACTTCCGCGTCTTTGTGCGCCCTTCAAGTCTGGGCGCCCTCCAAGAGTTCTGCCTGTCCCACCCGGAACAGGCCGCTGCCACGGATCTGGAGATGGATCCCTCACGAGAGTTGGCAGAGGAATTCGAGGACACTCTGGGGCTTCAGGTTGAACCTGGGATGCACAGCATGAAGCGGGTTGGGGTCGTCCTGGAGAACCAACCCGCTCCCACCAGCAACGTGCGTGCACCGGGCAAGCTGACAGCACGCGTCTATTGGATCTACGAAGTCGAAATCAAGGATTTGGCGCTCCGCCGGGCCCTGCTTGCCAGCAGCCGCGCCCATTCGGCCGAGTCCCTGGCACAGAAAGCACTCGTTGCGCATGAACGGGGCAAGCCGGGCTGGGCGAACGCCGCCCTGGCACTGGCCCTGGATCAGGTGCGTGAAGCCTACTTGGCTTTGCCGCCCGATCAACGCGGAGAGCCTCTTCTCTTCCACGGGACCACTCTGGCGGGGAATGTGGCTGCGGTGTTGGAGGGAGTATACGTTCCGAAGTTTGAGACCAGGGCCTGAACGCACCTGTTGCCGGGCGGCCTGCTTGACGGCCCGAAGGGGCAGCAATGCGTCTGCTGCCTCTTGTGAAGGACATCACAAACGGATGGCGGAAAGAGGCGGACGAAGGCGAATACGCTGAACCGAGCTCTGCCTGGCCGCTGCCGACGCAGGTGTCAGGTGAGCTGGACCTCAACCCCTTGCCTGCGCAGGCCGTCCACGATGGCGCTGGGCGCGTCGGTGTCCGTGATGAGCAAGTCGATGTCCCCCAGCGGGATAATCGGCACGAATCCCGCCTGGCCAAGCTTGCTGCTATCGGCCAATACGATCACCTGATCGGCCCTTTCGGCCATCACGCGACCGACTTCGGCGACCAGCGGGTGGGCTGATGTGATGCCGCCCTCGAGCGTCAGGCCGTCGCAGCCGAGAAAGGCGCAGGTGGCGTTGAATTGGTGCAGGCCGCGCAAGGTCTCCGGCCCCACCGTGGCTTGATGCTCCGGCAGGAAGATCCCACCCAACATGAGCAGATTGTGCGGTGCCCATCCCCCGATTTCCTCGAGCACCGGGATGGAATTGGTGACGATGCGCAGCCGCCCTGATCGCCCGCCTCGGGCCGGGATCTGGCGGGCCAGGTATTGTACGGAGGTCCCGGAATCCAACAGTGCGATGTCGGCGGAATGCAGCCGGTCGGCCGCTGCGGCGGCAATGTGCACCTTTTGCTCGCGATTGAGCTCGAGCCGTGTGTCATAGGCTGCCAGCTGAATCGAACGAAGGGTGGATACGGCACCGCCATGTATGCGCCGCAATAGCCCCATCTCCTCCAGGATGGTGAGGTCATTGCGGATCGACGTGTCAGTCATGCCGAATTCGTGAACCAGGTCTGAAACCTGAACCCGGCCCAACTCGAGCACTTTCTGCGCGATCAGGTCACGTCGTTGATGGGTGTTCATCCCCGGCTACCCCTTGTTCACCAGAGTCTGACCTGATCATACACCAAATCAAACAAAAAGCAACATAAAACAGGCATAATTCCGAAGATAAAACATTGACGAACCGAAGATTTCGGATTATGATTGGGGCAGGTGATCGCCGACGAACCCCCCTTTTGCCGCCGATGCAGTTCGGACGATCGCCCAGGAGAAGTGGCCATGGCTATGGTTGGAGAAGAGATCCGCCTGGGACGTCTCTTTTCTGGCTCGCCGAACGCCGTGATCGTGGCTGTCGATCACGGTCTGTATTTCGGGCCCTTGCCGGGCCTGATTGATCTCCCCAAAGTGGTGCAGAAACTGTCCGCAGCGGATGGCGTACTGTTGGGTGCGGGGATGATTCGCCACTGCCGCCAGTTCTTTGCCCAACGCGACTCCCCTGCGATGATCACACGGCTCAACTGGGCGACCAATTACATGGCTCAGTGGGACTACGCCCATTCGCACTCTGTGCCGCTGCTCTCCGTCGAGGATGCCCTGCACCTTGGTGCCGATGTGGTCGTCGCCAGCCTGACTCTGCAGGCTCCCGACGAGCGTGAGGATGCCGTCAACGTCGAGGTCTTCTCTCGCTACGTTCAGCAGAAGGAAGCCGCCGGGGTGCCTTTGATCTGTGAGGTGTACCCGATCGGCGGCGATTTCGCTCAGCCCGAGGATCTCCATGAACAAATTCTCATCGGCTGCCGGATGGCGGCCGAGCTGGGCGCCGATATGGTGAAGACCTTCTACACCGGCAGCAAATTCCACAAGGTGACCGAGGCCACAGCCATCCCCATCTTCGCCCTGGGTGCGTTGAAGAAGCCGACCGAGTTGGACGCCCTGAAGCTGGCATCGGAAGCCATACAGTCAGGCGCCAGGGGCGTGGTTTTCGGTCGGAACGTGGTTCAAGCCCGGCGACCCCAGGCTCTGCTTGAAGCGCTGAAAGACGTGGTCAAAGGGGGCGTGTCGCCGCAGAAGGCGGCCAAATCCCACAAGCTGACCTGAGGAACGATGAGTTTTCTTCTCGGGACTCGATATCGGCACGACGTCCGTCAAGGCCGGGGTCTTTGACCTATCCGGTCGGAGCCTTGGCATGGGGAGTCAGGACTACCGGCTGGCCACGCCGGCGCCCGACCGTGTAGAGCTCGATCCGGAGCGCTATTGGACCGCTGCTTGCCAGGTCGTGCGCCAGGCCGTAGAGGGTGCCGGCATTGCGCCTGAAGAGGTGCTTGCTTTGGGTGTCTCCAGCCAGGGCGAAACCACGATCTGTGTTGACGAGAAAGGCATACCGCTCTACCCAGCGCTGGTGTGGCTCGATCATCGGGCCCAGGCCGAGGCCCGCCGGCTCAACCTCGAACTCGGGGAGCAGGCCTACCGCCGGACTGGGATCCCAACGATTGATGCCACGTGGACGGCGTGTAAGATCGCCTGGATTCGGGAGCACGAGCCGGATGTCTTTCAGCGCACGCACCGATTTCTGCTTGCGCAGAACTTCATTGTCCAGCGCCTGACGGGAGAGTTCGTCACCGACGGCGGGGTGGCCTGCTCGACGCTTCTGCTGGATATCAACACCCACGGTTGGTGGGCGGAGGCCCTGGATGCGGTGGGCCTGACGCCGGAGCTGCTGCCGAAGCTCCAACATGTGGGCGATATCGCCGGACCCTTGACAAGCGAGGCGGCCGATGCGGTGGGGCTTCGCCCCGGCCTGCCGGTTGTGCTGGCCGGAATGGACCAGATCGCCGGGGCCATCGGTGCCGGCAACCTGAGTTCTGAAATCATCTCCGAGAGCACGGGCGGCGCCTTGACGATGCATGTCACGGTCGACCGGCCCGATCTCGATCCCGCCGGACGAATCCCCGTCTACCTTCATGCGCTACCGGGCAAATACCTCTTCGACCCGGTATGTGAGACCGGGGGCATGGCCCTGAAATGGTTTCGTGACGCATTCTGCCAGGAAGAGGTGGCCCGAGCCCGGCAGGGGCAGCAAGACCCATACGACCTGATTACGGGCCTGGCGGCAGATATCGCTCCGGGGTGCCAGGGTCTGACCATGCTGCCTCATCTGACCGGGGCCTTCAGTCCCGAATACGAACCGGATCGCGCGTGGCGTCTTCGCCGGGTTCACATTGGCCCACGAAAAAGGCCACTTCGCTCGAGCGATTCTGGAAGCGGTGGCCTTCATGCTGCGCCGCAATATCGAGCTTGTACGCGGCTCAGGAATTCGTGTCGGAGAAATCCGGGCCACCGGCGGGGGCGCTCGCAGTCCATTGTGGCGTCAGATCAAAGCCGACATCTGTCAGCTGCCGGTCGTCTCTTTGCAGGTCGAAGATACGGCTCTCTTAGGAGATGCCATCCTGGCGGGCGTGGCGGTAGGAGCGTTCGGAGATTTGCACGAGGCGGCGCAAACGATGGTTTCCATCGGCGAGCGCATTCTTCCCAATCCTGATAACCGTGAGACATACGACGTCGCCTTCCATCGCTATGTCCGGATCTTCGAGGCGATGGCACCCGTTTTTCGTGAGGCAACTCGTTAGGACAGGCATGATGGCGAATTCGCGCAATTCCGGGCGAGGAGGCATACGATGACAGTGCAGCCCAAGTTAGGTCTGTTCGTGACCGCTCTGCTCGAAGACGACTACAACAAGACCGGCCACATGCGCCCCAAGATGGCCGAGGCCACGGATCGGATCGCCGACATCCTCAAGCCCTATGGCGAGGTCGTCAATCCTGGTTTCGTCGAGTATGAGCCGGATGCGGATCGTGCCACGCAAGTCTTCAATGCCGAGGGTGTGGACCTGGTCATCGCCATCGAACTCGCCTATCAAAAGGGCATCATTCCCGATGCGGACGCTGCTCAGAGTTAACGCACCGATCCTGGTGTGGAACACGCAGCAGATTCGCCGCCTCCCAGAAGAGGCCGACTTCGATGTCATCATGGAGAACTCGGGGATGGCTGGGTTGCCTGAACTGACCAGTGCACTGATCAGGTCTGGCCGCCCCTTCGAATTGCTCACGAGCCATATCCAGGACCCGGCAGGTCTGGCCCAAATCGGGGAGTATGCGGCAGCGGCCGGCGCCATTCACCGGCTTGAAAAGATGCGCATCGGCGTCATCGGCCACCCGTTTGAGGGCATGACCGATCTCATGGTCGATACGCTGAGCTTGCGCGACATCGTCGGCCCCGTATGCTGGCCGATCGAGCCGGAGAAGGTCGCTGTGGCCGTTGAAGCGATCGATGACGGACGAGTCCAGGAGTTCATGGCGGCCCAGTCCAATCTCTATGATGCCAGCCAGATGCCGGATGAACTCTTCGAGAGGTCAGCTCGCCTGACCCTCGCCCTGCTCGACACCGCCAAGGAAGGCGGCTTTGATGCCCTGGCCACATTCGACCAGATCTGGTTGACCGACCCGCGCGTCGGGATCATTCCGAGCTACGGCACAGGTATTCTTTGCGCCGAGCACATTCCCGTGGCCACAGAAGCCGACGTCACCACGCTAACAGCCATGATGGTGCTTCAGGAACTGGCAGGAGATGTCACCTTCCTTGAAAACTATGTGATCGATTTCGACGAGGACGCCATCATCCTGTCGCATGACGGGCATGGCAATCCCGCCCTGGCCTCCGATCCGAAGCAGGTGAAGATCAAACCCAGCATCTACTACGAAGGCGTCAACGGCCGCGGGGCAGGTCTCGAATTCGCCTATGCGCCCGGGGACGTCACGATCCTGTCACTGATCCCGTTGGGGGATGGGGAATGGCGCATGATTGTCGGGGAGGGCGAATCACTGCCGATGACCCCGCGGCCGGTCGCCGCCCCGCAAATGCTTTTCCGCTACAAGAACGGATCGATTGAAGATTTCTGCGATCGCTGGCTCCTCGCCGGTTCCCCACACCACATGGCTCTGGCTTACGGCCATTTGAGCGAGCAGGTGAAGAAGGTCGGGGAGCTCCTCGGGGTCGAGGTGGTTGCGATTTAGAGCCTGTGGGGCCAGGTGTCTTTCGCTCCTAAGAACGGTTGCATGCTTGTTCGCCTGGGGTGCAGTCCAAGGACAGGGCCCGTGGGGAGATGCGGCAGGGCAATGTGATCGAGATCAACGGGCGCGAACTTAAGTTAGACGCAACCGAGGGCCTGCTGGGATGGGCCGATGCCGACCATGTCGTCTGGCTGGCGATGAATTTCCTGCGCCGATGTCCGGTGGATGAGCGGAGTGGCCTCCCCTGGTACCTGGCCTATTCATGTTTCTGGACCGACCCGCTTCGCCCCGCCGATTGGCCCGATAACCCGGCTGGAAAGTTCGCCATGGCGGTCGAGACACTCTTGCGCTATCAGGCCTATTCGGGAGAGACCTGGTTCCTCGACGCTGTCCGCAGCATGCTGGACCGCTTGATCGCCTACCATACCCCGGATCATTTCGACTGGCCCGGGGTCCCATACGCCTCGGCCGAACCGGTTCAGGCTGTCTACTTCGGCGCCCGCGCCGATGGTCGTTACGTCACCGAGCCAGACAAGATTGCCCAGGCTGCCCTTGGCTATCTCCGGTTTCACAAGCTGACCGGCGAAGAGGCCTACCTTCACCACGCAGTGCACTGTGCCCGCGTGCTGGCGGATAAGTGCCAAGATGGCGATGCAGATCACTCGCCATGGCCATTCCGTGTAGATGTGCGCCATGGCGCCACGGTCGAGCACTACTCCAGCCACGTGATCGCTGCCATTCGCCTGTTTGATGAGTTGCTCGATTTGCAGCCCGACGACCCCGACCCCTTGACATTGGCACGTGACTCAGCTTGGCAATGGCTTTTGGCCTTCCCCATGCAGAACGGCCGCTGGAAAGGCTACTTCGAAGATATTCGTTTGGATCCCGACAACGAGAACCGAGATCAGTACAGCCCCTTGGAGACAGCTCGCTATCTGCTCGAGCATCCAGAACGTGATCCCGCATGGTCGAGCCACGTGGAGTCCCTCATCGAATGGGTCCTGGCAACGCTGGGCAGCGAGCCATTCTTCAAATCCGTGCCGATCCACGAACAGCTGTACTGCTACCACGTGATGGGAAGTCATACGGCGCGTCTGGCCTCCGTCTGCGCCCAATTGGCTGCGCACACGGGACAGTCTCGATATGCTGAACTCGCCCGCCGCAACTTCAGTTGGGCCAGCTACATGGCGACCGACGAAGGCTTTGTCCACGTAGGCGTCGATCGGCCCGACTACTACAACCAGTGCTGGTTCACCGATGGGTACTTCGACTTCGTTCCGCACTTCCTGGATGGCATGGCCTGCCTGCCCGATCTGGCACCCAGTTCTGCCGACCATCTGCTGGGAACGACCTCGATTGTGACTTCTATCACATATGCGCCGCAAGCGATCCGCTATCAGACCTATGACTCCTGCGCTTCGGAATTGCTCAAGCTGACCTTTGCACCACAGCATGTGTCAAGTGGAGGCATGGAATTGCAGGCGACGGACGCCGGGTCGAACTCGGGCTGGATCTGGGATGAGGCGGCATCGACCCTCAAGGTTCAACATGACCACCCGCTCGTCGAAATCTCTGGCTGACCGGGAGGACAGGCAGTGCTAGCCGATTTCAGAGCCAAAATGCGGTCTTCTTCTGGGGGTTGGTGGAATTGGCTGCCTTTGATTCCATTTCTCGCCATTACCTTGGCGATCATGGTGCTGCCCCTCTCGTTCATGCTTGAGGGCAGCTTCAGGTCGAAAGAAGGTCTGCTGACCCTCGACAACTATCTGGCCATGAGGGCCCCCCTCTACACACAATCCTTCCGTAACAGCATCCTGCTCTCAGGTATCACGGCCATCCTGGGAACCCTGTTGGGAACGGCGATCGGCTACTTCACGTTTCGCATCCAAAGCGGCCGGCTCAGGGAATTGGTGATTACCCTGTGCGACGTGACGTCGAACTTCTCGGGAGCGCCCCTGGCCTTCGCCTTCATTGTCGTGCTGGGCAGCAACGGTGTGATCACCATGTTCCTCAGCCAGTACTTCGGCTGGAAGATCTACCCGGCCTTCAGCATCTACTCCTTCTGGGGACTGGTCCTGGCCTATACCTATTTCCAGCTCCCACTGATGGTTCTTCTGGTCCTGCCGGCGGTTGCCGGGTTGAAGGACGAATGGCGCGAAGCTGCCCTGAGCCTTGGGGCGAACGCGCGTGCCTACTGGAGATATGTCGGGCTGCCGATCCTGGCCCCGGCGATCCTGGCCAATCTGCTCTTGCTGTTTGCCAACGCCTTCGGCGCGTATGCCACCGCCTATACCCTCACCGGGTCCCGCTTCAACCTGGTGACCCTCCAGCTGGGTTCGCTTCTGACGGGAGAGGTCTTGCGCGATCCAGGCGCGGGTGACGCCATGGGGGTCCTGACGCTAAGTCTGATGGGGATGACCATCGCCCTCTACCAACTCGCTGCTCGTCGGGCACGAAGGTGGCGGCAATGAAACAGCGCAACCCTGCCCAGACTGTGAGCATCCTCCTGTTTCTGGGCTACATGTTCCTGCCCATCCTGGCAACCTATGTCTTTTCGATCGCCATTCGATGGGACCGCTCCATCCTTCCGGAGGGACTGACACTCGAGTGGTACCGAACAGCTTTCCAGGATCGATGGTTCCTGATCGTTTTCACGCATTCGATCACGATTTCGGCCGCCACGGTTCTCGCAAGCGTGACCCTGGTTGTGCCCACGGCCTATTGGGTGCATCTGCGCCTGCCGAAGGCGCTGCCGCTGCTGAACCTGATTTCGACACTGCCTTTTGCAATCCCGGCGGTTGTGCTTGCCCTGGGTTTGATCAAACTCTATGGGCAGGGTCCGCTCCAGCTGGCCCGAACGCCGCCGATGTTGGTGCTGGCCTACGTCATCTTCACCCTGCCGTTTATGTATCGGCCTGTGGCCAGCAGCCTGGAGGCGGTCGATGTGCGGCGCCTGACGGAGGCCGCCCAAAGCCTGGGCGCGTCGTGGCCGAGAACCTTGCTCCAGGTTATTCTGCCCAACATTCTCCCCGGGATTTTGAGCGGCGGCCTGTTGGTGTTCGCCACGATCTTCGGCGAGTTCACACTGGCCACCCTATTGGTGGGTGCCCGGTACAAGACATTCCCGATGCAGCTCGTGTATTACACGCGACGTGATGGCAGGATTGCCTCGGCCTACTCAGTGATCAGCTTCACGGTCGCCTGGGTGACTTCACTGGTCATATTGTGGATCGCCACCTGGGGGACGCGGCGCAATGCCGGAGGCGCATCTCAGAGCGACCTTGCCTCCCAGCAAGTGTCTGTCGGAGGGACGGTATGAGCTATCTGGAGCTCGACGGCCTGGTCAAGACCTATGGCGAGGTGGACGCCGTCAGAGACTTCAACCTTTCTGTAGACAAGGGTGAGTTTGTCTCTCTCCTCGGCCCATCGGGTTGTGGCAAGACGACCACCCTTCGCATCATCGCCGGCTTCGAAACACCCAATCGAGGCACAGTTCGACTGGCCGGCGAAGAGATCACTGGTGTTCCCCCACACCATCGCGGGATGGGCATGGTGTTCCAGTCCTACGCACTCTTTCCGAACATGACCGCATGGGGCAACGTCGCCTTTGGCCTGAGAGTCGACCAAGCAGTCCGCCAGCCACATCAACCAGAGGGTCACGGAACTGCTGGACCTGGTCGGTCTGGGAGACGCCAGCCAGAAGTACCCGGGAGAGCTAAGTGGGGGACAACAGCAGCGGGTCGCCCTGGCAAGGGCGCTGGCGATCGAGCCCAAGGTCCTCCTGCTTGACGAGCCACTGAGTGCGCTGGACGCCGTCGTGCGCGTCAGCCTGCGCCAGGAAATCCGTCGGATTCAATCCCATTTGGGGATCACCACCGTGTACGTCACCCACGACCAGGAGGAAGCGCTATCAATCTCCGACCGTGTGGTGGTCATGCGCAAGGCGGAAATCGAGCAGATTGGCACGCCGATCGAGATCTACACCTCACCCAAGACGTTGTTCGTGGCGACGTTCATCGGGACCACGACCAAATTCGAGGCGGTGGTGGAAGATGCGCGGTCCGGTCGGGTTCGCGCCGGCGACATCGAGCTGACGGTGGGTCAGAGACCTCAGCCCTGATTTCGGTGACGGAGAACGGGTAAATGTCTTCATCCGCCCCGAGGCCATCCGCATCGCCCAAGCCGGCAGAATCCGTGCAGGCAGACAACATTTTGCCTGCCAGGCTGGAAAGTGTCACGCTGCTCGGCCCGGTCATCAGGCTGTCGTTGACCTGCCGCAACCTGCCCCTTGTCGCGGACGTAAACACCAGTGAGCGCAGCCGGTTCGCTCGAGGCGAGGACGTGCTGGTGTGCTTTCAGGCCGATGCCTGCCGCGTAATGCGTGTTCATGAAGAGTGAAGCCTAAGTGGCCGGGCTCAGACTGCTGGAACGAGGAGGTGAGTTAGGCAAATTCAAACTCGAAGAAGGATCCACCTCGATTTGTGTGCGTGAACATCCTATCCGCCCTCAAGGAGGGAACAATGAAGAAGAGCATGCGAATTCTCTCGCTCCTGGTATTAGCCTCGATGGTGCTCTTGCCGGCCTGCCAAACGGCATCGCCGCCAACGCAGGCGCAGCCAACCGAAGCCCCAGCCGTTCAACCGACCGAAGCGCCGGCTATGCAGCCGACGGAAGCCATGGCTGACCCCATGGCGGCCCTTGTGGATGCCGCCAAGGCGGAAGGCGAGATCGTCAGCTACGGGCTCCCGGATGACTGGGTGAACTACGGCGGCATGTGGAGCCTGTATGAGAGCAAATACGGGATCCAGCACCTGGACACCGACATGGGCAGCGGCGAGATCATCGCTGCGCTCGAAGCCGAGAAGACGACCGGGGTAGCGGACATCACCGATCTGGGCATCAACTTCGCCAACCAGGTCGTGGTCGAAGGACTCTCTCAACCCTACCAAGAACTCGCATTGGGATGAGATCCCGGACTATGCCAAGGATCCCAACGGACTTTGGTCAGCCGCTTACTGGGGCGCCATCGGGTTCTGCGTCAACACGGATCTGGTGCCTGTGGTCCCGACACAGCTGGGCCGATCTGCTGGATCCGATGTACAAGGACATGGTCTCGATGAAGGACCCGCGCGAATCGGGCACAGCCAACTACGTAGTGCTTGGGTGCTGCCTTCGGTAACGGCGGCGACGAGACCAATGTCCAGCCCGGCCTCGACTACTTCTCCAAGATGTATGCCGCCGGACAGATGCGAGCGGTCTCCCCCAGCACGTCCAATATCCAGGCAGGCGAAGTGCCGATTGCCCTCTTCTGGGACTTCGACTGCCTGAGCAAGGCCAAGGATCTGGGTATGCCGCTGCAGCTGGTCATCCCGAGCGACGGCACTGTGGCGGGCTTGTACATACAGTTCGCCACCGTCGCCGCACCGCATCCCGAATGCCGCCAAGCTGATGCTGGAGCTTGAATACTCGGACGAAGGCCAGCTGGCCTATGCCCAAGGCTTCACGCATCCGATCCGCGACATCGAGATGCCGGCTGATTTGGCGGCGATGTTCCCGGACAAGTCGATCTATGACCAGTACGTCACCTTCCCCAAGGATTTCTCGAAGCTGACGGATGCGGCGACGAACATCGCCGATGGATGGAGCTTGATCGCCCAGTAGGACGGTCAAGCGTGCGCTCAATATCGATCACGAATCAGGCTCTGTGAGCCGGCAAGTTTTGAACTGCCGGCTCACAGAGCGGAATCAAAGGGGAAGAGGTGCGCGTCTATGACGCTTGTGACCGGAACGGCACCCGGACGTATTTGTCTGCTTGGGCGATAATGCTGATCTTCTGGAGAAGCCGGCCATCGCCGCCGCTGTCTCGGCCATGCTGGTCGGTCCAGGTGCAGGAGCGCCAAGACGATGTCGTGACTTTGACCGGGGCAGATATCGGTTTCCAGGAATCATTCCGATCTGGGCGACAGCGATCGACTTCAATTCTCCGCTCAAGTATGTCAAAGCAGTGTATGTGCGGCTGGCGGACAAGCTTCATCAGGGGTTCGATCTGACCATTCACTCCGAAATCCCTGTCAGCGCTGGCTTGTCGTCCTCAACCGCATTGTGCATCGCCAGCATTCGCGCGCTTCAGCAGTTGTGCGGAATCGAGCACAGCACCGACGAAATCGCCGAACTGTCCTTTCAAATCGAGCGCTACGACCTGGACGTCGAATGCGGTCGAATGGATCAGTATGCCATCGCCTACGGTGGCGTGACCTACATCCAAACCGGCGACGACGCCGGTGTGGAGCGCCTGGCGATCCCATCGCTGCCGGTGCTGGTGGCCGATACGCAGGAGGCGCACGACACGCAGGCGCTGCAAAAGTGGCTCAGGCGCCGAATCGCCGACGATGACCCGAGCCTCATGGGGCCGCTGACGCAGGTCGTGGATCTGGTGGAAGAGGGCCGAGAGGCCATTCTCGAGAACGACCTCGAGCTTCTCGGCGCCATCATGAATCGTCAACAGGAGCTTGAGCTCGCCATGGGGACATCGACTGATCGGCTCGAACGCTTCTGTCGAACAGCCAGGGAACTCCGGGGCCTGGGGGGCCAAGCAGATGGGTGCGGGAGGGGGCGGATGCATGATCGCCCTGTGCCCGCCGGGGCAGACCGAACCCATCCGGCAGGCTTTGGTAGGCATGGGGCGCACCGGTATGGGCCTTCGATATCATCCCTCCGGCCGATTTGGATTAGCTGCCCAGGGTACAGATGGTTCCGCCGAGAGGTCTGCCCCGGAAACTGATAGGTGCCGGAGCCGATCAGGGGGAGAAAGGGCGACGGCATGATCTCGGATCTGGCTCTGAAGGCACCCTTCTTCGAGCTGGGGCCCAAAGCCTACGTCTACGGCGATGAGCTGCTGGCCCTGGCCAGGCACGCCGATGCCCTCAGCGCCCGATACGATGTCAGAATCATCCTGACGCCCCAGGCAGTCGACATCCCGACGCTGGTTCATGAGACCTCGAATCTGCTCATCTTCGCACAACACATGGATCCCATCCGAATCGGGCGAGGCAACGGGTCCGTGCTGCCGGAGGCGCTGAAGGCCGCCGGCGCCGAGGGAACGATGCTCAATCATGCAGAGAAGCCGCTCTCTCCAAATGTGCTGGAGGAGACCATTCTGCGGGGGCGACGAGGTGGGGTTGGCCACCTTGGTGTGTGCAGGGGATGCTCTGGAAGTCGAGCGAGTTAGCCGACATGGCCCCCAACATCATCATCGCCGAGTCGCCCGACCTGATCGGCGTGGGATCGACATCGGCCGAAGACCGACCCAACATCTCTGCCATTAACCAACTGATCCACAGCATCAGCCCCGGGACACGCATCCTGCACGCTGCCGGGATCAGCAATGGAAAGGACGTCTACGACATCATCGCCGCGGGGGCAGAAGCGACCGGTTCTACCAGTGGGGTCTTGAAGGCCCCTGACCCGTTTTCCATGTTGGAAGAGATGATCTCCAACGTTCGATTGGCGTGGGACGACACCCACAGCTAGAAGGCGAGTTGGCCATGTCCATCTTTCATCACACATTCAAGATCCAGTCCGAAGCTCGGCCAACCTTCGACGATGTGACCGAGCAGGTCGAGGCCGCCCTGGCGAATTCGGGCATCAGCGATGGCATCCTGATGGTGTTTTCGCAGCACACCACGTGCAGCGTCTTGATCCAGGAAGCCTCGGACGACACCGACTTCTGGGGGACGGAGTTCCTCATGCAAGATCTCGTCGGCGCCCTGGGGAAGATCATCCCCACCTGCCTTACACAGAACCAATACCTCCACCCTGGGCCGAAGCATATCGAGGCGGCTCTGGGGCAGCGACGAGCTGGCCGCCTGGTCGCTTAACACCGACGCGCACCTGCGCTCCGTGATTCTCGGCCGATCGGTGCTGATCCCTGTCGAAGACGGTGCGATGGTTCTGGGTGAATTCGGCAGGATCTACTTCGCCGACTTCGATCACACGCGTGCCCGGGAGCGCAATGTGAGGGTGCAGATCATCGGGGAGTAGTCGATATCATCGTGCTCGGATCGCTCCCTGAGTAGAGCCCATCCCCTCCCCACGCCCTCTTCTCGGCATCAAGACATGGCCCCCAGGATCACCATGCGACATTTCTAAAGATGGAGGGGGCTGCCTAGGCTACCGATTTTATGTGGTGGACTCGATCGCCCTTTCCCGTCAGCTTTCGTCGGTATTCAGCCGGCCAGGTCGTTGGGTCCTCGCACAGGAAGATTGCAAGCTCGGGCCCGGTGTCAGTGAGAAGATCATCGGGCCGACAGCCAAGGATCTTGGACGCCGCCGTCAGCCCCGAATTGCTGGCGTAAGCCACACCGTGCGCCATCGTGCTGGCACCGCACAAGTACAAGTTTTCGAATTCTGTCCGGGTCCGGAAGCCGAGCGGCCCCGCCTGCCAGATCCCCTTGTCGATCCCGTAGATGTTGCCCAAATGCGCCCGTATGTAGTGGCGGTTGGTCAACGGAGTGCCTAGCTCCTGGAATATGACGGCATTCTTGATGCCAGGGAACCTTCGATCGACGAACTCGATCATCCGCTGGCTGATCGACGCCTTCAGCTGCTGATACTCGCTATCGCGATCACCGGAAGGCTGGTTCTCCCAGCGAGCAAACGGATCATACTCGGCGAAGGAGAAGACCTCGATTTGGTGCTGTCCCGGACGATACTTGCTAGGATCCTTCATGCTGGTGACCGTCATGAAGACCAGTTCCGGAGGCTCGGTCAGCGCCTGATCGGTCGCAGCTCGTTCGAAGATCCCGTCGATATCATCATGACTGTGAATATAGTAGTTTCCCGAATCCAGTCCCATCGCTTCGAGATCACAATCGACAACCAGGTACAGGCTCAGGCACGACGTCGAGTAGCCAACCCGATCCAGCTTGCGGCGTAAGGGACGGCTCAGATGGCGGCGACCGATCAAACACATGAAGGTCCCGTGCGGATCTGCGTTGCTAATCACACCGGCTGAGGTCAAGCACTCACCCGTCGCCAATTCCACCCCAACGGCCTGCCTTCCGTCCAATAGGATACGACCCACAGGTGCCCGCAGACGGATTTCCCCACCAGCCCGCTTGAGGGCGCGAACGCCGGCGCGAGCGATGGCCATCCCGCCTCCAAGCGGATGATAGGCGCCTTCCATATAGTGGTGAATGATGGCGGCATGCAGGGCCGATGACACCACGTTCGGAGCCATCCCATGGGCCCCTGCCTGTCCTTTGAGGAACGCACGCAGCGTGCGGTCGCCGATGTAGTGGTCGATCAGCATCCCGCCAGAGCGTGCGAACCAGGGCAGCGCCCGCGGCCGCCCCAGTAGAGCGAGCCAGTCTTCGTCCACCATCCGCTTCAGCGCCCAGAAGACATCGGTTGTGGTGCCAAACAGTCGATCAACTTCCTTCGCTTCATGCGGGAACGAATCTTTCAAGCGTGCCAGATAAGCGTCCTTTCCTTTCGGGATGTCAAGGCACTGATCACCTACCAGGATGTGGTCGTATCCATCAGGGTTCAGCTCCATGAACGCCAGGTCCCTTGAAACTCCGAGCCCCTCATAGATCCGGCGCAGCATTTCACCCGGGCCAAGCTCACCGATGTAATGCACGCCGGTGTTGAATTGGTGCCCATCCAAAGTGAAGGAGTGCAGCCACCCTCCCGCCACTTCGTGCTGCTCGCAAATCAGCACCCGCTGGCCCGCACGCGCCAGGGCGATCCCGGCCGTCAGGCCACCCGCCCCGGAGCCGATGACAATTGTGTCGAAGTCCGGCATGCCCTTACCCTCCTGATTACAGCCCGAACAGTGTTCGGCGGGGGCGAAAAAAAGAAGCCGGATCGTCCAGGACGACCCTTATCCCGACCCTAAGCCCCTGACCATGGCGCGCAGCGAGGCCTCATCGACCGTCGCAAAATCAATCGGCAGTTCCCGCAGATAGCTGACTTGCAGCATCGCCATCCCGTGAACCAACGCCCACAGGCTGTAGGCGGCCTCAGCATCACCTAAGCCGGCGGACAGCCGGATCACGCCATCCTCCATCGCTTGTCGCACCCCCTGGTCAAGGTACGAATAGCTGCCTTGCGACAATTCCCGTTCGATGTCCGTCTCATTCACGGATCCCCGCAGATGGGTGAAGAGCAGCAAGAATTCCTGCGGGCTCCGGTTGGCAAAGGCGATGTAGGCCAAGCCCAGTTGCACCAAGTATTCATCACTGGACAAATCCGACGGTACCGAGTGCATCGCGCCCAAGAATTTCTCTAACGCCCGCCGGCGGACGGCCTGCACGATCTCCGCCTTGCCGCCGAAGTATTCGTACAGCCCAGCGGGACTGTATCCGATCCGCCGGGCGATCTCGCGCAGTGAAAACTGCTCTGGGCCAAACTCTTGAATGAGTTGGAGGGCGGTCGAAATGATCGCTTCCCGCGTCTCCTGCTTGCCTCCCGATTGGACCTTGTCAGTCACGAGAATTCCTCTTCTCACATCCACCGAACAGTGTTCGGATTATACACCACTTCAGACAGTCGGCTACCGGATGGCATGATGAGATCGGGTTGGGCGATCGTGGCGGCAATGCGTGCCCCAGGCACGATGCGGCGTTCACAGGCAAGCCGCCTTGTGGCCTCCAAGGAACAACGGTATACTTCAATGTCAGTTGAACTAATGTGCGTGGGATGGTGCTGCTGCCATGAATGCTTCACAGCAAGAGAACTTGGTCCGGGTACTCAAGGTGGTGGCTGAGCCGAACCGCCTGGCGCTTCTCGATAAGATCATTCGCGGCTACCAGTGTAACTGCCAGTTGGGCGAAGAACTGGGCATGTCGCCCAACCTCATCTCGCACCATTTGAGCGTCCTGCGAGATGCCGGCTTGATTGAAAGCGAGCGCGACCCTCTCGACGCCCGATGGGTGTACTACTCCGTCAATCTGTCGGCGCTCAGGGCGGTGAAATCTGCTTTCGGAGCCTTTTTTGACCTCGATCGTATCCGACCCCGGCGTATGACATGTGGTCCGCAGGCAGTGGCTTCCGGATCGGCGGCAGATACGACAGGCGGGCTTTCTTGAGGCGCAAGGTGCTCTTCCTGTGCACTGGCAATTCCTGCCGATCGCAGATGGCTGAGGCGATCGTCAACACCCGACATGCGGACCAGTGGCAGGCGTTCAGCGCCGGAACCCGGCCCGCCGGCTCTGTCCATCCTTACGCCATACGCGCGCTCGAGGAAATCGGCATCCAACACGCTGGCCGCTCCAAATCGGCTGACGAGTTCCGTGACCTTGACTTCGATCTGGTGGTCACGGTCTGCGACTCAGCCGCAGAGGACTGCCCCATCTGGCTGGGACGCGGCAAAAGGATCCACCACAGCTACACGGATCCGGCCAAGGCGCAGGGCTCGCAGGCTGAAGTGATGGATGTCTTCCGGGCCGTACGCGATGCCATGGCGCGTGAAATCCCTGCCATCCTTTCCGAAACCACTTAGCCAAGCCACTCACGAAGGCAGACGATGACAGATATCACACACGCCGGACAACTTGCTTCCAACCCGACCAGGCGCCTATCCTTCCTGGATCGTTTCCTCACCCTGTGGATCTTCCTGGCCATGGCCCTCGGCATCGGGGTGGGGTACGTCCTGCCGCGCACGGTGGAAGCTTTCAATCGAGCGGTCTCGGTGGGTACGACCAACATTCCGATCGCCGTTGGATTGATCCTGATGATGTATCCACCGCTGGCCAAGGTTCATTACGAAAACTTGGGCGATGTCTTCCGCAATCGGAAGATCCTTGGATTCTCCCTCATTCAGAACTGGGTTATCGGCCCGATCCTGATGTTCGCCCTGGCGGCCATCTTCCTGCGGGGCTACCCGGAGTACATGGCCGGCCTGATCATGATCGGGCTGGCGCGCTGCATCGCCATGGTCATCGTCTGGAACGACCTTGCCTGCGGTGATACGGACTACGCTGCAGGTCTGGTGGCCTTCAACAGCCTGTTTCAGGTCTTCTTCTACAGCTTGTATGCCTACGTCTTTGTCACCGTGCTTCCGACCTGGCTCGGCCTGCACGGCACAGCGGTCCACGTCACCATCGGTGAGATCGCCCGCAGCGTCTTCATCTATCTGGGAATACCCTTCATCGCCGGCTTTGCCACCCGTTATGCGCTAATCAGAGCCAAGGGGCGGGATTGGTACGAGACCCAGTTTGTGCCTCGCATCAGTCCCCTGACGCTGGTGGCGCTGCTCTTCACGATCGTGGTGATGTTCAGCCTGAAGGGCAACTTGATCCTCACCATCCCACTCGATGTCGTGCGGATCGCCATCCCGCTGGTGATCTACTTTGTGGTGATGTTCCTGGTCTCGTTCTGGATGGGGCGCCGAATCGGGTCGGACTACCCGAAGACGACCACCCTTGCCTTCACCGCCGCCAGCAACAACTTCGAACTGGCCATCGCCGTGGCGGTGGCTGTGTTTGGCATCGACTCCGGGGCCGCTTTCGCCGCCGTCATCGGGCCGCTGATCGAGGTCCCGGTGATGATCGGGCTGGTCAGTGTGGCCTATGCGTTTCAGCGCAGATACTTCCTCGAAGCCGAAACCGCTCCGGCTTAGGCTTCCGGGCAGGCAATCCATCCACCGTTGTAGACTCGGGCCCGGCCGGTTGGCCCGCATTCGTGCCTCGCCTCGAAGCTGGCGGCTCGGGGCTGGGGCGACTGGAGACGAATTTGAACTTCCTGCGAATGCATTGGTTTGACGTGGGGGTTGGTCTGGCAGTCCTGGCGGCTGGCTACGTCTTCACCGCTCGCTTGGACACCTTCTCGGTTCTGCTCTGGGCCAACCTCATCGCCTTGTTACTGCACCAGTTCGAGGAGTACCGTTTCCCGGGCTACTTTCCCGGGATGATGAACACAGTGATGTTCAACAGCCATCATCCCGACCGTTATCCGTTGAACAGCAACACTGCCTTGATCATCAATGTAACCGTCGGATGGATGGCGTTTCTTATCGCTGCCCTGCTGGGCGAAGGCGCCCTGTGGCTCGGAATTGCGACCATGCTGGTCTCCGTGGGGAACGTCATCGCGCACGCCTTTCTCTTCAACATCAAGGGCGGCACGCGCTACAACCCGGGTATGCTGACCGCCATTCTCCTCTTCGCACCGATCGTCATCCTATCTGGCTCCGTGGTGGTCGACGGCCATCTGGCAACACCCTTCGACTGGGCATTGGGCCTCGTGCTCGGAGCGGCGCTGAACTACATAGGGATCCTAAAGCTCATTGACTGGCTGAAGGATGAAGACACGGTATATGTCTTCCCAAAGAGGTTCCTGATACCCGACCAGCGGCCCTGACGGGAGTGCTCCCGGGCACTGTGCCGCACGCGTCGGCGGTCATCTCTGGCTGCAGTTTGCACCGACCACCTCCAACTGGCTGAATAGATCTTCACCTTCAGGGCCTCAACCGGGGGGCTCGGGCGTGCGGAGAGTCCTCAAGCTTCTCTTGGAACACCGAACCGACGCAAGGTTGAGTTTGGGGTGGATTTGAGGCGCCCGCCTGAGTATGATCAGCGGGGTTGCCCTTTCGATTGAGAGATTTAGGATCCCATTCATGGATCAGAGTCAGGCGCGAAGGTCCCCTATCGAACGCAAGTGGTTGGTGTTGGTGGCGATTGGGATCGGCACCTACATGTCGGCGCTGGATGGGAGCGTCGTCAACACCGTCCTGCCGGTGATCACAGCCTACTTCAAGAGCGATGTGGCCACGATGGAATGGGTCATCACCACGTACTTGTTGGTGGTCAGCGCGCTTCTGCTGAGCGTCGGTCGCCTGGGGGACATGCGCGGGGTCAAGCGAATCTACGTCACCGGGTTTGGCGTGTTCGTGGTCGGTTCGGCGTTGTGCGGCCTGTCGACCGGCCCGACGCATTTGATCATGGCGCGTGGTTTCCAGGCCATTGGGGCGTCTATGCTGTTTGCCACGTCGCCGGCGATCCTCACCAAGTCGTTCCCTGCTAGGCAGCGCGGCCAGGCCCTGGGGGTCCAGGGGAGCATGACCTATCTGGGGCTTTCGACGGGGCCCTTCTTCGGAGGATGGCTGGCTGACACCCTAGGCTGGCACAGCGTGTTCTTCATCAATGTCCCCATTGGCCTGCTGGCGCTGTCGCTCAGTCTGCTCGTGATCCCTAATGACGAACCCGACCCTCAGCACGAGCGCTTCGACCTGGCCGGCGCTGCCACGTTCGCCTTGGGGCTGTCGGGCCTACTGTACGCTTTAGATCAGGGCCACAATCTGGGTTGGGGATCTCCGACCGTGCTGGGGATCGTGGGAGGCGCGGTCCTGGTCCTGGGGTCGTTTGTCCTGCTGGAGCGCCGGGTCAGGGCGCCGATGCTGGACCTGGGGCTCTTCCGGCGGCGTGTGTTCGTCGTTTCGACGATCAGTCCCATCCTGAACTATCTGTGCCAGTTCAGTGTGACGTTCCTGTTGCCCTTCTTCTTGATCCAGGGCCGGGGGCTGACTGCCGCCCAGGCCGGGCTGATTTTGACGGCCCAGCCCATTGTGATGGCGCTCACGGCGCCCTTCAGCGGCAGCCTGTCCGACAGGATCGGCTCGCGCCTTCCGACGACCCTGGGGATGGGACTGCTGGCGGTCGGCTTGTTCGGGTTGTCCCGGCTGCAGGCAGCCTCAGCGCTCGGCTGGACCATCGGCGCGCTGGCGATCTGCGGCCTGGGGACCGGACTGTTCGTTTCCCCCAACAACAGCGCCCTGATGGGGGATGCGCCGCATGGCAAACAGGGCATTGCCGCCGGCGTGCTGGCTTTGGCGCGCAACGTGGGCATGGCGCTGGGCATTGGCATCGCCGGGGCGATCTTCAACACGGTCCTGGGCTCGAGCGGGATCGCCGACCAGAGCGTCCTGGTGCATGCCTTCGATGTGAGCATGGTCGTGGTCAGCGGGGTGGCCCTGTTGGCAGCGGCCATCACCTTCAGCCGCGGCGACGATCGGCCGGCCGGGGTCAAACCCGGCCTGGCTCGATGAAGCAGCCATCCAATCAGCCGTTTGTGAAAAAGCGCACAAATTCTCGAAGCCATGGGACTGGCGGCGGCAGCGGTGCGGCGTGTCCCCCCGTCCGGGTCTTGTTCCCTTTGAGGAAAACCATTGACATTCCTTTCTGCGCCAGTTATATATTAGCAATCTTAACTATTAAGTGGAGTAAGGCATGGACGCCGATCCGTTCGTCGCCACCCTTCAAACCTGGCTCGAGATCTCCAACCGGTATTCGATGCGCACATTCCTGCGGCAGGCACGCGAGGGCAAGTTCTCGATGTCCCATCTGGGCGCCCTGTTCTATATTCATCGCTGCGGGAGCTGCGGTGTGACCGAGGTTGGAGAGCATCTGGGAGTGACCAGCGCCGCCGCCAGCCAGCTCCTCGAGCGCCTGGTGGAGCAGGGGCTGGTGGTACGGGAGGAAGACGCCGACGACCGCCGTGTGAAGCGCATCGAGCTGACGGAGAAGGGAAGGCGGGCCTTCGAAACCATCCTGCACGCCCGGGAAGGCTGGATGCACGATGTGGCCTCGATGCTCACAGGCGCTGAGAAGGACGCCATCACCAAAGCCTTGGGACTGTTGATCTCTAGGGTGGCCCTGCTCAACCAGGACGTCCCCGCGGCCAGCTGACCCGCGCAGGAGCCATTTCACGATGCTACGTTTGATCCGCTATCTCAAACCCTATATCGCATACATTCTGTTGGCGATTGCCTTGCTCTTTGTTCAGGCCAATGCGGACCTGGCGCTTCCCGACTATCTTTCCAACATCGTCAACTACGGCATTCAGCAGAGCGGCGTTCAGAGTCCGGTGCCGAGCGCTATCCGCCAGAGCCAAATGCAGAAGCTGATGCTGTTCATGAACGACGCTGATAGGGCCACGGTGGCGGGCGACTACACCTTGGTGGAACCGGGTTCGGCGGTGGCAAGCCAGTATGTGGCCGACTACCCGGCCCTGGCCACAACCCCTGTCTATGTGCTGACCGCCGCTGGCTCGTCGCAGAGCGCGGCGCTCGAGCCCATCATGAGCCGGGCCCTGGTCGCCGTCGCAGGCATCGAGCAGATGATGCAGAACCCCGCCCAGGCTCAGGCGCTGGCGAAGAGCATGGGGGTCGATCTTGGGCAGATTCCTTCCGGGACCGATCCCTTCACGCTCTTGGAGGCATTGCCTCCCGATCAGCTGACAGCCATCACCAAAAGGATGAATGACCAGTTCTCCAGCCTGGGTCAGAGCACGGTCCGCCAGATGGGGGCCGGGGCGGTCAAGAGCGAATACCAGGCGCTCGGGGTGGACACGGCTTCCCTGCAGGCGAACTACATCTTCCACACCGGCGGCCTGATGTTGCTGATTTCGCTTCTGAGCGGCGTGTGCACGATTGCCGTCGGCTACCTGGCATCGAAGACGGCCGCCGGTGCAGCGCGCGACATCCGGCTCGATGCTTTCAAGAAGGTGGAGAACTTCTCCGGAGCGGAGTTCAACAAGTTTTCAACCGCCTCTTTAATCACCCGCTCGACCAACGACATCAGCCAAATCCAATTGGTCATCTTCATGATCATTCGCATGGTCTTTTATGCCCCGCTTATTGGCATCGGGGGAATCCTGCGGGCGCTGGATAAGAGCGCCAACATGTGGTGGATCATTGCCCTGGCCGTGGTGGTCCTGATCAGTGTGATCTTGACCATCTTCTCGCTCTCCCTTCCCAAGTTCAGGATCATGCAGACCTTGATCGATAAACTCAACCTGGTGACGCGGGAGAACCTCTCGGGCATGATGGTCATCCGGGCGTTCAACAAGCAGGCGGATGAAGAGGGCCGCTTTGACAAGGCCAATCAAGATCTGGTCGACACCAGCCTGTTCGTGGCGCGCATTATGGTGACCATGGGTCCCTTGTTGATGCTGGTTATGAACGGCGTCACGGTGGCCATCATCTGGGTGGGGGCACACCAGGTTGCCCAGGCGAACATCCAGGTGGGCGATATGATCGCCTTCATGCAGTACGCCATTCAGATCGTCTTTGCCTTCTTGATGATGTCGATGATGTTCATCTTTCTGCCGAGAGCCGCCGTATCAGGTGGGCGCATCGCCGACGTACTTGAAACCGAGATCAGCATTGTGGATCCTCCCCAGCCGAAGCGTTTTGGCGGCGACTTTGTTGGCGACGTGGAGTTCCGCAATGTGAGCTTTCGCTACCCGGATGCGCTGGACGATGTATTGCACGACATCAGCTTTCGCGCCAAGGCGGGAGAGACCACCGCATTCATCGGGTCCACCGGCTGTGGCAAATCATCCGTGGTCAACCTGATCCCCCGTTTCTACGACGTCACCGAAGGTTCAGTTCTTCTAGATGGCATCGACGTCCGCGATGTCCGTCAGAATGACCTGCGAGACAAGATCGGCTATGTGCCGCAGAAGGGCACCCTGTTCTTGGGCACGATCGAGAGCAACCTGCGCTATGCCGATGAAGACGCCAGCGATGCGGATTTGCGCGAGGCCGCCGACATCGCTCAGGCCAGCGAGTTCATCTTCCTGAATCCTGAAGGTTTGCGGGCGCCCATCTCCCAGGGGGGAACCAACGTTTCAGGCGGTCAGAAGCAGCGTCTGGCGATCGCACGGGCGCTGGTGAAGAGACCCCCAATCTACATCTTCGATGATAGCTTTTCGGCCCTGGACTTCAAAACCGATTCGGCGCTCCGCCGGGCCCTGAAGGAGAAGACCGGCAAGAGCACGGTTCTCATCGTCACCCAACGGGTCGCCACAATCAAGAACGCCGATCAAATCATCGTCCTCGAGGAGGGGAGGGTGGTGGGTAAGGGAGATCACCGCCAATTGATGGAGACCTGTGAGACCTACCAGCAGATCGCCACGTCGCAGCTGAGCCTGGAGGAACTGGCATGACCGTCGATCGCGGGACGTCCTCCGGCTCGAGACCTCCGGTTCGCCCGATGCGGGGGCGTGGGCCGATGGGCCACGGCGGGCCGATGGCCATGATGCGGGGCGACAAGGCGCGCGACTTCCGCGGCGCCATGGTCAAGCTCATCGGCTACATCGGCTCGTACCGCACCTCGATCCTGATCATGATGGTCTTCGCCGTAGCCTCGACGGTCTTCACTATCCTGGGGCCGAGCGTGCTCGGCAAGGCCACCACCAAGCTATTCGAAGGTGTGATGGGCCAGATCGCGGGCAGCGGTGGGGGGATCGACTTCGGCTACATCGGCAAGATGGTCCTGATCACACTGGGCCTGTACCTCGCCGCCTCCCTGTTCAGCTTCATCCAGGGCTGGATCATGGCGGGGATCTCGGTCGACATCACCTATCGCTTCCGCCAGGACATCTCAAAGAAGATCAACAATCTCCCCTTCAGCTATTTCGACCGGATCAGCCAGGGGGAGGTTCTGGCGCACATCACTAACGATGTGGACACGATCAACCAGACGCTCAATCAGAGCCTTTCCCAAATCATCACTTCCACTGTCAGCGTGATCGGCGTGCTGATCATGATGCTGTTCATCAACTGGCAGATGACCCTGGTGGCCCTCTTGATCGTTCCTCTATCGATGGGCACTGTCACCCTGGTGGTGCGCCAATCCCAAAAGTACTTCACGCAGCAGCAGGACTACCTGGGTCACGTCAACGGGCACGTCGAGGAGATGTTTGGCGGACACCTGGTGATGAAGGCGTTCAACGGCGAATCCCGCAGCATCCAACAGTTCGGGGGCTAAACGACACCCTCTACTCGGCGGCCTGGAAATCGCAGTTCCTGACCGGATTGATGTTCCCGATCATGAACTTCATTGGCAACCTTGGCTATGTGGCCATCGCCGTGATGGGGGGCTACCTGGCCATCCGGTCGGTGATCACCGTCGGGGACATCCAGGCCTTCCTGCAGTACGTGCGCTCATTGACGCAGCCCATCACACAGATCGCCAACATCTCCAACACCCTGCAGCAGACGGCGGCTGCTGCCGAGCGCATCTTCGAGTTCTTGGCCGAGGAGGAGGAGATCCCGGAGGTCGAGCAGCCGGTGCATCTGCCGCAGCTCAAGGGCCACGTCGTGTTTGACCACGTGCACTTCGGCTACACACCCGAAAAGATCACGATCAAGGATTTCTCAGCCGATATCCAGCCCGGGCAGAGGATCGCATTGGTGGGTCCCACCGGTGCCGGCAAGACGACGATGGTCAAACTGCTCATGCGTTTCTATGACGTCACTTCGGGCGCCATCCTCGTCGATGGCCACAACATCAAGGAATTCCGAGCGCGAAGATCTGCGCCGCATGTTCGGCATGGTGCTGCAAGACACCTGGCTGTACAACGACGCTATTATGGAGAATATCCGGTACGGCTTGCCGGGGGCCAGCGATGAACAGGTGATCACGGCGGCCAAGGCGGCGCGCGTCGACCACTTCGTCCGCACGCTGCCGGAAGGCTATGACATGCTGGTGAACGAGGAAGCGACCAACATCTCGCAGGGCCAGAAACAGCTGCTGACCATCGCCCGGGCCTTCGTGGCCAACCCACCCATGCTGATCCTGGACGAGGCCACAAGCTCGGTTGACACCCGCACGGAAGTGTTGATCCAGCAGGCCATGGACGACCTGATGCACGGACGTACCAGCTTCATCATTGCCCATCGCCTGTCAACCATCCGCGACGCGGATTGGATCCTGGTGATGAACGAGGGCGATATCGTCGAGCAGGGGCGGCACGAGGACCTGCTGGAGCGCAAGGGCTTCTACGCCGACCTCTACAACAGCCAGTTCGAAAACGTGGAAATGGTCTCCGCCAGGGCCTGACCCCGGCGCTGCCCGCCGTGCCCGGCGGCGGTCCGCTGGCGAGCTAGTCCAAAGGCTTTCGGTAGACCCGGTAGCGCTTGTAGAGACGCGCCCCAAGCCGGTCGGCCAGGCCGGGCGTGTAGGGGTTGTCAGCGGAGGTCAGGGACAAGTCTGCCCACACGTAGCCCTTGGCCAGTGCCCGGCGGGCCATCTCGTCAAACAAGAGCAGCGCCAGGCCAGTGTCCCAGTACTCAGGCAGCACAAGGACGCTCTTAATCGCCAGACAGTCCGGGCGCCGCCGCATCGCCCACCACAGCCTGGCATAGTCCCACGGATGCCTCAGGCCATCGGCATGGATCAAAGCCTCGTTCAGGTTGGGAACACCCGGGAACCACCCGACCGCCCGCCCGTCGACCTCGGCGAAAAGGATCAACTCAGGGTCGGCGAACCGGACGAATGGGGCCAACGAATTGTGCAGCTGCTGGCGCTGCCACGGGATGTGATCGGGGAGGTGGTGCAGGGCGGCGTTGATGAGCTCGAACACCCGGTCGACTTCGTCCTCCCAATGCGCCAGATCGGCGCCGCGCACCGTCACCCATCCCCGGTGCCGCATCCGATCAGCCAGCTTGGCCAAGCGAGCCCGCTCAGGATGGTCGTCCCGGAACGAAATCTCATAGGCCAGATTGTCGCCACGGGCAGGGAGGAAGCCACGCTCTTCGAACATGGCTTGATAGTAGGGTGGCGAGTGGCCGCAGAGCACGACCGGCGGGCGATCGCGGCCCTCAATCAGCACACCATAGCCGTCCTCGTAATCCAGGTTGAAGGGACCGTACAGCGTAGCCAGGCCGCGGCCCGCGGCCCAGCCGGCAGCGGCGCCAAATAGGGCGTCGGAGACGGCAGGGTCATCCACGCATTCGACAAAGCCGATCATGCAATCCGGAGCCGGACGGGAGGCGTTGGCCACGCGATCCTCGGCGGCCATGATTGTGCCGACGATTTGACCCCCGTGCATCGCCAGGAAGAAGCCGGCGCTCCCATGGTCAAAGAAGGCGCCCCGCGCAGGATCGATGGCCCTCAACCGGTCCGAGAGAATGGGCGGCACCCACAAGGGGTCGTCAGCATACAGCGTCCACGGAAAGGTGGCGAAGGCTTTCCTCTGTCGCTGGGAACCCACCTCGACGATCTGCACAGAGCCCGTCATGGGGTTTGGGAGACTCGGCGTCGTGCTTCCAATTCACGGCGGATTTCTCCATGTCGCTCACGGCTGAGGGGGTAGAACAAGGCCAAGACAATCCCCAGGCAAAGCAATACGGCCGGGATGGGGCCGACGACGATCCGGATGCCAAGCTGAGCACTGGCTGGCTGGACGGTGGCATTGGGCACGTAACCAGTTACTTGGAGCACCAGGAGCACCAGCGGCAGGGCGATGGACGAGGCCACCTTTTGCATCAGAGTCACTAGGCTGTAGAACATCCCCTCGTGTCGCTCACCCGTCTGCCACTCGTCCCATTCCATGGCGTCGGGAAGGATCGACCAGGGGAGGACGTGGGCCGCGCCGACTCCAATCCCGGCCAGCATGCCCAGGATGAGGACCGTCTGGAAGGCCACCCCGGCGTGCAGGGTCACGAGCACCAGTTGGACGGCGGCCCAGAAAGCGATCCCCATGACATAGGCCCGTTGTTTGCTCCATCGGCGCGAGGCCCATGCCCACATAGGCAGGGCCACAATGGCGGTCACGAAGATCGTGCCCATGATCACGTCGCTCTGGCTTTCGTAGCCAACGATGTACTTGATGAAGTAGAGCAACGTCGACTGCAAGATGTCGACTGAAACCCAGGTGAGCAGAAACAGGCCCACGCTGAAGACGAATGGCCGGTTGCGAATGGCAGCGCACAGGGACTCGCGCAAGCTTGGCTGGGCAAGTGCCTGGTACGCCTCGGGCTCGCGAGTGCCGGCGAAAACCAAGAGCATCGGCAGCATGCTGATGATGGCGAAAAGCACTCCCATCCCCATCACCCGCGAGGCATGTTCGGGAGAAAAGCCGCCCACGATCGCCAGCGGAACGGTGAATGCGACCAGGCTGGCCAAAATGGAGAAGAACATGCGGTAGGTGGTGAGGGATGTGCGCTCGTCGTAGTCGGCTGTCAGATCCGGGGTCAAGGCGAAGTATGGCATATAGACGAAGGTGGCGGCAGCGTCGAACACGATGTAGGCCAGGGCGTAATAGACCGCCAGGACGACGTGGCTCTCTATCGGCGGGTGCCACCAAAGGAGCATGAAAGCCAAAGCGAAAGGCAACGAACCAAAGAGGATGAAAGGGCGACGGCGCCCCCACCGGCTGCGCGTGCGGTCGGAAATGTGGCCGATGATGGGGTCGTTGATGTAGTCCCAGCTTCGGCCAATGAAGATGGCGGCCGCAGCAATCCCCGGCGTGATTCCGACCACATCGGTCAGGAAGATGGCGAAATAGGCCCCCAGGATGGTGGAGGTCAGGCTGAGTCCTACGTCGCCGACACCATAGGAGAGCTTGGTTCGGAGAGAAAGACTGGAGGGGGCGATCTCGCCGCCGGTGGCAGCCTGCATACTCTGTCTCCTCCAAGGGCGATCATGGCCCGGCTCGAACAGGCCGGAGCGCCCGGGAATGCCGCCACCGGCGGTCGGGGAGGCCCCGACGGTGAAGGTGAACCTACTATGGCATCGAACGTGCCAAGGGGCAATCAGTGAGCGCGGTCGGAGGTAGATATCGCGCCCTGACCGAGCTCAGAGGGGGCGGGCCAGCCAGCAATTGCAGAATGAGATGTGAGAGAATGGACCGGGCCGCTGACAGGATGTTCCCCCGACCACGCGGTTGCGGAACCCTTCGATGACCGCTTGCCTGCCGCAACCCGATCGCCTGGTTGGCCGTACCCGGAGGTGCCATGCAGCCCTGCGACATTGCCAAGGTTGACGCGGTCTCCTCGCTCTTGAAGGTCTCCCAGAACGAGCGCGGAGCCAAGTGGAGGGCGTGCTTCTTCTCGGCGGTGGTCGACGCCAGTTTCGCCTGCGGTTCGCCGCAGCTGTTCACCGGTCCGGATGGGTTCCCCTATTTTGCGCTCCTTTCTCCCGAACCTTACAAGTCCTTCGAACTCCTTCTGCCTGTGCAATCTGGCAGAACAAGCCGTCGACGGCGGATTTGGCGCGGCCATCAATCCCAACCGGGTTTCTGCTGACTGGGTCTTCAGCTGCGGCGATCTGCTCAACTTCCGGATTTCGGGAAGCCTCCATGCTCAGGAAGTGCCACCTAAGGAAGTCCCTCCCATGAAGGAAACTCTTGCCGCAACCGAAACCGTGCTCATCGGCCAGGCGGCCGAGAGCTACCTGCCAACTGTCACCCGCGAGCACATTCGCCGCTACCTTGGAGAAAGGACTGGTGTCAGTGCTCCCGGCGTCCTGCTGATGCACCGTCCGACGATCCGCCGCAAGGACTGGTGTTTTCGATTTATCGCCAGGACTTTGAGTCCGACGAGGCCTTCGGAAGGCTCTGCAGGGCATAAGCTGGTTTCTGCCTCGGCACCACGTGGTGGTGGGCTTGGACAAGCCGAGACCTGTCGAGTTTTGAGCCGTTGTGACTGGCGACAGGGATAGGGGGCCGATTGTAGAACCCAGGAGAGGTACTGCACAATGGCCTACACAGATGTACTGCTCAAAGGCTTTCATATCAAGTTGGAGGACCTGGAAGCCAATAGGAAGGGGAAGCTCTCCAGGCGGCAGGTGTTCCTGATGGTTCGGGGCGGAGTGGCCAATCTGCTTGGGGGGTTTCTCATCGGCCTAGTTCTGGCGGGGATCCTGGTCTGGGTGGCTGATAAGCCGCTCAGACCAATTCAGTGGATTCTGGCCCTCGGGCTGTTCCTGGCGGCGATGAGTGTAGGGGTGAGGGATCTGCTCAGGACGGGCTGGGCGGCGGCGGATCCCCGTGTCGCATGCCTGAAAGGCACGGTCCGGACCCACCGGGCCGGCAGCGCCGGCTGGTACTTATCCGTCGCAGGACGCAGCTTGAAAATCCCTGTCCGTTTCTGGACTTTTGAAGATGATGTGCCGTACCGGGTCTATGTCGCTGTGCACGCCGGAAGGATCGTAGCTATTGAGCCGGATGGTTGGGAGTAGGCGCAGGGGTGCGGCGGCGACTTTCCCGGGCGCCTTCTGTGAGGGAAGGGTCCGCATTCGCATGGTCGGGCGCGCCGGCTGGCATCTGATGGACGAGAATCAAACTCACAGGCTGCCCAGCCCAACCCTTCCTGCCTTCAGATTGTGAAATTCATCATAAAGCGATCGTGTCAGGCCGCTTCACGGTGTCAAATACCGATTGCATTCCCGTTCTGCGCCTTTAGAATAGAAGACAGGACGCACCCGCAGGTCCCCGGTCCCTTCGGGGGCCGGGACATTGAGCATTCCCATCCGTCGCCGGCGACGAGAGTCAAGAGGCTCACCGCCGGCTGCGACGTGCGAACAACTGTCGTGTCTTGACCACACATCACACTCTGGAGAATCCTCTCCCATGACCCTCACTCTCGATGGTTCTTCCCTCGGCATAGAAAACCTGGTCGCCATCGCTCGGCATAATGAGAAGGTCGAGCTGGCCGGTGACGCGCTGGAACGAATCCGCGTCTGCCGGGCCATGCTCGAAGACAAACTCGCCAAGAAAGAGATCATGTACGGGACCAACACCGGTATCGGCGAGTTTTCGGAAGTGATCCTTGACGACGATCAAGTCAAGGACTTCCAGAAGTTCTTGGTTTACAACCATGCCGCCGGGATCGGCGATCCCCTGCCGATAGAGTACGTCCGGGCGGCGCTGGCCAGCCGGGTCAATGTCCATGCCCACGGCAATTCAGGTTGCCGGCCCGAGATCACGCTGACTCTGATTGAGATGTTGAACAAGGGCGTGACACCGATCGTCTGCCGGAAGGGATCGGTGGGCGCCAGCGGGGACCTGGCACCCATGGCCCAGGCGGCGCTGCTCTTGATGGGGGAGGGCGAGGCTTTCTTCGGTGGTGAGCGCCTACCTGGCGGCGAGGCCATGCAAAGGGCGGGCGTGGAAGTCCCCGGCCTGCACGCGCGCGATGGCTTAGCAACCATCAACGGGTCCAACGTCCTGACAGCTATTTCAGGCATGCATATCTTTGACATGACTCGCTGGATCAAGCAGGCAGAAATTGCAGCGGCAATGTCCATCGAAGCGCTGCTTGGGAACCTAAAACCGTACACGACCAAGCTGCACGAGCTGCGCGGATTCGGGGGGGCTGTCACCTCGGCACAGAACATTATGAAGATGATCGAGGGATCGGACCTGATAACGGGGAAGATGAAGACCAAGGTCCAGGATGCCTACTCGATGCGTTCGACCCCTCAGGTGATCGGGGCCGCCCGAGACGCGATTGCTTACGCCCGGTCCCAGGTGGAGATTGAGTTGAATGGAGTTGGCGACAACCCAGTCTTCGTGCCCGAGCTGAATCTTACGTTGACCGGGGCCAACTTCCAGGGTTCCCCGGTGTCGCTGCCCATGGACATGGCTGGTGCCGCCATCACCATGGTATCGGTGCTGTCTGAGCGGCGGATGAACCGGTTGACCAATCCGGCGCTCTCCCAGGGGCTGCCCGACTTTCTGGCGCACGAGCCCGGCTTCTATTCCGGAATGATGCTTTCGCAGTACACAGCCGACCATCTGATCGTCGAACAGAGGCTCTTGTCCGCGCCGGCCAGCGTCCAATCCATCCCTGCCGCTGCCGACCAGGAGGACTTCGTGTCGATGGGGATGAACACCGCCCTGAAGAACGACCAGATCCTGGACAATGCGTTCGGCGTATTGGGCATCGAGTTCATGGCGGCAGCCCAGGCGCTTGATTTCCGTGGTTTCGGCCCGGGCAAGGGAACGCAGACGGCACGCGACGTCGTCCGCCGACACGTAGCGCACCTCGACGTCGATCGGCCGCTCTACCCGGACCACAATCGGATGCAGCAGCTGGTCAAGTCCGGGGAGATCTTGGCCGCTGTGGAGGATGCCGTCGGCCCGTTAGGCTGACCCCCGGCTTTCGGCAGGTCTTCGGTGCGTTGAGGGTGATCCCGAGGAGGTCCCCGTGACGACGCTCATTCAAGGTTACGATCTGGAGATCTTCACACCTCCCTGCGATCCGGGTACCGAACACTTCGCAGCTGTTGCGCATCTTGAGGCGGACATCCGCCCTGTTCTTCCCTTGTTGAATGCCCGCCTGACGGGGGCGGTCTTTCACCCTCGTGTCCCGGCACTGACGTGGAAAAAGGGCGGCCTCCACGTTTCGTTTCACGCCACGGAAATCGCCGTCGCCAACGTCGAAGACCGGGACCAAGCCATGACTGAGCTGGACGAACTGGTTGAGCTCGTCAATCAAACCTGGTCCCAGCGTGAGGCGATTACCCCTGACTACGAAAGTCACCAACGCCCAGTTCCGATGGACATCTACAAGCTGTTGCCGCGTGGCAACTGTCGTCGGTGCGGCGAACCAACCTGTTTCACGTTCGCCCTCAAACTTGCGGCGGGACAGCGCCAGCCGGAAGACTGCCCGGTCTTGCTGGAGTCCGCCTACCAAACGAACCTATTTGAAATCAAGTCGGCAGTGCTGAGCGTCCCCGCAGTGGGGAGCGGGGATGAAAGTCATCCATAGCCTGCGGGAGGCCGCTTCCGGCGATCCTCATGTCCCGAGGTCATCGGGCCACCGAATGCACGGCTGCAGGAAGGATACCTTCCCGGAGCATTTAGTATCCGGGTTCGCTTGTGCAGTTGCTGATCATTTGGGCGGAGGACGCAGGCTCTATTCAGTCCATCGGCTGAGGCAGGCGGCCAGTGATCCCACACGGGCGCGGCTGAGCTTACGGAATTGTTCACGCGCGTATCCCAGGACCCATGGCGCGAAACCCCACGCGGCATTGCCTTGATTGCCTTCGTTGCTTTCGACCCTTGAGCTTCGAATTGAGCGTAGATGCCTGGTGCCGTCCCCTTCCGTCCAGGATTGGGGTTGAGGTGCCGACGTCGAGTTCGAGCCCCGAGCCGACCGGCCCGGGGTCGGGGGATGTCCAACCCTCGTGGTCGGGATCGGGTGACGAGCTGCCAGGCGTATAAGCCTCCCTCGCCTTCCCGACCTCCGCCTGCCAAACCTCTCCCTGACGTTGTCTTCCAGTGTGAGGTAAGCTTGCTGCATCGTGGACAACTGTGACGTGCGCGCCGAAGGCGCAGGGATTCGCTTTTCGGCCGGGAATCAATTGGCGCGCCGAGAGGTTGAAACCTCGTCCCCCAGGGATCCCAAGCTAGCAGGTCGCGCGAATTCTTGAGTAAAGGGAAGGCTGGACGCCTGACGCAATGCCCGAGGTAACGGTCGTGTATGGAGAGCAAACGGCGACAGCCGGCGCTGAAGAGGGCCAGATCCTCGGCGACGTCATCGCCACAACCGGCCTGCCGCTGGAACAGCCGTGCGCTGGCCGCGGCATATGCGGTTTGTGCAAAGTCCTGGCCGAAGAGGGCGTGGCGCCGCCCGATGAGGTCGAGCTCGAGCACCTGACCGCCGGGGAACTTGCGCTCAACAGCAGGCTGGCGTGCCGGGCGCGGGTGGCGGGCGATGCCCGGGTGGTTCTGTCGCCGATCGTGGTCTATTCCAACAAGATCTTTCGCAGCAGCAATCGTTACCTGCGGAGCCAGGCACCGATCGGGCTGGCGATTGATCTTGGCACGACCACGGTGGCCGCCTTTCTGGCGATGTTGGACAACGGCGAGGTGTGCGCTGGCTCGGCGAGCTCTCAATCAGCAGACCGTCTACGGCGCAGATGTCATATCCCGGCTGAACGCCGCCATCAATCGGGACGAGGACCGCCAGCGGTTGCGGCGGCTCGCGCTGGCGTCCATCAACCAGGCGGTCGATTCACTGCGCATGCCGCAGAGAATCCGGGATCGCATCCAACGCGTCACCATCGTCGGCAACGTGGCCATGCACCACCTGCTCACCGGACTCCCCGTCGAAGGCTTGGCGAGGATCCCGTTCCAACCCTATCAGCGCCAGGCGGTCAAGGATGCCAGCTCGATGATGGAGGGGCATCTTCCCCGACGGCGTCCAGGTGATGCTGCCCCCGTTGATCGGCGGTTTTGTGGGTTCGGATGCGCTGGCTTGCCTGGCCTATTTCGACTTCGATAAGACCGACGGGCCGATGGCTGCCATTGATTTGGGGACCAACGGGGAAGTGATGGTGACGGATGGCCGCCGAATTCTGACCGCCTCCACGGCGGCTGGTCCGGCGTTCGAGGGGGTTAACATTTCCTGTGGCAGCCGGGCCGTGGACGGTGCCATCGTTCAGGCATCCTGGTCCGACGGTGACCTCGTCCTGACAACCATCGCTGATGAACCTCCGATTGGGATGACGGGCTCGGGCTTGATGAGCTTGGTCCATCACCTGCTCCAGGTGGGTTTGATCGAGCCCAACGGGCGCTTTGCGGGCCAACCTGCCTCACTTGCCGCCCGGTTTGACCGGGACCCCATGGGAGCAGCCAGGTTCCACTTGGTGAGCGGCACACCCCTTTACCTGACGCAATGGGACATTCGTGAGCTTCAAAAGGCCAAGGGCGCCATCCGGGCCGCCATCGACATCCTGATGTCGAAACTCAGCCTGACGCCGCCCGACATGCAGCGGGTGATCCTGACCGGTTCATTCGGCGGCCAGGTCGATATCGATGCCGTGCTCTCGTTGGGGATGATTCCACCGGTAAGACCGGAAACCGTGGAGACCATCGCCAACGGCGCCGGCTTCGGCGCTGCCCAGTTTCTCTTCGACCAGGGGTTTGCGCACGGTGAAGTCCTGGCCCAACAGGCTGAGCAAGTCAACCTCGATTCGGAATCCGAGTTTATGGAGCGCTATGTTGGGGCGATGGCGTTGGCCCCAAAGTCCGCCGGCCAGCCCTGAGCCGCTCGACAAACGCCGGCCCCGGATCCGATGAGGCGTGGGTGCGCCTGACCAGGGCTGATGCGCCGCTCCTCCGCCGCTCTCCCAGCCACGCTTCAGAATACAGCACCGGGAAAACTCGCCGTGGTTCGTGATGGATTTCACAAAGCGGTCTTCCGGTGTTGGCTCCTATGGAAGCGTCCCTTCCACGGGCGTCCCGTTCGTTTCCGCAGGTCAAGTACCGCTTTGCTCTCGGCGGGAATGACCCAGTGCGTCCACGGTCACGGCTAGCAGCAGCACCGCCCCCGTCACCATGAACTTCACCGACGAGGCGAAGGCCAGCAGGTCCATACCGTTGGATATGGACCCAATCACCAGGGCGCCGAGCAGCGCGGCCCAGGTACTGCCGCGTCCGCCGAACAGGCTAGTACCGCCGATGACTGCGGCAGCAATGGCGTTGAGTAGCACGTCACCGCTGCCCGAAGATTGGTTGACCGCCAACAGGCGAGAACCAGCCAGGATCCCGCCGGTTGCCGCCAGGCTCGAACACAGCACGAAAATAGTGATCCGCAGACGATCGACGTTGATGCCTGCCCGCCGGGCGGCTTCGACGTTCCCGCCGACGGCGAAAACCGCCCGGCCGAAGCGGGTGCGCCGCAAGATCAAATCGAAGCAAATGACGAAGGCGAGCAGTGCCAGGATGGCGGTGGGCACCCCGCTAATCGGCGGCCCGTTCTTGACCGGGTTCCGGTTGACGCTCATCAGGGCCACCGAACCCAGGGCGGCCGCAGCGATGATGGCAACCCGGCCGGCAATCGACCAACCCGAAGCGACCTGAAGATTGAGCTTGCTGCGGCGCGACCAGTCGGCGAGCGTGCGCCAGGCGAATACCAGCAGCAGGGCCCCGGCTAGCGCCCAGCCGAACCAGATGGGCATGCGCGTGTTGAGCCAACCCTACGATAAACGGGATCGTTGAGATTGATCGTGCCCGTGTTGCCGAGAACGTACAGCAGGGCACCCTGCCATCCAAGGTAGCCGGCGAGGGTAACGACGAAGGAGGGGACGTGGATCTTGGCGAACCAGGCCCCCTGCAGGAGACCAATTCCGGCACCGGCCAGGATCCCGGCCAACACCGCCAATGGGCCGAACCATCCGAGCTTGACCGCCAGCACGGCCATCACGCCAGCCGTCAGGCCGCTGACGGCACCCACCGACAGATCGATTTCTCCGATGAGCAGCACAAGGACCACACCCACCGAGATCGTGCCAATGGCCGAGATCTGGACCACCAAATTGGTCAGGTTCAGAGGGCTGAGGAAATGATGGTTGGCCGCCTGGAAGATGGCGGCGATGACACCCAGCCCAATCAGGATCGGCAGGGAGCCCAGTTCGACCCTCGGTCAAACGCCGCGGAAGGAAGTTCTGAAGCGCAGTAGCGATGGAGGGGCCCTGCTGGTTCCCGCTTGGGGGCGTTTCTTCAACCATTGCGGCCACGCTTCCGGAGAAGGGGAATAACGTCGTTCATGCTCAGGGGTCCTTCCTGGACTTCGACTCGGTGTCCAATGCACCGAATTCGGCGCCGGTGATAGCTCCGACGACCGACTCGGCGTTTGTGGCTTTGGTGTCGAAAGTGGCCACCCGTCGCCCCAGTCGCAGCACGATGATGCGATCAGAGACGTCAAAAATGTCCACCAGATTGTGGCTGATGACCACAACCGCCAGGCCGCGTTGGCGGAGGCGTTTGATCAGGTCCTTGACCTGTTGGGTTTGCTCGACGCCCAATGCAGCCGTCGGTTCGTCCAGGAGCACGACCTTGGAGTTCCACAGCACAGCCCGCGCCACCGCCACCGACTGGCGCTGGCCGCCTGAGAGCGTAGCCACCTGTTCGCGGACCGAGGACAGGGTGACGTGCAAATCGCCGATCAGTTTGCGGGCAGTCTGCTCCATGCCGATGTCATCCATCGTCGCCACCAGGCCGGGTATCAACGGCAGCAAGGTCTCACGACCGAGATAGAGATTGCCCACAACGTCCAGATTGTCGCAGAGCGCCAGGTCCTGATAGACCGTTTCGATGCCGAGTTGGGTGGCGTCCGACGGCTGACTCACGCTGACCGGCCTGCCTTCAAAGGCATAACTCCCTTCGTCAGGCTGGTAGACCCCGGAAATGATCTTTACCAGCGTCGACTTGCCGGCGCCGTTGTCGCCCACCAGCCCCACGACCTGCCCGGTGAAGGCTTCGAAATCGACCGTGTCCAGCGCCTGAACTGCGCCGAAGCGCTTGCTGATGGCTTTGAGTTCGAGGATGGGGGCTTGATCGGTTTGGCTCATGCGCGCTCTCCGTTCGGAGCAGCCGCGGCAGATCGCCGCGGCTGCTCCTTCTTCACGACTACCGCATCGTCACCGACCTTCAAGGCGGGTGACAATGTGGCGGACGTGATAGCTACTTCAGACCAGCTGCTGTACAGGCGTCAGCATAGTCCGTGGTGCAGATCTGATCGATGGTCCAGAACCCGTCGGCCACGACGGTGTCTTTGATGTTGTCCTTGGTGACGGCCACCGGGGTCAGTAAGACCGAGGGGACATCGATGGAACCGTTGTTGGTCGTGTCGCCGTTGGTCATGCTGTCCGGCACACTGGTCCCAGTCATCAGGTCGTAGGCGAGCTGGGCTGCAGCCTCTGCTTCCGGCTTGATCGCCTTATAGACCGTCATGTACTGCTCGCCCGTCAGGATGCGCTGGATAGCTGCCAGCTCGGCGTCCTGCCCGGTGATGGGCGGGAGCGGGCTTAGTCCGGCGGCCTTCATGGCAGCGATGGCACCGGAGGCGGTGCCGTCATTGGCGGCGTACACGCCATCGACCTTGTTGTTCAGGGCGGTCAGCGCCTGCTGCATCTCGTTCTGAGCCTGATCTGGGCTCCAGTCCGGCGTGTCGTATTCCTTGGCAATGGTCAGACTGCCTGCGGCCACCAGCGGATCGAAGACGCTGTGCGCGCCCTGCTTGAACAGGCTGGCGTTGTTGTCCGTCGGGGAGCCGTTGATCATCACGATCTGTGGGTTGGTAACGCTCATCGAGTTGAGATCGTCCACCAGGCTTTGTGCCTGCAGCTCGCCGACCTTGACGTTGTTGAAGGAGATGTAGTAGTTGACGCCGTCCGAGTTGAGGATCAGGCGGTCATAAGCGATGACGGGCACGCCTTGGGCCTTGGCCTTGTCAGCGATGGCCCCAGCGGCCGACGAGTCAACGGGGTCGAGCACGAGCACCTGGGCGCCGTTGGTCAGGGCGGCTTCCGCCTGCGACAGCTGGGAGCTGGCGTCCTGGTTGGCGTTGCTGTAGATGATCTGACAGTCCGGGCAGAGTTCCTTGAACTTGGCCTCGAAGTCCGGCTTGTCGGCGCTCTCGTAGCGGGCCGTCTTGGTTTCGGGGAGCAGCAGGGCGATCGTGCCCGCACCGCTGCTGGCGGACTGGGTTGGAGCCGCCGTTGACGCCATGGCCTGCGTGGCCGTGGCTTGGGTCATCTCGGTTGCAGGGGCCGCCGAGGCGGCGGGGGTGGTGGTGGCCGCTGGACCGCAAGCAGCTGCGGCCAGGCCAAGGATCATCACCGACGTGACGAGTTTGAGCATCTTGCTATTCATCTTCAACTCCTACCTATACAGTGAACGTACCGTCGAATGGTTGAACTACTTATACCTACGTGGTGATCGTCGCTGTGTGGTGGCGCCTCCTTTTCGAGTCAGATTTGCTTGCGTTCGGCCACACCAGATCTTCGAACGCATCCAATTTGTGAAACCTTTCACAAACTGGCCGATCTCCGCGTGAGACTTGGAGATCGCTGTGCAAAGGTGCCTTCGGGCCCAACGCTACTCGAGAGGTTCGCCAACCGGGCACTCGCACCTCAAGATTGTATCGCCCGCCGAGTTAGCCTGTCAAACAATGGCGAAACGAAATCGGGCGGAAGCTCGAACCGGGGAATCTGCTTTCCCAAGCCTGTGCGCCACAAGCCTGCTGACCCCGCTGGCTTGCGCCGGTTGGCTGCTCGACGCCCCGACGATCGCCAAACCGGCCATGGACTCAGGCTGGTTGGCATGGTATAGTGCGGCTCGTGACCGCGGAGCTCCAAGCCGCGTCCGATATTCTCTATGACTGGCAGCATAGGGCTGCCGGTTTTTTGTTGATGGTGAGCTGAGGGTGCGACCTGGCTCAACACAGCCAAGGAGCATTCTCTTGAGTTTCGATGATTTCCCCTTTGATGCGCAGCTTCACGCCGGAATCAAGTCGGCCGGCTACGCCTCCCCAACCCCCATACAGCAGCAGGCAATTCTCCCCATCCTTTCCGGTCGAGACCTGATCGGCATTGCACAAACAGGGACGGGTAAGACGGCGGCCTTCATGCTGCCGATCCTGCAGCGTCTGATCACCCGGCCGGGGCGTGGCGTGCGGGCGCTGATCCTGGCGCCAACGCCGCGAGCTTGCCGAACAGATCCACCAGGCCGGCCGACAGTTTGGACGGAGCACGCGAGTGCGAAGCGTGGCGATCTATGGCGGGGTCAGCAAGAACGCCCAGCTGGGGGCCCTGCGGCGGGGGGCCGAGATCGTGGTCGCCTGCCCGGGTCGCTTGCTCGACTTGGCCGGCGAAGGCGCATATCAATCTTTCCCACGTCGAGGTGCTGGTGCTTGACGAAGCCGACCGGATGTGTGACATGGGCTTCCTGCCCGAGGTCCGCCGCATCATGAAGCTGATCCCGGCCCAGCGTCAGACACTCTTCTTCTCGGCCACGATGCCTGGCGAGATCCGGCGCCTGGCGGACGGGATCATGCACGACCCCATGAGCGTTCAAGTCGGCGCCAGCGCACCGCCCAAGACGGTCTCACACGCGCTCTACCCGGTGGCCGGCAGCCTCAAGAAGGAACTCCTGCTGGAGATGCTCAAACGTGGTACTGAAGGTCGCACCCTGATCTTCACCCGCACGAAGCACCGGGCGCGTGGGCTGGCCAAGGACCTGGGGAAGAAGGGTTATCGGGCGGAAGCCCTGCAGGGCAACATGACCCAGAACCGCCGCCAACGGGCGATCGATGGGTTTCGAGGCAACCAGTTCGACATCCTGGTTGCCACGGATGTGGCCTCGAGGGGTATCGATGTGGCCGACATCACGCACGTCATCAACTATGACATGCCCGATACGGCCGACGCCTACACTCACCGGGTAGGACGCACAGGCCGCGCTCATCATGTCGGCGAGGCGCTGACGCTGGCCCAGCCGGAAGATGAACCCATCGTGCGCCAGATCGAACGCGTGCTCGGCCAGTCCATGGAGCGGCGGCGACTATCTGGCTTCAACTATGGCGATTTCAACCCAGCAAGCCCGGCCGGCAGCGTCGAGGTCGTCGGCATACCCGTCACCGGCCGGCAAGCGGTAAGGGTCGCCGAGGCGTCAGGCAATCGACGGCCAAGCCGCGCCCGCCGAACGGCCTGAAGTCACCTATTGGGGTGGTGATCGGGCACCCCCGGGGGAAAAGCTGACACCCACGAGGGCTGGATAGGCCTTGGGGAGGTCGCCCAAACGGGCTAGAATACCCGTGTGAACGTGCAGCTCCTCCCGGGTCGGCAAACCCGCGTTTGGCCGCCTGCCGACGAGCCACATTTCCTCTTCGGCATGCGTGACGGGAGAACTCGGAGGTCCGGAACATGCCCCATCCCCTGGTAGACCAACTGCGATTTACGCGGCGTGAGTTCCGCCGAGGGCGTCGAAGGGGTGAGCGATGACGACGCCGCTCGCCGGTGGATGCCCATGAACTGCATCAGCTGGAATGTGGGCCACCTGGCGGCGCAGGAGCAGCGCTACTTCCTTACCTTCGCCCAGGATCTTCAGCCCTATCCCAGATATCGACGAGGCTTTCTCCTACGGGTCACCGGCCAGCACGCCATCTCTCAGCGAGATGCTGGCGGTCTGGGATGCGATCACCCAAGCGGTGGATCCCTGGCTTGACGGCGTCACCCTGGATTCGCTGCTTGAGCCCATCGTCATTCATGGGAAGCCGAGGACGTACACGCTTGGCTCAATGCTGCTCAGGGTGATCTACCACTACTGGTATCACACGGGCGAGAACCTGGCTGTCCGCCAATTGCTGGGCCACACCGACCTGCCGGAATTTGTGGGCGATCTGGACGGGGAGGCGCCCTTCCGCCCCGCGTGAGGCGAGGCGGTCCAGATGCGCTTCTGTATCATGGCCCGCCCGGGCTGGGCTGTCCGCTGTTGTGACGTTCAGCGAAGGGTAGGGTGACTTCTCTCATTGGAGAGTCACCGGCGCCCGGACATACTCTCGAATGTGGAACCCGGCGCACCGCCAGGCTTCTTGGTTCGAGTCGGCTCCCGGGGGTATCCTTTAGGCGTGGTTCGCTTCTGGTAGGACCTCGGTTTGACTCGGAGTCGCCCGAGTATGAAGGCGGGCTTCGTTTGGCCTACCACTTGAACGCCATATCCCGGCGAGATAGACGGCCAGCTGCTCCCCAAGGCGAAGCTGGCCGTAGTTTTTTGGGCCACTGTTCTGCGATAGTTCGCCGCTGCCGCTGAGCCTCAACCGAGACTTGGATAGGAGGTGACCCACAAGCCATCGAGCCCAGAATGCGCGCCGCCACTGGGCTGATCCGACGACGCGGTAGTCTGGCGTCTCTCCCAAGAAGCCTCATTACCAATCCAGCAGTCTTTGTCACGCATACGACACCGAATCCTGGCCGCCACGGACAATGCGGCCGCTGTTCGCACCAGGAGTGAAACCATGTCCTTGATTCAAGATGTGATCGCATCGGTTCAGGAGAAGGACCCCGGCCAACCCCAGTTTCACCAGGCGGTCAAGGAGGTCTTGACCACCTTGGAGCCGACGGTCGACAAGCATCCCGAATTCACCAAAGCCAAGATCCTTGAAAGGTTGGTCATCCCGGACCGCGTGATCTTGTTCCGTGTCCCATGGGTCGACGACAAGGGCGAAGTGCAGGTCAACCGGGGCTATCGAGTGCAGTTCAGCAACGCCATTGGCCCCTACAAGGGCGGGCTCCGGCTCCATCCGTCGGTCAACCTGGGGATCATCAAATTCCTGGGATTTGAACAGATCTTTAAGAATGCTCTGACGACGCTGCCGATGGGCGGTGGCAAGGGTGGATCAGACTTCGATCCGAAGGGGAAATCGGACGGCGAAGTCATGCGCTTCTGCCAGTCCTTCATGATGGAGCTTTACCGCCATATCGGCCCTGACACGGACGTTCCAGCCGGCGACATCGGCGTTGGCGGCCGCGAAATCGGCTACCTGTATGGCACCTACAAGAAGATCGTCAACAACAACGCCAGTGTTCTGACGGGCAAGGGCCTCGAGTACGGCGGGAGCCTGATCCGACCAGAGGCAACCGGCTATGGCGCTGTGTACTTTGCGGCCGAGATGCTCTCCACGCGGAAAGAGGAGATCAAGGGCAAGACGGCCATCGTCAGCGGCTCCGGGAACGTGGCCCAGTACACGGTGGAGAAGCTGCTCGATCTAGGCGGCAAGCCGATCACGCTCTCGGATTCGACCGGCACCATCGTCGATGAAGAGGGGATCGATCGGGACAAGTTGGCCTACGTCCTGGACCTGAAGAATGTACGCCGCGGGCGCATCAAGGACTACGCCGACAAGTTCAAGGGCGTGACCTACTACGAAGGCAAGAGCGTCTGGGAGGTGGCCAAGGAACAGGGGATCAATGCCGAACTGGCATTCCCGTCTGCGACACAGAATGAGATCGATGCCGAGCTGGCCCAGGCCCTGGTGAATAACGGCTGCATCTGCGTGTCGGAAGGCGCCAACATGCCCTCCGACCTGGAGGCGATCAAGATCTATCAGGACAGCGGCCTGCTCTACGGCCCGGCCAAGGCCGCCAACGCTGGTGGCGTGGCGACTTCCGGGCTGGAAATGGCCCAAAACAGCATGCGCCTGTCGTGGACCAGGGAAGAAGTCGACGCCCGACTGCACGGCATCATGAAGAGCATCCATCAGGCTTCTCTGGAGGCCGCCGAGGCCTATGGCAAGCCGGGTGACTACCTGACCGGTGCCAACATCGCTGGCTACCTGAAGGTCGCCAATGCCATGCTCGCCTTCGGCGTGGTCTGAGGTGCCGACCGAAGTCAGGGGCGATCTGCCTCTGGCGACATCGAATGCGCAGGTGACACCAGGGGTCAGGCCCAAGTGGGCCTGACCCCTGCCACAGAAGGTGAACAGATGGATGCGGGGCTGGCTGACAGCCTGGTGCAGCAGGCGGTGTTGGATTGCGCCGCTTTGCACTTCTCTGGAGACGAACGCCGGATTCGGTTGGCGGTGCTTCAGAGGCGAGTGCGCTCAATGTGCCTGTATCGCACAGGCCCTTTGTTCCCCCCTATCTGGCCAACTTCAACGCGAAATTGGGGGTTTGAAAGCCGTCTTCCAGTATCGACCGGAGGCTGTCCTTGGCCGGCCGCTAGCCGATCCGCGTCATGGGGCGGCGATTCACCTGGCTGCATGGGTCGAATTCGAAGGACGCTTCGCAGCCAGAAACAGCCCGGCAGATCGAAGCCGCGCTTGCCGAGTCACGTCGACAGCTTGGATGTCCCAATGCCGACGAGGACTGTTTCACGGTCGACGTTCAGTTCATGGACGACACCGACGTCCGGCAGCGGCGGGGCCTGGCAGGGCTGCTGGACAGCCAGGAAGTGATGACGTCTCATCTGGGAGCGGTCAGACCGAGAGGTGGGAATCCTGCCTCAACCGCAGCCGCCACAGCGGGCCTATGCGCTGCCCGATGTCTTCGAGCCGGAGTTGATCGCTGAGAAGAAACTTATCGAGCATGCGCTCAGGATCGAGCATCTGCCGCCGGACGAGCGAGCCCCGCTCGAACATCATCTCACCGAGCTTAAGGTCACGCTGATCCGCCGCCTGATCAGCGATCATCTCGACTACATCGACGTCGCCAAGCGGTGGTTGACGGTCGAAGATCTGGCGGACATTTACCATCACAGAATTGGTTTCGGGCGGATTGGCGGCAAGTCGGCGGGCATGCTGTTGGCGGGGCGAATTCTTGAACAGGTGGGGTCGGCGGAGCTCGGTCAGCACGTTCACGTGCCTGAGTCCTTCTTCATCGGCTCGGAATTGATGTACATCTTCATGGCCATGAACGGCCTGACCCATTGGACGGACCAGAAATACAAATCCGAGGGACAGATCAAGGCCGACTACCCGTTGATCCGAGAGGAATTCGAATCGGGCGACTTTCCGCCGGAAGCGCTGGACGCTTTTCGGGACATGCTCGGAAGCATCGGCGGATGTCCCCTGATCGTTCGCTCGTCGAGCCAGCTGGAGGATAGCCTGGGGACGTCCTTTGCCGGGAAGTATGACAGCCACTTCCTTCCCAACCAGGGCTCCCCGGAGGACAATCTTCGGGCCCTTACGCGGGCCATCGCTCTGACTTACGCCAGCACGTTCAAACCCGATCCGCTGCTCTATCGGCGCAGCAAGGGTTTGCAGGACTACGACGAGCGCATGGCCATCCTTATTCAGCAAGTGCAAGGCGAGGCGTGGCGGCAGGATTACTTCCCGTTCGCTGCGGGGGTGGCGTTCAGCCGCAATTTCTACCGATGGATGCCCCAAATTCGGCGTGAAGATGGCTTCATGCGGCTGGTCTGGGGCCTGGGCACGCGTGCGGTAGAGCGTGTGGGGAATGACTACCCAAGGATCGTGGCGCTAAGCCACCCAACGCTTCACCCGGATGACTCGCCCCGAGCCATCCGCCGCTATTCGCAGCAGTTCGTAGACGTCATCGAAATGGCGACCAACAGCCTGGCCTCCCGGCCGGTCCACGATGTGCTCGGGCCGGACTATCCTCACCTCTCCAGACTGATAGAGCTCGCCGAGGACGACTACCTGAGGCCGCCAATGGGCTTGATCGGAAGAGACGACGTGCCGAAGTTCACCATCACCTTCGAGGGTCTGCTCCGCCGCACACCGCTGGTCCCTATGATGAAGTCCATGTTGCGGGAACTGGAGAAGCACTTTGGCGTGCCTGTGGATGTCGAATTCACCCTTCGGCTCGAAAACGATGGCGCCGGATCACCCCAGGTCGAGATTGCTTTGCTCCAATGTCGGCCATTGAGCCAGATCTCCACCACCACGCCGGCCAGGCTTCCGGATGACCTCTTGGAAGAGGACGTGATCCTTGCGACGGGATTTATGGTTCCTCAGGGCAAGCTGCCCGAGATCCGGCATGTGCTTTTTGTGGATCCGGGAGGCTACAAGGCGCTGGCCTCAGCCTCCGAACGTATGGCCCTGACGGCTGCCATCTCCCAGCTGAACGCCGAGCTCGACCCGAATTCGTTCATCTGCGTCGGTCCCGGCCGCTGGGGCTCAACCAACCCGGATCTGGGTGTGAGCGTCAGCTACGCCGACATCTGCAACGCCGGTGCTCTGGTCGAACTCTCGGGCGGCGAGTTCGGGGTAGCGCCGGATGCCTCCCTGGGGACGCATTTCTTCCAGGATCTGATGGAGGCCGAAATCTACCCCCTGGCCGTACCGCTCGATGAGCCGGAGAACATGATCCGGCGCTGAGTTCTTCTACACGTCTCCCAACGCACTGGCGGAGAGATCTGGGCTCGACCTGTCAGTGGGGGGTGCGCTGCGCTTGATCGATGTGGCAGCCTATCGCCCGGGCCACCATTTGACCGTGGTGATGGACAGCGACCGGAACCGGGCGGTTGCTTTCTTGGCCGCCGACCCGACTAAGACGTCACCCCAGGCCGAAGTCGTGAAATAGACCCGGGCGCCATCGAATCGGCGCCCGGTCGTGCGGCCGGGATAGGAGGCTACGGCCGCCGTGTTGCCCCCCACAACTTCGCACTATTCTTCGAGCTGATTGGCCAGGTAGTTCTCCACACCCATCTGAGCGATCATGGCGCGCTGTTTCTCCGCCCAGTTGACATGCCCCTCTTCCATCTTCAAGATCTCGGTCAGCAGATCGCCCGTGGCTTCGTCAGCCAGTTCGCTCGCCAAGGCGATGCCGGCGTTGTACGCCTTGACGGCACCCACCTCCGCTTCCTGGTCGCCGGCGATGATCTCTACCACCGTGGCTCCGATCTTCATCGGCCTCAGCTTAGAGACTACCGGTGTACCCTCCAGGAATAAGATGCGCTCAATCAGCCACTCGGCGTGATGCATCTCATCCTTGGCCTGTGATTCGATCGCTTCGTGCAGGCCCTCGAAGCCCCAGTGGGCACACATTTCAGAGTGCACCATGTACTGGCTGATGGCGGTGAGTTCATCCGCCAAGAGCTCATTGAGGGTGTCGATCAATTTGGGTTCGCTCTTCATCGGGTTAGGCTCCTTTCGGCTCCCTTCCATCCTGCCGCATCCAAGAGCGGCCGGCTAGTGAAGAAAATCACAAATTGCCCGCGCCCCGACCTTCCGATCGGGTGGGCCAGCCGGCGCTTGAGCCCCATCGCCCACGGCTCGGCCGGGACGTACCGCCGGCCTCGTGGGTCGCCTCAGCCAACATTTAAGATGGCTTAACGGAGCCTTCACGTGTGCTTAATTCATGCACAGTACATTAGGCACATGATGAACTTGAGTGCAGGAATTCTCCCTTCGATCGCAACTTCTACCACTATTGGGTTTCCGTCCGTGACGTCCATTGGTGCACAACAGACCCAGATGGCGTTTGCTTCTCTCACAATCAGACAGCGGACGTCACCTTTGACAGTGGTCAGCCCAGCCCAGAACGACGCCTTCCCCGGCGTTGAGCAAACCAGGCATCCCCGTCTGGGATCGGCACGCGGTAACGAAGGGGGGGAATGGGCCGAAGTTGACGAGCGCTGCCCCTACTGCAGGTCCGGGGGCTTTGCGTTGCATGCCCTCAGGTTGGGAAACGTGACCAGGTTTGAAGGCATGTGCAGATTCTGCGGCATGCATACCATCAGCCAGGTCGCCTGACCCGCCAGATCCACCCCGGGCATCCCCCCAAAAGAAAACTCCGGCTCCCCATTGGTCCCTTGAAGGACGAACCGATGAGGAGCCGTCTTCGCGTCCATCGCCGCTTCTGCCCAAGCTGGCACCTGCAACAACAGAACCGTCAGCCGCAGAGTTACAGCATTCAGGCGGCAGGCACCAGCTTGGGGGTAGAATTGATCAAATGTATTCGTTTGGCCTCCTCCACGCGGGCAAAGGCAATGGAGTCCAGCATGAGCGCAAGTGAGAGCAGATCCTCCCATCGCCCTTTGATTCTCCACCCTTTGGCCCTGGCTGCTTACCCGGTCCTCTCGCTGGCGGCAGCCAATATTCAGCAGATCCCCCTGTCACAGGCGTTGCGGCCCTTGGCCGTGAGTTTGCTGGGTTCCATCCTGTTGGTTGGCATTCTCAGACTCCTGACCGGCGATTGGATGAAAGCCGGTATTCTCGGCAGCTTATCCCTCATCCTCTTCTTCTCGTACGGTTTGATCTACGACACCGTGAAGAATGCTGCCGTCGGTGGCCTGTTGCTGGGCCGCCACCGCTTCTTGAGTCTGGTCTGGCTTGCCCTCTTGGGTAGCCTGGGATGGCTGACCTGGCGTGCCCGCGCGTCTCGCCTGGCGCCGGTCAACAGCTTCCTGAACGTGGCCTGCCTTGTGGCGGTTGCCCTGCCTTTGTTCTCCATGGCGCGCCTGGGTGTGCTCTCCGGCAAGCCGGCGTTTACCAGCCCCGGATCCGTTGAGGGTCCGGCCCTGCATTGGGATGGCCCCGGCCAGCCGCCGGACATCTACTACATCATTCTCGATTCGTATGCCCGCGAAGACATCATGCGAGAGCTGTATGGATTTCGACAATCATGATTTTGTGCAGGCGCTGCGCCAGCGCGGCTTCTACGTGGCCGATGAGAGCAACGCCAACCATGTTTCGACGGCCTTTTCCCTGGCTTCATCGCTGAACATGGACACCCTCCCTGACCTGGACATCGATTTGCCGCCCGGGACGTATCCGGCGCCGCTCACCGACCCAATCCGTAATAGCCTCGTACGCAAGCAGCTCGAACAGCTCGGCTACCAGACCGTGGCGCTCTCGAGCGGGTGGGCGCCCACCTCGATCATCAACGCTGACGTGCTATCTCGAGCCCGGGCAGGAGAGTCTGGGAGTGTCACAGGGGGCAAGCTTGCCGCAGCCGAATTCTTTTGAGAGCTTTCTGATCAGCACGACCTGGCTTCGTTTTCCCCTGGACGCGCTTGAAGCACGCCACCTGGCGACCTTGGCCGAGTCGCTTGACGTGCTTGAAGGCAACGAAGCTCAGCGGCAGCTCGTCCTATGGAGCTTCGACCAACTGGAGAGGATCCCCCCCCTGCAAGGGCCGAAATTTGTCTTTGCCCACTTTGTCTCCCCCCACAGGCCCTACCTGTTCGGCCCGAATGGCGAGCGCACGCCGTCGTCCGGTGCCCTCAATTTCGACGACAGCATCCCCACGACCGATGTGGCCCAAGAGTTCGGTGAGTATCGGGACCAACTCCTTTATATCAACAAGCGGACCCTGGAGATGCTGGACGTGCTGCTGGAGAATTCCTCCACTGACCCGATCATCATTCTTCAATCGGACACCGGGCCGGCGTTCGGGTTCGATTGGTCGAACCCCGACCAGAAGAACCTGCTCACCAAGATTGGTATCCTGAACGCCTATCACCTGCCTGCGGGTTGCGACCCACAGCTCTATCCGACCATCTCCCCGGTAAACTCGTTCCGAGTTGTATTCGACTGCGTCTTTGGGGGTGACTATGCCCTCCGCCCCGACGCGACCTACTATTCCGATCATCACAGCCCCAACGGATACATCTTCACGCCCATCGATGAGCTACTCACGCCGACGCCAGACGCCCCGTGAAGGCTGGGTCGTTCGAAGCTTGGCGCCCGAATGGCCTGAACCCAAGACAGGTGTCACTACAGCCTCGATGGGTCCCGTGCTATGCTGTCTGCGGGAGCTCCAACGCTGATGCCAATCCCCCTTCGCCGCCTGCTTATGGTCATCATCTCCGGCTTGACGGCATGTTCGCCGGCTGCGCCCCGGCCGGCGGTCCTGCCGGGTGCCAATCCCCAGCCAATGCCAAGCAGCTCGACGGCTCCGTCCGAAGGCCCCCTATCGGATGAGACGGTCGTGTTCACCATCCCCAACGATGAACCCTTCTCCGGACGGGAAGGGGATCCGCGCCCCGACTGGCTCGGCTGGGGCGCCGGCGCCATGGACGTGGCACCTGACGGCAGTTTCTGGATCGCCGACACCGCCGTCAGCCCGCAACGCCTGCTGCACTACTCAATCCACGGCGTTCAAATGGACGAGATATCCATGCAGGGGATGGCGACATCGATCCAGGATCTGGTCGCGGGAGACGGCGAACTGTGGCTCCTTGATCTGAACGCCGGAGACATCAGCGTCATCCACATCGCCCTGGGACGACGCGAGCTGGATGTCATCCCGGTGCCCCCTGACCTGTATGCCCACAATGGGACACCTGTGGCCAATGGCATCTTCAGTCTTCAACGCGCACCCGGGGGTGGCCTGGTTGTCAGCGGCATCTCGGGACTGACGCTGCTGGTGGACGCATCCAACAAGATCGTCGGCAGATCGCTTTCCGGCTGGTCGGCGAATGGGCACATCTACCGTTCATCGGCGGACACGGAAGCCGGATTTTCCACGTTGAGCATTGACGGGCGCCCAGTACCAATGGGGGCTTCTTTATCCCCGGAAGCTGAGCCGTTCCTGGGATTCAACGCCGATGGCACCTTCTCGATTGTCTTGCGACGCGAAGTCCCCGCGGCAGCCGGGGGCGAGCCGATCGTCGATTGGATGGTGGCCTATCTAAGCGCGGAAGGCACCGTCATCGGCTATGCCGGCCTGCCGCAGCGCATGCCTTGGCAGGAATTCAATCATGAGCTGGCGCTCGGTCCTGAGGGCCGGGTCTACGCCTTGATTTCCAGGGCCGATCACTCCGTCCAGGTCGTGCAGCTGGGCTTTAGACCGGATCGGCCGGCACCTCTCGTCGTGTCTCCAACGTCCACTGCCACGCCGCTGACCCCCTTGGCGGCCAAAACGACCCAATTGGAGGGCACCCTCCCGGCAGATGCTCTCGATGCGTCTACCGCCCTGATTTCCTTCTTCAGTGACCTCTCACGAGGTCGCTTCCCAGGAGGCTGCCGCGCGCTATGGCGGGAATTTCGATGAGTTGGGTGGGGCCACCCTGGGAGGAAGTGGATCGGAGGTCGATGCCGTGTGGAGTCAGATCTGCCAGCAGTACCTCTGCCTGCCAATCGCCGGGATCAGCAGTGTGCAGCCGGCCGGCCCGGAGGCGTTCACCTTTGACGTGGTTTTCACCTGGCCCGACGGCCAACGTGTTGAGATCGGTGCCTGCTGTGGCGGCAATCCGGCGGCCTCGCCGCCGGTCTGGCAGTTCTCGTACCCGGTCGCCCGGCGCGACGGCGGCTGGAAGGTCTTGAGAGGACCCTTGTATGTGCCCTAAAGCGATCGCAATTTGTGATGGATTTCACAATCCGGTTGGCCGAACGCGTCTCCTGGCGGAGGTCGGAACCGTCGGGGGCTGGCTGGGGCTTGCCCTGGTTTTGACGGCCTGTTCGCCTGGCCGGCCAAGCAACGCCCCACAGGAACCGTCCGCTTCGCCCACGGCCGCAGCTTCCCCGGCGGCTACCCTCCCCGCGGCCACATCCGTGCAGTTGACGCCGCCCGAGACACGCGCTTTGCCCGGAGGCTTAACGCTGGAAGCCTATCCGCTTTCGGGGCCGCCGGCACTCGAGCCACTGACGTTTCAGCCGATTTCTGGCACACAGAGTGAGATCCTGGCTCGCCATGCCGTTGCGCGCCGCCAGGTGTACAAGCAGGAGCTCGTCGCCGACGATCAATACCGGCCGACACTGACGGCCGAAGGGCAGGGCGGACAGTTGGTGGCGAGGATCGAAACCGACCCAGAAACGCAGGCGCAGACGGCCGAGCTCAGACAGGGGGATCAACTGATCTTCAGTGCGCCGGCTGGGTTCCCCAGTCCGGCATCGGCGCTGCAAGGCCTGTGGACCTACGAAGGGCATTGGGCATTGGAACTGCTGATGGCCACGCCCGATCTTTGGATTGGCCAGGTCTATGTGGACGGGCAGCTGCTCAACGACGAGTATAAGTACGACGAGGCGTTTGGCTTTCAGCTGATAGACGGCAGGCCCTTCTATTTCTATCTTCAGCACGGCACGATCGGCGTGAGCTTCGACGGCCAGGCGGCTGACCTGGGCTACACCAGCGTTCCCCATTACGAATGTTGCAGCGGGACGGTGTTGAACCCCGTGCAAGCCCACTCGATGGTGGCCTTCTTCGCCGAGCAGGACGGCGAGTGGCGCTACGTCGAGATTGGCCGCTTTGGAGGGACCTAGTGGGAGGACTGCGACGTCACGCGGCCGGGGCCAGCGGCAGCCGGACCTCGAAGGTCGACCCCTTGCCGGGGCTGCTCTCGACCCGCACCCCGCCGCCGTGGGCATGCGCGATCCATTCCACAATCGAGAGTCCCAAACCCACCCCTGACGATCCGCCTGCTCCGCCTTGATCCGACGTTCCCCGAGTGCGGGCCGTGTCCACCTGGAAGAAGCGTTCGAAGAGGTGGGGAAGATCCTCAGGGGCGATACCCTGCCCGCTGTCCACCACGCGCAGGCAAGCCATGGATTGATCGCCGTCTTCGCAGCGTGCCGTCTCGACACACACCCTGCGCTCCTCGGACTCGGCCGTGTACTTGATCCCGTTTTCGATCAGGTTGTTGACCAACTGGGCCAGGAATTGACGATCACCCATGACGTTCAGCTCGGGAAGGTCGCCCGTGGTCAGGGTCACGGCCTGGCGAGCCGCCAGCAGGCGCAAGGCGCTCGACGCCCTCCAGGGCCACGTCGCTCAAGTCCACCGGCTCGAATGACAGGGCGGTCAACCCAGAATCCATGCGTGAAAGGGTCAGAAGATTGCTCACCAGCCGGGTCATGAATTCGTTTTCGGAGCGGATGACTGACAGAGCCTGCTGCATCTCGTCTGGGCTGCGGCCGGGTTGGGCGGCCCGAGCTGGCCTCCAGGTTGATGATCGTCAGCGGCGTGCGCAATTCGTGGCTGGCATCGGCCGTGAACCGGCGCTGGCGGTCGAAGGCGGCCTGAAGTCGGTCCAGCATGGCATCGAATGTGTCGGCCAGCTCGCCCAATTCGTCGTGACGGCCCAGGTTCAGGCGCCGGCTCAGATCAGTTTCCCCCAGATCGCGAGCGGTGTGAGTGATCGTCTTCACCGGGCGCATCGCCCGGTCCGCCAGCCAGAAGCCGCCGCCCAGCGCCACGACCAGGGTCCCCAGCGAACCAAACAACAGGGTCAGGATGAGCCGGCGAAGCTGCCCGTCGGGATCGATAGGGCTGCCCATGACCAAGAAGGCGATGACGCTGCCGTTCAGTGAAATGGGTGCGAACAAGAACAGATACTGAGCACTGCGCGTCTGTGCTTCGTCGGCCTCGGGGGTGATGGTGTAGGTGCGCGGGTCGGTGTTCTGGCGCTCGGTCAGCTCGGATTGGGTGATGACGGCGATCGTGTCCAGGCTGAGGGGCCCGACTGCCTGGACGACCTGGCCCGAAGTATCGGTAATGGCCATCACGTCCCCGGCCTGAAGCAACGGTTGGGCGTTGTCAGGCATGCTCGGCAGGGTAAGACGGCCGGCCCGGGTGATTTCACGCAGCGGCGACTGGACCAGGGTTTGGAGCTGGGTGAACTTGTTTTCGAGCTGCGCCAGGCTGGCGGCACGAAGATCTCTGGCCTGTTGGACATAGATGAAGGTGGAGAACACCGCCAGGACGACAGCCAGGATGGCCACGAACCAAAGTGTCAGTCTGAAGCGAATGCTCCCGAATACATCCCGGAGGCGCGCCCACGCTTGATCAAGACGGGATCTCATCGTCCCTCGTCCGGGTTGACCAGGCGGTAGCCGGCGCCGCGAATAGTCTCCAACAGCCGGGTATCAAATGGATCATCGATCTTGCGCCGGAGCCGCCGGACGTAGACATCGACTACATTTGACGAAGCCTGGAAGTCGTAGCTCCAGATGTGGTCCTCGGCCATTTCCCGGGTGACGATGCGCCCGCGATTGCGCATGAAATACTCGAGGAGAGAGAACTCTTTGGCCGTGAGATGGATCGTCCGGCCGGCGCGCTCGACGAAGTGCCTGGCCGGGTCGAGTGTCAGGTCCCCAACACGCAGTTGGGGGGATTTGTCATCGGCGTCCCGGCGTAGCAAGGCACGCACCCGGGCCAGAAGCTCCTCCAGGGCGAATGGCTTGACGAGGTAGTCGTCGGCCCCGCTATCCAAACCGCTGACTCGGTCATCCACGGTATCCCGGGCGGTCAGCATGATGATCGGGCTCTTTACGCGTTCGTCGCGCAATGCCCGGCAAACCGCCAGGCCGTCTTTCTTGGGAAGCATGATGTCCAGGATGATGGCGTCGTACTCGTAGCTCAACCCCCAGGCCTCGCCATCCTCGCCATCGTAGGCCACATCGACGGCATAGCCATCCTCTGCCAGGCTCCGCTTCAGAGAGTCGCTCAGCCTCTGATTGTCTTCCACCAACAAGATGCGCAAGGCGCAATCTCCCTTGGGCTCGATCAGGCTCATTCACATCTAAGAATACTCCACCATATTCACATGACAGACAGATGAACGGCGGTCCGCGCTGATGGGGAAAATCCACTCGGCGCTTGTCATCCGCCTGTCATGTTGGGTGGGTAGACTTCGGACAGTTCGCACAGGACAGGCTGCCCTCGGGCGGTCAGATTGAGCGGAGTTTCACAAATTCGCAACTCGGTAGATTGCAGGAGGTATCCAAATGAAGATTTCGAAGAAGCTCGCCATTTTGCTGGTTGTGCCGATCATGCTCTTGAGCGGCTTCAGCGGCGCCGCCCTGGTTGGCCATAACCAGGCGAGCGCCACGCCGGCGGTGGCTCAGGCTGCCCCGGCGGTCTCATCCCCATCGCTACCGGCATCAAGCGCCGGGTCGTTGAGCGATCTGACCGCCACACAGAATCTGTTCGAATCGATCTACACGCAGGTCAACCCTTCGGTGGTCAATGTCCATGTCGTAGAGTCCGCACCGCAGAACTCGTCCTTCCAGGGGTTCCCCGGCAATCCCTTCGGCTTCTCCCAGCAGCAGCCTGCCCAACAGGCCTTGGGATCGGGTTTCGTGTGGGACACGCAGGGTGACATCGTGACCAACAACCACGTCGTCGCCGGCGCCAGCCAGATCCAGGTGGCCTTCTCCGACGGCACCTCCGTGCCGGCGACGGTGGTCGGCACCGACCCCAACAGCGACCTGGCGGTGATCCACGTCAAGGTCGATTCTAGCCTGCTCAAGCCCGTCGCGATGGCCGACTCTAGCACGGTCAAAGTAGGTGAGATCGACATCGCCATCGGCAACCCGTACGGGCTGGCCGGCACAATGACCCAGGGCATCGTCAGTGCTACTGGCCGTTCGCTGCCGGTGCAGTCCCAAAGTGGCACGCCCGGCCCCACCTATTCGATCCCGGACATCATCCAAACCGATGCCGCCATCAACCCGGGTAACTCGGGCGGTGTCTTGCTGGATACCAGCGGCCAGGTGATCGGCGTGACGGCCGCCATCCAGTCGCCGGTTGACGCTAACGCCGGTATCGGCTTCGCCATTCCATCCAACATCGTCAACACGGTCGTGACGTCTCTGATCCAAACCGGGCAGTACCAGCACCCGTGGATCGGGATCAGCGGTACCAGCCTGACCTACGAGCTGGCCCAGGCGATGAACCTGGACCCGCAGCAGAAGGGAGCGCTGGTAGTGGACGTCGCCAGCGGCGGCCCGGCGGCCAAGGCGGGCCTTCAAGCCAGCAATCAGCAAACAACCATCAACGGCCAGCAGGTTCCGGTCGGCGGTGACGTGATCACCGCTATCGATGGCAAGACCGTCAACAGCTTCGAAGACGTGGCCTCGATCTTGTTCAACAGCACCAAGGTCGGTCAGACAATCACACTGACGGTCCTGCGCAACGGCCAGACCAAGAGCGTGTCCCTCACACTGGGCGCGCTGCCCAAGCAGCTGGGCGGCTAGCCAGGCCCAGCCGCAGCGACACACGAAAGGGGTCGACGGCGTGTTTGCCGTCGACCCCACCAGATGGGTCCGCCAACAGCAGTCAACTAAAGGATAGGACATGAAGCACATCCCAGCCTTGTTCGCAGCCCTGATCATGACCGGCATTGTCGGCCTGGCTATGCTTGGCATCGGAGCCAACGCTCTGTTGAATCAAAACACCGCGCCGACTCTCAACTCGGCCAGCGCCGCCGGCAGCGGTGCCGTCAGCAACGTGGCGAATTCGTCGTCGCAAGTACAGCAGCTGCAGGCCAGAGTCTCGGAATATCAATCGCGTGAGCAGCAGTACCAGTCGCAGCTTCAAAACCTGCAGCAGCAGGTCAGCCAGGAGCAACAACAGGTGCAAATCTTCCAACAGATCTTGGGAGAGCTCCAGGCCCGCGGCGTGATTGCCATTCAAGGCGACGGTACGATCCTGATCCCTCGGAGGTAGTGGTTATGAAACGCATGAAGAATATCTTGCGGCTGTGGATGGCCAGCGTCAGCTTGGGAGGGTTTCTGGGCGGTTGGGTGCTCCTGGCCCATGCCCCCAAGCCGGCTTCTTCCAGCAGCGCCAGCAGCAATCCGGTCTTGGCGCCGTTGCCGACGCTCACGCCTCTCCCGCCGCTGAACGCAAATATCGGCGGGGGCCAGTTCAGCCAGCCGGCCCCTTCGGTACCGAGTTTCAGCTCGCGATCGTTTCTGCCCGTGATGCGAACAGGCGGATCCTAAGGTCTGATCAGAAAGAAACCGAAGATGCACTTAGACCACTTTCGGGCCATGACCACCGAGATCCTGTTCGCCGCCGAGGGCCGTCTCGAGCATATCCGGCTCGGGTTCAGGGAGGCCAGGGCGGTGATCCGGGATGGCGAGCGCCGATACACACGCTTCTCGCCGGACAGTGAGCTGATGCGCCTGAACCGCTCGGCCGGGCAATGGCACCAGGTGTCCAAAGACATGTTCGACGTGCTGGTGGCCGCCAAGTCCTATGCCGGCGCCACCCTGGGGCTGTTCAATCCGGCCGTGCTCCCGGCGCTGGTGGCCAGCGGCTACGATCGCAGCATCGAGCTCCTGGCGGAAGGGGCCGCGATCGGCTCGGAGAGCGCACATCACGGGATGGCCCCGGACTTCACACAAGTTGAGCTGGATCCCGAGGGGTGCCGGGTACGCCTTCCGCAGGAGATGCAGATCGACCTGGGTGGCATCGCCAAAGGATGGTTGGCAACCAGGGCGGCTGAGCGGCTGGCGGAATACGCCGAAAGCTGTGCCGTCAGCGCCGGAGGTGACATCACCGTTATCGGGCTTCCAAAGGATGCCGATGGCTGGTCTGTCGGGGTGGAAGACCCCCGTCAGCCGGACCGGGACCTGACCACACTGGTGGTGCGCTCCGGTTCAGTGGCGACCTCGTCGGTGGCCAAACGGAAATGGCACCAGGCAGGCGTGCTCCGACACCATATCATCGATCCGAGGACCGGAGAACCGGCGCAATCACCTTGGTTGAGTGTGACCGTCTTGGCGCCGTCCGCCACCGAAGCAGAAGCCTTTGCCAAGGCGTGTCTGATCGGCGGTCCGCAACTCGCCCCACAGCTGGTCGAAGGCCGACCGGGCGTAGCCTACCTGGCCGTCGATCATGGCGGTTATCTGCAGGGGTCACTTCACATTCAGGAGATATCACATGTCGCAGGGCTGGAAATCTGACGCCGAGTTCATCCGATACGCTCGGGTGGTTGGCGTTGATAGGGGCGGTTGCCTTCCTGGGGGGCGCTGGAATCTACATGTTGGCCAGTTCCACCCTGGGGGCACATTTCACAGACGCTCTCGACCCGATCTTCGCCCTCAGCAGCGTGCAGCTGATGTGGTACATCACACGCGCCTCGGGCCTGATGGCCTACTTCCTGTTGTGGTTGTCAACCGCATGGGGATTGGCGGTCTCGAGCAAGATACTGGACCGCATGCTGCATCGTACGTTCACCTATGACTACCACCAGTTCATCTCGCTGCTCTCGATTGGCTTTGTTGCACTCCACGTGGGGGTGCTCATGTTTGACCGCTACCTGCCCTACACGCTGGTGCAGGCACTGGTGCCCTTCCTCTCGCCCTACCGGCCATTCTGGGTGGGCCTGGGTGTGATCAGCTTGTATCTGATCCTGCTGGTTACGGTGACCTTCTACCTCCGTGGGCGCATCGGAAGCCGAGCCTTCCGCGCCATTCATGTCCTGAGCCTGTTCGCCTATTTGGGCGTGGCGGCGCACGCTGTGTTCGCCGGAACCGATTCGGCGCTCTGGTTAACTCAGCTCCTCTATGCCGTGACCTTCCTGATCACGGTCTTCTTGACCACCTATTGGCTGATTATCGGCCTGCAGCGGCGGCTGTCGGCACTGTTGGCCAGACCGCAACCCAGGCGGCAACCCCGCTAGGACACAACCGCAAAGGCCACGTTTGGACGCACCGGTCCGGGAAAGCTTCCCGGACCGGTTGGGGTTGGCCGCTCATGACACCCACCCAGCACCTAAACTAGACTGATAACACACCCGGGGCTGCCCTCCAAGAAGCGGTTTCCCCGGGTGACAAAGGGGAGGAGGCTGGGAGATGCGTGATTTCACGAGGAAGTGCGTACGTGGTCATGCTGTGGCTGTTCGTCGCCGGTGTGGTCACGCAGTTTGTCTTGGCTGGGTTGGCGCTGTTCGACAGCGGCCTGATTTGGGACATCCACGTGGATGTGGGCTTTAGCATCGGTTATCTGTTGCTGTTCAACGTGATCTTTGGGCTGTTGGGCAGACTGCCGCGAGCGGCGTGGGGCAGGCTGGGGCTGCTGTTTCTTATGTACGTGATCCAGACGATTTTGCCCTCGCTGCGGGACAGCGTTCCTTGGATTGCCGCGCTGCATCCGATCAACGCCGCCGCTATCCTGTGGCTCGGCGTGTCGTACGCTCGCCATGCGCGGCAGTATGCCCCAGGACCGGTGGGGGTGATGAAGCCAGAGAGCATGCAGCCTCCGGCCCCCGAGCCGGTCTAGATCGAGCTGGCCTGGCAGGCTCTGAAACGACGATCTTGACCTCCGCCAGGCGGCCGTTCGGGCCGCCTCGCGCTTGGGGTGGTGCAGCCGCAACGGAGTCCAGCCCCCTTGACTTGTGAACGATGTCACAAACCGCTGTCCCTCCCTGACCGGTGCCCCGGGGACTCTTGAGGGCGGCGGCGCTCGCCCAAAGTGTGGCAACCCGCAGCCAGGCCTCGTATAGAATCCAGGGGAAAGGATGGGCGGACCGGATCAGGAGGCGCTATGGCATTCAAGGTCAGCACACAGGGCAATCGCAAGCTGGCGCGCTTGCTTGAAAAGGTGAATGCCGATCAGGAGCTTCTCCAACTCTGGGAGTGCGCCAATATCACGGCCACTGAGCGGGCGGGAATCAGCGACCACGGGCCGGTCCACATTCAGATCGTGGCCAACGCCTGCGTCAAACTGCTCCGGCTGCTGCGGGATGCCGATGTGTCCCCCAGCATCGTGAAGGATTACGGTCTGGCGTACGAAGATGCCGAGATTGTTGTCGTGCTGGCAGCGTGTCTGCACGATATTGGCATCGCCGTTCATCGGGACAACCACGAGAGCTATTCTCTGAATTCTGGCTTACCCAAAATCGCGTCAGCTGCTGGCCGGGCTCTACGATGAGCCGGCGCTCACCAAGGTCGTGGCAGAAGTGCTGCACGCTGTCATCGCACACCGGTGGGACGTGACATGCTTAAGTTTGGAGGCAGGTGTCCTGAAAGTGGCCGATGCGCTGGACATGACCGAGGGGCGATCGCGGATTCCGTTTGAATCTGGGGAAATCAACATCCACTCGGTATCCGCCCAGGCGGTTGAGGCGGTGACCATCGAGCGCGGCGAAGAACGTCCGATTCGGCTCAACATTGAGCTCAACAACTCGGCTGGCATCTTCCAGGTGGACGAATTGTTGCGCCGCAAGCTCACCAACTCGACCCTCAGACCCTACGTCGAAGTCTTCGCCCACATGGAGGGGGAAGAGGAACGACACCTGCTCGAAATCTACCGCCTGTAGTCAGTGGAAGTGGTCACCTTGCCGGAGGACTTGGCCCGAGCCAGCGTCCCTGCGCGCCGGTCGGCTCTCGCGTTGGCCCTTGGAAGGAACAACCGGGGTAGAATGGGCGGCCAGCCATTCGCCGCCTGTACCCCGGCCGGCTCGGCCCCATCAAAGCCTGCGTCCTTTCCCTAGCAGTCAGCATCATCCCGCAGCTCACTGTGCGCCGTCCAGGCCAGTGGGGCATCCGCCCACACGTGACGAGGAGCCAGAAATGAAGAAGAACACCGCCGCCTTTTGGGCTATCTGTTTGATCGCAAGTCTGACTCTTGCCAGCTGTGGTTCACCCAGTACGCCGTCGCCGGCTATGCCGACGGCGATCGTCGGTGGGGCGGGGCCATCGCCGACCAGCACCAATCCGCCGGCCACCGAGCCGCCTATGCCCGGAGTCGGGGGTTGCGCCAACCCGCTGTTTCCCGTGGTCGCCGGTGCAACCTGGTCCTACGTCCTCAGCGGCGGACCGTCAGGGCCGGTGAGCTACGCCAGCAAGGTCCAGAGCGTCGACGGCGAGGGGTTTGAGCTCGTGCAGGCTTTTACCGGGGTCACCGTCACGCAGCGCTGGGCTTGCGCAGAATTGGGCCTCGTTGCGCTGGATTTTGGTGGGCCGTCAGCGTCCATGGTGACCGACGGCTCGCAGGCCAGCTTCACCACGGTTTCGCAGACTGGGGTTACGTTGCCCAACAATGTCGAACCCGGCGAAAGCTGGGCCCAGAGCTTTCAAGTCGAGGGCACCCAGACGCTTCCCGGCGGCATGACGGGCAACAGCAAAGGCAAGGCCAGCTATCAATCCACCGCCATTGGCTTTGAAGATGTGACGGTTGCTGCCGGCACCTTCCACGCCATGCGCATTGACGGCAAGATGAGTCTCGATCTGACGGTCGACATGATGGGGGTCACAGCGCCTGTCACCCTTTCAACCGACGTCACGAGTTGGTACGCGCCGGACGTCGGCCTGGTCAAGATGACACAATCAGGCGAGATGATGGGCGTCGCCATAAATGTCGATAACGATCTAGCGTCTTACAGCCTGCCTTGAGACCCCACTTTGAGCTCGCCGAGTGCTCGGTCGGGATACGCGGAGACCAGCCCGCCGCCCCCTGAAGGTTGGGGCGCCTCAGAGCTCGCCCTGCGTCCACCCACATATAATGAGGATATGACACTGCCATTCCCAAAGCTCGTGGAGGCGACCTCATGAAGGAATCCCTGCGCCGGATGACCGAAGGCGCCCTGCTGACAGATCTCTACCAATTCACCATGGCGCAACTGTATTTCCGGATGGGCATGCATGAACGGCGGGTCCAGTTCGACCACTTCTTCCGCGATCTTCCAGTGTATGACGGGCACATGGCCGGCTACTGTGTCAACGCCGGCCTCGCCTGGCTGCTGGATTGGATCGAAGAGGTCCGCTTCCGGGACGAGGACATCGCCCTGCTCGCGTCCCAGACCGGGCGCACCGGCGAGCGCATCTTCAAAGATGACTTCTTGGCCTGGTTGAAAGATCATGGCGACCTCCGCCAGCTGACCATCCAGGCCATTGCCGAGGGCCGCGTCGTGCACCCGCATGTTCCCTTGACTGTGGTGCAGGGCCCGCTGGCCCTGGGCCAAATCCTGGAAACGCCGCTGCTCAATCAGATGAATTACCAGACCCTGATCGCCACCAAGGCGGCGCGCATGCACGAGAGCGCGCAGGGTGGCCAGGTGCTCGAATTCGGCCTCCGGCGCGGCCCGGAGCACGGGGCCAACGCGGGTGGGCGGGGCGCGTTGATCGGGGGAGCGGGGTTCTCATCCAACGTGGGCCTGTCGTATGCCCTGGGCTTGATGCCCAAGGGGACGCACGCACACAGCATGGTCCAGATGTTTATGACGCTGGGTGGGGGAGAAATCGAGGCGTTTCGGGCCTATGCCGAGATCTACCCGGACGACTGCCTGCTCCTGGTAGACACCATAGACACGCTGCGAAGCGGCGTGCCCAATGCGATCAAGGTTTTCGAAGCGTTGCGAGCCGGCGGCCACGAGCCCGTCGGGCATCCGGCTCGATTCGGGCGACCTGGCCTTCCTGAGCATCCAGGCCGCCCAGATGTTGGACAAGGCTGGTTTTGAGGACACGTCCATTGTGTTGTCCAACAATCTGGACGAGATGGTGATCTGGCAGATCGTGACCCAGATCCGGAGCGAAGCGCCTAGGTACGGGGTCGATCCCGACAAGCTCCTCTCACGCCTGGTGTACGGCGTGGGGACGCGCCTGATCACCTCGTGGGGTGAGCCAGCGCTGGGGGGTGTTTACAAGCTGGTGGCCGTCGAGGATGGCGGCGGCTTGGAAGCCGGCCATCAAGCTGTCCGAATCCCCGTCCAAGATTCCCAATCCAGGACCCAAGGCGGTGTGGCGGATCTACGACAGCCGAGGCAACGCCACGGCCGATTGGCTCAGTCTGGAGGACGAAGACCCGACGAAAATGGAGGCCGTGGAGTTGATCCATCCCATGGACCGCACCCGCAGGCGAACGTTGCGCAGGGATGAAATCTCGGGAGCCGAACGGCTGCTGGAGACGGTGCAGGAGGCTGGCCACCGATTGCTGGACACGCCCGAATCTGGCGGCGATGCGCCAGGTGCGGGCAGGCGGACGTCCAGCGTCTCGATCCTGGAGTACGCCGGCTGATCAACCCGCATATCTACCATGTCTCGTTGTCTCGCAAACTGTCGGACCTGAAGCAAGATTTGGTCCAGGAGGCGGTCCGCTCCGCCCCTTAAGGACGGACATCAGGTTTCATGCCAGCGGTTCGGAAGATGCCACCCGCTGAAGCCCTTGGGCTTCGAGTGGCGTTCAGTGCCTCCAACGCCATGGCCTCGAAGTCGATCTCAGGGTGCACTACGGATGATGTGCAATCCTCCAGCAGGCGCACCTTGCGCATGGCGTCAGGTGCCTCCGCCACATGCCGCGCAACCGAGGCCAGCGTTTCGAGCACGCAGTGGCTCTTGGCCTGCCCGGCGACATACACGCGGTCAAAGGCTATCAACCACTCCAGAAACGGCCGGTTGACGTCCCCCTGCGGGTCTTCGGGAACCTTCACTTCGGGCTCGAGGAGCGAATAGTATTCAGTCTTGGCGATCATGCCCTTGATCAGGTATTTGGGCTGGGCACGGCGCGCCGCCGAGTGGAAAGCAATGGCCTGGGACAGGCTGGGATCGAGAGCGTGCCCGGGTGTCCCAAGCATGGTGTGATAGGGCCAGATCATCAGCTGCTTTTTGGCTTGGTCCTCGAGGCGGTGGACGTAGTCCCTCGACCATTGCCGTTCGAAGGCCGGCCCCCAAACTTTACCGTCAACATCCTTGGCTGAGATGACGGTGTAAGGCTCGGGCAGATGACCTTGGTCGTCATGCCACCAGGTCGGATAGAAGATCTGCAGCGGGACGTGGCTATCCAGCGAGGCCGCCACCTGGCTGACCTCGCCCACGTGCGTAAGGAGCCACTCCACCGTGCGCCGAGTGTCCTGGATTGCGCCGGGTACGCACAAGGCACCATCCTGGTGGATGAAGTCGACCTGCGCGTCGACCAGCAGCAGAAGCGTTCGGGGCCGATCGGTCTCGGCGGAGGGCATGCCCAGCGCCTGCCCCGCCGACACGGCTTCGAGCTAAGTCCGGGATGAAACGCCTGCCGACCCGATCGGGGTGATAGAACGACGGGAACCCGATGGCTGCCTCCTTTGGGGCTGTGGCTGCTGGCCTGGTCCGGTCATCGTCGCAAGGCGAGGTGAGCGGACGCAGGGGGAGTCAAACAGAGATCAGAGCCACCGATTCGGCCACCACATCCGAGATCTGTGTCTTGCTAATCAGTCCCACGATCAACTCCGCACCGTTTCCCGAACCAGCCTTCTTGACCAGGGCGATCGAAGCGTTGAGAATGCGCATGTCCGACAATAGCCGATGCAGACGGCAGTTTTCATCCACTATCACATAGTCAGTGTGGGCGATGTCCCGCAACGTGAGGTGTTCGCCGGCATGCTTCAGCGCCTCCATAGCCGCCTCACGCGGCACGACGCCGAATACGCCTCCTTGATCGATCACCAGGAACAGACCGGTGTCTGCCTTTTGGACAACGATCCGGGCAAACTCGTCCAGGGTGGTCTTGACATCAACCCGGCCAAAGTTGGACTCCATGATGCGGAAGGCACGCCGCATGAAGTGCAGGTTGGTGTGCAATGCCTCTGGCATGGGGTGGCCACGGCGGACGTTCTTGAGGGTGTAGATACTCTCTTCGCTAAAGATCTTGCGAATCCCATAGGCGATGGCCACCGTAATCGTCATGGGGATGATGACGTTGTAGTCCAACGTCATCTCGAAGATCATCACGATAGCGGTAACCGCCGCCCCCGTGGCGCCGCCGACGGCGCCCGCCATCCCAGCCACGGCGAAGGCCGGCGCGCTGATGGAAAAGGCCGGGAAGAGTTGGCCGAGCATGAGCCCATAGGCGCCCCCCACCGTGGCCCCCAGGAAGAGTGCCGGAGAGAATATCCCCCCGAAGCGCCGGAACCCAAGGTCAGTGAAGTGGCCACCAGCTTCAAAACGGCAAGCAAGAGGAGGAAACCCATCGAAAGGTTCGCCCCGGTGAGTATGTCCTGAATGGTCGCATATCCAACGCCCTGGATGTAATAATGGCCGAACAGGGTAAAGGTTGTGTACAGCATGACTCCCACAGCCAGCATACCCAGCAGATGGCGGCGGTAGTAGCTTCCTCGGATGCGCTTATCGAAGAAGTCCTCAAAGCCGTAAATGGACTTGATGAACAACGCCGAAATCAAGCCCATCAGCAGTCCCAAACCGACGTAGCTCAGCAGAATGGCAGGTTCGGTGACGTGGAAGAAGGGAATTTCAAAACGGGGGATGATGAAGGATGGGCTGGGCCCAAAGACCACCCGTCCGACGTAAGTGGCGGTGGCGGTGGAGATGGCCACCGGCACCAACGTCCGGACGCTGATTTCGTTCATCATGATTTCGATGGCGAAGAGGAGCCCGCCAACCGGAGTGTTGAAGGTGGCGGCGATACCGCCGCCTGCGCCGGCGGCGATGAGGACGATCCGCTGCCAGTGAGGCATGCGGATGACTTGTCCCAGAGTTCGAACCAAAGGAGGAGCCGATCTGGATGATCGGTCCCTCGCGTCCGACCGAGCCGCCGCTGCCTATCGAAATCGCCGAGGCCAAGGACTTAACGGCCGCCACCACGGGGCGGATGCGGCCCCGATTGTAATAGATGGCGTCCATCACTTCGGGCACGCCGTGGCCCTTGGCTTCAGGGGCGAAGTTCTTCACCAGAAAAGACACGATGGCCGCACCCGCCACGGGAACCAGGATCATGCCGGGCCCCCAAGGTCCAGCAGGCGTGTGGAGGTTTGTCTCATAGGTCATCGATAGCCTGCCCAAGAAGAACAAGTTGTGGAACAGGGCGATCATCGCCCGGAAGACCACCGCCCCGAGCCCAGCCACGATCCCAACCAGAATGGAGAGCGATGAGAATATGAGGGAGCCAAGGGCTGGGGGCGGGGCGGATGATGATGAGGCTGGTTTCATTCTCTAGCTCCAATGACGTCGATTGCCAATTCCAAGCATAGTTCCCAGGACCCACCCATCCAGTGGCCCATTGGTCCCCGCGGTGCGGCGGCGATACCACGAAGTGTAAAGAGGTCCGCCATCGCTACGCCCAAAAGGGGCAGCGGCCGTGGACCCGATTTCCTCTTTGAGGATAGCACGCCCTGAGCTGGATCGTGATGTTCGGACGGATCCGCGGAGAGGCAGGTGGCGTGGGTCTGATCGCCTTGGCCGCGGCGAGGGAGGCCTCGGCTTTGCGGCGGCTGCGGGCAGGGATGCCGCCTTGTTCCGCCTAGAGTTCGATGTCCTCGACGATCGCGTGGGGGGCCTCCTTATGTGAGATGATCCCAGCGATGGATTCACCTTCATCTGGGTAAGCCGGCCGGCGCACCAACCCGAACCGGGTGGCCTCCGTCCGCGGGGCCGGCAGAAGCCTGTAAAGCCTGGTCGCGGGACCCACCACGAGGAACTTCGGGATTGCCAGGGCAGACGGTTGGTCGTGCGCTTGCTCAACATCAGAGCCTGGGCCAGGCGGTCCTGGCCCAGTCCGCAGACTATCGCGCCGTTGGCCACGATCAGCAACGTGTCAGGATGATCGCCCAGCGTGGCCCATCTCATGGCCCTGTCGACATAAATGCCGGGAAGGAGCCGGCTGTGGTCGAGGGATTTCCAACAGAGGGTGGATTTTGACGGCCTATCGAATGTTTGGTTTGTGAAATCCGTCACAATCCGTGCAGCCGGTGCCCGACGCTGTGTCAAACGTGCGATCACCCGGATCAGACTTCGCTGGCGGCCACGAGCTGGCGTACGGCCTGGGCCGAGTTGAGCGCCAGGGCCTTCTTGGCCAGGCCGCCGGCGGCTTTGGCTGACCAGCGGCGAATCTGGGCCTTGGCAGCTGGAATAGCATGCGGGGTCATGCTGAGTTCGTCCAGGCCCAGGCCGAGCAGGATGGGCACCCCCGACGGGTCGCCGGCCAATTCCCCGCACACGCCGACCCATTTCCCGAGGGCGTGTGCGGCCAGGGTCACATCCCGAATCTGACGGAGCACGGCCGGATGGCAGGCATCGCCCAGCCGGGCGACGCGTGGGTTGGTGCGGTCGGCGGCCAGCGTGTACTGGGTGAGATCGTTGGTCCCGACGCTGAAGAAATCCACTTCGGGGGCCATCAGGTCGGCGAGGATTGCCACGGAGGGGATCTCGACCATGATGCCCACCTGGACGGAATTGGCGATCCGATGCCCGGCATCCATAACTTCTTGGCGAGCTTCATTCAGCAAGGCACGGGCCTGGCGCACCTCGTCGACGGTGGCAATCATGGGGAACATGATCCGCAGATCGTGGTCTGGGCTGGCGCGCCACAGCGCACGCAGCTGAACCTTGAAGAAGTCCGGCCTATCCAGGCACATGCGGATGGCGCGCCATCCCAGGAAGGCGTTGTGCTCCTCCCCCAGTCCTATGTACGGGAGTGGTTTGTCGCCGCCGACGTCAAGCGTGCGGACCACGACCGGCCGGTCCCCCATGACGTCCAAGATGGCATCGTAAGCCGTGGTCTGTTCTGCCTCGGAGGGCGCCGACTGGCGTTCCAAATACAGAAATTCGGTGCGCAGCAAGCCGACACCCTCGGCGCCCATGTGGAGAGCCGTGTGGCTGTCATCCAAGCTGCCGACATTGGCCACGATCTCAACCTGGATGCCGTCCACGGTCACAGCCGGAGCGTGTGCATGCTTTAGATTCTCGGCCGAGACCAGATGGGCCTTAGCCTGACGGCCCCGGAAGTCGTCCTGCGTGGCCTGGTCTGGACTGATCCACAGGCTGCCTTCATCGCCATCCAGGATCAAGTTGACACCCGGCTGAACCTGGGTCAACGTGGGTCCGATCCCGACCACCGCCGGCAGGCCGAGTGCCTTGGCCAGGATGGCCGTGTGGGAGGTGGCCCCGCCTTCGGCCGTGCCGAAACCCAGTACGAATTCCTTGTCGAGCTGGACTGTGTCGGATGGCGCCAGATCACGGGCGATGACAATCGACGGTTCCAACAGGGATGCATCGTGTGAGGCCTCCTTACCCAAAAGGATGCGTAGCACGCGCCGGCCCACGTCGCGGATGTCAGCGGCGCGAGCACGCAGGTACTCGTCATCCATGGCCTCCATCTGATGGGCGTAGTGCTCGAAAGCGTCCTTCCACGCCGCCGGCGCGTTGAAGCGATTCGCCTCGATCTTCTGGCGCACCCTACCCAGCAGGGACGGATCGTCAAGAAACATGGCATGGGCGTCGAAGATGGAGGCCTCGTCGGCGGCGACCTGCTCCCGGGCGCGGACCACCAACTCGGCCAGCTGCTGGCGGCCGCGGTCCAGGGCGCGCTCCAGCTGCTCGAGCTCCGCGCCAGGATCGTCGGCGAGATGGCGATCGACTTCGAGTGTCTGCTGCTCGATCACAAAGGCCGGGCCGACTGCGATGCCGGGGGAAGCGGGGATGCCACGGAGGCGATCCATCATCAATTGCTCTCTCCTGGGGGCTTGTCGGATGACCGGGTGCGGTCTCGCGTTTGCCCATGATCATAGCCCAACCCGGCGTGTTTGGGCGCGCCGGGCGGTCGGCTGATCAGCCGGGCTGTGGCCGGGTTGGGAGGGCTGACCGAGACCGGCAACTTCGCCTGGGACCGAGGCTTGGACAGATGTTTGGTGTTGATAAAGGGTGAGGCAATCCGGTGATCATCCCGAGCGACACAGTCGAAGAGGTTCGGGAAGGCGCCGGAGGCCGTACCAGCGGCCCCGGATGGGGGCGCCGATGGGCCCAAATCCGACCGGAACTCGGACCTGAGTTGGAGCGGGACCCAGCGGTTGGGGCGGACAAGGATGATTGTCACTTTGACAGCCGCCTCGGCTTGGTATATCCTGTTTCTAGGCTCAATTATACCGGTAAAGACTGGTACAACCGAACCGACCCAGTGGCCTGACCGGACTGGTCCCCCCCGCAGCCTAGCGGCGGACTTGCCCAACCTGTCGAAGAAACGAGTCGGAGTGTGGATTCAGACTGTCGCCGGAACAGTTGGATCTGTCCTTATGCCCATGGCATCCCCGCCAGGGCACCCGGTTGGGCCGCAACCCCCAGTTCATTTTGTCAACCCAGACCCCCCAGCCGGAAGCCTCAGGTGAGAGGCGCTTCATGACCGAACCGCAACTTGAGCGCCAGATAGTCGTCAGGCATGAGATGGGGCTTCATGCGCGGCCCGCAGCGCTTTTCGTGCGGACAGCGCAACGTTTTAAGGCCGATATCGAGGTCGAGTGTCGCGGGCATGAGGCGGATGGCAAGAGCATTCTCAGCGTCCTCGCCCTTGGGGTGAATCAAGGAATGTCCTTCACGATCCGGGCGGACGGCCCGGATGCGACCGAAGCCCTGGATGCCATCTGCGAGCTGGTGGCTTGTAATTTCGGAGAGGGGGGCGACCCGGGTCATGATCACAGCCTCTGACAGCCGCCTCAAGGTGATGGAGATGCTCGACATGGATCCCAACAGCATCACACCGCACTATCAGCAGCTGGAGGACCAGTTGCTGGATGCTGTGGCATGCGGGCATCTGATGCCAGGCGAACCGCTGCCTTCCGAGAGGGAGTTTTCAAAATCCCTGGGAATCAGCCGCATGACGGTACGCCGGGCATTGACTGACCTCGAAGCCCGGGGGCGTCTCCAGAGTCGGGTTGGCAAGGGATGGTACGTCAGCTTGGCCAAGATCGAGCAGAAGCTGGAGCAGCTCAGTGGGTTCAGCGCAGATATGCGCTCCAATGACCTGGACGTGAGATCCCAGTTGATTGAGTTCAAGCAGGAGCCGGCCAGTCCCACCCTGGCGCAAGTGTTGGGCGTCGACCCTGGCGATCTCGTCTACCACGTGGATCGCGTTCGGCTGATCAACGGCGATCCAGTCGGCCTCGAATACCCGCGCATTCCCGCCCATCTCTGCCCGGGGATGGAGCGCTTCGACTTTGCGCGAGACTCACTCTATCGTGTGATGAAAGAAGAGTACGGTATCACTCTGGACCGCGCCCTGCAGAGTATCGAAGCCTCCTTGGTTAACTGGCATGAGGCCAGACTGCTGATGGTCGATCCGGGTGTGCCGGGACTTAGGGGTAAACGCACCGTTTTCGACCCGGAAGGAATTGTCGTGGAGGTAAGCACAGCCGTGTACCGAGGGGACCGCTACCGATACCAGTTGGAACTCAAGGGAGATAGCCGGGGTGGGGGTGTCGTCCAATGACATCCGTCGGTCTGGTCGTTGCCGCCCACGGCGAATTGGCCGGTGTAATGACGAACAGCGCCCGCATGATCATCGGCGACCAACAGCCGGTTGGCACCGTTCACCTCGATCTGGACACGAACCTCGAGGGCCTGTACCAGCTGATGCTGGCAGCCATTGACGAGGCCGAAAAAGGGGATGGCGTCCTGGTGTTGATCGACTTGTTTGGAGGTACACCGAGCAACGCAGCCGCGCTGTGTGTGCACCAGCGGAACTGCGCTGTGGTTTCCGGTGTGAGCCTGCCGATGATGTTGGAAGTCATGATGGGCGCTGAGAATGAACTGACCCTGGACGAATTGGTCCAGGTCGCCGTCCAATCCGGGCACTCCGGCATTGTGGACGTGCGCGAGCGGCTTCAATCGCAGATTTCAAAGGAGCAAAGCGGCAATGAGTGACACACAAGCGAACGGCTCGGCCAACGGCGTCATGCGCCAGATGGTGTTCAAGGGTCCCAGGGATCTTGAGATCCAGGAGATTCCCATTCCAGAGCCCAATCGCGATCAGGTGCTAGTCAAGGTCCATTCCTGTGCCCTGTGTACGTGGGAACAGCGGTTGTATACGGGCGAAGATCCCCACTATCCCTTGGCCGCCGGACACGAGGTCTCAGGGGAGGTAATCAAGGTCGGCGAGCGCGTCTTCAGCGTGAAGCCCGGCGATCACGTGACCGTCTCCGGCCTGGTCCGCTGCGAGCAGTGCGAATCGTGCCGCCGCGGCCTGAACAACATTTGTGAAAACATGTACAAGGTCCGTGATGCACAGCCGACCCCCGGGCCGGCCGGACTGGGGCAGTACGTGCTGCGTCTGGGCGCCGACTGCTACAAGGTGCCGGATCACGTGCCCTTCGAGCACGCAGCCCTCACCGAGCCCCTGTCATGCGTCCTGCGCAGCATCAAGCATGCCCAGATAGCCCCGCGCGAGAAAGTTGTCATCATCGGTGCCGGAATTATGGGCATGCTTCACCTGCTGCTGGCCAAGCGCCGCGGCGCCGAGGTGATCATCAGCGAACCCGATGAGGGACGTCGCAAGAAGGCCATGGACATCGGCGCCGATGTGGTCTTCAATCCGCTGGAAGAAGACTATGTGGCCAAGGTGAAGGAGCTCACCGGCGGGCGGGGCGCCGACGCGACCTTTGTGTGTGTCGCTCATGGTGCGACGATTGAACCGGCGGTCAACGCTTCGGCACCCGGCGGACGGGTGATGCTGTATTCCAGCTTCTTCCCCAAAGGGGAGAAGATCCAGGTGGACCCCAACATCTTCCACAAAACCGAGGTCGTGCTCACCGGCACGATGAGCCAGTCTCGCCAGGACTTCTTCGAAGCTGCCGAGATCGTCGCCAACCAGGAGCTCGATCTGGAGCCGCTGATCAGCGCCAGGTTCCCGCTGGATGATGTCGAGAGCGCCTTCGAGGCGGCACTGAAGGTTGACACCTATCGTGTGATCGTCAACCCCTGAGAGCCCGAGACGAGGTGCGGAGGGTGGGAAGCCGCCGCCGAATCCGCGGCAGCGTGAGGAGGAGAGTTGGCCCATGGAAATTGCCCTTGCCAGAGTAGATGACCGACTCATCCACGGGCAAGTGGTCACGGCCTGGCTCCAACATATAGGTCACTGCGACGAAATCCTGGTGTGCGACGACAAGGCCAGAAAAGACCAGTTCCTGCAGCAGGTCCTGGCCATGACCAAACCGCCCGACAAGAGCCTGCGCGTGCTCTCGGTGGATGAGACGATACAGGATTTCAAGGACAAAGCCGACGACCCGCGCAGGGTGCTGCTCATTACCCGCGGCCCGGAGCAGATGTTAACCCTGCTTCAGAACGGCGTGTCATTCGACAGCCTGAATGTCGGCGGCATGGGGGGGGGCCCGGGCCGCACCAAGCTCCACCGCAATGTCTCGGCCTCCGACGATGAGGTCGAAACCCTTCGAAAGATCCAGGCCATGGGTGTGATGGTCGAATTGAAGATGGTTCCGAGCGATCCCGCTGTCGATCTTGCCAGCCTTGGAGGGAGGTGATTTGACTTCAACTCATGACTTTGGACGTCCGTCCGCACTTACCAAGCCATAAGGCTCTTTGGAGGACGAATCCATGAAATTCACGAAAAAGAAGGCTGTTGCTGTCCTGGGCATCGTCTGGCTCGCAGCCCTGCTGTTCCAGGTTTCCGCCTGGGCGGCTTCGGCTGGCGAACCGGCGGCTCAAGCGACAAGCGCCAGGCTGACGCTGCTCCAGGCGATCCTGGTAGCAGCCGGCTACTGGTGGACCAACAGTTCCTTCACTCCTAATCTCGGTTTCAACTTCACCCGCTGGCCGATCATCGGTGGCATGTTTGTCGGCCTGATCATGGGCAACATGGGGCAGGGCATCCTCATCGGCGCAAGCATCAACCTGGTCTTCTTGGGTGTGATCTCCGCCGGTGGCACGCAGCCCGCCGACCCGTCGCTGGCTGGCTGGCTGGGCACCGCCCTGGCTATGTCGGCAGGCCTTGGCCCCGAACAAGCCATCGCTATCGCAGCGCCGCTGGGAATCCTCGGCACGCTGGCGTTCTACAGCCGGATGAGCGTCGACGTGGGCTTCGTCCGCTGGCAGAACGAAGCCGCCGAGGCGGGCGATATCGATCGTGTAGCGCTCATGAACTGGCTGCCGGGACAGATCTACGTGTTCGTCACGACCTTCATCCCGGTGGTGATTCTGGCCCTGATCGGATCGTCGGCTTTGAACGCTCTGTTCGATGCCATTGACCCGTTCCGCGGCGGTTCTGCGGATTGGCGCTGGGTTCGTGACTGGTTCATCATCGCCGGGGCCGTGCTGCCGGCGGTTGGGATCGCGCTCAACCTGAGCTTGATCTACAACCGGGCGGTACTCGCCTATCTGTTGATCTTCTTCACCGTGGCGGCTTTGACCCAGACGAACATCATCGCTATCGCCGTGATCGCCCTCGGCATGGCAGTGCTGCACATCATGCTGACCCGGAGAGGAGGCCAAAATGCAAGCGCCAGCTGACAGTGGCCCCAAGAGAGTCATCACTCGGGGTGACGTTTTCGCCTCCTGGATCCGCTGGTTGTTCTTCGCCCACGGGAACTACAACTGGGAGATCTACCAGGGCTCGGGCTTTGCCCACGCCATGGCGCCCATCATCAAGAAGCTCTACAAGAACCCCGAAGACATCAAGGCGGCCCTCAAACGGCACCTGGTCTTCTTCAACACCGAGCCCGACACCGGCGGTGTGATCCATGGCATGGTCATCGCCATGGAAGAACAGCGGGCGATGGGCAATACCGAGATCGACGACGAGGCCATCACCAACGTCAAATCCGGCCTGATGGGCCCGTTCGCCGGCCTGGGCGACACGCTCAAGCAGGGCACCTGGTTCCCTGTGTGGCAGTCGATCGCCATCGGCGTGGCGCTGGCATCCAATGGTGCTACCTCAGGCATCTTGGGTCCCATCATCTACTTCATCGCCGCCGCGGCCTACACCTTCGCCTTTGGCTGGTGGCTGTACTACGAGGGCTACCGTCAGGGGCAGGCGCTCGTTTCTCAACTGCTGCAGACCGGGCTTCTCGACGATGTCCGGACCGGCGCGTCCGTGCTTGGCGCCGCCGTGCTCGGCGCGCTGGCAGCCCAGTACGTGACGGTTTCAACCGGCATCCAGTGGAGCGTCATCACCGGGACCGGCGACAGCGCCGTCACGCAGACCTTCTCGCTCCAGAAGGATGTGTTCGACAAGCTGTACCCATCACTCCTGCCACTGATCCTGATGCTGGTCGTGATCTTTCTCCTGCGACGAGGGATCTCGGTCATCGACGTTATTCTGTATCTCTTTGGTATTACCTTGGCGTCAGCGCTTATCGAGTCGGTTTCACACTATGCGGCGCTAGGCCACAACGCGTTCGGCGTCTTCAGCTCGCACGGGGTACCGACGTTGATCGGCATTGCGTTGCTGATCATCTTCGCCCTGTTCTTTGGGCAGCGCCGAGGCAACATGCGGGCCGCGGTGAACTTTGTGATTGGGTTCCTGGTGGTGGCCGTGGTCTTCGGCTTCCTCTCGGTCAACCTGGATCCATCCACGCCGCTGCAACTGATGTCTCACTTCTAGTCGGTCGAGAAAGGCCGTCGGGGATCGCTCGTACTAGCCTGAAGTCGACGGCGGGCCCAAATGGGCCTGGCAAACAGGAGGACCCGCCGTCACGCCATCATTGTTGAATTGCAGGCATCGAAGCACACCGTATCTACACAAGGAGAAAACATGTTCACCAAACGTCGGATGCACCGCATTTTCAAGCCCGATGGCCGCACGTTGGTCGTCGCCATGGACCATGTGGGCTTTATGAATGCCCCGCTTGAAGGCTTGATTGAACCGCATAAGACCGTGGCTGAGTGTGTGGCGGGCGGGGCGGATGCCATCATGACCACCGCCGGCACGGCGGAAGCATGCCGGGATGAGATCGGGAGCGCCGGACTGATCCTGACCATCCCCTCCGCTGCCCAACCGGCGACGGACAAGGCCGTCGAGCACGCCCTGCGCATGGGAGCCGATGCGGTCAAGGTCCTGGTTTACCCCTTCCAGGCCAATCCCGAGCCGTCCATCTTGGCCCAGATCAAGCTGGGCCATGACTGCGCGGCGTGGGGGATGCCGCTGCTGTCTGAGACCATCCCTGGGGGATGGGGCGGTGGCGAGGACATGCGCACACCGTCAGCCATCGCCGCCGGTGCGCGAGTCGGCGCTGAGGCCGGAGCCGATTTCGTCAAAACTCTGTCGACCGCCGATCCCGCCGATTTCGACATCGTCGCCCAGAACTGCCCTGTGCCGGTTGTGATCTTAGGTGGCGCCAAGGCGGACAGCGACGAGGATCTGCTGAAATTCGTGAAGGTGGCTCTGGATCACGGTGCCAGCGGCGTGGCTATTGGCCGCAACATCTTCAGCCATCCGCAGCCGGGCCGCATCGTGGCCGCCCTGGTCGCTCTCATCCACGAGAACGCCAGCGTCGCCGATGCTTTGAAAGTGATGGGCAAGGTCCCCGCCTAATGCAGGCGGAAGGACAATCCGCCGAGAAGGCTCGCCGGGTCGCAGTTGGGCCCGGCGAGCTGTGGGCGTCCGGCAGCGCCATGGCTTATGCCTTGGCGGCCATCTTTAGCCGGGTGGCCTCGGTCTCGATCCATCCCTTCGTGGCCCCCGGCCTCCGGCTGCTACCGGTTGTCTCCGTGGCTTGGTTCCGCGTGCTGCGGGCCCCAGCCGAGCTGCGACGCCTCGATCCGCGGGCACCGTCCTTCGTCGGATGGCGCGTGCTGGCCGTGATTTGTCTGGGCGGCACTCTGACCACGGTGGTCGGGACGGTGGGCTACTTCTATGCCCTGCGAACGGGGGGCGTGGTGCTCACGCAGCCGGTACTGGCGACCAGCATCTTTTGGAGCGCCTTGTTCGCCGCCATCTTCTTGGGGGAGGCGCTGACGCGCAAGATGCTGGTCGGGGTGGTCGGAGCCGTGCTGGGTGTGGCGATGCTGGGATATGGCCGATCGGTCGGCGGGGATGTGCCGGCCAGCGTCCTGCTGGCCCTGCCCCTGGCGCTGATCCCGGCGGTAGCCTGGGGTGCCGGGTCGAACTGCACGCGCTATGCCCTGACAAAGGGAGTCGACAAATACCTGATCTTGGCGGTCGGGAATGCATGGGCGATCGTTCTGCTGTTCACCGTTCTGCTCGTGATCGGGCGCGGGGGCTTAATCGCCGAAGTGAGCCTGCCGGCACTGGGAAGCGTCCTACTGGCCGGGGTGCTGACGGCTGCCGCCCAGATTACGATTGCTCAGGCGCTGTCGTTTGCGGCGGTCGCCAGTGTGGCAACCATCAACGGGATGAACCCCGTTCTGTCTGCCATCCTGGCCTTCTTCCTGTTGGGGGAGCCACTGAACGCGTTGATGATCGCAGGCACGGTGTTGACCGTGATCGGCGTCGTGTACGTCCAGCTGACCAAGGTGGATGTCGCCTCACCGGCTGTCGTGGAGTCCGGTGACGTCATCCCTTGAAAGTGAGGAACCCGATGAGTGGAGAAATGATGAAGGTCGCCGTCGTCACCGACGTGCGCCAGGTCGAACTGCAGGAGGTCCCCAAGCCAACTCCCGGGCCCGGTGAAATCCTGATCGAGACCAAAGCCTGTGGCCTGTGCACGTGGGAGCAGCGGACCTACTCTGGCGTCGACAAAGAAACCCGCAGACCGTTCGCCGGGGGACACGAATACGCTGGCGTTGTGGCCGAAATCGGCGAAGGCACCAAGACCGACCTCAAGCTAGGGGACCGCATCGCCCCTGGGCCGCGCCCCGCCGGCGCCCACGACCTGGACCGCTATCGTATGGAATACGCCGGCCTGTGGGGACCGATGGGGTTGTCCGAGTTCAAAGCCGTCCCGGTGGGTAGTGTTTACTCGCTGGCGCCGGACCTGACCTTCGAAGAAGGCTGCTTCACCGAACCCACAGCGTGTGTGATCCACTCGGCGCGCAAGTTGAAGATGTCGCTTGGCCAGGATGTCGTCGTCATCGGCGCTGGGCCGATGGGTATGCTCAACATGATGATCGCCAAGCGTCACGGGGTGCGAGTGATCGTCAGCGAGGTCGATCAGAAGCGGAATGCATATGCCCTCGAGTTGGGCGCGGATGCCACCGTCAACCCCAAGTATGAAGATGCGCCCGAGCGTGTGCGAGAACTGACGGCCGGCAAGGGAGCCGACATCGTCATCGTGGCTATCGGCAACCATCAGGCCAACCTGGATGCCCTTCAGATGGTGGCCGAGTTCGGCACGGTGATGTTCTTCGCATCGGCGCACCCGCCGACCGAATTGAGCATCGATCCGAACTTCATCCATCGCAAACAAGTAACTCTGACCGGCGCTCGCCATCCCTCAACCGATGGATTTGAAACGGCGTCGCTCTTGCTGGGAAAGCGGCTCATCGACGTCCGGCCGTTGATCCAGAAACAGGTTCCCCTGGAGAACATCAAAGACGCATTTGAGCTGGCCATCCAGCCGGATACCTACCGTGTGATCGTCACATTCTGAAAGCCAGGTGAGCAGCGTGTTGGGTCTGCCCTATCGGTTGGAGCTTGAAACACACCAGGTTGACGATATACAGCTGGCCGGTGAGACTTGCCTGGATGGCCGGATTCTCCGGGTGGACGAGGCGCAGGTCCGATCGCTTGTGCTGCAAGACCCGCGCATCGACCGGGTCGAGCTCGATGTCGCCCGGCCGGGGGAGTCCACGCGAAATCGTGCACTGCCTGGACGTGGTCGAACCGAGACGAAAACTGGAGGGTCCGGGGGTGGTCTTCCCTGGCTTCTTGGGTGGGCCGGAAACCGTAGGACAGGGTGTGACGGCCCGTCTCGCTGGCGTGGGCGTGACGACATCGTCGCGGTTTCCACAACCCTTTTCCGGGCTGCTTGCAGCCAGGGAAGCTATCGTCGACATGAGCGGGGCGACGGCTGTCTACAGCCCGGTCTCTGAGATCACTCATCTGGTGCTTTCGCTGGCGCCTCAACCGGAACTGGACAACGCAGACTACGACGATGCGATTCGCCGCGCATCGCTGCGTGTTGCCGATCATCTTGCTGGGGCAGCTGTGAACCGGCCGCCAGATGAGACCGACGTGTACGACTTGTCCGAGGTGGATCCAACCCTTCCCACGGTCGCCTACTTCTATCAGGTGCAGGGGCAGGGCAGCATGGCCGACACCTACCTGTACGGCCGCACCGTTGAAAACCTGGTGCCAACGCTAATCCACCCTGCCGAGATTATGGATGGGGCACTCGTGAGCGGGGTGCATGTCTACGCATGCTTCAAGAACCCGACCTGGATGCACCAGAACAATCCCGTGATCAGGGCATTGCGCCAGCGGCATGGCAAGGACATCAACTTCGCCGGCGTGATCCTCAACCGCGGGCACAACTACACACAGATGGAAAAAGAGAGGTCGTCATATTGGGCAGCCAAGCTGGCCGGCTTCCTGGGTGTGCAGGGCGTGGTGCTCTCCGCCGAGGGCGGCGGCAACTCTGCCATTGACATGATGCTGGCATGCCAGTACATGGAGAAAGCGGGGATCAAGACGACGGTTCTCTCCTATGAGAGCCCCGGCGCCGACGGGAGGGACTTCCCGCTCTTCTTCAGCGTGCCCGAGGCGGACGCCATCGTCAGCGTGGGATCGGACGAGGAGCAGATTAGCTTTCCTGCTGTTGAGCGAGTCATCGGAGATGACCGGCTGTTGGATGACGAGACGCCGTCATTGGGTCCTTTCAACGTCCGTATGTACTACCTGTTCAGTGCATTGAGCCAGGTGGGCGGCAATCAGCTGGCCGGCCGGGCGTTTTGACGAGGTGCAGATGATCACAGTCGTGCACTACATCAACCAGTTCTTCGCCGGCATTGGTGGTGAAGACAAGGCAGACGCCGCTTTCGAGATCCGCGAGGGCGCCGTGGGCCCCGGGCGGGCCCTGCAAATGGCCTTTGGCGAACAGGCAGAGATTACGCACACTCTGGTGTGTGGCGACAATCAGTTTCACGACAATCGGGACGCCATTCTCGACCAGCTGCGCGAAGCCATCGATGCACTCAAGCCGGACCTTATCGTGGCGGGTCCTGCATTCAACGCCGGGCGATACGGTCTTGCCTGTGGCGCCGTCTGTGCTCTCGCCAGGGACACATTCGATGTGCCGGCGGTCACCGGGATGTTCCCGGAGAGCCCGGGAGCCGAGGTGTTTCATGACCGCGTAGTGATTGTCCCTACCGGATCATCTGCGGCTGAGATGGCGGTGGTGCTTGAGCGTATTGCCCGAGTTGGATTGAGACTGGCGCATGGCAACCCGTTGGGGCCCGCTGAAGACGAGGGCATCATCCCCCGAAGCTTTCGCGGCAATTGGGTTGTCTCCCCCAGCCCCGCCTATAGGGCGGTTGACATGTTGCTGGCCAAGCTGCAAGGCATCCCCTTCTCGACGGAGATACCTCTACCGATTGCAGGCGAGGCTGTGGCGCCGGCGACGGAGGTTCCCCGCCTGGCCGAGGCCACGCTGGCGTTCGTCACCGAAGGGGGGCTGGTCCCCGAGGCCAATCCGGACGGGATTGAGTTCCTCCAGCGCCACGCGGTGGGCGAGATATCCCCTGATCGACCTGGAACGGGACCAGGGCGCCGGATTCAAGTCCATCCACGCCGGCTACGACGCACGTTGGGTGAACCAGGACCCGGATCGGATGGTTCCGCTGGACGCCGCCCGAGCCCTTGTTGCATCTGGCGAGATTGGCAGGCTGCACGATTACTTCTATGTGACCGTCGGCACTGGCACGAGCGTGACCAACGCCAGCCGCATCGGATCTGAAATTGCTGCCCAGTTGATCAACGAAGGTGTCCACGCGGTGATCGTCACCAGCACTTGAGGGACGGGCACGCGTTGCGGTGCAACGCTGGCGAAGGAAATCGAAAGAGCCGGCCTGCCGGCCGTCCTGATCACTGCCATGACGTCCATGGCCAAGACAGCCGGTGCGGTGCGGATCCTGCCCTCCGGAAAGATTCCGCATCCGCTCGGAGACCCGACACGATCCCCAGACGAAGAACTGGCCTGGCGGCAGGACGTGCTTCGCAAAGCATTGCACGCCATGGAAGCCAAGATCGAGGAGGCGACCGTCTTCGCATGAACGGGCACCTTGGATCGGACGGATCATGAGCCCGGCATTGCTCCACGCAGCCTACGCGCTGACCCATGTGCCCGACCTCGTTCGCTATGGGTCCAAACCGCGGCGTGAACTGGCAATGCACGCTGGCCTGGACGCCGAACTCCAAGCAGCGCTCCGCTCGTGGGATGAGGCGGTGGCCTACCCTCCCAACCAAACGTTCGTGGGTAACATTACGCCGGATGAGTTGCGCGTACGCCCGCAACCATGGTGGCAGCATCCGGTGGAAGGCGCACAAATCGAGGGCCAATTCGGCCCGCTTATGACGGAAGCCGGGCTCTACGGATTGATGAAGGCGGTCGATGACTTCAACCTGATCGTCTTGGGCCAGCCTTTGGCGGACGAGGCCTGCCGAGACTTGACGGGCCGGGTCGACCTGGGCGAGAGGCTGGGTTCGATCGAGGGCGTGGCCCCGAGCGAACTGGCCCGCATTGTCGAGGATGAATCCGGCCTGCCCTTGTTCCACCGCGGCGAGCTGGCAGCCTTCATCCGTCGAGCGCACCCCGAGGACGACACGCTGAAGGCGGAGGTCATGCTGGAGAACCTGGCCTGCAAGGCGACGGCGGCCCTGGCCCTTTCCCGGGCGCTCAAGGACGGCCCGGTTGGTCCCGATGGTATTGACTATCTATTCAATACCGGCGAAGAAGCCGTGGGGGACCGCTATCAAAGGGGTGCAGGCAGCCTGGCAAAAGCCGTCGCCGAAGTCGTCGAATGCAGCAACGCCACCGGCATTGACCTCAAGGCATTCTGTGCCTCTCCCGTCCATGGGTTGATCCTCGCAGCCGGACTGGTTCAGGCGGGGGTCTTCGAGCACATGGTCGTGCTTGGCGGGGGGTCTTTGGCCAAGCTGGGGATGAAGTTTCGCGGTCATCTGGACTTACATGTCCCGATCATGGAGGACATGCTCGGATCCATGGCGTTTGTCATTGGACCAAGCAACGGGAAAGATCCAGAGTTCAGGCTGGATGCGATCGGCAAGCTTCCGATCGGGGCGGGATCATCGCCCAAAGCGATCTACCAGGCATTGGTGATCGATCCCCTGGAACGCCGCGGGCTAAAGATGACCGATGTCGATCGATACGCCGTGGAGCTTCACAATCCGGAGATCACGCTGCCGGCGGGCAGTGGAGATGTTCCCCTGACGAACTATCGGACGCTGGGAGCGATGGCCGTCCTGCGGGGCGACATTGAGCAGGACCAGATCGACGAGTTCGCCGCCCAGAGAGGCATGCCCGGATTCGCCCCTACCCAGGGGCATATTCCGGCTGGTGTCCCATACCTCGGCCATGCTCGGCAAGCGATGGCGAATGGTGGAATATCGCGGGTGATGGTGGTCGCCAAGGGAAGTCTTTTCTTGGGGCGGATGACACAATTGGTCGATGGGGCGTCGTTCCTGCTGGAACGTCCCTGATCCGTCCTTTCGGCTTATTGGGGCAGTCACAATCAGGGCTAGAGGAGGTGTCGCATGAATCTCAAGGGGACCAAGATCATTGCCATCGGCGAGCGAGAGGGTGTCACCGGGCCCAGCCTGGAACTTCTCGCTCGATCGGCGGGCGCTGATGTCATCTTGGGCTTCACACAATGCTTTGTCTGAACGGCGGCAGGCGCCATGGACCTGGAAGACCAGGCCGAGGTGCAGCGCATGGTCGAGACGATGGACCGACAGAACACGATCGTCCTTCTCGGCCAGCCGGATCCGAACAGCTCAGCGCTGTTCGCCGAGACGGTGACGCGCGGCGACCCGACCTGGGCCGGTCCGTTGGCCGGAAGTCTCGTTGGGACTCCCCGTCTTTCACATTCTTGAACCCGAAGTCAAGGCTCAGATGGACCAGGCCCTGTATGAAGAGCACGTGGGTCTGATGGAAATGACAGCCGAAGTTGAGGAGATCGTCACCCGAGTTCAGAGTTACCGCAAGGTCGATTGAGTCTGCGGGTAGACGGAATGGAGAACAGCATGGCAGACAAGGTTGCAGACAAAGTGCTCGAATACGACATGTTCGTCCATGGCGAGTGGATGCCTGCCGCAAGCAAGGAGCGGATCAACATCTACAACCCGGCCACGGGCGAGGTGTCGGCCACCGTGCCGCGGGGCGTCCAGGTCGACCTCGACAAGGCGGTTGACTCGGCGGAAGAAGGACTCAAAGTATGGCGGGAAACACACCCGGCCGAGCGGGCTCGCGTCATCTATCGCATCGCCCAGGAGATTCGCGCCCGGGCTAGAGAATTCGCTGAGCTCGAGTCGCTGAATACGGGTGGCAGCGTCGGCGGAGCCCTGCACACGGTCAATGAGGTCTGTGCACGGCGGTTTGAGTACTACGCGGGCCTGGCGGACAAGATCTTGGGCGACAGCTTCCTTGCCCCAAACGCCTATTTCACCTTCACGCTGCGGGAGCCCAAAGGCATCACGGCCCACATCATCCCGTGGAATGGACCGCTGTGGACAGGAAGCCGATCGATTGCGCCTGCGCTGGCGGCGGGCAACTCGCTGATCGTCAAGCCGTCGAGAGAGGCGCCCCTGAGCCTGCTCAAGCTGGCCGAAGTGGCGCACGAATGCGGCCTGCCCAAGGGGGTGATGAACGTCGTCACCGGCACGGGCAGCGAGATGGGCGATGCCCTCACCGGACACAAGGCGGTCGATGCGATCTACTTCACCGGTTCGGGCGCAACGGCGCAGCAGGTGCTCAAGATGGCCTCCGGGCACTTTGCCTACTCAGTGATGGAGCTGGGTGGCAAGTCCCCCAACATCGTCATGGCAGACGCCAATATCGAGGCGGCGCTTCAGGGAGCGCTGTGGGGCATCTTCGCCAACGCCGGGCAAGTTTGCGTAGCGGGATCGCGCTTGTTGGTGGAGAAGTCGATCCACGCCGAGTTCGTCTCCCGCTTGACAGAGATGGCCGAGGGCCTTCGCTTGGGTGGCCCAGATACTGAAGCCGATATGGGTCCCTTGATCTCGGATCGGCAGCGCAAGAGCGTCTTGGCCTACATCGAGACCGGCAAGGGCGAGGCGAAACTGGTTACCGGTGGGGGGGTCCCTGAGGACCCGTCGCTGGGCGGCGGCTATTTCGTCAAGCCGACGATTTTCGACTCGGTGCCGCGGCAGGCTAAGATTTCCCAGGAGGAGATCTTTGGCCCGGTGTTGGTGGTCACGCCCTTCGAAGATGTGGACGAGGCGATCGACATCGCCAACGACAACGACTACGGGCTTGCCTCGGCGGTGTGGACCAGCAATTTGCGGAACGCCCACCGGGTGGCGCAGCAGCTCGAATCGGCGCAGGTGTACATAAATCACTACTTCAGCGCCGGTTTCGAGGTCACGCGCACCCCCTACAAGGGAAGCGGTTTTGGTCACAGTGAAGGGCCCGAGGCGATCAACGAGTTCCTCAACACGAAGACTGTCAGCATCGACATGAAGTAGCGCCCTTTCATGGGCACTCATGAGATGAGCCAGATCGAGAGAGTGGCGGTCCTTGGTACGGGCCGGATGGGCAGGGCGCTGGCCGTACGCTTGGCCAGCGCCGGCCATCTGGTGATTCTGGGCTCGCGCGACCGGACCGCGGCCGAGGTGGCCGCTGTCGAGTTGAACGCCGAACTGGTCGGCCCGGCCATCGCCGCTGCGGATTATTCGGCGGCCGTGGGGACCGCCGATATCGTCGTCCTGGCTGTGCCCTACCGCGCGCAGGTGGATGTCCTGACGGCTCTGAGGCATGAGCTGCAGGGCAAGGTTCTGATCACGTCGGTCATCGCCCTCGATCCGGGGGCCCTTGACCGGGTGTCGCTTCCGGCAGGGAGCTCGGCGGCCCTGGAGGCGCAGGAAGTCGTCGGGCCAGGCGTCCCCGTCGTGGCTGCATTTCAAACCCTCATGTACCGGGTGCTGCGGGAAGTTGGGGCGCCTACACCCGCCGAGGTGTGGGTGGCCGGGGACGATCCGGAGGCGCGTCAACGGGCGGTGGCGTTATCCATCTCGAGCGGGCTAAAGACGCGCGATATTGGACCCCTGGTCAACAGCATCGCCTGCGAAGCCTTGAGCTCTGTCATCATGAAAGTCGGGATGGACTTGGACGCCAAGCGTGTCGGGGTCCGCTTGACCGGGATCGAGAGCGAATCCGAGGAAGCCGAATCAGAGAATCTGCAAAGGAAGCGATAACGCATGCGTATTGGACTTCAACTTCCACGCTTCAACTGGTCCGGAGGCAACATACAGATTGGCTCCCACCTGGCGCAGATCGCCAGGCTGGCCGATGAAGCCGGCTTCTACAGCCTGTGGGTGATGGACCATTTCTTCCAGATCCGGGGCGTAGGGGAAGCCACCGATCCGATGATGGAAGGCTACACAACGCTCGGTTATCTGGCGGGGGTGACAGAGCGAATGAAACTGGGAACGCTGGTCACCGGGATCGTGTACCGCCATCCGGGAATCCTGGTCAAGACCGCCACGACCCTGGATGTGGTCTCCGGCGGAAGGGCATACTTCGGGGTAGGAGCGGCCTGGTTCGAGCGTGAGGCCCATGGCTTGGGCGTTCCCTTCCCGCCGGTAGCGGAGCGGTTCGAGTGGCTTGAAGAAGGTTTGCAGATCGCCAAACAGATGTGGGCCGGAGAGTCGAAGCCATTTCATGGCAAACACTTCACACTCGAGGAGACCTTGTGCCAGCCGCTTCCGGTCCACTTGCCGCATCCGCCGATCATGATTGGCGGCATGGGTGAGCGAAAGACGTTGAAGCTGGTGGCTCAATACGCCGATGCATGCAACGTCTTCGCCTGGCAGGGACCGGAAACCGTGGCGCACAAGTTCGACGTTCTTAAGCAGCACTGCGAGGATGCTAGGCGCGACTACGATGAGATCGAGCGCTCAGCGCTGCGATCCATCAACATTGCGCCGGGGGAAATGTCTGCGGGTGATGTGATCGAAATCTGCCGGGACCTGGCGAGTGTGGGTGTCCAGCACCTGATCTTCAACATGCCGAATGCGGAGACTCTCACCCCGCTGGAAGTCATACGCGACGAGGTGATCCCGGAGGTGGCTGGCCTCTAGCGCCGCTCACAGTTCGACGATGGCGATCGAGGGAGATCTCCCGGCCAGAAACGTGCCGGTTGCGGCCCCTCCGACGAACTGGCCCTCGTGGCACAGGATCTCTCCCTGCTTGAGGACGGTGCGTGGCATACCGGTGAGGATCCGGCCCTCGTAGGGCGTGTAGTCGACGTTTTCGTGAAGGGCGGACTGCGTGACTTCGAACTTGCGTTTCGGGTCGAAGACGACGATATCGGCGTCCGCCCCGGGTGAGAGGTTGCCCTTGCGCGGATCGAGGCCAAAAGCCCGCGCCGGCCCAGTGGCGCACAGTCGGACCCAGTCCGCCAGCGAGATTCTTCCTGTTCTGACGCCGAAGGTGTGCATCAATGAGAGTCGTAGTTCAATGCCGGGGAGGCCATTTGGAATTTGGCGGAAGTCCAGCGCCCCCAAGTCCTTTTGGCCGTCGAAATTGAATGGGCAGTGATCCGTGGCCACGACGTCGATGGAGCCGTCCGCCAAGCCGTCCCAGACTTCCGATATGTCACCCGGTGTCCGGAGCGGCGGCGAGCAGACGACCTTGGCGCCCTCAAACCCGGGTGCGGCATACAGACTGTCATCGAGCAGAAGATACTGGGGGCAGGTCTCCCCGGTCACGCTGCCTCCTTGTTGCCGGGCATCTCGCACAGCCAGTACCCCCTCACGGGTGGAAATATGGACGATGTACACAGGGCAGTCGGACTCGGCCCCCAACTGGATGATGTGCTGGACGGCATCCGCTTCGGCCCGAGCAGGTCGGGAGGCGGGATGAGCGGATGGGTCACTGTGGCCCTCGGCTGCCAGGCGCGCTTGGGCGGCCTTGATCATAGCGTCGTTTTCGCAGTGGACCATCAACAGGCCCCCGGCTGCAGCCACGGCGTGCATGGCGGCCAACATCTGGTTATCGTTCAAGCGGAAGCCTTCGTAGGTGGTGTAAGCCTTGAATGTGGGGCAACCGGCAGCGACCATATCCGGAACAGACGCAAGCGTGGCAGGGTCAGTCTGGCGGAGGGTCATGTGCAGGCCGTAGTCGAGGTAAGCCTTGCCATCCGCCTCGGCTCGACGCGCCTGGAGCGCGTCGGCCAGAGTCTGTCCCGGCTCAGGCTCGACGAAGTCAACCACGGTGGTGGTCCCCCCGCAGGCGGCCGCCAGCGTTCCGCTGGCCCAGTCGTCACTGGATTGGGTCTTCCCGGCAGGCATGGCCAGGTGGACGTGCGGGTCGACAGCGCCCGGAAGAACGAGCATCCCATGGGCGTCAAGCGTCTGGCGACCTTCCAGGCGCTCACCCCAAGCGGCGATGCGGCCGTCGATAAGGCCCAGGTCAGCCCGGAATACACCCGAGGCGGTGACCAGTGTCCCGCCGGTTACCGTCAGATCGAATTTGCGGCTTATTGTGAAATCCTTCACAAGTTCAGGGATGTGAGGGGGTCAGAGGTCATCGGCGAAGGCGTCGACCACTGCCCGGATGTCGTCCATCAGCGGGTACAGGATGGGACAGGTAACCCCGGCTTGGATGTATTCCCGCACCTTGGCGCGGCAGGTCGGCGTGTCGCCCACGGCCATAAGGTTCTGGGCCACTTCGTCCGGAATCACCTGGCTGGCCCGGATGTAGTCCTCCTCGGTGGCCGGCCAGGACATAATCGATTGCACCTCATCCAGCAGGTCCTGGCTGACATGGCTGGCCTTCATAATGTGCGGTTCGGTTGCCAGATAGTAGGCCACCAGCTTCTTGGCCTCGGCCATGGCGGCGGCCGGATCATCGTCCGACAGCGAGCAGACAATCAGCTCGGGCCGGTCGACGTCCTGCAGCCTCCGCCCGGCGCGGCGGGCCCCCTGCGCCACGTGTTCCACAGCCCGCCGGATATAGTCCACCGAAACAACGTAGTTGAGCACCACACCGTCCGCAATTTCACCCGCCAACTCGAGCATCTTGTCGCCGGTGGCGCCGATGTAGATCGGGATATCGCGTGGGAGGTGTCGCCGTAGGCGACGTCCAGGCGCACGCGGTCGAGACGAACGAATTCGCCCTGGTAGGTGACCTCTTCCATGCTGAACAAGGCCCGGATGGCCTCGATGTGCTCGCGCATGGCCGTGAGGGGTTTGCGGCGGTTGACCCCGACGCGCCCGGCGATCGGCTCCCACCAAGCGCCCAACCCCAGCATGACGCGGCCCTTTCCGTTCACCCGGCCGGCCAGCTCCCACAAGGTGCTCCAGGTTGCTGCGATCACCGCCGGATTGCGCGTCCAAAGCGGGAGTACACCCGACCCGAGACGCAGCGTCTGGGTACGAGCCAGAAAGGCGCTCATCAAGACGACGCAGTCCCGCGCCAGGCGCGTGTCGGCCTGCCAGATCTCGGAGAAGCCTTTGGATTCGGCGTATCGGGCCATCTCCAGCTCGTAGGCGATCGGATGCCGGTCCTGCATGTAAAGGGCCATACGTTGGGACATGATGGGCGCTGGTCCTCCTGCGGAAGGTGCCGACGTTGGACCATCCGCGCTGGCCGGGTGTCGGTGCCAGGCGATTCTAGCATCGGGCGGATCGTCATCCAAGCCCTCCGCACCGGGCGCGCCCGAGTGTGCTAGGCTTGAGAGGTAGCGCCTTCCGCAGCTATTGATCCAGGGAAGGTCTGAAAGGAGATTGCCATGCACAATGCGCCAAACCAAATCCTGAAACCCAAGACTCCGGAAGAAGCCGGGGCGCTGATACAGAAACTGGGAAATGAGGCCGGCTTGTTGTGGCTTGGGGCGCGGGTCGAGCCGCCTGAGACCTGGGCCCGGCCGTCGATGATTGATCTCTCGGATCTGCCTCTCAACTATGTCCAAACAATTGAGGCCGGCTTGGTGATTGGTGCCACAACGCCTCTGCAGCGTTTGGTTGAGGACGAGACGATCGGAAGAGTGTTTGGCGGTCTGGTTCACACGGCAGCCCGGCGCCTGGCGCATTATGGGCTGCGAAATCTGGCCAATGTGGGTGGGGCGGTAATGACCAGGCAGGGTCCGCCGGAGCTGACGTTGGCCCTGCTGGCCCTGGAATGTCAGGCAGTGATGGTCGGAGCAGATGAGCGGATCATCGCATTGGAAGAGCTGTGGTCGGATGAAACCGCGGTTGGAGCGGGCTTGCTAAAGGAATTTCGTCTGCCGCGCGAACCGGCCACGGGAGGGGGGTGGGGCCTGGAATGGCTGGCCCGCTCGCCGATGGACCAGGCCCTGGCAGCCGCCTGCGCCGCTGTCACCGTGCACGAGGGACAGCTCATGTCGGCCCGCCTGGCCGTCGCCAGCGTTGGCCAGACAGCAGGTTTGGTGGGCCGGGCCGGGGCCACGCTCAGGGGGGTCTCGGTTTCCGCTTGGCCGGCGGATGACCTGGCGAAGGTCGTGCAGGAGGCAGTTGCGCCCGATGCCGACTTCCGGGCCAGCCCCGAGTATCAGAAGAACATGATGGCGCGCCTGGCCGTCCGTGCCATGGCAGCCGCGTTGAAGAAGGCAGGTGCCCGATGAAGATCCATTTCACCCTCAACGGGGAAAACGTCGAAGCCGAGGTCGCTCCGGATGAGAAGCTGATGGACGCGCTGCGCCGCATGCAGCTGTGGAGCGTAAAGCATGGCTGCGAGACGGGAGACTGCGGGGCGTGCAGCGTTCTCATCGATGGTCGCTTGACCCCGACGTGCGTGATGTACGCCGCCCAGGCGGACGGCCACGAGCTTGAAACCGTGGAAGGGATGGCACCCCGTCATGAGCTGCATCCCATCCAACAGGCCTTCGTTGACACAGGCGCCATTCAATGCGGCTACTGCACGCCGGCCATGGTGCTGGCCACGCAGGATCTGCTGCGCCGCGTTCCGGACCCCACCGAAGCGGAATGCCGCGAAGCCCTGAGCGGCGTGCTCTGCCGTTGCACAGGGTACGTCAAACCGGTCCAAGCGATGTTGCGGGCGGCGGCCATGCTGCGCGGCGATCCGGTGCCGCCCATCGAGAGCGAAGGCATCCCAGTTTCGTTTGCCCCGGTCGGGGATGCAGGCCTGGACGGGGGCGATGCGCAAGTGGGCGGATCGGGGACAGCCGTCTCCACCAGAACACAAGTTGACGTCAAGGCACCGGCCACACAAGAGGCGATTACCCAAGTGGTGGCTCACCCGGAGCCGAAGGTCGACGCCGTGAAGCTCGTCAAGGGTCGCCCGGTTTTCACCGACGACATAGACCTCCCCGGGATGCTCCACGCTGCCATGCTGACCAGTCCTTATGCCCATGCCCGCATCACGTCGATTGACACCTCACGGGCCAAGGCGCTTCCCGGCGTAGAGGCCGTGCTCTGCTACAAGGACGTTCCCCGCGTGCCCTACGCTTCCGGGGGACAGTCGTATCCCAATCCACAGCCCTGGGATCAGGTCAGCCTGGATTCGAAGATGCGCCACGTGGGAGACCGAGTGGCGATAGTGGCCGCCGAAACCCCTAAGCTTGCCCGCCAGGCCCTGGAGCTGATCGACGTGGATTATGAGGTGCTTCCGGCAGTGTTCGACGCCGAAGAGGCGATGAAAGACGGAGCGCCGGTGATCCACGACGAGAGTGACGCGGAGGGGATCGAGGACCCCGAGCACAACCTCGCCGTCAAACTGCGCACCGAGGTGGGGGACGTCGAGAGGGCACTGGAAGGCGCCGATCACGTGTTCGAGAGGACCTACCGTGTCCATCAGGTCCAACAGGCATCGATCGAGCCCCATGTGGTGGTCACCTATTGGGATGATGACGACCGGTTGGTGATCCGCACCAGCACCCAAGTGCCGTTCCATGTCCGCAGAATGGTGGCGCCGCTGCTGGGCCTGTCGGTCAAACAGATTCGAGTCGTCAAGCCGCGCATCGGCGGCGGATTTGGCGGGAAGCAGGAAATGTTGATCGAGGACTTGTGCGGGCACCTGACGCTGGCGACGGGACGGCCGGTGCGGTTTGAGTACAACCGCGAGCAGGAATTCAGCAGCGCCCGCTCACGCCACGCCCAGACGTTGACCTACCGAGCCGGGGTGGATGACGACGGCACGCTCAAGGGGCTCGACCTGTACGTCGTAGAGGACACCGGAGCCTATGGAACCCACGGCATGACTGTGTGCGGTGTGACCGGCCAGCGCGGCCTGGCGACCTACCGCTGCGATGACCTGCGCTTCGTGGGCGATATCGTCTATACCAACAAGCCGGTGGCGGGCGCCTTCCGCGGCTACGGCGCGCCCCAGGCCGAGTTCGCCCTGGAGTGCCTGATGGAGGAAATCGCTGCCGAATTGCACCTCGATCCGGTCGAATTCCGGATGAAGAATGCCTTACGGGTCGGTGATCCGATCCCGATCACTGCCGAGCTCGGCGAAGCTGGGCGCGTGGCGGCCCAAAAGGTCACCAGCAGCACCCTGCCGGAGTGTGTTGCCCAGGCCGCTGCCGCCATCCATTGGGACCGTCGTGATGATCCCCAGTGGAAAGTGGACCCCGCTCGGCCGCATGTCCGGCGCGGGCTGGGCTTTGCCACTGTCATGCACGGCACCGCCATCGCCGGTCTCGACATGGGCGCCGCCAGCCTGAAGATGAATGATGACGGCAGCTTCAACCTGCTTGTCGGGGCCACCGACCTGGGAACCGGATCGGACACCGTGCTGGCGCAGATCGCGGCCGAGACGCTGGGCGTGCCGCTGGAAGATGTGCTGATCTACTCGTCCGATACGGACTTCACGCCGTTCGATACGGGGGCCTACGCCTCGAGCACCACCTACATCTCAGGCGGGGCGGTGCAGAAGGCGGCCGCTGACGTCCGCCAACAGATCTTCGAACGGGCCGCCCTCATGCTCGGGGTTGGTACCGAAGGCATGCGTCTTCAGGATCGGCAAGTGATCACCCAGGACGCCCAGAATGTCAGTCTTGAAAAGGTGGCCCTGCACAGCCTGCACACCGAAGACCAGCAGCAAATCATGTCCACCGCTTCCCACATGTCCATGGCGTCTCCGCCGCCATTCGGTGCGCAGTTCGCCGAGGTGGAGGTCGACATGGAGACGGGCGGGGTGACGGTCAAGAGCCTGGTCATGGCGGTCGACTGCGGGACCCCCATCAACCCCCAGGGGGCCACGGGGCAGATCGAAGGCGGACTGGTCCAGGCGCTGGGATATGCCGTCTCAGAGAACATGGTCTACGACGAGAAGGGGGTCATTCAGACCCGGAGGCTGGGCGACTACCGTATCTTCCAGGCGGACGAGGTTCCCGAGATCCAGGCCATCCTCGTCCCGTCTTATGAACCCAACGGGCCCTTCGGAGCCAAGGCGGTGGCCGAGATCCCGATGGACGGGGTGGCGCCGGCCGTAGCCAATGCCATCCGGGATGCCACTGGCGTGCAAATCCGCGAGCTGCCGTTCACACCCGAGAAAGTCTGGAAGGCGCTCGGCGAAGTGCGGGGCTAGCCAGACACGCACCAAGGAGAAAGCCATGGCGGGTCCCGCGCGAGGGCTGCTGATCCTGCCGGACTTCCTGATCGATCGCCCAGGCGAGCCGCCCAAGCGCGGCTGGGGCGTGCGCGTACTCGGCTCTGAGATCGACGAAGTTGGCCCAAACGAAGCGCTGCGCCAAGCGCACCCGGATGACCCCATCCTTGGAGGCGGCCGGGCAAGTCCTCTCGCCTGGATTTCGTCAATGCACACACTCACCTGTACGGCGTGCTCGCCCACGGGATCCCGTTGGCCAGCGCGCCGTCTGGGTTCTGGCCTTTTCTGGAGGAGTTCTGGTGGCCGCTGGTCGAGGACCGGCTCGACCATGCCATGATCTGCGCTGCCACCGATCTGCAGTGCTCCCGCATGCTGGCCAGCGGGGTTACCAGCTTCTACGACGTGCTGGAAGCACCGGCCGCCTTACCTGGCTGTTTGGAGGCGCAAGCCGAAGTGGTTCGCCGCCACGGCCAGCGAGGCCGGCTGTCCTTTGAAGCCACGCAGCGCGTGAGCGACGCCAATGGCCAGGCAGGGCTGCGGGAGAACGCCGATTTCATACGGGGCTGTGCGGGCACCGATGATCGCCTGGCCGGGTTGATGTGTTTCCACACCACCTTCACCTGCTCGGAGGACTTCATCCGCCAGGCCTTCGACCTGGGGGCGTCGTTGGGCGTGCTGACCCATATGCACTGTTCAGAAGGTACCTACGAGCCGGAGCAGGCGTTGGAGGCTTTTGGGATGCGCCCGATCGCCTACTACAATCACCTGGGCGTGGCCTCGGCGGCCATGCTGGCCTCCCAGTGCGTCCAGGTGGATGATGCCGAAATCAAGTTGATGGCCGAACGCGGCGTCCGCATGACGCACATGCCGCTGTCCAACTGTGAGGTCGGCGGTGGGATCGCCCCCGTGCCCGAGCTGGTGGCAGCGGGGGTGACCGTGGGGCTGGGATCCGATGGCTACATTGACGACTTCTTTGAGGTCATGCGCGGCGCCTTCCTGATCCACAAGGCAAGCCATCAGGATCCGCGCGTCATGCCGGCCAACCTGGTGTGGAAGCTGGCGACAGAAGGCGGCGCCCAGGCTATCGGGTTGGATAGGATCGGCCGGCTGGAGCCGGGATGGCAGGCGGACCTGATCCTGGTCGATGGCGACCTGCCCACGCCGCTTTCAGAGCACAATCTGTATGAGCAGATGCTTCTCCACCGCAGTCAAACCGACGTTCGGCTTGTCATGGTGGCAGGGAACATTCGGGTTGAACAGGGCGAGGAGCGGGGCGCCGATCAAGATGCGCTCCGGGCTGCCGTCCATGCGCAGGCACGGCGATTGTGGTCGGCGGTGGCTTGAAACGCGGGCTGAGGCGGACGGCCTCAATTTGTTCCCAGGACAGCCATCACGATGCCTCGATACCCCTCTGCAGCGCGTTCCAGGTCTCCCAACGCCAGACGCTCATCGACCACGTGAGCGTCTTCTTCTTTACCTGGACCGAAGCCCACCGTAGGGACGCCGGCTGTCCCGGCACTGTAAGCGGCATTGGTGCAGAAGCGGTATGCGCCCAAGGACGGCCTGAGACCCGATGACTGCAGCCCCTGCATTGCGCTGCGCACATAGGGGTGGTGTTCTTCCAGCAACCAGGCCGGGAAGAACTTCTCACCCTTCATGCGGCTCCTGGTGAACGTCTCGTAGTCGCCAACAGGGATCTTGACCTCGAAATCGAGCCCTTCCAAGGCGGGGAGCTCAACAATCTGGGCGATGACGTCTTCGCCTGTCTCGCCGGTCAGCAGGCGACGATCGAAGGTGGCCCGGCAGCGGCTGGGGACTACCGAATGGCCGGGATATGGGTCAGAAATGATGTCGGTCAGGACCATTAGGGCCGGGCCGAGATAGGGGTCTTCCTGGAACGCAATCGCCTGGACGGCTTCGATCACCTTCGCCATATCATAGACGGCGTTTTGGCCGACCGAAGGCGAAGAAGAGTGTGCCGGCCGGCCGTGGGTCTCGATGTGGATCTCGGCGCGGCCGCGGCCGCCAAGGTTCAGGTTGAGGTCGGTGGCCTCCCCAATGACGACGTACTCCGGATGCAGTGCGTCCATTACGCCGTGAAGTCCGTAGCCTTCCATGACCTCTTCCATCACTGTGGCACTTACCACCAGCCGGCCGTGCAGGTCACGCCGGTCGACGTCTCCGGCGGCGTACACCATGGCCGCCAGGGCCCCCTTCATATCGGCCGAGCCGCGGCCGTGGAGGTAGCCGTCAGCCACCACCCCCCCAAACGGATCGTGCGCCCAGACCATCCCCGGCGCGATCCCGACCGTGTCGACGTGGGCATCGAGCAGCAGTGTCGGGCTGGTTTCCTGGCCCTCGATCACGCCAATCGTGTTACCCGTGGCGTCGGTCCAGACATGGTCGAACCCGAGCTGATGCATCTCCCGGCTCACGCGCTCAGCTGCGCTGCCCTCTTCGCCGCTGAGGCTCTTGATACGAACGAGATCCTGCGCAAACGCAGTCAGGGGTTCAAGTCTCATGCGTCTCTATGGTCTCCGTCCATCCATGACTTATGACTGCAATTCTACGCCACCCTTGAGGGCGGGTGGCGCGGGCCCGGTATCAACCCCGGACGATTTGTGAAGGATTTCACAAGATGGCAATTGGAGACGGGCGGCCGACGATCTAGCAGATGCGCGGCAGGAGTTCTCCCGTGAGCACGTCGACCACACGCCGTGAGCCCAAGGCAGTGCGCATCAGCACGCGGCCGGTCGGTTCGGGTGTTACTCTCCCAATACGAAGGGCCGCCTGGCCCTGTTGCGGTGGCGCGCATCGCGTCCAACAGCTCGTCCGCTTGTGCCTCGGGCAAGATGGCGACCAGTTTGCCCTCGTTGGCCACGTAGAGCGGGTCGAAACCCAGCATCTCGCAGGCGGCCTCGACCGCCGGATTGACCGGCAGCGACGTCTCGTCGATCTCGATACCGACGTCGCTCTGGTGGGCGATTTCATTGAGCGTGGTTGCCAGGCCCCCGCGCGTTGGATCGCGCAGCACATGCAGGTCGGCGCCGACGGCGTGCATGGCGGCCACCAACTCGGTCAGCGGTGCCACGTCGGAGACCACCTGGGCCTCGAAGTCCAACTCGCCACGGGCGGCCAGCACGGCGATGCCGTGGTCCCCCAGGCTGCCGGAGAGCAGCACGGCGTCGCCTGGTTGGGCACGTCGACCGCTGATGTGCGCGGCCTTCGGGCACCACGCCCACACCGCTGGTGTTGATGAACAGCCCGTCGGCCTTGCCGCGCTGGACGACCTTGGTGTCGCCGGCCACGATCTGGATGCCGGCCTCGTCGGCCGCTGCACGCATCGAAGCCGCCACGCGCTCGACAATCGACAGCGGCAGACCCTCTTCCAGCAGGAAGCCGGCCGTGAGCCACAAGCGGTTGGGCGCCCGACCATCAATAGGTCATTGACCGTCCCTGAGACCGCCAGGCGGCCGATATCGCCGCCCGGGAAGAACAGCGGCGAGACGATATGCGAATCGGTGGAAAACGCCAGCCGACCGCCTTCGGGCCAGTCCATCACGGCCAAGTCATCTCCCTGAAGCAGAAAGGGATTCTCGAAGGGCGGATAGAAATAGCGGGCGATCAGCTTCTGGGTGAGCTTGCCGCCGCTCCCATGGCCCAGGACCACCTGGTCCTCATGCTGGAGGGGAACCGGGCAGACGGCGCCCCTGCAAGTCCGGGGCGGCTGCCGGATCGACGTCATCGGTTGGTCTGTTTTTCGGACCATCATCAAACCTCATTCCACCGGCGCCTACGACACCGCCTGATCACCGGCCATGTGCTCCGGCACGAGCGTCGGCGAAGCGTCCGTACTGATAATAGGCGGCGCAGGCACCCTCCGACGAGACCATCGTGGCGCCCAGCGGATGCTCGGGCGTGCATTCGTTGCCGAAGGCCGGACAATCCACCGGCCGTTTGAGAGCCCTGCAGGATCTGGCCGGCGATGCATAGAGGCGATTCTTCCGGCTGGATGTGGGCCACTTGGAAGCGGTTTTCAGCGTCGAAATCAGCGAACTCCGGGCGCAGGCACCATCCGCTCTGTGGGATGATCCCCACGCCTCGCCACTTGCGATCGCAGGACTCGAACACCTTGTCGATCACCGCCTGCCCGGGGCGGTTGCCCTCGAAGGTCACCGCCCGGGCGTAAGCGTTGGCCACCTTGGCCTCGCCTGCCTCGAGCAAGCGCACGGTGTCGCGGATGCCAAGCACTATGTCCAGCGGTTCGAAGCCGGTGACCACGATGGGGACGCCGTATCTCTCAGCGATGGGGGGATATTCCCAGTAGCCCATCACGGCGCACACGTGGCCGGCCGCCAGGAAACCCTGGACCCGGTTTTGCGGCGAACCCAGAATGGCGTGCATGGCCGGCGGCACACGGACATGGGACACCAGGATGCTGAAATTGGTGAGGCCGAGTGCCTTGGCCTGGACGACACTCATGGCGTTGGCTGGGCGCCGTGGTTTCGAAACCGATGGCGAAAAACACGATCTGCTTGTCGGGGTTCTGCTGGGCGATCTTGACCGCGTCCAGCGGCGAATAGACGGTACGCGACGTCGGCGCCCTGGGCGCGGACCGAGAACAGGTCCTGCCCCGACCCCGGAACGCGCAGCATGTCGCCATAGGAGGTGAAGATGACATCTGCGGCATGGCGGCGATCGCCAGGGCCTTGTCGATCAGCTCCAGCGGGGTGACGCACACCGGGCAGCCAGGGCCGTGCACCAACTCGATCTCGGGCGGCAGCAGCTGATCAATTCCGTGCCGCACGATGGCGTGCGTCTGGCCGCCGCAGATCTCCATCAGGACCCAAGGCTGCGTGACGGTGGCGCGGATGTCGTCCAGCACCGCGGCCTACCTTCTCGGCGTCGCGGTACTCGGTGACGTACTTCATGGCGCCCCCGGTTCCGGACCCAATTCGTTGGTAAGGTCGATGAGCTCGTTGATGGTTTCCAACGAGGCCAGGCGCCTCTTCTTCGCTCAGCAGGCTGATGGCGAAGCCGACGTGGATCACGGTGTAGTTGCCGACTTCGGCCTCCGGAACATACTCCAGACAGGCCTCCCGGACCACACCGCCGAAATCGACCTTACCCATCCTCAGGCCGCCGGCTGTATAGATTTCGGTGATTTTTCCTGGCACACCCAAACACATGTCAACACCCTCCCGCAGCAGGCACCAGGCCGGCAGCCGCTCGGGCCCCGGCGATGACCGCCTGGCCCAGCGCCAATCCGCCGTCGTTGGCGGGGACCTGCCTGTGCACGATGACTTCGAACTCACGCCGGAACAGATCGGTGACGACCTGCCTCAGCAGAAGGCGGTTTTGCCACACGCCTCCGCTCAAGACAACCTTGTGCGCCCCATGGTCTGCTGGCGTGCCTTGAGGCAAACCTCCGTCACCATGTCCGCCAGACCGTGGTGGAAGCGGGCGGAGATGAGCTGTGCAGGGGTGCCGCCGCAGTGCATCATGGATGATGGCCGATATGACCGGGACCGGGGTCGATCTCGCCGTCGGCACGATGGCGAAAGCGTAGGCGCCGGCCTCCTCCGGATTGGCGATGGCTTCCAGCTCGATGGCGGCCTGGCCTTCGTAGTTGACCTCATGGCGCAGGCCGACAAGCGAAGCGACAGCGTCAAACAAGCGCCCCATGCTGGTGGTCAGCGGGGCGTTCAATCCCTGGGCCAGTTGCTGGGCCAGGATCCTTCGCTCGGCTCCGAGGCATGTGCGAACGGGAGGGAGCATCTGGATCCCACTCGAGCCCAAGCTGCCTGAAGGAGACCCAGGGCCAGGCGCCAGGGCTCCGCACGGCCGCGTCGCCGCCCGGCATGGGAAAGGCCTTCAAATGGAACAAGCGCTGGTAGCCCAGGTAATCCGCCCACAGGACTTCGCCGCCCCAGATCAGGCCGTCATCGCCATAGCCGGTGCCGTCGAAGGCCATGCCCAAGACCTTGATTGAACCATCAAGCCCGGCGTCGGCCATCCCGGCGGCGACGTGGGCGTGATGATGCTGGACGCCGACGGTCGGCAGAGCCATCTCGGCGATCGAGCCTTGGCGTAGCGTGTGGCCAGGTAATCCGGATGCAGGTCGTAGGCGATCAGCTCTGGGCGTGACTCCGAAACAGGCGCTCAAAGTGTGCAATGCCCGGTCTCAAAAGCTTCGCAGCGTCTCATAGTTTTCCAGGTCGCCGATATGGTGGCTCAGGAAGGCGTAGCGGTCCCGGGTGAGGCAGAAGGTGTTCTTGAGCTCGGCGCCCGGTGGCCAGCACCGGAGGCATGTCGATCGGCAGAGGCAGCGGGGCCGGGGCATAGCCGCGCGAGCGCCGGATCGGGTAAGGCGCTTCGCGCCTGTCCACGCGAACAACCGAGTCGTCGCAGCGGGTTTCGATCTGGCGATCGTGGAGCAGGAAGGCATCCGCCAATGTGGCTGAGCCTGGAGAGCGCCTCGTCGTTGTCGGTGGCGATGGGCTCCTCGCTCAGGTTGCCGCTGGTCATCACCAGCGCATCCGGAAAACCCGGCTCCGGCTCGCAGCAGCAGCACATGGAGCGGCGTGTAGGGCAGCATGACGCCCAACCGTCGTCTGGCCCGGCGCCAGGGCTTCGGCGAGGGGCGAATCCGGCCGCCGATCGAGCACCACGATCGGGCGCTGGCGGGACTCGAGCAGCTCGGCCTCGGCCTGGTCTGACGTAGCAGTGGCGACGCACGGTCTCCAGATCGGGCATCATCAGCGCGAAGGGCTTGTCGACCCGTCCCTTGCGCTGGCGCAGTGTCGGCCACCGCTTCGGCGTTGGTGGCGTCGCAGGCCAGGTGGAAACCGCCCAGCCCCTTGACGGCCAGGATGCGCCCTTCGCGAATCTGCGCCGCGCGCCATGCGGAGCGCTTCATCCCCATCTGCCCGACAGCTGGCCGTTGATCTGGCACCAGATCTGCGGACCGCAATCTGGGCAGGCCACCGGCTGGGCGTGGAATCGCCGATCGAGCGGATCCTCGTATTCGGCCCGGCACGCGGGGCACATGTCGAAATCCGCCATCGTGGTCAGCGGCCGGTCGTAGGGTATGTCCTTGATGATGGTGAAGCGTGGGCCGCAGTTGGTGCAGTTGATGAATGGATAGCGGTAGCGGCGGTCCTCAGGGTCGAGCAGCTCCCGCAGACAATCCGGGCAGATCGACACGTCCGGCGAAATGGGCTGAAAGGCGGCTTCGACCGGCTGGGAGGCGACGATCTCGAAATCCTCGAACCCGTTGAGAGGCTGGGCTTCGACCTGTATCTGAATCGATTTGGGCCAGCGGGGGCGCTTCGAGCCGCAGTGCCGTCAACGAACGCCGCCAGGGCTGACTGGCTCCCGTCGACTTCGATATCCACGCCGGCGGATGTGTTGCGCACCCAGCCGCTCAGATCGAGGCGGCGGGCCAGTCCGTAGACGAATGGCCGAAAGCCGACGCCTTGGACGATGCCGTCGATATGGATCCGAGCGCCCTGAGTGCGCGTGCCGAGCACGTCGGCCGGCGGAGGCGGTGACCCGCTCTGCCACGATCCGAACTCCCTAGTCCGCCCGAAGTGCGGCGAGATGACCTTCCAGCCAGTCGACCCAGGCCTGAAGGCCCTCGCCGGTCTTGCATGAAAGCGGGAATGTCTCCAGCCCGGGGTTGAGCACTTCGACGCCGCTGTCGGAAGTAGTCCATGTCGAACTCGACGTAGGGCTGGAGGTCGATCTTGTTGATCACCAAGCGCCTGCACGCCGCGGTACATCCCGGGATACTTGTAGGGCTTGTCGTCGCCTTCGGGCACGGAGGCCACCAGGACGCTCTTGTGCGTGCCGAGCTGGAAGCCGGCCGGGCAGATCAGGTTGCCGACATTCTCGACGATCAGCAGGTCAAGGTTGGCCAGATCCATCTCGGCCAAGGCGCCGTGCAGCATCACAGCGTCGAGATGGCACTCGCCACCGGTGTTGACCTGGACCGCCGACGCCCCGGCCGCCGCCGCCCGGTCGGCGTCGATGCTGGTGGCCACGTCGCCGTCGACCACGCCCACCCGCCAGCGCCTGCCGAGCGCGGCCAGCGTGCGCTCGATAAGCGACGTCTTGCCGGCGCCTGGGGAGGCCATGATGTTCACGCCAAAGACATGCCCGTCATCCAATCGGCGGCGGTTCTCCTCGGCCAGGCGATCGTTGGCGCTCAGGATCTTCTCAACCACTGCCACACGTTCCGTCATACCACGGCCTCGCCTTCAACTCTGCTCCTGGTCTTCACGGGTTTCGACGTCGATGGCTTCCAGCCGGAATTCGTCCCCGGCCACGACCTTGACATGCGTTCCCTGGCAGGAAGGGCAGGCGAAGGTCGTGTCGGCCATCACATAGCGGGATCCGCAATCGAGGCAAAACAGCTCGGCCGGAATGCGCTCGAAATGGAGCCGGGCGCCCTCGGCGAAGCGTGCCCTCGCTGATGATGTCCCAATAGAACTGGATCGAGTCGTCCACCAGGCTGGAAAGCTTGCCGATCACCAAATACAAATCCGTCACCCGGGTGGCATTCGCTGCCTGGGCGTGGCGCTGGACCATCTCAAGGATGCTCTCGGTGACCGGTAGCTCGTGCATTTCCAACCTCTGCTCCCGATGCAAGAGTAGGCGATTGCGACTACCCGGTGGAGTGGGTTAAGTCACCTGTCCGTCACGTCATGGCGCGGGAGGAAGATGACAATCGTCAGCCGACGATGGCCTCCGCCAGCGCCTGCGGTGCAATCCCCGGGCGCCTCGATGCCGTGCGCCTGGAAGAAGCCGCTAATCGTCTCAGTCAGGACCGACATGTCGAGCTCGGCTCCATCGAGTGCCGCTTCGAGTCTCAGGCACGGCATGCTGCGGGATAGATGAAGAAATCGCCCGAAAGATGGACGCCGTAGATTCGGCCGTCACGCTTGTCGGCCGTCAGGTGCACCAATCCGCCCGGAAGCTTGACGGCCTTCTGAACCACTGTCACGCCCTCGGCGATCTTGACTTCGCGGCCCGGATTCCTGGCGGGCATCGTTGAAGAAGGTCCACTCCTGCTTGCCGTAGATCGTCCCATAGCTCGGCGGCCTTGGCCAGGATCTCGCCGTCGATTTCGGCCGCATTCCACCCGCCTACCAGCTCTTCGGAGTTGGCCAACAGCCTCTCGGCAATGGCCTGCATCGGAGGCGCCTCGCCCAATTCGCGCCCCATGGTGGTCAGGTTTTCCCGAAGCGATTTGTGAATTTTGTCACGAAACTTCTCGTCGGGCACCCGCAGCACGCGGGTCATCTGATCGTAGTTGAAGTCCATCATGAAGTTGCCGACCAGCACCACGCACTCGCCGATCTCGGCGGCACCGTTGCCGGAGATCTTGCGGCCGTTCACGATGATGTCGTTCACGGGCTTGAATGCCGCGTCCAGGCCGAAATCCTGGAAGGTCTGCACAGCCGGCGCCAGGAACTTGCGATAGAAGGCGTCCTTGGACGCAGGCAGCGCCGGGTCGTCCTTGTGAAAGACGAACTGGTAGAACAGTTGGCCCCGATCGAGATAGACGGCCCCGCCGCCCACTTCGCGGCGGAAAAGCGGCAGCCCGGTCTGCTCGCACATAGTCGAGGTCGACTTCTTTGCGGGCGTCCTGGTGGAAGCCGAGGCAGACGTAGGGAGAGGCCGGCTGGAGCAGGAGCAGCCCGGAACGCCCCAGGTGAGCCAGCGCATGATAGTAGAGCTGGCTTTCTCTCCAGGTCACGGTACCGAGGTCGTAGACATCCATGTCATTCACCTCATTCAGAGATTTGGACCCCGCCTGTGCAGCCTCCGCCATCCAGCCGCCCAGGCGGGCTGCAGCACGGCCCAACCATCTCGGGCAGTACGGCCTGAACCTCAGGGGTGAGTTCGGTTCCGATGTCCAGGCTGACCGGCTGCACGCCGATCAAGTGCAGGTGCTCCGGAAGCTGCCCGCGGAGCAGGGCCAGCCCCAGGACCTCTTGAAACGTGGTCTGGTGCTGGGACATCTTGACGCCGCTGTAGATTGGGATTTCGTCTTTGGTCAGCTCGACGATCGTCCCGCCAGGCTGGCCGGCGTTCACGCAGTCGAGCAAGAGCAGGTGGGTGGCGTCCTCCACCAGGGGAAGCAGATTCAGCCCCAGCGTACCGCCGTCCAAGAAAGGCCACCTGCGGGATAGCGGTCGCCCGAGCTCGGCTTCCAGAGCGCGCACGGCGTGCACGCCGACACCTTCATCGGCGTTGAGTAGATTGCCGATGCCCAGCACTAAGACCTGGGGTCGCGGTCATGCCCTGACCCTCCATAGCTCAACCATCACCGTGTTGGGAGCACTTGTCCACCTGGATCGGTCAGCCGTCGACATCTGGCTGTGAGAAGCCTTCGAGCGAGCCGATGCAGAAGTATCGGCCGGATCCATCTGCCCCCAGCCCCAACTCGTTCTTGGCCCGCTTGATGGGAAGCCCCGACAGCGCGGACATCTCCCGCCTCATCCACGGCGCATGCTTGGCGAACCCGAGCTCACCAGCAGGTCGGCTGAACGCGCCACGGCCTCCTCCGCCGATCAGGCGCAAGGGGAGATCCCCGATCAGGTTGGCGGCCGGCTTGCGGCCGGCGGCGCGCAGCATGACGCGTGCGCCGTTGGGCCCGAGCAGGTCCTCCAGGCTTTCGGCGACGCACAGCAGGGACTTGAGAAGCAGTTCGTCATCCATGGCCATCGGCTCTGAAAGGGCCTGATCCGCCGACATCCAACGGACCAGGCCCTTGTAGATCTCAACCTCAATGCGACGCCTACGAGCTGCAGGTGTGCAGCCCGGGCACGCTGGAAACTTCGGTCAGTGGCTTCCCCTCAGCGTCGACCATGTGGATGGCGCAGGCCATGCACGGGTCGAAGCTGTGGATGGTCCTCAGGATTTCTAGCGGTTGGTCGGGCACCGCCAGCGGCGTGCCCACCAGGGAGGCTTCGTAGGCGCCAGCCTGTCCCTGGGCATCACGCGGCGACGCATTCCAAGTGGTTGGGACGACCAGCTGGTAGTTCTGGATCTTGCCGCCGTCGATGACCACCCAGTGGCCCAGCGCGCCGCGCGGTGCCTCGGTGAACCCGAAGCCCTCGGCATGCCGCGGCCAGCTGGTCGGTTCCCAACGGTCACCGTTGAAGTTCTGCTGATCGCCACTGGCGATGTTGGCCAGCAGGTCGCTGTACCAGCCGGAGAGCGCATCGGCGAAGACCTTGGTCTCGATTCCCCGAGCGGCCGTGCGGCCCAGGGTGGAGAAGACCGCTTCCACCGGGGCATCCAGCGCGCTCAGGACGGCCTTGGTCAACTCCTGTGTCTGCTCGTGCCCGCTGGCGTACATCATCAGCACGCGGGCCAGCGGCCCGACTTCCATGGGGGTGTCCTTCCAGCGCGGCGCCTTGAGCCACGAGTACTTCTGGTCGACCTCCAGGAAGTCGTAGGGCGGCTTGGGACCGGTGTAGTTGAGATCGGTCTCACCCTTCCAGGGGTGCAGCCCGGTCTCGTCGCCTCCCTGGTAGTCGTACCAGGAGTGGGCGACGTATTCTTTGACCTGCTCGAAGTCCTTGGGATCCGGCTCGACGATGTGGGTCAGGTCGCGATTGAGGATCGCGCCACGCGGCACCGAGCAGGCCGGACAGGTCGTTGATGTCGTCGGCAGGGAACTCGCCCCATGTCAGGAAGTTGCCCAGACCCTCGCCCAAACCGGCGTATTCCTTGTAGAAGGGGGCGATGGCCAGCAGGTCGGGGATGTAGACCTGGTCGACGAACTCGACCATCTTCTGGATGGCATTGCCGACGATCGACAGCCGATCGGCGTTGAGAGCTTCGTCGCTGTTGATGTCGATGGCCACCGGGACCCCGCCCACCAGGAAGTTCGGGTGCGGGTTCTTGCCGCCGAAGATGGTATGAACAGCCACCACATCCTTCTGCCAATCGAGGGCTTCCAGGTAGTGGGCTACGGCCAATAGATTGACCTCGGCCGGAAGCTTGTAAGCCGGGTGTCCCCAGTAAGCGTTGGCGAAAAGCGAGAGCTGGCCGCTGTCGACGATCGCCTGGACCTTGCTCTGGATATCCTTGAAAAGTACCCCGGTGAAGACTTGGGCCAGGGCGAGATGGACTGGGCGATGCGTGAGGTTTCGGCAGGATCGGCCTTGAGCGCCGCCACGATGTCGACAAAGTCAAGGGCATGCAGGTGATAGAAGTGCATCACATGGTCGTGGACGTACTGCTGGCCGATCATCAAGTTGCGGATCAGATTGGCATTCTTGGGGATGCGGATGTCGAGCGCATCCTCGACGGCGCGGATCGAGGCGAAGGAGTGGACCGTGGTGCACACGCCGCACGCCCGCTGGGTGAAAGCCCAGGCCTCGCGCGGATCACGGCCCTTGAGAATGATCTCGATCCCGCGAACCATGGTGCCCGAGGAGTACGCCTGGCTGACTTTGTTGTCGCCGTCGAGCTCGGCCTCGATGCGCAGATGGCCCTCGATGCGGGTGATGGGGTCGATGACGAGTCGCTGTGCCATGCTGTCCTCCTACTGCTCTCGAAGCCAGGCCAGGGCTTCGTCTTCGGTCTTGAAAAGTCGGACTTCCTTGACGTAGTAGCTGTCCGGGAATCTCAAGGATGGCGGGGTCGATGTCGGCGCCGAAGATGGCGGCCGTCGGCATCATGGGGCGGAAGTTGGCCAGGTGTTTGGCGCATTCCTCGGGGAGGCTTCGCCTCAGAGAGATCGACCAGCAGCTTGCCGCCGTAGTCGTAGAGGAAGCCGCCAGGCTCTGCACATCGGCTGGTGTGACATGGACGCCGTGTGCCGGCAGCGCATGATGTCCTTTTCTACGGGTGTGATGGTGAAAGCGCTGTTCATGATGACTCCTCCTCGACCACCAGGGCGTCGGCCACCATTTGAGACAGGCCATGCACCTTGACGTTCAAGCCGAAATGCTGCACGCCTTCCACGAACTGCAGCCGGCAGTTGGAGCAGACCATGGTTACGTCGGTGGCGCCGACCTGCTTCATCTGGTCGATCTTCAGTTCGAAAGCGGCAAATCGATTGGCGTCAGCGTCGGCGATGGAAATCACGCCGCCTCCGCCGCCGCAGCAAATGCCTGCTCTTTGTTGGGGGTCATTTCCTTGAAAGCGTTGGGCGCCAGGACGTTCAGGATCTGGCGCGGCTCCTTGATATGCCCGCCTTTGCGCTGGATCTTGCAGGCGTCATGGAAGGTGAGCGTCCTTCGTCAAAGGCGCCTGGCTTGAGTTTGATTCGGCCGCGTGCGCAGGTACTCCCCCATCTTGCCGGCGATGTGGGTGACATCGATCCCGGCAGGGACGTCCATGATATTGGGTGCCGTCCAGCGCAAGGCTTCATAGGCATGGCCGCACTCGGTGACCATGATGTGCTTTACGCCCAGCTCAACGGCGGCGTCGAACAGACCGCCGGAGGAACAGCCGGGTCTTGTCCATGTCGCCTTCGAACAGGCCGAAGTTGACCACCTCCCGGCCCTTTGAGCTCAACGTCCACTTCTCGCCGGCGGCGTTGAGGATCTTGGCGATGGCGGCGATATTGTCCGGGAATTTCATGAGCTCGATCGAGGTGAAGACCACCAGGGTGTCGGCGCCCTTCACATCAACCGGAATGCTCCACTTCCCAGTCGTCGGATACCCACTCGATGCGGGCTTCCCAGGCATCGTCGTCGACGCCCAGCGGGCTGCCGACGTCGAGCTGCTTTTGTGTGGCATCGGCCAGATCGGCCGGCACCATGCCAGCCGCCGCAACGCCGGACCGTACGCCGTGGATGATCGGACCCAGAGTCGATTCCCATGGGACAAACCATCGAACATCGGTTGCACAGGGTGCAGGCGGTGAAGTCGATCTCGCTCCATGCCGCCAGATCTTCGTTGCTGATGGTCCGATCGAGGCCAAGGGCCAGCTTGAGCCGCCCGGCGAAGGTGAACCGCTGCTCGTACGCACGACGCAAAGGTTCGAACTTCCAGACGGGCGAGTACTCGGGCTTTTCGGTCGCCTGGTAGAAGTGGCAGGCTTCGGCGCACATGCCGCAGCGGGTGCAGGCTTCGAGCTGCGAGGCGACCCAGCCACCGGTATCTTTGACAAAGGTGTTGAGGGCTTGTTCGGTGCTCACCGTCATCCTCCTTTAGGGTGTCACGCCTCGCTTGCCGAATTCGACGCCGTGCACGGTGCGCGAGAAGAAGTAGAAGACGAAGTGCGATATTCGGCTAAACGGGATCCAAATGAGGAGCAGGTCAACCGCCAGCATGTGCAGGCTGAAGAGCACCTCGTAGCTGAAGAACAGGTGGTGGGTCATGATGTAGCCGCTGACCATCGGCAGAAAAACGACCCACCAGTTGACCCATTCCGCCGGGCCGGTAATCAGCTTCAGCACCGGATTGACCAGCCGATTGAGGATCAGCGCCAGCATTGCCGCGATGGCCACCGCCGCCAGCCAATCGATCATCGGCAGAGGCAGGGTGGGCCAGCCAAATCCCAGCAGGCTCTTCCATACCAGCATGTGCGGCGTGCCGAGGATGATTGTCACCAACAGCCCAAGGTGAAACAGGCCGCCGGCGATGTACATAATCGGATTGCGGGCAAACGTCCCCTTGACCCAAGGGATGAACGGCCAGATGAGCAGACTCTTGAGGTAGGTCTTGACCACGCCGGCGGTTTTGCTGCCCATGGCCGGCACGCGGTCGCGCCCCCAGCCGAGCAGTAGGACCCTGATCAGGCGATAGGCCATCCCGGCGACAAACACCAGCAGGGCAGCATTGAACAGTGGGCCCCGGCTGAAACGAAGGATCTCATCCCAGGTCATGGCTTATGCCTCCTCTTTCTCTTCGCTCTCGGCCTTGGACTTCAGGCGGCGGTTGTTGGCGGCCATCCCGGCGCCCAGGACGGCTCCAGCGGCCACGGCCCCACCTGCGACGGCCAAGGTCGGCCGGCTCAGTGGTGCGGACTGGCCCTGGTAAAAGCCGCCGCCGTCCCAGAAGTTGGGTTCGGAACAGCCTAGGCATGGGTGCCCCGACATGATGGGGAAGCTCAGGCCATTCTGCCAGCGGATGGATGCGCAGGCGTTATACGTCGTTGGCCCCTTACAACCCAACTTGTACAGGCAGTAGCCCTTCTGGTAGCCCTGATCGCCGAAGGTGTTGGCGAATTTGCCGGCTTCGTAGAACGGCCGCCTCAAGCAGCGGTCGTGGATGGTCACGCCGTAGAAGGCCTTGGGTCGCCCGATATCGTCCAATTCGGGCAGCTGGCCGAAGACCAGGTAGTGCACGATGGTGTTGGTCATGACTTCTGGAATGGCCGGACAGCCAGGGATGTTGACCACCGGCTTGTCGGTGATCACTTTGCTGACCCCAACGCCTTCGGTGGGGGCAGGCAGCGCACCCGGGATGCCGCCGTAAGCGGCGCAGTTGCCGACGGCGATGATGGCGGCGGCCCCAGCGGCGGCTTCCTTCAGAAGTTCGTCATTGGCCTTGCCACCGATGGTGCAGTAGATCCCGCCGTCCTTGGACGTCACGCTGCCTTCGACCACCAGCACGTACTGCCCGTTGTACTTCTGCATGGCGTCGTTCTTGGCGCCTTCGGCCTGGAAGCCGGCAGCCGCCATCAGGGTCTCGTGGTATTCGATCGAAAGAGTGTTGAGAACCAGACTGCCCAAAGTGGGGGCGTTGGAGCGGGAAATCGACTCGGTGCAGCCGGCGCAGTCCTGGAGCTCAAGCCAGATCACTGGGACCCGGGGCTTGGTTTCCATCGCCCGCCGCACGCGGCTGACCAGCGAGCGGCTGGGGCGGACTTCTTCGGCCGCCAGGCCGCGGACACCATCGCTGACTGGCAGGCTGAGTACAGCTGCGACCATGCTGCTGATCTTGAAGAATTCTCGACGACTGATACCGTCTTTGCGGAGAGATTCGTAGATGGTTTCACGTTTGGTCATGATGGCCTCCTGCCCGGATCGGCGGGCGGACGGATGGGGCGGCAATTACTCGGCGCAGTTGACCCCGTCGGCTTCGATCTTGGCCTTGTAAGCCTCGATCCCCTCGGGACCGCTGGCCAGGCTCCCCTTTTCGGCGTCCCACTGGTTGGCTTGGATTTCGGCGATCCAGCCCTCTCCATAGGGGTCGGAAGCGACCAGTCCGGGGTCGCCGGCAACGGCTTCGTTGACAGCCAGCAGTGTGCCAGAGACGGGCGCCGGCACCGGGCCGACGAACTTGCTGCTCTCGACGGTGGCCATGCTCTTTCCTTGGGCCAACTCCTGGCCGAGGGCCTTGCGCTTGGGGGTAACGGCGACGAACTGCCCTCCCGCCAGCTTGACGGCGGCGGTGGTCATGCCGACGCGTATCTTCCCCCCGTCGAGCGGCTTGGCCCAGACGTGTTTCTCGGTGAGGTAGTACAGGTCGTCGGGAATGTCGCAGCCTTGAATGATGGCCATGTGATATCTCCCTAGAAACTGACGACCGACGTGGCGCCGTCGGCCATCTCCCACATCGATGCGCCGCCTACCATCTCGACGTCGTCGATCAGATCGTCCTTGGTCAGGCCGTGCAGCTCCATCGAAGCTGTGCAGGCCTTGAATTTCACCCCGGCGTCGAGCGCGTCTTGCAGATAGCCGCCAGCCGCTCGGCCGCCCTCTTTGGGGAAGATCGTGTCCGCCAGGCCCTTCTTCAGGAGCAGCGCACCGTCGATGGTGAAGAACATGCTGACTTCGTAATCCATGGCGGCGGCGATAGTCGCCATGAAGAATGGAGTGGCGCAGCGGCGCGGGGTGTCTGGGCCGCTGGTCATGATGATGAGAATGCGTTCATCCATAGCGGTTTGCCTCGGTGTGCATGGGTTAGAAGGAAAGCGTGATCGCGTCGTGAGAAGCGAACTCGAGGAAGGTGGCCGCGCCGCCGATCTCGATGTCGGTGATCAGATCCGACTTCTTGATGCCCATCACATCCATCGTCATCTGGCAGGCGATTAATCGGACATCCATCTCGATCGCCATTTCCAGCAATTCACTGAGCTTGGCGACATTTGCCTTCTCCATCATGCTATTCATCATGGAGGTGGCCATGGCGGTCATGCCCGGCAACATCCCGACGACATTCGGCACCGGCATGGGCATGGCCGGATTGGCGATAGGCGACACCTGTAGCTTGTCGATGTGATCTTTCTTCAGGATATTGAGCCCGTAGAATGTGAAGAAGATCGCCGATTCAATTTCCATGGCGGCGGCAGCCGTGGCAAGAATGAACGGCGGGTACGCCAAATCCAGCGTGCCGTGCGCGGCGATAATCGCCAATCGTTTCGCACCAGTATCAGACATTTCTGTCTCCTTGGCGGCCAGGGGCCGCCGTTGCACAGTTTTGTGCCCTATTTTGTGAAGAATTTCACAAAATGAAGCGAGCCAGGCCCTGGTTCAGGTGAGGCCGCTTCAAGATCCGACCTATTTGGTCTTCTTGATGTAGAAGATGTGCTTGGAGTCTTCTTCTTCGTGGGCGAGGACTTCGTGGCCCGTCTTGGCCGACCAGGCGTTGATATCGGGGACCGAGCCGGGGTCGGTGGCGATCATTTTCAGGACCTGTCCGACCTGCAGCCCGTCGATTGCCTTCTTGGTCTTGAGGATCGGCATGGGGCAGGACAGCCCGCTGCAATCCAGGGTTTCATCGGCGGTGATGCTCATCTTGGTTTTCCCTCCTGGGGTTTCCGGAAGTTCCGGAGACGGAATTCGTTCCGTCAGTCGGCGACAATACCGAGACGCCGTTGGTTGACCTCGCGCACGACGGCTCGGAGGAGATCGAGGGCTTCGATCATCCGGCGATCTCGTAGGGTGTAGATAACGCTTGTGCCTTCCCGCACGGCGTCGACCAGGTCCCGCTCGCGCAGGACCTTGAGGTGCCTGGAAGCCGTGGGCTGGGGGATTCCGAGGTGCTCCGACAACTCGGTTACATTGCAGGACTGCTCGAACAAGGAGTAGAGGATGCGGATGCGGGTCGGGTCGGCCAGGGCGCTGCAAACCCCGCTGTGCAGCTGGGTGATTTCCTGTTCCAGACGTTCGTCCATGCACTCATCCTTATATTCGGATAGACGAATACAATTGTGAAAATTGTAACTATCGCGTCGGTTCCGGGGCAATGCCGGGTGTCACTTTCGGGGTGGAAGAATGTCATTCCGGGGGACACAAGGCAGGGATGCGCCAACCGCGACCAACCGCTGGATGAGGTCGCGGGGAAGGTCCGGGCCGTCGCCGGCGGTTGGGTGTGTGCTCGGCGAGGGCTGTGATCTGGGGCCAAGATACCCGGACGGTCAGACGATCAACGGGTGGCCGGGAGACGCAAAGCGGCCGCCCCAGGTACTGGGCGGCCGCTGCCGAATCGACTCAGGTCGGAACTCAATCGGCCAGTTTGCCTTTGAGCGAGCCGGCGTCGTACGGACCGGCTTCGGCGATGAGATCTCGGGCAGCATCGACCTTACCCCACGTGTCCCACAGGAGCACGCCGCGAACGCGACCGCCCTTCAGGTAGTAGACGATTCCTTTGCGGAAGGGATCCTCCCACTCGGCGACTGTCTCCAGCCGGCTGTCGAGGCGGCCCACCGCTTCGTATCCGAGCTCAAACAGGTCGGAATAGAAAAACGGAAGGTGGGTGTACTCGATCGGGTCGCCGGCCATGGCCTTCCCGGCCATCTGGCCCATGGTGTTAGCGTTGTCTTCGTGCTCGACGCGCATCCGTTCGCCTAAGGCGGGATTGCGGAAGGAGGCCACATCGCCGGCAGCGTAGATGTCCGGCTGGCTGGTCCGCAGGGAGGCGTCGACAACGATCCCGTTGTCGACCACTAACCCGGCATCTTCGGCCAAAGCGGTATTGGGAACGAGGCCGATCCCGGCCACCACCGCATCGGCCTGGATGGGTTTGCCCCCGTCGGTTTGGATGGTGACGCCGGCGGGGGTCGAGCTCACGCCGGTGACGCTCACCCCGGTGCGCACGTCCACGCCTTTGTTCCGGTAGTAGTCAGTGACGGACTCAGACAGATCGCCGGGGAAGGTGGCGGCGCCGATGCCGGCCTCCGGGAAGAGCATCGTGACCTGGCGATCGTTCATGGTCAGTGCGGCGGCGATCTCGGATCCTATGAATCCGCCCCCGATGACGGCGAAGTGTTTCTTCTGACTGACCAACTCACGGAGCCGCCGATAGTCCCGCAAGTTGCGAAAGTAAACGATGGCGTCGTCACCGAAAGGAAAGCGTCTTGGCTTGCCACCCGTCGCCAGCAGCAGTTTGCCGAAGCCATAACTGTCGCCTTCCCTGTCATGGACGGTGTGATTCTTGGGATCCACGCGTGTGATTCGCTTGCCCAAGTGCAGGTGCACATGGCGCTCCTCGGTGCGGCGCCAAATGGTCTCCAGATGCTTGCCCTTCCACAACCCCTTGGAAAGGGGTGGCCGATTATAGGGGGGATCGGGCTCGAGGCTGATCAATCCGAGACTGCCGTCGGGATCCAGCTCGCGGATGCCGCGCACGGCGGCGTCGGCGGTCATCCCACCGCCCACAATCAGGTAGTCGTAGTCGGGCATGCCATGCTCCTTCCTGAGGGCTGCTAGGTCTGCGGTCCAGGTGTGGGGGGCGCCATGCCCATGGCACACCGCCATCGATTCTCCCTAATCATACTCACCCCGACCTGGCTTGCGGGCACGGATTCGTTGGCCATCCTTCGGGGCACGGACGGGCGCGTCTTGATTTAGGGTCTGGGTTCCTTTAGAATACCGTCGGCCACAGGTCCCACAAGGGCCCGCCCACGGCGACGTAGCTCAGTGGTAGAGCAGGGGACTCATAAGCCCTTGGTCGCAGGTTCGAATCCCGCCGTCGCCACCTTCCTCCGGTAGATTCGTTTTAGGCGATGTGGCGCGTGAGATGCATTCCCGCGCCGTCCCACAACAATAGGCCCCCTCGTCGGGGGCCATCTTATTGCTTCATGACCTGAATGCCGAAACTCGATCTACTGCAAGAACATCGGCATCCCTAACGCCTGGTCGATCCTTGGGACGTAGTTCTCCGAATCGTAAAGCAGATCCAGGTTAGCGTGCCGGGGGCTCTTCTCTACCAGTTCCAGCGGGACGTGAGTGTATCGGCCATCCTGGATAGACATCATGCGGCCGAATTCACCTCTTTCCAAGAGCACGATGGCATTGCGGGCGAAGTTCTTGGCCACCATCAGGTCGAGAATGTCGGGCTCGCCAGACCGCATCATGTACGACACCTGGTAGTAGGCTGTACGGTGGCCCGTGAGAAGCTCAAGCTTCTCCGCCACCAATGAGCCAACGCCCCCCAGACGCTTGTGGCCGTAGGGGTCCTCGATCGTGCGCTCGGATTGCACCATTTCACCTTCGATCTCGTGGGCGCTTTCTGAAATGGTCATGATGGCATACCGGCTGGGGTTGGAGCGCATATCGCTGGTCAGCAAGTCAGCCAGATGCTGCATGCTGAACGGCACTTCGGCCAACAGGGCGCGGTCAGCGTCCGCAAGATAGGCGGAGAAAAGCGCCGTCTCACCTGAATATCGGCCGAAGAGCTCGATAATGCCGAACCGCTCATGCGAGCCGATGGTGGAGCGCAGTTTGTGGATGGCGTCCACGGTGCGGGTGATGGCGGTTGAGAAACCAATACAGTAATCCGTCCCGAACACATCATTGTCCATTGTCTTGGGGATGCCGAGGATGGGGAACCCCTGGTGGTGCAGAACGCTGGCGTATCCCAGGGTGTCATCGCCGCCGATCACAACCAGGCCATCGATTTCGAGGTGCTCGAGATTGGCCAGGACCACGTGCGTGAAGTCGAGCCGGGCGTCCTCCTGCCCATCGTATTCCGACTGAAGAAAGGCAGGGGCGCCTGACCGTTTGACTTTGCCCGGATTGACTCGGGAGGTATGCAAGAAGGTGCCGCCGGTTCTGTCGATCGTTCGGACATCGTCCGGTTTGAGTGGCCGAATGTACTCGCGCTCCGTGTTGGGATTGTGAGGATCGTAAAAGAGCAAGCCCTCCCAGCCGCGACGAATTCCGATCGCCTGCAGGCCCAAAGAATCGAGGCGGCGGACGAGCGTCTTGATACCAGCGTTCAACCCGGGGACGTCACCGCCGCCCGTCAATATCCCGATCTTCTTCATGCTTCTTCCCATCCATGCTATTTCCGGAGATCCAAGTGCAACCGCGGCATGCGCCGCCGAGACGGTCAGGTCTTGGAGGGCGCACGTCACAGGCGGCACAGCCTGCCCTCGCCCGGGCGTGGATCGGGCGATCCGGCCCCACGCCAGCCCGGCAGGCGTCCTGCTTCTCGCCGCGCAGGACTCGGAAGCTGCCCAGCGCTGCTCTGCCGGATATTATCACACAGGTTCCCCGGCACAGTGGGCGGTGTGTGTCAAACCAGGCTGCCCATCAGCCATATCGTCGTTAGGCAATCCTTGACTCAAAAGTTACGGTGGCGGCAGAGAGTGACGACTGTTTCGAGGACCAGCCGTGCTTCTTGCCGATGGATTCCGCTCTCGGTCCGACATTATCTTCTCCCATCTTTCACTCCGCCACTTGGATCTTGTTCAGGCATCCTGCACCGGGATCCAGCGGCCCTCTCGGGCGGAACTCAGGACGGCGTCCAGGACCTGCTGGCACTTCCAGCCGTCTCGGAAATCTGGTACGGCAGGCTTGCGCCGCTCGATCGCCAAAAGCAGATCATAGATCTCATGGGTGAGGTGTGTTCCCAGCCGATGATGTGGCCGGGCAGCCACCAGGCGGACATGTAAGGGTGCGACTTGTCCGTCACCAGGATCGTTCGGAAGCCCTGCGCGCCCTCATCTTCATCGGCGGAGAAATACTCGAGCTTATTCATCCTCTCCAGGTCAAAGGCCAAGCTTCCCAGGCTGCCGAAGATTTCAAATCGAAGGGAGTTCTTCCTCCCGGTAGCTAATCGCGTCGCCATGAAGGCGCCTACCGCCTTGTTTTGGAAGCGTGCCAGGAAGCCGGTTGCATCGTCCGCGGTAACCTCCCCCATCGTCCCGTCCTGCGGGGGGCGTTCCTTAATGAAGATATCCTGCATGCCGCTCACGGATTCAAACTCGCCGACCAGGTATCGGGCAAGGTCCACTGTGTGAGCGTTCAAATCGCCATGCGCGCCCGACCCGGCTTCGGAGGCATCATTGTGCCAGACATAGGGTGAGAGCGGGTTGGCGAGCCAGTCCTGGCAGTAGACGGCGTTGAAATGATAGAAGCGGCCGATTTTGCCTTCGTCGATGAACTGCTTGGCGAGGGCTATGGCGGGAACGCGACGATAGTTGAACCCCGCCATATCTACGACCCCCGCCGCCTCGACGGCGTCGACCATTTTCCGGGCTTCGCTTGCGCTCATGGCGAGCGGTTTTTCGCACAAGATGTGCCTGCCATGCTCGGCAGCTGCAAGGACGATGGGCAGGTGGGTTGCGTTCGGCGTGCAGACGTCCACCAGATCGATGTCGTCGCGCCCGACGAGGCGCTCCCATTTGGTCTCGGTTGACCGAAAGCCAAATTGCGCTGCAAACTGGGCAAGATGGATCTTGTCTCGCCCACAGGCTGCCATCAGCGCCGGATCCAGTGGGACGGGAAAGATGTCGCCTACATCTATGAAGGCATGCGAATGGGCACGACCCATGAAGCGAGTGCCGATCATACCGAGATTGATTTCCTTCATCGGTTCTCCTTGTGCACGCTTTACATCTGCAAAGATCTGCTTAGCGGGCGGCCAGAGGCTGGCAAGCACATCATAGCCGTGCGATCTGATGGGCTTCCAGGGCCGGTCCGGCCCCATCAGTTCGGCGTCACCGCCCGCTGATATCGGTTCTCCGGTGCTAGACTCCGAGCATGGCGACCAGCGTCTATCTCCATATCCCCTTCTGCAGGCATCGCTGTGCCTATTGCGACTTCAACACCTACGCCGGTCTGGACGATCTCAAGCCGGCCTATGTTGAGGCGCTGGCTAACGAAATTCGCGGTGTGGGGAGCGCGGCTCAATCCGCCGGGCAATCCAGATCGGTGCACACGGCGTTCTTCGGAGGTGGAACGCCGTCGCTGCTATCCGAGCGGGAGCTGGCGGCCATCCTTTCCCAGCTCCGGCAGAGTTTCGAGCTGACGCCGGACGCCGAACTTACCCTGGAGGCCAACCCGGGGACGGTGGATCCCGGTCGGCTCCAGGCGATCCGAGCAATGGGGGTCAACCGGCTGTCCCTGGGCATGCAGTCGAGCCACGCCGAAGAACTGCGGATGCTCGAGCGGCAGCATACGCTGGATGATGTGCAGCGGGCGGTCGCATGGGCGCGCGAGGCCGGATTTGACAATGTGAATCTTGATTTGATCTACGGTCTACCGGACCAGAGCCTCTCGCGTTGGGGCGCCAGCCTGCAGGCGGCCATGGCATTGGGCCCGGACCATCTTTCGCTGTACTCGCTTTCCCTGGAATTCGGAACCCCAATGCGCAAATGGGTGGACGAGGGTCGTCTCCCCTGGCCCGACCCTGACCTGGCAGCGGATATGTATGAGCTGGCCGATGTCGAGCTGACGCGGGCCGGGTACCTTCAGTACGAAATTTCCAATTGGGCCCGGGCAGGACCGGACGGCGAACCCTTAGCCTGTCAACATAATCTACAGATCTGGCGCAACCAGGAATACTTGGGATTCGGTGCGGGGGCCCATGGCTGCGCAGGGGATTGGCGGACGCGGGTCATCCGCTCCCCGCGTGCGTACATCCGCCGCATGTCGGAGGGTGAATGGTCGCAGGAGTTTCCCTTCACGCCGGGTACGGTCTGGCGGGAACGCCAATCCGCTGGTCGACGCGCCGAGGATACGATGATCCTTGGGCTGCGGTTGACCCGAGAAGGGGTATCCGAGGTCGGCTACGCTGAGCGATTTGGGCGCCCGCTGGAGCATGACTTTGGGGCGGAGATCGATGACCTGGTGGAGGCGGGGCTCCTCGAAAAGGTCGGCCAAGGGATACGGCTGACTTCGCGGGGTAGGTTGCTGGGGAATTGGGTCTTCGAACGTTTTGTGGGCCATCTCTCAAAGGGGAGATCAGCTATGGGATCCACCTCACCCAGTCCCGGGTGACACCTCCACGGCGAATGGTCCAGGGACTGGCTGCCATCCCCAATCGATACCTGCTGCCGCCTCTCACGACCTCAACTGGGGAACAACGGCCAGATGATCGGCAGGAAAATCATTGAGACGATCAGGAGAATCACCGTCAGCAGCGCGCCGACGCGGGCGTAGTCCGAGAACCTGTATCCGCCCGGCCCGAAGACGAGCACATTCGCCTTGTGCCCAACCGGTGACAGAAAACTCGTGGTGGCCCCGATGACCGCCGCCATGGTGAAGGTTTTGTAGTTGGCTCCCATGCCCAATGCGGTGTCTAGGGCAATCGGGACAATCAGGACGATCGCGGCCGCATTGGACATCGGCTGGGTGACAGCTGCTGCCAGCAGATAGACCCCGGCGAGTGTCGCCACCACGCCATATTGCCCAAGGGCACCCAGGAGCAGGTCTGCAAGGTATCGAGCGGTGCCCGTGGACTCCATGGCCAGGCCGAGAGGAAGCATCCCCGCCACCAGAAACACGGTCCGCCAATCAATGCTCTCGTAGGCCTCCTCAATCGTCAGCGCGCCTGAAATAACGATAATCATGGCGGCGATCACCATGGCAAGTGAGACGTCCACTTGGCCTGAAAGCACCAATCCGATGGCACCCAGCAGCGCGCCCACAGCAAAGATCGCCTTGTTCTTTCGGGGGGGGTCGAACTTGATCGGCTCAAGGACCAGGAAGTCCTCACCTTCCTGAAGTTCGACGATCCGGTGCTCCGGGCCCTGTAGGAGGAGTGCGTCTCCAAACTGAAGGTGCACATCCCGCAGACGCTGGGTGATGACCTCCCCCTGGTGGGATATGGCCAGGGCAGTGAAACCGTAGCGCTCGCGGAAACGGGACTTGTTGAGGCTCTGGCCGACGATGTGCGAATTTGGCGCCAGTGTGGCCTCGATCACCTGTGTGTTTTCGGGCCGAATCTGCGCCATTTCGCTCCCTGCGGTGGCGAGGGAAATGAGTCCCAGTGGCTGAAGCCTACCCATGATGTTGGATGCCGATGTCTCGACCACCAACAAGTCTCCGGGCTCGAACTGGACATCGCGGTTGACAGCTGGTACCTCCCCGCCCTCACGTTGGATAGCGAGGACGGTGACGTCGTGGTCTCTGCCAAGGCGAGATTCGAAGAGCGTCATCCCGACCAGCGGACTGGCCGCGGACACCCTGGCCTCAGTGACGTAGTCGCGCAGTTTGAAGGGGCCCATCTTGCCTTGGGTGCTGGCGCGAGCGGGGATGAGTCGCCGGCCGACCAAAACCATGTAGACGATGCCCGTGGCAAGTACGACAAGGCCCATAGGAGCGAATTCGAAGAAACCGAAAGATCCCAGCTGATGTTCGGAAATGATGCCGGCCGCCAGGATATTGGCAGGGGTGCCAATTAAGGTCAGGGCGCCCCCCATCAGGGAGGCGAAGGCCAAGGGAATGAGCAGCTTGGATATGGGAACGCTGGTCTTCCTTGAAATGCCGACGACACTTGGCAGCAGCATGGCCACAGCTCCCACGTTGTTCATGAAGGCCGAAATCACGCCCACGGTCGTCATGATTGTGAAGACCAGGCCGGACTCTCTGTTCCCCGCCACCCTGAGAATGGCATCGCCCATCATCTCCGCCACACCTGTCTTAAACATGCCCCCAGAGACCATGTACACGGCCCAGACGGTTATGACCGCCGAGTTGGAGAAGCCCGAAAATACCTGCTGTGGGGGAATCAATCGCAGCACGCCGACGGTGATCAGTACAAGCAAGGCAACGACGTCAACCCGGAGCTTCTCGGTGGCAAACAACAAGAGGGCGACAACGATGATCGCCAGTGTGATGGCAATATCCACGGTCATGGCGGACTCCGAAGGAAATCCATGCGGAGAGTGTTCATCACGGCCTCACTTGGAATGGCCATATGAGCGGAACCACGACGATGACGACGAGCAGGATTGCGAGCAACAGAGGGGCGCCGACGCGCGTGAAGTCCCTGAACGTGTATCCGCCAGGGCCCATGACCAGCAGGTTAGCCGGGTGTCCCACCGGGCTCAGAAAAGCAGCCGACGCGGAAATCGCCACGGCCATGATCAACGGATAGGGCGATACCCGTAAGTCGGAGGCCGCATCGATGGCGATGGGGGCTAAGAGGACAGCTACGGCGGGATTGGGCATGGCTTGTGATGCCAACGCCGTGAGGACAAACAGCGCCGACATAATCGCCAAGGGGCCGAATCCTCCCGCCAGCTGAACCACGCTCTGGGCCAGAAAGCTGGCCGCGCCTGTTGTTTGCATTGCAATCCCCAATGGGAGCATACCGGCAATCAGGAAGATTGCCTTCCATTCGATGGCCCGGTAGGCCTCCTCCATCGTCAGGCATCGGGTCAGAATCATCAGAATGACCCCCACGACCAGCGAAATGGCGATCGAAAGCCAGCCGAGCATCGCCGGTATGATAGCCACGGCCATGATCACCGCTGCGATGGGCGCCTTTTCGAATCTGGGCGGGTCCTGTGATCCTTCCTCGAGCACCAGAAAATCAGGATCGGTTGCCAGCAGGCCGAGATTGCGCCGGTGCCCGAAGAGGAGCAGGGCGTCGCCGAATTGCAGCGGCAACATGCCGATGTTGGATCGGATGGCGCGGCCCGCGCGCATGATGGCAACCACATTCATGCTGTACTTGTCCCTGAAGCGGATCTGCCTGAGAGACTTGCCGACGATGTGAGTTCTGGGGGAGAGGACGACCTCGCTTAGCAGGACGTCGCCGCGTTCGAGAGAGGCCAGATCAACCTGACTCTTGACCTCGACTTGCAGATCTTCCTGCGCCTGCAAGCCCCGAAGACTCTCCTGTCTTCCTTCGACCAGCAAGGTATCTCCCGCAGCCAGCAGCTGATCCGGCGTAGGCATCAGATGGGTCTGTCCGCCGCGGATGAACCCAAGGACGGAAAGACCGTATGCGTCCCCAAGGTGGCTCATGCCGAGGGTCTTGCCTGCCAGTGCCGATTCTTCCGGTATCTGCACGGCGAATAGCCTTTCGCCGAGGGCAGAGATCTCCGCCTCTTGGGCGGCGGAAACCGACAGATCGGGTTCGGACTTCAAGGCCGCGACGCGGTCGGGGGGACCCTGAACCAGAAGCATGTCTTGCTGCGACAGTTCAATATCCCCAAGTTGAGTTCGGTGGATCCTTCCTCCACGCCCGATGGCCAGCACGTTAAGGCCAAACTTGCGGCGAAAATCACTCTCTCGCAGCGTCGTCCCGACAAAGGTCGATCCAGCGCCGAGGCGTACCTCAGCGCTTTCAAAATCGGGCGAAAGCAGGCTCTCCATGGTGAGACCCTGGCCCTTGTACATCAGTAGATGGTGCCCAACCAGTTCCTTGACATGGGTTTCTTGGCCCAGTACGACCAGACGATCCCCGCCGTGCAGCACGGCTTCCGGGCCAGGCGCCATCTGATCGTGGTCCGGCCGGAGGACAGCGATGATGTTGATTCCCAGGGTCGAGCCAATCCGAAGATCGGCCAGCGACATCCCATCAAGATGCGATTCCGCGGGGATGCGGAGGACGAAGAGGCGCTCCTTCAGGGAATAGACCGCACTCAAGTCGCTCCTGTCACCACCTGCCATTTCCTTGGTGATGTCGCGACTGGGAAGAATCCGACGGCCGATCAGGACCACATAGGCTATGCCAACGATCGTGACGATGATGCCGGCCGGGGCGAAATCGAACATCTTAAGCGGGGCCATGCCTGCTTGCCGCAAGGCATCACTCACCAGGATGTTGGGCGGCGTACCGATCAAGGTAGTCATCCCGCCAAGCAGGCCGCCGAACGCCAGGGGCATGAGTAGCTTGGACGGGGCCCGGCCGACGCGGCGGGCGATCACGACAACCACAGGCAGCATCAAGGACGTGGCGCCAATGTTGTTCATGAAGCTGGAGAGAATCGCCACCGTGAGCATGATGATCGCAACCAGGCGAGCTTCCCCCTCCCCGGCAATGCTGAGCAGCCGGGAACCGATCATACTTGCCACACCCGCACGAGCCAAAGCTGCACTGAGGATGAGAACCGCCCAAACGGTGACAACTGCCGGGCTGCTGAAACCGGACAAGGCTTCGGCCGGTGTGACCAATCCCGCCAGCGGGAGCGCCACCATGATGATGAGGGCGATCAGATCCGGGCGGATCTTCTCGGAAATGAACAAAACAACGGCCAGGATCAGGATCGCAAGTACGATCGAAATCTCAGTCGTCATCATCACCGACCAGGGGGTCTAGGCTGGGACAATGATAGGAAAATGCCGGGAACGTTTCCTGATTGCAGGGTACCCACATGGCGCGGTTTGTCAAGCTGAGCGAGGCTGGACGGGAATTGAGCGGCGGTGAAGACGGCGCGAGTTTCCAAGACATGCCATCGCCCCGCGGATGTTGGGGGGACGCACGGATCGGCGACAAACGCACCACATGTTGCAGGCGGCGCCGGTTAGGTACGTGAATTGGCGCCACGGCGTGAATGCGAAGGCCGCCTGGATCCCAGGCGGCCTTTGGTCGGGGCGGGCGGATTTGAACCGCCGACCCCCTGCACCCCATGCAGGTGCGCTACCGGGCTGCGCCACGCCCCGACGGTCCTCGGATTATAGCTGACCCCCGGGCTTCGTTCAAGCCTGTGCGAAATTCATGATGATGTGCGCCGTGTGCTTGATGCCCTTGGCGAAGTTATCGATAACCACGTTTTCATTGGGCGCATGGATCCTGCTTCCGGGGTAGCTGATGCCGGCCATCGCTACCGGTACGCCCAGATGGGCGATGAAGGCGTGGACGGGCCCTGAGCCACCAGAGATTGGCTCGATCATCTGCGGCTGGCCGTAGACCGACGTGGCGCTTTCGACCACCATCTGAAGGAATGGGTCGTCGGGGTCGGTTCGCCCTGGGGGCTCGCTGCCGAGCAGTTCTACCTCGATGTCATCAAAGCCTTCATGTGCCAGATGTGCCTTGAGCAGCTCGAAGATCTCCCCCGGGTCCTGGTCCGGCACAAGACGAAAATCGACTTTGGCGCGGGCTTCGGCCGGCAAAACCGTCTTCGTGCCTGGCCCCTGATAGCCGGAGGTGAGGCCGCAAATAGTGCAGGTGGGGGTGAAGACCTCCTCCCGGTGAAGATCGATCCCGCCGCTCAGCCCCTTGATAAAACCCTTGAGCCCGTAGGTTTCTTTGTAGCTTTCAGCCACCTCCGGCAACTCGCCAAGAAGCTCCAGATCCCGGGCGGTGGGTAGGATGACTTTGTCATAGAATCCGGGGATGCGGATCTTCTCGTCCGGTCCCTTCAGGGTCCCGAGCGCCCACGTCAAGCGCCAGGCGGCATTGGGGAAGATCCCGCCTCCCAACCCGGAGTGTGCGTCCAGGGTGCCCGTTCGGGCGACCAACTCCACGTAGCAGATACCGCGCAGGCCCGCTTCTTGTCCTGGCCGGCCCTCGTAATCGACACCGCCAAATTCCCAGATGCAGGCGTCGGCAGCCAGCAATTCCTTGTGCGAGGCTACGAAGGCCGGCAAATTGGGACTGCCGATCTCCTCCTCCCCTTCGATCACAAACTTCACATTGCAGGGCAACTCACCCTGGTCGGCCAGGATGGCGTCAAGCGCAGCCAGCCGGCAGACGATGTGGCCCTTGTCGTCGCTGACACCCCGTGCGTAGATCTTGCCCTGCCTGATTTCCGGTTCGAACGGCGGCGATTCCCAGAGATCGAGGGGCTCCGGGGGCTGAACGTCAAAGTGGTTGTAGAAGAGCAGCGTTCGATCGGAGATCCCCTCGCGCTCGGCGAACACCACCGGCTGACCATCGGTTGGGAGAATTGATGTTTCGAACCCCCGCGCTTGCAGCATCCCGGCGACCAGTTCGGCGCATTCTTGCATGCCGACGTTTTGGGCGGCGATACTGGGCTGGGCGCACAGGCGCACAAGGGTTTCCAGTTGAGATGGGAGCTGGGAATCGATTGTGGCGTCGAGGTGGGCAAAATCCGTCACAAAAAGCTCCTGTCGGGAAGCGGGAAACAGCCGACGCGAAATTGCGCCTGGCCCATTCTAACGCTAGAATGCTCTCCTCAGGAGGACGGGATGACGATCCACGATATCTCGCTGGGGGTTGCACCGGGGATGCCGATCTGGCCAGGCGATCCACCGCTCAAACTTGAGCGGTTCTCTACGATCGCCGGGGGCCAAGCGGTCAATGCCACCCAATGGTCGTCTTGTGTCCACATCGGGACCCACGTCGATGCCCCGGCGCACTTCATCGATGGTGGTGCAAGTGCGGACGAGCTTTCATTGAAGGATCTCAACGGCCGGGCATACGTGGTCAACCTGCCCCAGGCCAACGTGCTCGACAAGGCGACCTTGGAGCGGGCCCGCATCCCGCAGCGAACGCGCCGCCTGCTTTTCAAGACTTGCAATTCGAAACTGTGGGCTGCGGGTGACACCAGGTTTCGCAAAGACTTTGTCGCGATCGACGCCAGCGGAGCCGAGTGGCTGGTAGACAAAGGCGTGCGCTTGGTCGGCGTGGACTACCTGTCGGTGGCACCCTGGGGGGCTGTCGGACCGACCCATCGCATCCTGCTCTCGGCTGGCGTGATCGTTGTGGAGGGCCTCAATCTCTCAGATGTCACACAGGGCCGGTACACCTTGCACTGCCTGCCCGTTAAACTGGTCGGGGCCGATGGAGCCCCAGCACGTGCCATTCTGGTCGGAGTTTGACCTCCCGAAAGGGGTTTTAGTATGAGTGCAACACAACTGGGCATTGTGGCTGTCGCGCTGCTCATCGTCTTGGGGGTTCTGCTGCTGATCTGGATGCAGGTGGTCCGCAGCCGAACCGAAGAAGAGGAAACGAGACACCGGAATCCCTGCAGGCTCTGAAGGATGCAAGGATCGACCCCGGGGAGAAGGTGGCCACACCCATCAGCGAGGAGATCGAGTCCTTAGTGCAGGCAGAACTCGGTGACCATCCCGATCTGGCCGATCGAAAGATCGACTTTTCCACGGCGGCCGACGAGTCACTGGTGATTTGGCTGGACGGTGTCGCCTACCATGATGTGGCCGACATCCCAGATGACCGGATCCGCCACGCCGTTCAGAAGAGCGGTGGATTCGTTCAACAAGACGGCGTTGGGCTAGGAGCCCTTGGCGTGTCAGACCCGAAACTATCCCTGGCGGGGCTCTTCCCTCCCGTCCCCACGGCATTCGACAGCCAGGGTGATCTGCAACTGGACGCCTTCCAAACCAACCTGAAGCGTTGGAATGCTGAGCCGCTCGATGGCTATGTCGTCGGTGGCTCCAACGGCGAATTCGTGTTTCTCACACCGGATGAACGGCTGGCCGTTGTCGGGGCGGCACGCCAGGTGATACCGCAGGAACGTCTCCTGATCGGCGGGGCGGGCGCTGAATCGAACGCGTGGGTCGCTCGCCTTGTGCGAAGCCATGGCCGAAATCGGCGCCGACGCGCTGCTTCTCGTGACGCCCAGCTACTACAAAGCCCTGATGACGGCTGAGGCCCTCGTGAAGCATTACGTCTTCATCGCCGATCGCTCATCAGTCCCCTTGATCCTTTACAACGTGCCGGCAAACACCGGGCTGAACCTGCCTCTCGAGGCCGTCAAGGAACTCGCCAGCCATCCGCGGATCATCGGCATGAAGGACAGTGGGGGGGATATCGTCCGCATCGCTGGCATCGTGGCCGCCACCCCGCCCGACTTCCAGATCTTGGCTGGGTCGGCCAGTTTTCTTTTGGCGGGCTTGAGCGTTGGCGCCGTGGGCTGTGTGCCCGCCTTGGGCAATCTAGCGGCTGGGCAGTCTGGCGCGCCTGATGTCTCTGTTTCGTGGGGGGGGATATTGAAGGCGCCCGGGCAATCCAGCAGGCGATGTTGGCGCCCAACCGTGCGGTGACCAGCCAGTATGGTGTGCCCGGGCTCAAGGCGGGGCTGGATCTGATGGGGTACTACGGAGGGCCGGTCCGTGGGCCCCTGCAGGGGTTGTCGGAGTCGGATCGGGCTGACGTCGAGCGGATCCTGCGCGAAGCGGAGATCCTGTGAACAAGGGCGAGTGATCTACAGCTGCCCGGAAGCGCCCCAGGTTACGAGCAATCGCTGGTAGTCGTCTTCCATATAGCGAGCCAAGTCGAACCAGCGTGCATAGGGCGGCAGCTGCGCCCCCGCCACATGGGCGGCCAACAGCTCGCCGGCGGCCGGCGAAGCCATCAGGCCGTACCCCGAAAGCGCCCCCAGGATGTAGGCTCCTTCCACCGGCAACGGCCCGGCCAGCAGCCGGTTCTCCTGAGTCTTCACGTAGTAGCCGCCGTCCACGTACGGCTTGGGCATGCGGCCGATATAGGGCTTCAGGCCCGGGATCATTCGTGATAGGCCTCGCAGAGCGACTTCAGGATAGACCACCTGATCGAAATCGGGCGGGAACTTGGGCTCGACCGGGTCGAGATCATAGGTCCACAGGATGAGGATGATTGGGCTGTCGCCGGCCCCCTCCGGGCGGACGTGCACGCCCGCCGGCAAGCGGGTCGAGCAGCCAGGCCGACTCGGGATCCTCAGCCAGCAGGCCCCTTTCTTCGGCGGGCCACTCCAGGGTCTGCTCGTCCGACCAGATCACCAGGGGGGCCGATCTGGGCACGGCCCCATCGGGATCAGCCATGGACACCTTGGCGTGGAGCTCGCAGAAGATCGGGAAGCTCGATGCCGAGCAGCGCACCCACCGCTTGCGACTTCGGTCCGGCAGCCAGGACGAACTGGTCGGTGTCGATGTTCAGCGAGCCTTCGTGCGTGCTGACATGAACAGCAGCGCACGCGTTCTCCGTGGTCGACGCCGTCCACCCGGCCGGTCGACCAACCGCAGGCCGGCCTGCTTGGCCCGTTCAAGCAGCAGCTTTCCCACCTGCTGGCCGCTGAACCAGCCGCAGCGGCGGGCGTGCAGGACGCCAACCGTGTCCGACGCCAGGTAGGGAAACTGTCGATGAATCAGATCCGGCTCGATGAACAGGTCGGCGCCGGTGGGCAGGTCGTGGAAGCCTTCCGGCGGAGCAGGTATGTACTCGGGGTCATCCGGCTGGCCGCGGTGGATCCGAAGCGGTCCGGCGCCGTTGGCTTCGGCCTCGCGGCTGATGGCGAGGTAGTCGTCAATCTTGGCGGGGTCGGCCGTGGCGAAGAGATAGCCTCGACGGTTAAGCTGAATGGCGTTACCGCTCTCATCCGCCCATGTTTCCAGCAGATCGATGCTGCGATTCATCAGTTGGACCATGGCGTCGCCGGGGCCCGGCCACCAGTTGCGATAACACTCGGTCGACTTGTCGCTGGTCAGAGAAAGCGGCGGCAGCTCATCTACCAGGACCACGTTTTGGATGCCGTGGCTGGACCACCAAATGGTAGGCCGCCGAGACGCCGGCGATCCCGCCGCCACAGATCACAACGTCGGCCGTCTCACGTGCCATGCAGGGAAGCCCCTTCCATGATCAATGGCGTCGCCCGGATATTCCGCACAGGGGGGGAACGACGGCATGGCAAAGCATCAGCTTGAGCCCACGTTCCCGGCTACGCGCATCTCGGCCGTCACAGTGGGTCGGGGGCGGAGATCGGCGCCGGGCGCCAGGCGATCGGCGATGGCCCGCATCGTCTCCCCGGTGACCGGGTGCTCGAGCTCAGGCACGAGTTCGGCGACAATCTCGGCCAGATAAGCTCGCGTGAGCAAATCCGGATCGGGGAGCGGGTGGTCGCCGCTATGGTCAACCTGCCGATCCCACAGACACAGATCGAGATCCACGGTCCGCGGCGCGTAGCGATCGGCGTCCGGTTGCCGGCCTAGGCGTTGCTCGATGTCATGCAGGCGCTGGCGCAAGCTGCCCGGCGACTTCATCCGTATCAAGCCATACGGCGGCGTTGAGAAAATCGGGCTGTCCGGAGGGTCCGACGGCCGGGTTCTCGTAGGCCGTCGAGCACTTTGCACACCTGGCCCAAATCGGTCAGGGCCTTCACGGCCAACGGCAGGACTTGCTCGGCGTTGACATTCGATCCGAGGGCAATGATGGCCATCTCAGGCAAAGTCGGATGCCTCGCGTTCGATCTCGACGCCGACGGACTGCGCAAAGCGCAGATGCGCCCGGCTTCTCGACACGCACCCTGCGCGCGTTCACATGCGGCTGGGCGAGGCACAGCTTGGCGATGTCGGCCGCCAGGGCTTCTACGGTGAAGGGTTGGTGCGACGAGACATGGTCGATCACCAGCTTGGCCACCGTACGGTAGTTGACCGTGTCGTCGATGTCGTCGCTGGTGCCGGGTTTCCTGAGATCGGCAAACAGCGTCAGATTGACGAGAATGTCCTGCTCGACCTCGCGCTCCCAGTCATTTATCCCGATGACGCCCCGCACTAGGAGGTCCCGGATGATGACTTTGTCGTCAGGCATACGCGTCTGCTCCTTAGGTGAGGTGGCGGCCGCCGTCGATGTAGAGAATCTGCCCTGTCACATAAGCCGGACCCCCAACGAGGAAAACCAGGCCTTGCACGGCCTCTTCGACCGCGCCCCAACGCGCCGCTGGTACGTCTTCAATCGGCGCATCGCTCGGTGAGTCTCCGTGGTCGCTGGGAGGCAGGATGGCCCCCAACGCCAAGGCGTTGACGCGGATGTGTGGGGCATAGGCCTGGGCCAAGCTCTTGGTGACGGCGGCCAGGCCCGCCTTGCTCACCGTGTACGGGAAATGATCGGCTCCGGGCCGCAAGGCGCGCCAATCGAGCACGTTGACCACCGATCCGGGGGCACCGTCGAGCCGGCGAGCGAAAGCCTGCGTCAGGAAGAAGGGCGACGTCAGGTTGATGCGCATATGACGGACCCAGGCGTCCAGATCAGTCTCATCCGGGCCGAGGGGTTCGAAGATGGCGGCACTGTTGACCAGGACATCCACGCGTCCCATGGCTGACGCCGCGCTGTCGATCAGCTTGGCCGCCTGCTGGACATCGCCCAGGTTAGCCTGAAACATGCCGGTACGGACGCCATGTTGGCCGGCTTCGGCGGCCGTGGCCTCGGCGCCGTCCCGAGAACCGTGGTAGTGGATCGCCAGATCGGCGCCGGCGGCGGCGAGGCCCAGCGCAAAAGCGCGGCCCAGCCGGCGTCCTGCCCCCGTCACCAAGGCGGTGCGGCCCTTGAGAGAGTTCCGTCATCTCCATAAGCCCCATTGTACAATCATTAGCCGGCCTGCCTCCAGAACGGCCGCTCGAGATCGGCCCCTGGCTATGGTAGGATGCAGGATTGAAGCGTGAATTCGGAGGTCACAATGCACGACATTGAAGCTGCCGCCGAACTTTTAGGGGGTGTGGGAGTCGCCAAGCGTGAGGTCGAGGACGCCGTCACCGGCCTGCTCACCGCCTTTGGTGAAGACATCGACCGGCAGGGTCTCGAACAGACCCCGAAGCGCGTGGCCAGAATGTACGATGAACTGTTGGCTGGCTACCGGGTGGATCCATATGCGCTCATCAACGATGCCTTGTTCGACGTTGACTACTGCGACATGGTGGTGGTCAAGAACATCGAGTTCTACAGCCTGTGCGAGCATCACATGATCCCATTTCTGGGACGGGCACATGTGGCCTATATCCCGTCGGACAAGGTGATCGGCTTGTCCAAGATCCCCAGGGTGGTCGATCTGTTTTCCCGCCGCCTCCAGGTGCAGGAACGGATGACCCGCCAAATCGCTGACTTCTTGGACGCCGTGCTCAAGCCGATGGGGGTGGGTGTCGTCGTCGAAGGCTGGCATCTGTGCGCCGCCATGCGCGGGGTGAAGAAGGCCAACGCTGTCATGGTCACCAGTGCGCTATGTGGCACCTTCCAGGAGAATCCCAAGACTCGACAGGAGTTTCTGGACCACGTCAGCCGGCCTGGCCCGGAGTTTTCTATCTAAGCTGCTCTTCGCTATTGCCGCTGTCCTACCGGCCCGGCGCGAGCCGGGCTTTTGCTTGCACGGGGACTCCCCTCCCAGCCAGGCGTGACATTCGTTACTTGGCGGGTGGACCGCCGGGCGCGTACGCTATTTGTGCCAAATTTCACTAATTGCCCCATGTCAAGCTCGTGGTGCACCGGGAGGTCTCTGGATGGATGCGCTCACCTTGGCCCGCCTGCAATTCGGCATCACAGCCACATTTCACTTCTTCCTCGTGCCACTCACGCTTGGGCTCTCCATTCTGGTGGCCCTTATGGAGACGCTATACGTTCGCAGTGGCGACGAGCTGTACTTGCGGATGACCAAATTCTGGGGCAGGTTGTTCGTGATCAACTTTGCTGTGGGGGTGGTCACCGGGATCGTGCTCGAGTTCCAATTCGGCATGAACTGGGCCGAGTATTCGCGATTCATGGGAGACATCTTCGGCGCCCCACTGGCGATCGAGGCCCTGTTGGCGTTCTTCCTTGAATTGACCTTTCTGGGTGTGTGGATCTTCGGTTGGGAACGTGTCTCCAAGCGCCTCCACGCAGCGTCGATTTGGCTGGTCGCCTTGGGTTCAAATCTGTCTGCTCTGTGGATCTTGATCGCCAACTCGTTCATGCAGGAGCCCGTGGGCTATGTCCTGCGCAACGGCCGCGCCGAGATGGTCGATTTTTGGGCACTGTTGACCAACCCGCATGTGTGGACCCAGTTTCCGCATGTCCTGGCGGCCTCGATGACCACGGGCGCATTCTTTGTCTTGGGAATCAGCGCCTATCACCTGCTGCGCAAATCGACCAATCTGGATGTCTTTCAGCAATCCTTCAAATGGGGCGCCGTGTATGCCGTCGTGGCCACGTGTTTGGTGATCATTGTCGGGCACAGCCAGGCCCAGCATATGGTGCGAACCCAGCCGATGAAGATGGCAGCGGCGGAGGCACTGTGGGAAAGCCAGGACCCGGCATCGATGTCGTTGTTCACCATCGGCAATGAGCCGCAGTTGAAGGACGTGTTTGCCATTCGCATCCCCTATTTGCTGAGCATCCTCGCCTACAACCAACCCACCGGCGAGGTTCAGGGCATCAAGGAGCTGCAAGAAGCGTATCAGGCGACCTACGGAGCGGGCAACTACATTCCCCCGGTCGCCGTCTCCTACTGGACATTCAGGTTCATGGTCGGGGTGGGATTCCTGATGCTGGCGTTGGGAGGCTGGGCTCTGGCCAAGACGCTGCGCAACACGCTTTCGGACGCTTCCAGATTGTTCAAGCTCCTTCCCCTGGCGATCGTGCTCCCCTATTTCGCCAACACCACCGGCTGGATGTTCACCGAGATTGGCCGGCAGCCGTGGATTGTGTTCGGCCTGCAGCGGACGGAGGATGCTGTTTCGAAAAGCGTGACCTCCTGGGAGGTGCTGACCTCTCTGATTCTGTTCACCCTGGTCTATCTCTCACTGTTCGGCGCCGATGCTTTCTTGCTGTTCAAATTCGCCCGCCAAGGGGCCGGTGGCCCCACCCATAAAGACACGGCTTACGGCTAGCGGGAAAGGGCTGGAGGCAAAGGATGGATCTGAACACGGTTTGGTTCCTGCTGATCGCTGTCCTCTTTGTGGGCTTCTTCTTTCTGGAGGGGTTTGATTACGGGGTGGGGATCTTGCTCCCTTTCTTGGGCCGAAACGATCAGCAGCGCAGGATGATTGTCAACGCCATTGGCCCCTTCTGGGACGCCAACGAGGTCTGGTTGATCACGGCCGGCGGCGCCATGTTCGCCGCCTTTCCCAACTGGTACGCCACCATGTTCAGCGGGTTCTACCTTCCGCTGGTCCTCATGCTGGTGGCCCTGATCGCGCGCGGCGCGGCCTTTGAATTCCGCTCCAAACACGAAACCGCCCGTTGGCGGAGCGCATGGGACGGACTGATCTTCGCCGGGAGCCTAATCCCGGCCGTGCTCTGGGGGGTTGCACTCGGCAACCTGCTGTTGGGCGTGCCGATCGACTCGAGCATGACCTACGTAGGCGGATTCTTCAACCTGTTGAATCCTTATGCCCTCTCATGGGGCCTGACGACGCTGATCGTATTCACGCTTCACGGCGCCATCTTCTTGAGCCTCAAGATCGAAGGCGAATTGGGCGAGTTCGCCCGACGAGCCGCGCAGCGCATCTGGCCCTTCGCCGTGGTGATCGGTTTCTTCTCGGTCGGTGTTGGCTATTTCGTGACCGACATGTTCGCTCGGCTGGGTGTTGACCCGGGCGTGATCCCGTTGGGTGCCGGCGCCGCCATGCTCGTCTCGGGATGGTTTATCCGCCAAAAGAACATGGGCTGGGCGTTTGGGATGACCGGACTCTCGATCGCCTTGTCCACGATCACGATGTTTATCGGGTTGTACCCCAGAGTGATGGTATCCAGTCTGGGATCGGCGATGAGCCTTACCATCTACAACGCCGCCTCCAGCCCATACACGCTCCGTGTGATGTCCATAGTGGCCATCTCCCTGCTGCCGTTCGTGCTGTTCTATCAGGCTTGGTCGTATTGGACTTTTCGCAAACGCATCAGTGGGGACAGCGAGCTGGAATACTGATCCCAATCCCCTACCAATGCCAAAACTGAGCGCCCGGTGATTGGCCACCGGGCGCTAGCTTTTCAAGCTTGATCGGCCGCCCGGTTTCCGGCGTGCTTTGGCCGATTCCCCCCAGGCTGCCAGGACTACCATCACGAGAGGCTAGCAACACAGCCTCCAACATCTCTCCCATTCCATTAGGCGTGCTGAATATGCTATCCTGCGGCGATGGGCAGTGTAACGAACGGGATTGGCCGACGTTCTCATGAATGACGTTGACGTAAGTCAATTGCCCGACGCTGAGCTGATCGCTCGCGCCCAGCGTGGTGACACGGAGTGTTTCGGGCAACTCTATGAGCGCTACGTCGATCAAATCTACCGCTACGTGCGCACTCGAGTTGCGGACGATCAGGACGCGGAAGATTTGACCGAGAACATCTTCGTCAAGTCATATGAGTCGCTAGGGACTTACGAGGAGCGCGGTTGGGCCTACTCGGCCTTCCTTTACCAGGTGGCTCGCAATCTGCTTGTCGACCACTATCGGCAGGCGACCCCGGAGCAGCCGCTCGACGCGAGCGAGCCACTCGAAGCTGCCGATCCGGGACTCGAAGAGAGGTTGACGGAACACGAGGACATTGTCCGGATCAAAGGCGCTTTGGCCGAACTTCCGGATGATTATCAGGAAGTCATTCGATTGAGGGTGCTGCTGGACTTGCCCACCAGCACCGCTGCCGAATGGATGGGCCGAAGCGAAGGGGCCGCAAGGGTCCTGCTCCACCGGGCGCTGAAAATCCTACGGCAGAAATTAGAGGCAGAGCTTCGTGATGGATGAGCAGCGAGCAGCCAGGATGTTGGACGATGCCTTGACCGCCCGACTAAGTCGGGCTGGAAGCGCGCCCGCCGACCTGGTGCTCGGCGACGCTGAGATGAAGGACCTTCTGACACTGGCAGCGCTTCTGCAAACGGATCTGGCGCCGGCATCTCCGACGCGCGGGGCCGTGGCCCGCACGCGTGCTCGTGTCTTGAACCGGGTGAGTGCCGCTCGCAAGCCGGCGCCTCGGGCCCCCCGGCAGGCAAGACGGCCCGGCCATCTCCGGCGCTTTGCCTTTGCCTTGGCAAGCTTGACGCTTGTCTTCGCCATTCTGGCCAGCGGCACCGGGGTCGCCTACGCCGCCGGGGGATCACTTCCAGGCGACAGTTTGTACGGGGTCAAGCTGGGGTTCGAATCAACCAGGCTTGCGTTGACTTTTGGACCCGAAGCGCGCGGTGCCTACCTGCGAGGTCTGGCGGACGAGCGTCTGGCGGAGATCCAGGCCGTGCTCCAAAGAGGGCGGGACGGGGATCTGCCGACCGCCGTGGAAAGCTACAACCACACCTTGAACCAGCTTGAACAAGCCGCCGGCGACCAGGATGGACCCAACCGCGAGCAGACGCGTGCCAGACTTGAGCACCATCTCCAGGTCTTGCAGGGGCTGCTGGCGACGGCCCCGGTGTCTGCCCAGAGCGGCTTGGAGAACGCGCTTTCCAAGTCTCATCACGGCATCGATGTCATCGATGCCCTCCAACAGGGCGTGAGTCCGAGCGAATTGGCTCCCGGCCAGCTCAAGAAGACGCCTTCTACCGATGACGCCCCCGGCAACGAGGGCAAGGGGCCGCCAGGGGGTCCGCCCGGCCAGAACGGGTCGCCGGGCAATGGGAACGGCCCGCCAAGCGATCATACCCCGGGTCCGCCGGGGGGTCCCCCCGGACAGAACCAGGACGGGGGGTCCGGCAATTCTCAGGGACACGGCCAGGACAACTCGGGGAACGCGCCGGGCCGCAACAAATAGGCCGGAGCGACGAATCCAAAATCAGCCGACCGGGCCATCAGGCCCGGTCGTGTGTTAATATCCCCTGTGTGTCTGAACAACGAGAAGTGACCGCTATTCTGGAGGAGAGGCAGCAGGCTGAGCGGGCCCGCCTGGCCGGCAACGAGGGGCGAGCACGAGTGCATGCACGTCGGGCTGCAGGGTGGGCGATCGGGGTCAGCGCTCGGAGCAGCGGTGAGGCTCCGAACACGCCCAATGCCTATCGCCTGCTCGAATGGTTTGCCAACAACCCAACCGTGGCGGAGAAGCTGCGCGAGGCTGCCAAGCGCCTGGTGGTCCACATCACGCCAGACCATGCCCTTCCCCACGAAGAGGATCCGCTACGAGATGCCGACAGCATCATCAGAGCCTGTCTGCCTGATCTCAAAGCGCAGCCGGCGGACGACCCAGGTGACTAGTTCCCTTGGGCAGCAGACCCCGCAACTCCATCACGATCCAGCGTCGGATCTGACCTACCGGCTTCGACCGGGAACGGGTCCAAGCAACCCAGCTTTCTTGCTTCTGCACGGGTTTGGCGGTGACGAAGATGTCCTGTGGGTCATCGAGTTCGGCCCTGCCAGACGGGGGGCTCGTCGCTGCGCCACGGGGGCTGTTTGCGGCGGAAGGCGGGGGATACGCCTGGGTTGACGCGGATCTCGGGCCGGGGGGCGACTTGCATGACTTCGACCCCGCCCGAGCTGCGCTGACGCGATGGCTTGCCATGCTGGAGCGGAGGCATGGTCTGGCGTCGGAGAACACCTACCTGGTTGGTTTCAGCCAGGGCTCGGCGCTGGCCTTCGCGCTGTCGGCGTTCGGGGACTTTCAGCCTCGGGGGCTGGCAGCCCTGGCAGCCTACCTGCCAGACGGAGATCTGGCCGGATTGAGGGGGCTGCCGATTTTCTGGAGCCACGGGACACAGGACGAGCGAGTGCCTGTGACGCGGGCCAGAAGCGATGTCCAGCGTCTGCGGGCTGCCGGTGCCCAAATCGACTACTGCGAAGTCGGACACTGGCCACAAGGTCGGCATCGAATGCATGCGCGCCCTTAAGGACTGGCTTGAGTCAGGTTAGGCCATGGATCCCGGTCTCCGACCGGCCCACGCCTCGTCGGTTGGTTTTGCCGGGCGTGATAAGATGAACTCGATGTCAACGGCAACGCGATCTGCCGCTGCCCAGGACCCCGAACGTCGCTCAGAACTGCCCTTGGAGCTTGACATGACAGACCAGGATCTCGTTCAACGCGCGATCAACACCATCCGATTTCTCTCAGCCGATGCTATTCAGAAGGCCAATTCCGGACATCCAGGCTTACCCATGGGGGATGCCGCCCTGGCCTACGTCCTGTGGACCCGGCATCTGCGGTTCGATCCGACACATCCCAGGTGGCCCAATCGCGATCGTTTCATCCTCTCGGCCGGCCACGGGTCGATGCTGCTCTACTCATTGCTCCACCTGACCGGCTTCGACCTGCCGATGGATCAGATCAAACAGTTCCGACAACTGCACAGCGTGACCGCTGGCCATCCGGAATACTGGGCGGTGCCGGGAATTGAGACCACAACCGGGCCGCTGGGACAGGGTTTTGGCAACGCCGTCGGGATGGCAATCGCCCGCGAGCACATGGCGGCCTTGTACAACCGGGATCAGTACGCCTTGTTCGACCACCGCATCTATACCATCGTATCCGACGGTGACCTCATGGAAGGAATTTCCCACGAAGCGGCCAGCCTGGCAGGCCATCTAAAGCTGGGGAGCTTGATCTGCGTCTACGACAACAACCACATCTCGATCGACGGGAGTACCGATCTGGCCTTCACCGAGGACCGGGCAGCACGATTCGCAGCCTATGACTGGCATGTCCAGACCCTCGAAGATGGCAATGATGTCGAAGCGGTCGATGAGGCGCTGACAGCCGCTGAGAACGACCCCCGCCCGTCGATCATCGTCGCTCGCACCCACATTGGCTTTGGCCTTCCCACTAAGCAAGACACCGCCGAAGCTCACGGCGAGCCGCCGGGGGACAAGGAACTTGACGGTGCCAAGGACAAACTTGGTTGGCCGAAGGAGCCGCGCTTCCTGGTGCCGGACGACGTGCGAGAGCACTTCCAGGCTGCTGGAATGCGGGGCGCCGAGCTGCGAAACCACTGGGCGGAGATGTGCGTTGCCTACGGCGATGCTTATCCAGAATTGTCGCAGCAGCTCGACCGTACCTTGGGCGGAAGGCTCCCGGACGGGATCGAAGACCTGCTCCCGACGTTCGAACCTGACGCCAAGGGCATGGCCACACGGGCGTCGTTTGGCAAGACTCTGAACGCCACCGCCCTGGCCATTCCCGAGCTCATCGGCGGGTCGGCCGATCTGACGGGTTCCAACAAGACCGATGTCAAAGGGGAGCCGAGCTTCTCACCGGACAACCGGGAAGCGCGCTACATCCACTTCGGCGTACGCGAACACGGCATGGGTGGGGCGCTCAACGGGTTGGCGCTGTATGGCGGTCTCATTCCGTACGGCGGGACCTTCCTGATCTTCTCCGACTACATGCGTCCCACGATCCGTCTGGCGGCGATGATGAGGATCGGGCCGATCTACATCTTCACCCACGACTCCATCGGCCTGGGTGAGGACGGACCGACCCATCAATCGATCGAGCAGCTGGCTTCACTGAGGGCGATTCCCAATATGACCACCATCCGCCCGGCCGATGCCAACGAGACCGCCCAAGCCTGGCTTGCAGCCCTACGCTGGCGCCAGGGTCCAACGGCCCTTGTCCTGACACGGCAAAGCGTGCCCACTTTCGATCGAAGCGAGTTCGCCGCGGCGGAGAATCTGCACAAGGGTGCCTACGTCATGGGCGACTTGGGGAGCGGCGAGCCCCAGGTCATTCTGATGGGCACGGGTTCGGAGGTGCAGTTGGCGGTGGAGGCCGCGAAGCTCTTGGCTTCCGAAGGAATCCCGTTCGCGGGTGGTCTCCATGCCGTCGTGGGAACTCTTCCAAAAACAGCCCGAGGCCTATCGCCAGCAGGTCCTGCCGGACGACATCCCGGCACGAGTGGCGGTTGAAGCCGCTGCCACGCTGGGTTGGGAGCGATGGGTTGGTGATCACGGCGCGGTGGTGGGCTTGCACTGGTTCGGCGAGTCGGCGCCATACGAGGAGATTTACCAGGACCGAGGCCTGACCGCCGAAAAGGTGGCCGAAACTGCCAAGGATGTGCTGATACGAACCCAATCGATGGAGGCCGGGGCATGAGGATCGCTGTCGCAGCCGATCACGCCGGCTATCCCCTTAAGGACGAGGTCATCCAGATTGTGGCGGCCCACGGGCATGAACCCGTCGATCTGGGCACCGACTCGACGGACCCCGTCGACTATCCCGACTACGCCGAGAAGCTCGGACGGGCCATACAAGGCGGCCTGGTCGAGCGCGGCATCCTTCTGTGTGGATCCGGGGTCGGAGCAGCAGTGGCCGCCAACAAGCTCAAGGGCATCCGGGCCGGCGTGTGCCACGACACCTACTCGGCCCACCAATCGGTCGAGCACGACAACGTTAACGTGCTCACCTTGGGTGCCAGGATCATCGGGCCGGCGTTGGCCCGCGAGCTGGTGGTGGCCTTCTTGGGGGCAGAGTTCAGCGGCGAGGCGCGACACGTCCGCCGTCTGGCGAAGATCGACGAGCTCGAGCGCATCGGCTGATCGGGCGCGCTCCGCCCGTAGAAGGTCCACACAATGTCTCATCAAAGAAGCGACCGACCGCGGCCTCAGCGCTGGTTGCAGGGCGCCGGTGAGCCCATCTTCAATGTTCTGCCCGAATCCGTCCTGGCCAATGCGCGCAACCCCCGATCCGAAAATGCGCTCCTGTGGAACACTCTCTACCCTCGCTTGTGGCCGTCGCGCCCTCTCTCGGATTTCATGGCGATACGACCTTTGTGGGGCACGCAGGAGGTGGCCTTCGCCGACGAGAGCCTGCGTCCCTATTTCTGGGGATACGCTGTCGATGGGGAGCGTATGCCGGGGCTGGACAACGCCCTGACCGCTGTGGATGGGTCGGGCCCAAAGACAGAAGTCGACTTGTTTCTGGTGGGGCAAAGCCAACTGGTTGTGGTCGAGGCCAAACACACCAGTGGGCTGGGACGGTGCAGCCGCTATGCGGCCGGGCGATGCCCCGAGACCCACGCGCAGGCTGAAGGGGCGATGCCGGCATGCCGCTACTGGGAGGTCCAGGCGGCGATGTTTGAGCGTGATCTGGACCTCGCTCGTCCGACCCCCGAGACTCCCTATCCGGCGTGCAACCGTCACTATCAGCTGGCCCGCACGCTCAGGTTGGGGGCACTGCTGGCGGCTGGCACCGGCCGAGTCCTCCACTTGTGGATGTTCGCCCCTCGCCGTGTCTGGTCTCGCTCCCTGCAGGGTGATTGGACCGATTTCGCTGACAAGATCCGGCAGGCCGATGTCTGGCGTCGGATGCGGGTTATCGCCTGGGAGGACGTGGGACAACTGCCCCCGATGTAACCGCTGCGGGTCAAATCCGTGTTGACCTGCGCGGTTATCGGTGGTAACTTGTTCACATGTGCGTGCGCAGATCGTTCGACGTCAGCCCAGTTCCACCCCAGGCCCCGGCCCCAGCCCGGCGCGGGGACGTCGAACGGCGTACGCCGATGGTCGGATAGCTCTGACCGTTGAAGATCGCTGGCGATGTCCCTACGCCCCACGCAAGTGGGGCGTTTCTGTTGGCAGACGCCGATGACTAGACTGCTGTGATTGCCCTTATGCTATGCCCGATAGGAGGCCCGTATGAGAATGAGCCATCTGTTCAGCCAGACCCTGAGGGAAAAGCCCTCGGATGCCGAGATCCCGAGCCATGAACTTCTGGTTCGAGCAGGGTTTATCCGCCAGCTGGCGGCCGGTATCTTCAGCTACCTTCCTTTGGGCCGGCGATCGCTGGACAAGATCGAAGATCATCATGCGGGACGAGATCAACGCTATCGGCGGGCAGGAGATCACGATGCCTGTGGTCAATCCGGCGGACCTCTGGCAGGAGACCGGCCGCTGGTACCAGGTCGGCCCCGAGTTGACGCGGCTCAAGGATCGCTCCGGGCGGGACATGGTGCTCGCCATGACCCACGAGGAGGTGGTGGCAGACCTCATCCGCAAGGAGATCAAGTCCTACCGCCAACTGCCGCAGCTGATCTATCACATCCAGACCAAATGGCGTGACGACCCCCGCCCGCGTGCCTGGCTTGATCAGGGTGCGCGAGTTCACGATGAAGGACAGTTACAGCCTGGATGCGGACGACGAAGGTCTTGACAAGCAGTACCGGGCGCATTATCAGGCCTACTTCAACATCTTCAACCGCTGCAGCCTGCCGGTGATTGCCGTGAAATCCGATGTGGGCATGATGGGGGGCTACCAGGCGCACGAATTCATGTATCTGACGCCGGTCGGCGAAGACACACTCCTGCTTTGCGATAATTGTGGCTACTCGGCCAACCGCCAGGTGGCGCGCTTTCGCAAGCCGAAACCAGAAGCCGAAGATGCGGCTGAGCTCGAAGAAGTGGCCACACCCGAGGCAAAGACCATCGCCGCGCTGGCGGAGTTCCTTGGCGTCCCCAAGTCACAAACAGCCAAGGCCGTCTTCATGGTGGCCACTCTGATCGAGGACGGAGACGATGTCGAACGGATGGTATTTGCGGTTCTGCGCGGCGATATGGACCTGAACGAAACCAAGCTGCTCAACGCCCTGGGGGCAAAGGACCTGAGACCAGCCAAGGACGAGGAAATCGCTGCCTTGGGGGCTGTACCTGGCTACGCCTCCCCCATCGGGATCGAGGGCGCCCAGGTGGTGGTGGACGACCTGATCCCGGAGTCACCCAACCTGGTGGCCGGGGCCAACAAGCAGGGCTTTCACCTGCGAAATGTCAACTATGGACGGGACTTCGAGGCGGATGTTGTGGCCGACATCGCCGCTGCCGAAGAAGGCTTCGCCTGTCCCGAATGTGGATCGGCATTGCAATCGGTGCGCGGGGTCGAGGCCGGCAACATCTTCAAGCTGGGGACGCGCTTCAGCGCAGCCATGGATGCCACCTATCTTGACCAGGAAGGGGAGGAGCATCCGGTGGTGATGGGGTCCTACGGCATTGGCAGCGGCCGCCTGCTTGCCTGCTTCGCTGAGGCGCATCATGACGAGAAGGGACTGATCTGGCCGATCACGATTGCGCCTTTCCAGGTGCACTTGTTGGCTCTGCGAGGAGGAGAAGAGGCGGCTGAAGACAGTGTTGGCGGGCTTTGACAGCTGCCGGAATCGAAGTCCTGTTTGACGATCGCGATGAGACCCCGGGCGTGAAATTCGCCGACGCCGATCTGATTGGCATCCCCATCCGGGTCACGGTCAGCAAGCGCTCGCTTGAGAGCGGCGGAGCCGAAGTCAAACTGCGGCAAGAGAGTGACAGCCGGATCGTCTCCCTGGACACTCACCAGTGATGTGACATCCAGATCGACTGCGCTGGAGACCAAGATCAAGGCCGAAGGTTGTCGAGGTGCCGTTCGAGGCGTAGGGCAGGCCTGCCACTCTTAGATCCATATGATCCCACCTCTCCACGCTCGATTTGTGAATGCATCGAGCGTCAAGCTGGCACGGAAATGGACGCTGGCAGACTCATGTCGCCATGCACGGGGCGCCCAGCCCGTCGAGACAGACGCAGGGGCATGGCATGCCGTGCTCCGCCGCGGATCTAGCTGATCCGTGGCCTTAGGCTCGAACTATAGGCTGACGGGCTCGGCGCTACAACAGCTGCGAGCCATCTAGACCCCAAGATACGCTGTACGCACTTCCTGGTTGGCGGCGACTTCGTCGGCCGGGCCATGGATGAAGACGCTGCCCCTCACGCAGCACGTAGGCGTAGTCGCTGATCTTTAGCGCCAGCTGCACATTCTGTTCCACCAGGAGCATCGTCAAGCCCAGGTTCTTCAGGGCAAGGAGCTTCTCGAACAGGTTGACGGCCAGCATCGGCGCCAACCCCAGGGAGAGTTCGTCGATCATCAGAACTTCCGGCTCGGCCATGATGCCACGCGCCACGGCCAGCATCTGCTGCTCGCCGCCGCTCATCGTGCCGGCGGCCTGCGATCGGCGTTCCTTCAGGCGGGGGAACATGTCGAAGACATCGCTCGAGGTTCTCATGGATTTTCGAACGTGCCCGAGAGTTGGTGGCGCCCATCTCCAAGTTCTCCTGGACGCTCATCGACGAAAACAGCTGGCGCCCTTCGGGACCAGCACCATACCCAGTTCGGGCCGCCGATGTGCGGCGACGGAGGTGATCTCGTGGCCATCGAGACGCACCGAACCGGTCCAGGCCTTCAAGGCGCCGACAGTGGTCTGCAGGAGCGTGGTCTTGCCGGCGCCGTTCGAGCCGACAAGAGAAGTCAGCTTGCCGGGCTCGAGCGATAGGCTGACGCCCCACAGCACCTGCTGCTCGCCGTAGCCGGATGAAATGTCCTGGACTTCGAGTTTGGCCAAGCGATTGCCTCCCGGTCAGGCCTTGGATCCGAGCGCCTCAGCCACCTTGGGGTCTCCCAGGTAGGCCTCGATCACGCGCGGGTCGTTCGAGACTTCTTCCGGCGTCCCACGAGCGATGACCTCGCCGTAGTCCAGCACGGTCACACGGTCAGAGACATTCATGAGCGCCCGCATTACGTGCTCGATCATCAGGATGGTGACGCCTTTGTGACGAATTTCACGAATGGTCTCCACCATCTTGGTGATCTCGGTCGGGTTCAGGCCGGCCAGGACCTCGTCCAGCAGCAGCAGGTGGGGTCGCGCGGCCAGGGCGCGTGCCAGCTCCAGTCGTTTCTTCTGGGCCACGTTGAGGGTGCCGGCCAAGACGTCGGCTTTTTCCGCCAGGCCGACGAAGTCGAGTGTTTCCGAGGCGATGTCGGCGGCTTCGGCGATCGAGCGATCTTCGCGCCCGAAGCACGACCCGGCCATCACGTTGCGCAGCACGGTGAGCTCGCTCAGGGGCTGCACGATCTGGAAGGTCCGCGCCAGGCCCAGCTTGGCCAGCTTGTACGGCTCCTTGGCGGTGACTTTCTGTCCCCGGAATAGGATCTCGCCTTCGTCCGGCGGATAGACGCCATTGATGATGTTGAACAGGGTTGTCTTGCCGGCGCCGTTGGGACCGATCAGGCCCACGATTTCGCCGTCGTCGATCTCAAGGTTGACGTCCTTGAGGGCGATCAGGCCGCCGAAGGTCTTCCGGACACCCTGGATTTGGAGCATCATTCGAGCCAACTCCTGAGCGGCTGGATATGCTGGCGCAGCCACCCTACGACCCCGGCGGGGACGAACAGGACGATGAGCAAAAGGAGCGTGCCGGCGACCGCCAGCTGGACGTTCTTGAACAACGGGTTGACGATCAAGAAGCCCCTCAGGCCGTTGTAGCCGGCGCCACCCAGCACGGGCCCAAGCACGGTTCCCAATCCGCCGAGCATAACCATCACGATCATCTCGACCGAACGCTGCAGTTGGAAGGCGTCGCCGGGCTCGATGTTGGCGTTCTTGAAGAAGAACAAGGCGCCGAGGATGCCCGGGAAGATGGCCGAGACCACATAGGCCCAGGTCTTTGAAGACGGTGCATCGACTCCCATCACCTCGGCCGCGCCCTCGTTCTCACGGATGGACATCAGGCCGAGTCCGAACTTCGAGTCCTTGACCCAGGTGCTGGCAAAGATCACAAGCAGCGCCAGCACCAGGGTGGCGTAAAAAGTGAGCCACAGGGCGTTGCCTGCGCCGCCGTAACTGTCATAGACGTGGAAGTTCAGCGTCATGCCGATAGGGCCGCCAAAGGGGTGGAAGGCGTTGGCAAAGGCGCGGGCGGCCTCGTTGACACCGATGGTGGCCAAGGCGAAGTAGGCCCCCTTCAGGCGAAGAATGGCGCGTGCCCAGGAGGAAGGCCATGACCCCTGCCGACAAGCCGCCGACCAGGACCGCCAGCGCCAGATGCCAGCCCAAGACATCCATGCTGTACATCCCGATGTAGCCACCGATGCCGAAGAAGACGACGTGGCCGAAGCTGACATAGCCGGTGTAGCCAAGCAGGATGTTCAGGCTGGAAGCCAGAATGATGGCCATCAGCAGGCTGAAGACCATCTCGCGGCGGGCAGCATTGCCCGTGATGATCGGCCACAAGCGCCGAGGCGGCGACGAGAATCAAGGGCAGCCAGAAGGCGGGCTGGGTAAGCTTCTTCATGTCTTCTGTCCCCCGAACAGCCCGGAGGGTCGGATCAAAAGGATGATGACGAACAAAACGAACTCGATCACCGGCAGCCAGGAGTTGGGCATAAACACCGGGATGACGCCTTCCAGCGCGCCCAGGATCAGGCCGCCGAGCAAAGCGCCCAGGGGATTGCCCAATCCCCCCAGGACGACGATGACGAAGCTGCGCAGCTGATAGCTTTCGCCGGAGAGAATGCTGAAGGGGAACAATGTCGCCAGCAAGCCGCCCGACACGGCGGCGAGCATCACCCCGATGGCAAAGGCCAAGGCCAGCACCTGCGTGGCGGGGATGCCCATCAAGGCGGCCGCCTGGCGGTTGTCCGAAACCGCCCGGATGTACTTTCCGGGCCGGGTTCGGTACAAGAAGATGTAGAGAAGGGCGGTGACGGCCATGGCGGCCAGGGCGGCCATGATCCGGGTCCACAGCACCGTCACCGGACCGGCGGTAACGCTGCCAAGGGAAAAATCGACGTTGTAGGGAGACGTGCTCAAGGCGGCGGTGCTGATGCCCAGAATGATCATGCTGACGCCAAACGTCGCCAGCAGCGTTGACAAGGGGCGGGCATTGACGATGCGATGGATGGAGATGAAGTACATGATGGCGCCGAAGATGAGGCCGGCCAGTGCCACAAAAATGAGGGCGAGGTAGGGGTTCAGACCCAGGCCGGTGAACAGGAAATAGACGCCGAACATGCCCAGGGCGATGATGGCGCCGTGGGCGAGATTGATGACGTCCATCACGCCCCAGATCAGGCTCAGCCCCATGGCGGCCAGGCCGTAGAGGAAGCCCAGCAGAACGCCATCCACGACCGAAGGGATAAGGGTTCGGATCAAGCCCGGCTCCTTGCTTTGGAGCTCCCCCCGCAGGCCCGGCCTGCGGGGGGAGCAGAGCGGCTAAAGGGTCACGGCTTGGGGTAAACGGCGCTGGCGGTTGCGGCGCCTTCCGGCCAAACGATCTGCTTGACCAGATTGCCGGAGGCATCCTTCTGCCACTGGATGTAGACCATCTCATGGCCAATCTGCAGGCCATGGTTGTCGGCGCTGGTGTCGAATTTCTCCGTGCCGAAGAAAGTCATCACGTCCATCTGATCCAGAGCGGCTGCCACGGCGCTGGTGTCGGTTGAGCCAGCGTTCTCGAGCGCGGTCTGGAGCAGCAGCCCGGCGGCATAACCACCAGCCGAGTGGTAGGAAGGATCTTCATTGTACGCGGCTTTGTAGGCGGACACAAAGTCGGCCACGGTGGGGCCGACGTAGGGGATGCCCATCGACGAGGCGGCGTCTGCGGAGTAGGCGGCGTCGGGCTCCCACTGGCTGGGGCCGACCACGCCCACGGCGGCGTCGCCGATCTGGGCGAAGTCCGGCTCGGGCGGGGCGACGAGCAGCGCCAGGTACTTGACGCTGACGTTCTTCTCGCCCAGCTGGCGGGCGAGCGTGCTGCCGTCGGCGAAGTGGCCGCCACCGAGGATGGTGTCAGGCGCCGGATCCAGGCCCGAGACCTTGTTGATCAGGGCCGAGAAATCGGTCGTGCCAGGGTCATAGCCGTCGAACATCTCGACGTTGAAGCCGTTGGCTTCGGCGTAGGCCTTGGCAGCAGTGACCACAGCGGTCGAGAAGCTGCTGTTCTCGTAGATGAAGGCCACGTTCTTGGCCGACGGATCGAGCTTCATCAGCTGGTCGATGGCGCCCGTCAGGTACTTGCTGGCCGGCGTGTAGGCCTGATAGACGAGCGTGTAGCCCTGCTGATAGGCGGCGTCATCGGCGGCGCCGGTGGTGATCATCACCTTGCTGTTCTGCTCGGCGATCACCGCCGCTGCGCCGGTCAGACCCGCTCGAGTAGGGGCTGATCATGAAGTCGACGTTGTCCTGCGTCGCCAGACGCGTGTAGAGCTCCTGCACGCGGTCCTTGGAGCTCTCATCGTCGTAGGACACGGCTTCGAACTTCACCATCGAGTTGCCAACCTGGATGCCGCCTTGGCTGTTGACCTGGTCCATCCAGAGCTGCAGGCCGTTGGCCTGGCGGGTGGACTCTGACGTTCAGGCTGCCGGTCTGCGAGGTGGTGAACCCGATCTTGAGGGTGACCTCGGTCATCGGCGCTTCGGTTGGCATGGCGGTGGCCGCCGGCGCCGAGGTGGCCTGCATGGCCTCTGTGGCCGCGGGGGACGGCTGGCGTGGGAGATGCCCCGCCGCAAGCTGCCAGGATCGAGAGTCGGGATAGTGAGCAAGACGCCCAGTTTGAATGACAAATCTCTTCATTTCTTCCTTACCTCCTTGGGATCTTGCTTGTGTTGCTCGGGGTGACGGACAGATTGGCCTTCGCATCGCCTCCTCTCACGATGCATGCGGATGAGATCTTCATATGGCCTAAATACGCATCTACTATATCATCCGCAGAATTCGGGCGCCTCACATTCCATCCAACACCGACGTAGGGAGGCTCGGTCACAAAAGGTCAAACTCGCCTGGATGGGCAGCGCACCTGGGCCGGCCGCTGCCCGTGCGCAGCACAGCCCGAGACCGGGCGTCTTGGATGGTTGCGGAACGCTAGTGCCTGAGAACCAGCCAGCAGGGGACGACGGGAGGGATGAGGGCTGGCCGAGAACACTTGATCCACAGTACAGATTAGCACAAGTATCGCACAAGTGAAGTTTGTCAGGCAGGTTCCGGCGAACTCCCCCCCCCCGCATCGCGCCAATCTTGACAGATAGAACACATGTGCTATACTCGGATCGAGCCTCCCCCGCAGGGGGGATCAGCGACCGCAGGAGGGAGATCATGGCGAAATCGAATGAGCAACGGAACGCCACCTGGCCCGGACGAAGGGCGGGTGGCGGTGTTGGAGAAAGCTCTGGGGAAATCACCAAGCGCTACGGCGACGGAGCGGTGATGCGGCTGGGGGAATCGGCGCATCAGGCGGTGGCGGCGATTCCGACGGGGTCGCTGGCGCTGGATCTGGCGCTGGGGGTGGGGGGCATCCCGCGGGGCCGGGTGACGGAGATCTACGGGCCGGAGGCGTCGGGGAAGACGACGCTGTGCCAGCACATCGTGGCCGAAGCGCAGAAGCAGGGCGGGGTCGTGGCGTACATCGACATGGAGCATGCGCTGGACCCGGCGTATGCGAAGCGGTGCGGGGTGGACATCGACAATCTGTACATCTCGCAGCCGGACATGGGGGAGCAGGCGTTGGAGATCGCCGAGACGCTGGTGAGGAGCGGGGCGGTGGACGTGGTGGTGATCGAACTCGGTGGCGGCGTTGGTGCCGCGGGCGGAGATCGAGGGGGACATGGGGGACGCCACGATGGGGGCGCAGGCGCGGCTGATGAGCCAGGCGCTGCGGAAGCTATCGGGGGCGATCAAGCAGACGAACACGGCGGTGATCTTCACCAACCAGTTGAGGCAGAAGATCGGGGTGATGTTTGGGAACCCGGAGACGACGACGGGGGGGGTGGCGCTGAAGTACTATGCCTCGGTGAGGTTGGATGTAAGGCGGATCGAGAGCATCAAAGTAGGGCAGGAGATCATCGGGAACCGGGCGCGGGTGCGGGTGGTGAAGAACAAGGTAGCGCCGCCGTTCCGGGTGGCGGAATTCGACATCATGTACAACGAGGGGATCTCGAAAGCGGGGGATCTGCTGGACATCGGGGTAGAGACGGAGCTGATCGAGAAGCGGGGGTCGTTCTATTCGTACGAGGAGACCCGGCTGGGGCAGGGGCGAGAGAACGCCAAGGAGTACCTGCGGGACAACCCCGAGCTGGCGCGGGAGATCGAGGCCGAGGCACGCAAGGCAGCCGATTTGCGGCCGCTTAAGTACCAGGACGACGAGCGAGTCCAGGATGTGGACGATGAGGTTGCCGAGCAGGCAGATGTCGAGTTGGCGACCGAAGCTTGACGTGGGAATTACCAGCGGCGCCGGGCGTTGCTTGCGCCCGGCGCCATCGTTTGTCTGCAGCGGTGGAATGAGCTAAGGGGGGGTCTGACCATAGAGGCTCCGAGAGGCAAGCGTGGGGCCATGCGCCCGTTATCGCCCGCTCGTCGGGGCCTCTCGCGTGAGCTGAAGGAGGTAGTCACTGTGTCTCGATCACCACGACGATGTGACCAGGATCGCTGTCCAGGGAGTTGATATCGAGCACGCCATTTGTCAGCAGGTAGGTCACAGAGTGAGTGGCACCGTTGCCAGACCCGTTTGATCCCGAAGTCGGTTCAGTCATTCCGAAGCCCATCGAAAGATGGGCCTGGTCGTAGAAGCTCTTCGCCTCCGCCAGGGTGGCATCTGCTTTGAAGCTATAGACGCTGTCTCCGAAGGCCTGGCCGTCCGTGGCCTGAGGCATGATGGGAATACCGTTCCAACTCTTAAGCGGCGTCCCCACCGGGTTCATGTACTGCGCCTCGCTTCCCAGCCCCATCATCAGTGAAAGGGAAGGCGGGAGATTGGTGCTCAGAGCTGATTGTGTAGCGTCCGGAGTTGGGGTGCTGGGGAGATCCGTAGCGGTCTTTGGGAGGACCGTCGGCGTGTCAACCGGAGCTGCCTCAGAAACAGCCTGGGTCGGCGCGGCCGTAGCCGATGGAGGCAGAACCCCCGCAGCCGAGATCTCGGTAGAGGTTGGTGACCTTGATGCCAGTGTGGATGCCGGCCCGCACGCCAGGCCGAGGCAGGCAATCATGGCAATGGCCAGGGACCTTTTCATGCTGATCACCCTCGCTCCATTTCGTCAAGAAGGACTGCGCTCAAGTGTACGCTCAGTTTCGTGCCGATTGTCTTAGTGCTGGGTGAGTCCTTCCATACCGCCAGGGAGCCCCAAGCTAGCGACAAACACCGAGCGCGGGTCGGTCCCTCTCGTTCGAAGCGGGAGCCGGGCGGCAGTGCTTCCTCCCCCTGGGTTCTGAGAGACATTGGAAGGTAGCCGATGCCAAACTGGTCCAGACGACGGAGAGGCAAAGAGAGAGCGTAAGGGATAGGTGCAAACATGAAAGCAGCCTGGTTTGTACGTTGGGGATGGTTCTACCGACCCGGCGTCGTGGGTAGGGGTGCTAGTGGTCCTGCTGGCTCTGGCGTTTTGTGTCCAGGTCTTCCTGGCGGTCGACGCCAAGTCCCACTCGGTAAGCGACACGCTGTATGGGATCTTCCCCTACTTTGTCGGTGTCGCCTTCCTGGTCGATTGGCTGGCCAGCCGGACGAGCAGATGAAGCACCTGCTCTCTCCCGCCAGCCCCCTCAGCGGGGGGCTGGCGGGAGTCAGATCAAGTGCAAAGTAGGCATCCCCCCCGGCCGCGAACGCTAAGCCCCAAGATGCCGCGTTCTCCCACCATGCCGAGTTTTCCCCTTTGATTTGGGCGCCGTCTACTGGCCGGCCAAAACGTCCATGGCCAAAGTCTTCTCGATCGCCTCAAGACCTTCCACCGTTTGTCCCTTGCCGGAGATTGAGCCGACCTTGAGCTGGAACAGAAGATCGCCCTGCTTCACGTTGAAACGGGTTCCGAGACCAGAAGAGGTGACATAGTAAGCTTCGTCGCCGAGACCCTGTGCGGGGGTCACCTCGAAGCCGGAGGGCGGCGTCTTACCATTTTCGAATTCGGTGGCCTTTAGCAGAGTGAGCGTCACCTGCTGGCTGTCTGCGGAATCGCTTCCCGCCTCACTCCAGGTACAGATCTGCGTGCTGGTTGGCGCAAGGGGTTCCCCGCCGGCCATGTCCACCCCTGCCGCGTCAGTCACTTGCTGCTGAGTTAAGAGCGTGCACGCGTCCGGTGACCCAGCTTCAGGTGCCGACGTCGATTGGACTGCGCTGCTTGCGGCCGTCGCGACGGTTGGGGCTGATGGCGGTGCCTGGGTGGCAGTTCCGCCACAGGCGGCCAGGAGAGCGCCTGCAAACATGCCTGCAATGACCCTGTTCAACGCAAACCACTTCATCTTCCTACCTCCACTCGAAAATCGAATTCACCGGCCCAGACATGTAGCATATCACCCCAGTAATTCGCATCATCAGATCCGATGGGCGATGCTTCCCTTCAGGGCCATCGTCCCAATTGGCAACTGCACAATGGCTCGAATGCAAGACCCGGCCAGCACCAAACAGCAAGTCAATCGGCGAGTCCAATCTGTTGGAGGTTCAACAGCAATTCTTCCTCTGGTGTTTGCGGTCGGGTCGATATCCTGTCCGGGGAAGATGGATTGGTGATTGGCGATAATCGATCGGACAAATTCGTCTCGGACACAGCCAGACTATGGCCCTTGAAGGCCCAAGGCTATAATCTTTGCATGCATCGCCTAACCCTTGGGACGCTCATTGTCAGTTGGTCGATGGCGGCATGCGGAGCTCAACCGCCGGTTTCGCCGACCCCCGCCCCCGTGACCCCTGTCAGCACGCCTCAGAGTAGTATGCCGTCGGAAACCAGCCGGCCTCCAACCCAGCCGGCCAACTGTGTCGACGACGCTGCGTTCATCTCCGATTTGACCCTGCCTGATGGCTCTCCCGCCGCGCCAGGTGATGGGCTCTCCAAGCAATGGTCGGTCCAGAACACGGGGACGTGCGATTGGGGCCCGGACTACCGCCTGGTACCGATCCTTCCGAACCCTCTGGCGGACGGCAACCCGGTGGCCCTCTATCCGGCCAGGGCGGGGATCCAGGCGATCTGGCAAGTGAGCATCCATGTGCCCGAATCCGAAGGCGAAGTTATCGGCAGGTGGCAGGCACAGAATCCGGATGGGGTTGCCTTTGGCCAGGAAGTGTACGTCGTGCTGGAAGTGGCGTCCCCCACGGCGCTGCCGCCAACGGGATCCCCCACACCCTAGTCCTCAGAACCCAAGATGCCCACCATATGTGAAATGTTTCACAAAATGAACCTGTTCAAGTGTGCCAGGAAAGTCCCCGAGGCAATCAATAAGGGCGGGCCCGATTGGGCCCGCCCGGGTTTCTCTTGGGCTGATGTAAAGCCTACGTTCCCTCTTCCCAGGAGTTGAGATACTTGGTCTGCTCGGCCGTCAAACGGTCGATGGTTACGCCCATGGCCTCGAGCTTGAGGCGGGCGATCTCCCGGTCGATATCTTCCGGGATGACGTAGACCTTGTTCTCAAGCGTCTCGCTGTTCTCGAGGATGTACTGTAACCCGAGAGCCTGGTTGGCGAAGGACATATCCATCACGCTGGCCGGGTGGCCCTCGGCCGCTGCCAGGTTGACCAGGCGGCCTTCGCCGAGCAGGTTGATCTGGCGTCCGTCCGGCAGTTTGTATTGGTCGACGAACTCCCGCACCCGCCGTTTCTCCGATGCCATGTCCTCCAAAGCCGGGATGTTGATCTCGACGTTGAAGTGGCCCGAGTTGGAGATGATGGCCCCATCCTTCATGACATCGAAGTGCTGTTTGTCGAGCACGTGGATGTCGCCCGTCAAGGTGCAGAAGATATCTCCGATCGGAGCGGCTTCTTCCATGGGCATGACCCGGAACCCGTCCATAACGGCTTCCAAGGCGGCGAGAGAATCGATCTCAGTCACAACCACATTGGCCCCCATGCCGCGGGCGCGATTGGCCAGACCCCGGCCGCACCAGCCATAACCGCCGACCACAAAAGTCTTGCCGGCCAGCAGCACGTTGGTGGCTCGGATGATGCCGTCGAGCGTGGATTGGCCGGTGCCGTAGCGGTTGTCGAAGAAGTGCTTGGTCATCGAATCGTTGACCGCCAGCACCGGAAACTTGAGCGCGCCCTCGGCGGCCATGGCCCGCAGGCGGATTACGCCGGTCGTGGTCTCCTCGGTTCCGCCGACCACCTCAGGCAGCTGGTCGCGGCGATCCTTGTGGAGCGTACTCACCAGGTCGGCCCCGTCGTCCATGGTCATGCCCGGGTGGTGGTCAAGGGCCCGATGGATATGTCGGTAGTAGGTCTCATTGTCCTCGCCCTTGACGGCGAAGACAGGGATCTCGTAGTGCGAGACCAGGGAGGCGGCCACATCGTCCTGCGTTGAGAGCGGGTTGGAGGCGCACAAGACCACGTCGGCGCCCCCTGCCTGCAGAGCGCGCATCAGGTTGCCGGTCTCGGCCGTCACGTGCAGGCAGGCCGAAACCTTGGCCCCTTTCAGCGGCTGTTCCTTGGCAAAACGCTCGCGGATCTGGGTCAGCACGGGCATTTCTTGCTCTGCCCACTGAATTCGATGGCGGCCGCCTTCGGCCAGGTTGAGATCTTTGACGTCATACTCGTTGGTCATTTAACAAGGCTCCATAGGTAAGTTCACCGTGTCTCTTTCAGGTGGGCAACCCCCTCATAATAACCGCGATAGGGCCAAAAACCGAGCTTGCGGTAAACGCTGATGGCCGGTTGATTGTCCATGGCGACGTTGAGCACGATCGTCCGAACCCCGCTTTCGATGAGTTCTCCGACGACGGCTGCCGTGACGCGAGTGCCCAGTCCCTGCCCGCGCAGATCGGGGCGGGTGAACACGTTTCCCACGGCTGCCACCCCCAAGTCCGGCGCCAGCACGTGGGTCCCGGCGATGGCCACCAATTCATGCCCGGAACGCAGGCCGAAGAAGACCCCTTGGGCGAGTTGGTCGGCGGCGAAGGCGTCCGGCTTATCGGGATGGTCGGCAGTGAGCGCCAGGACCGCCGACAGATCGTGCGGGCCGAGGCGCACGGTCCGCTTCGTCAGCCATCGCCGGGAAGGCCGAAGGCTGGAGTGCCATTCGCCACATCGACTTTTCGACTTCCGGCACCAGCCGGTCACCGAGAAGGTCGCGGTGGATCGCCCATCAATGTGAATTGATAGCGGCCGGCCGGCACCTTTTCCAACAGTGGGGCAGCATCCTGTGGATCGCCGTGGGCGAACAGGACCGGCGGCATCAGCCCGACGTAAATCAGAACGGCGGCACCTTGGTTGACACGCCAGGTGCAATCCGAGGCGTAGTGGGGATCGAGATCCGCCAGGGCATAGGCACACCAGACACGGTCCGATTCAAGGAGCGGAAGCAAGACCGCCGGCGGAGGTGAGGCGGCCATCAGAATCCTTCGAGGTCGCCCTGGTCGTCGAAGTGGCGGCGAAAGCGCTCGACGAATGCCTGACGATCAAAGTCGTGGCCCTGCGGTCCCTGGTTTTCCAGACAAAAGGCGGACGCCACAGCACCCATTTGCCCGCATCGCTCGAGGCTGAGCCCTCGCAAGTGCCCCTTCAAGAAGCCGGCCCGAAAGGCATCGCCGACGCCGGTGGGGTCCTTGATCTCGTCCGGGGCCACAGCTGGAATGTGGATCGGTCCGGTCTTGGTGTGGATATCAGCCCCGTCTTCGCCCCGCGTGACCACGACGAATTCGGAACCCTCTTGAATATCGTCCATCGTCAGGCCGGTCTTCTCTTCGATCAGCCCGAACTCGTAGTCATTGACGAACAGGGCCATGCAGCCCTCGATGCCTTCGATCAACGTGTCGGCATCGGCGCGCACGGTCTGCTGGCTCGGATCATAGATGTAAGGAATGCCCAACTCGACGGCATTCTTGAACATAGCTGTGCATGGCCTCGGGGTCGTTGGCGGAGATCACGACCAGGTCCGGCGGTTGCGCAAGATCCTTAAAAGACAATTGGCGGGCATAGGACATGGCGCCAGTAAAGAAACTGGCGATCTGGGCGTTGTTCTGGTCTGTGTTGACAAAAAAGGAGGCCGTGAACTCGTCCGGGATGACACGGATACCCGAGAGGTCGACGCCCAAGTCGGTGAGCAGAGCACCGTAGTCGGCGAAGTCTTCTCCGACTGTGGCCATAACCGTGGGGTGTTCGCCCAGCAAGGCGAGGGTGTAGGCGATGTTAGCGGCGATCCCGCCGCGGCGTCGGACCAGGCTGTCCACCAGAAAGGAAAGACTGATGTGGTCCAATCGGTCGACCAGAATGTGATCCCGGAATCGGCCGGGGAAGGTCATCAGGTAGTCAAAGGCGATGGAACCGGTCAGAACGAGTTGCATGGCAGGCGAGCATCTTCCTTTCGGCAGGACAACGTTGGATCCCCTGATCGATCGTGTCCCGACACAAAAAGGCGCTCTCCGACGAGAGCGCGGTGGCCACAACTACGTAGTCTAGCATGGAGGCGGTGAGGGTGCAAGTTGGGGCGTTTGCCGGCGATGGTTGACACCCCCTTAGGCTGCCTTTATGATGGCCCGCATGTCTTCCCCTGCCCGTGTCTTGGGTTCGCTGGTCGCCCTCCTGTTAGCCGTTTTGGTTGCCTGCAGCGCCCCGGGGCCACTTGCCGCCGGCCCGACCGCCACACCCAGCCTCACCCCCACTGCCACGGTTACCCCGTCTCCCACGCCGACGCCCACCCCTCAGCCATCGGAGCGCCTGGAAAAAGCCGACCGGGCGCGATTTGTTGGGGATTGGGACACGGCGGTCCAGGACTACCAGACCGTGCTGGGGGGCAATCCGCCGCCTGAGGTCGAAGCTCGGGCATCGCTTGGACTGGGCCTGGTCCTGGTCGAAGCCGAGCGCTACGACCAGGCTATCAGCGCCCTCACCGACTTCATCGACAACCACCCAGACGATCCCTTGATTGGGTATGCGCTACTTCCTGCGCGCCGAATCCAGGCGGGCCAGCGGCGACCCGGCGGGAGCGATCGACGACTACCGGCAGTATCTCGACTTGCGCCCGGGACGGATAGACTCTCTGGTTCACGAGGCAGTCGGCGACGCCCTGCGTGCCTCCGGGGACCCGGCTTCAGCCGTGGCCGAGTACCAGGCGGCTCTGCAGCTGCCGCACCTCTCGGGAGATGTGGCTTTGCAGGTCAAGATCGGCCAGGCCTTCCAGGAGGCAGGCGATCTCAGCCAGGCGTTGGCCAAGTTCGACGAAATCTACCGCTTTGCGCCAGACGACTCGACCCGCGCCTCGGCCAACCTCTTGGCGGGGCAGGTGCTCGAAACGATGGGCGACACGCAGGCGGCTTACGCACGCTATCAAGACTTGGTGGACAACTTTCCCACTGCCTATGACAGCTACATCGGGCTGGTTCGGCTGGTCAACGCCGACGTCCCGGTCGACGATTTCCAGCGCGGTCTGGTCGATTTCAATGCGGCTGCCTACGAACCGGCGCTGGCGGCACTGAGCAGGGCGGTTCAAACCGCGCCGACGGGCACAGCCCTTTACTTCCTGGGCCTAACCCGCCGTGCCCTGGGGATTCGCAGGGCGCCCTCCAGGATTTCGAGGCCGTGATCCAAGGCTATCCCGACGATCCGCATTACGAGGACGCCTGGATGGACAAGGCATTCACGGAGTGGGCGTATCTGGACCAATACACTCTGGCTGTGCAGACCTATCTGGATTTCGCTGCCGCACGGCCGCAGAGCAGCCAGGCACCCCAGGCGGTGTTCAACGCCGGCCGAACCGCCGAGCGCAACCAGGATTTGCAGCGGGCAGCCGAAATCTGGCTCGGCCTGCCGCAAACCTATCCCGGCTCGAGCCTGGCCTACCAGTCGGCCTTTGAAGCCGCCATCGTCCTGTATCGAGACGGCGAATTCCCCGCCGCCCAGAGCGCCTTGGGCCGGGCGGGCGACCTGGCCGGGGCCAGTGGCCAGCAGGCCGCCGTCCAACTCTGGATGGGCAAAACCTATCAGGCGCTCGGGGACGGCGGCCAGGCCCGGGCCGCCTGGGAACAGGCTGCCGCCGCCGATCCGACTGGCTACTACTCCGAACGGGCGGCCGATCTCCTGGCGGGCAATGCCGCGTTTGAACCTTTGGGGCTTTTCAACTTCACGACGGATGTGGTCAAGGAGAAGGCTGAAGCGGAAGCCTGGATGCGGACCACGTTCAACCTGGACCCCGGTGCCCAACTCGATCGGCTCAGCCAAGACCTGGCGACGGACCCGCGCATGATCCGGGGTCAGGAATTGTGGGCCCTGGGGCAGACCGGCCCGGCCAAGCAGGAATTCGAGGCGCTCCGGCACGCCGTCGAGAACGACCCCGTAGCGACGTACCAGATGATGCAGGCGCTGCTCGACATCGGCCTCTACCAACCCGCCATCTTCGCTGCTCGGCAGGTGCTCAACCTGGCGGGGTTGGACGATGCCGGCACGATGCAGGCCCCGGTCTATTTCAACCACATCCGGTTTGGCCCGTACTTTGGGGACATCATTCTGCCTGAAGCCGTCAATCGGGGGTTTGATGGCCTTTTCCTGCTGTCGGTAGTGCGCCAGGAAAGCCTTTTCGAAGGGTTCATCACCTCCTACGCTGCAGCGCGAGGCTTGATGCAGGTGATTCCCCCCACTGGCCAATCGATTGCCGATCAACTGGGGTGGCCCGTGGGGTACACGTCCGACGACCTGTATCGGCCCCTGGTGAGCGTGCGCTTCGGCGCCTTCTACCTCGCCCAACAGCGTGACCGCTTCGATGGGGACCTGTATGCCGCGCTGGCAGCTTACAATGCCGGCCCGGGCAACGCGGCCGTCTGGAAGGATCTGGCGCCCGAGGACCCCGACCTGTTTCTGGAGGTCATCCGCCTCGATCAAACACATCAGCTACCTGACCACGATTTATGAGATCTTCGACATCTACCGCAATCTCTACGTGCAATCCGATTCCAACTAGCTGACCAAACCCGGTAAACTTGGGTGATCCACCCTAGCGCCTTACCGGAAAGCAAAGGACCGATCTTTGGGGCAACAGACATTTCTGCCGCTGCTCTTAATCACGGCCCTGGCCGTGGCCGTCCCTTTAGCAACCAGCCGGCTTCGTTGGCTCAGCCTGCCGATCGTCGTCGGGGAAATCCTGGCCGGGATGGTCATCGGCCACAGTGGGTTCGACCTGGTGGAGACCTCCCCCACGCTGGATTTTCTCAAGGAGTTCGGCTTTGCGTTCTTGATGTTCCTGTCGGGTCTGGAGATCGACTTCAATCTTCTGACCGGCCGCACGGGTGCCCGGGCGAACAAGAGTTGGTGGCAGCGGCCGCTGCCTCTGGCGGGTTTGCTCTTCGCCGGCACGCTCGTGCTGGGAATATTGAGTGGGCAGGTACTGGGCGCGCTGGGCGTGGTGAAGAACCCGTTGCTGATGGGGCTGATTCTGAGTACGACTTCGCTGGGCGTCGTGGTCCCGGTGTTGAAGGAACGCGGCCTGCTCCGGGCTGAATTCGGCCAGCTGATGTTGATCGAGGCGTCGATCGCCGACTTCATTACCCTGGTGCTCCTGACGGTGGTCATTGCCCTTGGGCGGCCCGGGACCGACCCTGGATCTGCTCCTCATACCGCTGCTGCTGGCGCTGTTCCTGGTCGCCGCCAACGCCGTCCAGCGAGTGGCGCAGCAGCCGCTGCTCAAACGGATCCTGGATGAGGTCACCCACGCCACGTCCCAAATCCGTGTGCGGGCGGCGCTGGCCTTCATGGTGGCCTGGGTCGTGCTGGCCCAGGCGTTGGGCGTTGAACTGATCCTGGGGGCATTCCTGGCGGGGGCCGTCGCCGGCCTGCTGGCCGGTTCGGAGGAGATCTACGTCCAGGGTGAAGCTGGATGCCATTGGCTACGGGTTCTTCGTACCGATCTTCTTCATCATGGTCGGCGTCGAGTTCAACCTATCCGCCCTGCTCAACTCGCCTTCGGCGGTCTGGCTGGTATTGATCCTGGTTGGACTGTCGTACGTGGTGAAGATCATCCCGGCGCTTGCCCTACGCGTGCTCTTCCCGTGGCGGGAGACGCTGGCGGCGGGGGTGCTGCTCTCGTCGAGGCTGTCACTTATCATCGCCGCCGCCGCCATCGCCCTGCAGCTGGGCGTTATCAACGAGGCCGTCAACGCCTCGATTGTCCTGCTGGCGGTGGTGACGACGACGTTGTCCCCGATGGTCTTCGGCAGGCTATGCCGGCCTCCGGACGGCGAGCGTCGGTGGGGAGTAATCCTGGTTGGTTCGGACCAGATGACCGAGTTTCTGGCTCGGCGGCTGAGTGCCGATGACGAGCCGGTGACCCTGCTCTGCCCTGACGCCATGCGTCGGCCGGGACCTGGAGGTGGCCGGCGTGACTGTCGTGACCGGCGCTACACAGGATGAGGCGCTGCTGGAGCGGATGGGCGCCGGCCGGGCCAGGGCGCTGATCGATCTGACCCACACCGTTCAGGAGACGCTGGATCTGTGTCGTTTGGCGAGCGAGCGGTTCGAGATTCCGATCGTGATCAGCCGGATCGGAGACGTCGATCTGGTGCCGCAGCTCCGGGCGATGGGGGTCAAGGTGGTCCAGCCGGCCCTGGCCACGGCGATGGCACTGGAGGGGCGCTTCGCTATCCGACGGTCTTCGACGTGCTGGTCCACGAAGTGCCGGACGTTGAAGTCGGGGAGGTTATCCTGGCGCAACGGCTCCCTGGTCAACCATCGCGTGCGGGAGGTCCGCCTGCCGGGGAACGCCCTGATCGTCAGTCTCGAACGCGACCAGACGATTATGGTGCCGCACGGCGACACGATGCTTGAAGATGGGAGATCGGATCGATCTTATTGGGAGCCCGGATGCCGTGCAGCAGGCGGCCGACTCTTCTCCGGGGATGAGCGTCATTCCGGCTGCACCGCCGGCAAGTCGACCTGGATGTCCCACACGCTGCCATCCAGCCGTCTTGTGGTCGGCAGGCCGCTTCGTTCGATGAAGCGCAGAATGCGGCTGTTGCTCTGGTGGATGGTCGCCTGGAAGGCGCGCACCCCGTGGGCGGCGGCGTAGGTCACCAGCCTGCGCAGCAGCTCCGTCCCCAGGCCCTGGCTTTGATAAGCGTCCTCGACCACGATGGCGGCCTCGGCCACGCCCTTGCCGGCGGGCTCGATGATGGCGTAGCGTGCCACCCCGATGATGTCCTCATCGCCGTCCCGGCTTAGGGTGGCCACGATGGCCATCGTCTTCTCATAATCGACCTTGGCGAACAGTTCCGCTTGCGCGCGGGGCAGGTGGCGGCGCGCCTCCAAGAAACGGTAATAGACACTCTCCGGGGACAGCCGGTGAAAGAGGGCGATGAGCCGGTCGGTGTCATCCGGGCGGACGGCGCGCAGCCCGGCCACGTCGCCACCCCGGAGTGTAATTTCGCCGTTGGGTTGGTCTTCGTTGCTCACCTGGGGCGTACCTCCAAAAGGTTCTGCCACTCTGGCCGCTCCATCCTAACCTGCGATCCAGGGTCTGCCTAGTACCAAGGCTGGTATTGTGAAGGAATTCACAATCGCCGTCAAGGGCAGGGGGCTCCGGGTACAGACTTTGGGGGCGGGGACGCCAACAAGACTCGGGGCGGTGCGGGGTTGACCAAGCGAACTGAGCGTGGTATCCTGTGAGTTCGCATCCTAAGGTGGTCATCAATCAAGCTTATTGGAAACGGGATGGCAAACTGAACTGAGGGTCATTTGCGGGAACCGGCGCTGAGCGCCGGAGTTTTCCCGCGTTTTGTCGTCGACCCCTGGTGGACCAGTGTCGTGACGGCGCTTCAGGGCGACGTGAGTACAGGAGCGGCTTAATGGCAACCAAGCTGCACGAGAAGTGGTATTCGAGAATCCCGGATGTTTATTCGCTGCCGACCTTGATCGAAGTGCAGCTGGATTCGTTCAAGTGGCTGATGGACGAGGGCCTGGCGGAGCTTTTCGACGAGATCTCCCCCATCGAGTTCGTACAACGGTGGCATGAAGCTCTTCTTTCCGGGTAAGAGCCCGGAGGCCAAGGAATTCAAGCTCAAGTACTGGTTTGACGACCCCAAGCACGACATCGAGGAGTGCGTCGAACGCGATCTGACCTACTCGGCCCCGATGTATGTCTCGGTGCTCCTGGCGGGGTCGGAAGTGCCTGAGCCGGTCAAGCAGGACATCTTCCTGGGCGACTTCCCGATCATGACCGAGAAGGGCACCTTCATTATTAACGGCACCGAGCGGGTGGTCGTTTCGCAGCTCATCCGCTCCCCGGGTGTGTATTTTGAGGCGCCGGAGGACCGCACGACCGGGCGGCGCCTGGCCGCAGCCAAACTGATCCCCGACCGGGGCGCCTGGATGGAGTTCGAGACCCGCAAGAGCGACTATCTGACATTGAAGTTCAATCGCAAGCGCACCATACCGGTGACGATCCTGCTGCGGGCGCTGGCGGCCGTGGAAGATGGGCTGGGCGATTCGCCGATCAAGGATGGCAGCGACGAAGAGCTGCTGGCTCTATTCGAAAAGGCCGACAACAATCCTGATCATCCCTACATTGCTACCACGATCCGTCAGGAGCCCGATTGGGAGATCAAAGAAGGCCGGACGCTTGCCGAAGAAGCGTTGATCGAGTTCTACCGTCGAATGCGCCCCGGCGATCCGCCAACTCTTGGACAATGCCCGCGAGTATCTCCACGAGCAGTTGTTCGACTCGCGCCGTTACGACCTGGAACGGGTGGGGCGCTACAAGCTCGACCAGAAGCTCGAGCTGCGTGACACCATTCCCCTCGAACATCGGCAGGTGACTGGGTGGGATATCTACCGCCTCGTCGAGAGATTGATCCTGATCGACAACGGCGTGCAGGAGCCGGATGACATCGACCACCTCGGCAATCGCCGGGTGAAGACGGTTGGTGAATTGATCCAGGCCAAGCTGCGTGTCGGCTTGCGCCGCATGGAGCGTGTCATTCTCGAGCGCATGTCGATCCGTGACCAGGATCAGCTTTCGCCGGTCTCGCTGGTCAACATCCGTCCCGTGGTCGCCGCCGTGCGAGAGTTCTTCGGCTCGAGCCAACTTTCGCAGTTCATGGAACAGACCAACCCGCTGGCCGAGCTGCGCCACAAGCGCACCCTGTCGGCGCTCGGGCCTGGCGGCCTGCGGCGGGAGCGCGCCGGCTTCGACGTGCGCGACGTGCATCACTCCCACTATGGGCGGATCTGCCCAATTGAAACGCCCGAGGGCCCCAACATCGGCCTGATCGGCCGGTTGGCATCCTACGCCCGGGTCAACCGCTTCGGCTTTATCGAGACCCCGTACCGCAAGGTCATCCGCGAGATGAGCCCAAAGGATAAGCAGCTTGGTGGGCCGTACCCTACGCGGGAACGCTGTGGACGCCAAGTCGGGCAAGGTCATCGCCAAGGAAGGCACCGAGATCTCCGACAAGATCGTCAAGGACTTGGCCAAGGCAAAGGATCCGATCGCCATCGTGCCGTGGGTGTCTGACGATGTCAATTACCTGACGGCGGATGAGGAAGACCGCTGGACGATTGCCCAGGCCAATGCCCCATTGACGGAGAAGAAGGAGTTCGTCCGCCAGCGCGGCGTCGTGCCGCCATCACGGCGATTTTCTGTTCAGCCCCACCGAGGCCATTGACTACATGGACGTCGCCCCGCGCCAGATCGTTGGTGTTAGCGCCGCGCTGATCCCTTTCCTGGAGCACGATGACGCCAACCGAGCGCTGATGGGGTCCAACATGCAGACCCAGGCGGTGCCCTTGATCCGCCCCGAGGTGCCGCTCGTATCGACCGGTATGGAGCGCCATGCGGCCGCCGACTCGTGGCAGGTGATCCTGTCGGACGTCGAGGGGGAGATCGAATTGGTCACCAGCAGCAAGGTCGTCATCAAGTCCGGATCGAACCGGCGCGTGTACAACCTGCGCCGCTTCAACCGATCCAACCAGGGCACATGCATCGATCAGCGTCCGGCGGTCATCAAGGGCCAACGGATCAAGAAGGGCGATGTGATCGCCGACTCGTCGTCCACCGACGGCGGCGAACTGGCCCTGGGCCAGAACGTCCTGTGCGCCTTCCTTTCGTGGGAGGGCGGCGATTTCGAAGACGCCATCCTGATCTCCGAGCGCCTAGTGCGCGAGGACATCTTCACCTCGGTGCACATCGAGAAGCATGAGGTCGAGGCCCGCGATACCAAGTTGGGCCCGGAAGAGATCACCTACGACATCCCCAATGTGGGCGATGAGGCCCTGCGCGACCTCAACGAAGATGGGATCATCCGCGTCGGGGCCGAGGTCGGCCCGAACGACATCCTGGTGGGCAAGATCACGCCCAAGGGTGAAAAGGAGCTCACCCCGGAGGAGAAGCTGCTTCGGGCGATCTTCGGTGAGAAGGCGCGCGAAGTGAAGGACACCTCCCTGCGCATGCCTCACGGCGAGCGCGGCAAGGTTGTGGATGTCAAGGTCTTCACCCGTGAAGAACATCGCGATCTGCCGGCCGGTGTCGAGAAGATGGTGCGCGTATCGGTGGCCCAAAAGCGAAAGGCAACCGAGGGCGACAAGATGGCCGGACGGCACGGCAACAAGGGCGTCATTTCCAAGGTCGTACCCATCGAGGACATGCCCTTCCTTGAAGATGGCACGCCCGTCGACCTGATCCTCAATCCTCTGGGCGTTCCGGGACGCATGAACATCGGCCAGGTGCTCGAGACGCACCTTGGCTGGGCCTGCGACCGGCTCGATTTCCGTGCCGTGACGCCGGCCTTCGACGGGGCGGACGAGCTCGAGATCGAGGGCGAACTGGCCCGCGCCTGGATGATCGACCGGGCCTGGGAGGAGATCGGCGACCGCGCCTGGGCCTGGCTCAAGGACGAGGGCTACTACGAAGAGGACGCCTTCCTCGACGACGGGGAGGTGCGCCGCCTCTACCTTGAGAACTGGCTGGGTAAAAAGAAGGATTACAACGCCGACATGCTGGCGACCGACAGAGCCTATGCCCGACGATCGGCGCTGCGCGAGTGGCTGCGGGATAAAGAGTTCAACCCGGAGGAGATGCTGCTTTTCGGAGATGAGGTGGACGCCAATGAGCGCGGCCCCTACGACGAAGCTGCCATCGACGCCTGCCTACGATTGTGGCTGGAGTTCATGGGCAACAAGGCTCCGGCGAACGCTCGGCCGGATACGGTCCGGGCCAAGGCGGCCGAGGTTATGGCCGACACCGGTAGGCCGTACCCGAATCTCGGAAAGCAGCTCTTGTTCGATGGCAAGTCAGGTGAAGCCTACGACCATCCGGTGACGGTCGGCAAGGTGATGATGATGAAGCTTCATCACCTGGTTGAAGATAAGGTGCACGCTCGCTCGACGGGTCCCTACTCCCTCGTCACGCAGCAGCCGCTGGGCGGCAAGGCGCAGTTCGGCGGCCAGCGGTTTGGGGAGATGGAGGTGTGGGCTCTGGAAGCCTACGGCGCCGCCCACACTTTGCAGGAGATGCTGACCGTCAAATCCGATGACGTGCAGGGCCGGGTAAAGACCTATGAGGCCATCGTCAAAGGTGAGGCCATCGAGGAGCCCGGCATTCCGGCTTCTTTCCGGGTGTTGGTCAAGGAGCTCCAAAGTCTGGGCCTGGCGGTGGAAGCCATCGGAGATGACGGAGAGATCATCCGTTTCGGCAAGCAGCAGGAACGGATGCGGGCACCGCGGCTGGGACTTGGACTGCTCGACGTCAATCCCCGGTTCTGATCGCCCCAGGGCGGTTAGAACTCGGATTTGAACCTGACAATGCTTGACGGAGCCCTACCCGCATGGTAGAATAGCTTCCCGTTGCCTGTCAGCAAGGTGCAGGCGGGGTACTGTGCGCCTGCACGAGCCGAATAAACATTGCATGAAAAGGCGAGGCCATCGCGCAGGATCGATGGCCTCCCTTACTGGAAAACAGTCCCGGGGCGGAGGCCCCGGATTTATCTGGAAGGTGGTAACGATGCCGACGATCAACCAGCTCGTACGCAAGGGGCGCAAGTCCAAGCGCGGCAAGACCAAGGCGCCGGCGCTGCAGTACACCTTCAATTCGATGAAGCAGCGGCGCATCCGGCTTCCCAAGGGCGCCCCGCAGAAGCGCGGCGTGTGCACCCAGGTGCGCACCCAGACACCGAAGAAACCGAACTCGGCGCTTCGAAAAGTCGCTCGCGTCCGTTTGACCAACGGCATCGAGGTCACCGCCTACATTCCCGGTGAGGGCCACTCGCTCCAGGAGCACTCGGTCGTGCTCGTCCGGGGCGGTCGTGTGAAGGACCTCCCGGGTGTTCGTTACCACATCGTCCGCGGCACCCTTGACAGTATGGGAGTTGAGGGGCGGAAGCAGGGGCGCTCCAAGTACGGCCAGAAGCGCCCTCGAGAGTAGAGAAGCAGACACAGGTCGGCCGTCAAAGCAAGCGATGAAGCGGCCGACCGATGTCGTGAGCAGAACGAGGCCAGACCATGCGACGCACCAAGCCTGAGAAGCGCTCTGTCGAACCCGATGTCCGCTACAACAGCACACTGGTAGCGAACTTCGTGAACCGTGTGATGAAGCGCGGCAAGAAGAGCACTGCCACTTCGATCGTCTACGGCGCCTTTGCGTTGATCAAGGAGCGCACGAACCAGGAGCCGCTGGAAGTCTTCGAACAGGCGATGCAGAACGCTTCTCCGATCCTGGAAGTCAAGCCGCGGCGTGTGGGTGGCGCGACGTATCAGGTGCCAGTCGAGGTCAGCGCTGACCGGCGGACATCGCTGGCCATGCGCTGGATCCTGGCGGCAGCCCGCGCCCGCAGTGGCCGCTCGATGGCCGAGAAGCTGGCCTCGGAGTTGATGGACGCCGCCAACAACGCCGGTGCGGCGGTTCGGCGACGAGAAGAAACGCACCGCATGGCAGAGGCCAACCGGGCCTTTGCCCACTATCGCTGGTAAGGTAGGAGGCAGTCGGCCCAAGTTGGCTGAGTTCGCAAGGCTATGGCACGCATTTATCCCCTGGAACGCTTTCGGAATATTGGCATTATTGCCCACATCGACGCCGGCAAGACGACGACGACCGAACGCGTCCTGTATTACACGGGCAAGACCCATCGCATCGGCTCGGTGGACGAGGGGACGACCGTTACCGACTGGATGGACCAAGAGAGAGAGCGGGGGATCACGATCGTTTCCGCCGCCGTTTCGGCGATGTGGAAAGACTACGTAATCAACCTCATCGATACCCCCGGGCATATCGACTTCACCGCCGAAGTCCAGCGCTCCCTTCGCGTCTTGGACGGCGGGATCGTCGTTTTTGATGCCGTGCAGGGCGTGGAACCGCAGTCGGAAACAGTCTGGCGCCAGGCGGATCGTTACGCCGTACCCCGTATTTGCTTCATTAACAAGATGGACCGTGTCGGTGCTTCTTTTGAGCGCACGATGGACATGGTGCGGGAACGGTTGGGCGCCAACCCGATCGCAATCCAGTTGCCGGTAGGAAGGGAAGCCAATTTCTCCGGCGTCGTCGATTTGATCGACCAGCAAGCGATCCTTTGGACGGATGAGTTTGGCGCCAAGCCGGACCGTGTTGAGGTCCCTACCGAAATGCAGTCCGACGTCGAGCAGTGGCGCGAGCGGATGATCGAGCAGATCGCCGAGACCGACGACGAATTGACCTCCAAGTATCTAGACGGGAACCCGATCAGCAATGAGGAACTGAAGGCGGCGTTGCGTCGTGCCGTGTTGGCCAACAAGCTGACCCCCGTGCTGTGCGGTTCGGCCCTGAAGAACAAGGGTGTTCAGCCAGTCCTCGACGCCGTGCTCGATTACCTCCCCTCACCCGTGGACGTCCCCCCCGTTACTGGTATCAATCCCAACACAGATGAAATCGAAACCAGGGCTACCGAGGACGGCTCGCCGCTCAGCGCCCTGGTGTTCAAGATCGTGACCGATCCCTACGTCGGCCGACTGGCCTATTTCCGGGTCTACTCCGGCAAGATCACGCAGGGCTCGATGGTTCACAACTCGACCAAGGGCCAGCGCGAGCGCGTGGGGCGGCTGATCCGCATGTATGCCGACCGGCGCGAGGACGTGGATGAGGTCAACTCCGGCGACATTGCGGCTGTCCTTGGGATGAAGCAGACCTTCACCGGGGACACGCTGTGTGATGCCGGCAACCCGATCATCCTCGAGAACATTACGTTTCCTGAGCCGGTCATCTCGGTGGCTATTGAGCCCAAGACCACGGCAGACCAGGACAAGATGGCGGAGGCCCTGCACAAGCTGGCCGAAGAAGACCCCACCTTCCGCGTGGGCGTGGACGACGAGACCGGCCAGACGGTGATCTCTGGTATGGGCGAGCTGCACCTTGAGGTGCTGGTCGACCGCATGATGCGCGAATTCAAGGTCCAGGCCAATATCGGCCGACCGCGTGTCGCCTACCGCGAATCCATCACCCGGCCCGTCGAAAAGGCCGAAGTTCGCTACATCAAGCAGACCGGCGGGCATGGCCAGTACGGGCACGTGGTGCTGGCGCTGAAACCGGCTGAAGCCGGCTCGGGCGTGACCTTCGAGAGCAAGATCACGGGCGGCACCATCCCGCGCGAGTACATTTCGCCGGTCGAAAAGGGCGTCCGTGAAGCGGCCGAGGGCGGCGTGTTGGCCGGCTACCCCGTCACCGACGTCAGCGTCACGCTTTATGACGGATCCTTCCATGAGGTGGACTCGAGCGAGATGGCCTTCAAGATGGCCGGCTCGATGGCGTTCAAGGAAGGCATTCAGAAGGGCAAGCCGGTGCTCCTCGAGCCGATGATGAAGGCCGAGGTGGTGGTGCCGGAGGAGTTTGTTGGCGATGTCACCGGCGACCTTGCGGCGCGCCGAGCCACGATTGAAGGCATTGAAATGCGCGCCGGCAACGCCCAGGCGATCAATGCCCACGTGCCTCTGGCCGAGATGTTCGGCTACGCCACAGGTCTGCGATCGATGACCCAGGGCCGGGGCGTTTTCACCATGGAGTTCGATCATTACGCCCAGGTGACCGAGAAGGTCACCGAGACGATCTTGGCCGGGGCGCATTGAGCCTGGCCAGCTCGAAACACGCCTGAAACCGAAACGAGGAGCGAGAAGACATCATGGGCAAGCAGAAATTTGAGCGGACGAAGCCGCACATGAACGTGGGTACGATGGGGCACATCGACCACGGGAAGACGACGTTGACGGCGGCGATCACGAAGTACAGTGCGTTGAAGGGGTTGGCGGACTTCACGCCGTTTGATCAGATCGACAAGGCGCCGGAGGAGAAGCAGCGGGGGATCACGATAGCGATAGCGCATGTGGAGTATGAGACAGAGAAGCGGCACTATGCGCATGTAGACATGCCGGGGCACCGTGACTACATCAAGAACATGATCACGGGTGCGGCGCAGGTAGACGGGGCGATTCTGGTGGTGGCGGCGCCGGACGGGCCGATGCCGCAGACGCGGGAGCACGTGCTGTTGGCGCGGCAGGTGGAAGTACCGGCGATCGTGGTGTATTTGAACAAAGTGGACATGATGGACGACGAGGAGCTGTTGGAGCTGGTGGAGTTGGAGTTGCGGGAGCTGTTGAACGAGTACGAATTTCCTGGGGACGAGACGCCGATAGTGAGGGGGAGTGCGCTGAAGGCGTTGGAGAGCACGAGCGAGGATCCGGATGCGGAGGAGTATGCGAGCATCAAGGAGTTGCTGCGTGTGGTGGACGAGTACATTCCGGAGCCGGTGCGGGAGATGGACAAGCCGTTCATGATGTCGGTAGAGGACGTATTTTCGATCAAGGGACGAGGGACGGTGGCGACGGGGCGGATAGAGCGGGGGATGGTGCATACGGGGGACAATGTTGAGATCGTGGGGCTGCAGGACAAGAACATGACGTCGGTAGTGACGGGGGTAGAGATGTTCCACAAGACGCTGGATGAGGGGCAGGCGGGGGACAATGTGGGCCTGCTGCTGCGGGGGATCGAGCGGGAGGATGTAGAGCGGGGGATGGTGGTGGCGGCGCCAGGGTCGATCACGCCGCACAGGAAGTTTCTAGGCGAGGTGTACGTATTGACGAAGGAAGAGGGGGGCCGGCACAAGGCGTTTTTCACGGGGTATCGGCCGCAGTTCTACATACGGACGATGGATGTAACGGGGAACGATCACGCTGCCGGAGGGGGTGGAGATGGTGATGCCCGGGGACAGTGTGAATCTGACGGTGGAGCTGATCATGCCGGTGGCGTTGGAGAAGGGTTCCAAGTTCGCCATCCGCGAAGGCGGCCTGACCGTCGGCGCCGGCGTCATCACGGAAATCCTGGAGTAGGCTGAATGGCCAAGCAGAAGATTCGGATCCGGCTCAAGGCATACGATCACCGGGTGCTCGACCAGTCCGCCAAGCGCATCGTCGAGACTGCCGAGCGCACGGGGGCTCGGGTGGTAGGCCCGGTACCGCTCCCAACTCGCAAGGAGCGCTTCACCGTCCGACGCTCGACCTTCATTGACAAGGACTCGCACGAGCATTTCGAGATCCGCACGCACAAACGGCTGATCGATGTTCTGGAGCCGGATTCGAAGACGATTGACACCCTGATGCGGCTGAACCTTCCCGCCGGAGTGGATATCGAGATAAAGATTTAGCGGTAGCCGCTGGCTTCTGGCTGCTAGTAAGCCTCTAGCTCGGAGCTAGAGGCCAAGTGCTAGAAGCTTGGAACCGCGAGGCAAGAGCCCTTTGACGAGCGGACGCTCATCGAGGCCTCTGCAGGAGAAGGACTGACTGCCTTGCGTTCGGGGATGATGCAGCCTTGCCCTGGCTGACAGTCCCGCCGAAGGGTATTCAGGAGACAAACGATGAAAGGGCTTATTGGCAAGAAAATCGGCATGACCCAGATTTTCGACGAGTCGGGCGCAGCGCTACCCGTGACTTTGATCGAAGCTGGGCCTTGTTACGTCACCCAGGTCCGCAACCCTGAGCGAGACGGCTACAGCGCCGTGCAGCTCGGTTTTGGCGAGACGGCCGCCAAGCGGCTGTCTTCGGGCCGGATCGGCCATCTCAAGCGCAACGATCTGCCGCCCCTGCGCTACTTGCGCGAGTTCCGGGTCAAGGACCCGGACCTCAAAGAAGGCGACCAGGTGACCGTGGCGACCTTCGCTGTCGGGGATCGCGTCGATGTGATGGGCATAAGCAAGGGCAAGGGTTTCCAGGGCGGCATGAAGCGCCACGGCTTCAGCGGCGGGCCGATCACGCATGGCCAATCCGACCGGCAGCGGTCGCCGGGTTCGATCGGCGCCACTTCCACACCGGGGCGCGTCTTCAAGGGCACCCGCATGGCCGGCCATATGGGCGTCGAGCGGGTGACGGCGCAGAATTTGCGGGTCGAAATGGTCGACCCGGAACGCAATCTGCTGGCTGTCCTCGGCAGCGTGCCGGGCGGCAAAGGCGGCCTGGTCTTCATCCAGGAAGCCCGCAAGCAGACGGCAAGCGGAGCGAAATGAGCATGAAAGTCGACGTTGTCAACATCCAAGGAGAGAAGGTCAAGACGGTCGAATTGCCGTCGGCGATCTTCGAAGCTCCGATCAAGCTGGATCTGATGCACCAGGCCCTGGAGCGCCAGCTGGCAAACGCCCGCCTGGGAACCCATGCCACCAAGACCCGCGGCGAAGTCAGCGGCGGCGGGCGCAAACCCTGGCGGCAGAAGGGAACCGGCCGAGCTCGGCAAGGTTCGACCCGGGCGGCGCAGTGGGTTGGGGGCGGAAAGATCCACACGCCGCAGCCTCGCGATTATTCAAAGCGCATGCCGCGCAAGATGCGCCGGGCGGCCCTGCGGGCGGCACTTTCCACCAAAGCGGCCGAGTCCCAGATCGTGGTTCTGGATGAATTGAAAGTCGAATTCGCCCCAGACCCGGGCCATGGCCGAGACCTTGCGTGGCCTGGTGGGCGAGGCCAGCGCCTTGATCCTGATTACCGGTCCTGACGAGGGCCTGGAAAAATCGGTCCGCAACCTGCCCACCGCCAAGACCCTGCGGGCCAACTATCTGAATGTGCGCGATCTGCTCGGCTTCGATCGGCTGATCATGCCGCTGGGCGCACTGGACGTGATCCAGTCGTATCTGGGCGAATAGGAAGGAACGCAACATGCCATCCATCTACAACGTTATTCGCCGGCCGATCATCACCGAGAAGTCGAGCTATCAGAGTTCGGCCCTGGGCCAGTACGCATTCGAGGTCGACGGCAAAGCGACCAAGGCCCAGGTTCGCGAGGCGGTCGAGCTGCTGTTCAACGTGAGCGTCGAGCGGGTCAACCTGATGGTGATGCCCGCCAAGCGCAGCCGCCGGGGTCGGAGCCGCCGCGTGCTTGTAAGGCGCCCGAGCTACAAGAAGGCGATCGTGACGCTGACCCCCGGCCAGACCATTGATGTGTTCGAAGGGGTTTCGTGATGCCAGTCAAGAAGTACAAACCCACCTCGCCAGGACGGCGCGGTATGTCGGGAGCGTCTTTCGAGGAGATCACCAAGTCGACCCCCGAGCGATCCCTGCTTCGACCGCGGCGCTCCAAGGGCGGGAGAAATGTCTACGGCCGGGTGACCGTTCGTCACCGAGGTGGCGGGCATCGCCGTCACTACCGGGCGGTCGACTTCAAGCGTGACAAGCATGCCATCCCGGCCAGCGTGGCGGCGATCGAATACGATCCCAACCGCTCGGCCCGCCTGGCGCTGCTCCATTACGCCGACGGTGAGAAGCGCTACATCCTGGCCCCGCTCGGCCTTCAGGTAGGCGATCAGGTGATGTCGGGCTCGGAAGCCGAGATCCGCCCCGGCAACAGCCTGCCGCTGTCGCTGATCCCGGTCGGCACGGTAGTGCACAACATCGAGTTGAATGAGGGCCGCGGCGGGCAGCTGGTCCGCTCGGCCGGGACCTCGGCCCAGGTGCTGGGCAAGGAAGGCGCCTACGCCGCTATTCGCCTGCCGTCGGGTGAGGTGCGCCGGGTGCGCCAGGCCTGCTCGGCCACGATCGGAGAGGTCGGCAATCCGGATCACGGCAACATCAAGCTGGGCAAGGCAGGACGCAAGCGCCATCGCGGCATCCGGCCGACAGTGCGCGGCTCGGCGATGAGTCCCAGAGACCATCCGCACGGCGGCGGCGAAGGCCGCCAGCCGATCGGATTGCCGGGTCCGAAGAGCCCGTGGGGTAAGCCGACCTTGGGCAAGCGTACACGCCGCAACAAGCAGACCGACAAGTACATCATCCGTCGCCGGGCCAAGAAGCGACGCTGATGATGCCGAACCTCACGGTCGGAGGATTGTGAAAAATGTCACGATCATTGAAAAAAGGGCCTTTCATCAGCCCCAAGCTGCTGAAGAAAGTCGAAGATATGAACCAGCGCGGTGACAAGAAGGTCATCCGCACCTGGAGCCGGGCGAGCACGATCTTCCCGCAGATGGTGGGCCACACCATCGCCGTCCACGACGGCCGGCGCCACGTGCCGATCTACATCACCGAGAACATGGTCGGCCATAAGCTGGGCGAATTTGCCCCCACGCGCACCTTCCGCGGCCACATGCGCGGCGACCGAGTCACCCGGGTGCGGGAGGAGGAATAGGATGGCCGACGGACACGGCATCCGGGCGACGGCCCGCTACATCAGCATCTCGCCGCAGAAGGCTCGGCTGGTGCTGGATATGGTGCGCGGCAAAGCTGCTGTCGAGGCGCTGGATATGCTCAAATTCACGTCCAAGGCGGCCGCCCACCCGGTGGCCAAGCTGCTCCGCTCGGCGATCGCCAACGCCGAGGAGAACTTTGGCTACAGCCGCGACGAGCTATTTGTGTCGGAGATCTTCGCCGACCAGGGCCCGACCGCGCCGCTGGCGCCGCTTCGGCGCCCGAGGCCGTTTCAAGCCGATCTTGCATCGCTCGTCCCATATCACCGTTATCCTGCGCGAGCGGGATTCTGAGCTGGGCGCGTGACGCGGTAGGAGAGGAGACGATATGGGACGCAAGGTACACCCGATCGGATTTCGCCTGGGAATCAACAAGACCTGGGAATCGCGCTGGTTCGCCGAGAAGCGGCAGTATTCGGACCAGCTTCACGCCGACCGCAAGATTCGCAACATGGTCTTTGAGAACAACCCGCCGGGGAGCATCTCCAAGGTGGAGATCGAGCGCTTCCCGAACAGCGTCAACATCACCGTGCACACGGCCAAGCCGGGCATCGTGATTGGTCGCAAGGGGGCCAATGTCAAAGACCTGCGGGCCAAGCTGCAGGAGATGACAGGGACCAATATCAAGCTTGACATCGCCGAGATCGAGCAGCCCGATTTGGATGCTCGCCTGGTGGCGGAGAACATCGCTCATCAGCTCGAGCGTCGTATCAGCCATCGCCGGGCGATGCAGCGCTCTCTTTCGCAGAGCATGCGGGCCGGCGCGCTGGGGATCAAGGTGATGTGCGCCGGACGCCTGTCGGGGATGGAAATGGCCCGCCGTGAGTGGATGCGCGAGGGTCGCGTTCCCGCTCAAACGTTGCGAGCCGATATCGATTTTGCCCGGGCCGAGGCCCTCACCACCTACGGGCGCATCGGGGTCAAGGTCTGGATCTACCGGGGCGATATTCTGCCCGAGGCCGAGGAAGAATCCGAGGCCATGGACGTCTACGTCAGCGAGTAGCCCACGGGGCGGCCGCCGACGTGATTTGAGGTGTAACGATGTTGATGCCAAAGCGAGTCAAATGGCGCAAGCAAATGCGGGGCCGGATGAAGGGCAAGGCCAGCCGCGGCACGGAAGTCACCTTCGGGGACTACGGGCTGCAGGCGCTCGAGCCCGGCTGGGTCACGGCCCGTCAGATCGAAGCCGCCCGCCGCACGCTGGTGCGCTACATGCGCCGTCGCGGCAAGGTCTGGATCCGAATCTTCCCGGACAAGCCGGTCACGCAGCGGGCTGCCGAAACCCGTATGGGCAAGGGCAAGGGCGCCGTCGATCACTGGGTGGCCGTGGTGAGACCGGGCCGCATGCTGTTCGAGTTGTCGGGGCTGCCTGAGGAGGGCGCTAAAGAGGCGCTGCGCCTGGCGGCCCACAAACTGGCCATCAAGACCAAGTTCACCCAACGTGTGGACATCCTCGGAGGCGAGTGAGCATGAAGACAACTGAGATACGCGCCCTCGAGACGCCTGAAATCCTAGCCCGCCTGGCCGATCCGCGCGAAGAATACTTTCGCCTCCGGCTGCAGTACGCCACCGGCCAGCTGACGGACCATGCCCGGCTGAAGCTCATCCGGCGGAACATCGCCCGGCTGTCCACGATCGTGCGCGAGCGGCAGTTGGCGGCGGCTCTGCAAGGGAGTGAACAATGACCAACAACCGACGCCGTTTGACGGGCGTGGTGACACACCTGAGCACGGAGAAGACGGTCACCGTTCAGGTCGACCGCGACTTTCGCCATCCGCTCTATGAAAAGGTCGTGCGCACCAGTAAGCGCTACCTGGTTCACGACGAAATGGGCTGCCAGCCTGGCGACAGGGTGGTGATCGTGGAGAGCAAGCCGATTTCGAAGCGCAAGCGGTTTGTTATCCAGGAAGTCGTGCGCAAGGCATCGGAAGAGGAAGTGGCCGCCAGCTTGGGCGAGTTGATCGATGAGATCGACTTGGTCGAAGAGGCGGTTGAACCCGGCGCAGGCGATGAGCTCAAAGAAACCGAAGAGGCGGAGGCTGAGGAATGATCCAGCAGGAGAGTCGCATCAAGGTCGCCGACAACACCGGCGGCCGCGAGCTGCTCGTCATACGTGTGCTGGGCGGCTCAAGACGCCGCTATGGACGGATTGGCGACGTGGTGGTGGCGACGGTGAAATCGGCCACACCTCACAGCGCGGTCAGCAAGAGCGACGTGGTAAAGGCAGTCATCGTCCGCACGTCCAAGGAATTTCGCCGGGATGACGGCTCGTACATCAAGTTCGACGAGAACGCAGCCGTGATACTGGACGCGGACGGCGTCAACCCCAGGGGAACCCGCATCTTCGGGCCCGTGGCGCGAGAACTCCGCGAGCGGGGCTATACCAAGATCGCCTCGCTGGCGCCGGAAGTGCTGTAGGAGGGTGATGTGACGGTTAAAGCGAGAATTCGGACCGGCGACACGGTTGAGATTATCAGTGGCCGGGAAAAGGGGATCCAGGGCGAGGTGATGCGCGTCCTGCCGCGAGACCACCAAGTTGTGGTCCGGGGCGTCAATGTGCGCAAAAAGCACCAGCGCCAGGTTCAGGCGGCCGGCCGGACCATGTCGCCGGGGATCATCCAGTTCGAAGCCCCGGTGGACATCTCGAACGTGATGCTGGTCTGCCCGAAGTGCGGCGAGCTCACCCGCGTGGGTTTTCTGCGGGATGAAGAAGGCACACGGCAGCGAGTGTGCAAGAAATGCCAGTCGGACATGGACGCGTAGGTCCGGAGGAGCAGTAGGTTCATGGCGCATTATTTGAAGGAACAGTACCAGAAGGAAGTTGTGCCCGGCCTTATGAAGGACTTCGGGCTCGACAATCCGATGCAGGTACCCCAAACTCAAGAAGATCGTGGTCAACGTCGGCGTAGGCGAAGCCTTGGACGAAACCAAGGCGCTCGATGCGACTGTCGAAGACCTGCGTACGATTACCGGCCAAGCGCCGGTGATCACCTTGGCACGCAAAAGCATCGCCAATTTCAAGCTGCGAGAAGGGCGGGCGATCGGAGTCAAGGTCACCCTGCGGGGCGAGAAGATGTGGGCTTTTCTTGACCGGCTGGTCAACATCGCCCTGCCCAGGACGCGAGACTTTCGGGGCATCCCGATGGACGCCTTTGATGGCCGAGGCAACTACACGCTCGGAGTTCGTGAGCAGCTGATCTTCCCCGAGATCGACTACGACAAGATCGACAAGATCCGGGGATTCGAAGTGACACTTGTGACCTCGGCGCCCGATGACGAACAGGGCCGGCGTTTGCTGGCGCTGCTCGGGTTGCCTTTTGGTAGAAGGGACTGACATGGCCAAGAAATGCATGCCGATACGAGAGACGCGCCGCAAGTTCGACGTGCGAGTTCGCAATCGATGCCAGCGATGCGGTCGTCCTCGGGGCTACTATTCGTCGTTTCGGCCTGTGCCGGATTTGCTTTCGAGAGCTGGCTTTGAAAGGGCAGATCCCGGGCGTCGTCAAGTCGTCCTGGTAGTCCTGAAGTGGTGGAGCAAATACTATGAGCATGAGTGACCCGATCGCCGACATGCTGACACGCATCCGCAACGCGATAGGCGCAGGCCACACCCACGTGTCCCTGCCGAGTTCCAAGTTGAAGCTTGCCTTGGCCAAGATCCTTCAGGAAGAGGGCTTCATCGAAAGCCATGAAGTCGCCCAGGCCAACGGCGTGCCGCAGCCCGTGCTGAGGCTGCACCTGAAGTACGTGGGGCAGCGCCGAGAGCGCCATCCAGTGATTAGCGGCCTGGAACGCGTCAGCCGTCCCGGACGCCGGGTGTATGTGGGCAAGGGCGAGATCCCCTGGGTGTTGTCGGGATTGGGAATCGCCATTCTCTCCACCCCTCGGGGTGTGATGACCGGCTCCAGGGCGCGCCAGCAGGGAATCGGCGGCGAGCTCATCTGCAAGGTCTGGTAGTTCACGCCGCCGATGGCGGCGACGGCCGGATCGATCCGGGCCCGGCGATGCCGGTGGCCGGCCGAAGGAGGAGAGTTCTGTGTCTCGTATTGGACGAATGCCTGTCCCAGTTCCCGACAAGGTCGAGGTCGAGATCAAGGGCCAGCAGGTACGCGTGAAAGGGCCGCTGGGGGAGCTCCAGCGCACATTCAACCCGGAGATGACCATCACCGCCGATGGCGGCGAGCTTCGGGTGACGCGGCCGTCAGACGAACCCAAGGTGCGTGCCCTGCATGGCCTGACCCGGGCTCTGCTGAACAACATGGTCGTCGGCGTTTCCGAGGGCTTCGAGAAGGATCTCGAGGTCCAAGGCGTCGGCTATCGCCCGGAACTGCAGGGGACAGCGCTGATTCTGAACGTGGGCTATTCACATCCGGTGCGGATCGAGCCGCCGGACGGGATCACATTCGAAGTCGACGACCGCGCCCGAACGATCAAGGTCAAGGGTCCGGACAAGGAAGTTGTCGGCCGAGTTGCAGCCGATATCCGCAAGGTTCGCCCGCCGGAACCCTACAAGGGCAAAGGCATCCGGTATGTGGGTGAGTATGTGCGGCGCAAGGCTGGCAAAGCCGGCAAGGTAGGTTAGCTGAGATGACGACCAAGAGCCGCAACGACATGCGCAAACGCCGCCACCTACGTGTGCGGCGCAAGATCGAGGGCACGACCGAACGACCGCGCTTGAACGTGTTCCGGAGCCTGACGCACATCTATGCTCAGCTCATCGATGATGCCAAGGGGGAAACCCTGGCGGCGGCATCGACGTTGGATGCCGATTTGCGCGGCAAGCTGAAAGGCAAGACCAAGACAGAGCAAGCCAAGATGGTCGGTGAGCTGATCGCGGCGCGCGGATCCAAAAAGGGCGTCAAGGCAGTTCTGTTCGACCGGGGTGGCTACCGCTACCACGGCCGCGTGAAGGCCCTGGCCGAGGCGGCCCGCGAAGCCGGCCTGGAATTCTGAGGCCGGCGGCCGTGCGACGTTCAGCGAATGGAGTGTGTCTGTGAGAAGAGATTTTCGTAGTCGCGAAGAGCGAGAAGAGTTTGATGAGCGTGTGATCGACATTTCCCGCGTGGCCAAGGTGGTCAAGGGTGGGCGCCGCTTCGCATTCCGCGTGACGGTGGTCGTCGGCGACAACAAGGGCCGGGTGGGCCTGGGCGTCGGCAAGGCGCGCGGCGTTCCGGATGCGATCCACAAGGCCAGTGATCGCGCCCGCAAGGACATGCGTCATGTCCCGCTGGTTGGGGCCACCGTGCCGCACGAGGTGATTTCCAAGCACGGCGGGGCAGAAGTGATGCTCAAGCCGGCCTCCCCTGGCACGGGCGTCATCGCCGGTGGGGCCGTGCGGGCCGTCCTCGAAGCGGCCGGGGTGCGGGACATCCTGACCAAATCTCTCGGCAGCGCCAACGTGCTGAATGTGGCGCGCGCCACACTCAAGGGCCTGCGTGGCATGAAGAAGGTCCATGAAGAAGCCGCGAACCGGGGCAAGAGCGCCGATTCGCTCAAGCCCTTCTGGGAGCGATGAGCATGGCCAAGAAGAAGGGCAAGATGCTCAAGATCACTCTGGTTCGCAGCCCTATCGGCTACAGCTTGCGCCAGAAGCGCACGGTGCGCGCCCTTGGTTTGCGCCGGGTGCGCCAGACCGTCGAGCAGGCGGACGGCCCCGAAATCAGGGGTATGCTGTCGAAGATCGGCCACCTGATAGAGATCGAGGAGTAGGTGGAGCATGAAACTGCATGAATTGAAGCCGCGGCCGGGCGCCAAGAAGAACCGCAAGCGCGTGGGCCGGGGCATTTCCGCCGGACAAGGCAAGACGGCTGGCCGAGGCACCAAGGGCTTGGGCGCTCGGGCCGGGGCCGGGGGCCATATCTACCGGCAGGGCGGCAACCTGCCGTTCTTCCGCCGACTTCCGTTCAAACGTGGTTTCACGAATGTCAACCGCGCGGAATGGAACGAAATCAACCTTGACCAGCTGGACAGGTTCAAGGCCGACCAAGAAGTTGCCCCCGAGCAGTTGGCCGAGGCCGGGCCTGATCGACGGCCTGGATCGCCCGGTCGTCTTGCTCGGCCGCGGCAAAGTCGCCAAGGCGCTCAAGCTGCGCGTTCACCGCGTTTCGGACGGCGCTCGCAAGAAGATCGAAGCCGCCGGCGGTTCGGTGGACCTGATCAAGGACTAAGGGCACGTGAGTCAGGAAGGGTATTTCGGATGAAACGATCCGATCTGGCGGTTCCTGTTCATCTCTGAGGAGATTCGCAACCGTCTGCTGTTCTCGCTCGGACTGCTGGTCCTCTACCGACTGGCAGCCCACGTGCCCGTCCCGGGTGTCAACCGGGCCGCCATCGCTTCGATCCTCAGCCAAAGCGGCGGCGGTGCTTTGATCAACCTGCTCGACCTGCTCTCCGGCGGGACGGTCTCGAACTTCTCAGTGTTGGCGATGGGGGTCTACCCGTACATCACCGCCCAGATTATCCTGCAGCTCCTGGTGCCGATTATCCCTTCCCTGCAGGCGCGGATGGATGAAGACCCGCGCGAGGGCCGTAAGTGGATGGAGAAGTGGACCTACTACCTGGCGGTGCCGATGGCCGCCCTTCAGGCGGTGGGCCAGATCCGCCTCTTCCAGCAGTTCGCCAGCGGCCAGAATGTGCTCGGCTTCGCCCTGGGTTTGAACCTGCAAACTTTGACCACGATCATCACCATGACGGCCGGTACGATGTTCGCCATCTGGCTGGGGGAGTTGATTTCTGAGTACGGCATCCGCAATCAGGGCTTGTCCCTGATCATCTTCGCCGGCATTGTGGCTCGCATTCCGAGCAACGTCGGCCGGCTGATGACCGACGAGACGGTGCGCGTCCCCCTGAGCATCTTCCTGCTGATCTTGACGGCGGCGACGATCTTCGTGATCGTCTACGTCCAGGAGGGCCGCCGCAACGTGCCGGTCATGTACCCCGGCCGCCGGGTGGGCAACCGGATGTCGATGCCGGTCAAGGGCTCGCTTCCGTTGATGGTCAACATGGCGGGGATGATCCCGCTGATCTTCGCCCAGTCGCTGCTGACCTTCCCAGCCGTGGTGGCCCAGTTCTTCATCGGCTCTTCCAACGCGATCGTCCAAAGCATCGCCATGTGGCTGCAGACCAATTTCGGCGGGATCAGTTCGACCTATTGGATCATGTACTTCATCATGGTGGTGGGTTTCACGTTCTTCTACACCGACGTTCTGTTCACTCAGCAGAACTACGGCGAGAACCTGAAGCGCTCCGGGGCGCAGGTCCCAGGCGTGACCAAGGGCGCCCCGACCCAGCGCTATCTGACGCGGGTGCTGCGGCGGATCACATTGCCCGGGGCCCTTCTCCTGGGGCTCGTGGCGATCATGCCGTTCTTGGTGGGGGTGATCTACCCCATTGCCGGCAGTCAGACCAGTCTGTTGTTGGTATCGTCTGCGGGGTTGCTCATCGTGGTGGGCGTGGTGCGCGACACCTATCGTTCGATCGAGGCCGAGCTTAAGCTCAGGGGCTACGACTCAGCGCTGCTGGTTCGCTAGTCTCTTCTCGGAGAGCGAAATGTCGAATTACATCCTGCTGATCGGACCGCCCGGCGCCGGCAAGGGGACGCAGGCCAAACGGCTGAGCAAGCAACTCGGGCTGCCGCACATCTCGAGCGGCGACATCTTTCGTGAAAATCTTCACAATGAGACCGAGTTGGGGAAGCTGGCCCAGCAGTACATGTCCCGCGGCGAGTTGGTGCCCGACGATGTGACGATCCGCATGATCGCTGAGCGGCTGGGCCGACCGGATTGTGCGAACGGTGCGCTGCTGGATGGGTTTCCGCGCACGCCGGCCCAGGCCGAAGGGCTGGACGAGATGCTGGGGGAGCAGGGTGGACGGGTTAACGCTGTGCTCTACCTGAAGCTGAGTGAGCCGACCCTAATCAGGCGACTGACCGGCCGCTGGATGTGCACGGCCCAGGGGCACATCTACCATCAGGAGTTCAAGCCGCCGCAGGAAGACGGCGTTTGCGATATCGATGGCTCTAGTCTGTATCAGCGCGAGGACGATCGGGCGGACACGGTTCGGAATCAGGATCAGGATCTACTTCGAACAGACGTCCCCCCTCAGCCAGCACTACCGCGATCGTGAATTGCTGGTCGAGATCGACGGTGAGCAGCCAATCGCGGACGTCACGAATTCGATGATGTCAGCCATTGGGCAGGAGGCCAAATCTTGAAGCGACGCGGCGGCGTTGTGGTCAAGAGCCATCGCGAGCTGGAGGTTATGCGCCGTGCGGGTCGGATCAACGCCCTGGCGCTGGCGGCTTGCGTGGCGGCCGTGAAACCGGGCGTCACGACGGCCGAAATTGACGCCGTGGCAGCGGATGTCCTTCGGCGGCAGCATGCCGAAGCCGGCCTTTCTGGACTATCCCGGGGCGTATCCCTATCCGGCCGTGACCACAATATCGATCAACGATGAGCTGGTGCACGGCATCCCGGGCGGCCGCCGCCTCGAAGAGGGCGATATCGTCAGCATCGATTGCGGGAGTATTGTGGATGGTTTCGTGGGCGACTCGGCGCTGACCTTGGGTGTGGGGCACATCTCGGATGAGGCCCAGCACCTGCTGGATGTGACGCGAGAGTCGCTGTTCGTGGGCATCGCCGAAATGCAGCCTGGCAATTACACCGGAGACGTCTCGGCGGCGATCCAGGACTATGTCGAGAGCCAGGGTCTGGAAGTTGTGCGGGAATACACCGGTCACGGCGTCGGGCGTGAAATGCACGAACTGCCGCAGGTTCCCAACTACGGCGTTCCTGGAACGGGTTTCGGCCTGCGGCGCGGGATCACCATCGCCATCGAGCCGATGGTGCTCGCCGGGCGGCCCGAGACGCGCGTCATGCAGGATCAGTGGACGGTGGCGTCGCGTGATGGGGGTCTGACGGCCCATTTCGAGCATTCGGTGGCCGTCACGGACGATGGCCCGTGGATTTTGACGGCTCTGGACGAGGCCGACCTAGACGCGGTCGACCCCATCCTTTATAATCAATACTTTGCCGACCGGCCTCATCACATGGGTGTCGAGCAAGCCTAGGGAGAATCACTATGAAGGTATCGTCTTCAGTTCGAAGGCGCTGTCCGAAATGCAAAATCGTCAAGCGGCGGGGCAAGGTCTACGTGATCTGCGAAAACCCTCGCCACAAGCAGCGACAGGGGTAGGCATATGGCGCGTATTGAAGGAGTCGACCTTCCGCGTGACAAGCGGGTCGAGGTCGGGCTAACGTACATTCACGGCATTGGCCGGCCGACGGCCAACAAGGTGGTCAACACCATCGGCATCAATCCCCAGACGCGGATCCGGGATCTGACCGAGGAAGAGATCACGTCGCTGCGCGATTTCATCAACGCCAACCTGGTGGTGGAGGGGGATCTCCGCCGGGAAGTGCAGTTGAACATCAAACGGCTCATCGAGATCGGCTGCTACCGCGGTCTTCGTCATCGCCGAAGCCTGCCGGTGCGGGGACAGCGCACGCGCACCAATGCGCGCACTCGCAAGGGTGTCAAGAAGACTGTGGCCGGCCGGGGCCGGCGCCGAGGGGCCAAGAAGAAGTAGACCAATTCTCGCCGACGGCCGAAATGGGCTGTGCCTCCGGGGCCTTCCACCCCGCGGCTGAGGCGCCAGCGCTTGAACGGCCGTGATCACGACGAGACCATGATGAAGAGGGCGACCTAGAGATGGCAAAACGAACTACGAAGGGCGCGAAGAAGGTCAAGCGGACCTTGTCGCACGGACAGGCGCATATCCATGCCACGTTCAACAACACGATCGTGACCATCACCGATACGCAGGGCAACACGGTGGCGTGGGGCAGCGCCGGGCAATCCGGCTTCAAGGGCTCGCGCAAAAGCACGCCGTACGCCGCTCGTCAGGCGGCCGAACAGGTGATTGCCCTGGCACAGCAGCTGGGGCTCCAGGAAGTTGACGTGTACGTCAAGGGACCTGGGCCTGGCCGAGAAGCCGCTATTCGCGCTCTGCAAAGTGCTGGCGTCAAGGTGCGCTCGATCAGCGACGTCACCCCCATCCCGCATAATGGTTGCCGCCCGCCTAAGAAACGCCGCGTCTAGACTACTGGAAGGATAGAGAACCAGGATGGCAAGATACACCGGTCCTGTTTGCAAGCTCTGCCGTCGGGAAGGCGAGAAGCTCTTCCTGAAGGGACAGAAGTGTTTTTCGGCCAAGTGCCCCATCGAGCGCCGCGGGTATCCGCCCGGCGAGCATGGGCGTGAATCACAGTATCGGCGTCGCCGCGTCTCCGATTACCAGCGGCAGCTCCGTGAGAAGCAGAAGATGCGCCGCATTTACGGCGTGCTTGAACAACAATTCCGCCGCTATTACCGGGCGGCGCTGCAAAAGCGCGGCCTGACAGGCGAAACCCTGCTCCAACAGCTCGAGTGCCGGCTGGACAACGTCGTGTACCGACTCGGCTATGCCGAGAACCGGGCCCACGGTCGACAGCTCGTGACGCACGGCCATTTCAACGTCAACGGCCGGAGGACTGACGTGCCCTCCATGCTGGTCAAGATCGGTGACGAAATCGCCGTTCGCGAAGGGTCCCGCAAGCGCGCCTACTTCAAGGATCTGGCGCCGCTGGCCGAGACTCGAACGCCGCCGCGCTGGTTGGAGCGCGATTTGGGCACGCTGTCGGGCAAGGTGCTGCAGCTGCCCGAACGACAGGACGTGGACGCCAGCCTGAACGAACAGCTGGTCGTCGAGTATTACTCGCGATAGGCTGTTGACCCTGGTTCCGGAAACGTCCTGGGTCTTGGAGGATTGAAGTGCCCGTATCAACCAACATGGTGATGCCCAAAATCGAACGCGAAGCCGTAGCCCGCAATTACGGCAAGTTCGTCATCAGCCCGCTGGAAAGCGGCTATGGGATCACGATTGGCAATGCCCTGCGGCGTGTCCTCCTGTCCTCGTTGGAGGGCGCTGCAGTGAGTTCGATCCGAATTACCGATGTGCCCCACGAATTCTCGGATATCCCCGGGGTTCGCGAGGACGTGCTGCAGTTGATGCTCAATGTCAAGCAGATTCGCTTGAAGCTCCACGATGTGGACTCGGCGCGGCTGCGGATCGAAGTTCAGGGAGAGGGTGTCGTCACGGCGGCCGACATTGCCGCCCCGGCCGAGGTTGAAATCATCAACCCCGAGCTGTATCTGTTCACGGTGGATGATGACAAGGCCGCGCCTGGAGATCGAGATGAACGCCGAGCGGGGCCGAGGCTACTCCCCCTCCGACGAACGCGGGCGGCTCCCGATAGGCGAACTGCCGACGGATGCTATCTTCAGTCCCGTGGCTCGCGTGCGCTACGACGTCGGCCAGGCTCGAGTGGGACAGGACACCAGTTTCGACCGGCTGATGATCGAAATTTGGACGGATGGCACCCTCAAGCCTGAAGAAGCCCTGAGCAAGAGTTCCCAGATCGTCATTGCGCACCTGCGGGATCTCTCCGGCGTGACCGAGGAGAGCCTGATGCTGGCTGCGGCCGAAGAAGAAGAGCCAAAGATGGCCAGCGAGGTCTATGAGACCCCGATCGAGAACCTGGATCTGTCGGTGCGGGTGTTCAACTCGCTCAAGCGGACCGGGATCACCAACGTGGGTGAAGTGCTTGACATGTTGGACAAGGGTCAGGAGGCGATGCTCTCGATCCGCAACTTCGGGGAGAAGAGCCTCGACGAGCTCAGGGACCGCCTGAAGGAAAAGGGCTACTTGGAAACCGCAAGACGAAGAGGACGCCGAAACGGCGACCGAGGCGGAGTAAGCGATCATGCGACATGGCATAAGCGGAAAACACCTCGGCCGTTCATCGGCCCACCGGACAGCACTGCGGCGCACTCTGATCACCGAGCTCTTTCGGCACGAGCGCATTCAGACCACGCAGGCGAAGGCCCAGGCCATTCGGGGTCAGGCTGAGAAGCTGATCACACTGGCCAAGCGCGGAAATGCCGCCGGGGAAATTGTGGCGGTCAACGCCAGGCGCCGGGCAGCAGCCGGTTTGAACGACGTTGAGATCGTCAAGAAGCTCTTCGACGACATCGCGCCGCGTTATTCCGAGCGCAATGGCGGCTACACGCGGGTGCTGAAGCTCGGTCCCCGGTTGGGCGACGCGGCCGAGATGGTCCTGCTGGAGTTGGTCGAGGAATAGCGTCGTGGCCGGCCTCGAAGTTCGGGGCGGCCATATGGCGTTGTGTGTGCCGGCTCGACGGTTCAGGTTGCCGCCCCCGGCGAGTCTGTGAAGAACGTGGCACCTTACAAGTCGATCGTCGCCTACGATGGGACCGATTTCCAAGGCTTTCAGCGACAGGCTGAGGGTATCCGGACGGTCCAATTGGTACTCGAAGAGGCGCTGCGAAAGATGGGATGGAAAGGCGCCAGCCTGCAAGCAGCAGGGCGGACGGACAGCGGTGTGCACGCCGAGGGGCAGGTCATAAGCTATGACCTCGAGTGGCCCCATGGCGCGGACATCCTGACCAAGGCATTCAATGCCCACCTGCCAAGGGACGTGGCTGTGTGGTCCAGCGAGCTGGCTCCGGAAGCGTTCCACCCCCGGTTCTCTGCGGCTCAGCGCCGCTACCGCTACCGGATCATCGTCCGCCGCTGGCCCGATCCGCTGCGCGAGCGGTTCGCACTTCGAGTTTGGCCCGAGCCTGATCTGAGCCTGATGGGTGAGTTGGCCGCCAACCTGGTGGGGCGTTGGGATTTCGGTGCGTTTGGCCAAGCCCCGATCGAGGGGGGACACACCGTTCGCCGGGTGACCCGGGCAGGCTGGATCATGCAGGAAGACGAGCTGGCATTCACCATCGAAGCCGACGCCTTCCTGAAGCATATGGTCCGCCGGCTGGTGGCTGCCAGCCTGGAAGTGGGCTACGGGCGCATCGCAACCCAGGATGTGACCGGGTTGCTCGATCATCCGGAAACGCGCTGGGAGGGGCGGCTGGCAGAACCACACGGACTGAGCTTGGTGGTCGTGACCTACGGCGGACCAGCAGTGACTGTGAGCGACGACGACGATTGATCAACTGAACGTTAGCATTGAGGCAGGAGTTCTGGCGTGCAAAAAACGTACTATCCAAAGCTAGGCGATGTGGCCCGAGAATGGATCATCGTCGATGCCGATCAGAAGAATCTCGGCCGGCTGGCCAGCCGTGTGGCGCGCGTGCTCTTGGGCAAGGACAAGCCAGAGTTCACGCCTGGCGTGGAGGTGGGGGATTTTGTGATCGTCACCAACGCACGCCACATCACTGTCACCGGCCGCAAGCTGGATCAGAAGATGTATTACCGCCACTCGGGCTATCCGGGGGGCCTCAAGAGCATCTCCCTCCGAGACCAACTCGACCGCTTCCCGGACCGTGTGATCCGCGCCGCAGTATGGGGCATGCTCCCACACAACCGGCACGGTCGCAGGCTCATGACCAAACTCAGGATTTATCCCGATGCTGAGCACCCGCACAAGGCCCAGCATCCCAAACCGCTCGACTGGTGAGCGGGACTGATGAAGGATTGATATGATGGCAGACAGGTATCATGAAGGCGTTGGGCGTCGAAAGACCAGTACTGCCCGGGTCCGGATCGTGAGCGGGACGGGCGCCATGGTGGTGAACGAGAAGCCCATGGTGGAGTACTTCCCTCGGACAGGCGACATGGAAGCCATCATGGCGCCGCTGCGGGCCGCCGGGCTGGATGGCAAGCTGGACGTTTCCGCCAAGGTCAGCGGCGGTGGCGTGACCGGTCAAACGGGGGCCGTGCAGCATGGGCTTGCACGCGCGCTTGAGTTGAACATGGACCCGGAGTTGAGGGCCGCTATGCGCCGCGGAGGGCTACCTGACCCGCGATGCACGGGAGAAGGAACGCAAGAAGCCAGGCCTCAAGCGAGCGCGCAAGGCGCCGACCTACACCAAGCGCTAGCCGCCCATGGACATTGGGGGCCTTTGGAACATCGTCAAGGTCTGAGGATATCGGCCGGGGAGGTTTCGCTCCCCGGCCGGTTCGTATTTTGACAGGAGGTAGTATGCCCCCCGGCATCACCATCCTTGGGTTGGGGCCCGGAGATGCAAACCTGATCACCCGCCAGGTATGGGAGGTGCTCGCGGCGTCTTCTGAGATCAGGCTGAGAACGGGCAGGATTGCGGCTGCCGCGGGCCTGCCGCCGCACCTGACCGTGTCCACTTATGACGGCGTCTACGATCGGTTTGAGGACCTGGCTGACGTGTGCCGGGCGATTGTGGACTCGCTGCTCGAACTGGGAAGCCGGGAGCAGGGCGTCGTGTACGGGGTCCCAGGCGATCCTCTTGTCGGCGAAGCGACGGTTGAGGCGGTGAGGCAGCGAGCCCAGGAGTTGGGCATCCCTGTCCAGATCTTGCACGGTGTGAGCTTCGTCGAGCCCTGCCTGCGGATGGCGCAGGTCGACGGCCTGGGGGGCCTGGTTCTAGCGGATGCGCTCAATGTGGCACGCCGCCATCATCCACCCTTTCCACCGGACCTCCCCGTCCTGATTGGGCAGCTCTACAACGGCCGGGTGGCGTCGCAGGTGAAGCTGTGCCTGATGAACCAATACCCGGATGACCACCCGACGCTTCTGATCCATGCCGCAGGTACGCCCCAAGCGTCGGTTGAGGCTCTCCCGCTTGAAGCTATCGATCGCTCGCCTGATATTGGTGCCATGACGGCTCTGCTGCTCCAGCCGGCGCCCCCCCATACTTCTTTCGAGAGCTTTCAAGAGACGGTAGCCCATTTGCGCGCCCCGGACGGATGTCCGTGGGATCGCGAGCAGACCCATCTCTCGCTGCGCCAGCATCTGCTTGAGGAGGCCTACGAGGCGCTCGATGCCCTCGACCGCGAGTCGGTGGTGGATCTCCAAGAGGAGCTGGGGGACCTGATGCTCCAGCTCGTGATCCAGATTCAGATTGCCACTGAGGACAGTGAGTTCAAAATGGCTGACGTGCTGTCGGGGATCAACGACAAGCTGGTCCGCCGCCATCCGCATGTTTTTGGGGAGGTGGAAGTCGAGAGCGTTAGTGAAGTTCTTCACAATTGGGAGGCGCTCAAGGAACAAGAGCGCAAAGACGACGGGGAGGGCGCCGGCAGCCTGGATGGCCTGCCCGGCAGCCTACCGGCACTCGCCCAAGCTCTTGAGTACCAATCGCGTGCCGCGCGCGTCGGCTTCGATTGGCCGGACGTGAATGGTGTACTGGAGAAGGTCAACGAAGAGGTAGCAGAGGTCCAGGCCGAGGAGGGGGGCGAGGCGCAAGTCGCCGAGCTGGGCGACTTGTTCTTTGCCCTGGTCAACGTCTCCCGCTGGTTGGACATCGACCCGGAGGCGGCGCTGCGCGGGGCCAATCGGCGTTTCAAGACACGCTTCGGCAGGGTGGAAGCCGCGGCCCGATCGAACGGGGAGAGCTTGTCCGAAATGGACATTGCGGCCCTGGAGGCGCTTTGGCAGGCAGCCAAACGGCAAGAGGCACCATGAAACGCTCTGCATACGGGCTCGTTCTGATCGCTCTGCTCCTGGCCGCTTGCGGGCCGGTCTCGGCACCCACCGCCAGTTTGCCAACACCCAGCCGGACCCCGGCGGCGCCCACCAGCCCGGCTCCGCCGACGGTCAGCTTGGCCCCAGCAACAGATGCCCCGACTTCTGTTCCGACGGCCGACCCCCTGCGGGCAGCCCGCAATGCCCCGCTCTCGGATATTTCCTACCGTGTTCCGCTGATCACCCGGCATGCCGGGCAGCGAGAGGCCGTGCTCGAATTCGAGCTAGATCAGCCCGCCATGGGGCAGCTCCTGATTGTGCCCCAAAACGGCGCAGGTGCTCCGGTGGCCATCCCATTCGATGGTCCGGGCGGTTTGTTCACAGCCTCCGGGCTCGAGCCTGGAGTCCCCTACCTGGCTGCGGTTGTTCTGGACTCGGGTGACGGCCAATTCCAGCCATCCTTCCAGGGTGGGGCCTGGGGGGATGTGGCGTTTCAAACCCAGCCCGTCTCACCCGGGGAATTCCGGGTGGCTGTGGTTGGGGATTCTGGCTTCGGGGAACCGGTGACGGCGCAATTGGGCGCTCTGATGGCGACCTACGGAGTGGACTTCACCATTCACACGGGCGATCTCGTGTACAACTTACAGGATGACCCTTCACCGGCGGCGGGATTCCAGACCAAGCTGTTTGCCCCATTCGCGCCTCTGCTCCGCTCGGCACCCTTTTACCCGATCCTGGGCAATCATGATTTGGAGCAAGCGGCCTATTCACAGGGTCAGCCTTACGGCCTTCAGGCTCTTGCCCCTTTTGTCGATCCGGCCATGCCGGATGTCCAGGCTGGGGCAGGCGGTTGGTATGCCTTCTCGCAACGCGGAGTTCAGTTCGTCGTCCTCAACAGCCAGGTAGTGTTCGGCTATCCGGGCAAGGCCGACGAGACGGCCTGGCTGGCTGAGCGGTTGGCCGACCCCCGGTTTCAGACTACGATCGTCGTGCTCCACGTCCCCATTTACAACGCCGGCTATCACCTTCTGGACAGCCTGCCAGTGCGCCGGGCCTGGGGCGACCTGATCCAGTCCGCCAACGTCCCCCTTGTCCTGGCCGGGCACGACCACAACTATCAACGCTTCGAGGTCTCCGGCAAGACCTACGTCATCTCCGGCGGCGGGTCGAGTCACTTATACCAGGTTCGAGGGCGGGATCCAAACTTGCAGGCTTCGGCGGTGGCGACGCATTTTGTGCTGCTAACCTTCACATCGACAGCCATCCAAATCCAGGCTATCGACGTGGTGGGGCACGTGCTGGATGAGGCGCAGGTGCCTTGGGATGGCTGGCCAGCCTCGGGCACAACGGGGTCAGCCCCGCTTCTGGCCGATGTGCCAGCCGCGTCCGTCGGGAGCCGCCTTCCGTGAGCATGTTAGACTTATGGTTGAGGCGGCTGACGGTCCGCCGATGGGGCGGGGTGGCTGGGACCCAAGCGGAACCTCCCCTGTCCCAGCGCAGTTTCTGATGGGTACTTCCCCAAGCTTGTCGGGGCGCGCAATGCCCGCCTCGAAGTTCCGACATAGACGCTAGGTCTGAAACGGAGTTGTCCAGATGGCCGAGAAGCTAGCCGAGCAGGATTCGGGCTCGACCGCCGGGCTCGAAGAGCTCCACTTGACAACGGAGTTCCGCAATCTGTCCGTTCCCGAGTTGGTTGAACACGTGATCCGCCGCGACGAGGGTCATCTAGGACCAGCGGGCACGGTCATGGTGACGACGGGAGCCCATACGGGACGCTCGCCGAAGGACAAATTCGTGGTCGAGCAGCTCCCGAGCCGGGATGATATCTGGTGGGGATCCGTTAACCAGCCTCTGTCGCCGGACCATTTCGACAATCTGTACGCCAAGATCGTGTCCCGCTTCGAAGCCGCGGAAGCCTATGTACTCGATGCGGCGGCTGCCGCCGATCCCGCCTACCGACTGCCCATTCAGGTGATCACGTCCGGTGCCTGGCACAGCCTGTTCTCACGCCATATCTTTCGGCGGCTGTCGAGGGCAGAGCTCGAGGACCATCGTCCGGAGTTCACCATCATACAGTCGGCGGATGTCCAGGCAGACCCCGAGGCGGACGGGACCAACAGCGGGGCGTTCATCGTCGTAAACTTCGAGCGCAAGCTGGCTATCATCGGTGGCACGCTGTACGCCGGCGAAATCAAGAAGACCATCTTCACCGTCCTGAACTACCTTCTCCCCAAACAGGGCGTGATGACCATGCATTGCTCGGCGAACCAGGGCGACGAAGGGGACGTGGCCCTGTTTTTTGGCCTGTCAGGCACAGGCAAGACGACCCTGTCGTCGGATCTTGAAAGGGGGCTCATCGGCGACGATGAGCATGCCTGGGGGGACCAGGGCGTGTTCAACATCGAAGGCGGCTGCTATGCCAAGATGATCCGCCTAGAGGAACCGGCCGAGCCGGTGATTTGGCATGCAGTGCACAGCTTCGGGGCAGTCCTCGAGAATGTGGTCTTCGATCCACGTACGCGGCAGATTGACTTCGGCGACGACAGTCTGACCGAGAACACCCGCGGAGCCTACCCCATCGAGAGCGTCACCAACTACGTGATTGGCGGGAAGGGTGGCCATCCACACAACATCTTCTTCCTGGCGGCGGATGCCTTTGGCGTACTACCCCCGATCTCCAAGTTGGATCCGGATCAGGCGATGTACTACTTCCTCTCGGGCTACACGGCCAAGCTGGCCGGCACGGAAACGGATGTTGGGAGCGAACCGAAGGCGACGTTTTCGACGTGCTTCGCAGCGCCCTTCCTGCCCCTGCGGCCGAATGTCTATGCCGAGCTTCTGAAGGCGAAGATCCTGGAGCATGGCACCAACGTCTGGCTCCTGAACACAGGCTGGACGGGGGGTCCCTACGGAGTCGGCCACCGCATCGAACTTGCGTATACCCGTTCTATGGTGCGGGCCGCCTTGAGCGGACGTCTGGATAGCTACGCGTTCCACCCGGACCCGGTCTTTGGACTTGCCCGTGCCCGCAGGCGTGTCCGGAGGTGCCCGCCGAAGTGCTGGACCCGCGGCGAACCTGGGACGACCCGTCGGCGTATGACGAGCGCGCCAAGGACCTGGCCGCTCGCTTCCACGAAAACTTCGAGCGCTTCGGCGATCAAGTCACAGACCCGGTCCGCCGGGCCGGTCCCAAGCTCTGATCTGGGCAAGACGGCCCCCATCTCAGGGATCAGACTGCGGGCTGTCCCCGAGCATCGGCGCATGAAAGATCTCATTCGGCTGGAAGCGTTGACCAAGGCCTATCGACAGGGGGATAGGGTGCGCCGCGTTCTGGACGGCGCACAAGCGCGCTTTAGTAGAGGGCGAGGTCGCCGCCATCCGCGGTCGGAGCGGAAGCGGAAAGACCACCTTGCTGAACCTGCTAGCCGGTCTGGATGTGCCGGACTCGGGACGGATCATCATCGACGGTGAGGATCTGGCGGCGATGTCGTCCAGGGGACGGACGCTGTTTCGCAGGGGGACCATCGGGATCGTCTTCCAGTTCTTCAATCTGATTCCCACCTTGACCGTACGTGAAAACGTCTTGCTTCCCGCCGAGCTGGCGGGCCGCTTGGATGTCGGGCGTCTCGCTGCATGCGCAGAGCCTCTTGTCTCAGGTTGGGCTCGAAGGGCGGTTGGACGAGTTGCCTGACCGCCTGTCCGGCGGGGAGCAGCAGCGGGTAGCCATTGCCCGTGCCCTGGTGCTGACTCCCAGGCTTGGTGCTGGCCGACGAGCCGACTGGAAACCTCGATCAGGCGACCGGAGACGAGATTATGCAGCTCCTGCTTGGTCTGACCCGAGCCGAGGGGCGGACGCTGATTCTCGTCACCCACAGCCATCACCTCGCTGAGCGGGCCGATCGCATCCTCACCATCGAACGCGGCAAGCTTGTTTCGACCGCGTCGACCTCGGCCGCCGGCTAGCACAGTCTCCGAGCCTGCCACCTGCCGATGCTGCACATTTCCCTGATCAAGACCAGCCTGCGTGATCTCCGCCGAAGGGGTTGGCAGCTCGCCTTGATGATCTTGGGGGTCGCATTGGGCGTGGCGGTCGTCGTGGCCATCGACCTGGCCAATCAATCGGCTGCCGAAGGCTTCCGATTGAGTACCCAGGCTGTCGTGGGAAAGGCCACTTACCAGATCCAGGGTGGCCCGTCAGGCGTTTCGGCTGACGTCTACCGCCAGGTGAGGGTGGACCTGGGCGTTGCGGCGAGCGCCCCGGTTGTGGAAGGCCAAGCCGTAGCCCCCGACCTCGACGGCCGAAGCCTCAGGTTGTTGGGCGTGGACCCTCTGGCCGAGGCCCCTTTTCGCGGCTTGTTCGATCGGAGCAATGCAACCCGAGAATCATTTGCGCCATTTTTCACAAACCCCGCCGGGGTGCTGGTTGGGCAATCTCTGGCAGCCGCCTACCAGCTTGGCCCAGGTGATGGCATCCAGTTGGTCCTTGATGGACGGAAGGTTCGGGTCTCAATGCTGGGAGTCCTATCCGGATCGGGCGAGGGGGGGAGAGTCTGCCAGAGGATCTGCTGGTCTTGGACGTTGGGACGGCCCAGGAGTTGATGGATATGCCGGACCGCCTGACGCGGATTGACCTGATCGTCTCCCAAGCTGAAGCCGATCGTATCCAAGCTGCTCTGCCGCGGGGTCTTGACGGTCGTCAGCGCCAGCCAGGAATCGGCGACGGCCGCCCAGCTGGCATCCGCCTTCCAGCTCAATCTCACGGCATTGAGTTTGCTGGCGCTGGTGGTGGGAATGTTCCTGATCTACAACTCGGTCATGTTCTCGGTGGTTCAGCGTCGCATGGTGCTGGCCACACTGCGAGCACTTGGGGTGACGGGGCAGGAGCTCTTCGCCATGGTCTGTCTTGGAAGCCCTGGTGGTCGGCCTGCTGGGTGCGGCGCTGGGTCTCGGGCTGGGATGGATGCTGGCGCAGGGCGCCGTCCGACTGGAAACCCAGACCATCAACGATTTCTACTTCGTGACCGCCGTGCGTCAGGCAGCATTGCATGGGAGCGATGTCCTGAAGGGGCTGCTGTTGGGCGGGTTGGCCAGCGTAGTGGCGGCTGCCGGGCCGGCCCTGGAAGGCGGCGCGCGTTCAACCTGTCGAAGCGCTCAGGCCAAGTGCACTCGAAACCCGGGTGCGGGCATGGCTCCCCTGGGCGTCGGCTGGCGGGGGCTGTTCTGTGCCTGATGGGAACGGCCGTCCTGCTCTGGATTACGGGCTCACTGGCGGCGAGTTTTGCAGGCATGTTTGTCATCCTGTTTGGCCTGGCGCTGCTCGTGCCGGCGGCCACCGTCGGGTTGTCGCGCTGTGCAGGCCTGGTCTACACGAAGCTCTTCGGCCGGCTGGGCGCCATTGCCGCCCGTACCGTCGACCGCGCGTCTGAGCCGCACCAGCGTCGCCATCGCAGCGCTGATGGTGGCGCTATCCGTCACCATCGGTGTGGGCGTGATGATCGATGGCTTCCGCGGCACCGTCGACCACTGGCTGGATCTGACGTTGCGGGCTGATGTCTATGTTTCCGGGCCGACGGCGGGCGACACCCGGCCGACGGCTTCCCTGCCGCCCGAGCTGGCCGACCGCCTGCGCGGCTCTGCCGGGGGTCGGCCACGGTGGAGACATTCCGGGGCGTGACGGTTCAGGGCGCGGATGGCCCGGTCCGGCTGTCGGTGGCCGACGCCCGGCGGGAGCGGGCCGCCGGCCTGTATCGGTTTGCCAGCGGCTCGCCCGAGGCCACATGGAACGACTGTTCTGCAGGGGGCTGTGATCGTAAGCGAGCCTTACGCCTATCGCCATGGGATCAGCAAGCGCGGGTGGCTCAGTGCGGCTGCTGACCGACGGCGGCTGGCACACCTTCCCGGTCGTAGGCGTGTACTACGACTACGCCTCCGACCGCGGCACGGTCTTGATGGCGGACACGGTCTATCATGCCTACTGGCAGGATCGGTCGATTTCCTCCCTGGCGGTCTATCTCCAGCCCGGGGCCGACCTGGACCAGGCGACTCAGGCGATCGAAACCAGCGCCTGTGGCGGGTACAGGATTGGATGGTGCGGCCACACGCGCCCTCCGCCAGCAGGCGCTGCGCATCTTCGATCGAACCTTTGCCATCACGGCGGCGCTCAGGTTGCTGGCGATCCTGGTCGCCTTCGTAGGGGTGCTTTCGGCTCTTGCTGGCGCTTCAGCTCGAGCGCCGGCAGGAGCTGGCCACCTTGGTGGCGCTGGGCCTGACGGGCAGGGGGCTGTGGGCCCTGAACCTGCTCGAGACAGGGCTGATTGGGGCCATCGCCGGGGTGTGCGCCGTGCCCACCGGGCTGGTGCTGGCGGCGGTCCTGACCTACGTAATCAACCTTCGTTCATTTGGCTGGACCATCCAGTGGAGCGTCGATCCCTGGATCCTGCTGCAGGCCATCGCCATCGGCGTGGCGGCGGCCTTGCTGGCCGGCGTCTATCCCATCCGGCGCTTGGCCCGGATGTCGGTCGTGGAAGGGCTGCGGCAGGGAGTGAAGACGATGGCGAAGCTATCGATCAGCCTTCTGCGCTACGGAGCTGGCCGCCGATGCGTAGGCTCTCGGCGGCTCTGTCGCCATCGTCTCTGGCCGCCTCGGGCTCGGCTAGCTGTGGTGGTTCGACGCGGCCGCTACCGCAGGCGGCAGCCAGTCAAGACTGTGTCCATCTGTCTTGGGCGCCCGGAGCCCACGCCGGTCTTCGCCAGAGGCGCTGGCGCCCACGCCCCTTTGTCTATCCGGCGGACCTCGGGCCGCATCCCGAGTTTCAGACCGAGTGGTGGTACTACACGGGCAATCTGGAGACGGCCGACGGGCGGCATTTCGGCTACCAGCTGACGTTCTTCCGGCGCGGCCTGAGCCCAGATCCAATCGACCGACCGGCAGCCTGGCCACACGCGAGATCTACTTCGCCCATTTCGCCATCACCGATGTCGCGTCGGGAGACCCACTTCGCCGTGGAGCGTTTCAGCCGTCAGGCAGATGGGCTGGCAGGGGCGGAAGGCGAACCCTATCGTGTCTGGCTTGAGGACTGGCAGGTCCTCTCCCCGGACAGGGAGGGACGTTTCCTGCAGCTGTCGGCGCAGGCAGACGGCAACACCTCGGCGCTTCAACTTGACTCGCAGAAGCCCTATGTCCCGAACGGCGACGGCGGATTGAGCCCCAAGGGAACCGAACCCGGCAATGCGTCGTATTACCTGAGCGGGACGCGTCTCGTGACCCAGGGCACCCTGACGATCGGCGGGAGAGACATTTGACGTGAGCGGATTGAGCTGGTTCGATCACGAGTGGAGCACCAGCGCCCTGCAGCGAGAGCGCGGTGGGTGGGATTGGTTCAGCCTGCAGCTCTCGGACGGGCGGATCTGATGTTCTTCCAGATTCGCAACCAGGATGGCTCGCTTTCGCCGGTCTCGTCGGGGACGCTGGTTGAGCCAGACGGGCAGGTCGTTCATCTGACCCAGGACCAGGTTCAAGTCGCCGTCGACAGCACATGGCACAGCCCGCAGATCCGGCGCCGACTACCCGGCCGCCTGGCGCATCGACATCCCGTCACAGGCGATCCATCTCGCGGTGGCCCCGTGGGTGGCGGATCAGGAGATGCGAGTCAGTGTGATCTATTGGGAAGGGGCCGTGCGGTTCATGGGGACCAGTCGTGGGGCGGCTGTGACGGGCAACGGCTACATCGAAATGACCGGCTACGCCGGCAGTCTGGGTGGCGCCTTCTAGAGCAGGATCAGTCCCAAGGCGACGGCGGTGGCCGTCACGGTTAGGTTGTCGAAGTCGGGGAGTGGCAGGGCCTCGACCAGGCTGCACAGCAGGGCGATGATCCCCAGGCGGGCGACCAGGGCCGAGGTGGCAGACCGGTGTCGAACAATCCAGCCGATTGGAAGATGGCCACGAAGGCCAGGGCGAAGAAGAAACCGCCCAGAAGCATCGCAGCCGAGCCGCCCCACGTCTTGCTCGGGTTGAACGGCAGGGGCGATATACCATAGCGGCGGCCGATGACGTCGGCCAAGCCGTCCCCTCCACACATCAGCATCAGAGCCAGGATCCCCACCGGCGAAGTGCGCCAGAAGACGATCGTGCAGACCACAAATACGATCCCGTAGAAAAGCGGTCCGCGCAGAATCTCCCGCCGGTCGCCGTGGCGTGTCATGGCGGCGACGGCCGCCGGGTCCCGCATCATGCCCGTGCCCACCATCACGAACTGGCCGGTGATTAAGAGCGGCACCAGCGCGGCCAGGAAGCGGGCGGCTGGATTGGACGAGAACAGGAACCAGCAGGCGACAAAAAGCGGTCCGGTGCCGATGTGAATGACCTTGCGGCTCAGGCGCTGCTCCAAGACCCCCCGGGCCGCCAGGCCATCGACGACGCGGAGCCAGGTGAGGGCCACCGCCAGCGTGATCACCGCCGCCGCAACATCTCGAACCCAAGGATTGCCCATGGTGAGCCTCGACCAGGATGAAAGCCGCGCCGTTGGCGCGAGCGACCAAAGCGGAGATTAGCCTGTCCCCGCCCGGGCGTCAAGTGGGCAGGACGGCGATCGGGGCCGTAGAGAGCGATTGAGGAAGATTGCGGTCTGGGGCCCGGCCGGCGAGTTCGGCCTAGGGCGCCGGCTCGTCCGAGCTGCGCTCGAGGTAGCGCCTGAGGGGTTCGAAGTAGTGGTCGATCCATCCCTGGCGGTATTGCTCCCCTTGACCGTCGGGGATGTCGCTATGAAGGATGGTGATCTTCGTCCCGCCGGGGGCGGCCGCCAGAAGAATCTCGAGCCTTGAATCCGGGCTCTTATCCGGAAACTCGGTGGTTCGCCATGATTGGACGATCCTCTGGTCGGGGTCAAGCGACAGAATCTGGCCAGCGATATAGCCATCCCAGGCGGCGTGCTGACCACCGACGCGCGCGTCGATTGCCGCTTGGGCTCCGGTGAAGGCGCTGTGGGTTTCTGAATCTAGCCAGGCCTGGTAGATCAGATGAGGGTCGCCGGGCAAGACGTCGCTGACCTCGATGGTTTCGGTCATTTGGCATCCCTCCACACACGTTGTTCCCGCAAAGAAGGCGTCGGGCCGCCGGGGCGCTAGAAAGGAACGGCTCTTCGTCCGGGACAGACGGGTGCACAGGCGGTAACGGTAGTGGCGGCCGCCCGGGCAACCCGCGAATCACCCTAGCCTACCACAGAGTTGGCGGGCGTCGGCCCCCGGAGGCGATTGACTCGCCCGGCGGGATCGTGATAGCATAGGCACAATGCCCTACCGACCGGTCGGTAGGGATGGCGGCAAGCGTAGCTAGATACCACGGCGGCTTGGCGCAACGCCTGGCCGGCTTTCAGCGGCCCCGCCGCCCCAGCCTACGATCGATGGAGCTTCCATTGCGGCGCGACGACATTCTGCATGCTGCGGCACAGATCTTTGGCCAAAAGGGCTATACGGCCGCTTCGATGCAGGAGATCGCCGACGCCGTCGGCCTGCAGAAGCCCAGCCTGTACCACCACGTCAACAGCAAGCAGGAGATCCTGCTTGCCCTGCTCGACCACGCTCTGGATTCGCTGATCGCCGACATGCAGGATGTGTTGGCGTCGGGGGCACCGGCTGATAAGAAGCTTCAGGCTGCCATGCGGGCCTACATCCGCCGGATGACCGCCGAGGCGGATTTGGCAGCCGTGCTGCTTCTGGAGTATCGGAGCCTCGAGCCCAAGCTGCGGGCCAAACACATCCAACGAAGGGACAAAGTTGAAGCGGCCTGGCGGGAGATCATCATCCAGGGCATGGATGAAGGTGTGTTCAAGCAAGTTGACCCGGAGGTGGCCGGCTTTGCCCTGCTGGGCGTCCAAAACTGGATGATTACCTGGTTCAAGTCATCCGGCCGGTTGACGGCGGATGAATTGGCGGATGCTTTCTTCGACCTCTTCCTGCGCGGCCTTCGCGCTGCGCCAGACAGCTTGCCAGCCTGAGCGGGGAGGGACGGCGCCGGCGCCCAATCGGGCCCCTCCCCGACCCCGGCCAACAAGGAGGGGATTAAGCATGTACGGTTTTGAACCAAGCGAAGAGCAGCAAATGCTGGTGGAGGCCATCGGCCGATATGCTGCCCATGACCTGCAACCCGGCGCGCACGATGCCGATGAAGAAGAAGGCTGGGCGCCGGAGGTGATCGAGAAAGGCTGGCAGCTGGGTGTCCTCCAGGCAAGCCTGCCGGAGGCCTACGGCGGGTTCGGCGAACACTCAGCGGTCACAGGGGTGTTGGCGGCAGAGGCCCTGGCGTTCGGCGACCTGGCCGGGGCGCTGGCTGTGATGTCCCCCTCCGGCTTCGCCCTGCCGATCTTGATTGCCGGCAGCGAAGAGCAAAGGACAACCTGGCTTCCCCGGGTGATTGAGGCGGAATGGCGGCCCTATGCGGCTGCCATCGTCGAGCCGACCTTCGATTTCACCCCCACAGAGTTGAAAACGACCGCCGCCAGGGTTGGCGACGGGTTCCGGCTGACGGGAGAGAAGGTCTACGTCCCGTTCGCCGACAAAGCCCCGGCTCTCTTGGTCTATGCCAATCTGGATGGCTGCACCGAGGCCTTCATCGTCCCCGGCGGCTCCGAAGGGCTGACGATCGGCGATCGGGATCAGCTGCTCGGGGTTCATGCGCTGCCAACCTTTCACGTGACCCTGCAGGACGTCAACCTCGGCGAAGCATCCCGGCTCAACGGGGGTGAGCCGGGCATGGCGCTTCCCCTGGCGGCGTCGCAGGTGGGAGCGGCTGCCATGGCGGTGGGCTTGAGCCAGGCCGCTCATGACTACGCCCTGGCGTATGCCAAGGACAGGGAGGCTTTTGGGCGGCCAATCGCTCAGAAGCAGTCGATTGCTTTCATGCTGGCGGAGATGGCGATTGAGATCGAAGCCATCCGGCTAATGGCGTGGCAGGCCGCCTGGCAGCTCGAGGAGGGTCTGCCGGAGGCGACCAAGTCCGCCTACCTGGCCCTGGCCGGCGCCGCCGAAATGGCCATGATGGTCACCGACCGGGCGGTCCAGATCCTGGGTGGGCACGGCTACATTCGTGAACACCCGGTGGAACGCTGGATGCGCAATGGGCGCGGCGTGGCCAACCTGGTCGGTCTGGCCCTGGTTTAGCCGCGCGCCCGAGGAGGTGCTCTCATGATCGAATTCAGCATGCCTGATTCCATCAAGAAGACGGTCACCATGGTCGAAGCCGTGGCGGACAACATGATGCGCCCAACATCGCGCGACTTTGACGAACATGAACACAAGATCCCCTGGGACTACATCAACTTTACCCACGAGGCCATGAAGGCCATGGGCGGCGGATCGCTGGCGCCGACGGACGATGGCGCAGCCAAGGGCCGGCCGAGCATCGCCTATCAGCGCATGGCCCACATGATCGAGACCCTGTCCTGGGGTGACGCAGGCATGTACCTGTGCACGCCTGGGGGCGGGCTGGGGGCAGCGGCGGTTGAAGCTACGGGGACCCCGAACCAGAAGGCGCGCTTTTTGGAGCGTTTCCAAGGTGATAAACCTGTCTTCGCCGCTATGGCGATGACCGAACCCCAAGCGGGGTCGGACACGTCGGCCATCCGCGCCACGGCCGTCCGTGATGGGGACGAGTGGGTGCTCAACGGGGAGAAGATCTTTATCACCGCCGGGCACAAATCGATGGAAGATACGCCCGGCTTCGTGGTGGTCTGGGCCACCATCGATCCCAAGGCAGGTCGCAAAGGCATGCGTCCGTTTGTCGTCGAATCCGGGACGCCTGGCGCCACCATCACCAAGTTGGAACACAAACTCGGCATCCGGGTCAGCGACACCGCCTCCATGGTGTTGAAGGACTGCCGCATTCCGTTGGAGAACATCCTCGGCAGCCCCGAGGTCGAAACCGAGTCGACCAAGGGCTTCAAAGGCGCCATGGCCACCTTCGATGCCACGCGACCTCTGGTGGCGGCGTCGGCGATGGGGATTGCGCGTGCCGCCCTTGATCTGTTCAAGGAGCTGCTTGCCCAAGAGGGTATTGAGATCCGCTACGGTCTGCCGCGGAGCCGGCTGACCAATCTCGAGCGGGAAGTGATCGACATGGAGGTCATGCTGCGTTCAGCCTGGCTGCTGGTCCTCAAAGCCGTGTGGATGGCCGATCAGCGCAAGCCGAATGCCGTGGCGTCGTCCATGGCCAAGGTGCGGGCCGGCGATGTTGTGGTCAAGATCACTCAGCGGACCGTCGAACTCATGGGTCCGCTCGGCTACAGCCGGGATCTTCTCTTGGAGAAGTGGTTCCGTGACGCCAAGATCAACGATCTGTACGAAGGCACGGGGCAGATCAACCGGTTGATCGTGGCCAGGCGGATCCTGGGCTACACGCGGCGCGAGCTGGACTAGGCACCGGAAGGCGGACCGAAGATGACCAAGACTGACTCAAATATCGCGTTGCCGCCGGCCATCCGAAAGGCGGTTGTGATCGGCGCGGGGACCATGGGGGCGCAAATCGCAGCCCTTCTGGCCAACGCCGGCGTGTGGGCAACCCTGCTCGACATTGTGCCTGACAAATTGACCGGGAAAGAACAGGCCGCCGGCTTGAGCCTGCAGGACCGGCGGGTGCGCCAGCGCATCGTCGACGAGGGGCTGGCGCGGGCCAGGAAGGCCCGGCCGGCGGCGTTCGTCTCCAGCCGGTGCGAGGCATGGGTGACGACCGGTAATCTCGAGGATGATTTCGATGCCGTGGCCGACGCGGATTGGATTATCGAGGTTATCGTCGAGAACCTGGCCGTGAAGCGGGACCTGATGGCGCGGATCGACAAGCGTCGGGCCGACCATGCCCTGGTGACCACGAACACCTCCGGCATTCCCGTCTCCCAGATCGCCGAGGGACGGTCCGATTCCTTTAGGCGACACTTCCTTGGGACCCACTTCTTCAACCCGCCGCGCTACCTAAAGCTGCTGGAGGTGATCCCCACCGAGGAGACGGCACCAGAAGCGGTCGCTTTCCTGGAGGCCTTCGCAGAAACGCGGCTGGGAAAGGGCGTGGTGATCTGCAAGGACACCCCCAATTTCATCGCCAACCGGCTGGGGTCGGTGGAGGGCGCCTTTCTGCTGGACTTCGTCCTGCGTCATGGCTACACGGTGGAAGAAGTGGACGCTATCACCGGGCCCTTGATCGGCCGGCCCAAGACCGCCAGCTTCCGCTTGCTCGATCTGGTGGGGCTGGATGTGGCCGGTCACGTGCGCCAGAATCTGGCTGAAGCGCTCCCGGACGATGAGTCGCAACCCTACCTGACCTCGGAGCCGGCCGAGAAACTGACATCGGCCATGGTCGAGAAGGGCTGGTTGGGAAATAAGACCGGTCAGGGCTTCTATAAACAGGTCAAGACCGAGGAAGGCAAAGCCTACTGGCCGCTTAACCTGGAAAGCCTGGCGTACGAAGCGCCGGTGAAGCCGCGCTTCGAGAGCATCGGGGCGGCCAAGGACCTGCCGACGCCGGCCGACCGGATCAAGGCAATCCTCGAACATGACGACCGCGCCTCCGAGCTTGTGAAAAACATCACTTATCACGCTTTGGCCTACGCTTCGCATCGGGTTCCGGAAATTGCCGACACACCTGCGCCGATCGACAACGCCATGCGCTGGGGATTCATGCATGACCAGGGGCCATTTGGGCTGTGGGATGACCTGGGCGTGGCCGAGACGTGTGATGCCATGCAAGAGGCAGGCTACCAACCGGCCGATTGGGTCAAGGCGATGCTCGAGGCGGGTTCGGAGTGCTTCTATCGCCGAGAAGACGGCCGTTCGATGGCAGTCTATGATCCGGAAACCGGCGGCTACCGGGACCTTCCGCAGGATCCGAACGATATTTCGCTTTCATCTCTGAAGGCCAGCGGCGGACTGATCGACACCAACCCCGGGGCCAGCCTGATTGATCTGGGGGACGACGTCGCCTGTCTGGCGTTCCACGCCCAAGGTAACGCGCTCGATGACGATGTCTTCGCCATGATCGACCGGGCATTGAACCGGGTGGAAGCCGACTTTGCCGGGCTGGTCATTGGGCACCAGGGGGACGACTTCTGCTTCGGTGCCAACCTGTTCGCCGTGGCCGTTGCGGCGCAAAACGAGATGTGGGACCAGCTGGAGGCGGCGGTGCGTAATTTCCAGGAGCTCAACATGCGCATGCGCTTCCACCCTAGGCCAATCGTCGTGGCGCCCGCCGGCCGAGCCTTGGGGGGCGGGTGTGAGATGACGATGCACGCTTCCCGGGCCGTGGCGGCCTCAGAGACCTACCTGGGGCTGGTGGAAGTCGGCGCCGGCTTGATCCCGGCTGGCGGGGGATGTAAAGAGATCCTGCGGCGGCGTCTCAACCCGGTGATGGCTTTCTCCGGTGCCAACGCACTTCCGCCGCTGCAAGCGATCTTCGAGACCGTGGGAGCGGCCAGTGTGGGCACCAGCGCCGAGGAGTCGCGAGAGCTTGGCTTTCTGGGTCCGGCCGACCGGGTCGTGATGAACAGAGAGCACGTGTTGGCTGAAGCCAAGCGCGAAGTGCTGCACCTGGCCCCGGGCTATCGTCCGCCCATCCCGGAGAAGATCTATGCCGCTGGCAGAGACACGTTGTCGGCGCTGCGCGTGGGGGTGTACATGCTCAAGGAGGGCGGCTACATCAGCCAGTATGATGCCCATGTGGGTGACCAGCTGGCCAGGGTGCTCAGCGGGGGCGAACTCAGCCGCCCGGGATGGGTCGACGCCTGGTTTATCCTTGACCTTGAACGTGAGGCATTCCTATCGCTGGCCGGGGAGGCGCTGACCCAAGCTCGCATGTGGCACCTTCTTGCAGACGGGGAAGCCGCTGAGGAATTAGATGCTAGCTTCTAGCTGCTAGGAGCTGGCGGCTGCAAAACGAAGGAGGACTTAACATGACGACTCCAGTAATTGTGTCTGCGGTTCGAACAGCGGTGGGCAAGGCGAAGAAGGGTTCGCTGGCCACGGTCCGGCCGGACGACATGATGGCAATAGTGATCCGAGAACTGCTGCGACGGTCGGCCCCGCTCAAGGCGGACATGATCGACGACGTCATCGTAGGGTGTGCCATGCCGGAAGGAGAGCAGGGACTCAACGTCGGACGGATCGCAGCGCTGCGGGCCGGACTGCCGGTGGAGGTCCCCGGGCAGACTGTGAACCGATTCTGTTCGTCGGGCCTGCAGTCCATCGTCAATGCGGCCGTGGCCATCAAAGCCGGGATGGCCGAGGTGATCATCGCCGGCGGAACCGAGTTGATGAGCATGGTGCCCATGGTGGGCAACAAGTTCACGCCCAATCCGACATTTGCCGTGGAGGGGCCCGAAGTCTACTTGAGCATGGGCCTCACCGCCGAGCGTGTGTCCGAGCAGTATGGCGTAAGCCGCGAAGATCAGGACGCTTTCGCGCTGGGAAGTCACCAAAAGGCGGCGGCGGCCGTGGATGCCGGCCATTTCAAGGACCAGATCACCCCGGTGGATGTTGCGCTGGTCGAAGATGTAGCGGGGGAAACCCAGCGACACCACCTGACGTTCGAGGTGGATGAAGGGGTGCGTCACGACACGAACCTCGAATCGCTGGCCAAACTGAAGCCGGTGTTCAAGCGAGGGGGCACCGTCACGGCGGGGAACGCATCGCAGATGTCAGACGGCGCGGCCGGCGTGGTGGTGATGACCGAGGAGCGGGCCAAGGAATTGGGGCTCAAGCCGATGGCTCGCTTCGTCGCCTACGGCGTCGGTGGGGTGCCTCCCGAGATTATGGGTGTTGGACCGTTGGCGGCTGTCCCCAAAGCCCTGCGTCAGGCGGGGCTGGGGCTGGACGACATCGATCTGATCGAGCTCAACGAAGCCTTTGCCTCCCAGGCGCTGGCGGTGATTCGAGGTCTGGAAATGGACCCCGATCGGGTGAACGTCAATGGCGGTGCCATCGCCCTGGGCCATCCCCTGGGCTGCACCGGGGCCAAACTGACGACGCAGATGCTGTACGAGCTGCGCCGGCGCAAGGCGCACTACGGGATGGTGACCATGTGCATCGGCGGCGGCATGGGCGCGGCCGGGATCTTTGAAAACCTCAATTGATCAAGCGTGAACGAACGGAGACCAGATCATGAGCGATGAGTTGACGATTGAAGAACTGATGGAGCGGATGCCGAAAGCGTTTCAGCCGGACAAGGCCCAGGGAGTCCAGGCGGTCATTCAGTACCATCTGAGCGGTGATCAGGGCGGCGACTGGGTGGTCCGCATTGGAGATGGGACCTGCCAGGTGGAGAAGGGCACGGCCGAAGACCCCAACCTCACCCTCAGTGCGGAGGCCTCCGACTACCTGGCGATCATCACCGGCAAACTCAACGCCATGGGTGCCTTCGCGGAAGGCAAGCTGAAGCTCAAGGGCGACCTGCCCTTGGCGATGAAGCTGCTGAGCTTCTTCAAGCTGCCGGCGTGAGGTAAGCACTGAGCACTGAGTTCCGAGCTAGGTGCTTCGCGCTCAGTGCTTATGATACAATCTCATCCGCTTGCCCCCATCGTCTAGAGGCCCAGGACGTGGCCCTCTCAAGGCCAAAACCGGGGTTCGAATCCCCGTGGGGGCACCAATGCAATCGTCGTCCCTCGCACCACGCTGCCCGCCCGTGATCCCGCAGGCGGGTTTTCATTTGCCGACCAGGCTGAGGCGCCTGCACTTGGGCTAAGTCGGTTCGAAGGCGACGAGGTCACTTATGGACGCGGAAGCGCCGCTCTCCCAAAGCGCATCGAAGCGTTCGGCGCCCAGGCTAGAGCGCAGCGTCTCCAGTCGCTCCTCGTAGGCCGGTTGATCGACGGGATCGACCACCGACTGGATGCTCTCCCGCAGAGCATGGGCAAAACCATAGAGGCGGACCGAATCTTCTGTGCCGCCGGTGGCGTCGGCGATTTCGGCCAGCTTCTCAAGACACCAGGCCGATCCCCCCTTGTCCCCAATTTCCTGGCGGATGAACAAGCTTTCTTTGAGTACGTGGCGCGCTTGCTCCAAGTCGTCCTCAAGAATGTTCGCCCAAGCAATCGACCCCAAAGTGGCTGCCATTCCCCATTTGTCGCCCAGTCGGCGACGGATTTCCAGGCTGCGATTTAAGAACTCTTGGGCCCTGCCGACCTGGCCCTGGCGCAGATAGACCTCCCCCAAGCCTGACAAGGCAAAGCCCATGCCGGATTGGCGGCCGATCTGTTCGTACATCTCAAGGGCTTCGGCGAGGTAGAGTTCGGCGCTCGGCATGTCAGTTCCGGTTCGGATGGCAGCCCACCCCAGGTTCATGCTTGCGTTGGCCACGCCGCCAACATCGCCTGCCTGGCGATAGAGATCCTGCGCTCGTTTGAAGTGGGTCGGCGCAGTGGCGTAGTCGCCAACCTCCGTAGCCACCAGTCCTATGCCTTCTTCCGCTTCAGCTATCTGCAATGGGTTCCCGGTAACGTGGGCAAGATCGAGGGCGACGGCGAAGTGTCTGCCAGATTCGTCCAGGTTGTTCTGCCGGTAAGCCAGTCGCGCGGCTGCCAGAGTGGCTCCGGCGTGGAGTATGGGTTCGGTATCGGGCCCGGCTCGGCGGAGCACTGCGGTAGCGGCAGTGTAGCCTTCCTCCAGGTAGCCCCTGAGGACCCAGAAACGCGTCATCGCAACGACAAGCCTCAGCGCCAGATCCAGATCCCTTTGGCCAAGCTCGGTCCAGAGGATGGCCGCCCGCAGGTTGTCATGTTCGACTTCCAAGCGTGCAATCCAGGGGATAGTCCCAGCACCCTCGAGGGCCTCGGTGGACGAGTCGGCCAGGTCGGCGTAGACATGGGCGTGGCGCGAGCCGATCGTATCGGACTCGCCGCTGGCCTCAAGGTTCTCGAGGGCGAACTCCCGCAGGGTTTCAAGCATCCCATAGCGCGGCTCGTTCGCCTGGTCGCGCGTGATCAAGCTCTTGTCGAGCAGGGAGGCCAAACCGTCGAAGAGGTCCATTCCCAGTTCGGGCTGACAAACGGCTTCCGCCTGTTCCAGGGCCCATCCGCGTCTGAAGATGGCCAATCGGTCGAAAAGGCGACGCTCATCGGGGCTGAGGAGTTCGTAACTCCAGGTTAGTGTGGCACGCAGAGTTTGCTGTCGTTCCGGGGCGTCCCGTCGGCCTCCCGTCAGCGCCTCCAAACGTGTTTCCAGCCTCTGGAGCAGGGCCTTTGGAGGGAACAGATTCACACGGGCTGCCGCCAGTTCGATGGCCAGGGGAAGTCCCTCCAGGCGCTGACAAATCTGTGCCACATCGGCCGCATTAGCCGGAGTGATGTCGAAGGAGCGGTCCACGGCGCGAGCCCGATCTTCGAAGAGCAGGACAGTCTCGATTCGCCGCAGCGTCTCCGGGTTGAGGCTTGTGCTTTTGGGCACGGGCAAGGGGAGCAAAGGGAAGTCGTGTTCGGCTTGGATACGGAGCCGCTCCCGGCTGGTGACGATCACCTTCAATCGAGGTGCCGAGGCCAAGATCTGGCTGACCATGGGCGATGCCAGGATCAGATGTTCGAAATTGTCCAACAGAAGCAGCACAACGCGGTCTGAGAGAGCCTGCTTAAGAGTATCGAGCGCCGATCGATCTGCTCTTTCCGTGACTCCCATCGCGGCGGCGATGGCGGGGACGACGAGATCCGGGTCACGGATCGGCGCCAAGTCGATGAACCAGACACCGTCAGGAAACTCGTCCTGCAATCGGACAGCCGCTTCCAGGGCCAGGCGGGTCTTGCCAATTCCACCCGGCCCGGTGAGGGTTACGAGGCGAGCGCTGCCGCCAAGCAGCTGTTCAGCCAATTCGTCGATTTCGGCGCGACGGCCGAAGAACGGCGTCGTCGAGGCCGGGAGATTTGACATGGGCTGGGAAGCCTCCGGTTCGGGAGGAGGCGGCTCCGACTTGGGGGCAGCCGGACGGTCTCCGGCAGCCAAGCGCGAGTAGAGGGCCTCGGTCTCCGGCGAGGGCTCGACGCCCAGGTCGTCCATCAGCGCCTGCCGGCAGCGTTGGTAGGAGTTGGCCATGGCGGCGGCGTCCCCCAAGGCGGCATGCGCCTGCATCAGCGCCCGATAGGCAGGCTCGGGCGAGCTTCCCAATGCGATCCAGCGCTCGGATTGTGCGATGACCTCGGACCATCTTCCGGCTTCGGCCATGCTTTCGATCAGGGATTGGGTCCTTCTCTGGAAGAGCGCATCCAGGCGGTCTCTTTCCAGCAGAACCCACTCATCGTAGAAGCCGGGGAGCAGCTGCCCCTGGTACAGATCGGCGGCCTGAAGCAGTTCATCGACAGTAACGTCGGGACCGCTCGACTTCTCCAGCTGGGCGGCGTCGAGCCACCAGTCCGCTTGGGGTTCGAGCTGGAGCGAGGTCTTGCTGACGTCCAGGCATTCATCACCGATGACCTGGCGCAAGCGCCACAAGGCATGCCGTAGGTTGGCCAGAGCGTTGGTGTGGTCGGAGTCGGGCCACAAGATGCCTGCCAGACGCTCGCGGGGCTGCGGCGCGCTCGAGTTCAGGGCGAGGTAGGCGAGAAGAGCCTGGACGGGGCGCGAGTCGATCTCGGCAGGCTTGCCATCCAAGGTGACTTCAAAATGGCCAAGAAGGCGGATCCGAAGCATGGTGCCCTGTTTTCTATGGGCGGCAGTTTCTGGGAGGGTGAGATGGCGGCCGTGGGTTGCCAGTACGCCGAGTATAGCATCCTCTTGCTGGGAGCCGGCGTTGCGAACACGCTCGGCCAACGCTGGGCTCACGCTCTGGGTCTAATCTCGAATCGAAACAGGCTCAATTCCCAACTGGAGGCGGAAGATGTACGCGAATGCTAGCCCAACCACGATGTGCGCCATCATTGACCACGGAAAGGCCGAGGGGGAAGCGGGGCTTCAGGCGCTCGAGCGGAACGGACTGTGGCTCACCCGCCGCCGCGGCCAGAGGCTGCATGTCCTGACGGGCAACGCCTGGGTCACGTTTGCCGGGGTGGACGCCGTCCTGGGGAAGGGCGATCGCCTGGCGTTGGAACACGGGAGCGACCCGGCCCTGGTCTCGGCGCTTGGCGCCGGCCTGACCATTCTGGAACTTTCCCAAGCAGAGCCGCAAGAAAAGGACCAACAAAGCGTCGAATACGGAGGTCTTTGAACGTTATTCCTATGAAACACGCACGATAAACGCTGCAAAGACTCTGGAGACACACCCAGTGGCTAAAGTAGATACAAGAAAGACTAACCGAGCGGACGACGAAAACAGGAGGCTGAAATGTTCCCCAATCCTTATGTGGCACAGAAGTTGGCTGAGTACAGGATCGCAGATGCCCACCGGATGGCCGAGAAGGAAAGACTGTTGGCTTCGCTGCCCAAGCGTCACGATCACCGCAGCTTCAATTGGACGATGGCGGCCGTCGTAGTCAGCGCTGTGACCCTGATCCTGATTTCACTCTAGTCAGTCCCCAAGCACCACGTCGAAGGAGCCGGGATCGCCCGGCTCCTGGCGTTTAAGGGGATGACGTTGCATGCCATGCAGGGGAGGTCCGGCCCTTAGCCTAGGGCATGTCGAAACGCTCGGTGGCCCGCGTTTGCAGTAGGACCAAGAAGGCGGAGATGGCCGGCGCTGTGCCGATCGGGAAAGTGGCCAACTGCAGGATTCCGATCACCAGGGCCAAAGTGAGTGGCCAATGGCGCCGCCTGAGGCACGCCGCCCCAGCGATAAGCCCAAGGTGCCCGAGCAGGACGAACAGCACCAAAGCCAGGCCGCCAACCAGGATCAGGATCCTGTAGGCGAATGGATTCTGAACCGCGAGCCCGATTCCTTCGAGCAAGATCAAGGCAAATACGCCAGTGATCAAGAGGCATGCATTGGCGACCACGAACAACCAGCCGAACAGAGGCACGTGCAGCCGAAGTGAGCTTGTATCGAGGGCGTTCATTGCTTGCTCCTGTTTGTGAAGAATCCCTGCCGCTCAGACAATCCCCGCCGGCCTGAATGCCTGATAGTGATAAAAATCACAATTGCCGACTCGGAGGCATTTCCGGGCATGGAGGCGCGTCGAGAAGTGTGCTATCTTTCGAGGCTGTGGACGTTGCACTAAGGTGGGGGCGTGGCGTCGAGCTGAGCAGTGATGGAGCAAGCCAGGGCGGAGGAACGAAGTTATGGCCATTGGGCCGGGTGTGAAAATCGGGCAGTACGTGGTCGAGAAGAAGATCGGGGAGGGCGGGATGGGCGCCGTCTACCTCGCCGACCAACCGTCGATTCACCGACGGGTGGTGCTGAAAGTGTTGTCTACCGGGTTGGCGGGGGACCGCGAAATGCTCGAGCGGTTCAAGCGCGAGGTAGACATCATTGCCCAGCTCGAGCACCCCCACATCCTTCCTGTGTATGACTTTGGCGTGATCGAGGGTGACCCCTACATCGTGATGCGCTACATGGGGGGTGGCTCGCTGCATGATCATCTGAAGCAGCGCTCGTTGGGCCGGGACGAGCTGTTGGGGATCCTCGACCATGTCGCCGAGGCGCTGGACTACGCCCACGAGCGGGACATCATTCACCGCGACCTCAAACCGGGCAACGTCCTGCTGGACGATTCGCTGAACGGCTATCTGGCCGACTTCGGCTTGGCCAAGACCATGGAGGGCTCCCGGGACCTGACCAAGACCGGAAGCGTGCTGGGCACGCCAGCCTACATGTCGCCGGAGCAAGCTCGGGGTGAGCACCTGGATGCCCGCAGCGACATCTATTCCTTCGCCATCATGGCCTTTGAGGCGCTCTCCGGCGCCAGGCCGTTTGAAGCCAAGACGCCCATGGAGTTCATCCGCAAGCATCTCAGCGAGCCGCCGCGATCGATCCGGACGCTGGCGAAGGACTTGCCGCCCGAGGTGGATGGGACGATGAACCGGGCTCTCGCAAAGGACCCCAATGCGCGACCGGCGCGGGCCACCATCTTTATGCGAGAGCTTCGGGACTCTCTGGCGGGCCGGGCGGGCCCTGTGGCGGCGCCTGCCGGGACTGCCGGCGCGGCGCCCGCCTCCGCTGCCTCGGCCCGGCCGATGGTGCGACCATCCCGTCGGCGCTGGGCATTGCCAGCGCTGCTGCTGGGGTTCTTGGGTGTGGGCGTGGTAGGGGTGGGGGTGATCGCCGCCATCATCTACTTCGCCCGCGGCCCCCTGTCTGCGCCAAGCGTCCATACCTATCCGGTGGGGGACTCGCCTCGGGCCATCCTGTCGCTCGATGGCCAGATCTGGGTTACCAACGGCTTCGACAACACGCTGGTCGAGCTCCAGGCCCAGGGTTGCCAGGACTCCAACGACCCCTGTGGCAAGGCCCTCGGCACCTACCCGGTGGATGACCTCCCGGTGGGGTTGGCGGCGCTGGACGGCAGCCTGTGGCTGGCCGGCGCCCTTCACCAGACGCTGACCCCTTTTGACCCGACGGCGCACCAGTTGGGGGATTCAATTCAGCTCCCCAGCGTGCCCAGCGCAGTCTTGGAATCGGATGGCGACCTGTGGGTCTTGAGCGACATTGGTGGGACCTTGATGAAGATCGATCCCCAGCAGGGGGTGACCGGGAAATTCAACGTGGGCGAGGGAGCCCAATCGTTGATTCGAGTGGGCGATGCCCTGTGGGTGGCGAACAGCAAAGCCAATTCCGTTCTGCGGATCGACCGGGCGACCGGCGCTGTCTCTAGCACGGTGGCGATGCAGGGCGGCCCGACGGGCCTGGCCTTTGACGGCGCGCTGCTGTGGGTTGCTCTGGCGGATGCCAACCAGGTGGTCGCCATGGACGTCGGGAACGGGGCTGTCCTGACCACCATCCCCGTGGAGGGTCACCCGGTGGCGCTCACCTTCGACGGCAAATCCGTGTGGGTGGTCACGCAACGCGGCAACCAACTGCTGCGGATATCCGTTGACACGGGCCAGGTTACCCAAACGCTTTCGGTCCCCGGGGGACCCTACGCTGTGACCTCGGTCAGCTGTGGCGCCAACTGCGTCGATATCTGGGTGGTGGGGGAAGCCGGGGACAGTGTCAGCCGGGTCAGAGTCAACTAGCGTATGTCCGACTCGAGTCCGACACTGCGACCAGAACCGATACCGCAAATCCCCGGCTACCGCGTGGTTGGCCAAGCGGGGCGCGGGGGCATGGGCGCTGTCTACCGCGCCCAGCAGATTTCGACCAACCGTACGGTTGCCTTGAAACTGATCGGCCGGCCGGGGGAGGCCCGGCAGGCCGATCTGGCCCAGTTTCGGGGAGAGGCGGAGGTGGTCGCCCGGCTTGAGCACCCGCGCATCGTGCCCTTGTACGACTACGGAGAGGTCGAAGGCGTACCTTACCTGGCGATGCGCTATCTTCCGGGCGGCACGGTGGCCGACCGCTTGGAAGGCGGCCCCATACCGGCCGGCCAGGCCATGGCCTGGCTGCGGGCGATCGCCGAGGCCATCGACTTTGCCCACAGCCGAGGCCTGATCCACCGCGACATCAAACCCAGCAACATGCTTCTGGACGAAGCCGGAAATGCCTACCTGGGCGACTTCGGAATTGCCGGCGTCTTGAAGGAAGCCGCAGAGGGTCTCCCCACGGGCAGCGCGGCCTATATGTCGCCCGAGCAGGGGCAGGGGAAGTCGGCCGGTCCCAGCTCGGACACCTACGCCCTGGCGGTTACGGCCTTTGAGCTGCTCACCGGTCACAAGCCCTATGCGAGCGAGACCGCGCTGGGCACCATTGTCCGCCATATTGAAGACCCGATACCTTCGGCCATTGTCCTCAACCCAAAGCTTCCCCCGGCGGTCGACCGCGCGCTGGCGCATGGCATGGCCAAGGAACCGCAGGCACGGCCAGCGACGGCCGTGGCGCTGGTGGATGAAATCACATCGGCGCTGGCCCAACCTCTCGAACCGGCCGCTGCAGCCCCGGCCAAACGCCGGCTCCCCCCGTGGGTTTGGCTGGTGGGGGTGGCGGTGCTCGGCATTGGGGGTCTGGCGGTGCTGGGGGCTGGAGTGGCCGGGTACGCTTTCCTTTCTCGCCCGCAAACGGCGACCCCGACTTCCACGCGCCCGGCGACGGCTGTAGCAGCCGCCACGGATGTGCCGGCAGCGGTCAGCCTGCCTTTTGGGGATGACTTCTCGGATCCAACCAGCGGGTTCGCTGTGCTGCAAGATGCCGACGGCAATGTCGCCTACGTTGACGGACAACTGCTCATCACCGTCCGGCGGACGGGGGTGGAATACCTGTCCTACTCCGGCAGAGTCAACGAGGGGGATGTGGCGCTGGCAGCCTCCTTCGAACAAGTGGAAGGACCGCCGGAGACGGAAATCGGCGCCGTGTGTCGCTGGGGCGCCGATGGGAAAGATTACACGGCGGCGGCGGTAAGCGCATCGGGCAGCTACCGCTTTTGGCAGGTGCGGGGCGGCGCGGCGAACGTGCTGCTGGACTGGACGGCCTCCGACCTGCTGCAAGGCGTCGGCCAGGGCCGGCATCAGATCAGCCTGAGCTGCAGGGGCACCGCTCTGAACCTGGCGGTTGACGGTCGCCAAATCGGCCAGGCAGTGGACCCGGATCCCATCCCGGGGGATGTTGGCCTGTTGGCCGGACTGGCAGGGGAACCCCCGCTCCAGGCGGCGTTCGACGACTTTCAGGTCACACGCTGAAAAGAAAACGGCCGGAGGGGCATGCCTCCGGCCGTTTGGATTCGAAGTTCGACGGGAGAGGGTCAGGGAACGTTGTAGCTCTGAAGATCGAGCACAACGCTCTCGCCGGCAGCGGACGATTCGATCCGGATAATCCCCACCCCTTTTGCGTACCAGACAGTGGAGTTGAAGTCGGTGTTGAAGTCGGATAGACCGGTCATGTTCATATTGCCGGTCGAGGTCACCGGTACGACATCAAAGGTGCCGAGATCGGTGGTCAGACTCTGGGGGGTGCCGGCCTGGTGGGATTCGGTGGTTTCCAGGCCATACGAGCCGCTGAGTCCGGGCAGGTCGATGCCGAAGCCCATGGTGTAGCTGCTATTCCAGGCGCCGCCGGAGGTGAGCAGGGCAGCCGAGGGGAGCGTAACGCCGCTGGTGGACACCATATTCAGCGTGACTCCCCCGGGGATCGCGGCACCCACCAAACCGCTCATCTCGGAGTAGAGAATGCCGCTCGGAGAACACTGCCACTCGGTTGAGAAAGTGCCATCCGCGAAGTCGATGGTGACCGTGGCGGTGGCACTCTGCTGGTTTCCGGACACCGAATCCACATGCCAGGTGAATGGAGCAGCACCGCCGTAGGTCCAAGTGGCACCTGTGCGCAGGGGGAAATAGGGGTGATCGCAGGCCGTCTGGCCGCTGGCCTGGCTGGTTGATCCGGCGGAAGCGTCGACCTGCTTTTGGATGGCGCTCAACACCTTCCGCAGGCCGGCCTCATCTTCGGCGGTCTGCAGGTTGGCGCCAGGGATCGACCCGACCTGCGACTTCAGGGCGTCGGCTTCTTCGGCCGGTACCTGGAAGCCAACGACGTAGGTCTTGAGGTCAATGCCGGCCCGGTCGGCTTCCTGCGCGATGAGCTCACCTGCCTGAGGGTTGCAGGCGTCGGCGCCACCGGTGACGACCACCAGCGAATGGGGGCCGCCGGTAGCGGCCAGGTCCTTGATGGCAGCGATCATGGCCTCGCTCAGGGCGGCATCAGAATTGGCGCCCACGGTGACGCCCCCGAGCTGGTTGGCGATCTGGTCCTGGTTGGATTGGGCGAAGGGCACCAGCAGCTTCGTATCCTGGCACGGCTGAGGCACAGCGCCGTTGCCGAAGACCCGCAGCCCGGATGTGAGGTCGGGATTGGCAGGTCGCACGATCTCGGCCATGACGCCGCGGGCGACCTCAATACGGCTGCTGCCCTGGGATTCCTGGGCCATGCGGGGGGAGGAATCCAGGATGTATTCGACGGTCGACTGCCCAGCCGAACTTTGATTACGTTGGAAGTAGAAGTAACCGCCCACGGCGGCGGCGATCACGCAGGCAAGCAGGAGCAGCAGGACGCATCCGCCGGCTGCCCACCACACCCACGACCGTTTACGTGCAGGACGCTTTGCATTCGTCGTTGCCATTGCTCATCCTCATGTCACATGTTGAATTGGGTAACTCGGCCTAGAACATGGAGGATACACGGAATGGCGCGTCTGGCAAGGCCCGAATTCGCGCAGATATCCGGTCGGGCGGGTGGGTACCCTCGAAGGCACACCTCAGATATTGTAAAAGACAGCATAATGGCTCTGTCGCTGACAAGGCGCGACCTTGAACGCGGAACCTGGCGGAGAGGTAATCGTGATGAGAAGCCTAAAGTGGGGAGGAGTGATGAGATGAACAGCTTGATGGAAAGCACATATCCCGTGTTTCGGATGTACCAGGACCTGCGGAAGCAGCTGATGGAGATCATCGACGATGACGACCTCACCTTTCACCCGCCAGGGGCCAATATCCCCCTGGGTGATCTGTGCCGGGAGCTGGGCGGGGTGGAAGTCGGCTACATCGACTCCTTCCGGACGTTTAAGATGGATCTGGCGGAGGCGGCTTCGGCCGGGGAAGAGAGGGGCAACGTGGCCGAGCTAAGCAAGTGGTTCACCGATCTGGATGAGGAGCTCGAAGCCGTCATCAGCGGTCTGACGGAGGACGACCTAGCCAACCGGCGGGTTGACCGCAGCGGCTGGAGCGTGCCGCCGGCCATCCAGCTGGAGATCTACAAAGAGGCGCTGCTGATCTTCAGCGGCAAAGTGAGCGTGTACTTGCGGGCGATGGGCAAAGCGCTGCCCGAGCAATGGCAGGACTGGATTGGGTAGGGAGGCGAGCCCCCCTTGCCCCACGGCCGACGACCCCGCCCGGCGGGAATTTGGGATGGAGGGGAGGCGGGCGGCGTCTATCTGGGCGGCGTTTCGGACCGGTCGAGGGGACTTTGGACGGCCAACGGACCCCGGTTGAGCACGTGCGTATAGATCATGGTGGTGGCAACGTGGCGGTGGCCGAGCAGATCCTGGACGGTGCGGATGTCGTAGCCGTTCTCGAGCATATGCGTGGCGAACGAGTGGCGCAGCGTGTGGGGGGTGACGTGTTTGTCGATTTGAGCCAATTCGGCGGCGTGGCGGATGGCCTTGCGCAGGCCGGACCGGCTCAGGTGGTGGCGGCGGATTTCCCCGGTTCGGGGATCAGGCGAGAGCTGGCGAGAGGGGAAGACCCATTGCCAGATCCACGCCCGCTGGGCGTGAGGGTATTTTCGTTCGAGGGCGAAGGGGAGATGGACAGCGCCGAACCCTTGCTTGAGGTCCCTTTCGTGGATGCGTTTGGTGCGCAGGAGCTGGCTTTCGAGGTGCGGCTTGAGGCGGTTGGGGAGCAGAGTGAGGCGGTCCTTGGCGCCCTTCCCATCGCGCACCACGATCTGGGATTGGTCAAAGTCGACGTCCTTGACCCGCAGCCGGACGCACTCGCTGATGCGCAGACCGCTGCCGTAGAGAATCTGGGCCATAAGCTGGTGGGTGCCTGTCAAGCAAGCGAGCAGGGCGTGGATCTCATCCTTGGAGAGGACGGTGGGCAGGTGCCTGGGGCGCTGCGCCCGGACCGACCCCAGATCGAAATCCAGCGGCTGGAACAGAACGTGCTTGTAGAAGAAAGCGATGGCGTTAAGCGCCTGGTTTTGGGTAGCGGCGGCCACTTCCCCCTGGACGGCGAGGAAGGTTAAGAAGGCCTCGATCTCAGCCTGGCCGAGCTGGGCGGGGTGGCGTTTGTTGTGGAACAAGATGAAACGCCTGACCCAATTGACGTAGGCCCGCTCGGTGCTGAAGGCGTAATGTTTGCGTTGGAGAACGTTGTGGAGACGATCCAGGAGTTTAGGTTGGGACCGGGCCATGAGCCACCCCCTGCTTGTCAGGCCGTAGGAACGCGTGTATTGTTGATCTTGCCGAGGGGGACCCGCTTCCGCATACCCCCCAGCAGACATCATGATAGGCCCACCTGCCCGCAATTTCCAGTCTGGCTATGCCTATCAGGAAAGACCGCCCGGGAATTTCCCCCGCGAGGGGGATGGGGAGCGGGCGACAAAGATAAGAACATGTTAGGCTGATGCATCCTATCCGTTGGCCTGCATTAACAGAACTCCAATGCTCTGACCGTTGCAAGGGACTGACCAGGCTAATTCTATACCTCACCGAATCACTCATGGTCTCTTAGACGTGCCGAGATGGCTACTTCTGACACTTCTGAATCCTCGTCCAGCGAGTTCAGCGCCATCCGTTGGGCCGCTAATTGGCGCAGCTGTTCTCCTATCACTTATTGGCTTTGTTGACCTTTGCCACGCTTGGGCAGCTCGCCGAGGAGACCTCCGACCCTTTTCTCATTCCAGCCACCGCTCCAAACATTCCCGACCTCAGATCTTCCGCCTTGCTGCTGACAAATGATCCAGGCATGTTGGGCACAGTATGCGAACTGCCACCATACGAGCTTGTGGAGATCTGGTGTGCGAACCTGCACATGGCACGTTGGCTAAGCGCTCAACGCGCAGGTATGTCGACTTCCCCACTCCCGTGAAATCTCGCTAACAATTCGACGAATGGGCCGACATCTCGATGTCGGGTATCTGTTCAACAGAAGCACGGGTCTCGAGGAGACTGTACCCAAGCATCTACGGCTGGATCATTACCGAGTTTCAGCGGAGCGCGTATGGGCTTGATCGTTGTGTCAGATACCAACATAGATCGGGGGCAGGGTGGTGAATGGCCCCGTGCTCGATCCAGCTTCGAGGGCAGTTAGCCGGCTAAAACCCTCGATCCGGCATGCTCGCAAACGCAGTCCGTGGAACCATTCGAGGACTGCAGCCTTCGATTGGCTCATGCGAATTGCTGCGCATGTGCAGAACCAACCACCGACGAACTTGCAGTCTACGATCTTTGCCACTCAGGCGACTATCTCTAAGCTCTCGAATCCATTGTATCTTGAAGAGTGAAATGACCGTCATGATGTTCACCCAAGAGCCCACCTGGCATACAGCAAAGCTCTAGGCTTGCCGTCACAATCTCGGCCTAAGGTCACTAGGGATGACGATGTTCATGAACGTTATCGCGCTGGATCTCTAACCCATATGTCGTTACGGTGGAACTTAGCTCGTCATGGTCCGAAGGCTTAGAGCAAGTACTTCGACCCGAACCTTTACTCTTTCAGTCAGCCCAGACGGCGAAATCTCTGTCAGTTCGGTTCCCACTCAGACGATCGACGGGGTCGACCACGTGGTACTAGAATCAAGTCATCAGCCTAACATCTCGCTCGATGGGACCGGGGATGCGGGGCGAATTTGGAGCAGGCGTTATATGATCGGGCTGGGCATGGGGAAGCAGCGTTGAGTGACCCCGGCCCATCAGCTCGGAGGCGTTCTTCGGCCGAGGGACCGTCTGGCTCCTTGGAACATGGATTAATTATCGCAGGCGTAGATCTTCGAGCACCATCTCGGTGCCAGGTCGGGCAGGTCAGAGAGTTGCTTCGCCCGCAGTAAATAGCAAGCTTGTTGGCGATTCTTGTTGGTCCTGCTTGGGATATCAGGAAGCCTTTCCTGGGCCGAGAGCAGCAGGAGCTTCGCTGGAGAGTTTGTGTCGAGCCGGCAGCCGCCTGGCAGATTAAGCCAACCAGAGCTTGCGGCGGCCAACCGAAAAGGGAGCTCGGGGGCAGGTGCGGCCAAGGGTCAAGTGCCAACATCGCATTGACCTATTCCCGCTCGTCACCAGCCCGCTTGTGAAGAACTTCACAATCGACAGTTTTGGGCAGGTGGCGGCCCGAGTTGATGAATCTCAAGCTATCTCGCAACGAAAGGGATGAGGTAGCTCATCGGCCGAAGAACATCTCGCTGGATCGGACCGGGGAAGCGGTGCGCGTTTGGCCTGGTTGATGTATTCTCGCATCGTCGGCGAGGCTTGTCGTTGAGCAACCCCGGCCGATCAGCTCGAGGGTGTTAGACGCATTCTCATGAATGACAAATTGACATCTCCCGTTCCGGTGTTAGCCGGGGTCATTGGCGGCGCGATACTTTTCCCGGTCTCTATCCCCTTGTGGATGACGATCCTCTTTGTGTTCGACCCTTCCCACGATCATCCACCGCTTCTTCTCGCCGCGGGTTCTGCTGTCTTCTTCGTTCTGCCAATAGTCGGTGTCGTGCTCGGGATCGCGAACAGGCAACTTGGCGACCAGACACGGGCTGAGGCCTTTCATCTCTGGCCATAGGCTCCTTTCGATTCTATTGTGGATCTTCGCTGCAGTTGTCTTGATTGGTGTTGAGATCGGGTTCGTCTTTTCGCCCCTGACCCTTATCGGGTTGGGCAACACCTCCACGGCAGCGACTCTTTCGGGCCTTTCCGATTTGCACAGGTGGGGTCGGCCTACTTCTGGGGGTCCTGATCGCCTCGGTTGCTCTCGTTGTCGTTGGTTCGATCAGAGTGATACGGGCCGTGAAGGCAAGGGTTAGGACAGGAATGTGACTTTCGGGACATCTTTGCCGGACGGCCGTGAACCAAATCAGGACATAGGTAACAAAATCTTCTCAAGGACATCGGTAACACAAATTCTCAGGACATCGGTGACACTTTCTTGATTAGAAGGAGGTGAGCCGATGCCCTGGGAAGGTGTTACCGTGAGCGAGCAGAAGCAGCGATTTATCGAAGACCACGTGCTGAACTACTACTCCGTGACGGAGCTGGCCGAACGGTTCAGCATCTCCAGAAAGACAGCGCATAAGTGGATCAACCGATACCGGGAGCGAGGCCTGGCAGGGCTTGAAGAGCTGTCGCGCCGGCCGGAGAGCTGCCCATGGCAGACGGCAGGGCGCCATCGTCCAGCGAGCTGGTCGAAGCTGCGGAAGGCGCATCCCCGCTGGGGGCCGAAGAAGCTGCTGGCGTTGATGCGTGCCGCGGGAGCATGGGCAGGCACCTGCCGGCGGTCGTCGACGGTGGCCAGGATCCTGTCGGAAGCGGCTGGTGAAGCCCACGGCGGCGCCACCGGAGGGCGCATCCTGGCTGTCCGAAGACCCGGCCTGCAGCGGGCCGAACGACATCTGGGCGGCCGACTACAAGGGGCAGTTCCGGCTGAAGAACGGGACGTACTGCTTCCCGCTGACGGTGAGCGACCTGGCGAGCCGATATCTGCTGGGCTGCGATGCGCATCCGGCGATCTCGCTGGAGCGCACCCAGGCACATTTCAGGCGTCTTTTCGAGACCTACGGGCTGCCGAACCGGATCCGGACCGACAACGGGGTGCCGTTCGCCTCGAATGCGCTGGCCAGGCTGTCCCAGCTCTCAGTGTGGTTCATCAAGCTCGGGATCTACCCGGAGCTGATCGAGCCTGGGAAGCCCCAGCAGAACGGGGTGCACGAGCGGATGCACAAGACGCTTAAGGAGGAGGCAACGATCCCACCAGCGTCAGCCTGCGGGGCCAACAGAAGAAGTTGGATGCACTTCCTTCAGGAATTCAACCAGGAGCGGCCGCATGAAGCGCTGGGGATGAAGCGGCCGGCGGAGGTGTACCGGCCATCCACCCGGGCCATGCCCCGGAAGATCGAGACCTACGAGTACCCGGGGCACTACCTGGTGCGGAGGGTGAGCCGGTCAGGGACGATCCGGGTGCTGAGGAAGCAGATCTTCGTGAGCAACACGCCGCAGGAGGACTTTGTCGGCTTAGAGGAGGTGGATGACGGCGTGTTTGATGTGTACTTCTGCTTCTACCAGATCGGGCGCTATGATTTGCGGGAAGGGCGAATGCAGGATATTGTGTCGAAGATCGGGGTGAGCCGAAGGCAGGTCGATCGGGCCGAACGAGTGTAACCGATGTCCTTATAATAATGTGTTACCCATGTCCTCAGACTGTACCCTGCATTCTGCCTAACATCTCGCTGGATCGGACCGGGGATGCTGGGCGAGTTTGGCGTGATTGTTGTATGCTCAGTACGGGTCGGGGGAAGGACGGAGTGTGACCCCGGCCGATCAGCTCGAGGGCGTTAGCCAGCAGAAAGAGTAAGAGGCTTGAAACTGGTGGATGATGGTTGGGAATCCGCGAGTTCCTACGACCATTTCATGGGTAGGTGGAGTCGCCAAACGGCGACCGAGTTCCTTCGCTGGATCGAGCCCAGAGCGGGACTTCGGTGGCTTGACTTCGGATGCGGCACTGGGGCTCTGACAGAAGCCATAATCGAGCATGCGGGCCCCGCCTCTATCCTGGCATGCGACCCCTCAAATGCGCTGCTCCAGATCGCACGTGAGAGAATTCGCGACCCTCGGGTCGCCTTTCAAGTGGGAAGGATGGAGGATCTTCCGGTGCAGCCACGTCAATTTGACTGTTGCGCCTCCGGATTGGTCCTGAACTTTATTGAGCAGCCTAGTCAATGGTCCGGTCATTAGTCGAGCGAATGACGATGAACGGTCTGCTCGCTGCATATGTCTGGGACTATTCGGGGGGAATGCAATTCCTCGCGCGCATTCTGGGATGCAGCGGTGGCGCTACATCCGAATGCCGCCAACCTCGACGAGGGGATCCGATTTCCGCTCTGTGCGCCTGACCCCTTGCGATCGCTCTTCACAACAGCCGGGCTCAAGGACGTGGAGGTCGTAGCCCTTGAAACCTTGACCAAGTTCAACGGGTTCTCGGACTTTTGGGATCCATTCCTGGGCGCTGTTGGCCCGGCTCCGAGCTACGTGAGCAGCCTTAGCAAGGATGAGCGCCGCCATCTGAAGGAAAGCCTAAGAAGTCGCCTTATCATGGAATATGACGGGACGATTGTCATGCAGGCAAGGGCCTGGGGTGTTAGGGGTTTTGCGTGAATACTGATCTCAATTCAACTATTCTGCTGGCTAACATCTCGCTGGATCGGACCGGGGATGCGGGGAGAGTTTGGCGTGATTGTTGTATGCTCAGGGCGGCTCGGGGGCGGGTCGGAGCGTGGCCCCGGCCGATCAACTCGGAGGCGTTAGGCTGATCGTGAGCCGGCATCCTTACAGGCGTTACTCGATTTGGCATTCCCAGCCGAGTGCCGGTGCGACAACATTTGCAAGAGCCTTCAACCGCTTTCCGGTCGCCGTCAGAGTAAGGTGCGCCTGACTTCTTCCTTCCGAATGAGATCATCCCGAGATTCCCCAAATCGTCACTCATCAATATGTCAAGTACGGATAAGCCAACCCAGCCTGTGCTCTTGAAAATCAGGCTAGGCTGAGTGTTTACAGTATGGTAGAGTGCCCCCCCTTCTGCCCCCAGCGCTACAACACACTCTTGAACAAAACGAGGGCCCATCCGTTTGGGATCCAATACTTCGATCACATCAGCCACACGTTTCGAGAACGAGCTCAGACGGTGCTCTGCGTCCACGCTTTCTTTGAAATATTGATCAGCAAATCCTTGCAAACGGAGCTTGATCGGCGTGGACACGGAAACAACCAGGAATGTAGCTACCACTAGGACCGCATCTGATTGTTGGCCTGTGACTCCGACAAATGCCGTTTGGGACAGTTTGGCGCCGACGGCGATCAACCCCGCCATGAATGCGGTGAGGGGGACATAGACAATCGTGCAATTCAGGATTAGGTCAATGTCATAGAGGTGGTAACGCAATATGGCGAAGCCCAATGAAACAGGGAGCAAGAGAGGCAGTAACCCGGCAAGATCCGTTGCTATGGCTGATGGCGTAATGCCAAAGACTCCCGTCAATGCGAATAGCACAACCTGCAACAATAGGACGGAAATTGCGAACAAGAACCACTTCACCTGTTCACGTTCAATCGTCCCGTAGACCTTACGGTATCGGTAGATCTGCGAATAGACAATCAGACCCAGCAAGACGGCCACCAAGAGGGGGGCGATTTGAGGAGCCAGGACGATGCCCATCGGCGGCGTTCCTTGGCTCGCAAGAAACTCGACTACAATGAGACCTACAACGACAACCAACAGCAGCACGGTTGGGAACCGGGTCCAGCGAGGCGATCCGCCTCCGCTTGGAAAGAGATACGCCCACAGAAATAGCAATGGCCAAACCAACCACCCTGCGGCTTCAACCGCAATCATGATGCTCCTTGGCGGTTGCACGACGTACATGATGCTGGTCATGCTGCCCGTAGCAAGACCGACGAGCACCAGCGCTGTTAGCCAACCAAACCACGATCTTTTGCTTTTCAACAGGATCAACCCAGCTACAGCAAAAAACACTCCAACGCTGAGCAGCCAGATGCCAATCTGATAGCCCAGATATGTAACTAAGGGGAAACCTCGTTCGGCGGCTGCTCCCAGAACTAACCCGTTGCTGGCTAGCACCTCACCAGCCCTCACAAGAGTCGTGACAGTTAGCATGGAGGAGCGGCGGAAGAACTCAGGCAGGCTGGCTACCCAAAAAAGAAGGAGGGACAATCCAAATAGCATGAGCATGATGCGGGCAGATCGCAGACCGATCTCATTCCATCGAGCTACACGCCGGTCAATTCCAAGGCTTGTCATGCAATATGCGCCTCCATGGGCGCGATAACCCGGAGCGGTTCGAGTTTCTGGGGCATACCAGCTTGGATGTTTGAGGGGGGAGATATTGATCGTACCACAAATGGGCTAGAGTTCATCAGTTGCAGATCAAGCACCGAGCGATTTTCCAGCTGACCTTCTCCATCCAAGAACCTGAATAGGCTAGCGGCCAGCGGTTGGCGGAGCGTGGTAATTCCTCAGCCAGAGAATGACATTCGACCCAACAAGCCGGAGGCCCCAAGGCTGGATGGGGGCATGTGGTAGCGCCCTGGACTAGCAGCAAGCATCATGGAGGCGAGTGCCGGTGCTTCGCCCTGGCCCTGCTTGTCGTATTGCTCCAATCAGCCTAACATCTCGCTGGATCGGACCGGCGATGCTGGGCGAGTTTGGCGTGATTGTTGTATGCTCAGGACGTGCCGGGGGCAAGGCGGTGAGTGGCCCCGGCCGATCAGCTCGAGGGCGTTAGGCAGATGCAACAGGAAGGGGTCAATAATGATCCTGCCCAAAGATCGCGACACCCGCTTCATTACCATTCGCCGAGGAGGGACGCTCACGGACTCCGATCATCGGCTCCTGGCCATTTGGGCGGCCGCGTGCGCAGAGCACGTTCTGCACCTCTTCGAGTCGGAGCAACCTGAGGATCCACGACCGCGTCAGGCGATCGAGCAAATTCGGGCATGGACGCGCGGCGAAACCAAGATGATGGAGACTCGTGCAGCGGGCGGCCATGCTATGGCTGCTGCAAGGAAGCTGAATGGAGCCGCTCGGAACGCAGCATACGCTGCTGGGCAAGCGGCAGCTGTGGCCCATGTCGCAGCCCACGAGCTCGGTGCGGCCGCCTATGCCATCAAGGCCGCACGTGCTGCCGCACCGGAAGGAGAGGGTGAGGGCGCAGGGCGACTTGAGTGCCGCTGGCAACGCGACCAGCTTCCGGAGGCGATTCGTGAGCTTGTACTCGACGACCAGCGGCTACGGAACCACATTTGCTGGTCGGTGTTCGAATGTTGAGAACTCGGTGGGGCCAGCTGTCCGATATGCCCATGATGACGGGGACCCACATCTGCCTAACATCTCGCTGGATCGGACCGGGGATTCTGGGCGAGTTTGGCCTGATTGTTGTATGCTCAGGATGGCTCGGGGGCAAGGCGGTGCATGACCCCGGCCGATCAGCTCGAGGGCGTTAGGAGGCTCGGTAAGTTTGATCTTTTCGGGGGAAAAGAGCGCATGAGGACTTCATCGAAACGGGCAGGAAACATCTTGCAAGTACTCATGACGCTTTCCGTTGTAGCGACCTGCGCCGCAGCCTGCTCCAAGGATGATTACGGTCCACCGTCGCAAACAGGGCCAGCTTCTTCCCCTCCTACCAGCCGGTCGGCAACGACTCCAACCAGTCGGCCAGCGACACCTACACGCCTGCCCTCATCCAACAGACAGCCAGCCCATCAACCAACCGGACCTCTCCATGACCCCCCTCTGGAGGCTGGGCAATGGCATCCCGCAGATTGCAGCATGGTCTCCAGACGCAACATCTCTCGTGGTTGGGACATCTAGCGGAGTCTACATGCTCGACGCTCAAAGCCTTGAGATAACCCGCGAGTTTGACGCCGGACCTTGGGTTATCTACCTGGCCGTAAGCCCAAGCGATGGCAACTTCACTAGGGGAGCACACGGCAACAGGAACGGCAGCAGCGAGATCCAAGTGTGGAACCTGGGAAGCGACCAACCACTAGTTGGGCTTCCTCTCGGGCTGAAAACTGTCACCGATGTGGATTTCGACATGACCGGCTCTTTCTTGGCTGCCGGAACAAGCAGTGGGGAGATTCTGCTTTGGGACGCTGTACGTTGGACGCCTCTCCAACCTCTCAATGACCCTCAACGTCAGCCATACAGCTTCGTCCGGCGTGTCCGATTCAGCCGTGACGGTTCACGTCTTGCTGCTGTCGATGCCACCGGAAGATTGTCCATTTTCAACGTGGCGTCGCGCCAAGTCGAAGCTTCGATCAACACCGGTTTCGAGAGCGTGGCATCTATGGATTTCAACCGCTCGAGCGAAGCGATTGTGATTGCTGGCTCCTACTCGCATGACAATTCAGCCACTTCAGGCGCCGACCGGGTGATGGTCTTCGCCGTGCCGTCCGGAAGCCCAACTTACACAATCAATATTCCCGAACAGGGCAGCGTCGACTTTGCCCTCTTCTCTCCCGACGGACAATCCGTGTTGGTCGGTTACTGCGGGGCATGGTCATCCTATTCTGGGGCGTGCTACAAAGGCATTGTGGAAACGCGAAGCTCGGCGGACGGATCAAGGCAGAGCACTCTTCCCGAATATCCCACTGAGCCTCTCGCCGCAGCCTACTCCCCACAAGGTGACAGGCTCGCCTTGCTGACCGCTTACTCGGTTGAGGTCTGGAATGTCGGAACCCACAAGCAGGCAAGTGCCTTGAACTGGTATGTCGGCCCGAGTGCACCTGTGCAGTTTGCCCAAGATGGGCAGTTCGTCGTATCGGGTGACCCGGACGGCGAGGTCAAGATTCTGGGGAGCCCGAGATGGAAGAATGAACCAGTCATTGACAGTCTCTGAGGACGCGGTGGTCGATTTTGCTCTTAGCCCCAGCGGGCAGTTGCTCGCCATATGCGGTTCAGGGGGCCCGATCACGATTTGGGACCTCGGGGCGTTGAGTGTCATCCGAACTATTCCCATAGATCAGGGCTATCAGGTCAGTCAGTTGACCTTCAGCGAGGATGAAGCCTCCCTTGTTTGGTATGAGGGGAAATTTGAGACCACCAGGGTGCGGGTCTACAGTCTAGCAAGGGAAACGATAGAAATATCCGAGCGAATCGATTCGGTCTCGGGCATTTCCTTAGACAGTCAAAGTCCTTTGCTGGCCATTGGCCAATATACCGAGTCGTCGGACAACGTCCGCGTTATGGATCTTCTATCAGGGAGTGTTGTTTGGAGCCACAGAGCTCCCGGCATTGTCACCAGTCTAGCCTTCAGCCCGGACGGACGTCTGCTTGCCGTCGGCACAGACGAACCGAGCATCTACATCTACAGGACCGACTCATGGTCACTGCAGCATGAACTTGCCCCAAGCAGCAAGCCCAGTACCTCATACTCCCCGGTTTATCTCGTCTTCTTTGACAGAGCCCCCATCTTGGCATCAACTGTCGGTTGGGAATTCAAGCTCTGGGATGTCAATGACTACCACCAACTTCTCGAGAGCGAGCAGCAATGGCTCACGGCAAATGTCACTGGGATCAGTCCGGATGGTCTGGAAGCAGCCATCTCACCAGGTGACCACACGACAATCATCTGGGAGCTCTCAGGCGTGCCTGAAGAGACAAAATGAGGCAACGCCTTGTGTGGCTGATTGGATGAAAGGCCTCAGAACAATCCTTTCCGAGAGCCGAGCCTCCTAACATCTCGCTGGATCGGACCGGGGATGCTGGGCGAATCTGGCGTGATTGTTGTATGCTCAGGGTTGTGCGGGGGCGAGGCGGTGTATGGCCCCGGCCGATCAGCTCGAGGGCGTTAGGCCGCCGAATCCTATCCGTTGGCCTGCATAGACAGAACTCCAATGCCCCTGACCGAGCAAGGGACTGACAAGGAGAATCCGATGCCTCACCGAACACCGCCCTTAGACTTCCGAGATGGCTATTCTGAACTTCTGAAAGCTCGCCTGCGAGGTCAGCGCCAGAGGGCGGCTATAATTGGCGCAGTCTTTCTCCTATCACTTATTGGCTTTGTTGCCTTTGGCATGCTTGGGCAGCTCGCGGGGAGATCGGCGTTCTTTGCAGCCATCTTCCCGATCGCCTTCGGCCTTGGCTATTGCCAGAGTTGGGCACAATCGAACTCCACCAAGGGGCTTGTGGAGCTGGTGGCGAACCTGCAGAGGCAGTAGGCGAAGCGCTCGGCGCGAAGGCATCAACTTCCCCACCCCGTGTCTCGCAAAGGGCAAGGAATGGGCCGACATCTCGTTGTCGGGTTCGCGTGGCCGGGTCTCAGGCGGCCTAACATCTCGCTGGATCGGACCGGGGATGCGGAGCGCGTTTGGCGTGATTGTTGTATGCTCAGGATGGTTCGGGGGCAGGGTGGTGAATGGCCCCGGCCGATCAGCTCGAGGGCGTTAGCCGGCTAAAACCCTGATCCGGCATCTCGCAAACGCACCCCATGCACTATTAACCGGCCCTCGATTGGCTCATGCGAATCTTGCACATGTCGCCAGACCCAATTCATCGGGATGACGCGTCTTTGACACTCAGGGACTATCTCTAAGCTCTCGAATCCGTTGTATCTTGAAGAGTGAAATGCTGTCAATTTGGAGAGCCCATGACATACATCAAAGCCTATTTCCGAAACCTCGGCCTAATCCTAGGGGTTGTGGTGTTCATGTTGGTTTTCGCGCGGATCTTTTACCCAGACGTTCTTTCGGCATTGCCGCTCATTGGCCAAGTCTACAGTGGCCTCAACCTTTGGCCTTTCATAATCCTCAGCCTCTTGATTTTCGCCCTTCCCCGTCGCAGATCACGACGCTAAGACCTCGGGCAGACGTGTGCCGGCTAACATCTCGCTCGATGGGACCGGGGATGCGGGGCGAATTTGGTGCTGGCGTTGTAAGATCGGGATTGGGCAGAGGAAGCAGCGTTGATCAACCCCGGCCCATCAGCTCGGAGGCGTTAGGCGTCCACCGTCCAAGTTGCTTCTCAGAAGGAGGACGTGAATGTCTCTTTTTGTAGTGAGGGTATTCCTGTTTTCATTACTCCCTCTTCTATTGAGTGCCGCTATTCTGCTGATTGACCGCTCATCCACTACTCGCGACAGGCGCATAGAAGTCCCACTCATCATGCTTTTCGGCCTCGGCGTTGCTGGCAGCGGCATTGCCTCCTTCTTCGGACATTACTTCTTTTCCGATGTCGTAGCCGAGTTTGTCGGTTGGCCCAGCGGCAGTCCGTTTCAGCTCGAGATGGCGTTCGCAAACCTAGCGGTAGGAATCCTTGGGCTAGTGGCCACGGGTCGACGCGATGGTTTCAGGGAGGCAACGGTCATCTCGGTAACTGTGCTTGGCGTGGGGGCTTCCATCGTTCACTTCCAGGACATCCTTGCTACAAGAAACATGGCCCCCGGAAACACAATCCAAAACATCGCAAATCTGATCAGGCCAGCCTTCCTAATTCCCTTGCTTGCAGCCTCAAGGAGTGCCGAGCGATCCAGATCCTCCGACGCCGCAACAGCACAATTCGAACTGTGGCGAGCACCACTCCTGCAGGCGGCCGCCATTGTCACAGCCACCGTCGCGACCGCATTCGCGATTGGATTTGCGGTCGGCAATCCGGTCGTCGTCTCTGGGCTTGGCACCATAATTGCTGCTGCCATACTCGGTTTTGGCCTGAGCAGATCCGAGGCTCATGCCGCTCCGGGCAGTGGCGGATAAGGAGTGGCCACCTAACATCTCGCTGGATCGGACCGGGGATGCTGGGCGAGTTTGGCGTGTTTTTTGTATGCTCAGGGCGGGTCGGGGGCAGGGCGAAGTGTGGCCCCGGCCGATCAGCTCGAGGGCGTTAGGGGGCTCAACCTCCACTATCTGATATGGAGCTCAGCTACACTGTGCGGATGAAGAGTCTCTGCCCGAGGTGCGGTGCTCAGTTGCCAGACACTGAAAGCTGCCAGAACCGCTTCGACCTCACTCAGACGAAGGAACTGGGGGCCCCTGAGTTCTACCAGGTGCACCATCTCAGCGTCCCGTGCTACATGCTTCAGCACAACGCCTACTCCGCGGAGGGCTGGCTTGCCGCCAGGGAGCTTCTAAAGAAGTTTGTCTTTCAAGGATTGTCGGTGGAGGAGGCCAGAAGACAGAATTCGCGAGATGATGGATACAGGTCATCGCACTTGGAGCATCACGAAGGGTCCCAAGCTTGAGGATGTTGACAAGATCCGTTGGCACTTGACTGTCGCGGACGTTCGTAAGGATTCAGCAGAACACTACTGTGCAGACGTTCGGCGATGGGCAATAAGCGTCCTGACCGACTCTGTGGAACTCGTTGAACTCAGTGCGTGGCAAGAGCTGAGCACACGATTGCTGACAGAGCGACGGCGAGAACCACCTGTGGAGCCCCCTAACATCTCGCTGGATGGGACCGGGGATGCGGGGCGAATTTGGCAGAGTTGTTGTATGCTCGAGACAGTCTGGAGCCATGGCGGGGGTTGGCCCCGGCCCATCAGCTCGGAGGCGTTAGGCATCCAGAAACAAGGGGAACCCATCAATGCGGCCTGCGCATCCTAGATCCAAATGGGTCTCTGGTATCGCCATCGTAACTTCATCGATCATTGTCGGTGGGCTCCTTGGATATTCCCTCTTCCACTTCCGCACTGCGAGGCAATACACGAAATGGACACCCGTGCCTGGTCCGCCCGTAAGGGTCAACTTAATCAATCGTGTGGATCCCTTCTTGGTCATCGTTGCTGATGCCACAGGAAGCCTTTGGGTATGCAACCACATCCGACCATCGACTGATTGTTGGCACGAGATCCTATCGCTAACGCCCACGCCTCCAAGCCCTGTTACGAGGCCGTGCCCCACGCGAGGTCCCCCTAGGCCGCCTCAGGGAGGATCACCGGTCGTGGGAGCCGCCAACTGCTCCCTGCCAGACAGCTTCGGAGAAACATACTATTCGGTCGATGAAGACGGACGGCTCTGGGAGTGGAGCTGGGGACAAGGCGGCTACTACGCCTGGCTGTTTCCAATCATGTCTACAGCCTGCGGGGCAGCGGCCATGGGTTTCATTTCATTCATGTTCGTCATAGCCAAGGCAATCACCTCTCGTCGCCAGCGAATTCCAAGCAGAGGAGATGCCTCTTGAGTGGAACTGGATGCCTAACATCTCGCTGGATCGGACCGGGGATGCTGGGCGAGTTGGGGGTGGTTGTTGTATGCTCAGGGTGGTCCGGGGGCAGGGCGGAGTGTGGCCCCGGCCGATCAGCTCGAGGGCGTTAGGCCGCCCCAAGGAACCTGAATGCGTCAAAGAACCTCGAGGCCCAGTCTTTGCATCAATCAGCTTCCTGATGACCATGATCGCGTTGGGGGCTGTCTACTTCACGTGGATCCCTCTCATGCAAGGAACTGACTACCTTCCGCTCACTTGGCTTGTCATCGCCGCCTTGCCCGTGTTCCTTCCACCCCCTGCGCTCGTACTGGGCATCCTGGCAATACGGGCCAATCGATCCGAGGGGGCGGACGCCGGTATCCAGGCCTTCACTTGGGTCGGCACATTCCTTGCTGGCGGGCTCACGACCGCATGTATCTACTACGTTGGCCTTGGGATGATGCTCCCATTGATGCTCGGCCCCTTCTACCTTGCACATTGAGCCAGTTGCTTGGTCTCAGTCCCACCTGCGATTGGTCAGCGAGTCGAGCCTGAGCCTTGCGAAGGGGAAACGCCAGTCGCACCATTACGGGCCTGCCTGGTCACTCTCCGGGAGACCAATCGGCTACATCATCCATGCCGTGGATGTGAGATGTCGTCAAGGAGCACATCGGGTCGGCCTAACATCTCGCTGGATCGGACCGGGGATGCTGGGCGAATTTGGCGTGGTTGTTGTATGCTCAGGATGGATCAGGGGCCGGGCGGTGAATGGCCCCGCCCGATCAGCTCGAGGGCGTTAGGCATCCAGAAACAAGGGGAACCCATCAATGCGGCCTGCGCATCCTAGATCCAAATGGGTCTCTGGTATCGCCATCGTAACTTCATCGATCATTGTCGGTGGGCTCCTTGGATATTCCCTCTTCCACTTCCGCACTGCGAGGCAATACACGAAATGGACACCCGTGCCTGGTCCGCCCGTAAGGGTCGACTCAATCAATCGTGTGGATCCCTTCTTGGTCATCGTTGCTGATGCCACAGGAAGCCTTTGGGTATGCAACCACATCCGACCATCGACTGATTGTTGGCACGAGATCCTATCGCTAACGCCCACGCCTCCAAGCCCTGTTACGAGGCCGTGCCCCACGCGAGGTCCCCCTAGGCCGCCTCAGGGAGGATCACCGGTCGTGGGAGCCGCCAACTGCTCCCTGCCAGACAGCTTCGGAGAAACATACTATTCGGTCGATGAAGACGGACGGCTCTGGGAGTGGAGCTGGGGACAAGGCGGCTACTACGCCTGGCTGTTTCCAATCATGTCTACAGCCTGCGGGGCAGCGGCCATGGGTTTCATTTCATTCATGTTCGTCATAGCCAAGGCAATTACCTCTCGTCGCCAGCGAATTCCAAGCAGAGGAGATGCCTCTTGAGTGGAACTGGATGCCTAACATCTCGCTGGATCGGACCGGGGATGCTGGGCGAGTTGGGGGTGGTTGTTGTATGCTCAGGGTGGTCCGGGGGCAGGGCGGAGTGTGGCCCCGGCCGATCAGCTCGAGGGCGTTATGCTGCCAATGGTTCCTTTGTTCACGGAGGTCAGCAATGGGTAAGTGTATCTACTGCGGGAAGGATGCTGGGCTGCTCAGAAAGAGTCACAAGGAATGCGAGGCTCGTCACTCAGAAGGGCAACAGAGAATTGTAGAAAGGGCTACCTCGGCTGCTCTCGGCGCGTCTCAATCTGAGCAAGTCGGCACCGAAATCAGGACAATCGCCGAGGACTCTTACATTTCCCCGGAGGAAACAAGGGCCCTACTCGTGAAGGCGTTCCAGGCGGCAATTGAGAAGTCGCTTGAGGATGACATCCTGACAGAGGACGAAGAAAGCGCAATTACCTCCTACCGAGACCACTTTCATCTCGGCCAGGAAGATCTCGACGTGGATGGAGCATACACGAAACTCGTGAAGGCAGCGCTACTCCGAGACGTAATGAATGGAGAAATCCCGTCTCGGGTCAGTTTCGAAGGGAACCTGCCCTTCAATTTTCAAAAGTCGGAGCAGTTGGTGTGGCTCTTTCAGCAGGTGCCATACTACGAGCCAAGAACCAAGACAACTTACTCCGGAGGTTACAGTGGAGTCAGCGTGAAAGTAGCGAAAGGCCTCTATTGGAGAACTGGGGGTTTTAGAGGCAATCCTGTCAAGCACACGGAAATGACCCTTATCGATACAGGCCTCGTTGGAGTAACAAACAAGCACGTCTACTTTACGGGAAGGGTGAAATCCTTCCGAATCAAGTATCCAAAGATGGTCTCATTCACTCCCTTCAGCGATGCAATCGAGATTCAGCGGGACGCAGCCAGCGCAAAGCCACAAGTGTTCAGGACTGGCGATGGCTGGTTCACTTACAATCTTATAACCAACCTGGCAAAGCTCGCGGCAGCATAACATCTCGCTGGATCGGACCGGGGATGCTGGGCGAGTTTGGCGTGAATGTTGTATGCTCAGGATGGTCCTGGGGCAGGGTGGTGAATGGCCCCGGCCGATCAGCTCGAGGGCGTTAGGGAGCTCAGCCAGTTGGCTTGCGGAATGAGGAGAATTGGATTTCTGGTAGTGGGCTTGGCCTTGGCGGCTTCGTGCGTACCAACCACTCCGTTGGCAACCGCGACAGGCGCTGAAGCTTTCACGACTGTGGAATCTAAAGTGACCCCTCCCCTCGGGGATCCATCTGGCTCCTCCTCGCCAATCACGGCTGAGAACGCACAGCCCCTGACATCGACTCCGTCTCCTGGAGCGACAGCCACCCCCCGGCGCATCGCGCCCGAAGAATTCGCTCGTGCACTGCAGCCTGAATACAAAGCGTGCGGAGCGGTCTCTCCAAGTGGAGACCTTCTGGCGTTGCAGGACTTCGCTACCGACGAGATACAAACACCGCCAACGGTCGTCCTTTGGTCATCCAAAGACTGGTCACCCCTATGGACCGCGACAGGCTCGGAGCTCCGCGCCTCCCTTCAATTCTCTCCAGATGAGGCGCACCTCGCTTCGGGGATCAGGGCGGGTGGAAAGATTGCACACGTGATCGTGTCGACCCGAAACACCATGAACGGCGCGTACGAAAGAGCGATTGACGACTTTTACCATGCGGTCGATCTGAGTTACTCGCCGGACGGGGATACTCTCGCAATAGCCAATTTCTATGTGTACCTGTACAGGCTGGAGGACGTTCCCCGGTACATGAACGAGGGTTCCCAGCCTCGCAGAACAGAGCCCTCACAAGTCTTGAAATTGGCGGACCCAGATAACCTCATCGGGGCCTCCCAATTCTCGCCCAGTAGCGATCTTATCGCCCTCGCGTCAGTCCATGGTGACCTTCTCTTCTGGAAGCCCGGAGACTCGGTGCCAACATACCGATCCGCCCCTGCCACAAGGTGTCCGCCCGATCGACAACGAGATCTCCCGCGCCGGGCCTTCTCGAGAGACGGCGAACTTCTTGCCGCTGCACTTTGCACCAATTCGGTCGCGCTCGTTGAAGTGAAGAATCCGAACCTCCACGAGTGATATTGCCCTGCCTTACGATCCCATGGCGATCGCGTTCCATCCTCGCCTTCACGTGCTAGCTATCGGGTTCGATAGCGGGGTTGCTCTCTGGGATCTGGAATCACAGTCCGAACTGTGTGTTCTTGACACACTGAACGAAACGCCGTCCGCCCTCGGGTTCACCGAGCAGGGAACGGACCTACTCGCAACCACAGAACAAGGGTCAGTCGCTCGGTGGCTTGTATCGGGATGCCTAGACCGTCGTGAGCCCTAGGTGACACAGGAGCAAGCTCGCTCCCTAACATCTCGCTGGATCGGACCGGGGATGCTGGGCGCGTTTGGCGTGATTGTTGTATGCTCAGGATGTTCCAAGGGCGGGGCGGTGACCGGTTCCGGCCGCTCAGCTCGAGGGCGTTAGGGGGCCATCCCCCTCATGGTCCTCCTACAACAAGGAGCTATGGCAGTTGATGATGGAGCAGATCTTGCTAAAGGGGCACGGTCAATACGCAGTGCCCATCGTGGGAGAGCTTTACCACCAAGATGTGCTGAAGCAAATCTGCGGCGGGCTATCGGAGCCGATGAAGTGCAAAGCATCGCTTGCGTTCGAGGACGCTAATCCCCGCGATCCTGGCGCGGTCAGGGTGGACATCGAGGGAAACAAGGTTGGCTATCTCTCAAGAGAGATGGCAAGGATCTACCGAGAGATCATGCTTGCCGAAGGTTATCCCCAAGCCGTTGGACAGTGCGAGGCGATCGTCGAGCCGCCTCACAGCCGAGATACAGCGCCACCCAAACTGTTGGACCGCTTCTACGAAAGTGACGCCTACGAAGTCTTTCTCGACATATTCGATTCCACTAGCATCGAGCATATCCTAAGGGACCTGGCCAAGCTCGCAGTTCAAGTCATATTCGACCCTATCGGGGAAATAGAGTTTGGAGGCGCACGATTCTGCCTAACGGGCCTGTTCATCCTTCCAAAGCACGAGATTTAGGCTGCCATCCAGAGCCAGAGGCGGACTAGTAGCGTCAAATGTCTCGAAACGGGTCGACTATCTAGTCGTAGCCGGTGCGGGGAGCAACGAATGGAAGTACGGCACCCACGGGACCAAGGTTGAGAAGGCACAGCGCCTCAAGCAAGAGAAAGGCGCGAGTATCGCAATCATCCCGGAGGCTCTACTCCTCGATGCACTTGAGCAGAGACCATGATCTCAGGCTCCTCGCCCTTGGACCAAGAACGCTGGCCCCCTAACATCTCGCTCGATGGGACCGGGGATGCGGGGCGATTTTGGTGCGGGCGTTGTATGATCGGGGTGGGCCTGGAGAAGCGGCGGTGATCAACCCCGGCCCATCAGCTCGGAGGCGTTAGGCGCCTTCAGGAGTTGGTATGTACACTGCGCGCTGTACTCGAAAGGTCCTTAAGGCTCTGCAAGTGCAACCGGCCGACGGCCACCAGATGCCAACCACGGCCCTGGGGGATTGGTATGTCAATTTCATCCATATGCGGAGACATCGGCTGGTCCACTTTCTCTCAGACCGCTCTCTCCTATCCGTTCTTGTCCCAGTCAAGACGCTGAAGACGGTACTTGACCGCCATGTTGTCGAACTTGGAGAACTTCTATACTCAATGGGTCTAGATGCAAGTGTTGTCCGGGCTGAGCTCGCGGCAATGAACAATCGTAGCGTGGCAAAGACGAACAGTTCCAGCATCCTAGGATCTATGCGTGACCTTTCTCTCAACGCTCGATGGATTCTTGAGCACACGCCGACGCTCAGCCTGACGCAGGTGTCGCTAGAGCTCTCACGGGTTCCATGTGGCCCGCTCGGCATGGCGATGCCAGAAGAAGCAGCAATCGAGTTGTTGCTTGAGCGTCACTCGCAACAGTCGTGAGGAGTTTGTGGCGCCTAACATCTCGCTGGATCGGACCGGGGATGCGGGGCGAGTTTGGCGTGATTGTTGTATGCTCAGTCGGCTGAGAGGCTTGAGGGAGCGTGGCCCCGGCCGATCAGCTCGAGGGCGTTAGATGGCAATTTACACAACTACGCACCCTAGAATGAGCCGTTGATGCCCACGGAGTTCAGAGGCGCTTTTTGAAGCGCTGTGTGAGATTCGCGGTGTTGAGTTTCAAGCAATCCCGGCTACCGGTCAGATCAGGCTGCCAGATTACCGAATATGGCTCCTAGAAACCGAGGTCATTGTAGAAATCAAGCAGCTCGAACGCGGTGACTTTGAGCGTGAGTTGCTGGCCTCCGCCGAAGAGCCAAACTCCACATTCGTGCTTAATCCCTCGGCGAGCAGAATAAGAAGCAAGTTCGATAGCGCAAAATCGCAGATTTGGAATCTCCGCGAAGGGCCAGCATCCTGCGCTGTTCGTGCTCTTCGATGCGACGGCCGGTCTTGCCGCACTAGACCCCGAAGACTTCCTCATCGCGATGTACGGAGACGAAACTGTCTTGTTGGGAGTTCCCGAACCTGGAAATCCTCGCCAGGTCCCAATCCATCATCAATTCGGGGGCAACAGGAAGGTGGACAAGAGTTACAATCGCACGGTGAGCGGGTTTGCACATCTTCAGGGCCACGCTCCAGCGGATGCCCGACTAGTCCTATACCACAATGACTTTGCGGAATTGCCATTGGATCCGGAGAAGGCAATGAGAATCGCGGACGCTCAGTTTGTTCGTGCCAAGGCAGCGGAATCAGAGCACAGAGGATGGCATTCCATCTATCGCTGAGATCAAGGAAACACCCAATTGCCATCTAACATCTCGCTGGATCGGACCGGGGATGCAGGGCGAGTTTGGCGTGATTGTTGTATGCTCAAGGCGGGCTGAGGGCGGGGTGGTGATTGGCCCCGGCCGATCAGCTCGAGGGCGTTGGGCGGCCATGATGGAGAAGTGACCGAGTCTGTCCAATGAACAAGAAACTGCGAGCTTTCCCCTCGTTGCTACTCCCACTTGTCCTCTTGGCATGCGCTGTCCCGCAGCCGCCAGATCAGCCCGTCTCCGGCGGGGGGCCTGCCTGTCTCACCCCCATTGTCCCCCCCTATGACGATAACCCCCGTCGCAACCAAGTGGCCCACGCGGACTTCATTCCCGCAGCCACCGGCTGGCGCCTACATCGCATTTACTGCAGCCACGGGAGTCCAGGCTGACACCCCGATCCGTACACTGTTCCTCAGAGACATGTCCACCGGTGATCAGTACACACTCGCCCGCGACATCTTCGCAGGGTCTGTGTCACCTGACGGCTCCGTGGCTTTGCTCTCGAAGGCCGATGGTCTATATGCTCTCAACCTAGCTACCGGATCTGAAGACCCCGTATACCGCTACGAGGGCAGACTTGCAGCTCTATCCACCTCATTGCTCTACCTTCCAATGGTCCCGCTCGGCGAGATTGGCAGCTACGGTATGTGGCGCGCCGTTTGAGCAATACTCTCTAGTCACGTTCAGGACAAGTGGCAGCAAGCTTCGTAGCGTCCCACTCCCAATGGATTGCTTCGCCCCGAACCTTTCAAGTGACGGCTCTCTGGTCCTAGCTACTTGTTTCGATCCTGACAGAGGAGATGTTGTCGCATACATCCCTACCGACGGTACGTCACTGACTGCAATTCCCTGTCCGCCAGGACTCATTTGCAACCGCCCACGGCTATCCCCTGACGGTCTACATTTGTCGTTCTTTTCAGGGGAGGGCCGCTCTGGGGAACCCTCAGAGCAGTGGGGTGTCTTCGTTGGCGAGGCTGCATGCCTGAGCCAGTCGACAGTCTGCAAATTCCCTCACAACTGTTCATGTCGCCCAGACCGAGCATTGGACATGGTCGCCTGATGGCTCCCAGCTCGCGTTCATTCAAGGCGAAATGGAAGTCGCGATCTACAACTTGAAGGGCAGGACCACGCGTGTTGTCGGGGGGACCCGTCCCTCCGTGTGGGCAATGCAATGGGCTCCGAACGGCGAGTGGATAGCGGTGGTCACAGAGTCCGGAATCAGCGTGTTTTCCCCAGATGGTGCTAGTCGGGAAACCATCGCTTCAGGGGACTTGATTGAGCTTGTGGGTTGGGTGACGGTCTCCTCAGCCAACTAGGCCTGTCTCCTATTGGCCGCCCAACATCTCGCTGGATCGGACCGGGGATGCTGGGCGAGTGTGGAGCGGAAGTTGTATGATCGGGAAGATCGAGAAAAGGGTGGCACAGGCCCCGGTCCGATCACCTCGTGTCCGTTATGCGGCGATAGAATGAAGGGCTCCCATACAACTATGAAGCAGTCACTTCTTCACGTTGCGCTCGTGGTGCGGGACTACGACGAAGCCATAGATTTCTTCTGCGGGAAGCTGCACTTCGAGTTAATTGAAGATACCTACCAGCCCGAACAGGACAAGCGCTGGGTTGTTGTTGCACCGCCGCAGTCAGACGGAACGACTCTTCTCTTGGCCCGTGCATCGACAAATGAGCAGGAGGCGTGCGTTGGTAATCAAACAGGCGGGCGCGTTTTCTTGTTCCTGAGCACGGACGATTTCAAGCGCGACTACGACGAGATGCTCGCTGAAGGTATCAGGTTCGTAAGGGAGCCCAAGGTGGAGCCTTACGGCAAAGTCGCTGTCTTCGAGGACCTGTACGGAAACCGTTGGGACCTAATCGAGCCAAGTGATGCGAATGCGGATGTGCCATAGGCTGCCGCATAACATCTCGCTGGATCGGACCGGGGATGCTGGACGGATTTGGCGGGATTGTTGTATGCTCAGGATGGTTCGGGGGCAGGGGGATGAATGGCCCCGGCCGATCAGCTCGAGGGCGTTAGATGGCAATTTACACAACTACGCACCCTAGAATGAGCCGTTGATGCCCACGGAGTGAGAGGCGCTTTTTGAAGCGCTGTGTGAAGATTCGTGGTGTTGAGTTTCAAGCAATCCCGGCTACCGGTCAGATCAGGCTGCCAGATTACCGAATATGGCTCCTAGAAACCGAGGTCATTGTAGAAATCAAGCAGCTCGAACGCGGTGACTTTGAGCGTGAGTTGCTGGCCTCCGCCGAAGAGCCAGAACTCCACATTCGTGCTTAATCCCTCGGCGAGCAGAATAAGAAGCAAGTTCGATAGCGCAAAATCGCAAATTCGGAAATCCCGCGAAGGGCCAGCATCCTGCGCTGTTCGTGCTCTTCGATGCGACGGCCGGTCTTGCCGCACTAGACCCCGAAGACTTCCTCATCGCGATGTACGGAGACGAAACTGTCTTGTTGGGAGTTCCCGAACCTGGAAATCCTCGCCAGGTCCCAATCCATCATCAATTCGGGGGCAACAGGAAGGTGGACAGAGAATTCACAATCGCACGGTGAGCGGGTTTGCACATCTTCAGGGCCACGCTCCAGCGGATGCCCGACTAGTCCTATACCACAATGACTTTGCGGAATTGCCATTGGATCCGGAGAAGGCAATGAGAATCGCGGACGCTCAGTTTGTTCGTGCCAAGGCAGCGGAATCAGAGCACAGAGGATGGCATTCCATCTATCGCTGAGATCAAGGAAACACCCAATTGCCATCTAACATCTCGCTGGATCGGACCGGGGATGCAGGGCGAGTTTGGCGTGATTGTTGTATGCTCAAGGCGGGCTGAGGGCGGGGTGGTGATTGGCCCCGGCCGATCAGCTCGAGGGCGTTAGGCATTTCTGGTCCCGCATTGCATGGGAATGAGTGAAATGACACTTGCCTGTCTCACGAGTTCCAGTTGAAGCAGAAGGAACCGAGCCTCCTGAATGGCGGCGGTTCTAACCGCGTGAAGGAGGCCGGTGTGGCAGGGCTGGCCGCCGGCGCTGCATTTCCGTTCATCTTGATACTCGGAACCTTCCTATGGGGCGTCTTGTGGCATCGTGTTGCCGGGGAACCACCCCCAGGCGGCAGCTTCTCGCAGAACTTCCTGGCTAGGGGTACCTGGCGTTGGCTATCTCTCCTTGGTCTACAGCCATTGGCGGCATGCTGGCTGTGCTGCTTGCTGGTCTCTTCCATGTGACAACCCAGCAAATCGGTTTGCATCCGCAGCCCAGGGTGCGCCGCCTACTTGTGATTTGCATGGCTATCATCTCTGCATTCTTTACCTACTTCATTGCCTATGCACTCTGGGGGTTTCTCGCCGTCAGTCGACTCCCCTTGGTCAATTTGCCAAGCACGCTGGCGAGTTTGCTGGCCATTTGCATTTCGGCTGTTTGGTCGGGACGCTACCTTCGCAAGACAAATCCGTGAGAAATGCCTAACATCTCGCTGGATCGGACCGGGGATGCTGGGCGAATTTGGTGTGATTGTTGTATGCTCAGGACGTGTCTGGGCCAAGGTGGTGAATGGCCCCGGCCGATCAGCTCGATGGCGTTAGCAGGCCATCCTAGAGGAACCAGTTGAAGATGGATATCAAGGAGTTTCAATCTGAGGACGCGGAAGCTCTGAGCCGCCTCATCGTCCGTACCTTGCGCACGGTGAGCAGCCAAGAGTATTCGCAAGGAGCCATCGAAGCCCTAATTCCATTTTTCACAACCAGTAAGCTTATCGAGACGGGAGCTTCCCAATACATGATCGTGTGTGTTGACGACGATGAACTGGTCGGGGTTGCCTCCCTCGACAGGGATCGTGTTCGGAATGTGTTTGTATCTTCCGACATGCAGAGGAGGGGCATCGGCAGAATGCTGATGGCCAAGATTCGAGGCTACAGCGCGGGCGGCCGGCGTGAAAAGGCTATACCTTCACTCGGCGATGTCAGCGCAAAGTTTCTACGAAGCCATGGGCTTCACGCCAAAGGCACCGATCGATCGAGAGCTCAGTGGTTTTCCGATACAAGAGATCGAGATGGAAAAGCATCTGTCCGAAGGCCGTCCTGCCTCGTGAAACGTCACGAGACCAACCGTGCCGCATGTTCTAGCGGCATTGGGGCCTGCTAACATCTCGCTGGATGGGACCGGGGATGCGGGGCGAGTTTGGCATGATTGTTGTATGCTCAGGGTGGTTCGGGGGCAGGGTGGTGCGTGGCCCCGGCCGATCAGCTCGAGGGCGTTAGGCGGCAATCAAAGTGGAGGTGCCCGTGCAGGTCGATCTAGGCAAGCAGGTTCTGGAATTCGTCGGTTTCTTCATCGCGTTTTGCCTCGCCCTGTTCCTCCCGGCCGGCACCACAGCCTGGGCGGCTGGATGGATCTTCCTCGCCCTCTTCTGCTGCTTCTATGTTGGTGTCACAGCTTGGCTCTACAGGCACAGCCCAGGTTTGATGCAAGAACGCTTGACGCTGTTCAGCCCTGAGCAGCCTCGATGGGACAGGATCCTCTTCGCAGTGCTCCTGGTCTTTCCTTTCCTCTGGCTGGCCTTCATGTCATTAGACGCGACACGTTTTCATTGGTCACCGGTACCGTTGTTGCTCCACGCCCTCGGCACCCTTCTTCTGCTCTGGTCTTTCTATTTGATCTTCATTGCCTTCCGGGAAAATGCCTTCGCATCTGCGGTTGTCCGCCCTCAAGACGATCGTTCACAGGTTGTGATCACGTCAGGTCCCTATCGCCGGGTGCGACATCCGATGTATTCTGGCATCCTGGTATTCTCGCTGGCGGTCCCAATGGTCCTGGGATCGTGGTATGGCGAGGTATGCGCGCTGACTCTTCATTGCGCTCCTTGCTAGAAGAGCCGTGATGGAAGAGAAGGAATTGAGGGAGAGGCTGCCGGGCTACGACGCTTATGCTGCGCAGGTAAGGTACAGGTTCGTGCCTCACGTTTGGTAGGCCGGTACACGCCAAGGAAGTCTTCTCTCATCAGATTGCAGCCTAACATCTCGCTGGATCGGACCGGGGATGGCGGGCGAATTTGGCAGCAAAGGTGTATGCTCGGGGCGGTCGGGAAAAGAAATGGCGAGCAACCCCGGCCGATCAGCTCGAGGGCGTTAGGCGGCGCTGACAAGGAGACTTAATGTGAAAAGTACTACGCTATCTGGATCAGGATGCATCGCACTCACAATCCTCTGGGGCCTAGCGGGCAGCTGCTCCTTAACCCCCCCTCCCATATCCGAGACGGTAGCCACACCGATCCCTCCAGCTCCTCAAAGAGCCCAGCTACCCACGGCTGAGCCCTCTTCAACCTCAACATCACTACCTGAGCCCACGTCCACAATCCCACCGACGTCTCCACCCGCCTGCCAGACTGAGGTGTCTGACCCTGCCGGGTTCCTTGCGCGGGAGTGGCCGCTCATAACACGTCAGAACGCGCAAGAATTGACCAGCGTCGGGTGCAAATCTATACCCGCCAGCAGAATCTATGCTTTCAACCTGCCGGCACAATTAGTAGCCGCAGAAGTCAATGGTGCCCTTGTCGTATCGGACCTTGGCGGATTGGCCGCCCCAATTGAACTTGGTCCCACAGCCAGCCTGAACGAATATGCCACACTGGCCTTCTCATCCCAGGGATCTGGTCTCCTCGAGGTCGAAATCCCCGAACTCTGCTACTGTATACGCACCCTTCGATCCGGCCTCTCCCCATAGTTTTGTTGGCCGCGATTGGACCGTCGCAGTCTTCGGCCTCGATCCCACTGCAAAGACGCTAGCTGTTGGAGCGATGGTCGATGAGGGTGAGGTGATTGTTTACGACGTGGACACGGGTGAGAGCCGCCTGACATTCAAACCCGGGTTCGGTCCTCAAGTAACCGGTGTCGCCATAGACACATCTGGAACGCACCTCGCGGTCGGGGACAAATACGGACACGTTTTCGTGTGGGATCTTCAGTCTGGGGCACTTTTGGGTACGTTCACCAATTCCCTGGAAAGTTGGGCTGGGCCCATTGCGTTCCAACCCAAAGGGTCAGTTGTCGCGGTCGCGAGCCAAAGTCTCGGGGGGTCAGCGTACCCTACAGAGCTCTGGGACCTCAAGAAGCAGTCCCATGTGGCCGACATCCCAACCACATCGAGTCCAATAATGTCCCTCGTTTTCAGTCCATCCGGCGACTTGTTGGCCACACTAGACCAAGCAGGAAACCTTCAGATTTGGGATATTCAATCCTCCGAACTACTGAGGGAAACGCAGATCTCGGGAGGCGATCCCGTTCCGGGTTTGGCATTCTCGCAGGGCGGAGACCTGCTTGTGACTGGATCGTCTGGCGGTACGATCCAGTTTTGGTCGGTGCCTTCCGAGTGAAGCGCCGCCTAACATCTCGCTGGATGGGACCGGGGATGCGGGGCGAATTTGGCAGAGTTGATGTATGCTCGAGACAGTCTGGAGCCATGGCGGGGGTTGGCCCCGGCCCATCAGCTCGAGGGCGTTCTTCGGCCGAGGGACCGTCTGGCTCCTTGGAACGCGAATTGACTGACTTAGACGGTGTCTTCTCAGCACGATCATGGTGCGAGGTTGGGCAGGTCAGAGGGTCATTTCGCCCGCAGCCATAGCAGGCATGTTGGCGTTTCTTGTTGGTCCTGCTCGGGATATCCGGAGCTTGTTCCTTGAAAGGGAGCTGCCGGGGTTTCGCTCGAGAGACCAAGGCGGGCCGGCATCCGTCAGGCGAATGAGCCCGCCCGGAGCTTGAGACTGCTGGTTGAAGAGGACGATCGTAGGCAATGAGCAGTCTCACCTTACGGGCCAGCATTGCATTGACGGAATCCCGCTCGGCGCCAGTCCGCTTGTGAAAGACTTCACAATCAATGGCAATGGGCAGGTGGCGGAAAGGATCTGGGTACTTCAAGCTCTGACGGCGCGAAAGGGATGGGGTAGCTCATCGGCCGAAGAACATCTCGCTGGATCGGACCTGGGATGCGGTGCGCGTTTGGCGTGGATGTTGTATGCTCGAATTGGCTTCGAGGCTTGAGGGTGCGTGACCCAGGCCGATCAGCTCGAGGGCGTTAGAAGGCCGCGAAGAGCTTTGGTTTGTCTCTGGCCAAGTCGCTATGAGGGTCTCGAAATGCTGTCCAGGGTCTCACTCAGGCGAAGGAGGTCCGCCAAGAAAGGGGGGCGCCTCGACGGCCCGTTCCTTCTCGGTCTCAACAGCAGCACCAGGCGTCGGCCATCTCGCTCCGATTGTGAAGCAGTTCACAAATACTGGGAGTTGGGCATGTGCCATCTTGAGCGAGCCACGGACCGTCCGGCAGCACCCAGGATCCAGGGGAAAGAGTCCTGCCGGCCACCGCTGTGGCGGGGCGCGTGCCCGAGTGTCGAGATTGGCCGGCGGCCATCGCTGCTGAAGAGTGGGGAGGGAGTCCTTCCGCTCTTCGGTGATCTCAGTTCGGGCTTGTGGTGGTGAAGGTGAGAGAACGGAAGCCCTTGAAGGTCAGCCAGGGGCCTGTAATGTTGAAGTTTCCAGAGCCGAGTTTGGAGAAAATGTGCTTGCTGTTGGGGTTTGCGGCCTTCTAACATCTCGCTGGATCGGACCGGGGATGCTGGGCGAATTTGGCGAGATTGTTGCATGCTCAGGACGGGTCGGGGGCAAGGCGGAACGTGGCCCCGGCCGATCAGCTCGAGGGCGTTAGCCGGACCCCCACTTGATTTCAGAAAGTCTTCATGCTATAGTACCGCAGTACTATAGCCTTTGTAGCGAATGATGCTACAATTTCGCTACGGAGGCACATATGAAAATCCTGCCATACCGCGTTTTGCGCAATCGCCCGGGCGAGTTTGAAGAGACTCTTGCGAGCGAAGGGACAGTGATCCTTGAGAAGAATGGTGAGCAAATTGCCTTGGTACTCGACGCCACCAAACAGACTATCGAGTCCCTTGTTCGTCTCGCGAGCCAAGTCAAAGCACTTGCTGCTCTCTCTGAATTCGCCGACAGTCCAGGGAGCGAGGGCTCGATAAGCTATCCGCGGAGGAAATCAGAGCGGAAATCGAGGCTGTTCGGGCGGCTCACAGGGGTTAGTGTGCTTTGATCGTAGTCGTGGACACCAATGTCCTGGTCTCTGGGCTGCTCACTTCCTTCCATCCCCCCGCGAGAATGGTCGACCAAATCGTCGCCCAGAGCATCAACGTGGCCTTTGATGACAGGATCATTGCGGAGTACGAGGAAGTCCTGGCGAGGCCGAAGTTCCAATTCGAGCCATCCCAAGCAAAGGCAATAGTCGATCACATTCGGCTAAACGGCGTACTCGTCTCCGCAGCTCCACTGGGTGTCAAGGATTTGCCAGATCTCTCAGATCTACCGTTCGGTGAAGTGGCGGTGGCCGCGCATGCAGACGCGCTCGTAACCGGTGACAAGGGTCATTTCGACTACCTTGAAGCGTTCGGTGTGCCAGTGCTAAGCCCAGCGGAGTTCATGGAGTTGCTAGACAACCTAGCAGCCGGAGGTCCTTGATGTCGGCACTGCCTGACGCAAATCGAAGACGCACGCCCGATAAGTAGCTAGGTTCCGGCTAACATCTCGCTGGATCGGACCGGGGATGCGGTGGCATTTTGGCCTGGATGGTGTATTCTCAGATTGGCTACGGGGCTTGGGGGTTCGTGGCCCCGGCCGATCAGCTCGAGGGCGTTATGCTGAAAGTCCTCGCGGATTGACAATATGTCATATCTGACATATACTCCACACACATGTGTCCAGAAGATAAGCCGCTTGTCTGGTTGCATGGCGAAATCCAGACACCACCATTCTCTCGCGAGGCGCGACTCGAAGCGGGTTTCCTGCTAAGGCAGCTTCAGAAGGGCGAGATGCTCTCGCTGCCGAGTTCGAGGCCTATGCGGTCGATCGGCTCCCGAGTTCACGAACTCAGGGTCAATGATCGAGATTCAACGTGGCGAATTGTCTATCGTATTGACAGTGATGCGATATTGATTGTGGAGGTATTCAGCAAGAAGTCGAGGCAGACACCCAAACGCGTAATTGAGAATAGCAGGCGACGCTTGGGCGAATACGACCGATTGGTAGGAGGCTAGGTCAATGGACGAAGAGAAACGAAAGAAACTCGAGGCTCAGGGATGGAAAATCGGGGGCACCCAGGAGTTTCTGGGCCTGTCTGATGATGACATTGCCTACATAGATATCAAGATCGCGTTGAGTCAGATGATCCGCGAACTCCGGCGCCAGCAGAAGCTCACTCAGCAGCAGATCGCTAAGCTCATCGGATCCAGCCAATCTCGAGTGGCAAAGATCGAAGCCGGTGATCCAAGCGTTTCAATTGATCTTCAAGTCAAATCCTTGATCAAGATGGGGGCGACCAAGGAGGATGTGGGCAAGGTCATTTCGCGCGGTGCAGCATAACATCTCGCTGGATCGGACCGGGGATGCTGGGCGAGTTTGGCATGCTTGTCGTATGCTCAAGGTGGCCCAGGGGCATGGCGGTGCGTGGCCCCGGCCGATCAGCTCGAGGGCGTTAGGCAGATCGCAAGAATGCTGTCTTTGTGGGCGTTAGCAATGAGTTTCTACCAATGATGTCGGAGATTTCGCACTCCAAGAGAGGAACGGACAATGCTCCACAGGCGATTCCTCTGAAGAGAGTAGCACTGACTGCCATCTCGACACTTCTTTGGACAATCGGGGGTTGCCAAGGGCAGCTGCCAAAGACAACCCTGTCACTTCCGAGCTTGGCCCCCTCTCTCACCGAGACGCCGCGAATCACTCTGGCATCCCCAGCAGTGGATACCCCGACTAACACGGCCACGCCAACTGTTTCGCCGACTCCCCAATTCTTCGATATCCGGGAGCTGAAAGCTGGGGACTATATCGCTTACTGCGGTTATGACGGCCTCGATGCCGCAGGCAACCCTAAGTACGCTTTGTTTCTTGTCAGCCTATCAGATGGGTCCCAGGTACGAATTGCCAGTGCATTGTGTGAAGCAAGTCTCTCTCCAGATGGGATCACCTTGGCGTACGAAGACAATATCTACAATCCTGTGATACATCTTTTGGATCTAGAATCACGACAAGACGCTCGGATTGAAGGCACAATAGGGTGCTATCTGGGATCATGGTCGCCAGACGGGACCATGCTCGCACTCGGCTGTTCGGACGATGAGATCCACGTTGTTTCCGTGCAAGGACACTCGATGACAACGATCACCGAATGTTCAAGCCGGGAGGGCTCATGCTTGGATCCAGCCTGGTCCCCAGATGGCAGTGTCCTAGCGTACTCCTATTCAAAGCCATTCTCTCCCAACAATGGCCTGTACACCGTGCCCACGGATTGCCTACAGGATCCACAAACTTGCCCGAGACAAGCGCGGTATAGAGCGCTCCTGGTCGGTCCATTTGTGTGGTCGGCTGACTCGAACTCGGTTGCATATCTACGTAACTACACCGAGATTGGAATATTGAGCATTAAAAGCGGTGCGCTCCGGACGCTCACAGTTCCACTGCCACCAGGGAACTCTCTGGGCAAATTCATTAGATCCACCGACGATTCGATGTTTGCCTACGTCGCAAATGACCAAGTCGTCATATGGGAGGGGGAGGGCTCTATTCCGAAGGGAGTCACGTCTGGCCTCACATACAAACAAGTGGAGTTCTGGCTGCATGTCAACTGAATCCTGTGGGCCTCTTCCATCAGTCACCCTCGATCTGCCTAACATCTCGCTGGATCGGACCGGGGATGGTGGGCGAGTTTGGCGTGATTGTTGTATGCTCAGGGCGAGGCTGGCGCAAGGCGGTGAATGGCCCCGGCCGATCAGCTCGAGGGCGTTAGCTGGCCTTAGCCGACCGGCGCTTGTGTGAAATTACCCAGAAGTACTGTATAATCTGTACTGAATAGCGTACGCTATAGTGTACGCCAATACGTACAGATTGGATGGATCATGCTGAGGACTGCGACAGTCACGGAATTGCGTTCCGAACCTCAAGTCATACCTAGCCGGACTGCGAGAAGGTCCGCTGCTCGTTCTGTCAAATAGCAAGCCGGCAGCCATGTTGATCGAGCCAGCAGAGTATGATCGCCTCCTCGATAGGGTTGAACACCTGGAGGATGTCCTGGACGGCCGGCTGGCTGTCGCCGAGTACCTCGAAGATCAAGATGTTGCCACCGATGCAGAAGAGGTCTTTGAGCGACTTGGCCCCTGATCATGACTTTCACCCTCAAGATTTCATCGAGAAGTGGAGAAGCAACTGCAGAGGATCGAGAGGAAGCAGAGGGAGCGCTTGGTGGAGACCATGCGCTCCCTTCGCGGAGAATCCCGACCGCCCGGGTGCATCAAACTGGACGATATGCTCTACAGAGTGCGAGAAGGCCAGCACGAAGTCATATATGCGGTCTTTGAAGACGAAGTAGTGATCGTCGTTTGCAAAGTGGCGCGGAGGGCCGAAGACACCTATCGTGACCTGAAGGCGCTTCTGGACCGTGCAGAGAACATGCTAAAGAAGCCGTGATGAAGAACAAGGCCAGCTAACATCTCGCTGGATGGGACCGGGGATGCTGGGCGAGTTTGGCGCGATTGTTGTATGCTCAGGACGGGTTGGAGGCGAGGTGGTGAGTGGCCCCGGCCCATCAGCTCGGAGGCGTTAGGCCGCTGCAATTGACCCTGGTCTGTCCCGTTGAAGTCAAACCAATCAGATGGACTTGGTTCCTTCAAACCTTGGACCGAACCGGCCGCTGTTCAGCGGTGCTCTCGGAAATCCTTTCCTGCAGCCAATGGAGCACGATTTCGAGTAGCTCCGGGGCGATTGGTCGCTTGATTTCGCTCCTATAGTCTGAGATTTGGCCGTCCCCATTCGTAAGCCTCAGAAGATGCGTCATGCCTTGAATCTCGTGGCATTCGAATGGGGTTCTCACTAGGCCTGCCATACGTTCCAGGTCGGCCGGATCTACTTGAATGTCTTTCGAGCCTGTGATCGCCAGCATGGGAACGGTCACTCTAGGAAGATCGACTGCCGGATCGTACGCCATGAACTCGCGTAGCCACTTCGCGTTGACCTTCACCAGGAATTGGCGTCTGTAGAAATCCTTCTTGGAGCCCTTGATCCGATCCAGTTCCTTTTGTTGGGCTTTGGCAACGTCAATGTGGAGAGTTCGAACCAGCCAACCATTCACGCCCTTCAAACCCTTGCCGATCTGGGTCGCCTGCCACTTGAGAACAGCCTCGCCCGATCGCGCGCTGCCCGCCAACAAAATCGCCCCTGCAACATTGGCCCCTTCGGACGCCATCTTTGCCGCGATTACGGCACCTTCGCTGTGGCCAATTATGAAGACTTGATGGGGTTGGATCGTGTCTTGTTGGTTCAACTCTCCCAGTGCTTCAAATGCATCTTGGATCCTATCCTTGAAACCAGTTGCCCAATAGTCGCCCTCGCTCTTTCCCACTCCCCTCTTGTCATAACGGAGAGACGCTATGCCACTGCGTGCAAGAAATCCGCTCAAATCATGGAAAGCGTTAAGCTGCAATTTGGGGCTGTTCTCATTGCGGTCCATCTGACCCGAGCCCGGAATCAAAAGCACGCCTGGGAATTGTCCAGTCGGGCCGGGCAAGCACAGCGTCCCTGAGAGCTTCAATCCATCAGATTCAAAAATGAGGTCATGTTCGTACATCTTCTATCCTCCGTTGCGAGCGAAAGGACTGTACCTTCCTTTCGTTAGGATGAGATGAGTGAGGTAGCCCTCAAGCCTCACCAGTACGCACGTTGCAGCGGCCTAACATCTCGCTGGATCGGACCGGGGATGCTGGGCGAGTTTGGCGTGATTGATGTATGCTCAGGACGGTGCGGGGGCAAGGCGGAGACGTGGCCCCGGCCGATCCCCTTCGGCTGCGCTCAGGGTGCTTCGCGAAGCTCGAGGGCGTTAGGCCGCTTCTGATCCGACAGTGATGCTCTGCTAACCGCGAAGGCTCTCAAGGAGTACTGGATGGAACAGGGTTCCCAATCGACACTCGCCGTAATCTACGATAACTGGCGGGGCTACAACAAAAGGCTGCAAGACTGCATCTCTCCGCTCACAGCTGACCATCTCATGCTGCAGCCGGCCCCTGGAATGTGGCCGCTTGGACAGATTGTGCAGCATGTTGTTTCGGTCCGGGCGGGGTGGTTCAGTGGCACTCTGCAAGATCCTAACGAAGCGATGAGCGACTACATGCAATGGGGCCAACTCAACTCCCCGGAACGTCCTCCTGCGGACCTGGTGAAAGGGCTCGAGGAGACATGGCAATTCATCCAGTCTCGCTTGCAGCGGTGGACGCCCCTCGACTGCGCCAAGACCTTCCCGGATGAGTGGGATGGGCATATAGACGAGGTTTCACGCAGCTGGGTAATCTATCATGTTCTGGAACATGACCTGCATCATGGGAGCGAAATCTCTTTGATCCTGGGTATGAACGGACTGCAGCCACTTGACATTTGATGGTTAAAGGACCGGTGTACACATTTCTCCTAGTCTACGTCGCAATCCACTGTCGCTGCGGCCTAACATCTCGCCAGATCGGACCGGGGATGCGGGGCGAATTTGGCGTGATTGTTGTATGTTCAGGATGAGTCGGGGGCGGGGCGGTGAATGGCCCCGGCCGATCAGCTCGAGGGCGTTAGGCGGAGTGCTCTATTCAATGAGTGAGAAAAGCAATTCGTATTCGATACCTATCCTGGCACTCTTCGAACGCCTCACTGTGTTGAACGGCCTAGCCTCCATTCTCGACAACCAACTCGACAACTTCAAATCATCTTTCCGACGATCGTTCGAGAAGAGTGGCGCTGATCCGTCTCTAGTGTTTGCAGGCTTTGCTCTCGGGGTTCAGGATATCGTCGAACCATCCAATCTCAGGTACACACCGTACTTCCCCGTTGGTGCATTCACTAGGCAGGGCGAGGAGTACTATGAGGCAGCTGACGAGGTCATTGTCAGGTGGAACGCCCTCATGGTTGCCCAGTCATACGAGGCCTTCGAGACGTACTTGAGAGACCAGGCCTCGACGCACTACTTCATGTTCCCGCCCGAAAAGCCGCGGCCTGGGCTCAGATATTTGCCCATCGAGCGGGATGAACTCGACTCGTGGAAATCCATGTTTCGTGAGAGTAGATGGGATACATTCTCGATCTTGAAGTTACTCAGGTCGGAAGCTTCTCAACTCGCACGAATCGAATCGAACAACAACCTCGGCATCAACCTTGAGCAATGGCTCTCTGTCCTAGTGACACTTCGACATGGGGCTGCTCACTCGGACTTCAAAGTACGCCTCGATCAGTTCCGCGTCCCCGATGGCACGGTCTCCCGTCTCCTGCGCAAGTACTTCCCCGGCTCTTGGCACGAGGATGTATACACTCCGTCCATCGATAGGGAACATGCCAAGCAAGCGATTCAGATGCTTGCCAGCTACGCACACCTTGTCCATAAGTCGCTCGCGGACACAGTCGGCCTCCAAGCCGATGTTGTCCGCCCGCATGAGTGACGCCCGAAATGTGACGGCAACTCCGCCTAACATCTCGCTGGATCGGACCGGGGATGCTGGGCCAATTTCGGGTGATTGTTGTATGCTCAGGGTGGTGCGGGGGCAAGCCCATGGTTGGCCCCGGCCGATCAGCTCGAGGGCGTTAGGCCTTTCCGAATGTCGAATATTGATGTAACAATGGGAATTATGGAAGGAGGCGCAAAAATGTGCACGGAATATCAAATCCAATGGATAACTGCCGGCATTGTTGGAGGCATCTTGGCTGCTGTTCTTTATCCAACTCTCCTGATCGTTCCCGGACCTTCTGCTTTGATTACGGTAGTTGCCAGTTTCCTCGGTCTCTCGATTGGTGTGGGCAGTCTTGGATTAATGAAGATAATTGCGTTGAATTGGGCATCAGTCCCAGGGGTGATTGGAGCAATCTCAAACTTCACTGCAGGCGCCATATTCACAGCTATGGCGCTTGTACAGTTGGCGGTCAAGCAAGTGGCCATCAATACAGGAGCCACGGTTGGCGCCCAACTCGAAGCTGTTTGGCTGGGTCTTGATGTTGCCTGGGATGTCTATATTGGCGTCGGAACGATCTTCTTCGGCTGGGCAATGCTAAGGCATCCTCGATTTCGATGGTTCTTCGGAGTACCTGGTATCTTGCTCGGATGTTTCCTGATAATCCTCAATCTGCTTCCATTCCCCACGCCACCTTCGTCTGCTGGATCAATCGATCTAGGTCCATTTGTGGGCCTCTGGTATCTTGCAGCAACGATCCAAACTTGGCGGAGTCTCGGTTGGGCGAAGACTCAACTGTCATCAGACTCCGCTTCGGATCCAAGATAAGGAAGGTTCATTAGATCTGCAGCTACTGAGCACGTGTGAGGACAATTCCAAAAGGGGATCACTAGGACTACATGGCTTCAATTGCGGAAAGGCCTAACATCTCGCTGGATCGGACCGGGGATGCGGTGCGCGTTTGGCCAGGTTGATGTATTCTCGCATCGTCGGCGAGGCTTGTCGTTGATCAACCCCGGCCGATCAGCTCGAGGGCGTTAGGCATCCCTTCCTCAAGCCCCGACTTCGAGCCCAAGACTTACCAGTATGATGTATCCGAACTTGTGCTAATCTGATAGTTGGGATGGGTCTAACACCAATCCCTTGGCACTTCTCGAACTCGCCATTCAGAGGGAAAGCTGATGCGCAACGTCCTCTCCCATCCTCTCTCGCTAAGTCAGTGATACTGGTTGCCATCCTTCTCTATGTCGTCGTGGGTATCATCTGCGTCATCGGAGGCTGGCGGACAGTGCACGGCTATGCCGCCGGTTTGGCATGGGCCGGAGGAGGGGCGCTCGTCATCGGGCTTATAAGTGTCCTCGGTGGCTGGGAAAGCACTCGCAGCGCCATGTATCAATACGGGAGCACGGCAGGAGAGCCCTCTGCGGCTGAACGAGCACGGAGAGAGATGGGCCAGGAGGAGCAAGGTTTCGGATTTCTGGTTCGCATGGGTATGGTCGCTGGACTGCTCTTTGCCACAGCCCTTGGGATAGAAGCGTTCACCCCTTAGCCTTTGGGCGGATCAATCCCCCTGGTTCGCATGGTAGACGCAGTGTGGGATGCCTAACATCTCGCTGGATCGGACCGGGGATGCTGGGCGAGTTTGGCTTGATTGTTGTATGCTCAGGATGGTTCGGGGGCAGGGCGGTGAGCGTGCCCCGGCCGATCAGCTCGAGGGCGTTAGGCAGATTTCGCCCCGCTAAAGAATCAGGAGGAGGCCGTGCGCAAGAAGAGAGTTGCTCTTCTCTTAGCGTCTCTAGTCATTCTCTCCGGGTGCTCGACACGAGCGACGCCGATCTCCAATCCTGAGCCTCACATCGTCCTGTCGAAGGATGCTTGTGAACAGGCGTGGATGACGCCACTCATTCCAAAAGACAACAATGATTTCGGCGCTCGCCCTGTGCTTGCAGGTGGGTCGATAAGGTCTGGAGACTTCGTTGTTGCCCTATGGCTATACTGTGATGCGTCCCTATCTGATGAATCGATCGACGGCGCCAACTACTCTGAGATTGGCTACCTGGGGATTCGCACCGAATGGACATACGTGGGACTGCCTATCGAGCACGGCAGCAGCACAATCCTCGCCGTCAACGGGAAACAGATCAGTGAAAGTGGGGGAGGCCCACGGATCGGAACCGGGGACTCTGAATCCGGGGAAGGTCCGTGGCGAACGCCAGATCTCTCAGTCGCTCAAGCCGTGATCAACGGCAAACCAGTTGAATTCTTGCTATCAGTCTATACGCCGGACCCCGCCGCGGCGGCTAAGCTAACGGTCCAGTTCGTCCCTGCGAAAGACGGCTACGTTGTGGCCCGAACCGAGCTCGTGCCAGAGCAGCCATAGGCGGCTGAATAGGAGCAAAATCTGCCTAACATCTCGCTGGATCGGACCGGGGATGCTGGGCGAGTTTGGCATGATTGTTGTATGCTCAGGACGGGCCTGGGGCAGGGCGGTGAATGGCCCCGGCCGATCAGCTCGAGGGCGTTCTTCGGCCGAGGCACCGTCTGGCTCCTTGGAACGCGATTTGACTGACACAGACGGAGATCTTCGAGCACCCTCATGGTGCCAGGTCGGGCAGGTCAGAGAGTCGCTTCGCCCGCAGCCATAGCAGGCTTGTTGGCGTTTGTTGTTCGTCCTGCTCGGGATATCCTGAGCTTATTCCTTGAAGGGGAGCTGCCGGGGTCTCGCTTGAGAGATGAATCTTGGCCCGCAGCCATCAGGCGGATGAGTCCCGCCAGGAGCCTGAGACCGCTGGTCACGGCCGATAATCGCACGCAATGAATGGGCTCAGTGTCCGGGCCAGCATCGTATTGACGGAATCCCGCTCGGGACCAGCTCGCTTGTGAAGAACTTCACAATCAATGGCAATGGGCAGGTGGCGGCTAGGATCCGGGTGCTTCAAGCTCTGACGGAGCGAAAGGGATGAGGTAGTTCATCGGCCGAAGAACATCTCGCTGGATCGGACCTGGGATGCGGTGTGCGTTTGGCGTGGATGTTGTATTCTCAAATCGGCTGCGAGGCTTGAAGGTTCGTGACCCAGGCCGATCAGCTCGGAGGCGTTAGGCGCCTGTACCTTTGCCCAGTCCACGTCAAGAATTGCCCCTTGCCTTTTTGGTAGGGCGATATCTAATTGGATAGATCCTCGTCGAAACGCGATCTGCTATTCCTTGAGAGGCCAAAGAATGAGTCAAGCCACAGCCCCCGACATCGCCGCAAGAAACATAGACCTCGTCCAGCAGCTGTATTCGGCCTTCGCCAAACGAGATGTTCACCAGATACTCAGCCTTCTGAGTCCGGATGTCGAGTGGGGAGAGCCCGAGAATCCGTACAATCCGGCCGCCGGAACCAGGCAGGGTCACTCCGGATTCATGGAGTGGATCCAGATTGGGAGCCAGTCGGAGGAGATACTATCCCTTGAGCCCCGAGAGTTCTTGGCGAACGCTGAGAGCGTGGCAGTTGTGGGCCACACGCGGTGTTTGGCCAAGCCGACAGGCAAAACCTATGAGACAGACTTTGTTCATCTCATCAGGTTCAAAGATGGACAGGTGGTTCAGTTCCAGGAGTTCTTCGACACGTACGCTGCCGGCGAAGCGTTTCGATCCTGAGCGCAATCGTTTGCCGGAGCAAGCCGACTGAGGTTGCGAAACTAGATGCGAGAGGCGCCTAACATCTCGCTGGATCGGACCGGGGATGGCGGGCGGATTTGGCGGGGAGGGTGTATGCTCGAGGCGGTCGGGAAAGGCTGCGTTGAGAAACCCCGGCCGATCAGCTCGAGGGCGTTAGATGGAATTCCGCGGTTGAGCTCGAACCCACAAAAAGGGGGGCAAATGCCGAGGAAAGATCAGCAGATTCGCAAGGCGTATCGATTCTTCTGTGACGCAGAGAGAAGGAGTATCAACTTCACACTCCAGGATGTAGCAGATGCTACAGGGTGGAGCTTGAGCACAGTCGATTCCTACAGAACCAAGAAGTGGCACTTCATGCTCACCGAAAACGAGGGGGCGTACACATGCAGTAACGTTGCCAGCCTATCCGAAGATGCCTTCGTCCGGCTGCACGCCCAAAGGGTTCCTCTGGTCGGTGATCTTCTTAGACCTCGCTTCTCGCCACAAGTGGACGCGCTCATAGACAAGGCTCGTGAGTCCGCTCTCTTGGCAGTGCAAACATACAACAATCCCCTCATCTCTTTCCGTGCACCAGGCTATGTGGTCCAAATGGTCATAGCATTTACCGCCCTGTTCCACGCCATCTTTGAACGAGACCGGGTGGTGTATTGGTACACGGATGAGAACGGTCCTGTCCTCGTAGATGGCGAAAAGAAATACTGGGAGCTCCTCAAGTGCCTTAACGTCTATATCCCGGGCGAGACTAATCCCGTCACCGAGAACCTCCGTCTCCTGGTCGGGTTGCGCAACAAGATTGAGCACCGATTCCTTCCAGAGATGGACATACTTTTCTCCGGCTTCTGTCAGGCTGCCCTGCTGAACTTCGAGGACATCCTCGTCGAAGAGTTCGGAGACTACTTCTCACTTGGTCGCGGCCTTGCCCTAGCTCTCCAGTTGACAAAGTACTCAGCCGAGCTCGACGAAGTTCTACGAACCATCCAGGCCGACCAATATGAGGCCGTCAAGAAGTACATTGAAGACTTCTCTCAGCCTCTCCCCGATGAGGTGGTTCAGAGCCCTCGATTCAGCTTCCGAGCTTTCCTGATCCCAAAGATAGGCAATCACGCATCCTCATCGGATGTCGCGATCGAGTTTGTTCCCTACAATTCATTGAACGAACAAGACATGACCAAAGTCGAGAAGCACATTGCATTGATCAAAGAGAAGAGAAGTTGAAGTCGCGGACCCAGGGAAATTCCTTCCAGCGGCGGTCATCGAACAAGTCGAGGAGCGAACAGGTATCAAGCTTCGCCACTTTGACCATATCCAGGCATGGAAGTACTATGGCGTGCGCACCAAAGACGGCAGGCCTGAGGGCTGCAATCCGAAGTACTGCCAGTACAACGAGGCGTTCAGTCAGATCGTATATACGAAAGAGTGGGTCGACTTCTTGTCCGAACGGATCCAAGACCCAGATGAACTTGCTAAAATCCAGAAGCACCGAGAATGAGAGTAATTCCATCTAACATCTCGCTGGATCGGACCGGGGATGCTGGGCGGGTTTGGCGTGATTGTTGTATGCTCAGGATGGCTCAGGGGCAGGGTTGTGAGCAACCCCGGCCGATCAGCTCGAGGGCGTTAGGGAGCGCAAAGAACCAGGCTGCCTCTACCCGACAATCGGAGATGAAAGTGGATCCTGAAATCCAAATTCAAGCTAGCTATGTTGGCGATCAGCCTCTGATCTCAGCTCTTGAGGGGAACCTCGATCCTCAAATGGTAAGAGTCTTCCGCGCGCAACACGCCGTCAAGGCGTTCATTCCTATTGAAGTGCTGATCAAAGCGGCAACCATCTACGCACTTGAGAAGTTGGTCCTAGAACCGCTGCTCAATCCGATCGCCGAACGGCTTGACTGGGTGATGGCAGTGGGCAAGTTCCTGAGACCACAGCAGCCTTTCAACATAACCATCCAAATCGCTGACAACGACTTCATAGAAGCTCCGATCGGGCTTGACCACAAGCTTGTCGGAGGGATATGGGCCATCATCGGGCAGACTTTAAGCGTGTTGAGATCTGAGGGGATGTTGGAGGACGTCTCAAAGATTAGGATCACATCTGACCAACGCGAAACTCCTCTGATCATCCTATATCATGGATCAAAGCCCTTTCGCCAGCTTCTCTCCTCGGAGGGGAGAACAATTCCGATATCCGATGAAGGCGCAATATCAGGCAAAGGCAGATGACATTGCGCTCCCTAACATCTCGCTCGATGGGACCGGGGATGCGGGGCGATTCTGGAGCAGGCGTTGTATGATCGGAGTGGGCTTGAAGAAGCGACGTTGATCAACCCCGGCCCATCAGCTCGGAGGCGTTAGGATGACTTCCTCCATGACAAATGACTCCCCGCTTCCATTTGACCTATCCTCCCCGGAGGCGGAGCACTACGATCGCAAGCAAGAATTCCATTCTAACAACGCCGAGTTATTGCACGAGCATCCTTTGCTTGTGCAACTCCTTCACTGATCAAGATCGCTTCCTAGTTTTCGGCGTCGACGACAATGGAACCGTCGTTGGGATAGCTGATGATGCGAACAGAAAGACCAATTCCAATTTCCAAGACCTAATTCGGCAATCGAACTTCAATCGGCTCCCCTCAGTCAACTACATGGAGACGGAACTCTCAGGGACTGTAATCGGGATTCTTCGCATTCGAAACCGACCCGACAAGCCGTTCTTCTTGACCCAAGACAAACGGGAAGGCAAAGTGACAGTCAGGGCGGGCGTGATCTATACACGTCTCGGAGACACCAATATCCCTGTCAAGGAATCTGCGCCCGACGAAATGATCGAACTGATGTGGCGCGAGAGATTTGGTTTCGGCCTTACCCTCTCGAACGGATGCATCGCCTACTCGCCGACACCGAGAGCTGGGTCTCAATCGACGAGGACAACTACCTCTATCATCGCGAATTCCCGGAGTTCACGATCCAGCGCGGCAAGGAACTCGTAGATCCCTTCAAGGAACCTTGGGTCGACAGGTTTCCCGACTCTAACGCCTATTCGTTCTACGTCACGCTGAACTACCACACGACGGTGCTGGATCAGATCGCGTTCGTTGTTGTTGATGGAGGGCGATACACAATCCCGTTGCCGACACCCGTTGGCCCACACGAGTATTGCATGAACTCGGCGTCTGTTCGTTTCAAAATCGCCCTCATCTTTGACCAGTACAAGCCTCTGTACGAAGGGCTGCCCATGCACGGCCTGAAGATTGTTAACCGGTGATTCGTCATCCTAACATCTCGCTGGATCGGACCGGGGATGCTGGGCGAGTTTGGCGTGATTGTTGTATGCTCAGGATGGTGCGAAGGCAGGTCGGAACGTGACCCCGGCCGATCAGCTCGAGGGCGTTATGCTGCCAGACGCGGTCCGTGAATGAAGAGACACTTCCAGATAAAAGCAACCCGCCAAGTCTATCCATGGGTCCTGCTTTGGAATCGATGCCGATGGTCGCACGAGGACGCCGGTGGAGCAGATGAATCACAATATCTCCACCTGATATCGATGCTCTTGTGTGCATTCACCCTAGAGGCCTTCCTGAATCATCTTCTTAGGTTCAAGTATCCTGGAGATTGGAGATCGTTCAAATCGGAATCTACTCCTGATGAGAAGCTCGACGAAGTGGCAAGGCTGCTCAACCTTGACCCGGAGAAAGGCGTTCGACCCTTCCAGACTTTCCACGACATCTTCCAGTTCAGAAACGATCTTGTGCATGCAAAACCTGTGACTTTGGAAGACACCTTCGATTTCCCCATCCACGAATTCCTAACAGGCGAGGAAACCCCACCATTTCCGCTGACCAAATGGGAAAACTCGCTCACTGTTGACAGAGCCACGATGTTCTTCGAAGACACGGCTGCCATGATGCTCGTTCTCTATTCCCACGCCGACCTGGGGGAGGATCCTTTTGGAGACTCATTCTCGAGGACAAGCTGGGAAGGATCCCTATAGAGGGGCAGCATAACATCTCGCTGGATGGGACCGGGGATGCGGGGCGAATTTGGGGCGATTGTTGTATGCTCAGGAAGGTGCTGGGGTAGGGCGGACCGTGACCCCGGCCGATCAGCTCGAGGGCGTTGGGCGGCTGTCAGTGGTATCCATGAAATCTAGAGATGGCCGCGGATATCTCTATTCGAAAGGTGAGCCAAACATGACAAAACTACGCGTGGACTTCTTTACAATTTCCCTGGACGGTTATGGCGCCGGCCCTAATCAGAGTTTCGATAACCCGCTCGGCGTCGGTGGGGAATCCTTGCACGATTGGTTCGTCGTAACGCGCTCCTTTCACCAAATGGCTGGGCAAGATGAAGGCGAGACCGGTATTGACAACGATTTCGCGGAGCGTGGCACAAAGAATCTCGGCGCATTCATTATGGGACGCAACATGTTTGGGCCGCCGCAAGGCGGGGACTGGGTCGATGACACGTGGAAGGGTTGGTGGGGTGATAACCCGCCCTATCACGGGCCTGTGTTCGTGCTCACCCACTATCCGCGTGCGTCAGTCACGATGGAGGGAGGCACTACATACCATTTCGTGACCGATGGCATTCATGCTGCGCTCAAACTGGCCACCGACGCGGCGAACGGCAAAGATATTCGACTAGCCGGAGGCGTGGCGACAATCCGGCAATACCTTCAGGCAAAGCTGATTGACCAGATGCACATTCCAATCTCGCCAATTGTGCTTGGCACGGGTAAATCGCTGTTCTCCGGCATTGACATGGTCAAGCTCGGTTACGTCGTCACTGAACACGTCCCGACTGCAAGGGCAACACATATTGTTCTGGCGAAACATGAATAGACCGAGGCCCTGTTTCCCTCACCCTTCCCACGCCGCCCAACAACTCGATGGAGCCGACCCGGCCAGCCGAGCGGTAGCCATTTGTGCGATACTAGTCTTCGGCTGGCCGGGCGGCTCATCTCGAGGCCGTTGGGCGGCGGCTGCGAGAGCCTGCTGAGAAGATCCACTTGGGTGACACATCGACCGTAGCTGGCTGCAACACCCGAATCACTATCCTTACGTACGGTTCGCGCGGAGACGTCGAGCCGTGTGTAGCCCTTGGCGCTGGCCTTAAGAACGCCGGGTTCACCGTCCGGCTTGCAGCACCTGCCCAATTTGCCTCACTCGTCCGGGCTCATAACTTGGAGTTGGTGCCGATCGAAGGAAATCCTGATGCGCTCGCGCAGGCCTTCGCCGACCGTGCCGGCCTCAGCTGGCCGCTGATGGTTGTACGGATGATCCAGCACGTCCTGCCGCTGGCAGAATCTGCCCTTTCGCGCCGCGGAAAGGGCCGCTAGCGATGCCGACCTTATAGTTCACTCCTTCCTGATGACAGACGCCGGTCACACACTAGCGACCGTGCGAGGGGTGCCGGACGTCTCAGCGCAGTTCTTTCCTGTCTTCCTTCCCACCTCAGCATTCCCCGCCGTGGCGCTACCTGATCTTCCACTGGGCGGCATATACCGTCGCGGAACCCACGCCCTCAATGCGGCCATGTTCCGCTACGGTGGCCGCCTCCTCTACCGCAGGGTGCGCGCTTTTGCCCCGGATCTCCCTGACTTGGCACCCTGGCCTTTCCACAACCTCGATGGCGGCGTCACACCAATTCTGTTCGCCTACAGCCCCCACATCCTGCCACGACCGCCCGACTGGCCACCCCAAGCGCATGTCACCGGCTACTGGCATCTTCCGCCCCGCGTAGGCTGGGAGCCATCGGATGCGCTGGCAAGCTTTCTAGAATCCGGCCCCCCTCCAGTTTATTTCGGGCCAGGCAGCATGCGCACCGAGAAACTGAGAACTATCTTGGACGCTGTGATCACATCCGTCCGCGCACGCGGTCAGCGAGCCTTTCTCGGGGTATCGCCTCAGGTGCTCGGAGGGAAACTAGGAGGCCCTGATGTATTCGCCGCGGAGGGCGTTCCTCATGCCTGGTTGTTTCCCCGAATGCGTTACATCTTGCATCATGGCGGAGCAGGAACGACCGGTGCCGCGGCTGCCGCCGGCGTCCCAAATACTGCTGTTCCTTTCTCTGCTGACCAAGCCTTCTGGGCACGCCTAATTCATGGCCTTGGTGTCGGCCCTGCTTCTCCTCCGGCAACCCGATTGAGCCGTGAACTCATGGACAACATTCTGATCGACGCCCTATCCAATCCCGCCTATCGGCGCAACGCCGAAAGCCTTGCACGAGGTATCCGCCAGGAGGATGGTGTCGCTTTGGCCTTGCGGGTCATACAGGCACAACTTTGCCTCGCCTGCGGTCAAGTGTAGTCTTAACCCTCGCCGGTCATCCCGCCGCCCAACCACTCGCTGGAGCGAACCCGGCCAGCTCGGCGCGAAAATGTGAACGGGTCTTGGCCGGGCCGCTCAGCTCGAGGCCGTCAGGCCGATTGCATTTGCACTTCATGTCTGGCTGGATATGACTTCCTGGGAGAGTGAGATCACAATGGCGAACGAGATCAGCATCCCTGCGGTCTTGGAACTCCGAGTGGCCTTGACTTCGAAATCCTTCCAGCAAATGGCGGATTTCTATCGTGAGGGCCTGGGGATCAGTCCGTCCCAGATCTGGCCTGAGGAACAAGGTCGCGCACTGGTGCTGGATCTTGGTCAGGCTACACTCGAAGTCTTCGATGAGAAGCAGGCCGAGACGGTGGACAGAACGGAAGTAGGAACTCGGGTTAGCGGAAAAGTCCGATTCGCACTCCGTGTACCGAATCTCGACGCAGCAATGAAACGCCTGAACGCACACGGGGCGAAGATTGTCCACCAGCCGGTTCAAACACCATGGGGCGATAGGGCAGCGCGGGTTGAGGATCCAGACGGAATGCAGGTCACCATCTTTGAGCACGTCGAAGATCCATAAAGAGGTGGCCTGCAGAGCCCGGATCGGTCTAACATCTCGCTGGATCGGACCAGGGATGCTGGGCGAGTTTGGCGTGAAAGTTGTATGCTCTAATCGGCTGCGAGGCTTGAGGGTGCGTGTCCCCGGCCGATCAGCTCGAGGGCGTTAGGGGGCCATTGCGACTGAAATCAGACGCTGCAACCGGAGTGTCAGCGACGGTATGACACGATGACCATTCACCTCATTAACTGCTTTACGTGCAACGCACGCTTTCCTTCCCGTTTGCAGACCGGCACCCTCTGCCTTCTCATTGAAGCCGACGACGGTCTCATCCTCGTGGATACCGGGCCGGGTCTGCACGACTATGCCAAGATCCCTCCAATCCTCCGCATGTTTCAGATTGCCACCAAAGTCCCCCTAGACATCGAAGAGACCGCGAAGCGGCAAGTAGTCCGACTAGGCTTCAGACCGGAAGACGTGCGCCACATTGTCCTTACCCACATGCATTTTGATCACTGCGGCGGTCTCCCTGACTTTCCGGATGCGACCATCCATGTTCACGAAGATGAGTACCGTGCTTTTCTCGGACGGCCGCGACGTTGGACTGACCTTGCATACGTCCGCCGACACATCGCTCACGATCCGCGTTTCGTCTTCTACTCAGAATGTGGCGATGAATGGAGTGGTCTCCCGGCAATTCCACTCCCGCTCAGCAATGAAATGTGGATGATCCCATTGTTTGGCCACAGCCGGGGTCATTGCGGCGTTGCGATCAGTACTACTTCCGGTTGGCTCTTCCATGTGGCCGATGCTGCCCCTTTGGGGTTGGAAGAGGAAATGCCCACCTGGTTGACAACCCTAGTCTTGGGTCCCCATACTCCACGACTAAGTCAGTTCAAAGCAGAGCATCCGGAAATCCGATTGACCACAAGCCATATGTTGCTCGATTTCTTCACGCACAGAACCGTCGCAGAACTCTTCGGCCCCGCACAAAGTCCTTAACGGGGCACCAATGGCCCCTTAACAGCTCGCTGGATCGGACCGGGGCTGCTGGGCGATTTCGGCGTGATTGTTGTATGGTCTAATCGGCTGCGAGGCTTGAGGGAGCGTGACCCCGGCCGATCAGCTCGATGGCGTTAGATGGCTTGCTGTGTTATCTCGCCGAGAGATGTGCGCCATCGCTCAGAGGTTCTCGTTCCGGCGAGGAAGGCTGCAAGATCAATAGAGACGGGAGTGGGCAATGCGGATCATCGTAAGCATCTTGCTTGTTGTTCACGGCCTGATAACCGCGTCCCAGGCTAGCGGAAGCTTCAATCCCTCGGGGGGAGTTGCTAATCCCGCGTGGCTCACCTGGTGGCCTGGTGCTTTGGGGCAGTCATGGCTCTTGGCTCGGCTTGGACTTGAAAGATCATTCTTCGGCACTCTTGCAGGAGTCCTTTGGCTGATTGCAGGAGCATGTCTGATTGCAGCCGGCCTTGGTCTATTCGGCTTCGTTGTGCCCACTCCCTTGTGGCGTATTCTTGCCGGGGCTGGCGCAACCATCTCTCTGTTCCTGCTCGTGCTCTACGTTCACCCGCTCTACGCTGTCGGTATTGGGGCTAACATCGCCATCCTAGTTTTCCTTCTTTGGATCAAGTGGCCCTCGCCAACAATCCTTGGCTCGTGAAATTGAGGGGGGTCAAGCCATCTAACATCTCGCTCGATGGGACCGGGGATGCGGGGCGATTTTGGAGTTGGCGTTGTATCATCGGGCTGGGCTTGGGGAAGAGGCGAGCATAGCCCCGGCCCATCAGCTCGGAGGCGTTAGAGCGCCTCTAGTTTCCACGTCCCTGGCCTTGACAGCTTTCCCGATGTCGTATACATTACCAACATACATCATGTATCGATGGCGATAGCGAGGTTGAGGATGAAGCGGACGCAGATCTATCTGACAGAAGAAGAGCACAAGGCGATTAAGGCCATTGCCAAGCGTCGCGGCCGAACACAGAGCGAAGTCATTCGCACCGCCGTAGATCAATATGTGGAGCAGCACAGGGGCGGCAGCCGGCGCGGTCTGCTGAGCCAGGCACGAGGCATGTGGGCGGAGCGAAAGGACCTGCCCGATTTCGGACGCCTGCGCAGGGAACTCGATCGTGCCTGAGCCAGCTCTCCTGGATACCGACGTCATTGTCGAGTATCTGCGAGGGTCTGACGAGGCAGCGCACTTTGTTGAGAGCCTGAAAGGAGATCTCCTCGTCTCTGCCATCACCGTTGCCGAGTTGTGGGCAGGGGTCAAGGGCAAGGAGGAGGAGCAAGCCCTTGATCGGTTCCTGCTGGCGTTCCGTGTAGTGGTGGTCGATGACGAAGTGGGCAAACAGGGCGGTCTGCTGCGCCAGCAATTTGGCCCGAGCCACGGTACCGGTTTGGCCGATGCTCTGGTTGCTGCATGTGCCATGAGGGAAAGGGCAACTCTAGTCACCTTCAACACGAAGCACTATCCGATGGACGTGAAGCTTCGGGTTCCTTACGACCGGGGCTAAGTCAGCGCTCTAACATCTCGCTGGATCGGACCGGGGGTGCGGGGCGAGGTTGGCGTGAATATTGTATGCTCAAGGTGGGCCGGGGGCAGGGCGGTGTTTGGCCCCGGCCGATCAGCTCGGAGGCGTTAGGCCGCCAACCCTTGAAGTGAAAGATCCTTCTCACTCGCCAATGGCTTCAATGTAGTAATCCTGGTCGTCGCAAATCGAAATGTTGCCTATCTGATAGTATTGACCGTCAGACGCGCACGCGATCCCCGATCCCAAGCTTCTCCACTAGTGCGTCGGCATTGGAGTTGCGGCACGCTCCCCCGTCCGAATTGGCTCGATAGTACACACTCACAACGACACCCCCTACGACCAGAATCACGCGGCAACTTGCTTCACTGATGTCGCAAGATTGCCCCAACATGCTGACGTCCCCCTCGGCGAGCACACGACCATTTGAATCCACTGAAAGGACACTCTCAACCTCTCGGCGATAGCGTTCATTAGCACCTGAGAAATCATCTCCCAGGAAGTTGCTTAGATTGCAGGCGACACAAACGCGCGAGGACAACGAAAAGAACAAGTGCGATCGCCCCAAGGCGCACAAGCCCGGAGATTGCTCCACTAGGCGGTCGCGAAGCCGAACCGCCCTCATTGAGCGTTCGGCCAACTCGTTCGTGCCGGGGAGGTTGCTCGACCCCCATCGCGCTCCCACCTCCTACCTTCTGTTGATTGTACAATTCTAGGGAAGCGCCAAAAGGTGACGGTGATCCTATCATCCACAATCTGCACGCGTCTCAGTCGGGGCCTGTGGAGAGTTGTCGGCCTAACATCTCGCTCGATGGGACCGGGGATGCGGGGCGATTTTGGAGCAGGCGTTGTATGATCGGGTTGGGTCAGGGGAAGCAGCGTTGAGTAACCCCGGCCCATCAGCTCGGAGGCGTCAGGCCGCAAGAAAGACGCGTCATGTGTCACGAATCAAAGGGACCACGTCTCCCCGCCCTAGTGCAGCGCGAATGATCAAATGTCAGTCGACACAGAAATGGCTGGCAGTTCCGCTCGCCTTTGCCATGATTTCAGTTGTCACCGCTTGCGCCACAGCTCAGAACCCCGGCACCCTCGCAGGGAGCGGGGCGGCAAACACTGCACCTCCCACCCCGTCTCCATCACGGGCGCCCACCTCCACTACAACAAGCTCTCCGACTGCGACGTCGTCAGCAACCCCTGAGTTGCCATCGCATGGACCTTACCTGATCTACACCTACAGCGTCGCCGGGTCCGCGGTCCAAATTGTAGAGACCGGTGTCGAGGGGAAGGGCCACGCAATCATCAATCTCCCTGAAGACGCCTACGTCCGGGACATCCAAGACAGTCTCTCACCCGACGGCGTGTGGCTTGCATACTTCACTGGTTCCTATGATGAGCCATACGACCTGGCTTTGCACGTCATGAGCTTGCCAGACGGAAACGAACTCCGCCCGATTCCGCTCATCTCCGCCTCCCACGAGCAACAGCTTTCGGCCATTGCCACAGCACTTCCCACAGAAATCCCCGGTTTTCAAAGCGATAACCCGGATGTGCCTGATTGGCGGGGCCCAATAGACTCCACGTTTCGCACGGGCATCATGTCCCTCGCATGGTCTCCTACAGGCGACAAACTAGCCTTCGTGGGTCAGATCCACGGCCCATCCTCTGATGTCTACGTCCTCGATGCCAACACTGGGTTATTGAACCGGCTCTCCGATGACCTACTGAACAGCGGATACCTCAGTTGGTCTCCTGACGGCCGATGGGTCCTTTACCGCAATTTCGTACCGGACGCGGTTTATGACTACAACGGGTTTCTTTTTGCTTCCAGGTCTGACACTAACAGCCCCGCTCATCCGGCTTCTCTTTATCCGGCATACTGGTGGACGATATTGGGCTGGATCTCCGATGAGCAGGTGCTCATCACTGGAAGTGGGGACACCGGGCCCTACTACAACCTTTTTGCCCTAAATGTCCGCACCCGGAAGAAAACCATCCTTTGGCCCGACGTCTATGAGGCCTTCGCCATCGACAGAAACAGGAAAGAAATCGCATTGAGCGCGGCGCCATCTGCCTACGATTTTGCAGACCCGTCTCCCCATCTCGGTGACGGCCTTTACCTGATTTCATTCGACGGCCGACGAAGAAAGATCTCGGATGCTATCTACTGGGTCATCGACTCATTTGGAGAATCAAGCCCTCGATTTGTCGGCCATGATGGGGAGCAAGTTCTTCTTATCACCGATGACGGGTCGACAGTTCCGATCAGCGATTGGCCACTTGCACGATTGAGTGCCTCCCCAGATGGTGCCTGGTTCGTTCTCTACGCTGACCTCGGCATTGAGCTGTTCGACGAGAGGGCCAACAAGCCGAAGATTTCTCACGCAAGACCCGGTGAGCAACGTATCCTGGCAACCGAACTCCAAGGGCCTGTTCTTCACATCACAAGGGCAATTGTTCAAGAGCCTCCGTGCCCGGTGGCATGATCACCCTTGTGGACGAATGCGGCGGGGGGCAATGTTGGATAGGCTCGGGCATGTCTACATGGCGTCCATGATTGCGTTTCATTGCCAAGGCAATTTCCTCAATGCCCCAAGCACTCCTTGGGGATCTTGCGGCCTAACATCTCGCTGGATCGGACCGGGGATGCTGGGCGATTTTGGCTTGGTTGGTGTATGCTCAGGACGGGTCGGGGGCAGGGCGGTGCGTGACCCCTGCCGATCAGCCCGAGGGCGTTAGGCAGATGCAACAGGAAGGGGTCAAAAATGATCCTGCCCAAAGATCGCGACCCCCGCTTCATTACCATTCGTCGAGGAGGGACGCTCACGGACTCCGATCATCGGCTCCTGGCCATTTGGGCGGCCGCGTGCGCAGAGCACGTTCTGCACCTCTTCGAGTCGGAGCAACCTGAGGATCCACGACCGCGTCAGGCGATCGAGCAGATTCGGGCATGGACAGCGCGGCGAAACCAAGATGGTGGAGACTCGTGCAGCGGGCGGCCATGCTATGGCTGCTGCTAGGAAGCTGAATGGAGCCGCTCGGAACGCGGCATACGCTGCTGGACAGGCGGCAGCGGTGGCCCATGTCGCAGCCCACGAGCTTGGTGCGGCCGCCTATGCGATCAAGGCCGCACGTGCTGCCGCACCGGAAGGAGAGGGTGAGGGCGCAGGGCGACTTGAGTGCCGCTGGCAACGCGACCAGCTTCCGGAGGCGATTCGTGAGCTTGTACTCGACGACCAGCGGTTACGGAACGACATTTGCTGGTCGGTGTTCGAATGTTGAGAACTCGGTGGGGGCCAGCTGTCCGATATGTCCATGATGACGGGGACCCACATCTGCCTAACATCTCGCTGGATCGGACCGGGGATGCTGCGCGAGTTTGGCGTGAATGTTGTATGCTCAGGGTGGGTCGGGGGCAGGGCGGAACGTGACCCCGGCCGATCAGCTCAAGGGCGTTAGCCGGCTACCGGATACCAGACAAGTGATCAAATCTATCGTCGTGAGCATTATAGTGAGCCTGGCTGTCTTCTCGCCCTACTTTGCTTTTCAAGCCTTCGTCAGAGGCAATCCCAATCCGCTGCGCAGGCCTCCCCGTCGAGGTTTCAAGGAGCTTGATGATGCCGTTGCTTCGGCTCGGCCGGATGCGGCGGAGCCACACAACCGACTGATCTTCTACGAGGAGATTTCTGTCTTCGCGGCCCTATTTGGGATGGTGATCCTGTTTGTTTCTCTCGCGTTCGGAGACATATTCATGACTGTTGTCGGCTGGCTTGTCGCTGGTCTCTCCAGCGCCGCAAACAGGTGGCTCTGGGCGCTCGACGCTGGGGCCACGGGCCTGGCATTTCGGAGGCGAAATCTACTCTGGCTTTCTCCATTCGTATACCTGGCCGGCGGGCCAGAAGCACAGCAGCAAGAAAGATGGCTGTATCTGCAGGCAATAGTGATCCTGGTTTTCTCAGCCCGCGTTAGCTGCTTTTCTGCTTCTCCTGATGTAGACGCTGCACGTTTGTGTCCTCCTGCCGATCAACATTGCCGGCTAACATCTCGCTGGATCAGACCGGGGATGCTGTGCGAGTTTGGCGAGATTGTTGTATGCTCAGGGTGGTTCGGGGGGCGAGCAGGTACGTGGCCCCGGCCGATCCCCTTCGGCTGCGCTCAGGTGCTTCGCGAAGCTCGATGGCGTTAGCGCTCTGCTGGTACCATATGGCCTGGCCACAAGATACTGGAGGAATTTCGATGCCCCGTCACCGCATATTCGCGATGACGTTCGCGAGCGTGTATCCCTGTACGTCCAAAAGGCTGAACGCAAGGATCGAACGAAAGGAGAAGTAGATCAAGTCATCTGCTGGCTGACCGGCTATGACGAGAGTGGCTTGCAGCAGCAGATCGAAGAGAAGAATGATTTCGAGACATTCTTTGCCGAAGCCCCTGCCATCCATCCCAATAGTTCTCTTATCAAAGGGGTAGTATGCGGAGTTCGAGTTGAAGAAATCCAAGATCCCTTGATGCAGAAGAATTCGCTATCTGGACAAGCTGGTTGATGAGCTCGCGCGAGGGAAGGCGATGGAGAAGATTCTGCGTCAATGAGTATTCTCAACTAGTGGTTCGATTTGGGCCGCCACGAGCGCTAACATCTCGCTCGAGGGGACCGGGGATGCGAGGCGATTCTGGAGCAGGCGTTGTATGATCGGGGTGGGTCTGGAGAAGCAGCGTTGATCAACCCCGGCCCATCAGCTCGAAGGCGTTAGGCGGCGCACAGGCCTTGTTTGATAATGCAATGTCATTACAAATCGGTTACCGGAGGTTTCCCCTTCCCTAAACCCAAGGTACAAACCGTTGACGAATACATTGAAGTTGCACCCGAACAGGCGCAACCGATGCTTCGCGAGTTGCGGGCATTACTCCAGAAGATAGCTCCGAATGCGACAGAGGGATTGAAGTGGGGGTCACCTGTGTTTGAAGATGGTCGAATCCTGTTTGCCTACAGTGCCCATAATAATCATCTCAATTTCGTACCAACAGGTCCAGCATTGGAGCCGTTTAGAGAAGATACTTACGGGATTTAAGCTCGGTAAGATTCAATCCAGTTCCCCTATGACAAGCCTTTGCCTATATCGCTCGTAAGAAAGATAGCCACCTACCGCGCAAAACAAGTGCTGGAAGATGATGCGAGATGGAAATACTGAAGGGTTGCCTGTACCGCCGTAAAAGCTATCCAATGCGAGGCCCAGCATAACATCTCGCTGGATCGGACCGGGGATGCTGGGCGAGTTTGGCGTGATTGTTGTATGCTCAGGATGGCTCGGGGGCAGGGCGGTGCGTGGCCCCGGCCGATCCCCACAAAGGACGTGGGACCCCGCAGCTCGAGGGTGCTAGGCGGCATATCATCAACGGGGGATCTGATCTACAATCACCCGACTATCGTTCGCCAGGGTCCAGAGATGAAGACTCAACTGTTTTATCAAGCAGCTACTATCATTGTGTGGATATCGGCCTTTGGATTGGGCATTCCATGCGTGATGGCAATTCGCAATCTACGTGCCGGCCTTGGTGTCCCTCTTGTTTTCGGCTTTCCAGCGTACGGTGGAGGCGCTTTCGAACGCCGCGGTCTCGAAACTACCATCCCGCTACTTGTGGGCTTCCTGCTTGTTGCTATTCTTGAAGCTGGTGCGGGCGGGCTTCTCTGGCGTGGATACAAGCTGGGTGCAATCGCTTCCCTCGTTCTTCTCATACCCGGTGCAGTGTATTGGTGGGGTTTCGATCTTCCCTATCCGCCTGTTGCCGCAGTGGCCCGAGTGGCGCTGATCGTGCTAGCCTGGCCCGGTCTTGCATGAGATCAGGTGCCGTCTAACATCTCGCTGGATCGGACCGGGGATGCTGGGCGAGTTTGGCGTGATTGTTGTATGCTCAGGACGGGCCGTAGGCAGGGCAGTGAATGGCCCCGGCCGATCCCCTTCGGCTGCGCTCAGGGTGCTTCGCGAAGCTCGAGGGCGTTAGGGGGAAATAATGCAAAAACACGGGGGCTGTTTGAAGAGAATCGACCAGCGCGCCTGTGCCTCACGGCGTCCTAAGAACCAAGTCGGGTAGGAAGACTGGAAGCAGATCTAATCTAGGTCTGTGTCGGAGGCTCAATGATTAAGACCAATCCTAAGGTTGACGCATATTTCAGCAAGACCCAACAGTGGCAGGATGAATTTCGGGAGCTGAGAAGGATCATTCTTGATTGCCAGCTGATCGAAGAATTGAAGTGGCGTCAGCCTTGCTACACCGTTCATAAGAGCAATGTGGTCATAATTCAGGGATTCAAAGATTATTGTGCCGTCATGTTCTTCAAAGGCGCTTTGTTGAAGGACACGAGTGGCATCTTGGTCGTACCTGGGACGAATACACAGGCGGGGAGACGAGATTCGGTTCACCAAGGTTCGAGAAATACTTGAGATGGAAGCCATCCTGAAGGCCTATGTCAATGAGGCCATTGAAGTGGAAGAAGCTGGTTTGAAAGTGAAGCTGAAAGAGACATCAGAATTCAAAGTTCCTGGAGAGTTTCAAGCCAAGCTGGATGAAGACCATGCCTTGAAGTCTGCATTTGAATCATTGACGCCGGGACGCCAAAGGGCATACCTTTACTACTTCTCTGAAGCGAAGCAATCGAAAACTCGAGAAGCAAGGGTTGATAAATGCACGCAGAGAATTCTCAATGGAAAGGGATTGAATGATCCGTGATCAGGTCACTTTCCCACTGTTTCCCACCGACCGGGATGGCATGACGATTTCCCCCTAACATCTCGCTGGATGGGACCGGGGATGCGGGGCGATTTTGGCGAGATTGTTGTATGCTCGGGACAGATTGGGGGCGGGACCGAGACAGGCCCCGGCCCATCAGCCCGGAGGCGTTAGGCAGAGCTCACGATGACAAGATGAAAGAAGTCGCGTACGAGGGAAGTAGGGACCCTAGATTTGTCGCGATTCACCAGGGCGGATTGCTGGAACCTGGGCAACACAGGCTCTTGGCAGCCTGGGCTGCAGATTGTGCGGAGCACGTCCTTTCCTTGTTCTTGTCCCGGTATCCGGAAGACGACCGACCCAAGCACGCCATTGAAACAGCTCGAGCGTGGGCACGCGGTGAGGCCACAGTGGGGGAAGCCCGCGAGGCTGCATATGCAGCTCACGCCGCAGCGCGAGAATTGTCTGATCCAGTGGCACGCGAGGTTGCGAGAGCGGCCGGCCATGCTGTCGCTACCGCCCACATGGCAGACCATGAGCTCGGGGCCGCTGCCTACGCGATTCGGGCAATTCGGCTGGAATTGAAAGACACGGATCCCCAACTTGCCGGCGAACGTGAGTGCGAATGGCAACGTGAGCAGCTTCCAGATTCAATCCGCGAACTTGTCATCTCTGACCAGGAACAGCGCAACGAGAAGCTTTGGTCCGTCTTCAGCTGTTGAGGGCCATAGGGCGTGGGAGCATGTAAAAGCCGGACGGATCGCTGTACGAGCCACAAAACTCCACAGAGCTCTGCCTAACATCTCGCTGGATCGGACCGGGGATGCTGGGCGAATTTGGCGTGATTGTTGTATGCTCGGGACAGATTGGGGGCGGGACCGAGACAGGCCCCGGCCCATCAGCTCGGAGGCGTTAGGCATCCTCCCCTTTACTTTCCCTCCATGTGCTGCTATACTGTTGACCAACATAGTTGGTGATATAACCAATAAGGTTGGTGATAAAACCAACAGAGTTGGTGGACAAATGCTCGAACCAATAGTTGGCTCAAAGAGCAGCGAACAGGTGCTGATGTTCCTGCTGGCTAGGGAAGAGGGCTACGCGACAGAGATCGCCAGGTTCTTCGATGCTGATCTCTACGCTATCCAGAAGCAGCTCAGCCGACTCGAATCCTCCGAGATTCTCGTGAGCAGAGACGTGGGTCGAACGCGCGTTTATCAGTTCAATCCCAGATACCCATTCCTCGATGAGTTGAAAAGCATCCTTGAGAAGGCCCTGACGTACTATTCACCGGAAATGCGTGAGGAACTCCTAAAGAACCGCCGACGCCCCAGGCACCGCGCCAAGCCACTGTGAAGAACATCAAGGACATGACGCAAGCCGAGCTTGCGGCACACATAGACACCCATCTTCGGAGCTTGGGAATCGCGGTTATTCTATCTGGCGGCGCTGCGGTCGCCGTATATAGTGACCACAAGTATGTATCAAAAGACCTCGATTTCATTGGTCGATTCATGATTGACCACAAGCAGATCGAGGAGGCTATGAATCAGCTTGGGTTTGAAAAGAAGGGGAAGTTCCATTTTCATCAAGATACGCCCTACTATGTGGAATTCCTTTCCGGGCCTGCCAGCATCGGATCTGAGCCCATAATTGAAGAACGTGAGCTTGAGTTCCCCACAGGAACCCTGCGCATCATCTCTCCCACTGACGCTGTAAAGGATAGGCTGGCGTCCTACTACTTCTGGAGCGATCTGCAAGGCCTTGATCAAGCTGTACTGATAGCCCAATCAAATGAAGTAGACATGGACAACGTGGGGTCTTGGTCGACGAAGCAAGGCTATCGGCCCCAATTTGAAGAGTTCAGCCGCTTGGTTCGATCAGGCGAGAGATGACACCCTCATGATGTCATCCACATTGCTCACCACGTAGACACCCATTCCTGCGACGACCTGACGTCCGATCACGACGATAATGACGACGACCACCACCACCACCACCACCACCAGCAGCAGCAGTAGTTCCAGCGGGAGACTTTCGGATGCCTAACATCTCGCTGAATCGGACCGGGGATGCTGGGCGATCTTGGCGTGATTGTTGTATGCTCAGGATGGCTCAGGGGCAGGGCGGTAAGCGGCCCCGGCCGATCCCCTTCGGCTGCGCTCAGGGTGCTTCGCGAAGCTCGAGGGCGTTAGGCCGCATAACTGGCGATGCCTCAGTCATCAACGAGGTTCAGCTGAACGGGGCGCGGCAGTGGCGCGTGAGGAAAGGAACTAGGATGGCTAAGCTCGTGTTCGGTATGAACCAGTCCCTGGACGGCTACGTCGACCATACGGAGTTTGCACCAAGCCCCACGCTCTTTCGCCATTTTGTTGCGCAGGCTCAGGGGCAGACGGGCAGCGTCTACGGCCGCCAAATGTATGAAATCATGCGTTACTGGGACGACGATCATTCTGATTGGGATGCTGACGAACGAGCATTCGCGGCGGCTTGGCGGGACCAGCCGAAATGGGTCGTCTCGCGCTCGTTGAGGTCAGTCGGCCCCAATGCCTGGCTTGTTGCGGATGATCTTGAGCGCGCGATCCGGGAGCTAAAGGCCGAGCGCGAGGGGGAGATCGAAGTTGCTGGCCCGACCTTGGCGCAGAGCCTCACCGAACTTGGCCTGATCGATGAGTATCGGATCTACCTGCACCCCGTCGTGCTTGGTCACGGCACACCCTATTTCGCCGGACCCCGGCCGCCGCTCCATCTTAAAGCCACCGGTCGGATTGGCAAGGATGTCATGAGGTTGGTTTACGTTCCTTAGCAATCTCGCGACTTGTATCCTGCGAATTGGCGCAGAAGCGAGCAGAGTCGGCCTAACATCTCGCTGGATCGGACCGGGATGCTGGGCGATTTTGGCATGATTGTTGTATGCTCAGGATGGCTCAGGGGCAGGGCGGTAAGCGGCCCCGGCCGATCCCCACACAGAACGTGGGACTTCGCAGCTCGAGGGCGTTAGGATGCGAAACTCTGCCCATGTGGATTCCTTGGCCGGGAATGCAGATCGCGCATTGTGGGTCCAGGCAACTATCGAGGAATAGCGCATGACTGATTCAAGGGGCTTCACATGGATAACTGAGGTTCGCATAGTGCCCTACGATCCGAGTTGGCCGGACCAATTCGAGGCTGAGGTCAAGATCCTACGCCAGCTGCTTGGCGAAAGCGCACTCGCCATCCACCATGTCGGAAGTACGGCTGTCCAAGGCTTAAGTGCGAAGCCCGTTGTTGACTTAATGGTAGAAGTTCCCGACCTCACTCCGCTTCAAAGCATGACCTCAGTATTTGAGGCTGCCGGATACGAAGTCCAGGGCGAGGGAGGAATCCCGGGCCGCCACTTCGTGACAAGGAACGCCGCTGGGCAGCGCACTCACGACGTCCACATCTTCCCGACCGGCCACAGAGAACTTGAGCAGATGATCCTCTTCCGAGACCGCATCCGCGAGAATCCAGAGGAGGCACAAGCGTACTCCGAATTCAAGTGTCGCCTGGCTGAGCGGTACAAGCAAGATCCAGTTCGATATACGCAGGAAAAGACGGATTTCATTGTGAATGCTGTCCGGCGTCAACGCGAGAAGATGGCTGGTCGCGGACATCTTGAGTAGATGGAGCAAGCGTTTTGGCATCCTAACATCTCGCTGGATCGGACCGGGGATGCTGGGCGAGTTTGGCGTGATTGTTGTATGCTCAGGATGGCCCAGGGGCAGGGTGGGGAATGGCCCCGGCCGATCCCCTTCGGCTGCGCTCAGGGTGCTTCGCGAAGCTCGAGGGCGTTAGCCAGCTCTCGCATGAACAGCATGGTATTAGGAGGAGATGACTATGGTCGGTGCTCAAACCCAACCACGAGAAAATGTCTTCAAACGCATTTTGTGGCTTTATGGAGTGTACGCGCTTTTGAATATGGTCTTTTTCCTGCTAGGCTATTACCTGCTGCCTGAAGGTCTCATGCGTGGCACGCCACAATCGGCGATTGGCTCCGTTGTCGCTTCGGCCCCATCCTTCTGGAGCGAATTTGGCCTCACATTGGTGTTTAATTTCAGCACAGTTCTTGTCGTATGTGTGCTGACGAACTTACAACAACTCAATGGAATCCCAATCGGTTATGTTGTCCCCGCTATTCTGGGAATCACGTCGGGCCTGACATCTGGCACCAACTCCTTCGCTGTGTCTGATCTAAAACTATTCAACGCGTGGGATGGCATGGCTCTTGGCATGAGCATTGGTGGAGTTGAAATGCTGGCATATGTCCTTGTGATTGCAGCCACCGCAGATATTGGGCTGTATCAATATCGAAGCCTGCGGCAATGGAAAGGCGAAAAAATCAAGAACTTGCGGGACATAAGATTATCGGCTTCTGAGACATTTTGTCTTTGTTTGGGAATTCTCATGATTGTCATTGCTGCCTATCGCGAGACGGCAATGGCAATGAACCTGTGAGACAACATCTTCACGGCAAACAGCGGGCTAACACGGCGTGCAGCCGACCCGCCCAGCTGCCAAAGTTAGGCGTCACTTTTGACGGTTGGCGATCGGGCCGGTGGCGGGCGGCTATCACCCTCGGCGTCAGCCGGCAGTTCATCCCAAAGCAGTTGGGCCCTATGATGTGAAAAACCAGCAATCCACTGACATTCTCGGACCGTGCTTCATGGCGCCGGTGGCTTGAGGAGAACCATGACCATTCCACTGAAGCTTGGCTCGTCATACGGACGAAGACTGGCAAGGCGGACTTTATCATGCTCGAAGAAGCCGTCCTTGAAGCTCTATGCTTTGGATGGATTGATGACCAGCGGAGGAGACGCGACAAGGCCACGTACGTCCTCCGCTTTTCGCCCCGCAGACCTGAAAGCATCTGGTCTCTACACAACATCCGAAGGGTCGAGCAGCTGATTGCCGGCGACCTGATGACGGAAGCTGGCCTTGAGAAGGCGCGTCAAGGGAGAGAGAGCGGCCAATGGTAGGCAGCCATTCGACGAGAGCAGGTGGATCGCATCCCTGTTGAATTAGAAGCTGCCTTGGGAGGGCGGACGGGATGTCTCGAAGCCAATCGCAACCTGCCTGCATCCCGTAAGCAACAGTTGATCTATTGGCTGGAAACGGCAAAGCGGCCCCGAGACTAGCGAGCGGAGAATCCAAGTGATAGTCGATGAAACACCAACTTAGTCGCCGTCTAACATCTCGCTGGATCGGACCGGTGACGTGGGGCGAATTTGGCGAGATTGTTGTATGCTCAGGACGTACCGGGGGCAGGGCGGAGGTTGGCCCTGGCCGATCCCCACACAGAACGTGGGACTTCGCAGCTCGGGGGCGTTAGGCGGAGAGGCCCCACACAAAGGAGACTGCGTTGGGAAGCGAACAGGCGGCACCTGAGACGAAAGGTGTTACGGTGAAGCTACTAGCGGCGCTTGACCTTGGCCCTGAAATCGAGGGCATGGCAGGACGGCAGCTTCGTATGCGCATGGTGACCATCGAACCTGGAGGCGTCTTCGGCCCTATTCACGACCACAAAGATAGGCCGGGCATGGTCTACATACTGCAAGGAACGATCACTGACCATCGAAATGGAGTAGTTAAGGAGTATGGGACGGGAGTGGGCTGGCCCGAGGATAAGAGCACCACGCACTGGCTTGAGAATAGAGGAACGACGCCGGCGGTGGAAATCTCAGTCGACATAGTGAGGAAACAGTAAGTTGCGTTCCGACATGTACCTCGGTCTCCATCTAACATCTCGCTGGATTGGACCGGGGATGCGATGCGAGTTTGGCGCGATTGTTGTATGCTCAGGATGGGTCGTGGGCAGGGCGGAGCGTGGCCCGGGCCGATCCCCTTCGGCTGCGCTCAGGGTGCTTCGCGAAGCTCGAGGGCGTTAGCCAGCAGAAGGAGTATGAGGCTTGAAATCTGTGGACGATGGCTGGGGAGCAGCGGGTTCCTACGACCATTTCATGGGAAGGTGGAGTCGCCAAATTGCGACCGAGTTCCTCCGCTGGATCGAGCCCAGAGCGGGACTTCACTGGCTTGAGCTCGGATGCGGGACTGGGGCGCTGACAGAAGCCATAATCGAGCACGCGGACCCCGCCTCAATCCTGGCATGTGACCCTTCAAGTGCCCTGCTGCAGATCGCACGTGAGAGAATTCACGACCTTCGGGTCGATTTTCAAGTGGCAAGGATGGAAGAACTACCTCCGCGGCCACGCCAATTTGACTGTTGCGCCTCCGGATTGGTCCTGAACTTTGTTGAGCAGCCTAAGTCAATGGTCCGTTCAATAGTCGAGCGAATGACGGTGAACGGCCTGTTCGCTGCATATGTCTGGGACTATTCGGGGGGAATGCAATTCCTGCGCGCATTCTGGGATGCGGCAGTGGCGCTTGATCCGAATGCCGCCAACCTCGACGAGGGGAACCGATTTCCGCTCTGTTCCCCTGACCCCTTGCGATCGCTCTTCACAGCAGCCCGGCTCAAGGTCGTAGACGTCATAGCCCTTGAAACCTTGACCAAGTTCAACGGCTTCTCGGACTTTTGGGAGCCATTCCTGGGCGAAGTTGGCCCGGCTCCGAGGTACGTAAGCAGCCTGGGCGACGATGAGCGCCGACGGCTGAAGGAAAGCCTGGAAAGCCGCTTTCTCATGGAAGATGATGGGACGATTGTCATGCAGGCTAGAGCCTGGGGTGTTAGGGGTTATGCCTGAAAACCGATCCCAATTCAGCTATTCTGCTGGCTAACATCTCGCTGGACGGGACCGAGGATGCGGGGGGAGTTTGGCCCGATTGTTGTATGCTCAGGATGGGTCGTGGGCAGGGCGAAGCGTGGCCCGGGCCGCTCCCCTTCGGCTGCGCTCAGGGTGCTTCGCGAAGCTCGAGGGCGTTAGGCGTCATCGAAACATCATTCGGAAATGTCCGCTCTCGACCCGAAGTGGAGCCGGAGGCCTAGGCGGCGGTTGCGGAGCCATTCGAAACGCGGGGAGAACTCCACAGCCGCATGTTCTTTTGTTGGGGACGGAACATGGGTGTCAAGAATTACCTAATCGAAGGCGTTTCCTGCACCGGCAAAACCTCGGTCTGCGACGAGCTGCGACGGCGCGGCTACCACTCCATCCATGGCGACAGGGACCTAGCCTATCAGGGCGATCCGAAAACCGGTGAGCCTTTGGATGGCTTCGCCCACGAGCATCATATCTGGGACGTCGACAAGGTCAGAGCTTTGGTGGCCGACCAAGGTCATGCGGCATCGTTCTTTTGCGGCGGTTCCAGGAATTTCGACCGTTTCATCGATCTATTCGATAGGGTTTTCGTTCTTGAGGTCGATCTGGACACGCTGAACCGACGTCTTGCCCTCCGACCTGAAGACGAGTGGGGCGGACGAGCATGCGAAGAGGAATCCATTGCGCGATTACAGCATGCGACAAAAGAAGACATTCCAAAGAACGCAATCATAATCGACGCCACGGCACCCATCGCACGCGTCGTCGACGCAATTCTTGGAAATGCCAACGAGGCGTCGTCCCAAGGAACTGCGAGGTATTAATGCCGCTTCTGGCCGAAAGCAGACATAGGAGAATATGAATGCCGCCTAACAAGCCTTTGCAGCGGACTGGCTACACTTTGGGCACTCTGGATCGTGGTACTTTGAGGGTGTCCAGACGTTCACCGCGTCGGTGGCAGATCGTCGCCAGCCGCTGAACGCCGATCCGTTAGGCGGCGCTGTGACCTAGAGTGTGCCCTGTCTTGGGCCTAGGGAGGCGGACATGGAAGATCCCCGCGAAGAACTGCTGAGCCTGCTTAATGCGTACGAAGAGGCCTGGAATACTCACGAGGCAGGTTCCGTAGCTGCCTTCTTTTCACGAGATGCGGACATGGTGATGGGTAACCACCCGAGGGCGACTGGGCGAAATGCTATCGAGGCATCCTGGGCTGCGTACTTTTCCAAGATCGATGAAACGCGCAAAGCTGAGTTCGAATTGGAATCATTTCGTATGATCACGCCAGAAGTTGCGATCATCAACGTCGGCTCTACGACATCCGGTGCCGCGCACTCGAGAGATGAACTCCCTACCAGGCTGGCGCGCGGGATGTGGGTGCTTGTCAAGGATGGAGATCGATGGAGGATCACAGCGCTCCGAGCACTACCTGCAGTTGGAGATGAACGTGTTACTGCTGGGACTGACCGGTGAGAATGCTGGTGCCCCGCATATCATCTCGCTGGATCGGACCGGGGATGCTGGGCGAGTTTGGCGTGATTGTTGTGTGCTCAGGACGGGCTAGGGGCATGGCGGATCGTGGCCCCGGCCGATCCCCACACAGAACGTGGGACTTCGCAGCTCGGGGGCGTTAGGCGGCTTGTAGACGATCATTAGGAGTAGAAGGCGTGGCAACTCTTCATCTGATGGTTGGACTCCCTTGTTCAGGAAAAACAACGCTTGCGCAAAAGATCGAACATGAAAAGTCGGCGCTTCGCTTGACGACCGATGAGTGGCATGTGCGTCTTTTTGGCCAAGATGCAGAAGAGCCGGAACATGATGCCAGACATAGTTTGATCGAGGCCATGCTTTGGAATATCGCAAGCAGGGCGCTGGAATTGGGAACGAATGTAATCCTAGATTTCGGCTTTTGGGCGAGAGAAGAACGCGAAGATTATCGGCTGCGAGCCAAGGACCTTGGAGCTGGCAGCGAAGTACATTTTCTTGATGTGCCGGAGGATGAGCTATTGAGGCGGCTTGCGGTGAGGAACTCGCAGCCGTCCCAGGAGAGCTTCCACATTTCCGAAGGGAAAATGAAGCCTTGGATTGAGTTCTTCCAGAGACCGACACCTGAAGAGATTGAACGTAGAGAATAGGAAGATGTGGCAACGCCGCCTAACATCTCGCTGTATCGGACCGGGGATGCTGAGCGCGTTTGGCGTGATTGTTGTATGCTCAGGAAGGTTCGGGGGCAGGGCGGAGCTTGGCCCCGGCCGATCCCCTCCGGCTGCGCTCAGGGTGCTTCGCGAAGCTCGAGGGTGTTAGGGCGCCTACCAGAGTTCTGGGCCTTATCGGCAGATCCCTGTCCGTGGGGTTCCCCCAATCAGAGAGGGCTTTCTGTATGGCATCAACGCAATCGGGCATCCTACTGATAGCCGACATCACCGGCTATACCAAGTTCCTGGCCTCATCCGAGCTCGAACATGCGCAGGACAGCTTGCGCAGCCTTCTCGAGCTGATTGTCGAGCACACAGGGCCCCCGTTGGTGATTTCCAGATTGGAGGGGGATGCAGTAATCAGCTACGCTCCGGCGGGGAGCTTCCTTCAGGGGCAAACCATCGTTGAGATCATTGATCGGACCTATGTCGATTTCTGCCAGGCTCGTGAGCTAATGATCCTGAACACAACTTGCACATGTAACGCTTGCCGGAACATACCCAACCTCGACCTGAAGTTCTTCGTTCACTTCGGCTCGTTCATACTCGAGCCGCTTCTTTCCTACACGGAACTCGTCGGTACAGACGTCAACTTGGTTCATCGCCTCACCAAGAATAGTATCCTGCAGCAGACGGGGCTCAAGGCGTATGCTGCGTACACTCAATCAGCCGTCTCAGCGCTAGGAATTGAGCAAAGTGCCAACTCCATGACAAGGCATGTTGAAGCGTATGAGAGCTTCGGTGAGGTGCAACTTTACCTGGATGACCTACACACCAAATGGGAAGAACACAGAACCCGAACGAGAACGTCGGTTCAGGAAGACCAGGCTTTGCGATTGTTGGATGATGAATTTCCCTTGCCTCCGCTCATGATGTGGGACATCGTCACCAGTCCGCAATACAGGGCGATCCTATCTGGATCCACCTCGGCCCGAGTGGATAACCTGACCAATGGACGCATCGGTCCGGGTGCTACGTACTACTGCGCCCATGGAACCGGCGTCACCGCCCAAACTATTGCCGACTGGCAACCGCCGAGAGAATTCACGTGGGTCGCAGATCTAATGTTGGGCGTCTATACCATTAACACGCTTAGGCTGAGCCAGGTCGAGGGTGGCACACACCTAACGCAATTTGGTGCTGTGGCCGGTGGCCGGCGTTTGGTCAGATGGCTATTCATGGTAATTCTTGGTCCAGTCGCGTTCTTGGGAATGAAGCGATATTCGCGCAGCCTTCGTTGGCAGCTTGAGATCGACTTTTCCGAGAATCGACTGCTTGAGCCCCCTATGAGACCAGTTGACGGGGAAGAAGTATCAAAGGCGGCTCGCGATGCCCTCATCACCGAGTAGGCCCCATGTTGGACAGAACCGTTGGCGCTCTAACATCTCGCTGGATCGGACCGGGATGCTCGGCGAGCTTGGCGTGATTGTTGTATGCTCAGGGTGGGTCGGGGGGAGGGTGGAGTGTGACCCCGGCCGATCCCCTTCGGCTGCGCTCAGGGTGCTTCGCGAAGCTCGACGGCGTTAGGCGTCATGGAGGGTACCTTGATGGAGTTCGTTTCAACATGAAAACTCTTCGGTCAGTTTCCACTCTAATCACAATTGCGGCTGGATCTCCTCTGCCGATCCGACTTCCATAGTAGTGATGTTGGCCCTCAGTGGCCTTCTTGGCGCCGGCGCACTGGCCGCCTGGCGCGGCGCCCTTGTCATCATGGCCGGACTCTCACTCGTGACGATACTCGCGAGCTACGTGACCGGATCTACGGTCGGAGTCTTCTACTTCCCGGGTGCAGGTCTCCTCATGCTCCGAACTGCGCTATCCGCAGTCGACAATTTCGGAGGCCGTCGGAAAAGCCCTGTCGCCTAATTACTCGGTGGAGCGGACCCGGCCAGCTCGGCGCGAAAACTGAGGCGAGGTTTGGCCGTGCCGCTCAGCTCAAGCCGTTATGCGGCCCAGGAAAGTTGCCAAGACGAGAAGAGTAGGTGGTTGTCCCGCAGGCAAGTGCTGCCGATGTTCTTTAGGGATGTGCTTGAAGGAGAGAAATCAATGTCTGAGAATCAACCGCTCATGAGCCTGATTCTTCGGGGGCTGGCCGTCGCAATGGGAGTTGCGGCGGTGGTGCTTAGTGTCCTGCGGACTACGGACAATGGCACTTTGATAACCCTGCTTGGCATAGGGCTTTTTGCCCTGGCAGCGGATGCCCTCAATCGAGGTAGAACTTAATGGCTCTTGGTATTCTCACCAGCTTTGGGCCTGCTGAAACTTGCCAGGGCATTCTAGCCGCATAACGTCTCGCTGGATCAGACCGGGGATGCTGGGCGAGTTTGGCGTGATTGTTGTATGCTCAGGATGGTTCGGGGGCAGGGCGGGGGTTGGCCCCGGCCGATCCCCTTCGGCTGCGCTCAGGGTGCTTCGCGAAGCTCGAGGGCGTTAGGCTGCCAAAATAAGTCGTCACACAGCTTCAGTTGTTCGCAATTCGGGGAAGGCGATCATCATCCGAGATGGCCGTCTGTTGGCGATCAGGCACACCGGCCGAGACGGAGACTGGTTCTCGCTGCCTGGTGGCGGTCAGGAACCAGGCGAGACAGTCCTTGATGCCCTCCAGCGAGAATGTATTGAAGAGCTGGGGGTTTCTGTCGTGCCTGGCCAACTACGGCTCGTCCGCGAATACATTGGAGCGAACCACGAGTTTAGCAGGGAAGACGGGGATTTCCATCAGATTGACTTCATGTTCGAGTGCGAATTGAAGGGCGATCTGCCCGGAGCCCAGCCGACGAGCCCCGATGAGCGGCAGATTGGCGTTGAATGGCTCCCGCTGGCCACACTCTCTGCCTCATCGCTGTTTCCGAAGGAGCTGAGGAAGCTGCTCGCGGATGGTTTGGACAGCCCGTCTACGGTATATCTCGGCGACGTCAACTGACCGTCGGAATTTCACTTACGATGTCTAACATCTCGCTGGATCGGACCGGGGATGCAGGGCGAGTTTGGCGTGTTTGTTGTATGCTCTGGGCGGGTCGGGGGCAAGGCGGAGCGTGGCCCCGGCCGATCAGCTCGGAGGCGTTATGCGCCACTTGAAATGCCCTATTCGGTGCCCAAACGCGCGTTGCCCTCGGCCAGCTTCAAATCCTCAGAACAAAGACCGGCAATTTGCCTTACACGCTTGGCACGCTCGATTACCCAGAGGCGCAACACATCCCGGGTGTGTCCGACCTCTCCGGGTCGCTACCGGGGCGTTCAGTTGACCAGCCCCTCGCAAATGCCCCCTCGATCGCCTAAGGCAAGCAAATTAGATCCAGTTTGAGCCACCAAGCCAAGAGTAGTAAGATTCACAACATGAACAACAAAACGACCTCTCTTCTTGCCGTACTCGTCGGCGGGGTATGCGGCTATTTCCTCATCCGATTATTGTTCTTTCACACGACAAGAATTGTGCGTAATGACGTGATACAAGGCATCCTCATCGGGTTTGGGCTGGCGTTTGTCACAGCCCAGATTTTCGCCAGGATCGAGGCCACGAAGGTCAACGGCTGGATCACCATGTTCGGATTGGGCGAGCCCGGAAACGGTATGCTGCTGCGAGCCGCGCACGCCCAGTTATTTCCCGGCCCGGTGAACGTGCCGCAAGAGGCGATGTATTGGTGGACGAACGTAGATAGCGCGGGTCATACGCTCTCCGGCGCTCACGACTACGTCATGCGTTTCCCGTCGGGCGGTCTTCCGCCGAACAATGCATTTTGGTCGATCACGATGGGCGACGCGAGAAATCACTTTGTGCCGAATCCATTCAACCGGTACAGTGTCAGCGATCGCTCCGGCCTCGTGCCGAACGCCGACGGGTCCGTTGACATTTACCTTCAAAAGACCGCGCCGGCAGGGCATAAATCCAACTGGCTGCCCGCACCTGTAGGCAACTTCATCCTCTGGTTGCGCGTGTACATCCCTGGCGCGGCCATTCTCAATCGCGAGTATACAGTACCGCCGATTGTCGAGGTGTCATGATGACTCATATGGGGCATTTGCTTCTATTTGGTTCGGTCATGGTCGCGGCATGGTTCCTTTTCACCTACTTTTGGCCGAGCTTGCTGCTGTCTGTGTTCAAGAGAGCGATCCTCGTCAGGGGATTCGGCGATGGCCCCGTCCCGATCAATACCCTTTACACGGAACCCCAAGCGTTTTTTGCAGACCCGTTCAGCCTGCCCGCCTCGGCCCCAAAAGTGGCGACATCTGGTGTGAATCGCGATACGCTCCTTACGCTCGGCTGGTTAGACCTCGGCAAAGCAGCGCAGGTTCTGCATGTCCCAGATATGGCAGGCCGCTATTACAGCGTGCAGTTCACTAATCCGTTGAAAAACACCAATTTCGCCTATGTCGGCACGCGCACCACGGGTACGCAGGCAGGCGACTATCTCATAACGGGGCCAGGTTGGAAAGGGAAGGCGCCGAGCGGCATAACGCGGATATCCACGCCGAATAACTCGGTGCTTGTCATCGGCCGCGTGCTTGTGGAAAGCGACAACGACCTGTCGACTGCCTATGATCTTTCGAAGCAGATACAACTGACACCACTAAGCGGCTGGCAACCCAGCCAGTAGCACATAAATACTGACATGCGTTTGTCCAAGGTGTCGGTTGGCGCATAACATTTCACTGGATCGGGACCGGGGATGCGGGGCGAGTTTAGCGTGATTGTTGTATGCTCAGGACGGGTCGGGGGCAAGGTGGTGCATGGCCCCGGCCGATCAGCTCGGAGGAGTTAGGCGGATCCTATAGGATCCGCCGCGATTCTCATTTTGAGTTTCATCAATTCGGGAGGAATCGGACGGTGGTGGAAACAAGCCTGACAGAGTTTGTTCGATACAACAACTGGGCCAATCGCATGGTTCTGGAGGCATGCCAGCATTTGAGTGAGCAGCAGCTGGCAGCCGAGATACCAGGTGCATATGGGACTATTTCCCAGACCCTCAAACATCTCATCGAGGCCGAGGCATTCTACGTATCGTTGCTCAAGGGCGATGCACCAAAACCACCGTACAAGTCGGATGGTGCCCCGACCGTGGACGAACTGAGGGACTATTCGGCGCAAATTGGCCCGATTCTCATCGATCTCGCCAATGGGTTTGCGTCCGACGATATGGTGGATGAAGTTGGTGAAGGTTGGGAACTCCACTACCGGGCTGTGGCCCTTTTCATCCAGGTTATCAACCACGGAATTGAGCATCGCACCAACATCACGACAGTTCTCAATCAGGGACTGCAAGAACCGCCGGAGGTCGATGGATGGGCCTTCCTTTGGGCTCATCCGGATAGATTTGACATGAAGCGCATTGGTGAGGAGTAAGTCATGTTCACGAGCGCTCCCTGAAGAACGGAAGCCGCCTAACATGTCGCTCGATAGGACGGGGGATACGGGGCGAGTTTGGCCTGGTTTGATGTATTCTCAGGGTGGCCCGGGGGTGCGTCGGGGCTTGGCCCCGGCCCATCAGCACGGAGGCGTTAGGACAATAACTGCTACGTTCGATTTCTCTGATCATCGGTCAGTTCTGGTCAGGAGGCTGAAAGAGGATGGCAGCGTATTCGAGGATCGCCAAGCGTTTCTTCGGCGGCTTCTACGCGTGGAGCATCTCAGTGTTCTTTGGTGCGGTTCTCCTAGACGTCGTCTATTCCAGGCTCGTCCAAGCCTCGGTTAGCGGTGGGAAGGAATCCAGCATCTTTCACGATGTATCCGACTTCCTATTGCTGATTGGCGGGGTAATGGTCCTTTCTGGTTTCATTGCAGTGGTGTCTTCCTGGAATGTACCTGCTTCGAGGAACCTGTTTGCGCTCAGCCTGCTTGTCGTTGGAGGCAGCGAAATTGTCCTGCCCAACATTCTGCTCCCAGTTCTGCGAACCTCGGCTGGATCCGTTGTTCCGTCCCTTGCTTCTTTGCTCCGCCTTCTGCCCATACTGCTAGCCTCATTCCTGGCCATCGTTGGACTCCAATGGCAGTTCCCGAGGGACCGATCACAAAACTGAGTTGTGAGGTCTAGGAGGTTCGCGATCCGCTGGGTGGCGGTCTTGGTGGGCTCAGTGCGTCTAACATCTCGCTGGATCTGACCGGGGATGCGGGGCGAATTTGGGGTGCTTGTTGTATGCTCAGGATGGTTCAGGGGCAGGGTAGTGAATGGCCCCGGCCGATCCCCTTCGGATGCGCTCAGGGTGCTTCGCGAAGCTCGAGGGCGTTATGCGTGAACAGGCGGGAAGTCTTAGAGGGAACCGGCCTTTGGAGCGGAAACTTGGAAGTCATTGGGCTGGAACGTCGCAATGTAAGGCTGGCCGCGGCAGTCTTCGCACGCTCGTTTTTTGGCTACCCGACCATAACCGCACACTGGCCTGATGCCAAGCGCAGAGCGCGGTACCTTAATCAATACTTGGCCTGCGCCATAGAGTACGGATTAGGCTATGGGCGAGGTCCACACTACTCCCGATGTTCGCGCAATCGCGATATGGCTTCCGCCAGGTCAAACTGCCACGACGACCTGGAGGTATCTTCGCTCCGGTTATCTTCGCGTGCCGCTGATGATGGGGTTGCGAGAGTTCCTGAGTGCAACGAGGAGTGACAGTCAGCTGCATTACCTCCATGGCGAGATCATGGAACGACCCCATTGGTATCTGTGGGCATTGGCTGTAGACCCCGACAAGCAGGGCAAGGGGATCGGAACAGCACTGTTGCGGCATGGTGCGCAGAAGGCGCAGGCGCAAGGGATGCCATGCTATTTGGAAACCCATGACGAAGGGAATCTGCCCTTTTACATGAGGGAGGGTTTTTCCCTGGTCCGTGCCGCGCAGATACCAGGGTCCGATCTGCGCCTATGGTGCCTAGTGCGCGAACCAATAGGGTGAGGACACAGGTATGTGGCCAAGACCACCAAGCGGGAAGTTCACGCATAACATCTCGCTCGATGGGACCGGGGATGTGGGACGTTTCTGGGGCAGGCGTTGTATGATCGAGAAGGCTTGGGGAAGAGGCGTTGATCAACCCCGGCCCATTAGCTCGGAGGCGTTAGGCAGAAAGTAAGTTCCTAGCGAGGATGATCAATACCATGAAGCAAAGTGTGTCCAAACAAGAGGTCTCGTGCCAAATCTGCGGGATGACGCGGCGCACTGAGCTGCGCAGGGCAATAATCGTCCGTTCTGTAGTGGCGGAGCTGATTCAACAGGAGGTGGAGCACTGGGACGAGAACGGCTGGATCTGCCTTGATGATCTTCAGAAGTATCAGAATGAGTATGTCCGGTCGCTTCTCGAAGCCGAAAAAGGTGAGTTGACGGATCTCGAGCTCGAAGTGGTCAAGGACCTGCGGGAACACGAGATACTGGCGAAGAACCCGGACCTCGACTTTGACTCAAAGCTCTCATTGGGCCAGCGCTTGGCAGATCAGATAGCGACATTCGGAGGCAGCTGGAATTTCATCATCGTCTTTTCGGTGATCCTATTTGCCTGGGTGTTGGTCAACTCATACGCACTTTTCGTTCGACCCTTCGACCCGTATCCGTACATCCTCTTGAACCTGATGTTGTCAGCCCTGGCAGCCTTACAGGCTCCCTTAATCATGATGAGTCAGAACCGGCAGGAGGCGCGGGATCGGCTACGTGCAATGCATGACTACCAGGTCAACTTAAAGGCCGAGTTGGAGATCAGGCAGCTCCACCAGAAAATAGACCACTTGCTTTCACATCAGTGGGAAAGACTGGTTGAGATTCAAGAGATCCAAATGGAACTCATTAGCGAGGTGAGGAGTCGACGCTAGCCTCATCAGGCTCAAGGAAAGTAATCTAATCCGAATAAGGTCCGGTTGGGACCTAGTTTGCCACCAGACTTGCCGTCTCCCACAAATGCAAGGGCTCATTCATTGGATGATTTGCATGAGAAGCATCTGCGAAACGGGCTCAATGGCTCAATGTTTGGGGTCAATACGGTGATCTTGCGCTAGGATCGGGCAGGGCTTGCCGTCCTGGCCTTCTGCCTAACATCTCGCTGGATCGGACCGGGGATGCTGGGCAAGTTTGGGGTGATTGTTGTATGCTCAGAATGGATCAGGGGCAGGGCGGAGCATGGCCCCGGCCGATCCCATTCGGCTGCGCTCAGGGTGTTTCGCAAAGCTCGAGGGCGTTATTCGTCGATCCGAGCGACGCCATTTTTGCGAGGTGAGTATGCTCGAAACGCTTGCATGGTTCCTCTTGGCCATCCTGGGAAGTGTACTTCTGCTTGACACCTTCAAGATCCTTCCCATGCTTGTTCTCTTCATCTGGCCGACCCATGTGAGATCTTCGTTCGATGACGGATCGCTCGACAGTATCTTCAGTCGGGAGGATCCTGCTCTCGAAGAGCTGTTCGGGGCCTTCAAGGCGTTGGGGTTTTCGCTAATTGGTCTCAAGGCGGAGCACACGCCATTGTGGGGGCCAACTTATCGAGAGTTCTCGTTAGTTTCCGAGCCTAGCAAGGCCTATGCCTCGATCATCCTCCATCCGGACTCGTCCCCGGCAAGCATCTACTGTTTCACTCCCTTCGAACAGGGAGGGATGGTCTTCACACGAGATTTCGCAGGAGGCGTAGAAGCCCAAGGCGAGCGAATTTCAGTGAAGAACGTACCTGACGCGAGTCCGGCGGAGTTGGTTAGCAGCCACCTCCAGCGCGTCGGCATGTTTTGTGGAAGAGGATTGACCACATCAGTGAGGGAATTCGCACGAAGCGCGACTTGCGGCAACCAATGCCTTCTATTCATCTGAATATGCCAAGAAGTCGCACCGCAGGGTTTGGTGGCCCCGTATTCGACGCTGGGCAATCCTTTGGGGAGTGTTCATGGTGATGACAGTGCTGATCGTCCTCAGTCCGCAGTCACCCTAGCCAAGCTCGAAGCTCGCCGCATAACATCTCGCAGGATCCCTGGAAGAATACCAGGATCTGCGACGGACCGGGGATGCGGGGCGAGTTTGGCGTGATTGTTGTATGCTCAGGGTGGTGCTGGGGCAGGGTGGAGCGTGACCCCGGCCGATCCCCACACAGAACGTGGGACTTCGCAGATCGAGGGCGTTAGCCGTCACGAGGAACAAAGGCTCATATCAACAAGTTCACAGCAGGAGAATCCATGAAAACACTCATCACAGAGTTCATCAGTCTGGACGCCGTCGTACAAGCTCCGGGGGGAGCTGACGAAGACAAGGACGGCGGCTTCAATCACGGTGGGTGGTCGATGAAGTATTTCGACCCAGAGGTTATGGGCGGCATGTATGCCGAACTCGCTGCGCAGAGTGACCTACTCTTACAAGGACGCCGTACATATCTGGTCTCGGCCGCAGCCTGGCCCAGTCGCTCAGGGGACCCATTTGCGGATTGGATCAATCGTGTCCAGAAATACGTCGTATCCGATACACTCACCGAGGAAAACGCAATATGGAATCCCACCACGATCATTCGTGGCGCCGATTTCTTGAAGACGGTGAATGAACTGCGTGCGAGGCCGGGAGGCTACATTTACGTCTATGGCAGTGCAACGATGGTCAAATTCCTGCTCGCTGCCGACCTCGTCGATGAATTGTTGCTTACGATCGAACCGATTATCCTCGGTGGGGGAAAAACGATCTTCGCCGAGAACGGAAAGATGATCCCCTTCACGCTGGAGTCAACTGTCAAAGCCAGCACGGGCGCTCAGGTTTGCCGATATGTGCGTGAACGGTAGCCCATCGTGGAACCGGAGCGTTAGAAGGCGGCTCTTCCAGACAACGTTTGGCTAGTTGATGAATACACATGCTCCCATCGGTTACGAATGTCCGCTATGTCTCATCGCCGCAAGCGAGTCAGTGCCGGGTCGCTCCAGTCCACTCAGCGACCTGGTCTATAAGGACGAGAAAGTCAAGTCGGTCATTTCGGATCATCAGTGGCCAAACAACCCGGGTGACGCGATTGTCTTTCCGATCGAGCACTTCGAGAACATCTACGAGCTGCCAGATGAGTTCGCCATTCCGACCCAGCGACTTGTGAATAAAATCACAATCGAAATGAAGAAGGCGTGGGTATGTGATGGCACATCAACTCGCCAGCACAATGAGCCCGCTGGCAGCCAGGACGTCTGGCACTACCACGTGCACGTGACGCCGAGGTATGAAGGTGATCAGTTCTATGCCACCTACGCCAATTCACCGTCGCTGATGGAGCCCAATACACGAGCCAAACCGGCTGCTCAATTGAGATCGGCCATGGCCATCTAGACGCTCGCCGCTCGCTAACATCTCGCTGGATCCCTGGAAGAATACCAGGATCTGCGACGGACCGGGGATGTTGGGCGAGTTTGGCGTGATTGTTGAATGCTCAAGGCAAGTCGGGAGCAGTGTGGTCAGAGGCCCCGGTCGATCCACACACAGAACGCGGGACTTCGCAGCTCGACGGCGTTAGGCGGAGCCGCCGAGGCCAGTGGCTTCGAGCGTCCACGGGCTAGGTACCCTATGCTAGACACCCTCGCATCATCATCTTATTTCGGAGGATTTGCATGAGCAAGGGAATCTCGAAGAAGGACCCGTCCAAAGCCAAGCCGGTTACATTCCGTGCCACGATTCTGCGCACAGGCAAGAACACGGCAGGAATTGAGGTCCCCGGCGACGTGCTCGACCGTCTCGGGGGAGGCAAGCGTCCTCTGATATGGGTGACGGTCAAGCAACACACCTACCGCAGCGCAATCGGCGCCATGGATGGAAAGCCGATGATCCCCCTGAGTGCAGCAAACCGGAAATCTGCCGGGGTAGAAGGCGGAGAGAAGTTGGAGATAACCATCCGCCTGGATCTTGAGCCGCGCACGGTGACTCCCCCGAAGGATTTGATGGCCGCGCTTGTCGAGGCGGGGGCGCTTGGAGCATTCGAGAAGTCGGCGCCTTCGATGCAGAAGGAGTACGTTCGACAAGTGGAAGAAGCCAAGGCTGTCGAAACCCGCCAGAGAAGGATAGCAAAGATCGTCGGAAGACTGACCGAAGGCGGTTAGAGGGGTTCGGATCCAGCGCGTTGCGTCCCTCGCCAAGGAGGGATCTAGCCCTGCCCAGCGAGCCTCGTCTCCGCCTAACGACTCGCTGGATTGGACCGGGGACCCTGTGAGAACAGCAGGGCGAACGGTGCTGGGCGATTTTGACGTGATTGATGTATGCTCAAGATGGCACGGGGGCGATGCGATGCGGTGCGTGCCCCCGGCCGATCCCCTTCGGCTGCGCTCAGGAAGCTTCGCGAAGCTCGAAGGCATTAGGCGGCTGTGCCAAGGCAGCTGCGCTTCCAAATTCCTGATTGAAATGTGGCGAACCGCGATTCTGGAAAGGTTGTCGCACTAGGTCCGGCATATCGGTCCCCCGGTGCGAGGCGCGACACGGATGCTCTTTGCGTCGGCGCGGTTATGTCCCGGTGTAGTCGGTTCACACGATTAGCAACATAGAATGATGGCTCTGCTCGGCGAACACATCGATGCAACAGTCCTGGATCCTGCTCTGGAATTGGCAATCTTGAGGCACAGAATCACCGCCGCTGCGCTCCCTCAAGGCGATTGAATGCAAAGACCATTGTGATAGGAGAAGCTGTGACCACCCAACTTCGTGTGACTATGGAATTCGGACCCAAGGGCAAGAAGGTAGCGGCGGTGGCACCGGACTGGCCCGGCCTGGAGCGCGGGGCAAAGACCGGGGAAGCTGCGGTCGAACGCTTACTTTCCTACGTTCCACGTTATGCCTCGGTCGCCAAACTGGCAGAGATGGGTGCCACGTTTGCGACAGCCCCCGCTATCGAAGTCGTAGAGAAGTATCAGGGTACAGGCTCCACTGATTTCTGGGGTATTTCGTTCGCGTTTTCGAGCATCGACCAGCAAGCCATCTCGGGAGAAGCATTGGAGCGTGAACTGACATTGATGCGGGCGTGCTGGGCTTTCTTCGACAATGTGCGTTCGCGCGTGTCGAGTGAGATGCAACGGGGACCGCGAGGTGGAGGGCGAGATCGGGACAGGATCGTCTATCATGTGATTGCCAATGAGCTAGACTGGGCCAAGAAACTCGGCGTGGTAACGCCGGAGGACAAAATACTGACTGACGAGGGATTGAACGAGCATCGCGACGCCTACTGCGACGCAATCCGGGTGTTCCATTCCCAGGACAAGATGGCTCGCACTTGGCCGCTCCGGTACCTGATCCGGCACACTGCGTATCACACTCTTGATCACGCATGGGAAATGGAAGACAAGGATCTGACTGCGAAACAAGCGTGAGGCCAGGCGCTCCATCGCCGTCGACCTGTGGTCATATGACTGGCCCGCGGACATTTGATAGTGATTGTCCAGAATAAGCAACGAGTTACCAGCCGTCTAACATCTCGCTGTACCCATGGAAGAATACCAGGATCTGCGACGGACCGGGGTTGCGCGGCGAATTCCGCGTGATAGTTGTATGCTCAGGATGTGCTGGGGGCGAGGCGCAGGCTGGCCCCGGCCGATCCCTTTCGGCTGCGCTCAGGGTGCTTCGCGAAGCTCGAGGGCGTTCTTCCGTCGCTGAGTTTGCCGATCCAGATGGCGGAAGTGTGAGCCCTTTCGTACGAATCGTCACCCAAGTGAAGTTAGGAACGTCACTTTCTCCCAGAACCCCTCACGCGCAATAGTAGGCTCAGTCAAGCCCTAGCCACGTCTTGTTAAGTCGCGGCGAGAACTTGGCTGAGACGCTAGATCGACTGGCATCAACTCGGGCATGCGAATGCCGGTCTGCAAAGAGTTGGAATTAGCGTCTCTTGGGATCTGGTCCCAAGGACCATGGATGCGGACGGATAGGAGGATTTTGTGGAAGCGAAGGTTCACGACCGGGGAAAGACCGTCATGATCACCATCATGGCAGTGTCTCTCATTCTTCCCATACCCTATTTCATTGTCATTCAAGGGCTGCAAATCAGTGGGATTCCCGCGTACTTGATGCAGCTGGGCTTGTATATCGTGCTCTACCTCCTGGCATTTTGGGGGTTGAGGAGGAATTCGCTCCGGCTCCAAGTCAACTCTCGTCTGGCTCTCGAAGCAATCGGCCTAGCACTCATCAGCTGGCTGCTGTACGTAGCTTCCCTGCAAGTCTTGGGTGCGATCAACCTGCCAAACCAGCTCCGGGCCTTGTCTAGCACCCCGCTGGGGACAGCGCTGCTGCGGATCCTGATGAGCTGGCTGTTTGTCGGTACCGGGGAGGAAGTCCTTTTCCGCGGAACCCTACTGCCGGGCATTCGCCGGTTCTTCACCACGGGGACCGATGGGCGCCGAACCGTTGTCGCCATCCTGCTCAGTAGCGCGTTCTTCTCGATCTGGCACCTACCGATCCGCACCATGTGGCTGATATCCGGTGAGATCGGGGCGGGTCTGTTGCTGTTGAGCCTGCTGATTGTCTTCGTCGAAGGGATCGGATTCGCGTATCTGTATGTCCGCACCCAGAACATCCTGCTGGTTGGGCTGGTGCACGGGTTGGTGGACCTTCCGCTGATCGGCGGGAATACGCAGCTGTCGGGAATCGTGTTGCTGTTTTCGATCGCCATCATGGAAATCGCCCGGTGGGCCATGAGGCGGACCGAGGGGGAAGCGCTGAAGACTGCGCACTAGATAGGAGGTCAACTGGCGACAGCGTCGGGAGGATGCATCCGACCGGTCACCAAGGGCACCTTGGGCGTTGCCGCTTAAGCCCTGCCGACGAAACGCCCGGCCCCGTCCGCTTGTGAAGGAATGCACAATCTCTTTCAGTTACAGATGATGTTGGGCATTGTTGAATCTCAAATTATTTCGGGACGAAAGGGATGAGGTAGCTCATCGACCGAAGAACATCTCGCTGGATCGGACCGCACCTGCAGTGTGCTCCGCCTGGCATGCGGCTCGAGTTTGGCGTGATTGATGGATGCTCAGGGCGGGTCGGAGGGCAGGGCGGAGAGTGGCCCCGGCCGATCCCCTTCGGCTGCGATCAGGGTGCTTCGCGAAGCTCGAGGGCGTTGGCGGCTGGTCCATTCGAGTAATGATGCTAGAGTAGGCCTATGAAAACAACAGGATTGGCAGCTACCACTCTCCGTTGGATCGGACGGGCACTATTGGTTGTGCTGATCCTCTTTTTGGGGCTAGTCAGCTATCTGTTGGTTCGAGAATTTATCACTCGTAACGAATTTCGGGCTCTATATCCTCCGCCCGGCAAAATGGTGAGCATTGGTACACACGCCATCCATTTGAACTGCGTGGGGAGCGGGAGTCCGACGGTGGTTTTTGAAGCCGACCTTGATCAATACGGCTCGTTGAGCTGGGTGCCAGTTCAACAAAGAATTGGGGAATTGACCCGCGCATGCAGCTACGATAGAGCTGGAATCCTGTGGAGCGACCCCGGGCCACTTCCCAGAGATGGGGAGACAATCGCACGCGAACTTCATACCGTTCTGGATGCTGCAGGTGAAGTAGGTCCATATATCTTGGTGGGCCATGCATTTGGTGGTGCCTATGTCAGAATATTCGCGGGAATGTACCCTGACGATGTGAGTGGCATGGTGCTGATGGAATCAAGCCATCCTGAAATGCTCACGCGCTTCGCTGAGTATGGCGTTGTACCAGAGATTCCAAACAGAAACATCAGGCCCTTGATCCTGCTCTTATCTCATCTAGGATCGCCAGGTCGATATAAGGGGAATGAGTACAACCTGCCACCTGACATCTATGATCCAGTCCAGGCATTCTTGCCTGAGTCAAGTATGGCGTGGTTTGATGAGACAGTTGAAAGCTCCAACACACTGGCTGAGGCGGGGCAATACATGCATCTGGGCGACTGGCCACTGATTGTGCTAGCTACTTCAGGACCTTCACCTTCCTTGGGAGATCTGGGTCTGAAACTGGACGACCTGTCGATCGAGTTGCAGCGCGAGCTGCTCCTGCTAAGCGAGAACAGTGAGTTCAGATCATACGAGATAGGACACTATCCTCAGCTTCAAAGGCCCGAGGTGGTAATCGAGGCGATCCAGGACGTGCTTGGAAGATATGATAAGACAGCGCCATCGTCCTAAAAGGCGAGTTGGAAACATACACCAGTTGCTTGGTTTCTGTCCCAGATGATCGGGAGTTGCTCTGGAAATTCGCCGCTTAACATCTCCCTAGATCGCACTTGCAGAGTGCTCCGCGAGGGATGCTGGGCGAGTTTGGCGTGATTGTTGTGTGCTCAGGATGTATCGGGGGCAAGGCAGTGAACGGCCCCAGTCAATCCTCTTGGGCTGCGCTCAGGGAAGCTCGCGGGCGTTAGGCGTCCCAAACTCTAAGTTGTGCCTGTCTTTGCGGGGCATGATTAGGCGCCGTTCGCGATCCCTCTGAGAGATTGGGTAGAATCTCAGGTAGGTTCCCGCATGCTAACGGCTGGCGTCCGCCTGCCACCTCAGGGAGGCCGCTGTTAAAGGATTACGCGCCCAACATGACAGAACACACGGTGATAGTCTATACACAACCAAGTTGAATGTTCTGTGACACAGAGGAAGCGTGGCTTTCTCATCACAACGTCCAGTTCACAGCCCGAGATGTCGCCAAAGATCCGAACGCCCTGGCGGAGCTAGAGAAGCTAGATGTCTTCTCCACTCCGGCCACGCTTGTGGACGGCAAGCTCGTGGTGGGTTTCGATCGCAGGAAACTTGCACTTGCCCTTGGTATCGAGAACCCTTGACACATCCTTTCGCTGGGGGGGCCAACCGCAACTCAGGGCCAGTTCGGTCCGACTAACATCTCGGTGGATAGGACCGCGCTTGCTGTGTGCTCCGCGAGGGAGGCTGGGGGATTCTGGCGTGATGACTGTAAGCTCAGGATGGTCCGGGGGCATGGCGGTGGATGGTCCCCGCCGATCCCCACACAGGACGTGGGACCCCGCAGCTCGAGGGCGTCAGCCCGCTATGGCAGATTGTGGTCCTGCTAGAGCATCTCCCGGAGGGACGTGAAGCTTGACACTACCCGTGAGACTCCGAAGTCTCCTCCTGCTGGCGATACTGGCTGTCATTCTTGCGGGAGTTCTAATCGTGCCATTCGTAATCCACACTCGCGCATTCTCATCTGCTCTGCGAGAAAACGAGAAGAAGTGGACCAGCCTCGGGTCCGCGAACTACGAGATCTTGGTGGCCAGCAATTCGCCTTCCGAATGCACAGGTGGATGGAACACTATTCGGATCGAGGATGGTGAGGTCGTCGATGCGCAAAACTCCGAGCATGCGGATTGCCCCGCCGACGAGTTCGCCCGGTTGACAGTGGAGGCGCTTTTCTCTCGCGTTTGGGAAGAGTGTATCCACCATCGCTCACTGACTCGGCCGTTCCCCGTCTGCAACGTCGCTTACGACGATCTGCTCGGCTATCCAAGGCGGCTGGATACGTACACGTTCACGAAAGACGGAGAAACCCTCCCGAGCATCACTGTTGAAAGAGTTACGCTTGCCCCCTAGAGTGCTGGTGGCGCGCTAGCATCTCGCTGGATCGGACCGCACTTGCAGTGTGCTCCGCGAGGGATGCTGGGCGCGTTAGACGTGATTGTTGTATGCTCGGGATGGCCCGGGGGCAGAGCAGAGGGGGACCCCGGCCGATCCCCACCATGGACGTGGGACTTCGCAGCTCGAGGGCCCTAGTGGGCGAGCTAGCCATCGCATGGCAATCACTCGCAGGAGGCATCTATGATCGGAGCAATCCTTGCCAAACGAAGGGTTCCGCAATGGTTCGACGCAATGAATCGGCACGATCTCGATGCCCTGCTCCGGGACTACGCTGAAGACGTGACAATGGTTTATCCAGGAGATGTCGACGGGGTGAGCGGTACTCACAAGGGAAAGGATGCCATCAGGCGCTGGTACCAGAGGTACTTTGCGCAGTTCCCGGAGGTTCACCAAATCGTCAAAGCGATTGCTGTGAGGAATTTGTTCGACATGGTGGGCAACAATCTGATTGCAGTCCAATGGGAGGCGGAAGTAACGAATCGCCAGGGCCTTCACGTGAAGAATGATGGAGTCAGTATTGTGGAATCTCGCGGGGGAAAGGCTGTCTACTTGCGAGTCTACATGTCTGTTCTCGGTGATGAGTTTCGAGGTGCCTGGGGCGTGGAATGACTGGCAGGACGGTCCAGGCATACTCATAGGTGCAGTTGCGGGGATTGTAGCCGCCCAACATCTCGCCGGATCGGACTGGGGATGCGGGCCGAATTTGGCGTGATAGTTGTACGCTCAGGTTGGACCGGGGGCAGGCGAGTCCGTGACCCCGGCCGATCCGCTCGGAGACGTTAGGCAGCGGCCCGTCTCGAAGCAGGTAGGCACTCCCGGCTCTCTTTGGATAGAAGTTCTATCTGCAATCAGTTTTGAGGTGCTGCAAATGACCAGATTCGTTATTGGACCAGACGTTGCCCTTCACCTGGCGCGGGAGGATGCGCAGATCGCCAACGAGCACAAGCTCCTGGCACCCACGCTTATGCGATCACAACTACTCTCGCTGCTGTACCAGGCGGTGAGAGAGGGAGAGATGACAAAGCATGACGCCGACAGTCATCTCGGCTATGCGCGAAAACTTCGCATCCGCTTGCTCGGCGATCGTGTCCTTCAAGATGTTGCCTGGAAACTCGCCGATCAGCTTGGCTGGTCCGACACCTTCAACGCGGAGTACCTGGCGTTGACGAACCTCCAAGCGGATGCGTTCATCACGCTCGATGAGGAGTTGGCTTCCGCCGTGAAGAATGTGGTGGCAGTCGCTCCAATCGAAGCGCTTTCCGGGTAGCAAACGCCCGGAACATAGGGCCCTCGCTGGCTAGCCCGAGGAAAGGAAATGGACGGATATCGCATCTCGCAGTCGGCGACGCAAACGTCAGCTCGTGGTTTCACTAGGAGAACTGGACATTCCGCCTGGGATCCTCGGAGGATCCCGTTGACTAACATCTTGCTGTATCGGACCGGGGGAGGCGGTGCGAGTGTGGTGAGATAGTTGTATGCTCAGGATGGTCCGGGGGCTAGGCGTGCGTGGCCCTGGCCGATCCCCTTCGGCTGCGCTCAGGGTGCTTCGCGCAGTTCGAGGACGTTAGCAGGCTTAGTACGCTCATGACATAGGCTCGGGAATAAAAAGGATTTGCTGGTTTCGTACTGTGCCAGGCCCAATGAGAATCTACCCATGCCGGATCAGCCGATCAGAAAGGGGATGGAATGAACCTGCTGACAAGGTTGGTGCTCATAATCACAATCGTTGTGACCATTACGGATCTTGCTTGGTACTATCGCCTGACGCAAAACCCAGAACGCTTGACACTGCCCTGGACTATTGCAGTGATCCTCGTGACAATTGTGCCGATTGTGATAATCATATGGTTTCATATGGGGCAATATCTGTTGGTTACTCCTTGAAGTTGGACACATCGGGATTTAGCACACTTGAAGCAGCCTAACACCTCCCTGGATCAGAAAGGGGATGCCGGGCGAATTTGGCGTGATTGTTGTATGCTCAGGATGGACCGGGGGCAGGGCGGTGCGTGGCCCCGGCCGATTCCCACAAGGAACGTGGGACTTCGCAGCTCGAGGGCGTTGGGTTGCGTGCATCATAGAGCCACCTTCGCGCTGCTCGGCCAAAATTCATTTGATGGTTTATTGAAGATGAAAAACTCCGCAACGCCTGATGCCCCACCGGAAACCCGACGCCAGCTCCTACGTTCGCTAACCGTCTATGGCGCTGGCTGACCAAGCCCTCCGCTTCAATCTGATAACCGGAGCAGCCGTATCAATCCGGTCCTGAATGTGTTGACTATGTTGCTCGTGACTCATGTCCTTAGCTTGCTCGGGCTATTCCTTGTCGCTGCTCGTTTGCTCAGCATAGCCGGGGAACATTGATATGGCGGCAATTATGATTCCATTGGATGTGCTGGCATGATCTCGCTGGCTGTTGCCTTTGGCCTGGGACCGCGACCGGATATTATCCTGTGCGGCGGGAGTGTTGACAGTCGGCACCTGTTTGGGCTTGGAGCCTTTGCGATCAATCAGTACTTGATCCGCAGGATCTGCAGTGATCTTTATTCTCTGCTATACATCTTGAGTTGGGTTACTCGTTGCAGTCTTATTCCTCTCAACACGCGCAACTGCAGCCGTCTTCTTCGCACGATGCGCTCTTGGCTTGTGCTTCTTCAGCCCGGTTTTGTCGGGCACGCATGTTCCACGTCGATGGGCTTTTTCGGGTTTATCTTCATCTCTAACTTGTCGTCTCCAACTTCGTTATTGGCGACCGCCCTCCGTCAGCTGCTCGACACTCGAGCATCTCAGCGAGAGTGAAGTACTGCTGCGCGAGTTGTCCGTCCGCGACCCGCTAACAGGACTATTCAATCGGCGTTACATGGAGGAGATCTTGGCGCTCGAAATCATTCGGGCCATGCGCAAAGAATATCCGATCGGTATCATCATGGTGGATATCGACCATTTCAAGCGCTTTAATGACATCCATGGCCATGCGGCGGGCGACGCGGTTTTATCCCAGGCGGGAGACTTTTTACGAAAATGCGTCCGTGCGTCAGATGCTGCCTGTCGCTACGGGGGTGAGGAATTCGTTTTCGTTCTGCCCGAAGCCTCGCAGAAAATAACCCAAATGCGGGCCGAGCATATGCGGGAGGATATCCGGAACTTGCGCATATCCTTTCAGGATCAGATCCTCGAGGCGGTAACTCTATCCATAGGTGTGGCTGTTTTTCCCATGAATGGGTCAACCGGGGAAGCCATCTTGAGAGCCGCCGATGATGCTCTGTATCAAGCCAAAGATGCAGGCCGTGACCGTGTAATAGTAGCGAACTAAGCCTCAGTCCACTACTCACTTCGAGCAAGGATTGGAGATATGACAAGCCACTGAAAACTCATTCCGCAACCTAACCCCGTGTGGAGAGGACGGTCGGGGTTTCACCCCGTCCGGATGGTACACGGCGGCCCAAATTCGAAGATCTTCCCGTTCCCCCGTCGTCCGCCGCACACGCAATCGTCAGGCAGAATGATGCAGGTTACCTTCATTTCGGAAGTAAGCCAACAGCATGGTTAGTTTTCTTGACATACGACACGCGAATACTCGCTGGATAGGAGCAATCTCGTGAAAGAACATCCTGCGTCCGCCGCCGAACGCTTCATGCGTGGTGTTTACTGTGGGGATCTCTCTCTTGTAAGCGAGTTAGCCAGCGAGGATATTCTTCTGAGCTATCCTGTGTTCGAAACCATGTATGGCTCGCCATCGATTCAAGGGAGGAGGGCAGTCGAGGACTTCGTCAAGACGTTTTCGAGCAGATGGGCTGAGGCTGAACTGACCGTGCACGAGACCATAACTGATGGGAAGAAGGTTGTCCTCGTATGGAGCTTTCGGGCACGCAACGTGGGACCAATGCCAAAAGGAGGCCCAGCCACCAACCAAGTTCATGGTTGGGGTGGAATCAGTTTCTTCAGGTTCGATGACTCAGGCAAGATCGAGGCCGAGATAGGAGAGGAGAGCACTCCAGGCCCGATCGGCCGCGTTCAGCCTGGCCAGCTCCCGTAGGCTTCGCTGGGCGCATATTCACTCCTGGGCACAAATATCCGAGCTCTGCATCTTGGCGTCGAAGGTCCGCGTCTCATGAGAAACTAAGTTCCTCGAAGCAAGGGCATTGCCCGGGCCATTGCTTCATCCCGCCTAACATCTCGCTGGATCGGACCGGGGATGCGGTGCGATTTTGGCGTGATTGTTGTATGCTCAGGCCGGGCATGGGGCTGGGCGGAGGTTGGCCATGGCCCATCGTCTAGGATGCGTTAGCTGCGCCAAAGGACCTTGTCTGCATTTATGTCGGCAACGCGTGATCACATGGTTAGGGCCCTCAACGCGTCGGTCGTGCCTCAGTTGAGGACCATGGGCTTTCGGGGTTCGTTTCCTCATTTCCGCCGATTAGGATCACACCAGATCGACTTGCTGACTTTCCAATTCGACAAGTGGGGAGGCGGATTCGTAGTTGAGATAGGCAGATGCCCGGCAGAAGGGGTCACGCACTCTTGGGGTGTAGAAGCCTTGCCGGCCAAAGTCAAAGTCTGGGATGTGCACCCGAGGGACAGGCTCCGTCTCCAGCCGAAGCTTGGAAGTTCCACAGGCGACTGGTTTCGCTATGACCAGCATATGTTAGGCGAGGGAGATGCGGGACTTGAAGTCGTTGCCAAGCAAGTTGTCCCGTATCTGGAAATTGCCGAAAAGTGGTGGCGTGGGGAAGACCATGAGTACATCCGGGCGTATGAATCCCGCTTTCGACAAAGGAAATGACATGCTTCTGGCGCATCTGACCTCTCGCTGGATCGGACCAGGGATGCAGGGCGATTTTGGCGAGATTGTTGTACGATCAGGATGGTCTAGGGGCAGGGCGGGGGTTGGCCGCGGCAGATCAGCTCGAGGGCGTTAGCGAGTCCGCCCCTGATGCTACCGTTCACCCTCTCAGGTGGACCTATAATGAGGTTGACGCTAATCCAACGGTAGCGAGGCGAAATTCCCAATGGCAATCAAAGTGGGTGAGAAGATCCACGTTATGACACGAAGGCTCTTCGACGGGGACCAATTGCGCCATTTTGCGGGGGTTGTCGAAGCGACTTCTCCGGCCGTGGTTCGCGCACGAGGCTATGCCTTTGTTTACGATCAGTCCGAAAACGAGTTCGTTCGTCGCCAAGAAGAGCGAATCAGGCTATTCTCCACCACGGACGCAGGCTTCATCATCAACATCCTTCCCCCAGAGACTGAGGTAACGGCCCTGCATTATCAACTTGACGCGCAAGGTCGCAGGGTGGTTACCGATGGCAAAGCCGTTAGCCTTGACGTCAGCGAATTCGGCGCCAAGCGATGAAAGCATCCCCTGAGAAGTAGGCTTGGCAGGAGAGGATTCACGCTCGCCAACATCTCCTTGCATCGGGCCGGGGATGCTGGGGGAGTTTGGCGTGATTGCTGTATGTTCAGGATGGCTCGCAGGCAGGGCTGTGAATGACCCCGGCCGAAGAGCTCGAGGGCATTAGGCCGCATCGGACAGGGTCTATTCTCGCTACCGCCTGAAGCAAAGAAGGCTGCCTTGTCTCGAAATATGGGTTCGCCCAAACCTCAAGCAACAGGAAGGACGGCACAATCCCTTGCTGCGGCCTATGTCTCAGCTTATCAAACAAAGGACGTTTCTGGGTACCTCTCGCTTTTCTCAAAGGACGCCGAGTATGTTGACTATGGTGTTCAAGTCCATCGAAAGATCAGTCAGCTCAAGGAAGAGCTTAAGCTCTCATTCCAAAGGGAAGAGTTTCACCTAGAGTTTCACTCATTCTTTGTCTCCGAAGATGGTCGGTTTGCCGCTCTCATGGGTTCATACACGGACACAGAACGAAGGGGACGGGATATCTCCGTTCCCATTGTCTCGACCCTCGAGTTTCACAATGGCGAGATAGTGAAGGAATTGCTCTACTATGATGGGAGCGATTTCAAGCGTCGCGTCTTAAGCAGCGAAACGTAACGCTTGATGTAACCAGGATGCGGTGCCATTGACGGTCCAAGAAGCGGATCGTAGGGTTGGGGAGTCCAGGCGGGCGTGCCCCGGCGCTTCCGCTCTAGATTGGTGGGCAGCCTCGGTCGTGCCTGCCGAACGCAACCCATATCACCCCCTCCAATCGAGGAGGTGCACAGAATAAGATCGCTTCAACCTTTCTCCCCTCGCCAGAGGCGCTGCTCCTCTTTCCTCCCATTACCGTCACGAAGAAAGGGTACGAAGATGGGCTCCCACGGCACCCCGCAACGCATGTCGACAGTATCCATCGCACTCCTGGCTTGGACAGTCTTCCTCGTGGTAGCTTGCGCTCCCTCAGCCCCCACACAAGCCCCCGTGCCACCAACTGTCCCACCAAGCGCGCCACCAATCGAGGCGCCGACCGGCACGTATCCTCCTCCGACTATCCTTCCAACTGAGACACTGACAAAGACCGCGAGCCCCACGGCCCAGCTCAGTCCAGAGGAGCCCGCAACCTCCACTGAGCATGTCGTCGGCAAGTGGGCCATCCGATTCATGGGGGGCGGCGGGGGAGACGGCGGAGTGCTCACTTTCGCGGAGGATGGCAAGTTCAGCATGGACGCAACCGCCGGCGAGCATATGGGCATGAACCTTGGCTATGGCACCTTCCATTTTGACGGGGACACGCTCCTTTTGGACAGCGATGCCTGCCTCATCTTGGGCCCAACTGACGAATTCTTCACATGCACGGGGGTCTATCATGTCTTCGTCTCCATGGCAGAAGGAAGGCCCGGGCGGCTAAGGTTTGTTGCCGTCGATGATCCCTTCGTAGACCGAAATAAGACTCTGAGCGGGAAGGCGTTTAGGCCTTATGTGGAGGAATGACTAGCGGCCGAGCGCGGCGACCGTGAGACGGCAGAGTGGGCTGCCCTATATCTCGCCGGATCGGGATGCGGGATGCTTGGCGAGTTTGGTTGATTGTTGTATGCCCAGGATGGCTCAGGCGCCGGGCGGTGAATGGCTCCGGCCGATCAGCTCGGCGGTGTTTAGCATCGGAGGAACTTCCATGTCACACGAGACCGACATCGAGCAAGCTGAGATCCGAGCACTTTCGGACGCTCTTGACTGGGTGGGCAAGGCCGTGCTGGAGGTTGGCACGGGTGATGGCAGGCTCGCCCGGAGAATCGAGGACCTCGGATCCAGGGTAACGGGCGTCGATCCAGATGTGTCACTTGTCAAGAATGCCGTTGAGAGTCCAGGCAAGCCCAACCCATCGCCGATCGCGTATTGTATTGGTGATGGGTGCATGCTCCCATTCAGGCATGGGACATTCGATGTTGTTGTGTTCGGCTGGTCACTTTGATGAATTCCTGCTGAGGGCATGGTTCATGCCCTTCACGAGGCCTCGAGAGTCCTCAAACCAAACTCGTGTGCGATTGACCTGCGACCGAGAGCCGAGCATTGTCGCATCGGTCTCAGACGAGATGGAATTCTAACCACGATTGGAATGACAGCCGAGAGTCTCCAGAACTACCGCGCGGCAGAAGCCGCCGTCACAGTGGCTGAAGAGCGGAAGCTGCTGAGGAACGCACACTCTGTAGAATTCTCCATCACTACAGATTTCCCCTCGATCGAAGATCTAAGGGCCTGGCTCTATGACCTTGACGAAGATGTACCCAAGGCACAATCAGACAAGCTAGTCCATGAAGTGGAGCTGACCCAACAGACTTCACTCCCTCGTTCAGAGATCGTTGCCGCGGTTCCGTTTGTGTTGATCGTACTGGAGAAGGTACCTGACTAAAGGTCGCCCATCAAGGGGTTCTCCGATGGCTAACAAATCGCTCGAGTGGGAGGGGGACGGGGGGCGGATTTGGCGTGATAGTTGTGTGCTCAGGGCAGTCCGCATGCAGGACGGTGAGTGACCCCGGCCGATCAGCTCGGAGCCGTTAGCCGGCCATAAGCGGTTGCTTCTCTCTGATCAGCCTCCGCCTTTCACTTGCTTCACTCATTCCATCTCGTATAGAATTGCTGATGTGGCAATCCGCCCACCTAGTTGTGAATACGAAGACCATCTCTACCCTCAAGCATCCAACCGCGTTCCTCCCCGTGGCCATGTCGTTGGGGGCTTTGGCCACGGTACTGACGTATCTCGCCCTGCACGGGCCTGTGCCGCAACCTGACGAGGGCGCAGCCGCCCATATCTGGCAACTCCTGATGGCCGGCCAGACCCCCATTATTGTGCTCTTTGCCATCACCCGAATCCGAAAGACTCCCAAGGAGGGTCTGGCCATCCTGGCACTGCAGCTCCTCGCCGCTGTCGCAGCATTGGCACCTGTATACATGCTTCACTGGTGAGACCGCACGGGGCTAACATCTCGCTAGATCGGGCGGAACTTGATGTGTGCTTCGCCAGGGATGCGGGGCTAGTTCGGCGGGTTTGTTGTATGCTACGGCTCGGAGGCAGGGCGGTGAATGGCCAAGGCAGGTCGCCTCCGCCTTCGCTCGATGTTTCGAGAGGCTCGAGGGCGTTAGCCCGTTTCCAAAAGTGGATCTAGAACAGTGGGACCGCGGTTATGCTGTCCACAATTGATCGTGTGCGTGCGCGAATTAAGGATCCATCCCTGACCACATCCAGCGCCAGGTTTTCACGAGGGCGGGTCAGAGTTTTTCCCCCTGTGTCTGCGCTGGTCCTTGAGGCTTCGGAAGCAAGGCTCGAGTTTCGTCTTCCGCCACTCCTGAGAGGTCTCTATACTCAGGTTGCCAACGGTGGCTTCGGCCCAGGATACGGGATACTCGGATTGGAGGGCGGATACGCTGACACAATGATCACGATGGGGGAGGAGGGGGGAACGCTGCTGGATTGGTACCGTGCCTACCGCGGAGCAGATAGACGGATGCCCGAGGTGGGGTCGCAACTTGTCAACGAGGAGTATTTCAGCCTATTCATCGACCCCGATCCGGGCTCTGACAACTGGACCTGGTTCGACAAGCTGCTGCCGATCTCTCACCATGGTGATTGGCAACTTTCCTGTATAGATTGTTCGAGTCCGATCTATCCGGTGCTCCGCTTTGACGGCCAGCAGAGCAGACTGACGGGAGAAAGTCCAACCTTCGAAGCATGGATAGACACCTGGCTGGCGGGAGAGTAAGGGTCTGAGATGCGCTCGATCTGCGTGAACCAGGCTAACATCTCGATGGATCGGACCGCATTTGCAGTGTGCTCCGCAAGGGATACGGGGCGAATTTGGCGTGATTGTTGTATGCTTAGGATGAGCCTACACCCGTGTGGTACTTGGCCCCGGCCTATCCCCTTCAGCTGCGCTCAGGGCGCGCTGCAAAGCCCGATGGTGTTGGGCAGTGATCAAGCCTGACAAGCCAGTTTAGCTTGGAACCATGTGATCTACCTTGATGTGCTTCCTTTGTTCATCATCTACCTTGCATTCGTCGGGGGCGTCACTCTCGTCTCGAGATTCACCCGGGCGGGAAGGCCATTCTTCCCGATTCTGTGGCGAGGTCTCATCGCCTCCTCAGCGGGCATCCTGAGTGCAAACGTCTTGCTCTGGACCATAACGGTCACGATCGGCGGCATCCTGACAGCCGTCGATCCCTCCGATCAAATTCACCTGTCTGTTCCACGACTTCTGGACCAACTTCTCCGTCCCATTCCCATATCGCAAGTGGGTTGCGCAATAGGCATCGCACTCGGAACTGTATGGGCGAATCTCGCCAAGAGACAATCTGGCGAGCCTCCAACGAATCCTGAACTCGCCGCATAGCAACTCTCTGGATCGGCCCGCATTTGTGATGAGCTTCGCCAGGGATGCTGGGCGATTTTCCTGCGATTGTCATCTGCCAGGACGGTCCAAGGGCGCGGCGGTCGGTTTTACTGACCGATCCTCTTCGGCTGCGCTCAGGGTTCCTTGCGAAACTCGAAGGCGAAAGGCATTCTATTCGGGTGATAATCTACCAACTATGATGATTCTCATTATGGGGGTCACTGGATCTGGAAAGACCAAAATCGGCGAGATGCTCTCCGCCGAACTTGGCTGGCCCTTTCTAGACGCCGATGACTTTCACTCCGCGACCAATATCCGCAAAATGTCAGCAGGGATTCCTTTGACCGATGAAGATCGTCGCTCCTGGCTGGATGAGCTAAGTGCGCTCTTGTCCGAGCGCAATGCGCGCGGTGAGAACGTCGTGCTCGCATGTTCAGCCCTCAAGAATTCGTACCGGAAGCGACTTGGGTCTGGCACCGACTTGGAAGTTGTCTACTTGGAGGCAGAGCCCGAACTCATAGAAGTCAGGCTGGCCAATCGAGAGGATCACTTCATGTCGCGGCAGCTGATCGAAAGCCAGTTCCGTGATCTCGAAGAGCCGGGATCTGCTGTGACCATCCCGGCCAAGTGGTTGCCACAACGGATAGTCGACACTGTGCGTTCGGAGATGGGGATTTGAAGGATGGACTCTTAGCAACTCGCTCGATCGGACAGTCCTTGCATTGTGCTTCGGTAGGGATGCCAGGCGCGTTCGGCGTGGTTGTTGTAGGTGAAGACGTCTCGGGTGCGAGGTCGGGCGAGGACTCGGTTGATCTCCTTCAGCTGCGCTCAGGGTGCTTCGCGAAGCTCGAGAGCGAGAGGAGGGAAGGCGGTCCCGCGGTGCCTTCCTGAGCTTTGGTAGCACATAAGTGGGTTGTTTGTCTCATTCGAGGGGTTGCGTTAGCTTAATCCCCAGCATAGGAGAATTGCCTTCATGCCTGAACGAAAGCTCCCCATGGAGCGCGACAAGAATATCGGCCTTGTTGCGCATGACAACAAGAAACGAGATCTCGTTGAGTGGGCCAGATTCAACAAGGTGTTGCTGGCCCATCACCAACTGTACTCGACAGGTACAACTGGCCAGATGCTGGAACAAGAGCTCGGCTTCGAAGTCAGGAAGTTGCAGAGTGGGCCCCTCGGCGGGGATCAACAGATTGGTGCGAAGATCGCGGATGGCGAAATCAACTTCCTCATCTTCTTCTGGGACCCGCTTGAGCCGATGCCACATGATCCGGATGTAAAGGCGCTCTTGAGGATGGCAGTCGTGTGGAATATCCCAATTGCCTGTAATCGATCTTCAGCAGACTTCATGATCTCATCGCCTCTGATGGATTCAGAGTACTCTCGCTCACTGCCTGACTACGATGACTACCGATCGAGAGAGATTGGCGGCGGAGATCAATGACGAGGCGAGCAAGGTAGCCTACCATGTGCCATGTGTGGGGGTGGCTAACAGTTCGCTTCCCCGCCGAAAACGCGGGATCCACGGGACCGGATCGTGCTCGAAGAGTGGTTCGCGAAGGAGGCTGGGCGAGTTTGTCGTGAATGATGCGAGCTCGGGATGAATTGGGGGCAGGGCAGAGATCGACCCCGGATGATCCCCACCAAGATCGGTCAACTTCGCGAGTCCAGGTTGTCTGGCGTCCCTATTTTGGTTGAGAACATGCCAACGAAAGCGCTTGTGTACGGCAACTGGATACGAAGGCGCATCCTCTGGCGACTTGGAGCGAGCGCGCTTGTCGCAGCTGTAATCGCAGCCTTTCCGATTCATCCGGACACCAGGGTTGGAGCAGGAATCCTATTTGCCATTCTACTTGTCAGTCTCTTTTTCCCGCTCTACGCCTACTATGCCTTCTCGGCGAAGGGTGGCAACCTCCAAGAGAAGATCTTCGATCGGATTCTCGCGATCTTGGGCCAGCGAGAGCGGGCGGAGATTCTGGATATTGGAACAGGCAACGGGGTTCGGGCGGTCAAGTTGGCGATTGGCAATCCCCAATCCCGAGTGACGGCGATCGACTATTGGGGCAAGGATTGGGAATACGCAAAGGCGCTTTGTGAACAGAACGCGCACATCGCCCAGGTGTCGGACGCAATCCGTTTCGTCAGGGGAGACGCAGCCACTCTCGATTTCGGCGACGCCACTTTTGACGCCGTCGTGAGCAACTTGACGTTCCACGAAGTTGAAACCGTCCGGGATAAGCGGGATGTAGTTGCTGAAGCTCACAGGGTCTTAAAGGCAGGCGGGGAGTTTGTATTCGTCGACTACTTCTACCAAGCCAAGATCTATGGGTCATTGCTCGACTTCGAGGCGTTCATTCAGGGGCTTGGAATTCGTCACCACCTTTTGAAACCTATCGGGGACGCCGTGTCTCTTTCCTGGGTGCTTCGGCATCCCAGGGTTCTGGGCAAGGTTGGCGTCCTCTCTGGTCAGAAATGCGGGATATTGAAAGGGGGCACAAGAACGACAAGTGGCTAACATCTCGTAGGATCGAAACGCGCTTGCAGCGGATTGGCGCTGAATGCACGACGAATTTGGAGTGAATGTTGTATTCTCAGATTGGGTCGGGGGAGAGGTGGAGCGTGGCCTCGGCCGACCCCGGAAAGTTCAGTTGGCCTTCGGTGCTCGAAAGTACTCGTCGGCAATGGGGACCGCTTCGCTGTTGGCGTTTGATGCAAGCGGACAAGGCCAATCCACCGAAGAAATGATCTCCTGAGGAGACTGCTCTGCCTCGGTTTCGCCTGGGCTTGTCCCCAGCGGATACTCTCTCCTGCAATCGGCCGCAACCGAAAAGTTGGGCATGCACCGTCATCTCGCCAATGCCTTCTTGTTGGTTCTTGTCTCGGCCTGCACCGGCGTTCAGGGTTCGGGGCCGTCGCCATCTATGCAACCAGCCGACATCACGTCAGCCCTCCCAGACACCTTGTCTGCCTCCGGAGTACCTGCGATGACTCCGAGGATTTCGCCTTCGCCGTACCCTGTTGAGCCAGTCACCTTCACTCCGGCTGATGGCATCAACCTGGCTGGCACGCTCTTTGGCGAAGGTAAGATGGCCGTCATTCTGGCTCACCAGGGCACCTATGGCGCTGAATAGAAGACTTGGTATCCCTTTGCCGGCCTGTTGGCTGAGCGCGGATTTGTCGCCTTGGCGTTCGATTTTCGGGCCGTGGGACAATTAACTGATTCCCTTCGCAATATTGGGGTCTTGCCTACAGTCCGTCCGGCCAATGGCTGGTCGCGGGAAGTGATGACCATCGGGTCTACCTGTGGGATGTTTCCGGCTATGGATCTGTTGCTCAACTCAAAACGCATACAGGTTACGTGAACGGCATGGCTTTCAACCCCGACGAAACCTTGCAGGTTTCCGGCAGTCACGATAGGACCATCGGCGTCTGGGACATTCGTAAACAAGACCGGATCACGCACCTCGCGGGCCACCGGCGTGAAGTTCTGCGAGTAGCCTTCAGCCCGGACGGAATGCTCATCGCATCAACCAGCTGGGATGGTACGGTTAGATTGTGGGGCGTGCCTCGATGATTGCCCAATCCAACTTTCCACGCTCAGCGCTGTGTATCGGTCTCGCATGCTTAATGTCTGGCCGGGTCAGACCGCACTCGCAGCGGGCCTGGTGAGGGATGCAGGGCCAATTTAGGGCGATTAAAATGTTCTAGGCATGGCCTCGGGGCTGGGTGGTCCGTGACGCTGGCAGATCCCCACAAAGTTCACGGGCATTCCCTGCTGGATGGTGATAGGCGCGTTTGAGGTGCGTGGAGGCAGGATGCTCTCGGGGGTCGAGTCCGGAGGTGGAAATCTCGTCGCTACCAACTTCCCATCGCCCGCGCGGCGGCGTGTGGGGTTTGGACGGAGAAGAGCGCCCTGGGTGAACCGCATCTCTGGCTATAATCGAGACCAAGGCGGCAGCCCCCATGCGTTAGGGACAGGGGGCTCGGGAAGGGAAACAGGTATGAAGAAGAGCGAGTCTCAGGATAGCAAGTCTGCTTCTCAAATGCTGGACGCGAAGATCAAGGAGCTGGGGGATTGGCGAGGCACGACGCTAGAAGAAGTGCGGGGGCTCATCAAGGAGGCAGACCCAGAAGTCGTCGAAGAATGGAAGTGGAGGAAGCCGAGTAATCCAGGAACGCCGGTCTGGTCCCACAACGGCGGAATCTGCACTGGCGAGACCTACAAGAATGTGGTCAAACTGACTTTCTTCAGCGGCGCTGCGTTGAAGGATCCTTCGGGCCTCTTCAACTCCAGCCTTGAGGGCAAGGTCAGGCGCGCCATCGACATCCATGAAGGAGAAAAGATCAACAAAGCTGCCCTGAAGGCCCTCATTCTTGAGGCCGTGGCCTCAAATCTCAACCGCAAGAAATAGCCACAGGGCTCGACGCGGAGGTGCTGGGCTCGATCGTGCCGACGGTCGCCACGACCCCGCTCGTGGAGGTCGTCGACGACTGTCGCGCTGCCGTGGCCATGAGCAAGTCCACAGCCCAAAGCGAACCCACGGATTGGGGGACAAGCAGCTTGGTCAGCCATTCCTACCGCCCGGGAAGATGTGTCACATCCCGGCTCACCAGTAGCCCAGCGGCCTGCGCCTCGGGCTGGAACTGATCGAAGAGCGACGGTTCAAGGGAGATATGGTCACCCTCCGCTACGCCATCAAGGTCTGAGCGTGGCCGTGTTCCTGCTTCTAGGATAGGGGATCGCCAAGGGAGCTAGCCCGCTCCCATTTCTCTGGTTCGGACCACAGCTGCTATGGGCTTCGTGAGCGGAGTGGGGCGACCCTAGCGCGGGTGACTTACACTCGGGACGGTCTAGGAGTAGCATGGAAAGCAGCCCCGACCGATGCCAGCTGACAACACAGGGCTTTGAAGCTCGAATGGGTTTGGCGGCGTCATAATCCCCGATCCACAGGAGGAACCATGTTGGCCGGAGGCGCGAGGATTCTGATGGGCTTGTCTGGTGGCCTCTTCTTTCTCATTGGCATCCCGTTGTTCCTGATGCCTTCGAGCATGGCGGAGCTCTTCCCCTGGAAGGTGACACCGTTTGTGGCAATGACCATAGGCGCATGGTGCCTTGGCAACGCATGGCTTGCAGGTATCACAATACAACGAGGAACGTGGCGGATCGTCTATTCCGCCTGTGTCTACCTGTGGTTCTTCGCCTTCATCGAGCTCGGAGTAATCTTTGCGTTCCGCGACAAGCTGATGTTCTCGGGACTGATCACCTGGGGTTACCTGGCAGCTTTGTCCGTCTTGGCCGCTTCCGGCATCTTCGGGGTTATCGCATGGCTGCGGCGCAGGCCGAAAATGGATCCGGTCGGTCCTGCGATTTCGCCAGCGCAGCGAGCGGCCGTTGTCGGTTTCGTGCTCTTCGTGGGTTTCCTCGGGGCGTACGGCATGCTGGCGCCGAATGGTGCGACTGGCACGAATGGCGGAATCTTTCCGGAGCCTATGTCGACATTCACTTTGCGAAGCTTCGGGGCCTTCTACCTGTCATTGGCACTCGGGGTGGTTCCATTGGTATTCGAACACAGCTTGCCGTCCCTCCTCCACCACTCATTGGCTTCCTTTGGGCTGATTGTGGTCATAACCCTGGCAGCATTCGCCAATCTCGCGCTGTTTGACTTCGCGGTCAGACCCGGGGGCCTACTCTACTTCGGCGCTTATTTCGCGGTTGGAATTCCTGTGGCCATTGGCCTCCTCAAGTTTGGCACCGGAGCTGGCTACGCAACGTCGCAACGATATGATCCGGGTGCGTAGCCGCGCCTGACCACCCAGTCTTGGGTCTGAACGACCTTGCCGAGGGCTGAGCGGGGTTACGGGGCGGTCTTGGCGTGAATGGCACAGGCCGTGGGCGGAGCTGGGGCGAGCTCGAGATTGGACCTGGCGGATCCCACCAATAGACGCACGATTTCGCTGCGAGATGGCGGTGGCCAACTGTCGTTGCCCCCTCAGGAAAGGGCAGAGACCGAAGCGGGAATGCCACCTTCGGATACTCACACGTGGTGACTCGAGGAAGGCGCATGGACAATTCCGGAGAGAAGTCGTTAACCGAGGCTTGGCAGCGCGTCATGAAAGGATCGCAGAGTTCATGGGTGTTGTTCCGGAATGGAACTTGTGTCGTCCTTTCCCAGCCAGGAAGGGACGTTCGGAGGCAAGCTGTCGAACTCATGCGACAGTGGGGCAGGGTTCAGGTGGGCACGCCGGCCGGAGACTTCAATGTGTTCAAACTGCCGGAGGTGCCCGGCTGGCTAGTAACGTCGCATAGTGAGGCAATCTCCACATATGTCGATCCAGGGGAGATCGAAGATCCCCATCCCAGCGATGTCTTCATCGGTCTCACCGGCCGGTCAAAGCGTGACCAGGACGCGCAAGAGCTTCGGGTGATTTATGTCCACATTCCGAGGTCGTAATATGCCTTGCTAAGTCGCACGTCAATTCGCCATGTCGCCGAAGGGGACCGGGGGTGCACCCTGTCTCGGGAGATGGGCGGGGCGAATCAGGCGTTATTGTTGTAGGCTCAGAGTGTTCCCAGGGCAGCCGGGAAATTGGCCCTGACCGACCCCGCTGAGAGGGCGGGGCTGTTCGCAACTCGTTGGCATTCGCCTCCCTGCACCTGCCCGGGCATGTTACGTAGGAAAGCGACATGGCTTCCACGAAGAGACCTGCCTCACAAGAGACCGCCGATCAAATCGCCGAGGGCTTCTTTGGCGTCGACGATAACCCGGCTACACAAAGAGCCGCCGTACGCAACTTGCTGCTTGGTGCCATCGAAGTTGCGTTTCTGATCCCTGTGCTGTTTCTCTTGCGGTTCGGCGAGGTCGGCGGCTTGGGCTGGGGAACCACGGTCTTCTTTGTGGTCTACTGTCTTCTGGCGGCGGTTGGCCTGCAATTTCGATCGCAACCGAAGTACCATACCCCGGTTACAGCACGTGGCGATTGGCTGGACTGGGTGGGTGCTTTCTGGCTCGTCAGTTGTGCGTTTGGGCCGTTGTTGGGTTGGATAGCGACTTCAGCTTTCCCATTGACTTAGTCGAGCTGGCGTTGGTTGTACCTTCTGCGTGTCATTTTGGGGGCCGGGGTGCCCCTTGTCACGGCTCTGCCGCTCACTCGATATCTGCGTGGTAAGTCCATCCACGTCGCCTTGCCCATCATGGTGGTGGTCACGCTGCTGCCGATTTGGAGCGTGGCAAACGTCAGCCGGGACTTGTGGGAGGGACCGGTTGTGTACCGGGTGCATCAGACTAGTCAACCCGAGCTGTATCTGCAATACACGGAGCGGTACCTGGAGACTTCCCGCCAGGAGGCAAAGGAGCAAGGTGGACATTCTGGGCTTCAACCAAAGGGCATGGGACAAGCGAGTGGACCTGGGCGACCGGTGGACTATTCCCGCCACCCCGGCACAAGTTGCGGCGGCGCGCAAGGGAGAATGGAACATCCTCCTGACCCCATCCAAGCCGGTTCCCCGAGATTAGCTCCCAACACTGAGTAGTATGGACTTGCTATGCCTCGCTTCCGGTGGCGGACAGCAAGGTCCGGTCTTGGCGGCTGCTGGAGCCAGCGTGACTGTGTTGGACAACTCGCCGAAGCAGCTAGAAGGCGACCGACTTGTGGCTAACCGAGAGCGGGTGCATCTGTTCACAGTGCAGGCAGACATGGCCGACCTCGGCATGTTCGCTGCGGAGAGCTTCGACATCGTTGTTCATCCAGTCTCCAACCTATTCGTACCGAACGTCCTCCCGGTTTGGAAAGAGGCATTCCGAGTCCTGCGACCCTCGGGCCCATTGATCGCAGGATTCTGCAATCCCGTCATCTTTCTTTTTGACTATGATGCCGTGAGAACACAGGAAGACTCGAAGTCCGTTTTTCCATTCCTTTCTCTTCTCTGGATCATCTCGATGAGGAGAGCCCTCGCCGGCGCGAAAGAGAGGGACTTCCTCTGGAGTTAGGGCATCCACTTGAAGATCAGATAGGTGGCCAGTTGGCGGCAGGATTCGTTATTACAGGCTTCTTCGAGGATCATTATCGGGACGGAACTGAGGATCGCCTAAGCGAGTACTTGCCCACATTCATCGCCACACGAGCGGTCAAGCCCTGACAAAACGGCGCCTATCACGATATTGGTCCGGACAGGTGATCCGGGGCGGAGTTGGCTCGATAGTCGTACGCTTGGGAGGAGCTGGGCGGAGCTTGGCCAGTTGCGTTCAACTTCGCCTGTGACCCGTGCGTCGCACGATGCCCGATGCCCCAATGTTTCGCGCATTCAATCTCAAAGCACGTGGTTTCTGTTCGATGGATCCACCGACCGACATGTCATGCAGATAGGGACACGCAAAATGACCTTTCGAGTTGATTTACGCAGCTTTGTCCTCGGATCCTCAGGCTTGGCCCTGCTCTTCTTCTTGTGGGGCGTGCTTCTCGACTGGCATTTTGTCGTCGGGGAGTTTGGCCTGTCAACGAACCAGTTGGGTTTTGCGGCGCTAGTCTACGTTGCCCTCATCGGAGGCTGGTTCGGGTCCTTGTTGGCTGTCAGAGGCGGAAGCCGGCGGGCGCAGACGGTGCTGCTGGTCTACGCGCTGCTCCTTTGTGCGTACGCCCTGCAGGACCTGGTCGTATACTGCCCGGAGACGTGCCCGGGAATCCGGCTGTATTTCATCGCCAACTGGGGCAATTTGATCTTGGGAGGTGTCGCGGCTCTCAGTATTGTTCTACGAATTAGAAGCGGGAGCAACACCTAGGGTATGTTCTCGCCCATCCTGTGGGATGAAAGAAAAGGTGCGAGGCGCTGCTTTGGACATGCTCCCCAACCGAAGCGTCGGGCCGGGGGAAGACGAGTTGCCTGGCTTGTCATGTGCACGCGTCGTGGTTCACGTACGATGGGGCCGACATCCCGAACCGAAGCCCTTGTCCTGGTCTCTGCGGGGGGCGCCATTCTCCGGGGGTAGGGCGGCTAGCCGCACCCGAGTGAATGTAGATCTATGCCGCAGATTTCATCAAGCATCAAGTTCGACCGCTCCCGTCCATGATCCAACTCACGTCGTACCTGGGTCCGTTGGGCCGGGCCCTCGCCTCTTGGACATCTCTCTCAGCCTCCGACAACACGGCCAAATGGCCTCGAATCCCTAGGGCCTGACACCCCATTTCCCAATTCGCACACCAGATGCCCAGGGCCACAGCGGCATAGTAGCGCGATTGGGTGACGGCATAGAAGTCGAACCGGGCCAGGCGCGGCGCGGGAGTTTCCCCTTGTCCTTTGCTAGCGCTGTTTCGTTCCATCACAGCCACACACCGCGTTGTCTGTCCGTTGTAGGAAGATGGCGCCCACTCGCATATCTCGTAGTTGCGCCCGAATCGTTTGAACGGAGCCCCCTCCACGTTCAAGGGCTCTTTGAGCAGCGGATCGGCAAAGAAGAGAGAGGAAAGCGGCAGTCGCCGGCGGAACTGCAGATTGAAGATCCGCAGGAACATCGGCAGATACCATGACTTGTAGCCGATGGCGCACACGCAGATGACATGGTCCTGGATGGGGTTGAAGCGATCGCCCAGGTGCTTCTGGACACTGGTCTGATTGGCGCCTGGCCCGATCCAACACGTCCCCAAGCCCATGCGCGTCGCATCCATGACGATCTTCTGCAATCTATATCCAACGTCGATCACGGCGAGGCGGTTGTACTCGCTCGGGGCAATCGCCACCAGGAACTCCGTCGCGTTGACCGTGGGCCAGACCCGAAGTGGTGCAGAGATGTACTCAACCCTGACCGGGTCCGTCCCGATCCCGGGTGATTGGGTGTGAAGCCGCACGTATCCCATCAGCTCATCACGGTCGGCGGAGGTCAGTTTCCGCGTCTGGAACGAACGGCAAGAGCGCCTGGCGCGGCATCAAGTCGAACAACGCAAGCCCGTCGTTGCGTTCCGGCAGGCTCTCGGGGAAGCGCAGACGGAATTTCACAGTCACCAGGTCGAAAACGAACACAATCGACAGGATGACTCCCAGCGTCAGGAATATCTTTGTCCCTCGCGTAGCGGCAAAGGCGTTGGCGATGGCAGCGACGAAGAAGAGCGCCATGGACAGGATCCCGGACGGGAGGTACTGGAGCCAGCCTGTGAACTGGAGGCGAAGCTTCATTTGCCAGACGGCGGTGAAGACTTTTCTCAAGACCGCTATGTCAACGCTGTCGATGACAGCTCGCTCTTCGGGACTGAGATTTTGAGGCTCTCGAGGGATTTGGCCAACTCGGGACACGCTCTTGTTCGTCATACCTTTGACTCCTGCCGCCGATCCTGCAAACCGCTGATTGCATTCAGAATAGCGCTGTTCCTATTGCAAGTCAATACTTGCTTATGATATGATCAGCTCAGCCAGGAGTTGCAGATGCCAAAGGTCATCGACGAGACGGAACTTCTCAACACAGCGCTCGACATGCTGGTTTCACGGGGCTATGAGGGGGCGACCACTCAGGAGATAGCAGATGCCGCCGGGGTGAATGAGGTCACCCTCTTTCGCAAGTATGGGAGCAAGGCCGGCCTGTTTGTGCAAGCCATCAAACACCGGTTTTCAGACACGCCATTGAACAATGTTGTGCCCACGGGCAAGCTCGAGGCCGATTTGTTGGCGATCGTTGAAGCCTACCTGGATACCAACAAGACCCACGGCGACATTGTTGCCATTCTCCTCATCGAACTACCGCGCAACCCCGAGCTGCTGGGATCATTCGATGTCCCCTGGAAGAACATCCAGCCGATCATTGAGATCATCCAAATGTATCAAGAGCTGGGGCAGCTGGTGGAGGTAATCCCCGCTGGTGAGTCTCAGCGCTCTGATCGGCCCGATCATGTTCAGTCAGATGTTTAGACGTGCCAACCTCCATCTTCCCGTTCCGATCATTGATCCGCAAGATCATGTCGACGCCTTCTTGGGAGGCAGACGACCTTGAGCCAGGACAAGGGGACACGGCGCGGACCCCGCAGGCGACGGCTGATGGGCAGCAAAGACTTGGCCGCAACTGACCATGAGAGGTCAGGGAACGGACGGGTCGCCGGGCCCGGAACTAGCTCGGTAGCTTCGCAGCATATACATTGCCGGCTCGAAATGATCTTGCCCATTCCCGGGGACGTCACCAAGGCGTTCCGATCCCCTTTCTTGTCCGAAGCGGCGACCATGTTCGAACAGCTCTTCTCGTTGATGGGCCTCCGGCTCCCGTCTTCGCAACCGCCTGTCTCGTGGTTTGCCGCCATCAGTGCCACGGCGCAGCGGACCAATAAGCGGCCATTCCGATGCCTTCGTCCCTTCGCCGTGAGGAACTGCTTCAAAAACGGTTTCGAGCCAACAGCCAGCTGCACCGGATGAAATCGTCCATATCATCAGTGTTCGAATGATGTATGCTGAAGTCGGCCCGACCGGTGAAAGGATGCCAACCGCGGCCGATCCCTACTGGGGAGCGCACGGTCTCAGCCCGAAGCCGGCAGCGGTCCGGTCGGCACGCTGGGTAACCTTGTCTCCGTCGCATCCCGCCAAGGTAGGCACACATGCGCCAAGCTGATGCAATTCCGATTGGTTCCAGGATCGCCCGTTGGGTCGCTCGGATCTGGGCCCTGTTGTTGGCAGCCTTTGCACTTCTGCGAGCCATAACGCCGGATCCCTTGATTACCGAGCCAGTCCCACTTGAGGACGTGATCTTGCTGGGATTCTGGGGAGTGGCTATCCTCGGGCTGGTGATTGGATGGCGATGGGAGGTCCTTGGGGCCGGAATCACGATCGGCACGATGGTGCTCAGAGAGGTGGTCTGGGTGATCCTGAAGGGTGACTGGATTGTGAACTTCCTGATCGTCTGGGCGCTGGTCGTGCCGCCAGCCCTCCTCTACTTGTTGGCCAACCGACTGGGGCGGAGATCGCATTCCCAGGCGTGAAATAGCGCCTCGAATTGGGTTGCCAGCCATCATCACTCGGGAGTGTTCATCCAACATCTCTCTCGCCGGGTCGGGGATCAGGGTCCTTTTCTGAGCGATGCCACAAGCTCCGGGTGTCCGGTCGACATCGGTAACGGGCCGGGCAGATCCCCAATGGGAGCGTGAGAACGCTGGGCTGAAAGCGTCGGCTGCCTCGTCCGGGAAAATCATGCGCACCGAAACGGAGATGCTCGACCTCATTCTCAGCACGGCCAAGACAGATGATCGCGTGCGCGCCGTGATCATGAACGGCTCTCGCGTGGACGCCAATGCGCCCCGTGATCCCTTCCAGGACTTCGACATCGTCTACCTTGTGACGGATGTCGGTTCATTCAGATCGGATCGGGACTGGATCAAGCGTTTTGGGGAGACCATGATCATCCAGATTCCAGAGGAGATGCACGATCCACCTCTGGCAGACGACGCGGGTTTCGCCTATCTGATGCAGTTTGCCGACGGGAACCGGATCGATCTCGGCATCCATCCCCTGGACAAACTCGACGAGAGGCTGCAAAACAGCCTCACCCTGCTGCTCCTGGACAAAGATGGCCTGGTGGAGCTGGTCCCTCCGCCAAGTGACGAGGACTACCTTCCCCGGCCTCCGAGCGCCAAGTCATTCGCGGATTGCTGCAACGAGTTCTGGTGGATGTGTCCCTACATCGCCAAGGGTCTATGGCGCGGGCATATCGTCTACGCCAAGAGCATGCTCGACAGCGCCGTTCGTCCAGAACTCATGAAGATGCTCGTGTGGCATATCGGCCTCTTGACCAGTTTCTCAGTGAACCCGGGGTTCCAGGGCAAGTATTTCCAGCAGCACCTTGAGGCCGAGAACTGGCGCCTGCTGATGGGGACGTACTCTGACGCCGATGTCAACAAGACGTGGGATTCCCTGCTAATCATGTGCAGTCTGTTTAGGAGAATCGCTGCCCCGATGGCTGCCGAATTCGGATTTGAGTATCCCTCGCGAGAAGATGAGAGAGTCACTGCCCATTTGCTTCATGTGCGGGATCTCCCCAAAAACGCTCCCGAAATCTATTGACAAGCGCGCTGGCTCAACGCGCATGGGGAGACAACATCTCCGAGGGTCGTGCCATGCGTCCCGGGCGGCTCTTATGTGACTGTTGTATGCTCGATAAGGTCTGGAGACGAACCGGGCCCCGGCGAGGTCATCCCCAGGACATGGGATCGGCGAGTGGGTGGGTCGGGGAATGCTCAACGTGCCACGGATTCCGACGCACTGGGAGAAGATATGGCAACAACGAAGGTCGTGATCGCGGGGGCAACGGGCTGGGCCGGGTCGGCGCTCTCGCGGGGTGTCGCTGAAGCCCCCGATCTTGAGCTGGTGGGTGCTGTCTCAAGAAGCCACGCAGGTGAAGACCTTGGGGAGGCAATTGGAGTTGATGGGTTGAACGCCCCCGTCTTCTCAACGGTGAAAGAAACTTTGGAGCGCGTTCGGGCAGATGTGTTTGTTGAATACACAAAGGCAGATGTGGCAAAAGACCATGCGCTGGCAGCCCTTCGAAAGGGCGCTCACGTCGTGATCGGTACGTCCGGGTTGACCAGCGGCGACTATGAAGAGATCGGCAAGCTTGCCTTGGAGGTCGAGCGTGGGGCCCTCGCTGTCGGAAACTTCGCGCTCACAGCTGTGCTCCTCATGAAGTTCGCGGAGATGGCGGCGAAGTTGATTCCAAATTGGGAGATCATTGACTACGCCCATTCCGGCAAGACGGATGCCCCCAGCGGAACGGTTCGAGAGTTGGCAGATCGACTGGCCAGGATACAGGAGTCCCGGCTTGAGGTTCCACTGGAGGACATTCAAGGTCCGAAGGAGAGCCGAGGGGCACGATTGCAGGGATCTCAGGTCCATTCGGTCCGTCTCCCGAGCTACACGATTTCGGTGGATGCGATATTCGGCATGCCTGATCAGAGACTGGTCATCCGACACGAATCAGGGTCAAGCGCAGAGCCATATGTGTCGGGAGCGCTAATGGCCATTCGCGGCGTCGGGAGCCTTACGGGTCTGCACCGGGGGCTAGCCAGCGTCATGGAGATCTGAGATCTTCACCCAAGGAATCACCCGAGCTGGCACTGGATCGAGCTGGTGGTCGGGGCCGAGTCGCTGACAGATCCGGTAGGACAGGGGGGGCGTGGATTGGGCCGGACCGATCCCGTTCAGCTGCACTCAGATGACAGCGCAAGACTCGCGCGCGCCTTCGTTTACTACCAAGGAGGCCAATGTTGGCTGCTGTCGACGTAGTCTCGCAAACCAGCACGATTGTGTTGGCTGGAACCCTCGAACAGGTCTTCCCTTTGTTTGGTCCGATCAGGGAACAAGAGTGGGCGGAGGGTTGGCAGCCCAGGATACTTTTCCCGGACTCCGGCGACATTCGAGAGCACATGGTCTTCCTGGCGGAGTCGCACGATGCGGACCACCCGTTCACAGCTACCTGGATTGTGTCCAAATTCGATCCGGCAGATGGTTTCATCGAGTACACGGTGTTCACCGACGCCAGGATATGGTGGATAAGCATCCAGTGCGATCATGGCGAGCAGACCTCCACCACCCATGCGACCATTACCTACTCGTTTCTGGGTCTCGACGAACAGGCCAGCGCAACGAACGAACGGGCTCTGGAATCCATGTTCCGCCACGATCTGAAGGACTGGGAAGAAGCCATCAATCACTATCTTCGGACCGGCGTCCGGTTGCACCACGGCCATGCCCCCACGTCCGGGAAGCACTGAGCGAAACGCGACCCCCGGCTCTATGTTCGCGGTCCACGAAGAGGCATGTATCCCTTCAATCTGTAAGGTCCGTGAAGCCATCCGGATGGGCTCTCGCGTGTTCTTGATCCGTGGCAGCTCGTCTGTAGGCACGGGGGACGAAGTGTGCGCTTCGCCCGGACTTCCGTGCAAGGCATCCAGTTCAAGCTGAAGAGCCAAGCTTGACGATGCCTTGGTTCCGGGTATAGTCAGCGGATGTATTCCACCCCACATCTGGGCCACATCGTTGCCATGGGCGGGGGCGGCTTTTCGACAGAGCCCGACAACCCGCTGCTCGATGACTTCATCCTGGCTCTCTCGCAGCGCCAGCCGGCGAGGGTGTGCTTCATTCCAACTGCCAGCGCTGACTCGGCCGCCTATCTTGTGCAGTTCTACCGCGCGTTCAGCGGGCGCGCCCTGCCTGACGATCTGACGATCTTCGACCCGACCTCCGTCCCTAGACATCCTCGACGCACGGCGGAGTTGAGCGGCTTCATCCAGTCGCAAGACATCTTCTACGTTGGAGGTGGAAACACGGCGAACATGCTCGCCATCTGGCGGACGCACGGATTGGACAAATTGCTGCGCGACGCATGGTCGCGCGGGGCCATTCTGTGCGGAGTCAGCGCCGGGATGATCTGCTGGTTCCGAGGGGGGGTCACCAACTCTTTCGGCGAGCTGGATGCCCTCGAAGATGGTTTGGGGTTGATTGACGCCACTGCCTGCCCGCATTACGACAGTGAACCAGAGCGGCGTCCCACGTATCGTCGGCTGATCCAGGGGGGGATGCTCGCAGGTTTCGCGGCCGATGATGGTGCAGCCCTTCATTTTCAGGGCACCGCCTTGGTGGAGGTTGTTTCCTCGCGGATCGGCGCCGCAGCCTATCGGGTGGAGATGGCGAATGGCAACGTGGTAGAGACCCGGTTGGAAGCGCGGTTTCTTGGAGACGGAATCGAGGCATAGAAAGCCCCGTCTCTTCATCCGTTCACTTCGATCTGGTTGATGAGCCATCCCCATGGCGAAGGAGACTGCGTCACATGCTGGGTGCCACCGCGCATTCCTTTCCGCTCAATTCGTTGGCCGGTTTGGACTTGCACAACGTCTTGGCGGACACGGACACGTATCTTGGTCGGCGTGCCTTACGTCTGATCGAACAGGATGCAGCGGCAGGTCACGACCATGCCCTTGCCATCATTGGAGGATCTGATTTCAAGGATGGGATCATCGAAACCGAGGTCGCCGGCATCCCCAGAGAGGATGCCCCGCGGGAGATGCGCGGGTTTGTCGGAGTCGCTTTTCATGTTCAGCTGCCCGGGCCGCGTTTTGAGTGCTTCTTCTTGCGACCGACGAACGGACGTGCCGATGACCAACTGCGACGCAATCACTCGACCCAGTACATTTCCCACCCCGAATTTCCCTGGTACCGGCTGAGAGACGAATCGCCGGGTGCCTACGAGTCCTATACGGACCTTGTGGCGGGAGCCTGGACACCCATCAAGATCGAGGTCGTGGGAACACGAGCCAAGTTGTACGTCAACCGCGCCGAGCAGCCATGTCTGGTGGTAAACGATCTGAAGCTCGGTCAATCGCACGGAACGGTGGCGTTGTGGATTGGGGCTGGAACGGAAGCCCATTTCTCCAGTGTCGTTGTCAGGTAGAACAAGACGAACCAGCTGTGGCCAAGATTGGGCTGGTTTCTTCGAAGAGCCGTTTGGGTGGCTGTGGCCGTTTGCCGCTTGACCACGTCCATCAATTCATGGATGATTGGCGGAATCCCGGAGGGTGGAGGTCAGTCAAATGCCTAAAGCCGCGCGCTATGCCTTGTACTTGATCTGTGTTGTCCAATTCGTCTTCGCTGTGGCGTACTTCTTTCAGATGCCATTCGCCGTCAACTTGTGGCCCTTTGAAGGCACAACCCCGCTGACGTACATGTTTGTCTCTTCCATCTTTGCGGCGGCGGCGGCATCGACACTCTGGGCCACAGCCACCGAGAACTACGGCGCCCTGGCAGGAATCGGTCTCGATTATCTGACGATCCTGCTTCCCTTATCTCTGCTCTCATTTCGGTTGGCCGCTGGCGGTGGAGCATCTCTGTTGACTTTATATGCCGTTGTCTCGCTGTTGGGGGCATTGTTCGGGCTTGGCCTTGCTCTGTGGAGCATCCGCATCCCGATGGACAAGAAAATACCGATGCCCAGCCTGGTTCGCTGGTCGTTCGGCATTTTCATCCTGGCCCTGCTGGTTGTGAGCACACGGCTGATTCTCAAGGTCCCGAACACGATCCCGTGGAAGATCACACCTGACCTTTCGTTGGTGATAGGCTGGATGTTTCTTGGAGCGGCGATGTACTTCGTGTACGCTATGCTGCGACCCAGCTGGGTGAACGCCGCCGGTCAGCTGGCAGGCTTTTTCGCCTACGATGTGGTCCTGATCGTGCCCTTTCTGACGAGGCTGCCAACTGTTTCCCCCGAGAACCGGTTGGGGCTAGCCATCTACACGGCCGTGGTCGCATATAGCGGTCTGTTGGCGGCCTACTACTTGTTTGTTGACAAGACCACCCGTATCTGGGCCACAACGACGCCATAGCGACCCAACCCCCAGCGGACGCCGTTGCCCGCCCCCCTGGGCTGAAGGGGCCCTCAAACCGCAAGCGAGCCGCTTCCGGCGCGCTGTCCGATTGTCCAGGGTGGCCTGGGCGGCGGTGCGCGCCATTAGGACGAAGTAGAAGTCCGGACCTTCGGCGTTGGACAACCCCCGCCAGGCCAGAAGGTAAACCAAGCCTGCTCGGGGGCTGCCCCGATCTCTGCCAACCAGTTCGTCGCGCAAGGACGGCGTCGATGGCCAGTCGCGTGGATTCGCAAACAAAGTTGGGGGACGAAGAGGCCGCTGCTCATCGGGCGACAGGGCATCTGACGCTGCAAGTCGGCGTTCATGGTCATAGGTACTCAGGGACAGTACGGGCCGTGACTGATGAGTGATCCTTCGGGCAGATCCGTGCTCACCGACAAAACCTACAAGGAAGGCATGGCTGACCTGATTGGCCGCGACCGGGATCTGGCGGCTGTCGTCGAGAAATGGGGAAGGCCCCCGTTTTGGACGCATGTCTCGGGTCTTCCTGGCCTTGTCCTGGCGATTCTTGCTCAACAAGTCTCCCTGGAATCTGCCCAATCTGCCTTCACAAAACTTGAATCTGCGATCGGTGCCGTCCAGGCCCAGGCTTTGTTGTCATTGGACGATGATCGACTCCGAGAGATAGGGTTCAGTCGTCAAAAAGCCTCATATGTCCGCGGCATCGCACAGGCGATATCAAATGGCAAGCTTGACCTGGCACAGATTGAAGGCTGGGACGACGAGAGTGCCCGCAGCCGATTGATGGATATCAGAGGAGTTGGACGGTGGACCGCCGACACCTACCTTCTGTTCTCCCTGCGCAGGGCAGATGTCTGGCCAACGGGGGATTTGGCGCTGGTGAAATCGGTCCAAGAGGTTAAGGAGTTGTTGGAGGTCCCCGGGTTTGAAGAAGTCGACAATCTGGCCCTGATGTGGAAGCCTTGGAGAGCGGTTGCAGCTAGGATTCTCTGGCACAGTTACCTCTGCGAACGGGGCCGGCAGTAGTGGCCCCAAACCTGAGGATTTTGCAGGCTCGGGGGCAGGGAGTTGCTCTCGACTCGATCTATGTTCTCAGATCCATCGGTGACATCCAAATCCAAATGCCTGACCTGGCGCGCTGTGCGGCCTTTGAACTGGCAGTCTGGCCAAGGGGAGGCGCGGTTGGTGGGCTGGGACTCACGGTCCCGTACGACACGTTCAGGCCCCTCTGCAACAGGCATTGGCGCCGTTTCGGCGTTTTTGTGACTGCCGGGTCGAACATAGTTTGAGTGGGTGCGAAAAGTTGTAGGGCGCACGCTCGTGTCACTGGATAACCCAAGAGGGTTCTTCAAATAATCCAGCGAGTCAACGATGAATAACGCTGCGGCCTGGAGGTCGCCGGCGGGAAAAGGATTCCCGTTCGGGATGAGATCGGCAGTTGTTATCAGGTTCCGAGGACGTGGCGGCCGTTGACCCTGGCCGAATCGCGTAGGGTTCACTGGAATCAATCTTGTGCCTGAGTTCTCTGAATGCTACATTTCCTGACTGGAAGACCCGAGGACCGTACAGGCTATGAAGTCAGCCAAAGCTAAGATGCTGGCAGGGGAACTGTACATTGCCAGCGACCCCGAACTTACCGCTGCGCACCTGCGCGCCCAAGGCATCCTCGCTCGAATTCAACGGGACGCCGGCTGACGCGGATGAAGACCGCCGGAGGCTGCTGACAGAACTTCTGGCGGACCTTGGCGAGGCAACGGTCATCAAGCCGGTCTTCCGTTGCGACTACGGCTTCAACATCTCCATCGGCCAGCGTACGTTCGTCAACTATGATTGCGTCTTCCTTGACTGCAACACAGTCACCCTTGGCGATGATGTACAGGTTGCTCCCGGTGTCCACATCTACACCGCGACCCATCCTGTCGACGCCGAGACCCGACGTTCAGGGCTTGAGTACGCGCTCCCGGTCCTAATCGCAGACGGCGTTTGGCTTGGGGGCGGTTCCATCATCTGCCCCGGTGTGACCATCGCCGAGAATACGGTTGTCGGAGCCGGGAGCGTCGTCACGCGAGATCTTCCCGCCAACGTCGTCGCTGCCGGCAATCCGTGTCGAGTCATTCGCAAGCTATAACGGTCCGGCAGCAACATGCGCCTCCCAGGTGTCGAGTACTCGTTTGGCCTGAACCCACCCGGGTGCGGATTGCCCAACTCGTTGGAGTGTCGTGGATGTCGGAGCCGTTGATACAGCCGCCTCGAATCCCCAAACATCTTGAAACCAAACACCTGGAGGCGCTTGAGGACCAGGCGGAGCATTACGCGCTGCGGCTTGTCGGTGCGGATCTCTCCGGCTGGGCGGCCGAGCGGGTCGTCTTCGAAGAAGTCCATTTGAAACGGGCTAATTTCGCCGACACCAGGCTGAAACGTGGGCGCTTGGTGGACGCAGCCATCGAAGGCTCTGATTTCTCGGGCGCCGTTTGGGATGCAGCACGTTTGACGCGCGTTGCCTTCAGCAGCTGCCGCCTGATAGGGATCCAGCTGGTGGAGGCAGAGTTGAACGATGTCCAATTCTTGGAGTGCAATCTCTCTGGCGGAACTCTTTATCGGGATCGACGCCAGCCATCTTGCTTTCGATCAGTGCGTGCTGCGGGAGGCGTCCTTCCAATCCGCCAAGCTCATCGGCGCATCCTTCCGGAATTCCGATCTATCGGGCGCCGATTTTCAAGGGGCTCAGCTTGAGGGAGCCGATTTTCGAGGCGCCGACATAAGCGGCGTCCGCGTCGGCCCGGCCGAGCTGCAAGGCGCGATTATTGAGCCGTCTCAGGCCGCCCAAGTTGTGGTCATCATGGGCTTGGTGGTCATGGACCCGAATCATGATCCTTCGGACCCGGCGTGATGTCGGCTGATAATCTCCGGGTCTTCTGGCCGCCGTTCTCTTTTGATCTGTCTGGCGTCCGTGGGGATGTGCGCTGACGCCCGCCGGAGAGGCGCTGTGAAGGAATGAAGGTGCGAGGGCCCGTCCTGCATGTCTACGCCGCGATCCCATTAGTGGTGATGGTCGCCTGCGGCAGAAGCCCGTCTCCTGCGTCTCCAGCTTCACCCACGGCCATGGCACCCGACGTCGTGTCGGTCGTCGACCGACGTTCGCTGATCCCCGTTCAAGCGACGAAAATGGGCCCCGAGAATGACGAACACCCGCCTGTCATAGCCTCCAGCGAGTTCGAACCGGCCGTTCCCGTCCCGGGGCGGGTCAATACGGCCGGGGCCGAGGACTCCCCATTCGTCCTACCCGATGGAAATTCCTTGTATTTCTTCTTCACCCCGGATGTCAAGGTTCCTGTCGAGCGGCAGGTCGTGGACGGGGTGACTGGCATCTATGGATCCCACCTGGTGAATGGTGCGTGGACAGAGCCGGACAGAGTCGTTTTGGAGCAACCCGGCACGGCCTCAGGCGACGGCTGTGAGTTCGTGCTAGGCAATGTCATGTGGTTCTGCTCGGTAAGGAAGGGCTATACGGGCGTCCATTGGTTCAAGGCCGAAAACCAGAATGGAGTATGGAAGAACTGGGAGATCGCGGATTTCAAACCAGATTACCAAGTAGGCGAGCTTCACATCTCGGCGAACGGCACGGATCTCTTCTTCGGTTCTGATCGAACCGGTGGGATAGGAGGGCTCGACATCTGGGTCTCGCACCAGGAGGAAGGCGAATGGCAGGCGCCGGTCAACATCTCGGCGGTCAACACAGCTGACAGCGAAGGGTGGCCTGCCCTGAACCCGACTGGGGACGAGCTTTGGTTTTCCAGAAGCTCCGGAATCTGGAGATCGAAACGGGTCCAAGGCGAATGGCAGAAACCCGAGCTCGTGGTCTCGCCCCTGGCGGGGGAGCCTTCCATCGACAGCGCTGGAAATGTCTACTTTGTCCATCATTTCTACCAAGGCGAGACGATGGTCGAGGCTGACATCTATGTTGCCTATAGAAAATAAATTCACTGTGGAGTCGGGCGCTCGACCAGCCGGTCATCTTTGTCCTGGGTTCGAAGCCAAATGGAGGCGGCGCTGGGTCACGGGCCGCTTCGGGTGTCCAGCGGCGCTTGCATTGCTGCCAAAGTCAGGCCAGCCATTTAGATCCTCATGATCTCGATCGGGACATGCGGCGACGTTGAACCGTTCCTGGCCATAGGTGGGAAAGTGGCGGAAAGGGACTAACAAGTGATCTCGGCCCTTCCGGAGCAGTTCCGCGACCGGGCCGAAGAGGCGAACGTGGCATTAGTTTCCCTGGGTTCCGAGTACCTCGATTCCTTCCAAAGTGACCTCGCCAAATCGGCCATCGGAGCAAGCGGTTCTTGGTTGGAGAAACTCATCGCCAACTTTAAGCTAGCCTCCGAACAGATGGAGATCAACAAGGCATGGGTCCATAGATTGGGTGGAAAGGAAGACCAGCCGGACCAATATGTCGGTGCGGTTCGGCCCCATGGTGCCCTTCGTTCGTGTCTTTCGGTCCCCTTCGTCGAAACGGCGCCTTTACCAGCTCCCAGATATCGTGGTCGGCAGCATGATCGTCGACATGCCTTCAAGTCAACTCCGGGTTTCCCCAAGTTGAGACTCTGGGCGCCCGGTACGCCCCAGCTGCCAGCCTTCACGGGTGCGATTCTGATTCGTTTGTTGTATGCTCAAAAAGGGTTGCTGCGTGGGAACCGGCAAAGGTTGATCCTCTTTGCCCAGCCTGCAGCGGCCTCGCTTGACCCAATATGTCCAGTATGGGCCGCCGCGCTTCTTGGCCAGCAGGGGACACCTCTGATTCCTGGCTCGCTCCGCCTTGCCGAAGGCAAAGGACGCGAATCGGCAGCCGACACGCCACCACCAAGCGATTCCTGCCGATCATGCCGCTTGCGTGGCCATCGTGAGAAATATCGAATTGAAAGGGATCGTCCATGCTAGACAATCACATCCTCTATCTTTCCCGGGCCGACATTGAACGCGTCAATTTGCCCATGAAAGATGTCATTCGGTTGCTGGAGCAAGCCTTCATGGAAAAAGGACAAGGCAGGGTGGAGATGCCCCCCAAACCTGGCATCCACACCATGCCAGATGCATTCATCCATGCCATGCCGGCTTTCATCTCATCCATGCGGTCGGCAGGAATTAAGTGGGTGAGCGGCTACCCGGACAACGCCAAGCGAGGTCTCCCCTACATCTCTGGCCTGTTGATTCTGAACGAGGTCGAGACCGGGATCCCGTATGCCGTCATGGATTGCACATGGATTACGGCTGCACGCACCGGAGCAGCATCGGCTCTTTCGGCGAAATACCTGGCACGCCCCGACTCCCAATCTGTGGCATACTGGCTTGCGGGGTCCAGGGCCGGACCAACCTCAGGGCGCTCGCTTCCTTGTTCCCCATCAAGCAGGTGCTCGCCTACGATGTCATACACGAAGTGCAGGAAAAATACGTCGACGAGATGCGCCGAGAGTTCGACTTTACGGTTCGCGGGCGTCGAGGACCCGCGGCAGGCCGTCGCTGAGTCGGATCTTGTGGTGACGTCAGGCCCTATTTTGAAGCATCCGGACCCGGTCATTGAGAAGGGCTGGCTGCGGCCTGGCGCATTCGCATCAGCGGTTGATTTCGATTCGTATTGGAGCGGTTCTGCCCTGGCGCAAGTGGACCGTCTCAGCACCGATGACCATGCCCAGTTCCAATACTACAAATCGGTGGGGTACTTCGCTCAGACCCCTGAGCCCTATGCTGATCTCGGCGAGATTGTGGCGGGCCTCAAGCCGGGCAGGGAAGGGGCCGAAGAGCGGACGATGGCGATCAACCTTGGCCTGGCGATCGACGACATGGCCGTAGCCCCCGAGATTTTCAAGCGGGCGGCCGAGATGGGTCTGGGAACGCAGCTTCCGCTTTGATCTGGACGCCCCGCAGTTGTGTGATGAGGCTGGATGCCTCTCCGGGCTGGATTGACCAGCAGGCTCAAGCCGCAAGCTGCCGGGGGCAAAGGCCGCAATGCCGCGTGACGGGGCTTTGGCAAAGCCTCTGTGGCGGAGTGCTATGACGGCGGCTTCGGCAAACCACGGCGGGCATCCACGCGGTCTTTTCTCGATAGCGCGTCGGACCGCCCAATGTCTGAAACGGGGAATCCCAAGGATCAGCAAGCTTTGGTGTCCATGCCAATTCAGGTGACCAAGAGGAGGAGAGATGGCTACATTCTTGATGTTCGGAAGCTACTCGAGAAAGTCTATCGGTCAGATCGAGCGCGAAACGCACCGATGAAACCAAGAAGATGATTGAGAAATATGGTGGCAAGCTGACGGCAGGCTTTGCACTGCTTGGCGACAAGGACCTGGTTCTCTTGGTTGAACTGCCGGATACCGAGCAGGCAATGAAGGCCTCCGTCGCGCTCTCGAAGATGCTGGGCATCAGCTTCTCCACCTATCCTGCGGTGAGTGTTGCCGCGTTTGACAAACTCATGAAGGATCTGTAGGCGCCAGGTCGCCTGGCCTGGGCCGACACGAATGGCAACCAACCGATCCGGCTTCCCCAATGATCCTTGGGATTTCCAGCCTTCCTTCACCGGTCGGCGATGGGTCTACGCTCCGATGTGCCGCCCGTTCCTGGGAAAGGCCTGGCGTATTTCTGTCGGAAAAGGCGGTGATGGGGGACTGGGCGGACGGCCATCAGAGCGGCAGCCGGATTCCTGTGGGGCCTTGGCCGTAGATGCGCGAAAACCTCATCTGCCTGATTCGATCATCCGTGGCGTGGTCGAGTCAAGGTATGACCTGCAGGTCGCTGAGCTTGCCTTCCTCCCGTTGGGTGCGGATGCGTTTTCGGTCGTCTATCGGGTTGAGACGACGCAGGGGGCGCAGCTCCTGCTGAAGGGGCGCCAGCCGGACTGGTTCAATCCCGCCAGCCTTAGCGTCCCTCTCTGGCTCGAGCACGAAGGCGTTCCCCATGTCGTTTCACCGCTGATGTCCCATGATCATGGGCTTTGGACCAGCGAGCATGGGTGGATATGGAGTTTGTTCCCCTTTCTAGAGGGACGCCTGGCGGCCGAAGCCGGCCTCACGCACAACCAGTGGTACCAGCTCGGCGAGACGTTGCAACAAATCCATGCAGCCCACATGGAAGCCGACCTGGCCGGATCAGTGCCGGTTGAGCGCTTTCGCCCCGGACGCTACGACGTGCTGGTACGCCTGGCGGAGACCACCCAGCGAGGCTCGGATGATCGCCTGAAGCAGGAGTTTGGCCGATTTTGGCGGGCGCAGCAGCAAGGCATCGACGAGTTGGTGGCCCGTGTCGAGGCGCTTGCGGATGAGCTTCGCTCTGAGCCACGGCCGATGGTCCTGTGTCACGCTGATTTCCACGTCTGGAACATCTTGGTCGGACCAGGCGACGAGCTGTGGATCCTCGACTGGGACGAGACCACATTTGCGCCCAAGGAGCGCGACCTGATGTTCGTCGTGGGCAGTATCGCCAGGGACCTGGTCGCCGAGGACCAGGCAGCCAGCTTTCTTGAGGGGTACGGGAACCCAGAACTAGATCGGCGCGCCCTAGCCTATTATCGTGCGGCCTGGGCCTTGCAAGATTTGGCGGCTTACGGAGAAGACGTGCTCTTCTCTCCTGATCTTGCCGATGCTTCGAGGCGCGAGTCGTTTGAGATGGTCCTCAGCTTGTTTGAACCAGGCAACATCGTGAGCATCGCCTTGGCTTCGGAAATCTGAGGGCGATCCGCGTCTGCCCGCCTTGGGGCCAGCATGAGGCTTGGCGTGCCGGTGGAATCTTGTATGCTCCCAGAGAATGACGGGTTTGCACATTGGCTTGGGGCGACTATCGTTCGAAAGGCAGGGGTTGGCATATGGTTTCCGTCTCAGGATCCGAAGAATGGCGAACAGTGCACGCCGGCGGGGTGATCGGCTTGCTGGAACTCTCGGGTGTCGACAACCGGGGGGCAGCCTCCGAATTGGACGAGAGTAAGCGTGCGGCAGAACGCCAAATGAGGGCGACCTACGGTGGTTTCGAAAGAGAAGACTTCCTGGAGCTGCCAGTGATGGCCGCCTACCGGCGATACTACAAGAAATTCAAGAAGACCTATCACGTGCAACTCCAAGTCGAGTCAATCGTCAAGAACGTCCGTGGCCTTCCGGCAGTATCGCCTTTGGTGGATGCCAACTTCCTGGCCGAAATGACAACCTTCGTTCTGACCGCAGGCCATGACGTGAACAAGCTCGAGGCGCCGATTGTGATCGATGTGTCGCATGAAGGCGATGTCATCGACCAGTTGGGCGGGGAGACGAAGGGGATGCGTCCCGGGGATATGGTCATGCGCGATGCACAGGGGGTCTGCTGTTCCATCATCTACGGCCAGGACGATCGATCGCACATAACGCCGGCCACATCGCATGTGTTGTTCGTCTCCTACGCCCCGCCCGGTGTGCCGGAGGAGCTCGTGCGAACCCAGCTCGAAGCCATCGAAGCCAACGTTCGACTCTTCTCGCCTGCGGCCAAGTTGGAGCAGCGTCGACTGATCGCGGCTGCCTGACTCAGGGAACGCGGCTGTGACCCGGAGAGCATCGGGCCAGGGGAAGGAGATCACATGGCCACTGAGCTGACCTACAGGCCGATCGGGGTCATTCACTCACCCTTCGATAGTCCGGAGGCAATGCCCCTGCAACCCACGGGGGCGGCTAGCGCCCCGGGGACGGTGGAGGTCTTCCCCGAGTTCGCCGAGGGGCTGAAGGACATTGGCGGGTTCAGCCATCTCATCCTGGTGTATCACTTCCATATGGCCGGCGACATGGACTTAACTCCCGCGCCGTTTCTGGACTCCCAAAGGCACGGCATCTTCGCCACCAGAGCGCCCGTTCGGCCCAACCCCATCGGCGTATCGGTCGTGCACCTGGCAGGCATAGACGGTCGGGTCTTGCGCATCTCAAACCTGGATGTCATTGATGGGACGCCTGTGCTCGACATCAAACCGTTCGTACCCCAGTTCGACGTCCCCGAGGCCTGCAGCGTGGGCTGGCTGGAGACCGTCGTCGGCACCGCCAGGTACGTAGAATCGGACGACCGCTTTGACTAGCGCACCGGAGCTGGCCCTCGTTTGGGGAGCGACGCGGGGCCGTGACACCAGGCAGAGCCTGTGCATCTGTGCTGTGAGGGCGAGATGTCGCCGGCCGGTTGGACAATGCTTCATCTAGCGTTCCGGCCAGCCTTCTGCAAAAGGGATGGGTTGAGTTCGGCGGGCTCAGCGGTGCCTTCAAGATCGGCGCGGGTGAGGTTCCTCGTGCTGACGCACGCAATACGACCGAATGGATGGTCTTGGCACTGCGTTGACCTGCCAACCTGATAGCCACTCTCGGTTTCAGCACGGCTGGCGGGATGATGCACGCCGTACGGTCAGCGTCGAGCGTGAGCCTTCTGGAATGTCTCTTCGCTTTGACTAATCCGGTTTCCTGTCAGACCTCCTGTCCCTTCATCGGTCCGGGCGATCGGGCGGCCGACGTCGCTGGTCAGATCACCCGCGGCTGAACCCACTGGTACTTTAGCGGCTGATCAAGGGCAGATCGCTGAAATAGATCGGCGGGGTCAGAGCCGCATGCTCGGCCGCGATCACCGCAGCCAGGATGTCGATGTCAACCGACATCGGCTTAGGCTGGCCATTGTTTGGCCGGGCAGGCACAATCGCCGGAAGTCCGTTCAGGCCATCTGGCAGGACCGCTTGTCCGGCCTGGGATTGGGCGCCGCCACGATTCGTCAGCAAAGACCCAGCGGCGACAGAGACCACTAGGAGCACAAGCACGCCGTCCAAGACCGCCCGGAGCCTCCAGCGCGTCATTGACTGAGACCTCACCGCACTATCGCCGCTTTCCAGCATGGAGATGCGCGGCCGGCTGCCTTCTCGGGCAAGCGAACTCCCTTCGATTGCCATCTCGATCATCGCATTTCCACCGCGAAGAACCGCCGGCAGTTACTCGAGCCACAACCGAAGCTCGCCCCCGATGTGTCGGTTGGGCTGACTTCCAGCCATACATATCTGCCACTTATGGCTGATGCCTGAAGCAGACTCATGAAGCGAGATGCCTGGGCGGAATCGGGGGCGGTTGGATATGCAAACCAGAATATGCCCGACAGCGCAGGCGCGCCGGAGACAGGCGTGGTGCTCGGGCAATAGATATGGACCCGATCCGAAAACACAGCTACGTGGGCTGTGGCAGGCGTGTTGCACTGGTACCAATAAACTGTGCCGGCGGCATTCGGAGCGGGCGGCGCGGCGGCTTGCGTGGGGGCAACGCGCGGAAGGGCAACAGCCAGCACGGCAACCAGCAGCAGAACTTCAATTGAAAGTCGAAGGTTCGAAAAGGTAAACAGACGTTTCACCGGGAGCTCCTTTCGAGGGGAAATCCCCGCGGATCGGCGGATCGGATGATTGACGAGGTTGGTGGTGGGGAATTTGGGAAGCAGGATCCGTAGCGAAAGGCATGGCGTACCAGGGCCCCCAGTCCGCGGCCCAGATACGCCAGGATGCAATTCCGGTCATGCCCACGATCAAATGTACGCGGCTTGTTCCTTGGGCTGGCCCGAAATGCCCGAGATTCGAGGCTCAATGCGAGCCTTTTTTCTTGGTTCAGGAACCCTTCCCCGCCCCGTTGATAGAATGATTATACAACCAGCTAAGCCCCCTTAAGCGGGTTGCTGTCCTGCAACCGGGATTGTCGGCGGGAAAAGGTGATCCTGGAAACGCAGGACCGGGCATATTGCGTCTTGGTGTAAAAGGGTTTGGATGGGGAGCACCATGCACGACCGGGCAGCCGCGGGGCAGGCCGCCACCAACGCTGGATCCGGACTCCGGGCCAAACATTGTTTGCCTTCCGGAGTCGCGCCGGAAGAGGACAGCTTCTGAGAGGAGAGTGCACGTGTCCATAGGTCCGCATGAACGTCGATTTCATGGCGACGCCGACAGGCTGAGGTCGCCTGAGCGGATAGCGCTGCTGGAAATTGACAGGGTGGTCGCTCTGAGCCTGGAAGAGGCACATGTCTCTCGCTTGCTTGATGTTGGCACCGGAACAGGTGTCTTCGCCGAAGCCTTCACTGCCAAGGGGGTGGAAGTATCGGCCGTGGATACCAATCCGAAGCTGCTGGAGAAAGCAAAGAGCCTTGTCCCCGCTGTGACTTTCAAGGCGGGCCAGGCGGAGGACCTTCCCTTTGGAAACTCATCATTCGACCTGGCTTTTCTGGGGCATGTGCTTCACGAGACCGACGATCCCGTGAAGGCCCTTCAGGAAGCCAGGCGGGTTTCCACGGTGCGGGTGGTGATCCTGGAATGGCCCTATGTCGATGAGGAGCACGGGCCACCGCTGGCGCACCGGGTTGCCCCTGAAACCATGCTGGCCATGGCGGCTCGGGCCGGGTTGGGGGAGGTCGAACACCTGCGACTGACCCACATGGACCTATACCGGATGGCGGTGGCGCCTTGAGCTTTGGCGCCTCCGTGAATCCCGATGCGGCGCAACAGCTCTGCTGAGGAGAGGGGACGATGAGTGCACATACGGCGCAGGACGCAAGAGCCGTGCTTTCCAGGTTGGCCTGGGTACGGTCGGGGGAGGCCCCGGCGCGGACCGACCAGCGGGATTGGCAGGCGGCCGCCCAAGAGCTGTTCGACACACTCGGCATGGCACTGGGGCAGTTGGAGGCGGCCGGACTGTGCCGCGGTTGTGGCAAGCCTCTGGGAGCCTACTGTCTCGAATGCGCCTGGCCCCACAAACGGCGCAGTGAACGGCGCCAGGATAGCTGAGTCACTTGCGGGTGACTGCCCTGCCTCAGCCTCGACCCCTGCACCCTTTGGTCCGCCGCCGGAGATTGTGAAAAAATGCACAATGGGGACCTGGGATCGGGGCGCTGGATAGGATCCAAGCCTAAGGGCCGTACGGGCCTCACCGGCACGCACTGATTGACTTTGGGAAGGAAGCCACCTAAAGTCGTCTCATCCGCGGGGTCCGTCCGGGCCAGGTCGCCGACCAGGCGGCGCAGACGGCACTTATCGGTCAATGATCGGGGCCGACGATCAATCGAGGGGTGGACATGACAACGGGTAGTTCGCGTCCTAGCACCATCGACGAATACATTTCAGGCTTTCCCGAGGAGATCCAGGAGATCCTGAGCAGGGTGCGTGAAATGGTGCGCCAACTTGCTCCCGAGGCAGACGAGACCATCAGCTACCAGATGCCCACGTTTCGGCTGAACGGCAATTTGTTGCACTTTGCGGCCTTCAAGAACCATCTTGGTTTCTACCCGACACCGTCCGGCACGGAAGCCTTCCAGCAGCAGCTCGCCCCCTATATCCACGGGAAGGGATCCATCAGATTCCCATTCGATCAGCCCATCCCCTACGGCTTGATAGCCGAAATCGTGTCGTTTCGCGTACAGGAAAGCCAAGAAAAAGCCAAAGCGAGGAAGAAGAAGAAATAAGTCCACGTGTTGGATGGTGAATGCATGCCGTGCATTGGACAAGGCGGCCGGGGGAAAGGCGCAGGTGAGCGTCCGAACGGTCCGGCAGCGGACTGGCTGAACCGACCTTGAACATCGTCTCGACCGAGATCGCGGAGGTGCCCTGGACTCCCCGAGACGTTGTTCTCGGGTTCCTCCTTTGGCTCGGATTCCTGCTGCTTGAACTCGCAGTCATCATTCTCCTCGGTACTGCGCCGCAATGGCTGAAGAGCACGGGGGCGCTGCTATCCGAGGTTGGGCTGATCGTCCCGGTCTGGGTCTTCGGAGTGAGGCAATACGCTGTCCCGTGGCGCCGATTGGGCCTGGGCGGGTTCCGGTGGCAGCTGCTCTTAATGGGATGCGGGGGCCTGCTTCTCTTCTACGGCTTCAACTGTTGTTACAGCCTCCTCCTGGCCCTGTTTTCACTTCAGGTGCAGCCCGGGCTTGTGCCGGCCATGTCCGATCCCTCCAGAGCCATTCCGCTCCTACTCATCGCCGTCCTGCTCGCGCCGACGGTGGAGGAGATCTTCTTTCGGGGCTTCATGTACGCCGGTCTGAGATCGGCCATAGGTCCGGTGTGGGCGGCGCTGGCAAGCGCTGGAGCGTTCTCTTTGGCCCACCTCACACCGACGGCGATCGTTCCCTTCTTCTTGGTGGGGCTGTTCTTCGCCTTCCTGTACGAAAAAGGGGGTTCGATTTGGCCGTCCGCTATCATTCACACACTGATCAATCTGGTGGGGGCGGGAGCAGCCTATTTCGTGGCCAACTATTCGGGACCCATGCCAAGCCTGTGACGGCGTGGGGTTCGCCTCATGGGAGCCAGCCTCGAAGTAGCAGTCGCGACCGGTGGCCGATGGGAGGGGCCTCGATGAACTGGAAGATGCTTCAGGGGGCCGCTCCGGGTCTGGCCGCCTTCGGGGAGGCTCGGCTCAGTAGCGGCGTGGCCTATCTGGCCACGGTCAAGACGGATGGCTCGCCGCGTGTTCATCCCGTCACCCCAATCCTTGGCGATGGTCGGCTGTTCTTGTTCATGGAGCCGAGTTCACCCAAAAGGGCGCGATCTGCGCCGAAATGGACGCTATGCATTGCATTCATCCGTCGATGACTCAAGCGGTTCGGGAGGGGAGTTCATGGTTTCGGGCCATGCAGAAGCGATCGAAGATGCCGGCTCTCGAAAGGCCGCGGCCGAGAAGGCAAGCTACGTACCCGCCGAGCGCTATGTCTTGTTCGAGTTGAGCGTAGAGCGGGCTTCATCCACAGTCTATGACGATGAGGGGCGTGCCATCCGGCAGCATTGGCCTTGATCGGAAACGATTTCTTTCACGTTTCAACAAGGCCAGCCTCTTCACAGACCGGCGGTCATGGTCGAGAACGATGGGGGACACGGTCTTCCATGTTAGAGATTCGGCTGGTCTCGCAACGTTCAATTGGACGATGATTGTGGCAACCCTCCCACGAACCGGAGCCCGTTCTGGGCAAGGTGCAGGCCGCTTATCCGCTCGGATATGGGAGATCGCTCTCAATCTTCGAACAAGGAGAAGTACCATTGGCCAAACTTGGATCCATCATTTATGTGCTCTGGGGAATCTCTGCACGTGATCGCAGCGGCCGATGAATTCGCGCTCGGGGCAGGCGTCGAGCCGGGCCTGGTTCAGGCCAAGCTCTTACAAGGTGCGTGGAACCTGCTCTTCTTCGCGCTGGCGAGCATCCTTATCGCAGTCTTCTTCAACTGGCGGAACAGCCGGCTGGGGTACTGGATAAATCTGTCTGTAGTGAGCGTGGCCGATATCGGCTTTCTCATCTTCGTCTTCTTCCCCGGCTATGCCCCCGTGATCCCGGGGATCTTCGGGCCGGTCCTGTGGATCACCGCCGCCATCCTGACGACCATCGCCGCCAGACGGTCCAGCGCCCTATGATAGAGGGGAGCGCCCGGAGATGTAAGGCAGGATGTTCCGATGAGACGGTCCGACGCGGGGCGAGGTGGCCGGCCGAGCAGTGCTCAGCCGTCAGGCCTCCCCATTTCCGCCTTGGCCAACGGTCGCCCGGGCTGGTCTGGGATCGGACGCGCGATGGAGCGCCGCGGAAGACGCATACCGCTTCAACGGGATCAATGACATGGATGTGCACTCTCTGGGCTACCGCACCGATCTGATCTTCGCCGGCTTCGATGGCAAAATCATCGATCACGGCGATTTCTTGGTAGTTCGAACGCCTACCAATCCCCACTACTACTGGGGAAACTTCCTGCTGTTTCCGCATCCACCGCGGGCGGGTGACTTCCTCACCTGGCGCCAGCTTTTCAGGCAGGAGATCGGCGGCCCGCCAACCTACGTACATCAGACTTTCGGATGGGATTCGCCCAAGCCCGGCGAGGCACAGCCTTTCCTGGAGGCCGGCTTTCACCTGATCCGGAGTGTGGTGATGACCTGCAATTCGCCCCGCCGACCAACACACCACACCGATGCCGTCGATGTTCGCCCGCTGGAAACGGTGGCCGAAAAGGCATCGGCCATCGAGAATCAGGTGTTGTGCCGCGATCCGGGGCATGAAGAAGTTGCCTATCGCGCCTACAGGGGGCGGCAGATGGACCGATACGGCGCCATGCGGCGCGCCGGCCTGGGTGATTGGTATGGAGCCTTCGTCGGCGGCCGGTTGGTGGCGGATTTGGGGCTCTTCAGGGACGGCGAGTTGGGCCGCTATCAATCTGTCGAAACGCACCCCGAATTCCGGCGGCGGGGAATCGCTGGGACGATGGTCTACGAGGCCGGCCGGCAGTCCATGGCGAAGTATGGGCTGAAGACCCTGGTGATCGTGGCTGAGGACGAGTTCGGCCGCATCCCGTCTTTACGCCAGTGCTGGTTTCGAAGCCGTCGAACCGCAATGGGGTTTGGAGCGGTGGCCAGAGTCGGAAGGATGAGGCCGGCGTGACCGCCTTCGAAGATTGGGCCGTCAAGCGTGGATGGGGCCGGGACCTGGGCAGCCGTCAGACAACCGCTGGGAGGGCGCGCGATGGATGACAGCCACGCTTTCTTGGATCGCCTGAAAGGAAAGTGGGAGCTCACCGGAGAGATGGGAGAGGTCGAGCTGCATCAACTGGTCGCCGCCGATTGGACACTCGGCGGCAAGTTCATGCGCATGTACTTCACGTCCGTGACCGGGGAGGGCAATCCCACTGCGGGCTATGAAGCCGTCTATTACATCGGATACAACGACCCTCAACAGATCTATACCCTGCACCTGCTCGACACGACTGAAATCCCTTTGAGCTGTGCGGTGGGGAGCGGGCGGCGCGAGGGCGATGACATCCTGTTCTCCTTCCATTATGGAGAAACAAGATTCTTCAATCGTTTCACCTGGCGCCCGGAAACAGGCAGTTGGGGATTCCTTCAGACCTTTGAAGATGCCGGAAAGGTTCAAACCTTCGCCACCAAAGAGATGATGCGGGTGGCAGCCTGAAGCCTCGCAGCCTGGTAATAGGGAGATCCAGCCCTTGGCAAAAGCGATCCTGCAAAGCGGGTTGGTCCTGGCCGCCTTCGCCGTTTTCTGGTTTGGCCTGGCCGGAAGGCTGGACTGGTGGCAAGGCTGGGCCCTGCTGATCGTCTTCACGGCATTCGTGGCGGCTTTTACATGGCGACTGGCATCGACAGACCCCGAGTTGTTGAAGGAGCGCAATCGCCCCGGAGGCGAGGTGCCTGCTTGGGATCTGTGGATTATGCGCATCTATACGTCGGTGTTGCTCATCCAGCTGGCGCTGTCGGCGTTGGATTCAGGGCGCTTTCGCTGGTCAAACGTGGCTCCAATTGTGCAGGTCGTGGGTTGGTGCATTATCGTCGGCGCAGCCTTGGCGATTTGGCGGGTGACGAAGAGCAACCCCTTCCTGTCTAGCTCGGCCCGAGTTCAGGATGACCGCACCCAGGTGGTGGTGCAAGACGGACCCTATGCCCTCGTCCGTCATCCGATGTACCTGGCGATTGCAGCCACATTCGTCGGCATGTCCCTTGCGCTCGCCTCCTGGTGGGCGTTGATTCCGGCGGCGATCAATGTCGGATTATTCGTCTACCGAACCTACCGTGAAGACGAAATGCTCAAACATGGGCTCCCAGGCTACGCAGCCTACGCGCAGGTCGTGAAATGCAGGTTGATTCCGGGCGTCTGGTAGGCCCTCCCTTCCCGAACAGACTTGCCGTCATTCACCTGAAATTGGCCAGAAGATCACCTCCCTTCCAACCCTATGTCGTTTAGTATTAAGCCCACCTGGACCCCCCGCGAAGAGTTCATTGAGGAGCAAGTGCATGGAACCCCGCGACGTGAGAGGCCAAGGCACGGTGGAAGACCCCTGGATTCTGACCGAACCTCCCGGCAAACCCGAGTACACGGCCTATCGGGATGAAATCGCCGATCCACCTGCGCTGGTTTGCCAGGCCGGACGCAAGACCCTCAGGTATCACCTGCGTTGCCTGGACGATTTGCACGCCATGCTCAAGAATCATGGTGATTGGATGAGCTTGGGTAGCAGCGACCAGCAGCAAGGCGTCAAGGATGGCACGGTGGAAGCCTGGGCCCGCTCGTTAGACAACCCCGTCGGTGGTTGGTATGGGCTCACCGAGGGCTTCCGAGGCCGATTCGCACGCTATGTCCCGCCGGTGCTGGCGCACTTGGGCTTGGCGGAATTGGAAAGCGACGGCCGCAACCATCGGATGCGAGCGGTATAACTCACCCGCTTTTTCCCATCCAGTAGAACACCTGGGTTGATCCAACTGATTCGAATGGGGCAGGCGTCTTCCTGGAGGCCGACTTCTCGGTCGGGCCGGGGGTTTTCCGCTTGTGGTCAGCATTCGAGGGGGCTTAGGCTGACGCCGGCGTCCCACATAAGCTCGTCCACCGAACCGACGGCCGAACCACTTGTGAAAATCGTCACAAGCTGGCGCATGCCGATCGGCCCGCACGAGAGATTTGGCAAGCCATCCAAAGATGACGGATGACATCTTTCCAGGCATGTGATTGCCGGTGGCCAAGCCTCGGGCTGCCGTTCTTCAGCAGCCGGTGTTGCGACGTCGTGCGCTCACCTTCAGGCTCGGTTTGGTTCAGGATTTGCCAGGGGGGAACGGTCGGGACAGCACAGTGCTTGCATGGGATGCGGCTGTCAACCTTCTTCTGGGCGGGCTGCTACTTTTCATGGATTCGGTTACCCACCTGACCGGGCCGCCCGATCTGGCCGGCGGCGTGCACGTGTTTGGATTGATTCTCCCGCTCGTAATTTCTGTTCTGGGGGCCCTGATCGTCACCCGACAACATGGCAACCGCGTCGGCTGGTTGATGATGGTCGTCGCCTTCGGCAACGTCTTCGACGCTGCGAGCCTGGTGCTGCAGCCCTACGCCTCGGCGCCTCAGGCCATCACGCCCGCATTGTGGTTGGCGTCCTTGGTGGACAGAACTGGCTGGATGTTTCCGCTCTTTTCGTTCTTCCTCATCCCGCTCTATTTTCCGACCGGGCGCCCACCGGCCGGGCGCCGGAACTGGATATGAAGTTGGCGATCGGCATGTGACTGGCTGGGGTCCTCATTGGGGGAGTGTTCTCGCCCGATATAGGGGCGGGCGACGGACGATGGGCGATGCCCAATCCGGTCGGGCTTCCCTTCCTTGAAGGCCTTGAAGAGCCCTTCTTCAACGTGTGGCCTATCGGCATCATGGTGATCGTCGTCGGCAGTGCGGCGTCGCTCTTCGTCCGCAACCGCCATGCCGGCCAGGAAGTTCGCCAGCAGATCAAGGGGCTGCTGGTCGCCGTAGGCATCACCGTGGCCTTCTTCGTTCCGGGGAAGCCGAGGCCAATGCGAGGATCCCAGGGATCGAGCTCGACCCCAGCCAGCACCTTGCCGGGGGGGATTCGGTAGGACCCCCAAGCTGCTTGTGAATTCCTTCACAATGTGTCACCATCCATGTGGTGAGATCGCCTCTGGGTACACTTCCGGAGGGGGTGCCTTCGCGGAGCGGCGGGTGAGAATCCACCCTGACGCGGGAGTTGGTCCCCGGAGCGTCGACCTTGGTCCAAATTCGAAGGTACAGGAGTTCACCCATGTCCGAAACGTCGGCCGGTCCGACAATACGTGCACGAAGATACCTGTGGGTGGTCATCGGTGGTGCTGCGCTCGCCGTATTGCTGGCGGCGGGGGGCTTCACCTTCGCCGCCACGCAAGAGACACGGGATGCGTTCTGCGCCTCGTGTCACACTCAGCCGGAGTCAACTTTCTTCCAACGCTCGACGGCCGCGCAGCCAAGCGACCTGGCGTCGTTTCACACGGCCCAGCCGGCGACCACGCGGTGCATCGACTGCCATTCGGGAGTGGGAGTCTTCGGGCGGATGAGCGCCGAGCTCTTGGGGGCGCGCAACGCGCTCGCCTGGTACACGGGCACGGCGGCGCAGCCCGCCAAGCAGACGGTTCCGATCCAGGACGCCAACTGCCTCAAGTGCCACCAGGAGGTGGTTCAGCCCGGCTATGTGCCCAAGACCACGGTGCAAGGACTCCAGGGACGGCGCGGCGGCGAAGAGGCCGGCCCCAACCATTGGCATGCGCGGCTGGCGGAGTGGCAAGCGTCCACGCCTCAGGCCGGAACCTGTACCAGCTGCCATTCGGGTCACGCGACGGATGGCACGGCTGCCACCGGTTTTGAAAACAGCCAGACTACTCAGGCTGTGTGTGAGGCCTGCCACCAGACGCTGCGCCGCGAGCGTCGAGGCTAGGCGTTCACCGTCAGTGCCGGGCTCCTACGCTGGTCAGGCGGATGCGTCATTAGATCCCCCGGCTCGCATTGCTGGCTGCATCGAGCAAAGCGCCGAAGCGCCCGTCTGATCAGTTTAGGGGATGATGTCGGCCACATTCGTGAGGGGCCGTCGGAGCCTGGCGCGGCGTCTGAATCGGCAACGGCGGCGCGTCCCAACCAAGCTCGACGCCCGAGTGTGTTGCCGCGCTATGTTACGCGGCCGTGGTTGGCTAGCGGAACCCCATCACGATGATCAACCCAATCAGAATGACCGCGCCCAACGCGACCCCGGCGATCGCCAAAACTCTGGCAGTGCCCGAGGCAGGTTCGGCGGTATCTTCCTGGGTGCCGTGGGCCGCACCCAGCGCAACCCCAAGGCTGACCCCGATGGCAATGCCGAGGGCCAGGTTGCCGAGGGCCAGGCCGATAGCCACCCCCACCCCGGCGCCGATGGCGATTCCCGCGCCCAGGCTGTTGCTCAGCCGATTTCGTGTTCCGTTGTCCATAAGCTCATCTCCCTCCGGCGTTATCGGCGTGGCGCGCCTCAAGGTCACGGGGCTTCGAGGGTTCCTCCCTAGGGTAATATCTGGCGGCGATAATTTCAGGTGACATTTGGCCCCTTCTGCTTCAATGGAGGCCGGACGGCCAGTTGCAGCGGGTCGCGATCAACAACCCTCAAGCTCAGATCTTGCGCAAATGGCCAACTTTGGCAAAAATGATATTGGCGCCGGATGGTCCGACGATCACGAGAACTTGAACCGTGGAGGATCGTCATCATGCCCGAAAGTCCCATCGCCGCAGGCTTGCCCAAGCAGATGTCTGTGGGGAAATCCGTCCTCATGCATCTCCTGCCCGGTGGTTTGCTTACCCTGCTCTACTTTCTCATTGCCCCGTCAATCATGGCCGCAGGCTATCCTGCAATCGCCGCCCTGCTTCTTGCTATCCTCGTCATCCTGATCCCATTCGAGCTCGGCCTACTGCTCGTCCTTGGTTACCGGAAGAACGGTCGGCTGAGCCTGAAGGGGGTTGTTGTCTGGCGAGAACCCCTGCCTTGGACGACTTTCGCCTGGACCGTTCCGCTGTTGACCGTGTGGGGCGCCGTGATCTTTGTCGGCCTCTCGTCACTGGAGGGAGTGTTCGCATCCCGGCTTTTCGCCTGGATGCCCGCATGGTCGCTCCCCACGGCCGCCATGAGCCAGTTCGAGGGGATTGCCCGCGGGAAACTCATGCTGACTCTCGTTGCGGCCTTTGTGCTCAACGGGTTTGCCGGCCCGGCGGTGGAAGAGATGTACTTCCGTGGCTATCTGCTCCCCCGGGTCTCACGTTTGGGTACGGTGTGGGCGGTCGTCTGGAACGTGGTCTTGTTCTCTGTGTACCACTTCTTCTCACCCTGGGGCAATCTCACGCGCATCCTGGCCCTGTTGCCCATCGTCTACGTGGCGGCCAGGAAGCGCAACATCTACATCAGCATGAGCACGCACATCACGCTCAACGTGCTGGGTATGCTGGCCAGCCTGGGGGCCTACCTCGGCGGTTGAGCCGCGCCGAGTGAACTGGCCGGGTAGGGCGGACAGCTGCGGCCCTAAGGGCAGCATCACCTGAGGAGATTGGCCATTTTCGAGCTTCCGGAATTCAAGACCCTGGCTCGCCAAATGAGTCGAACCCTGGCGGGCAAGATCATCCAAGCGGGACATCTGGGAAACCGCCCGCACAAGTTCGTCTGGTACAACAAAAGCCCGGCCGAATTCCAGACGCTCACGCAGGGCAGGACCATCGGCGAAGCCGCCGCCAGGGGCAAGTGGCTCTTCCTCCCGCTCGATCCGGAGCATCTCCTCTTGTTCGGAGAGTGCGGGGGCAAGATGCTCCACCACCCACCCGGGACGAACCCACCCAGCAAGTACCACCTCCTGCTGGCATTCGAGGATGGCTCCAGCTTCAGCGCAACCACCAGCATGTGGGGCGCCTATGAGCTGTACCGGCGGGGCGATGAGGCGAACCGCCAATATATCAAGGACATGCGCGTCACGCCCGACTCCGCTGGGTTTGACCTTGAGTACTTCAGCAGCCTCATCCACGAGGTCGTTGGAATGGGCAAACGCTCGGTCAAAGGCCTCCTGACGCAGGACCAACTTATCCCAGGCTTGGGTAATGCCATCGCACAAGACATCCTCTTCCGGTCGAGGCTTCATCCCCGCCGCGGTCTCGGGACGTTGACCCTCGGCGAGAGGCGGGCGTTGCTCGAGTCGATCGTGGCCACGGTTGCCGAAGTTACCGAGAAGGGCGGCCGGGATGATGAGGTCGATTTGTTCGGCCAACCCGGCGGCTACGCCCGGATCATGGATGCCTCCGCCCTCCAGCGCCCGTGTCCGCGGTGTGGTGGCCGGGTCGAGAAGATCCAGTACCTGGGGGGCGCCTGCTATCTGTGCCCGATCTGCCAGCCCGCCCAGTCAAACGTCCTCCCCGAAACAGGTCACTGATTACTGGTCGCTCCCTTGGCAAGGGGGGCATACTTGAGGTGTTGAAGGGCAACACATCGAACGCTGTCCGCCGCCATGAAGCGACCGGCGGGCCCCACCTCCGTACGGCCGCCTTCGAGGATTCCCAAATGGTCTCCGAACTCTCGGTTTTCACCTCACCATCAGGCGAGGCTGTGGTCATGGATGCCTATCAAGCCGTCGTGCGCACCTGGCCGCTTCCTCCGGAAGAAATCGACGTCCCCACCAGTTTCGGACTCACGCACGTCCTGGTGAACGGTGCGGTAGGTGCTGAGCCCGTCGTCCTATTGAATGCCCTGTTCGCCACAGCCACATCCTGGGGGCCGACCGTGGCCGGGTTGGTCCCGCATTACCGGACGTTCGCCGTGGACGTCATGGGCGAAGCCAACAAGAGTCGTCCCAGCCGGCCAATCGCCAGCCTGGACGATTACGTCCAATGGTTCACGGAAGTGCTGAACGGTCTCGGATTGGACGAAGTTGCCTTGATTGGGAATTCGTTTGGCGGCTTTGGGGGCGCCTATTGCGCCATGAAGCTTGCGGGTCGCATCCGCAGGCTGGTCCTTATCGGGCCGGCCGCCACATTCCACGCGATGACGCCCTTCTACCTTCACACGTTCATACCCAAGGCAATGTACCTGTTCTTCCCCTGGCTGCCAGGGCCAGGGCGGGTCATCCAGAGAGGTGTCAACTGGCTGTTGGCCGACCTGCCCACCGATCCCGCGTGGAAACACCTCTTCACACAGATCATGGTGCACGGAAGCACGACAACGCGTGTCTTCCCCAGGGTCTACAAGCCGGACGAGCTGGCGCAGATCAAAGCGCCGACACTGCTCATCGTGGGAGACCACGAGCGGATCTACAACCCTGAAGCAGTCATTGGAGCAGCCAAGCGCTTGATGCCTTCGATCCAGACCTGCCTCATCCTGGCCGCCCACCACATCACGGCTCTTGCTCAGCCTGCTCGAGTAAACGAAGTCCTTCTTGCGTTCTTGGGGGAGGGCAGAGGGGATTCGGAGACCCACCGGCACGAAATGACTTCGCCGCGTCCAGCACTGCCGGCGGCTGGGGAGGAGAGGCGTGGCGGAGAACTTGCCCATGGATAAGCCATTCCCGTCGAGGCCGCGCTTGCTTGGGATGGCCGCCTGGCGCCTGGCCGCGGGGGTGCTGTTCGTTGGACTGCTTATCTTCCTGCCTGCCGGGGATCTTAGCTACTGGCAAGCCTGGCTGTACCTTGTGCTTCTTCTTGTGCCGGTGCTGATTGTGGGATCGATCCTCCTCTTCAACAGCCCTGAGCTGCTCGAGCGGCGCATGCGCATGAAAGAGAGCCAGGCTTCTCAGAACCGGGTCGTACTGATTTCGTCGATAACCATGGTCGTGCTCCTCGTGGTTCCCGGGCTGGATCACCGTTATGGCTGGTCCCATGTCCCGACGCTTCTGGTCCTCTTGGCCGATTTCGCCATACTCGCTGGGTATGGGTTGTTTGGACTGACCTTGCGCGAGAAATCGGTTTGCCTCAAGGGTCGTCGAAGTTGATCCACAGCAGGTCGTGATCCGGACCGGGCCGTATGCCTTGGTTCGCCATCCGATGTACCTCGCGATGAGCGTCATGTTCGTCCTCTCCCCGCTCGCCTTGGGGTCCTGGTGGGGCCTGATTCCGTCCATCATCTTTCCCCTGACCTTGATCGGACGCATCCAGAGCGAGGAGCGGCTCCTGCGACGCGAGCTGGCCGGCTACGAGGCATACTGCCAGGTCACCCGCTGCCGTCTGGTGCCCCTCATCTGGTAGCCGGGGGCATCGTTCCCGTCCCCATGCAAATGCCACACACTCATGCACCTGTGCCTCTGCGTCGCTACCGCAACCACGTCTGCTGCCCGACATCACACCCCGCCGGCAGACCAGGAGATCTGAAATGGCAACAGCCGTCCTGATCATCGCCTTTGTAGTTGAACTATCCTTTGCCGGCTACAGCATCGTGACCCGGTCCCGCCAGGAAGGGCTCAAGAGCTTCATCCGGATCAGCGCCCTGGCCGTGTTTGTCCTGTTGGTGCTGACGTCGGTCATTCAGTGGAGCTTCCGCTGGTTTGCGTTGGCTGCGTTGCTTCTGGTATGGGCCGTGCTCGGAGTGCGGGGGTTGGTACTCAAGACGGCAACTCAGAAGGAATTTACGGTCGGGAGGAGCCTGGCACGTGCCGCGGTGATCTTGTTCTTGGTTGCCATCGTCTTGACGCCGGCTTTCATCTTCCCGCAGTACGTGCCTCCCCGAGTCACCGGGACACACCCGGTGGCTACCGTCACCACCACCTACACCGACCAGAGCCGCAGCGAGACTTTCGCCAACACGGGTGAGCACAGGCAGGTCAACGTTGAGTTCTGGTACCCGGATGACCAGGGCGGGCCCTACCCGCTGGTCGTGTATTCTCATGGGGCCTTCGGTGTCAAGACCAGCAACACCTCGACCTTTCTCGAGCTGGCCAGCAACGGCTATGTGGTGTGTTCGATCGACCATCCCTACCACTCTTTGGTCACGGTAGGCGCAGATGGCCGCCGGGTGCTGGTGGATTCGTCGTTTTTCCAGCAGGTTCAGGATGTCAACGCCGGAAAATACGACGTAGCCACGTCGTTCGAGATCGAGAAGACATGGATGGCGCTGCGTATGGCGGACATCAACTTTGTCCTGGATACGATCCTGGACCGGACGCAGGACGCAGACTCGGGTGCCGTTTACAGGCTCATCGATCCAGGGAAGATCGGTTTGATGGGACACAGCCTGGGTGGAGAATCCAGCGCCCAGGTGGCCAGAGAGCGGAACGATATCGACGCCGTGGTCAATCTGGACGCTGACATGGGCGGCGAGTACGTGGCCTATGTCGACGGCAGATACGTCCTTAACGATACGGTCTATCCCGTGCCGATCCTGAATATCCTCGCCGACGACATGGTTCGTCTGATGGAAGCCAACCAGGATCCAAACCTGGTCATCGCCGTCAAGCACGTCGACGCCACGGCCCCCCAAGCCTTCGAAGTCCACCTGCAAGGCACCAACCACATGAGTCTGACCGATCTGCCGCTCGTCTCCCCGTTTCTGGTGTCGGTGATCAACGCCTCTGTACCCAAGGGTGGGGGGCAGGCGGTGGACAGCCTGGGCACCATCGAGAAGATGAACGGACTGATCCTGGATTTCTACAACGCGTTTCTGAAAGATGAAGGCAGCTTCTCGCCCACATCCTCGAGCTGAGGCAATGGGGAGAGAGCTGCTCGTGCTGGCGGCCACATAGCGTGAGGTGGGCCCTGGTCGTAGTATGAAGTCCGCCCGCCGCGGCACCCCGCCGGGCGAAGCCATCAGGCGTGACATGGCTGATCTGTCGCCGCTTCAGTTTGTGAAATCCCTCACAAGCGGTTGATGCGCGAGGTTGTGTCCGGAAACCGCCTCGCCCCCGATTCCGAACTTGCACAGAAGCGTGTATCATAGCGGCGTCCAATTTGCGTTGCAGCATTCGCATCCAGGTGCTCCGTTCGGTCCGAGGAGCATTTCGTACGGCAAGGGGGTAGCCCCTTACAGGGCGATGCTTTCTTGCAAAGAGAGATTCCGGAGGGTGCTGTGCAACACCGAGTACGAGCGGCTGTCATTCTGGTTAATGATGACAGCCTGCTCCTGGTCAAACACGTTGACCCACACAGCGGTGCCACGTGGTGGATCCCGCCCGGGGGCGGCTTAGAGCCCGAAGACGAGTCGATCCTTGCCTGCGCCCGGCGCGAGGTTATGGAGGAAACTGGCCTGCAGGTCGAGATCGGCAAACTGGTCTACCTGAGGGAGTTTGCTGAGGCGGCCGCCGGTGTGCACCACGTCGAGCTCTACTTTCTGTGCGGCTCGCATGAAGGGGTGATCAGTCTGGACAATGTGGCCGGCAGCGGGCCCGACGAGGAATACATTCGAGACGTGGACTGGGTGCCGAGGCGGGATCTGGGAGGGCTGAACGTCTATCCTGAGCATCTGGCGGAAGGATTTTGGGACGACCTTCGCACAGGCTTTCCTCAGGTGGTCCATCTCGGCACAACTTCAGACGTGTTTCCACCCGGAAGGTGACTTCTTCCGCGCCGATCCATGAAATCCGCCAGAGCGGGAGGATCAGCAGATGAAGCGAGTGCAGGCCTTTGAGTTTGAAGACGCCGGCTGGTTCCCGGTTCTGATCCGGGACTTCATGACAGACTATCTGGGAACGGCCGTGGAAACGCTTCGGCTATTTGCGCCGGCGGCGGACGTGATCGCCGCGGGTTTGAAGGGTTCCGGCGAACATCGTATCGTCGACCTGGGGTCGGGCGGGGGGCGGCTTTGGGTGAGCTTGGCGCCCGCGCTCGAGTCGCAGGTGCCTGGATTGCAGGTCAGGCTGACCGACGCCTATCCCAATATAAACGCCCTGAACGCGGTAGTGGCCAAAATGCCGGATGTGCTGGCTACAGAGGCCAGGTCGGTGGACGCAGGCCAGGTGCCGGGTGACCTGCCGGGCATGCGGACGATGTTTCTCAGCTTTCACCATTTCGCCCCGGATGACGCCCAAAAGATTCTGAATGATGCCGTCGCCAGTGGCCAAGCAGTGGCAATCTTCGAAGGCCAACGCCGAGACCTGCGGCACCTGATCCAGTTCGCCGTTTCGCCAATCGCCGTGCTGTTGATGACCCCCACCATCCGTCCCTTCCGGCTGAGCCGGCTCGTTTTCACCTACCTGATCCCGATCGTGCCTCTTCTGGTCGGCTGGGACGGCGTCGTCTCCGTCCTGAGAACCTACACCGCCGACGAGATGCGCCACTTGGCATCCAAGGCCGATCCCGACGGGCGCTATGTGTGGGAAGTTGGCGAGCTGGCGTCTGGCATGAGCGTCGTGCCCTACCTGCTTGGCGTCCCCCGGGCACCCCAATAGCACACACTGGGCGAGAGCCAAATTGGCGCCCGACGCAATGGCGGCGCGTCAAGATCCCCGCTCGGCCCTCGGCGAAAACTTAGGTTCTGCTTCTCCCGGCGCATCCAAGCCCGAGCCCGGGATTTCCCCTGGCGTTGAGCCCTCGATTGTCGATCGCCCGGATCGCCTGCCCCTTGACAGTTCCGCCTCTTTCGGCGAAAATAACCCGTTGTTAGGTGCACCTAAATTTGGGTTTAGGGAACGATGATCACGGAAGCGGACCAAAACTACCTTAAAGAGATCTACAGCCTTGAGCTGGACCACCATCAGGTCACGACCTCCATGCTGGCGGATCGGTTTGGGTTCTCGCCGGCCACCGTCACCGGGATGCTGAAGAAGCTCTCCCACAACGGATGGGTGGCCTATGAACCGTATCAGGGCGTGATGCTCACCGATGACGGCCGCAAAATCGCCCTGGAGGTGGTGCGCCATCACCGGCTCATTGAGACCTTTCTGGCGCGCGCATTGGATATCCCTTGGGAGCGCCTTCACGATGAAGCCGAGAAACTGGAACATGTGCTCTCGGACTACCTGGAAGCTCGTATCGACGAACGGCTGGGGTTCCCGACGTCCGATCCCCACGGGTCACCCATTCCGTCGGTCGATGGGTTGATCACCGATGCCGGCCGGACGCGCTTGGCCAATCTGGATGCCGGCGCCGAGGCGGAAGTAGTCGAGGTCTACGACAGGGACCCCGAGCTGCTCGCTCGTCTGGAAGAGCTCGGGCTTACCCCTGGGACAAAATCGCTGTGCAGGCGGTTGAGCCGCTCGATGGCCTGCTCACGCTGGATGTAGGCGGCATGCCGGTGGTCGTCGGCCAGACGACCGCCAGCCACGTGTTTGTCAAACAGCTGGATCTCCATCCAGCCCATTTGTAGAAGCAGGGGTTTGAACATGCCAGATCTTCCACCGACTTCTGCCATAGACCAACCTCTAGAACCCCCGAGGCCCCGTCATGGCCCGGCGGATAAGGGCACGGTCTCGGCCGCACAGGAGATCTTGGAAGGCCGGGTGGAGAAGAACATCATCAAGCGCCTGCTGCCTTTCATGGGGCCGGCCTTCATCGCCGCCGTGGCCTACATCGACCCGGGAAACTACGCCACCAACATCCAGTCGGGGGCCAAGTTCGGCTACACCCTGGTCTGGGTGGTGTTCGCCAGCAACTTCATGGCCATGCTGATCCAATCCATGTCCGCCAAGCTCGGCATCGCCACCGGCAAGAACCTGGCCGAAATGATCGCGCGATCGCTACCCGCCCTGGGCAACGATCGTGATGTGGATCATGATGGAGCTGGTAGCCATGGCCACCGACTTGGCCGAGTTTCTGGGCGCAGCCCTGGGCGTCTACTTGCTCTTCCCCGGTCTCTTTGGACAGTTGGGCTCCTACATCGGCCTGCCGGAGCTCTTGATCCCGGCCCTCTTGATGGGCCTTCTCACGCTGGTCGTTCTTCTCTTGGAACACGGCGGCTTCCGACCCCTCGAAGCCCTGATTACCGCCCTGGTGGGGGTCATCGCCGTCTGCTACCTGATCGAAACCATTATCGACAAGCCGGACTGGGGAGCCATCGCCTACCACTCGGTGGTACCCACCTTCGCCGGACCGGAAAGCATCCTGTTGGCGACTGGAATCCTGGGGGCTACGGTCATGCCGCATGCCATCTTCCTGCACTCCGGATTGACCCAGGGGCGCATCGTTACCCGTGAGCCAGAGAAACTCCGGCGCCTGTTCAAATTCGAGGTGGCCGACATCCTTATCGCCATGTCCATCGCCGGCATGGTCAATGCTGCCATGCTGATCATGGCCGCCTCCACATTCTTCGCCAACGGGTTGAGCAGCATCGCCTCCATCGAGGAGGCCCACCGCACTCTCCAACCCTTGCTCGGCGGCGCCGCCAGCCTGGTCTTCGCCATCTCCCTGCTGGCCTCTGGCCACTCCTCATCCACCGTAGGAACGATGGCCGGGCAAATCATCATGCAGGGATTCCTTCATCGCAAGATCCCGATGTGGATTCGTCGCTTCATGACAATGGTCCCGTCGTTCATCGTCATCGGCATGCGTCTCGACCCCACCAACACGCTCGTGCTCAGTCAGGTGGTCTTGAGTTTCGGCCTGCCCTTTGCCATCATCCCGCTGGTTGTATTCGCCTCCGACAAGAAGCTGATGGGAGTGCTTGTCAATCGCAAGATCACGACCATCGTCGCTTGGATCGTGGCGGCGCTGATCGTGGCCCTGAACATCTTCCTGCTGTACGAGACGATTTGGGGCGGTGGCGCGCCGTAGGTCATTGCAGGCCAGGCAGTGCCGAACCGGACGATCGAAACGTGTGGCCGGAGCCGCTGCACAACCAGGTTGGATCGGGGGGGTTCGTTGCTTCTGGTTTGACGTATTCGGGGGACGAGTCGGTTCTTGACAAGGGAGGCGTGGTTCGCCCATGCAAGCCGGTGCCGATGGACATCGACAATCTGTGGGAATACGACGACCCGGCCAAGAGCGAGGCGATCTTTCGAGCGGCGATAACCGGGGCCGACGGTGACGACTACCTCGAACTCCTGACCCAGGTCGCACGGGCGCGGGGCTTGCAGGGTGACTTCGAGGACGCGCATCGTCTGCTGGACCAGGTCGAAGCGGATCTCCCACAGAGCCGGATCTGCGCCCGCGGTCCGCTATCTGCTCGAACGTGGCCGCGCCTTCAACTCAAGCGGGGAAGGTGAGAAGGCCCGGGACCGTGTTCGAGAAGGCGTGGGACGAGGCCGAATCGGCCGGCCAGGAGGGCCTAGCGGCTGACGCCGCCCACATGGTCGCCATCACCCTGGCCGGCACACCCGGGGCAGAGACCTGGACCCGGCGGGGATTGAGATGGCGAAGGGTTCGCAGGATCCCAAGGCCATCTCGCTTGTGCCAGCGCTTCTGAATAACCACGCCTGGGATCTGCACGACATGGGGCGTTTGGAAGACGCCCTGCCTGACCTTCAAGCAGGCGCTGGACGCCTGGCAGGCCCGGGGCAGGCCACGTCAGATCCAGATTGCACGCTGGTCCGTGGCCCGCTGTCTCCGCTCGTTGGAGCGGTATGACGAAGCCATGAGCCATCCTGAGAGAACTCGAAACCGAGGGGGAGGCGAGCCATGCTCCCGATCCGTTTCGTGTTTGACGAGTTGGCCGAGAATCTGACAGGCCCTGGGCGATGCCGCTGCCGCCGCAGGATGCCCAGCGCGGGCCGCCGAGCTTCGCAGCGAGGACGGGCCATAAAAGTGTCTCTCAGTCCGCAGACTTGACTTTCACCGGCTCGATCCCCACATCGGCCTTGGGCGAACACCTAGACCCAGACCTAAGCACCATGCTCCTGACTTGCAATAGAACATGTGTTCGTATAGAATAGCTCAGACATTTGGGATCACTTTGGGAGGGAAGTGCCTATGACCGAGCCATTGATCGCCCAGGCCGAGGTCGTCGTCCATGCTACCCCGGAGAGGGTGTGGCAGGCGCTGACCGAGCCAGAACAGATCGAGAAGTACTTGTTCGGCACCCATGTCGAGACCGACTGGAAGCCGGGCAGCCCGATCATCTATCGTGGGGTGTGGCAGGGCCAAGCCTACGAAGACAAGGGCGTGATCCTGGAAGTGGAGCCGGGTCGCCGACTGGTCAGCACGTTTTGGAGCGCCCTGTCCGGCGTGCCGGATGAGCCTGCCTACTACAAGACGGTTGACCTACGAACTGAATCGGGAGGGGACTGCCACCCGCGTGAGCGTGACCCAGGACAACAACGCCTCACCGGAAGAAGTCGAGCATTCGAGCCAGAACTGGGGGAGCGTGCTCGAGGGCATGAAGGACATGGTCGAAGCGTGACAACGGGGCACGAGCTGCGCAGTCCGACACGTGGGCGACGGGCAAGCGGCGAGCGAGGCGGAAAGATGAAACCCAAAATCAGCATGATCACCCTCGGCACGCGTGATCTCGAGCGTGTCGACCAGGTTCTACGAGCAGGGCATGGGGCTTCCCCGCCTAGCCATGGAAGGTGACGTAGCGTTCTTTCCGGCTGCAAGGCACCTGGCTTGGCCTGTATGGGTGGGGCGATCTGGCGGCGGATGCCGGATTGCCCGCCGAAGGCGAAGGGTTTCGGGGGTTCGCCCTGGCCCACAATCTGGAATCCAAGGACGCAGTCGATCGATATGTTGGCGCAGGCGGTCAAGCGCCGGCGGCCGGCTGGTGAAGCCGGCGCGTGACACGGATTGGGGGGGATACTCCGGCTACTTCGCCGATCCGGATGGCCACCTTTGGGAGGTGGCCTGGAACCCGCACATGGCCATCGGACCTCAAGACGAGTGATGTCGGCCGGGCGGATTGGGATGCCGTGCACTCGAGAAGTCTGCGTCTCATTGCCAGGGCACACGCCCAGCGAGCGCCAGCGATAAGTGTCTTGGGATTTTCTGCCTTGTATCACTGGGCGGCGAAGCTGAGGTGGGTTATTGTGTGACGGCGCTGGAAGAGATCCATCCCGCATGAAGGCAAACAACGCGGGGATCTCGGGAGAGCTCCATGTCCACTTCGCTTGCACGTCTGGTCCTGTTGATCTTGGTCGTGGCGGCCGTTTCTGGCGTGTACGCCTATCTGCCGCGCTGCCACGCTCACCACCCCCGATCAGTTGGCGGCCAAGGGGCTGGAACGAGCCCGATGGGATACGGCCGTCTTCTTCGCTGGCGTGACCATGGTGGTGGGCATTTTGGGCGTGCTCGTCTTCCGCTGGATGGGGGGTGTTGCCTCACCCAGCGCGCCCCGATCCTTCCTGTTTCTGGCGCTGGGGATCGGCGTGGCCCTGGAAATCATGGCCGCCGTGGTGTTCAAGATGCGCGGGCTGGTCGACTTCACCGCCCTGCACGTGCTGCAGATCGTCGGCTTTGGCTGGCTGCTGCCGATAGCTTACATCGCCTGACGACAGGCTCGACCCATCCCGACAACCGATACCAACGACACTTGCCCGCCGGGGTATTCGGCCCGGCGGGCCTTCTCTTGCACAGTGCTGGCGCATAGGGGACAATGGCACGGGCCATCCGCTGCCGGGGAATTCGGGGAGATTTGCAGGGAAGGAGCAGGCACTTGAGTTCTGAGTGGAATAGCATCATTTGGTCGCAAATCGGCGCAGCCATTGATATGTTGGACCGGGCGCTTCAGGCGATTCCAGATGACCGGCTTGTTGATCGAAGTCAAGCGCCCGAGCTCTGGTACGTCGTCTATCACACGCTGTTCTGGCTGGACTTGTACCTCACCGGATCTGTTGAGGGGTTCATGCCCCCCGAGCCATTCGGGTTGGAAGAGCTGGATCCTGCCGGTCTGATGCCCGAAAAGCCCATCGAAAAGCCGGCTCTCTCGGCATATCTTGCGCACTGCCGGGCGAAGTGCCGGGCCAGCCTACTGTCGCTCACGGACGATGGGGCGAAGCGCATCTGCAACTTCTCTTGGGGAAGCCTTTCCTTCGCAGAACTTCTTATCTACAACCTGCGGCATGTGCAGGACCACGCCGCTCAGCTCAACCACATCTTGGGGCAAACGTATGGCCAAGCTCCGGATTGGGTCGGGCGGGCGCCCGATCCACTTTAGGGCAGGATAATAGGGCCCTATGATGGTCTCGAATTCCTCGCCGCAGGTGTCCACCCAGCTCCTTGAAACCTTTCTGGCAGCGCGTGCGCCGGTGGGCTGAAGGCCGTCCGGACATCGCTGCCATTCTCTTGGTAGGTTCATGGGCGCGGGGCCAAGCCACGCCAGAATCAGACGTCGATTTGGTGATCCTGGCGCAAGAACCAGGGCGTCTGCTCGCCGACCGGGGGTGGCTCGAAGAGTTCGGTGAAGTGCGCGCCGTCCGGGAGCAGGATTGGGGACGAGTTCGCAGCCTGCGTGTCTTCCACGGGTCGGGGCTCGAGGTCGAGTACGGCCTGACGGACGAGCGCTGGTTGGCCGAGCCGCTGGATCACGGGACGCAGGCCGTACTGGCGGGCGGCGTGACGATCGTCCACCTGCGGGACCGCCATTCTTTCCCGGGTCTCGAGCCGTATCTCTCACGTCACGGCGACACATCTCCCCCTTCGTCGATGGGTTCGGCCACGTGAGCGCCGACGACGCAGGCGGCCCGCCCTCAGCCGGCAGCGGGCGGACAGTGGGCCGCGTCGAGCGAATCGTGGTTCTTGCGGGGGCCGCCGTGTGCCTGGCCGTGACATTCGCCGTATGGGGAGGCGTGGCGCGGTACCAGCCCATATGGCCCCTGCCGGGTGCCTATTTCGTTGAAGTCCTGACGTTTGCCTTGGGCTGTGCCGGGCTGGAGATTGCGGAGCACCGACTGGCGGGCCCGGCTGTCTGGATCACGCTCGGAGTCGTCCTGGCGTTCGCCTGGCTGGCACGGCTTTCCGTCGGCGTGTTCTACGCGCCCGTGGCTCTGGCCTTTGCCGTAGCGGCTGTGGCCATCCATCGAGCCGGGTCAGGGCAGGCTCCTCCGGACGCGTTGGCATCGCCGTCCTGGCTGGGTTGGCACAAACAGGCCTGATTTTGCTCTTGGCCTAACCATGCAGGGCCAACGCTCCCGGCCCAGCCGTGGACAATCCGACATTGTGAAGAATTTCACGAATGACGCCGCCGATGGCTTAGCAGACTGCCGCCAGTTCTCCCTTGGATCGACCCTGAAATTCGGTCACGGAACAGGAGTATCTGATGGCCTCAGGCGAGTTCATCCCTTTGTCGGGCTACCGGGAGTATGCTCCCAACGACATGGCGCAACGGGCGGCCGATTTCCTCGAGGAGATGCTGCGGCGGCGAAGCGTGCGCCAGTTTTCCGACCGGCCCGTGCCGGTGGAGGTGATCGGTCGTGTTTGATGACGGCTGGCTCGGCACCCAGCGGTGCCAATCTACAGCCGTGGCATTTTGCGTGATTTCCGATCCCGAGTCAAACATCGGATCCGCATGGCGGCCGAGAAGGAGGAGCACGAGTTCTACCAGCGCAAGGCCCCGAAGGCGTGGCTCCAGGCGCTGGCGCCCTTGGGCACAGATGAGCACAAGCCCTATCTCGACACGGCACCCTTCCTTATCGCCATCTTCAGCCAGAGCTACGGTGTGCGTGCGGACGGACGCCGGGTCAAACATTACTATGCCAAGGAGTTGGTTGGCATCGCCACCGGCTTTCTGATCGCCGCTCTTCACCATGCCGGATTGGTCTGTCTCACGCATACCCCCAGCCCGATGGGCTTCCTCAACCAGATACTAAAGCGTCCGCCGAATGAGACCCCCTTCTTGCTGTTGGTCGTCGGCTATCCGGCCGAGGAGGCTGCCGTGCCCCGGATCAGCAAGAAGCGGCTGGAGGACATCGCCAGCTTCTTCGGCTGATGAACCGATAGCGACTGCGGGCAGAGCGGAGCAAGTCGATGACAAGTCATGCACAACCTCAGTACGAAAGCCAGGCTCGGCTGGGACGAGCATGTTAGAATTGGCTGCAGACAGCGGCGCCTGGACGATCCAAGCAACCTTTTCGCCAGCTCGCTCACACAGGAGGCGAGACATGAAGCGATATTTGGTTGAAACCCCACATTCGGCCGAGAACTGCCAGATGGTCATTGAAGAAGTTCATGCCATGGGCTACCTGCATTACTTCGAATGGGGCTGCGAATCCGGGGTCCACTGCGGCTGGGGGTTCGTCGAAGCTGAAAGCGAGCTGGGCGCCTCGATGACCGTGCCCTCCGTCGTTCGGGGCGAGTCGCGTGTGGTCGAGGTGACCAAGTTCGGGTCGGCCAAGGGCAGGGAGCTCCACGGCGTGTGATCCACGCCTCGGTTTGAAGTCCCGTCGGGCTGCGTTCAACATTTGATTTCAATCCTCGCCGTCCTCGCCATCTCTTGGTTGACCGCGGCGTCAATGAGTTTTGACATTCCCGTCTGGGCAGGCGAGAATGTGCCATTCGTAGGCCAAACTGGGAGGGAAGCATGGGGAAGCTGCTGTTTGTGGGGACGTTCGGGTCGGATGATCCCACCCGAGCCAGCATGCCGTTTATCGTCGCCTCGGGCGGTCTAGATCGCGGCCATGAGGCAGGGATTGTGCTCATGGGGGAGGCGGTGTACTTGCTCAAGGACTTGGTGGTGGACGCCATTCAGGGGGTGGGATTTCCACCGCTGAGGGGCCCGTACGACAAGATCATCAATCACAGCGTTCCGATCTATGTTTGAAAACCCTGCAGCGTGGCCCGTGGGGTCACCGAAGCCGATCTTGAGGGCAGGAACGCCCGGTTTGTGGGGCCGGATGACATGGCGGACCTGTTGATGGAGGCCGACCGGGTCCTGAGCTTCTGATGGACGACGAGCGGTGGGCTGGCGGGTTTCGTGAGTGGCTGCCGGCCGTTAAATTTCCGACCGCATGGCCATTGGAGGAATTTGCAGAGGAGGCGCAAATGGTCAGCAGCCGAGCCAAGAACGCTGAAGCATACCTCAAGGAGTTGGCTCCCGAGAAGCGGGAGGTCGTGGCCAGGGTTCGGGAGGTGATCTTGGCGAATCTCCCCAAGGGCTACCAAGAGTCCATGACCTGGGGAATAATCACCTACGAGATCCCGCTTGCGTCGTATCCGGAAACCTACAACCAGAAGCCCCTGGCGTACATGGCCTTGGCAGCGCAGAAACACCACTTCGCCTTGTACCTGATGGGTGTCTATGGCGACCCAAGACAGGCGCGCCGCCTGGAAGAAAGCTTCAAGCGGGCGGGCAAGAAGCTCAACATGGGGAAAGCCTGCCTTCGCTTTCGCAAGCTGGACGACTTGCCGATGGATGTCATTGGCGAGATCACCGCCAGCATGCCACCCGATGTCATGATCGCCCGATACGAAGAAGCGCGGGGCCTGCGTTGAACGCCCCAAGGCGCCAGCCCGCGGGACGCCTGTGACGTAGGGTGGGAGACGCAATGTCACAGATGGAGGACTGGCTGACGGGTGGCGATCTGCGCTCCGACGGCGCGTCCAACGAGGTCGCCGACCTGGTTCGCGGTGAGTTGGATCTTCTGCCCGATTTGCTCGGGGCGTGCGAATCACCGGATCCGGTGGTGCGGGGCCGGGCGGCCGATGCCCTAGAGAAGGTCGGCCGCACCGAGCCCGATGCAATTGCAGTCTACGCCGACTTGCTGATCGAAACCTTCTTGCGGGACGATGAGCCGATGGTCCGCTGGCACGCGGCGATGCTCTTGGGGCACCTGGCGACAGATGCTTCTCTCAGGCCTCGGATCGAGCGAGCGCTGCTTGGTCTGCTCGGCGACGAGAGTGTATTCGTAGCCAGTTGGGCGATCACAAGTCTTTGTCTGGTGGCGTACCTGGATCCGAGCACTGCGGAAGTTATCGTCCAGGCCATCGGCCCACTGCAGGAGAGCAACAGCGTGGCACTGCGGACGCGGGCGCGCGATGCCATGGCTGCACTGACCGATCCGGCGGGCAGGATCCCGCCGTATTGGATCAAGAGCGAGCATGTGCGCCAGCAGATCAATCCATCCCAATCCCATCCCGCAATGTGAAACGAGTGGATATGATCTCGGTCGGATCATTAGGCCGGGCGCAGGCCAGGATGGGACACGCCTGGGTTGGGAGGTTGAAAGTATGGCTGAGACAACACCGGGCACGGCAGGTCTGGCTGGTCTGGGACAGATCGCCGTCAGCGTGCGAGAGATCCAGAGGTCGATCGCGTTCTATCGCGATGTGCTGGGGCTGCCTTTCCTTTTCCAGGCTGGGAGCCTGGCCTTCTTTGATTTGGAGGGTGTACGCCTGATGCTGGCTGAGCCGGAGTCCTCGGACGAACCGGACCGGGCCTCTGTGCTCTACTTCAAGGCGCCGCGGTTGGAGTCGAAGGTGGCCGTTTTGCGCTCAGCCGGGGTGGAGCTGGTGGGTGACCCTCACGTTGTGCACCGCACGGATGAGGGTGAGCTCTGGATGGGGTTCTTTCGCGACCCCGACGGCCACCTGATGGCCCTGATGGAAGAACGACCGGCTGCCTGACGGTCGGACGTAGAAACGGGATTTCCGTTGCGGCTCTGGACCCTTCATCCGAAATACCTCGACTCCGCTGGCCTGGTGGCCCTGTGGCGCGAGGCGCTGCTGGCACAAGCCGTACTCCTGGGCCGGACTCGCGGCTACCGGCACCATCCCCAGTTGGCCCGCTTCAGGGCGCAAGCGGATCCTCCATCAGCCATTGCGGCCTATCTGCGCGCCGTGCACGATGAGGCGTTGGCCAGAGATTACCGATTTGACGCGTCCAAAATCGGCCGTTCTGGTTTGCAGGCGGTCATCCCGGCGACCGATGGCCAGCTGGCCTTCGAATGGGAACACCTGACGGGCAAGCTTGCCAAGCGTGCGCCCGACGTCTTGCTTTTGCACAAGGATGTCACGTCGCCGAAGCCTCATCCGCTCTTCAAGGTCGTCCCGGGGCCGGTGGCCGACTGGGAGCGGCCGGCCGTCGGCTGAGACAGCGCGTCAAGGGGGCAAACTGGTCCGGTCAAGGGGTCCATTTGCCTCATGGGCCGCCGTGTGCAAGAATTGAATGTGGACGGGCCTTGTCGGGGGGGCAGGTGGGTTGAACGCAAGGGTTGCCCACGTGAAGAAGGCAGCCCCCAAACGGTCGGAGTGGGTTCATGGGATTGGCGTTGAATTGGGTGTGGATGAGCGGGCCGAGGGGCACCGCTTCTCCGACGTGGAGCACACCAGCCGGGACCGGGCGACCATGCGCAAGATGGCACACCAGCTCGTGGAAACGTACGAAGACCCCAAGGTCTGCGATTTCACTTTGCGCAAAGGCCCGGTGTGTCAATCCGACCCGCAGGGTCGGCATTTTCGTATCTACTACTTACAGCCCGACCGCCTCTTCTCCACTGAGAATTTGGCCGTGGTGGGTTTCATTGGTCACAAACGGCCCAAGGCGGACATCCGGCCACTTTTGAAGGCGGACAAGCTCTTCGAAGTCGAGTTTCACAAACATCCCGATCTCCTCAGCCTCAGCACAGTCCGTGTGGCGGACGGCAACTTCGGCAATCTGGTCGTGTTCGCCGACCCCGCTGCCATCTCGAAATGGAACAACTCGGAGGTGCATCGCAAGCTGGTGGCCGAGATTTCGCCTCCCTACTATCTGACCATTCGCCTCAACAATGGATGGCTCCCCAAGGGCCTCCAGGATCCGGACGGGTTGTGGATCGAGCGGGTGAAATACATCGATTATTCATCCATGCCCTATTGGCGTGCCGTGCGAACGATCGGGCAGGCGGTATGACAGATATCCGGAGGCACGCCAGGCAGGCCATCGGGCATTTGCTCGATTCTGGAGACGGGCGACGGGGGTATGAACCGGGATATGGGTGACAAATCTGGATCTGTACCAGCTGAGATCCGATTGCTCCCGGTGGCCGCAGTCCAGACATGGCTCAAGCATACGCCGGCCGAACAAGCGGATATCGCCTCCGGGCTCCGCGATCTGGTGATTTCCATTGTGCCTCAGGCAGAAGAACGCATCCTATGGCGCGGCTTATGCTATAACGACCCCCATCGCGGCGGCCCGGTGAAGGGGAGCCTGTGCCAAATAGCGTTCCATCCCGGCCACGTTCGTCTGTGCTTCATCCACGGGGCGTATCTCCCCGATCCCGATGGCTTGCTCGAGGGCGACCGCCTGGCGAAACGATTTGTGAAACTTTTCACATATCGTGACGTTCCCTGGGAGGCGCTCGGCCGGCTCATCGGGGCCGCTGCCCACTTGGACGTCACCCGCTTGCCGCTCCCCGCTGAAAGGGCAAGATGACTGACCCGGTGGATCTGGCGCCCGGGGAGACGAGCCGGATGTGACGATGGCTGATCTCGAGGGCTTCTACGACCAGCTGGCCGAAGACTATCCCCTGATCTACCAGGATTGGGAAGCCAGCCTCCGGCGCCAGGCGCAACAACTGGATGCAGTTCTGCGCGGAAGCGGCGCGGGAACAGGTTCGACGGTGCTCGATGCCGCCTGCGGTATCGGAACTCAGGCCATCGGTCTGGCAGAACTCGGGTATCAGGTCACAGCCTCGGATATCTCGCAGGCGTCAATCGACAGGGCGGCCGAGGAATCCGGCCGACGGGGTCTCGAGATCACCTACCTTCGGTGCGACATGCGCAGCGTCGACGAATGGGCTGGGGGTGGCTTCGACGCCGTCATCGCTTGCGACAACGCAGTCCCGCACCTGTTGACCGAGGCCGACATCCTGCAGGCGATGGCGGCTTTCCATCGGAGCCTCAGGCCGGGCGGAACGGCCGTCATTTCCATCCGGGATTACTCCGGAATGCCCCGCCAAGGACAGCTCATCAACCCCCGCCGTGTTCACCAGGATGGCGACCACAAGCTGATTCTGTTCGACGTGTGGGATATCGACGGCGACCACTACGATCTCACGCTGTATGTGGTTAACGACCCGGGCGAAGGTGCCCCGACAACGCGGGCCATCCGTGGTGGGCGCTACTTCTGCATTGGCCTCGACCGGCTCGAAGGCCTGATGCGCGAAGCCGGCTTTGAGGGGGTTAGGCGCCTGGACGACGCCTACTTCCAGCCCCTGATCCTCGGGGTTCGCTAGCGGCTGGCAAATATCCACCCGCGGTACGCCTTGCGTGAACCTGTCCGCACGGTTAGATTAATCCCATGCGGCGCTGGCTTCTCCTGCAAATCCCCCTGGCGGTGATCCTTCTGGGTCTTGGATTCGGCGGCGGCCTGGCTTGGACGCATCTTGCCGCGCCGACGGCCACGCCAACGACCGTTCCCACTGCTACGCCTATGACGATTCCGTCTGGCACATACACGGCCACGCTGACCGCTTCCTGGACGTCGACACCCAGCCAGACCCCGACGGTCACCGACACACCGGCGCCTTCCCTCACGGCCAGCATCACCCTGACCCCGAGCCGAACGCCGACGCCCAGCCGAACGCCCACCATCACCGCCACACCCACCTACAGCCCGCCGCAAGCACACGTCCTGCAGCAGGCCAACTGCCGCTACGGTCCGGGCGCAGCCTACCTCTACGAATGGGGGTTGTACCCCAATGACCGGGTGGAGATCTTCGGTCGGAACGATCAGGCGACCTGGGCGTATGTCGACCCTTGGACCTATGAGGGCCGCTGCTGGGTCAATGCGTCCCTGCTGGATGTGTTCCGGGGTGACCTGCTGGATGCGCCGATCTTCTACGGCCGCCTGCCGTTCTCCGAACTCTACAAACCGCCGACCAACGTCGGTGCCACGCGCGATGGCAATCGCGTGACCATCAACTGGACTCCGGTCTGGATGACGGAGGACGATGACCGCGGCTACCTGCTCGAGACGTGGGTGTGCAAGGACAAGCAGCTGATCTTCACCCCGATACACGTGAATATTCCGCCTGCGTATGTGGATGATGAGCCAGGCTGTCTGCAGCCATCCTCCGGGCGGCTCTACACCGCAGAGAAACACGGGTACACGCAGTGGGTGAAGATCCCCTGGCCGGCTTTCCCCAACGCTACGGCGACGCCGACCGCCAACCCCTAGCCACCCCATGCTCCTTGAACCAAATCCAAGTCAGAGTAAAATGGGCCGACGAGCCGTCGGGCGATTCCCGCCCAGACACTAACTGTGAGCGTGAGCTAGCGTGGGCATCAAGTTGCGCAATCCTGTCAGCGGCCTCACCCATCTCGGGGCTGCAGTAGCCGCCTTGGCCGGCCTGATCTTCCTGCTGGTGGTCGGCGGAGGGCCGGAACTGAAACGGGCTTCGCTGGCTGTGTACGGCGCGGCGCTGGTTGCCATGTTTGCCGCCTCGTCCGCCTATCACTTGGTGGTTGCCCGACCGCAGGTCATCCAGTGGCTGCGCAAACTGGATCACGCCGCCATTTACGTGCTCATCGCCGGAACCTACACCCCGGTATGCTTGGGATTCTTCGAAGGATTCTGGCGCTGGGGCTTACTTGCGATCGTGTGGGGCATTGCGCTGGCAGGCGTCACCCTGAAAATGCTGTTCATCAAGGTACCGCGTTGGCTCTCGGCGGGAATCTATCTGCTGATGGGCTGGCTGTCGATCGTCGCCATCGGCGAGATGGTGGTCACCATGCCGGCTGGCGCGCTCGTGTGGCTGTTCGTTGGTGGGGCATTCTTCACCTTGGGCGCGGTGATCTACATCCTCAAGAAGCCAGACTTCTTGCCCGGGGTTTTCGGATTCCATGAGATCTGGCACATATTCGTCATCCTCGGCTGCCTCAGCCACTACATCCTAATTGCGGCCTATGTGGCCCGATCCCAGGGCGGCTTCTAACCGCAATCCGGTCGCTTCGCTCTCCAACGGCAACCCTTCGAGCAATCGGCCCATGGAACGCCCTGGACCTTGGTAAGGAATGACACGTGTCGCACAGCGCGCAGTTGCCTGAAATCAGCTTCCTTCACAGACAAGGATTTCATCTGCTGGCGGCTGTGCTGTCCGGCGTGGTCCTGATGTGGGCGGGGGGGTTCGATGCCATGTCCACCGGCTCATTGTGGGGCTGGACCACGCCAACCTGGTATTGGTTGACGGCGGCCGTACCAGTGGCGCACCAGGCCTATGTCATGCTCGTATGGCGCTGGCAGCTCACCGTCCAAGGCCCCACACGGCTGCTGGGTGGCAAAGCATTTCCCCTGTATGGCGTGGGCTTCATGATCCTGTTTGTGCTGAGGCCGGTGACCATCGTTCTGCTCGCCCTGTCCAACAGCGGCAGTCTTCAGGCGAATCCCTTTGTGTTGAACATACTCATTGTCGTGGTGTCGGTGCCTAGTCTGTACGTTCTCTACTCCGTCGGACGCTACTTTGGGCTCAGGCGTGCCCTGGGGGCGGATCATTTCGACCTGGCCTATCGCGGCGCTCCCCTCGAGAAGCGGGGAGCGTTCCGGTACGTTGACAATGCCATGTATGTGGCCGGACTGATGGTCCTCTATCTGCCGGGATTGATTTGGGCGTCGAGCGCCGCACTGCTTCTGGCAGGCTTCAACCACGTGTATGTCTGGATCCACTACCTGACGACTGAGAAGCCGGATATGCAAGTGATCTATGGATCGAGTCCCGAACACAGCTGACCGCCACGCTATCCAGCAACGCTTCCCTCATGAGACGACGGATGGGCCCGCCCGTTGAACTCCCCCGATCTATTGCAGCGCTTTGACCTTCAGGAACGCATCCAAGCCCTCTTTCCCGGCGTGGAGAGGCAGAGCACCCACGAGCTCGTCCGCTTTGTGAGGCCGGGCCCGGGTACGAATTTCATCCTCTACACTCGGCTGACACGGGAAACCGCCGACACCACGATCCAGGCCCAGATCGAAGAGCTCCAGGCGTTTGAGGGACCCATCGAATGGAAGGTTCACAGCCATGATCTGCCGCCTGAATTGAGCGATCTGCTCGAAAAGCACGGCTTTGTGCCCGACATGCCGGCTCCGACCCTGTGTCTCGACCTGGCGGCTCTTCCAGCATCGCTCACCCCGACCGGGAAGGTGGACGTGCGCCGTCTCTCGGATCGGGCAGAATTGGGCCGGGTGGTGGGTGTCGAGGAAGAGGTCTGGGGCGAGGACTTCAGTTGGGTGACAGAGCATTTCTCGCTCGAACTGCAGCAGCCCGGTTATCTTGAGATCTTCGTTGCTTATATCGATGACACCCCTGCCAGCGTGGGATGGATCCATTTCCAGGCCGGCAGCGAGTTTGCCAGCCTGTGGGGCGGTTCCACGCTTCAAGCGTTCCGGGGAAGGGGCCTGTACACGGCCGTCCTGGCGGCCAGGGTGCAGGCGGCCAAGGCACATGGACGACGGTTCGTCACGGTCGAGGCTGAGCCGGCCAGCGAACGCATCCTCCTGCGGCATGGCTTCGAAGAAATCGCCTCATCCTGCACGTTCGCTTGGCACGCCTAGTTGCCCCATGACATAAATGGTCTGAGAAATCAGAACCTCTTTCGACGCGGGGAAGCCCCTGTGCTCTGACATGACAGCCTTGCTCAAGGGCGGAACAGCCGGCAACAAGGGCTGGCCGGGTTCTCGCCTTGCTTTCCTCAGGCTTTCGACCGACAATCCGTTGAGGGCTCACCTAGGACTTCCGTCCTGTGCGACGGCGTTCGCTGGGACGGGTGCCGGAACAAAGCCATGCCCAGTTTGGAAACCAAGACGCAGCGTCTGCAGCCTTGCGGCCAATGCGGGTCACAGGTGGTCGGGGGAACAGCCGGCTGCGCTCTCATTTTCAAAGAGATGTTGAGTCAGGACTTCTTCGGCGACGCCGATCGCCGGATGCACCACCTGGCCCACAATGCCTATGTTCTCCAGCATCCCAAGGGACAATCCAATCGCTCGGTTGCCATTCACCTCACCAGTTTGTGCTGGTTGGTGGCACGCGGCGGACGGCCGGGATGGGACTTGCTCCCTTCGGCGGTACTGGCACGGCTCTCTTCTGACGATTCCTTGCCCTGGCTCGACCCCCCGGCCATTGCGGGCCAGCTCACCCTGATGCATGTGTGGGGTCATCGCCCGGAAGAGGTCGCAGACCGGGTGGAGGCCTGGGCACGAAGCGTATGGCGCGCTTGGACCCCCCACCAAACTCGGGCGCTTTCCTGGCTGAACGGCAGCGGGCACTAGGACCTGCCGCTTGCCTGGCGCTGATCGTCATGGGCACGACCGCCTCTTCGAACCTCATTTCAGGAGACGCCATGGACCTGGTGCCGATGTCGCAGGAGAGCTTTGAGGTCTACATTGAACGCTTGATTGTCGAGTACGCCGACGACAAACTGCGCGCCGGCAACTGGCCGGCCGAGATCGCGCAGAAAAGATCCCGGGAGGACATTATGAAACTTCTCCCGCAGGGCACAGCGACCGAGGGGCAGGCGCTCTACGAGCTGTTTGTGCCTGACGAGACCGAAGCCGCGGGGGTGTTGTGGTTGACAGCGGTTGAGGACGCCGGGGTGCGCAAAGCGTTCATCTACGACCTTTGGATCCGGCCCGACCTACGTCGCAGGGGTCTCGCGACGCAAGCCATGCTCCAGTCCGAGGCGTGGGTGAGGTCCCAAGGGCTCGACGTGATTTCGCTGCATGTCTTCGGCCACAATCAGGCTGCCCTGGATCTCTACAACAAACTCGGCTACCAGGCTACCAACATCAACATGACCAAGCGCCTGAGCTAGTGCGTTCCTGATCGTCTGATCGGCGGCCAGCCCTCGGCGGCTTCGATGGCCAGCACCGGCCGACGCCCGCCTCTTAGCTGGTGATGATTTTCACAAACCTCGGCAAGGGAAACTTCCTCCGGCTGCAAACGATTGGACGGATGAACGCCAACCCATGTGAACCCGCAGCGCAGCTTGGCGGGTAATACCTGAGGGGAAGGATTGGGCCAATTCCCCTCTTCGCATTGCGGCCGAGTCCTCTTTGCCCCGAAATCGTGCATAATTGATCCGGCGCCAAAGGCAGCCGGGCTGTGCAGGCAGGTTGGCCCGATCGTGCCCGGGCGCTGTCAAGGAGAGGTAGCTGAATGGCAAATCAAGGTTACAAACCGCCGGGCTTCTTGGCCATCATCGGCGGCGTGATAATGTTCGTGGTCCTCATCGGGCTGGTGTGCTCCATATCCACGACCGTCAAAGTCGTCGGTTATGCATTGCTCTACGTGCCATCTCGCTTGGGGTGGGTCGACGTCCCCCGGCCGGAGGACATCCAGCGACTGGATCTTGTGAGCACGCCGGTGAATGCCCACCTGGATCCTGGCACGTATGAAGTCTTCACGTCGTCCTACGAGTTGCTGTCGATCAGCATGCAGTTCGAGGGGTCGACCTCCGCAACCTGGTTCCATGTGGCCGATGCCGCAACAGGCGAGCGGAACCAGATCGAATATGTCCTTCGGGGGCTGATGCCCTACGATACACCCTTTGCCGAAGGCCGCCCCGTGCTCCGGTTCACGATCGACAAGCCCGGGCTCTATCAGCTGAGCTTTCCAACCCCGCCGGCGACGAGTGTCTACTTCGTTCCCGATACAACCACCGGTAAGGAATGGTTAATCTGGCTGATCTATCTTGGGGAGGTAGGCCTCATTCTCGGCGTCCCCGGTTGGTTCTACATTCGGGCATGGCGCCGGGAGGCCGAGAATTGGGACGAAATGCGCAAAGCCATGCGCGCCAGGGCCGACCGATTTTGGGAGAAAGAAGACGCCCACAAGGAGCTCGAGGGCCAGGGCAATTCCTATCAGGACTTGTGAGCCGGACTCCATCCACATGCCAACCGGGTCCAGTTGGTAGTCGCAAACCTGGCTTGAACGGGGAACAAACCAATGGGCATCATCAGTTGGTCCCAGGCTCGGATACGCCGTCGGGTAGCCAGCGGATGGGGAATTGGTCTCCTGCGCAGGTGGCTCCCGCAACTTGACCGCCCGATCCTGCAGCTGACAAGCGGACGCTGGAGCCTGACGGCGTGGGCAACCGGCCTGCCGGTCGCCTTGGTGGACGTGAGTGACGACCTCCGAGGCGGGGGCCGGAGCGTTCCACTGGTGGTTGTGCCGGACTCCGCTGGTCTTATCCTTGTCGCATCCAACTTCGGCAGTGACCGCCACCCCCGATGGTATCGGAAGTTGAAGGAGCTCGGCGTCGCTCAACTCACCTGGCGGGGGGTTCACAACGACTACGGCGTGGAGGAGCTGGAGGGCGCAGCCCGTGAGCAGGCGTGGTCCCGGGCGACGCAGGTCTACGAGGGCTATAGGACCTACGCGGAACGCACCGGAGGCCGGGACATCCCCCTTCTGCACCTGGTCCCCCGCAATCCGTAGTCGATCGCCGGATCGCAGAGTGTTCCAAATCCATCGCCCGTTTCAGATTGGAGTTTAGGTATGAACGAGGACAAAGTGGACGCTTCTCGTGAGTTGGCCACACTGGGGGGAGGATGTTTCTGGTGCCTCCAGCCAGCTCTCCAGGAGCTCAAAGGAGTTGACGAAGTCACGGTGGGCTACGCGGGAGGGCATGTTGACCATCCCTCCTACCAGCTGGTTTGCACCGGCCGCACTGGCCATGCTGAAGTGGTACAGGTCGCCTTTGATCCGGCCGTCATCAGCTTCGAGGATATCCTGCGAGTCTTCTTCACCTTGCACGATCCGACGACCCCTAATCGTCAGGGAAATGACGTCGGGCCCCAGTACCGGTCGATTATTCTGACCCAGGATTCGGGCCAGGAGGCAGCCGCCCACAAGGTCATCCGGGAAATAGAAGCTGAGGGATTGTGGGGCCGTCCCCTGGTGACGCAAGTCGAGCCCCTGGAAACCTTCTTCGCGGCCGAAGCCTACCATCAAGACTACTTTGCCAAGAATCCCAATCAGGGGTATTGTCGAGCGATCATCGCACCCAAAGTGGCCAAATTCCGATCCCACTACGCGGACCTGCTCAAAGCCCCTGTCCCCTGAGGCCATCGAGCGCCTGGCGGCCCGCCGAGGGTGGTAATTCTTGGCCCCCTATCTGGCATCCGGCGTGTCACGGAGCCGTTCCGGCAGGCGTATGGGCAAACGACAGGCGTACTCAGATCATCTGGCTTCCAGCAAAGACTGGGATGCCTACCTGAAGGCCGAGTTAGGGTTGCCCGGCCCGCGAGGCAACCTTGAGCTGGCAGCCGCCTTCGTCGATATCGCCCCTAGAGAAAAGATCATCAGCTACGCCCAGCTTGATGCTCAGGAAGCCCCGGAGAACACACCCCTGGGCTTCCTCGCCTTTTGCGGCGTCTTCGGCTTGGGGAGGCTGATTGCCGAGGGCGAGACTGGCAATCTGGCTCTTCTGCGGACGCGGGCGCACGATTCCCGCTGGCGGGTTCGGGAAGCCGTCGCCATGGGGCTTCAGCGCCTGGGAGAAGCCGACGTCCAGGCCCTGCTGCAGGCGGTTGCGGATTGGAACACAGATCCCCTCGAACGCCGGGCAGCGATCGCCGGGCTGTGTGAGCCGCGTCTTCTTCAGCTGATGCCTTCCCTTGCGCCGGTGTTCCATCATCTGGACGACGCAACCCACTGGCTAAAACAACAAGCCGGGCCGCTCGACGAGAACGCTAAGGTGCTGAGAAAGGGTCTGGCCTATGCCTGGAGCGTCGCCGTTTGCGCTCGGCCGGATGAGGGCAAACCCGCCATGCAACCTTGGCTCACAGATGCCTCACCCAACGTACGCTGGGTCATGAAGCAGAATCTTGGGAAGTCCCGCCTCCTCCGGCTTGATCCGGCCTGGGTGGAACATTGGCAGACGGTATGGCGTCAGGAAGGTCAACCGCCAGGCGGCTGACGTCCGAAGGCATTCGAGAAATGACAGGCGGACGATTGGGGGATCTGGCGGGGTGAAACGCGCCGCGAGCACGCCGCCGCGTACTCGGAGATCCTTGAGCGCACCGGCGTCCCGGACTGGGTTGGGACGAAGGGCAACCAGGGGATCTTCGTGCCGCGGCGAGTTTTAGCAGACAAGGCGGAATTCCTGCTCCTTACCCTCTGGGATGATGGATGGGACTCGATCGCCGCCTTCACCGGAGAAGGGCCGGACCAGGCGCGGTACTATCCCGAGGACGAGGACTTCTTGATCAGCCGCCCGGAGACGGTGGACCACTTCGAGATGGTCATCCACCGGACAAAATAGCGCTGCCTCATTCCGGGTACGGAGGCGAAAACCGAATGCATCAGGCCAGAGGAGAAAATGTTCGAAGGCAAAGGTGATCCAATTCTCTCACGGTGGGATTTCCTGCTCCGCATGCTTCGTTTCATAGGAATTGCCGTAGGGGTGGTGCTGGTGGCCCTGTTGGTGGGGATCCTTGGCTACCGCATCACCGAGGGCATGACCTGGGTCGATGCCTTGCTCAACGCCTCCATGATTCTGGCGGGCATGGGGCCGGTTGATCAACTGCATACCCAAGGGGGAAAGGTTTTTGCCTCGGCCTATGCCCTCTTTTCGGGCGTGGTCTTCCTGGTGGTCGCCGGTGTGCTCTTTGCCCCGCTCTTTCACCGGCTTCTCCATCGCTTCCATCTGGACGACGATGATGACCAGCCGGGAGAAGATTAGCCGGGCCTTGCCGGCCACCCCGAGTCACATCCATGGCAATGGTAGCGGCAAGCCCAGTGGATGGCATCGAGCATTCAGGACAGGATTGCCCGCCCGATCGGGCTGCCCCATCGAACGGGTAGATCGTCGCTGAAACCGCGGCCCGGGGTCGATCGGCTGGCGGAAGTGCCGCAGAAACAGAAGTCAGTGCGATCCTGGTGGCGGGTGGGGGCGGAGGACCAGATTGGCAGTCATCCGGGCTCTCTATACCGGGATCTGTGGCAATCCTCCGTCGCCGGACGACTTGTGAGCGTGTTCACAAACAGATGGGAGCACACCAAAATGGGGGTTGGCAGGGGTTGCCAACGAAACCCGGGGCAGCCCATCTCCTTCCACCGCCGGGCCAACCCTCTGGAAAGGGCTCGATCGCCAGGTGACTTTGATGGCCCCCGGCCAAATGGGCTCGCATTGGTAGTGTGGTTAGAGGTGAAGTATCTGAGGGGATCGGTTCCGGCCCGGCGGGCGTCGGAGTTGGTGTTGGGTGCTCAGTGGGTTGAGGTGAGCACCGCAAGCAGCTGACGGTCCGCGGGTTGCACGGGCCGGTTGAGGAGCCAATAGTAAAATCGCAGCCAGTGGTTGGACCACCCGAGCAGTCGCGTGCTGGCGACGATCTGCATCACCTGGTCACGCCCGATCTTGGCCTCGCTGGAGAGGACACTGGCGTTGTTGCGGCTGACGGCAAGCGTGCCGACAGCGAAGTACACTGGCCACATGCAGGCCAGCCGCACGCTGTGCAGTCGCCTTGGAAGATGGATGACGTACTCCATCCCGCCCCACAAGTGGCGTTCTGCCTTCTGGGCCAACATTTCGACCACCTGCAGTGATTTCTCGAAATTCTCACTCTCGAACATCGAATCCCGGGTCAGGCCGGCTTTCTCGTAGTAACTTTGCGGGACGTATACCCAGCCTCTCTCGTAGTCTTTGCGCATACCGCGGATGATGTTCACGGTCTGCAGCGCCAATCCGCACTCACGCGAAAGGGGCATCAGCATGGATTTACGTTCGCGCACGATGGGCGAATACCAGGCGAAAATATCCGTCAATAGATAGCCGACGCGGCCGGCGACCTGGTGCATGTAGTCATCGAGGGCTTCTTCGTTTTCGACAAAGGGGCCATGATCTTGCCAACGAGCCATGCCAAGAGAGCTGCGGGACAGCCTCAGGAGGATGGCATCTTGAACGACGGAGGGCAGGCAGTGCAGGGCGTCCATGACGTCCCCTGCCCGCTGCGCCACAAGCACCTCGGGGTCACTCGGATCGAGATCGGACAAGGCCGCTGTCAGGTGCGAGACGTCCTCTTTGCCTTCGAGCACCGCCACCCAGGTACGCAACAGGCTCGACTTCACCAGGGGCGACAGGTTGGGATGGTCCTCGAGTGCATCCGAAACCCGGAAAAGAAGGTAGGCAACTGTGATGGAATCGCGTAACCCGGCCGGCAACTGCTCGATCGACAGCGCGAACGTCCGGCTCACGCCTCTGAGCATCTGGTAGTGTTGACGCATATCCAGGCCTTGTTCACGCCGAACAACGCTGTCCCACATAGTACCGAACGTCTCCCCACCCAAGCTGGCGTTCATCATGTTTTTTTGGGCGCTAGGTTTTCGAGTATAGCCCAATTTGAACTGTCTTGAAATGGGTCTTCGGTGTCAGGCTGTGGCCGGTCGGTCGCCGAGAATCCCGGTTGATCGCATCGGATGCATTTTTGTCCGCCCGGGGTTAGAATGGCGGCGCATTCCGCCCGATCGACGGACGACGCATCCGGCGCAGATTCGACGGTGGATGGGAGAACTGACCATGCTGTCAAGCCTTCGACTTCGGAACGCTCTGGGCACGACCCTAGGCCTGGCGCTGCTGTTGGCTGGGTGCAACCTGCCAGCGCAACCCACGACGCCCGGTGCCACGCCGACGGCGTTCATCTTCCCCAGCGCCACCCCGGCGCCCAAAACCGGCGGCCTGTCGGGAACCGTATGGAAGGATGCCTGTTCCCCCGCAGCCGAGGGCCAGGCAGGCCCCGCCGACTGCGTTCCCAACGACCAGGCGGCTTCCGGCCAGTCGGCTGACGGTATCATGCAGGCGTCAGAGACGGGGATCGAGGGCGTCGTCGTTCGGCTGGGGACGGGGGCCTGTCCGGCGTTCGGCTTGGCAACCGCCACCACCGATGCCAACGGTGCTTACGGCTTCTCCGATCTGAACCCAGGGACCTACTGTGTATCCATCGACGCCGGCCAACCGGAAAACACAGGTGCCCTCAACGGCGGCGCCTGGACCCATCCGGAGGGCATGTCTGCGAGCAGCGTGGCTTCGCAAACGGTTACCCTGGCAGAGGGGGGCTCGATCAACTCGGTGGACTTCGGCTGGGACGTGTTCTTCGTCCCCGTGACGTCGGTGACGGCCACGGCGGAAGCTGCCACGGAAACGCCAACTCCGGAAGGGACGGAGACACCCACGCCGGCGCCATCGGCCACGTTTAGCCCAACCGATCCCAAGGCGAATCTAGGCCCGCCGACAGTAGTCGATACGTTCGACGCCTCGTCGACCTGGCCCACCTACACTGATGACCACGTCGGCTTCTCAATCGGCGATGGCGTCCTGCACATGACCGCCGCCAACCCCGATTTCTACGATGGCTGGACCCTGAGCACGCCGTCCATCGACAACTTCTATATCGAAGCCCAGGGCCAATTCATCCAAACCTGTACTGAGCGTGACCACTTCGGCATCGTCGCCCGCGGCGTGTGTGACGGCGGCAATTGCAGCGGCTACCTGTTCTCGCTCACCTGTGACGGCCGCTACCGGCTGAGCATCTGGGACGGGGCGGAGAATCAAAGCACCTACCTGACCCCTTGGACGCAGAGCAGTGCCATCAAGGCCGGCCCGGGGCAGACCAATGTCTTGGGCTTCATGGGGGACGGGAAGAAGCTTTCCGTCTATGCCAATGGCCAGCTCCTCCAGGAAGTGACCGACGGCACGTTCGATGCTGGTCTATTCGGCTTGTTCATTGGCTCCGCCCAGACGCCCGATCTCAAGGCGGACGTCGATCAGATCAGCCTGTGGAAGCTGCCGTAGGATTTGCCCACGCAAGCTAACCAATACGCAGGGGCACGGCTTGCCGTGCCCCTGCGTTTCTTCCAACGCAAGACTCTTCCGATGATTGTGATGAAATTCACAAGTATGGCTGGATCTTAGCCTGGACGAATAGAGAACGCCTGTCCGGGCGATTTCTTCTCGCCTGCCTCGCCCACCACCTTTCCTCCACCTTACGGCACCCAAATTGCATTGTAAGGACCCTGTATGGAGCGAATCCATGGCTGCGCGGTAGCCTTAAGGTGAAAGTTGAACCACGCGGAAACACATGTTGGATATGCGTAAGAAACGAATGTTGGCGGCGGGGATTTGGGGCCTGGTGGTGAGCCTGATGGCGACTGCCGGGGCGTCTGCGTCCCCGCTGAAGGCCAACCTCGGGAGCATCCAGAGCCTGACAGCGGTGGGCGCCGCCCAACCCGGCGATCGGATAAACGTCGCCAGCACGGTTTTGGCGGCGGACCGAATCAACAACTCGAATCTCTACTACGAGCTCAGCGACCCCTCGGGCACGGTGATCTTCACGAACCAGGTAGATCCCCCGCACTTGGACACCGGGGAAACGTTCTCTAGATTCATGGGGGTATGCCAACCCGCCATCCACCGGCACTTACACCGTTAGCCTGTGCTGGAGCACGGGCAATTCGCACAACTGCGACATCGATTTCAAGACCACCCAGTTCAGTTCCGTGCCGACCATGGGTTGGCCCCTTTCCATCGTGGCACTCGGCCTGGCCGGCTTGTGGATCTTGCGCCGCAAGGAGGTCTGGGCCCGATGACCAACGGCTGGCTGAGCCTGGCGGTTCTGGTGTACGTCGCCGGTTTGGTGATCCTGCGCAGGAAGCGCCAGGGTCTGATGGGCTATGTCTGGGGCGCCTTTGGGCTGGCGGGCCTGATCGTCTTGTTCGGCGAAGCGGGGGGCTGGAACGTCCCTTTGGGTGCCGTGCAGATCGACGCCCTTGCCTGGCTAGGTGGCCTGGCCGGGCTGGGACTGACAACACTCGGGCCGGGTACGCTTGTTGTGCCGGACCCCAGCGGCTGGTCGGTTCTTTCGGTCGGGATCGAGTGCTCAACGCTGATCGAATCGGCCGTCTTCATCGGCCTGATCCTGTTCTACCCGCGAGTTCCCGCCGCCGATCGCTTCATGCGCTTGATGCTTGGCTTGGGTGGGACGCTGCTGGTCAACCTGGTCCGACTTTCGGTGATCGTGGGCATGGTGTACCTGCTGGGCAAACCTGCCGTGCCCTGGGCGCACGCCGTAGTAGCCCGCCTTGTCTTCTTCGCTGGCATCGTGGTCATCTACTGGAAGCTCCTGACCCTGCCGACGCTGCAACTTGTGCGTGCGAGACATGGAGGTTTCGGGCCGTGCGGTGCTTTGAGATGGTTGAAGGGCGCGTAGCATGAGCTGGGAGAAGTTCCTCTTCTTCTGGGGCGTTTGGGTCCTGGTGCCGTTGGTCATCGACGTCTTCCAGGCCCTGCGAGACGCCTGGCTGGTTTTCCGCAGCCGGGGCTTCGCCCGGCTTTATCCGCCCCTGCCTCGACGAGAGCTGCCAAAAGTCTCGGTCTTGATCCCAGCCTTTAACGAACAGCTGGATATCGATCGCTGCATCACAAGCCTCAAAGCCCAGACCTACCCGCACCACCTGATCGAGGTCATCGTCATCAACGATGGATCGACCGATCGGACGGAGCAGGTGGTCCAGGGGCACATCAACGGCGATGCCCACTGGAACGGGCACATTCGTCTGCACAATCGCGTCATCCCGGCCCGCGAATTTGGCGGGGTGATGACACTGCTCCAGGGCCAACACCTGGGTAAGCCGGCGGCGGTCAACATGGGTCTGGCCCGCTGCCGCGGCGAACTGATCATGACCATCGAACTCTGATGTCGTGCTCGAGCCTGAAGCTGTCGAGCAGGCGGTCTCCGCTTTCCGTTTCGACGCCGATCTCGTAGCGGCCACCGCACACCTCATCATCGACTCCAATCTGTTGGTGAAACACGACGGGATGGGTCGCATCGACCTCGACGAACACGACCTTCCGCTGACCCGCAGACTGACTCTGAGCGAGAAGATCCTATCCGGGTCACAGTTTCTCGAGTACCTCCAGTCCTTCCGCATCGGCCGCCACGCCGAAGCCATTCGCGATGAACTCTTCACGCTCTCGGGTGCCTGCGCCATGTTTCGCAAGGATGCGCTCAGAGGTGTCAACGGCTACCGAGGTCGGACCGTCTCCGAAGACACCGATGTGACGATGACTTTGCGCAGGCAGTCGGGGAAGATTGGCTATCTTCCCCAGGTGAGGGTGCACCTGGCGCCGACCGTGAGCTGGGAAGAGCTCTTCTCTCAGCGTGTCCGCTGGCAGCGTGGCGAGCTGGAAGTGATGGCAATGAACACTGACCGGCTTGGACATGGCGAGCGCTACTGGAGCCGAAGCCTGCCTGCCCGGCTTCGCCGGGATCACGCGCTGGCGCTCCTGAGGCTGGTATGGGGCTTTCTGATGCCCATGTTCCCCCTGTTGGGCTACGAGCCAGCGATGGTGGCTCAGGCCGCCGGACTGATGTACGTGCTCTACGTCCTGGCCGACCTGGCCCAATTCATAGCTTCCTGGCCGATATGCGCCGACAGCGAGCGGCGCCTGCTTCGCGAATCTGCTATCTACTTGCCCGTCCTGCCGCTCTATCGTATGGTTGTGTACTTCTTCCGCTTGAGCGGTGTGCTCAAGACCCTGAGTGACCAGCCGGAATGGACAACCTCACCCAATTGGCTAAGCGGCCTCAAGAGCCCCCGAACCCGCCAGATGACCCGCTGGCTCGGGCGCGCCGTGGACCTCTGGGCCGACTGATTTCCCAGCACCTTATCCGCAAGCATGCTTGGCCAGCGGCGATCCTAGCCCTGGCCTTGTTGGTGATTCTGATCCGGACGGCGGCCCCAGGCTATCCGAGTGGGGCCAACTCCTGGGGACACCTGTTCAAAGCCGAGTACCTCGCCGGGCAGATGCGGCTGCACGGGTTGCGCTCCTACGTGACCACCGCCTGGATGCCCAACTGGTATCTCGGCGACCCATTCCGGACCTTTTACCCCCCGCTGACCACCCTGGTGCTTACGCCTCTGGTCTATCTTACGGCTGATCCAACACTCGCCTACCAACTGTTCGTTGTCCTCGCCCTGGCTACCTACGCGGCGCTGGTGTATGCGTTCTTGGCGGACATGTGGGGGCCCTGGGCCGGCGGGTTGGGGGCCGTCCTGGCGCTGTTGGCCCCCTATCAGCTCAGGACCATGTTCTTCGAGGGGAACTTCCCGCGCGTCCTGGCGGTTCTTGGCCTTCCCCTGCTCGCCTGGCTCACCGAGAAGAGCCTGACCACCCAGCGCCGCCGGATGCCATGGGTGGCTGCCAGCGGCCTTGTGTGGACGTGGACTCTGCTGGCCCATCCACAGCAAGCTTACATGTTCGCCGTAGGTTTGGGCGTCTTCGTCGCCGCCCGCTTGTTTCTCGATCCGGACGTCGAACTGCGTCGCCTTATGGACTGGCTTGGGGGGATTGCGCTCGGCCTGGCTGGAGCGGCGCCCTGGCTGCTCCCGGCCTACAGTCGGGGTGAGTTTGCCAATGTGCCCTTCCTGCCTGTCGAGAAAGTAGGGCTGTTCAGCGCCCCCGCCGGCACGCTGCTTCCAGACTGGCTTGGGGGTCCGGGCGCTGTGAGTCTCGGATTAGGTGTGCTGGCGCTGGCCATCCTGGCGGCCATCAGCCGGCCGGAGCCACGCCGAACAGCTTGGCTGGTTTCTGGCTTGATCACGCTGTGGCTTGCTTTTGGTCCGGCAGGCGTCTTGTTCGATCTCGTGCCGCTCAGCAGCCAGCTGCTGCCAGAAGAGGTTCCTCAACTTCACCAGCTTTGCGCTCCCGGTGGCGGCGGCTGGCATTGTTCCCTTCCGTGTCAAGGCCAGATTGCTGAGGACTGCCGTCGTTGTCGGTCTGGTCGCGCTGGACGTCATTCCGACAATCCAACGTGTGTACAACGTTCCCTTCCCCCAAGCCCAGGCGGAGATGGGCGATGTCTTGGCCCGAAGCCTCACCGGAGCCTCCCCGGCGCGGGCTGTGCTCATGACCTACCCGGAGCCAACCGATCAGGAGGTCTACTTCGCCGCCAAGGCGGCCCCCATCGTCAACGGCTGGGCGCTGGAAAACACGCCGCAACAGGATGCGCTGCGCCGCTATCTCTCGGCGCCTGTTTGGGGGAGCCAGTATCTTTCCCGCCTGCTCGGACTGTGGAACGTTCAGGGGGCGGTAGTGGCAGGCGTGCCCAGTGACGTGTCGGCGGCCAGATCGAGCCTGGCCGGAGCGGGTTTCCAGCTTGGGCAATCCAGCGGCCGCTATGAGGTCTGGACCAAGCCGCAGGCGCCCGGCTATGTCCAGGCACTTCCAGAGCGCCAAATGCTGGTGGTGGGTGACCGCCTCAATCCGCTGTTGGGGGCCTTCCCCTTCGCCGAAGAAGCCGATCGCACCAGCCTGGCTGCCCTGCCCGCCGAAGACTTCGACAAGCACCCCGTGCTTGGCCTGTATCGCTTTGAGGCAGCCGGCGCCTTGCCGCAAGGGGACATAGATCGCCTAACCCGGTTTTTGGAGGCGGGTGGGACGGTCGTCACCGATCTGTCCGGGATGGAAGACCAGTTCGGCAAGACGCTGGATTTCTTTGGGGTGACGGTGGTGAAGCTCAACCTGACCGGCACCATGAACCTGTCGTGGCAGGCTGAGGCGGCGGGACTGCCTGAGGGTCTGCCCATCGCCGATCTGGCACCAGAAGGTTGGTCCGGCGCAGCCTACCAGGGCCTGAACGGCGTTCTCGGCAGCGTGACGTATGAGGGGAGGTCTTTCGACGTTCTCGGGTACCGGGACGTAGGGCGGGGCAGGATCTGGTTCGTGGGGCTCAACCTGCTGTACTACGCTCAAGAGACGACGAATCAGGCGCTGGTGGACCGCATCCGAGGGATCGTGCTCCAGGGCGTGGATCTGGATACTTCGGTGAGCTACCCGAAGATCCCGATCACGGGTTGGCAGACCGGCGGCACGGGGTTGCGGTTTGATTACGACCTGCCGACCGATGTCGGCTCGGCGCTGGTCAGCTTCACCTACTCCCCCCGCTTCCGGGCTGCCATTGACGGCCAACCCGTCTCGCTGTCGCCCTATCAACACCTGATGCAGCTCAACCTGCCGGCTGGCCGACACACTGTGACCATCACTTATCATCCCTTTGGAACCGTGTGGCCCTGGCTGGGCCTGGCGGCACTGGCGATGGGTATTTTGGGCATTGTCGGGGCAGAGCTGTGGGAGCGACGGACCTATCTGCCGCCGATGCCTGTCCCGGACGCGGCCGAAGAGGAGCCGCAGGAATACGCACCGTGCTCGAACTGTGGGTTCCTGCTGGCCGAGATTGGTCCGCCGACGGCGGTGACCTATCCCTTCCAGGTCGTCCATTGTCCGATCTGCGGCATGCAGATGGACGATGAGGGCTTCCAGCCAGGCGATGCGCTGGACGAAGAGGCTAGGAAACAGCGGCTCACCGACTGGCTGATCGAGAACAACCACGACCCCTCGACGGTTCACGAGCGCTGGGGATTTGCGCGGGACAAGTTCTTCGAGGCCGAGGCAGGTGATGGATCACCACCTGCAGCTGACGTTCAAGAAGACCAGGGGAAAAGCTGTGAGCCAAAAGATCCTGATTTGCGATGACACGCCGACGGTCCTCGATTTTCTCGAGCTGGTCTTTGAGAAGCAGGGCTTTGAGGTCATCCGGGCTGGCAGTGGGGCCTACGCACTTGAGGCGGCCGCCGAGCATCACCCTGACCTGCTGCTGGTGGACGCCATGATGCCCGGGATGGATGGCTTCGAAGTCTGCCGACGGCTCCGGGCCCAGCCCGACACGGCCTCTGAGACCATCCTCATGTATTCGGCCATCGTGGGCGAGGAAGTCCGCGCTCGGGCGCTGTCGGCCGGAGCGGATGAGTTTCTCGGCAAGATGATCTCGCACGCCGAACTGGTGTCTCAGGTGAGAGACTGGCTGGCCGCCCGTTCGGCGCCCGGCGGCATGGGCCAGCCCGAATGGGTGCAAGTCGGGCTGGATCTGCTGGTCATGTTCCGTTCGGAGCTGGTCTGGTTGGTCGGGGCCGGCCCACAGGGGGCGACCACGCTGGCCGTCGCCTCCGAGAGGGGTGAACAGCAGGCGCTGCGCTTCATCCAGAACCTCGGCGCAGGGCCCTTCGACCTGAGCCCGGGCAGCTTCTTGGCCGCCATCCTGGAGCGATCGGAGGTCTCGAGTGGCGAGACCTCCGAAATCGGTCGAGGACCCGGTGCAGAGTCGGTTCGCCGGGCCTTGCAGGCGGTGGATGTGGGCCGCTATTCGGCGGCCCGGTTGGGTGGTGCCGGGCAGGCGTGGAAGGGGCTGGTGTTGTTTGCCAGCCCGGCGACGCTTACTCTGGACCGGCAGGCGGCGCAAGAGATCGCCATCGGGCTGCGTTATGCCGAGGCCGTCATGGCACGGCTGCCCAAGCATGGGAGTTTGTGAGGAATTTCACGATAAGCAGAAGACAGCCTTCCTGGCATGCCGGGAATCAAGAGGGCGCCCTGACAAGGGCGCCCTTCTCGTTCCCGAAATTAGAAACCGGACGGATCTACGGACAAGAGTCCTGGCTCACGTCGCCAGCGGCATTGACAGTGTAGGTACCCGTTGTGGGCATAGACCGCAGATACGCATCGCCCCATGCCGTATCGCCTGTGTCAATCACGGCACCGGACACCGTTTGATCTGAGGGGGGATCCGCGGACAGATCCGCGTAATTGTTGTCCGCCATGTAGATGTCGACGGCGGACTGAACCACGCCCAGTTCCGCCGCTGCATGCGGTTGACTGAGCGTCTGATCCGAGACCTGTACAGCGTCAGTGTCACGATCCCGAACAAGCACGCCCAGGATGGCGATGGTAACGAGCAGTTCGATCAGGGTAAAGCCGGTTTCCTCTTTCATCAGTTTCTTGGTCAACTTCTTGAACATTCCAGGTTCCTCCTTGGATCTGGCGGGAATGAATTCCCATTTGAACAATTGGATGTGAATGTGCCACGTGCCGTTCTGAATAAGGTTCTGGCTGCAACCAGTTCCAGTATGTCACAGGAATGACTATCTGTGACTTACAACGGCCTTACAGCAGATTGCACGGTTTTGCACGGTTTGGGATGAGTATAGGGACAGGTCTCAGGCGCTCAGCAGAGATCGAAAAGTCTCGGGGTCGCCGGCCAGCGGACGGGCATCTTCCAGGCGCACCTGTCCCCTCGCACCAGGTCGACCAAGGCCTGTTCCATGCTTTGCATGCCGACGTCCCGCCCGGCCTGGATAGCGTTGGCAATCTGATGCGTCTTGCCTTCACGGGTCAGGTTGCGGATAGCCGAGTTGGCAAGCATCAATTCGACAGCCGGGATCCGGCCCGGGCCATCGGCCCGCGGGAGGAGGCGCTGCGAGATCACAGCTACCAGGGTCAAAGACAGTTGCATTCGGATTTGCGATTGCTGGTGGGGCGGGAAGCTGTCGACTATGCGGTCGATGGATTGGGCTCCGCTGTTGGTGTGGAGTGTAGACAGCACTAGGTGACCAGTTTCAGCTGCGGTCAAGCAGGCCGCCATCGTTTCCGGGTCGCGCATCTCACCGACCAGGATCACGTCCGGATCCTGGCGCAGGGCCTGGCGTGCGGCCAGGGCGAAGGAGTGCGTATCACGGCCGATTTCACGCTGGGTGATGACGGATTTTTGGTCGCCATAGACGTACTCAACCGGATCCTCCACGGTCACAATGCGGCGGGCGGTGGTCTGGTTGATGTGCTGGATCATCGCCGCCAGGGTGGTTGACTTGCCGCTGCCGGTTGGCCCCGTGACCAGGACCAATCCCTGCTGCCGAAGCGCCAACTCCCCACACAGAGGCGGCAGCCCCAGCGTGTCCAGTGCCGGGACTTCGAGGATGAACCGGCGCATGGAGATGCTAAGTTCGCCCATTTGCATGGCGGCGTTGACCCTGTAGCGTTCTAGATCGCCGCGCTGGAAGGAGAAATCCATTTCCAGGTCTTCGTCGAACTGCTGACGCTGGGCTTCGTTGGTCAGCTCTTGGAACAGGGTTCTCATATCCTCCGTGTCAAGGATGGGCTTGTCGGCGGGCACTTCGAGGCGGCCATCCACGCGCAGGACGGGCGGTGAGCCGGTCTTGAGGTGTAGATCGGATGCGCCGTGCTCGTGCGCCAGTTCGAGCAGGTCAGTAAGCATTCAGCTAATCCTCCCCAGCCAAAGGGCGAGAAGTTGGTTTCCATAGAGCAGACCAATCAAGGCCCCCAGCGCCAGGTAGGGTCCAAAGGCGACCCGATCCCCGCGTGCCAGGCGGCCAGCAGCCCATTGACTCCCGGTGATCACCCCCCCCATGACGAATGAAAGCACGAGAACAAGGCCGATCTGGGGGAAGCCTACGATTAGTCCGATGAACGCTGCCAGCTTGACGTCCCCCATCCCCATGCCGCCAGACACAAGCACCGCCAGAAGGAGGAGGATGACAAATCCGACTGCTCCGCCGAGAAGGAGCTGGACCCAGGACCGGTCGGGAGTAAAGAACGAGGCCAGAAGAGCCAAGCCAATCGCCGGAAAGACCACCGAATTGAGGATGCGTTGGCTTTCCAGATCGGTGATCGCCATCACCATCAAGAAGCAGATATATGCCGAGACCAGCAAACTGGTCGTACTCAAGCCAAATCTTGCGAGTGTCAGGGCGAACAGCCCGCCGGTTAAAAGTCCGACCAAGGGCGACCGCAACCCGATCTGCACTCCGCAGCTTCGGCAACGCCCTCTGAGCAGTACATAGCTGAAGACAGGGATGAGTTCCGAGGCCGTCAGCGGTCGCTGGCAATTGGCGCAGTGCGAGCCCGGGGAGACGATCGAATCTCCGGTCGGCAGCCTGTCGGCGCAGACGTTTAGGAAGCTGCCGACGACCGCACCGAGGATCGAATACACCATGACGAACCAGACGTTCATAAGGCCTTCAGCGCCAAGCCGATGTTGACGCTGAACTCTGCCAACGAAAGGCCGTCCGGATACGATAGCGGCGGGTCCAATTCGGCCACGGGATACGGGCTTCGCGGCGAAATGCGTTCGATCATCGCTTGAGACCGGAAATGCGAGCCGGTCAGAAAGAGCGGGCAATCGGCTGGCAGAGTATGGGCCCTGTGGCTTTCATTGTAGAACTTGGTTGTCCGCACCAACTCCTGAAGCACCAGGTCGAGTCTCCCCTCAGCTGACGCTGTGGAAGCGCCCAACGGCACGGTGCGGATGATTTGGGGTGTCCCGTCAACGACAACCACGATCGTCAGCGAGCTGTCTTCCAGGCAGACGATGACGCCGCGCGAGCGATTTGCCGCGCGGATGAGCGCCAAGGACTTGACGTCCATCGCCGCCGGACGGATGCCGGCGGTCCGCAGGATCGTCATTTGCCTGTCAATTTCCTCCCGCGGGATGGCAGCGATATAGATGCTCAACTCGCCCTCGCTCCGCCCAACGATTTCCCAAGAGAGGTCGATTTCCTGGGGCTGGAGGGGGATCTCCTGCCGGAGCTTGCGCTGCACGGCGGCATCGAGCAGCGAACGGTCCATCTCTGGTAGCGTCAGCGTCCTGAATATGGCGCGTTGCCCACCGATCGACACGACGACCGGCTTCTTGGGCAGCAATTCGGTCTTGAAAACCCCTGCCAACTGCTCACCGATCGCTTCCGGACCCTCCTGACCGTCGGGCGACGATGGCGCAACGAGCCGAACGCGGTTCCAGCGCTGGACACGATTGCCTTTGGTCGTCAGCCAGCGCAGGCTTCCGTCTTCGAAATCCAATGTGACGAGCGATCTTGAGAACAAGGGCATTCTCCCTTTTGACACCACGCACGCCGGCCGGCTAGGGCGCGGCGGGCAGTCCAGCCAGATCGGTCCCCAGGACGACGGTGTTGAACGAACAACTGCCTGGGTCTCCGAACTGCATCGTGACCCGTTCAGTCGCCAGGTACGGCGCACCCTCCGTCTCAAGCTGGGACATATAGTTGACGCAGCCGGGAATATCTCCCAGAAGACTGATGCTGTATGTGTCGAGACCCAGCGAGCCAAGAGCAGTGGATTGTGTTTCCTCCCCGCCATAGGCGATGCTCTCAACTTCAACCTCGTTCTCCGGCCCGAGTGCGAAGCCGCGTTCGTAAAGCTGGTAGGGGGCACCGAGTTGGGGGGCCTCTGCCTCAACCTGGGCCAGTTCGGACCGAGCGCTGTCGAGCTGGGCGGAGAGCTGATCCAGGTTGTCCTGCCGGATTTGGATGAGTTGGCTCAGATTGCCGCTCAGGCTGCCCACCTGATTGTCGATGGATTGGGCGCCCAAGGTTCGCGCCACGCCACCGGCCAAGAGGGCGGCCACGACCGCCAGCGCGATGACATTGAGCACGATGGCAAGAGTCCAGGCAGAAATCCCGCCGCGATGTGTGCCAGGTGGATTCATTCGTGGCCTCCTTGTGGCGACCGCGCCCAGCGCAGGAGCTGAACGCCGGAAGGCATGAGGATTGGTTCAGGGGGCATCGGTCGCCTCCGGAATGGGTGTGATCACGTTTGACGCCCGCACAACGATCGTCAGCTGGAAGAGGTAGAGGGGTTCGCCGGGCGCCTCGAGCGCCGGGGTGGGAGTCGAAGAACCGGATGTGCGTGCCGGCGTGGCCGTGGCCGCAGCCGTCGGACTCGTCTTGGGTACAAGGCTGATGATATCAACTCGAACTGACAAGAAGCGCCCAGTGGCCTCCAGCATGCGGCCATATTCGAGCGGGATTCGATATGACTGGGCTGTGCCCGAAAGCGTGAGCGTGTCCGTCGCTTGGTCGACATGCGTGATGTTGGCGCCAGCTGGGGCCTGGCCGAGCGCAAATCGAATTGTTTCTCCCCAGGCAATCTGCTGAATGTCGACGCCCTGGGCCGCCAGGTTGAGCTGGCTGGTCTGCTCTTCGACGTCTGCGATCATTGTTTCAAGCGCGGCCTCGGTACCCGAAGGCGCCTGACCCGCCGTCAGCGTGCTCTGCAGGTGGAAGAGTTGGTTGGATGTCCGGTCGAATTCGGCGTTGGCGGCCGCAAACCAGGTGAACAATGGGTAGACGACGCCGACCAACACCAGGAGGGACAACCACGGTGCCACCGCCCGCCAGGTGACCCTGGGTCGCCGGAGGCGCCGCGGCAGGACGTTGAAGTCGAGCAGGTCGGCTCGCCTTTCCGGTACCGATCGGGATTTTGACGTTCGGGTTGGATCCTGGTCAAGACCCATCGATCGATTCCTCCTGATCACGGGCAGGGCGAGGCGGTGTTCGCCAAGAGCCATAAAGGAACTGTGGATTGCGTGCCGTCAATCTGGACGGATGAGCACTGCCCTGTCGAGGTGGAGAGGGCATGGATCTCCGATAACGCTTTGGCAGGACGTCCAATCGGACCAAGTCGGGGGCGCAAGCCGGTTGGGGGCTGCAGCGAGCTTGCTGAGTTTGGTGCTCCGGTTCCATCCGTGCCTCCAAACTAGCTGCAGGGCAGGGCCGTCTCGGACATCATCCAAAACAGCACCGTGCTCGCGCTGCCGTCGATCTCCAGACGGCTGCGGGTGACCTTGCAGGCGTCCGAGGTGGCGGCCTTCGATTCGATGTCGTATTGAGGCGGGACGGCCAGGTAGCGCCAAAAGTTCGGTGTGTTGTTGCCTTGCAAGGCGTAGAAATACTTGCCGCCGTTATAGACTATGTTCCCGCCGTCCTGCACTGTACCGGGTGTCGGATCGCTGGTCAATTCGGTCCAGGAGTCTCCCGACACGCTGTATCGCCAGAAATCGGTCGAGTTGCCGGCCATGGCGTAGATGGAGTCTCCGCTGGCATACGCCAAACCCCCGCCCAGGCCGACCGTCCCGGGGGTGGTGGCGAGCGTCGTCCACGAGTTGCCCGAGATGTTGTAGCGCCAGAACGTCCCCTCGTGGTGGCTCTCCTTGCCGGACATCACATAGAAGTAGTTGCCGCCGGTCCAGATCATCGAGCCGCCGTTGACGGTTGTATCCGGGGCGTCGGCCAGGGCGGTCCAAGCGTCGGAGGTGATGTTGTAGCGCCAGAACTTCTTGCTCTTCCCAGTGAAGGCATAAATCACATTCCCGCCGGTGTACACCAGGGAGGCGCCCTGGTCGGCCGTCTCGGGCGCATTGGACAGCGTGGTCCAGGTGTTGCTGGAGGGGGCGTATCGGTAGAAGTCCTTGCCTTTGCCAGTAAACGCGTACACGCCATTAGCTCCGGCGTACACCGAGCGCGCTGCCGTTATCGGGCTTGGTCGGGACATCGGCGCGGGCAACCCATTGGTTGACGGAGACACTATAGCGCCAGAATTCTTTCGATTTGCCACGGAAGGCGTAGATGAAGTCCCCGCCGGTGGCGGCAAGGTTGCCTCCCTTGTCGACATCGTCGGGAAGACCCGCCAGGCTGGACGAATCCCAGCCGCGCACCAGAACCGCCGTGACCCAGGAGTTGACCGTCAGCCCGTTAAGGGAGATGGCGGGGGTCAGTGCAACGGGTGTCAGCGGGGTGGCATCGACGGTGGCACGAAAGCCGCTGTTGTTCAGCAGGCTCCAGGCGCCCCACTCGACGCCTAAATCGGCGGCGTAGCGTGCCAGGGTTTCGGCGTCAGCGCCTCGAGAGGCCAGCATGCGTGTGCTGACGTGTGCCAGGAAGGGCGACATCAGCAGAACGCCGATCGCCAGAACCACCAGCACCGGGGCCAGCGAACCGCCGCACTCGTCAGCCAGAAGCCTCACAGACCATCGGCGTCGGGAAGTCATGGCACCCTCATAAAGAAGTGCATGGCGGCCGTGTCCGTCTGTCCGCCTCTGCCCACAAGGACATCGACGGTCACCAGTCGGCCAAGGACGGCGAAGCTCAAGTCAGCCTGGTTCTGAATGTCCCGGGAGACAATAATCGTTTCTCCCGAGGCCAGATCGGTCCTCGTTAGCGTGTGTCCGGCCGGGTTATAGCTGTAGCGGACCTGCTTGCTGGTGGTGTCGGTAGGGATGGTGAAGACCCCGTAGTCGGGCGCCGTGCCGGGCGTGAACTGATTGGCCTGAACCACGTCTCGGCTCAGCCACAGGGCCGCCGTTTGCACGTCCGAAGCCAGCAGCAGCCGATCATTCCCCCAGTTGGTGACGCGGTAGATCTGGAAGGCCACCGTCCCGACGAAGGCCAGCACGAAGACGGAGATGCCCAGGCCGACGATGACTTCGACCAGGGAAAGCCCGCTTTCTTCGCGAAGGGCAACACGCCGCCCGAGGCGCCTTCTTAGGGTCATCGGTTGACCTTGTAATCTTCGACTTGCAGGATCTGCGTGCCGTTGCGCGACACGGTGACGGTGATCTTCTGCAGTCCGTCGTTTCGGACGGTGCTCGTGAAGGGGCCCGACGGCGCCGTCCAATACTGGACCGTCATTCCGACGGCATAGGGTGTGGGCGCAGCGGCCGTCGGATAGGGCGCGCTGGTGGGATTGGCGTGGTAGGTCGAGCCTTTCACCAGCTCAAGTTGGGAGCGGGCCAGGTCCTCGGCGGTTACTTTGTCGATAGTGCTGGTGACGCCCTTGGTGCCGGTTCCAATCATGGCCACCAGCAGCACCAAGCCGAGGGATACGACCGAGAGCGCCACCAACTCCTCGACCAATGAAAAGCCTTGCTGATTAGTCAGCCCAAGAGTCCTTTCGTTAGTGCGGAATTTCACAAACGGGCGCATGGTCAGCTCATCTCAAGCCGGCAGGTCATTTGATGGACTGGAGCAGCGAATACATGGGCATGATGACCGAAACCGCCACGAAGCCGACGATCAAGCCTACGAATATGATCAAGGCGGGCTCGAGAAGGCCCGTTACGGCCTTGACCGAACGCTCGACTTCTTCATCGTAGAAATGGGCCATCGTGTTGAGATTGGTGTCGAGGGTCCCCGTCTCCTCACCCACGCGGACCATCTGGGACAGCATGCGTGGGAAGACACCAGAACGAGCGATGGGCTCGGACAGGCCCCGCCCTTGAAGCGACTCGCGACGCAAGTCCTCTATGGCCTGGCTGATGACTCTGTTGCTCACAATCGACTGCGTGAGTTGAAGACCTTCCGGAAGCGAAATCCCGGCCTGCAGCAACGTGGCCAGGGTCCGCCCCATCCTTGATACTGCCCCGTTCAGGACGATCTTGCCGAATACCGGCAATTTGAGAAGGATCGTGTCGAGCTGGAGCCGCCCCCGTGGTCGTGTGAAATAGACAAAGGCAGCGATGGCGAGGGCAGCTCCCCCCAAGAAGATGTAGGCGCGGTAGGCGACGAAGAAGGATGCGAAGCCCATCATGATCCTGGTTGGCAAGGGCAGCTCGGCGTGGAATTCTGAGTACAGGCCGAGCAGAGCCGGCAGGGTGAAGTTCATCACCAGGATCACCACACCGATGGCAAACAGGATCAAGAAGGCCGGATAGGTAACCGCATCCCTGATCTTCCGTGTGACATCGACCTCCCTCTCCAGGTAGGTTGCCAGTTCGCGCAGCACGAAGCCAACGTTACCGGTTCTTTCGCCCACTTCGACCATGCGGGAATAGATCTCGGGGAACACAAGTTTGTGGGATGCCATGGCTTGCGACATCGTGGTTCCCTGTTGAACTTCTTCGACAACGCTCTGAAGCACCCGTCGCAGCGGAGCACTGGAAACCTCCTGGGCGAGCAACTGAAGGGCCGGGACGAGGCCGACACCGGACTCGACCAGGTTGGCGAGCTGCTGGGAGAAGATCACAAGGTCTTCGCTCTTGGGACCCAGAAAGGACGGGAAGACACTGGCCAGATCGAGTCTCCGCCGGACCGGGGCCAGATCGACAATCGTCAGATTGCGCTCCCACAGAGCGCGTTCGGCGGCGGATTCCGTTTCAACATCCAGGACCCCGCTAGTGGGATTCCCCTGGGTATCAAAGGCCAGGTAGCGATAGGCCATGTCGTCAGGCCTCCGTGTCCGGGTGGGCTGGTTTCCACATCATGGAGGATCTCATCCTATCCAAGCCACATTGCGCAGGACCTCTTCGGGCGTGGTGATCCCCTGGGCCACTTTCAGCATGCCGTCCTGGCGCATAGTCTGCATGCCTCGAGCCAGGGCGACGCCTTTGACCTCCCCGGCGTCAGTGCCGCTGACAAATAGGCGGCGCATCTCCTCGTCAACCCGCAGGATCTCGAACACGCCCGTTCGACCCAAGTAGCCGGTGTGTCCACAGTACGCGCAGCCTTCGCCCCTGAATATCTCGTCAAGGGTCTGGCCGGTCTCAAACTCGTAAGCCGCCTGATCCGCGTCCGTCGGGGTCGCCGACGCCTTGCAATGGGGGCAGACGCAGCGGACCAAGCGCTGGGCCACAACGCCGAGAATGGCAGATGAGATCATGTAGCGCTCGACCCCCAGATGGGCCAGCCTGTACATGGCGCCTGCCGAATTGTTGGCGTGGATCGATGACAGCACCAGGTGGCCGGTGAGCGCCGCTTGGGTCGCCGAATCCGCCGTTTCCCCATCGCGCACCTCGCCCACCAAGATCACATCCGGGTCGAGGCGCATCGTGCCCCGCAAGCCGGATGCAAAGGTGATGTCGGCTGCTCGATTGACCTGGATCTGGCTGATGCGGGAGAAGTTGTACTCCACCGGATCTTCGATGGTCATAATGTTCATGTGAGTTCTGTCCAACTGGTTGAGCGCGGCGTAAAGGGTGGTCGTCTTTCCCGACCCTGTCGGCCCGCTGACCAGGACCATGCCGAACGGCAGCTGGATCAGGCTCTTGAGATTCTCAACCTGGTCGGCTTGAAGGCCGAGCCCGGGCAGATCCAGGATGGACTCGGATCGGCCCATCACCCGGAGTGTGACGATTTCTCCCCAAGTAGTGTCGCTGGTGGCAACCCGGAAATGGACTTCTTCGGACTCGATGAGCTTGGAGAACTGGCCGTCCTGGGGCCGCCGCCGTTCGGCGATATTCATACCGGCAAGGATCTTGATTCGGGAGAGCAGCGGATCATGGCTGCCTTTAGGAAGAGAGACGCTGTCTTGAAGCACGCCATCTACCCGATACCGCACTCGGACCGAGTCGGAATCGGGCGAGATGTGAATATCCGATGCGCGATCGCGCACAGCCTGCTCAAGAATCAGGTCCACGGCCCGCACCACCGGATCGGTGATGAGGCCTTCGGCTTCGGTGTACGCATCGGCGGCGCCGTCGGTCAACACCGTGAACTCGGCGACTTCGGCTTCAATGCGCCGGTTGGCACGGTAGTTCAAGTCGATGGCGGCTTCAATGTCGGTTGCGATGCCCACCATGGGTCGAATGCCGCGGCCGGCCAGCGCTTCGAGCTCTTCTATGCTCTGGATGTCGGTCGGATCTTCCATCACAACGGCCAGGGAGCCATCGACAATGTCCAGAGGGATCAGTTTGTAGCGCCGGGCGGTTTCCTCGGAAATCAACAGGAGCGTTTCGGACTGGATTTGGTGTCGCTTGAGATCAATGAAAGGCAGATTGAGGTGAACGCTCAGCGCCATCGCCAGATTGTCGGGCTGAAGCCAGCCGTTCTCGATCAAGATGTCGCCCAGGCGGCGGGAGTCTCCGCCGGCTTGAAGTTCCAGGGCGCGGTCGAGCTGTTCGGGCGTGATCAGATCCGCATCGGTCAGCACCTGACCAATGGTCGGTCGCTGTCGGGCGGTTTGCGTACTTGTACTATCCGTCATGAGAACCTTCTTCTGAAGGAGAAAGCAGCCGACCTACGGTGTCGACGACTTCGGTCAAGCCGAGCGGCTTGGTCATATAGGCGTTGGCGCCGACACGCAGCCCCATGTCCCGATCTTCGTCCCGAGATTTGGCTGAGATCATCACGATCGGAATGGAGGCTGTCTTCGGGTCCTCCCGAAGGCGATGACAGACTTCGAAGCCATCCATCCCGGGGAGCATCACATCCAGCAAGATCAAGGCAATGCCTCGTTGGTGAGCCATCCCCAAGCCCTCCAGGCCATTGGGAGCGATCATGACCTGGTGCCCCGCTCTGACTAGGACTTGTTCCAGGAGATATGCGCCGTCGGGATCGTCGTCGACGATGAGGATCGTCCCCCCTCCCTGCGCCGATCCTGACGTGCCCATCGGAAAACAGACCTCGAAGCGCACTCCCCCACCTTTCAAGGATTCTTGGCGCCAGGTGCCACCGTACACGTCCAGGAGCGGGGCAAACAACTCAAACGTTTGTTCCCACTCGAGCAGGCTTAGCTGGCTGTCTTTGGTTGCATTGGCGGCCGCTGACCACCGATAGACTACGCTCGCCAGGTTCGCGTCTTCCTCTTCGGCTGCATTGACGGCCAGCTCCGCCGTCTCCGGCATGGCCAGGATCAAAAGACTGGTGAGGGCACCCAATAGCTGGGCCACGCCCTCGCGATCAGCCTGAAGTGAAGAGAGCGGATGCGGCGTGTAGACCAGGCGAACATTTCTTGCGCGCGCTGCCGGGATCAGCCGTTGGACAAGGTCCTGCAAGACCCTATGCATGTCCGTGGTAACTGAAACGGGTTGGATCAGACCCGCCTCCGCCTCGACAACCCGCTGAAGGCCGGAAAGACACTCGGCCATCAGCGCCGAATCGTGGCGAGCCCGTGCCAGCCCGGCGCGTTTCTCGTCCAGGCCCCACTTGCCGCTGGTGAGTAGATCCTCCACCCGGTCGCCCAATGCTCGCATCAAGTTGGCCAGGGGGCTCTGGTTGTCGACAGACACCGGGGTGTCGGTCGGGACCTGCGTCATGGTGCGCTCCAGAAGTTGAGTCCCGTCAGATGGATCCGACGAAACCCGATCGGAAAAGGCGCTGAAGCTGTCAATATGAGCATGAACCGTCTCGAGCTCCAACCTGAACGCCATGCGCCGACCGCGATGATCGGGCACATCGCTCGCGAGAGTGCAGGTTCTGGGCCGCGGGCACCGAAACAGACGGGGCGTAGACCCTTCGATAGCCCGGATGCGCGGACAAAGGTTTCATATGAAATCCGGCTCAATGCGCCTGGTGGTTGGCCCGGCGAGAAGCTTGTAGGTAATCGTCCAACATCTTCTTGTCGTACCTGCGGTGGCCTCCGGGGGTCCGGAATGGCATGAGCAGGCTATTCTTCTCGACTTTGTGAAGCGTGCTCAAGCTGATTCCGAGGTAGGCGACAGCTTCCTTTGCAGTGAGCAATCTCTCTTTGTCTTCTGCCATCATTGACCTTCCTGAGCAAATGGCTCTTAAATCGCTTTTTGAACCTGCACTGAGTTGCCTATAATGGTTGGGATCAGGCAGCTGGTTGGTGTTTCGATCCCCTTGGGACACGGTTTTACATCGTTTTGGTCCGTTTACCGCTGCACTAACTATACGTCAAGAAGGGGTAGCTTTTTGGGCCCCGGAGGCGCTGTAAGTCGAATGTAAGGGGCGCGGAAAGTGCGCCTTACGCATCGCTTCCGAAGACATACGCCGCCGCTGGATCCGGTTCCAAGCAGGGAGGTCGCCCCAATGAAGAAACTCGGATTGTTGACTGGCGGGGGAGATGCGCCCGGATTGAACGCCGTGATTCGGGCCGTGGTGAAGACGGCCCCTAACTACGATTTTGAGGTTATCGGTATCCGAGATGGATTTGACGGGTTGCTGGATCCCGACGGCATCTTGCCCCTGGGATCCGAATCGGTCAGGGGTATCCTGCCTCTGGGCGGGACCATCCTGGGCACGGCCAACCGCGGCAACCCCTTTGCCCGCGAAATAGACATCGACGGCCAGACCAAGATTGTGGATGTTTCGGATGACGTCGTTGCGCGCGCTCACGAGCTCGAGTTAGTCGGGATTGTCGTTGTCGGAGGCGACGGGACCCTGCACATCAGCCAGGAACTGAATGAAAAGGGCTGTCCCACGGTCGGGGTTCCCAAGACGATAGACAACGATATCGGCGGCACGGACGTGAGCTTCGGATTCGACACCGCCATCAACACGGCCATGGAAGCCCTGGACCGGCTCCATACAACTGCCGAATCTCATCACCGGGTGATGGTTTTGGAGCTGATGGGCCGGGACGCAGGCTTCATTGCTCTGCATGCCGGATTGGCCGGCGGGGCGGATGTGATCCTGATCCCTGAGATTCCATTCAGGAACGATTCGATTTGCGAGAAGATCTTGCACCGCGCCGAAGCCGGCCGACATTTCAGCATTGTTGCTGCCGCCGAGGGCGCTCACCCGGCGGGCGGTGAGCGCATTTTCGCTGAACGCGGAGATATGCTCCACGTCGATCGCCTCGGCGGCATCGGGAATGTGGTGGCGGACTACGTTGAGCGGTCTTGCCGAATGGAAACTCGAGTGACGGTGCTGGGGCACCTTCAGCGTGGAGGATCACCTTCGGCGTTCGACCGCTGGCTCTGCACCCGACTGGGGGGCGAAGCCGTCCGCCTTGCGGCCTCCGGCCGTTGGGGCCGCATGTCGGCTCTGAAGGGCGGATCGGTGGGCTCGGTTGACATGACAGAAGCCCTGGCAGTCCCCAAGCGCGTCAATCTCGAAGGCGATGCCGTCCGCACGGCACGCGAAATGGGGATTTCATTCGGAGATTGATGCCCCTCAGTCGGCCGATTCAAAGAGCCTGGCGAGGGCATCCCTCGGTGGCTGAGCCAGTGGGCGTGGCTTGCCGTCAACCACAATCTGAACGCCTCTTCCGTCTACTACCTTGCCAATCCGTGCTACGGCGACATCATCCTGGCGCAAGGCTGCCTGGATGCCCTCGGCTTCGCTGGCCCGGGCGGTGATCAGCAGAGAGCCTGAGGCGATTGCAGACAGAGGGTCGACATCGAGGGCATCACACATTCGCCGGGCCTGCTCGGGGATGGGGATGCTGTCGGCGTCGATCACCATCCCGATGCCCGCTGCTTCGGCCATTTCCCACAGGCCTCCGGCCAGCCCGCTTTCCGTCGGGTCATGCATGGCGGAAACACCACCCGCATCAACCGCCAACCGCGCTTCTTGGACGACGCTGATACCGGGATCGTCGAGTACGCCCTGGGCCCATGCGAGATCTTCCGGCGGCAACGCGGTCAGGCGCTCTGCGAAATCGGTCCCCAAGATACTGGTGGCCTCGATCGGGATCCACTTGGTCAGCAGCACCAGATCCCCTGGTTTGGCGCCGCGCGGGGTTACGAGCCGCTCGTGGCTCACTTCTCCCAGCATCGTGCCCACCAGGATCGGGCGATCCAGTCCACCGGTGACTTCGGTGTGCCCCCCAACAAAGGTGGCTCCTATCGATAGGCAGGCGGCGTCGATCTGGCCGAAGATCTCGTCCAGCAGGTCATGATCCGTGTCGGCTTCGGGAAGCAGGGCGGTGACGAGGAACCACCCGGGCTGAGCACCGGTGGTGGCGACGTCGTTGGCGTTGACATGGACCGTGTACCAGCCAATTCGGCCCGATGTGAACGTGATCGGATCAGTCTTGGCGACCAACACGCGGTCACCAAAATCGATCACGGCACAGTCAAGACCCACGCCGGGCCCAAGCAGAACACGCGGGTCGTCGGGCGCAAACCGGCGGGCGAACTCAGCCACAACGTCGAATGGTAATTTGCCTAGAGGGTAGGTCTTCATCGCCATCCATCAAGCAAAGAGCCGTCCTATCAGGACGGCCCTTTGGTGCGCTGCGGCATCCTATCCGATAACGAGGAGGGATGCCGCAGCGCTTGGTTGATCAGACTTACTCATGGGCATCACCTCCTCTTTGCTTAGGATAGCAAAGTGAGGTGCTCATCTAGAGCACGCGCCAGAGTATCGCACAGGCACGGGCGCTTGTCAATCACAGCAAGAGCATGGCGTCGCCGAATGAGTAGAAACGATAGCCGAGCGACATGGCGGTCTCATAGGCCGCCAGAATTCTCTCCCTGCCGGCAAAGGCAGCAACCAGCATCAGGAGGGTCGACCGGGGCAGATGGAAGTTAGTGATCAGAGCGTCGACCGCTGTAAACCTAAATCCGGGGAGGATATAGAGATCGGTGGCACCTTCGAAGGGCACCACGACCTGACCCGGAGGCGCCAAAAGGGCAGCGGTCTCAAGCGTCCGCGCGCTCGTAGTTCCCACGGCCACGATGCGGCCGCCCCGGGATCGAACTCCGATGAGACGACGGGCGGCTAGTTTGTCGAGCCGGCACCATTCGGTGTGGATGTGATGTGTTTCGGGATCAGATTCGTTGACTGGGAGAAATGTGTCCAGGCCGACGTGAAGGGTCACGTCCACCCGTTCAACCCCGGCGTAATCGAGCCGGTCGAGGAGCTCGGGCGTGAAATGGAGCCCGGCAGTCGGGGCGGCGGCCGAGCCGGGTTCTTGGGCGTAAATGGTCTGATAGTCGTCTCGCCGCCGAAGAGGCGCCGTGATGTAGGGCGGCAAGGGCATCTCGCCAATTCGCTCGAGCTGAGGTTCAATCGGCGTTTCAAACCGAATCAAGCGTTTGGGTCCACCCAGATCCTCCAGGACCTCGACCCCTGGTCCGCCGTCCACCACAAGCGCGCGGCCCGGCTTCAGGCCCTTGCCGCCGACCATCGCCTCCCACTGCAGGTCATCCAACCGACGAAGCAACAGGATCTCGGCCCGCCCGCCGCCGGGCTGCTTTCGAGCGCGAAGCCTGGCCGGAATGACTCGCGTGCTGTTAACCACCAGAGCATCTCCGGGAGACAGAAGCTCGGGGAGATCGTAGAAGTGGTGGTGGCGGACGGTGTTGCTCGCCCGATCAAGGACCATCAGGCGCGATGAATCGCGCGGTGTGGCGGGGTGTTGGGCAATGAACTCAGAGGGGAGGTCGTAGTCGAATTCGGAGGTGCGCACGCCCTACTTGCCCAACCAGCGCATTATGACGTTCAGGACCACGGTCAGCACCAGACTGATCACGAGCATGCTGGCCAGCGGCACGAAGCAGCTGATCTGATCCGTCTGGAAATGCAGATCGCCGGGAAGGCGCCCCAATGGGATCCCGGTGCGCCCGACAAGCCACATCAGGCCCCCCAGCAGGACCAGCGCCAGGCCGGCCAGGATAGTCCATCGGGTGAGAGCAGTCCAATCGGGCATCGGGTGGGGTTAGAAGTCCGGCAGGGGAGGCTGGCTGCCTTCTCCGGGTTCGAGCCCCAGGTGCTTGTAGGCAAGCGCCGTGGCAACCCGGCCCTGCGGAGTCCGGTCGATGAATCCCAATTGGAGCAGGTAGGGCTCGACGACGTCCATGATCGTGTCCGGTTCCTCGCTAATCGAGGCGGCTATCGTCTGCAGGCCGACCGGTCCGCCGGCGAACTTGACCACGATGGTGTGGAGCACGCGCCGATCGGCGTCGTCCAGGCCGAGATCATCGATCTCGAGCAGCGCCAGGGCTTCGGATGCCACCTGGCGCGTGACGCTGCCGTCGGCGCGTACCTGGGCGTAATCCCGCACCCGCCTAAGAAGCCGAAGGGCCACCCGCGGTGTTCCCCGGGCGCGGCAAGCGATTTCGGCCACGCCATCTTTGTCTATTTCGACATCCAGGATTTGGCCAGCCCGGCGCACAATTTCGCCCATGGCCTGATTGTCATAAAAGTCCAGGCGGTGAACGGCGCCGAAGCGGGCCCGCAGGGGTGCGGTGAGAAGCGCCAGGCGGGTGGTGGCGCCGATGATCGTGAAGCGGGGCAGCTGCAGACGCAGGGAGCGCGCGCTGGGGCCTTTGCCGATAGTGATATCCAGCGTGTATTCCTCCATGGCCGGATACAGGATCTCTTCGACCGCCCGGCCCAGCCGGTGAATCTCGTCGATGAACAGCACATCCCCGGTTTGGAGATTGGTGAGGATGGCTGCCAGATCACCGGCCCGCTCGATGGCGGGCCCGGACGTGAACTTGAGATGCACGCCCATCTCGTTAGCCAGAATATGCGCTAGGGTCGTCTTGCCCAGACCCGGGGGGCCGTAGAAGAGCACGTGGTCCAGGGCCTCGCCGCGGGCGCGCGCCGCCTCGATGAGGATGGCCAGGTTCTCTCGCACGCGCTCCTGACCGATCATCTCATCCAAATGCTGTGGGCGTAGCGTCGGCTCAGGCCAATCCTCAGGCCCGCGCTCGGGGGATATCAACCGGTCCTCGGCTTGCTCTGCCATCAGGTGGGATTATACAGGAAGGTCCCCGTGCCAGACACACCCGCTTGCTTGACAGCCTCCATCGTCTACGCTAACATGTTCGCGTAGGTTGCATGCGAGTTCTGTCTGCACGTCGTAAGACCGAGGCCTGAGCCGAACCTGCGCTCGGGCCTGTCTGATAAGTCCGGTCCTCGACCGGCGAACCCGACCGCTGGAGAACGCGCCAGGCACCTCGGAAACCCACCCAAGCAGGAGGTCTAGAAGATGTCGGAACGTGTGACCGGTACGGTCAAGTGGTTCAATGCCGGGAAGGGCTACGGGTTCATCGAACGCGAAGGTGGGCCGGATGTATTCGTGCACTACAGCGCCATCCAGGCCGACGGGTTCCGCGAGCTGCAGGAAGGGCAGCAGGTGGAATTCACCATCGAACAAGGCCCCAAGGGGCTGCAGGCCGCCAACGTCGTCGCCATCTAGCCCCACACGGTCATCAGACACCCTCCCCATTTGGGGAGGGTCTTTTTTTTGTCAGGCGCCCCAGGATCCAGCCTGCCCCAAGTACCCTTGACAGGTATCATGCCAACCTTTACATTTAGCTCTGCTAAGTAAAAGCCGGGGAGTGGTGGATGGATCAAGATCTGGAAGCGGCCGCCAAGCAGATCGTGGAGATTGTGCCTCTGGTGATGCGCAGCCTGGCGGCGGATGTCCGCAAGTCGGGGCACACCCTGTCGCCCTCGCACTTCAGGATCTTAGCCATGCTGCACGAACGGGCTTGGAGTCTGGGCGAGCTGGCGGAACACGAGCAGATCAGTTCTCCCACGGTCTCTCGCTCAATCTCGACACTAGAAGATCGGGGCTGGGCGCAGCGCAAGGTGTCGCTGCGAGATCGCCGCGTGGTGCTTGCCGAGATCACCCAGCAAGGGGAAGCCGTGCTCGAATTGCTTCAGGCCAGTGCCGAAGGACGGGTGCTCGAGATGCTCAAGCCGTTGTCCTCGGATGAGGCCAAGGTCCTCGCTGCAGGTTTGCCGGTGCTGCGCAAGGTGTTTGAAGACGGTCTGTATTGTGGGGTCCAGGACTCATAAGATGAGGTTCCAGACCAGTCACTGAAAGTCTTTCGGGAGGTCGGTGTCAGCCTGACGTCGGGCGGACCCAACCTCGGCAGGCTAGCGTAACGCAGAAGGAGTAAGGACTCGATGTCAAGACGAACGTGGATCATTCTGATCCTGGGTGTGGTGGTGGTCGCAGGTGTGATCGTCGTTGTGGGAATGAGGTCAGCAGCCGCAGCGTCAGGCGCTCAGTCATTGGATAGGACGGCAACCATCGCCCACGGCCCGATCGACGTGGTGGTTTCAGGCACAGGCAACATCGATCCAAAAGCACAGGCAGACCTGGCCTTCAGCGTCAATGGGAACATCGGGAGCATCTATGTCAAGGTCGGCGACGAGGTGAAGGCGGGCGACGTCCTGATGAATCTCGATCCATCATCAATCGATGTCAGCCTGATCGGCGCTGAGGCAGATCTTCTCAAGGCCGAGCAAAACCTAAGCGATTTGTTGGACGAAGACAACTGGAAACTCAGCCTGGCACAGGCCCAAGAGGACCTGGCGGCCGCCAGGGATGAGCTGCACACCGCCGACTACACCCAGAGCGTTCGGGCGCAAGGCAATCGGGCCGGTGCCGAGACGATTTCGGCCCAGGAAGGCAGGGTGCTGCTGGCCAAAAAGACGTTGGACCAGGCCAAGCAAAGAGCTTGCGAAGGTACGCCGGACGATCACGATTGTGCCCAGGCAGCCATCAACCTCAGCAACGCTCAACAGGCCTACAACTCAGCTCTGCGGACACTGAATTGGTACAAGGGCCATCCGACGGATATCGAGCAAGCGCAGCTCGACTCGGCGGTCGCCGTGGCTCAGGCGAAGGTCGATCAGGCCCAGAAGAAAGTGGACACCCTCGTCAACGGCCCCGATCCAGACCTGGTGGCGGCCGCCAAGGCCCAAGTTCAGGCGGCGCAAGCACGCGTCAACCAGGCCAAGATCACGGCCCCCTTCTCCGGTAGGATCACGGCTGTCTACTACAAGATCGGCGACAAGGTGACTCCAGGCAAGGCCGGGATTGGCCTTGCGGACGACAGCCAGTACCACATTCAAACTACTGTCGATGAACTCGACATCGCTTCCATCCAACCCGGACAAAGCGTCTCCGTCACGGTAGACGCGCTCCCCGGGAAGGTGCTGGAAGGCAAGGTGGACGAAATCGACTTGGCCCCGGACCCCAGCCAATCGACGACGGAGTATCCGGTGGTGGTCAGCCTGGCCAATCCGGGTCCCGAAGCGAGAATTGGGATGACAGCTTCTGTGAATATCAACGTTTCCCACAGAGACGACGCTCTGCTCGTCCCGAACTGGGCCCTGCGGGTGGACAGTACCACGGGGCAGGTCTACGTGATGGTCAGAAATGGGGCCGCCTATCAGCGCCACGATGTGACGCTCGGCCTGAGAAACGATACGGACAGCGAAGTCTTGGATGGGTTGCAGGCTGGCGACGTGGTTGGCGTGCCGCAGGTTACACCCTCAGCGCCCGGTTTCGGCGGCAGTTTTGGTGGAGGTTAGTCAGTGACGTCGGTCATCAAAGTCAAGGATTTGGCCAGGACCTATGATCTGGGGGAGGTCAAGGTCAGGGCGCTGCGCGGTGTCAGTTTCGACATTCACTCAGGTGAACTCCTGACCGTGATGGGGCCGTCCGGATCAGGTAAGTCGACCCTGATGAACATCTTGGGCTGTTTGGACAGGCCCACAGAGGGCTCCTATATTCTGGATGGCGAGGCTGTCGGCGACCTCGATGATGATCGCCTGGCTAATATCCGAAACCGGCAGATCGGTTTTGTCTTTCAGACTTTCAACTTGCTGGCTCGCACCAGTGCTCTAGAAAATGTCGAATTACCGTTAATCTATGCTGGCGCCCCTCTCAGTGAACGGCGGCGGCGAGCCACCGAGGCGCTCGAGTCGGTCGGGCTGGGGGAGCGTATTCACCATCACCCGAATGAACTTTCCGGGGGACAGCAACAACGTGTGGCTATCGCGCGGGCGCTTGTCAACTCTCCATCGATCATCTTCGCCGACGAACCGACGGGAAATCTGGACACGAAGTCGGGCGTGGAAGTCATGAAGCTGTTGCAGGATTTGAACACGGAACAAGCCATCACAATCCTGGTCGTGACCCATGACCCCTTTATTGCCCGGCATACCAGCCGGATCATCCGCATTCAAGACGGATTGCTCGTGGGGGACGATCAGGTCGACAAGCCGCTGAAGGCAGGCGAGTCGGCCCGGCCCTCCGAGATCCAGCTGCAGGAGCCCGAGAGGGCGGCGAAGGAAAGCCGATGAAGATTGTAGAAAGCGTCCGCATCGCCATCCGGGCCTTGTTGGCCAACAAGCTCAGGGCGATCCTGACCATGTTAGGGATCATCATCGGCGTTGGCGCCGTCATCACTCTGATGTCGGCCGGGGCGGCGGTTCAGACCTACGTCACCGACCAGTTCCAGAGCATCGGGTCCAACCTTCTATTCGTCGTTCCGGGCAACTTCCAGTCCCAGCGTGGCGGTGCATCGGCGGCCTCGACTGGCGGCAAGCCGATCACCAACGGCGACGCGGCGGCCTTGGCGGATCCGCTGCAAGCGCCCGACATCGCCCAGGTGGCACCGGAGCTCACGGGTGGGGCGGTTGTCACCTTTGGCCGTGAAAGTGGCACCTACTCCATTTCCGGCGTTACGCCCAACTACATCTCTGTGCGCAGCGCGGAGGTTGCCATCGGCCGCTTCATCGACGAAAGCGATGAGTTGGCCGGATCACGCGTGGCCGTGCTCGGACCGGATGTGGTCACCGATCTCTTTCCCAACAATGCGCTTCCGATCGGCGAAACGGTGCGCATCAAGGACACCGCCTTCCGCGTGATCGGCGTACTGAAGAGCCGCGGCGGAAGCAGCTTCGGCAGTGAGGATAAGGTCGTATACATCCCGCTATCGACGGCGCAGACTCGCCTCTTCTCGGCGCGTGACACTGGCGGGGACTACCGCCTGTCGGTGCTTTATGCCTCAGCGGTCTCTGCGGACAGGATGAACGCCGCGCAGGACGAGATACGTCAAATCCTTCGCCAGCGGCACAAGATCCAGCCGCAGGACAAGAGTGACTTTACTGTCATCAGCCAACAGGACATCCTGGCTTCGGCAGGCAGTGTGCTGGGCGCCCTGACGGTCTTCCTGGGTGCCATCGCCGCTATCTCACTCCTGGTGGGCGGCATCGGGATCATGAACATTATGCTGGTCTCGGTTACGGAGCGCACGCGAGAGATCGGCCTGCGCAAAGCGGTCGGCGCGCGGCGGCGGGACATCCTGCTTCAATTCCTGGTGGAAAGTGTGGTGCTGGCGGTGATCGGAGGCGGCGTGGGGATATTGCTCGGAGCGGGCGGCTCGAAACTCGTGGGGCTTCTGGCACCGGATATCCAACCCAGCTTGTCGTTCCAGGCCGTCATTTTGGCGACGGGTTTTTCAGCCGCCGTGGGATTGTTCTTCGGGATCTACCCCGCCACGCGTGCCGCCAGTTTGAACCCGATCGAGGCCCTGAGATACGAGTAGAGGTGAATTTCTCTACTCTTCCTTGATGGCATGACCACCGAACTGGTGGCGCATGGCGGCAAGGAGCTTGTCGGCGAAGTTGTCGTCCCGTCGTGACCGAAATGCGGCGATAGAGCGCCTGGCTGATCACCGGCGCCGGGACGGCCAGGTCGATGGCTTCCATGGCGGTCCAGCGGCCCTCGCCGGAATCGTCCACCCAGGGGGCGATGTCGGCCAGGCTCGGCATCTTCCTCCAATGCGCTGGCGGTCAAGTCGAGGAGCCAAGACCGGATCACCGTGCCAAAGCGCCAGGCCTCGGCCACCTGGTGGAGGTCGAGGTCGAACGGCTCCTTGGCTTTCAGGATGGCGAAGCCTTCGGCGTAGGCTTGCATCATCCCGTACTCGATCCCGTTGTGGACCATCTTGACGAAATGGCCGGCGCCGCGCGGACCCATATGGCCCCAACCTCTTGTCCGGGGCGGGAGCGAGAGTCTCCAGGATGGGCCGGATCTTAGCGACAGCCTTGTCGTCGCCCCCGACCATCATCCCGTAACCCTCCTTGAGGCCCCAAATTCCCCCACTGACCCCGACGTCGACGTACGCGATGCCGCGCTCGGCAAGCTGGTCCCCCCGCCGGAGGCTATCTTTGTAGTTGCTATTGCCCCCGTCGATAATGATGTCGCCCTTCTCGAACAGATCACCCAGCCTGGCAACCGATGTCTCGACTGGCTCGCCGGCCGGAACCATCACCCAGGCCACGCGCTTCGGCTCGAGCTTCTGTACGATCTCTTCCAGAGAAAACGCGCCCTCGGCGCCACCTGACTTCGCCTTCTCGACGGCCTGCTTGCTTAAGTCGAAGGCCAACACATCGTGACCACCTTCCAGCAGGCGCGTGGTCATATTGGCGCCCATCCGTCCGAGACCGATCATTGCTATTCTCATACCAGTTTCTCCTTCAAGTCACCGACCGGGCTGTCCCGGCTCGGATTGTGAAAAACGTCACAAGTTGTGAATCGGCGCGTGTGCCCTGGTCTGGGCGGTCATGGGAGATCCCGTGGCCGGCGGCTAAGACGGCTGGAGAGCCGCCCGGCGCGCCCTCAAGGCTCTGCAGCAGTTCGTCGAATGCGCTGGCAAACTTCTGCACACCTTCCACTAGAAGCTTGTCCGTGATGTCGTCCAATTCGATGCCGGCTTCGCCAAGCTTCTGAACGGCAGCCCGGGCGCCTTCGATATCTTTGTCGACGGTGCGAGCCAGCGTGCCGTGATCCAGGAACGCCTTCAGGGTCTCGGGGGGCACGGTGTTGACCGTGTCCGGTCCGATCAACTCATCTACATACATCGTGTCCGGGTAGGCGGGATCCTTGGTGCTGGTGCTGCCCCAGAGAACGCGCTGGACGCGGGCGCCAGCCTCGCTCAATGTGGTCCAACGATCTGACTTGTAGATCTGCGTGAAGCGGTGATAGGCTAAGCGGGCATTGGCCAAGCCCAGCTTGCCCCGCAGTTCGGTGGCGCCGCGTTCATCGAGCATCGGGTCGATCATCGAATCTACCCGGCTTACGAAGAACGATGCCACGGAAGCCATGCGGGACAGATCACCGCCCTGGGCCTGCAGATGTTCGAGCCCGGTCGTAAAGGCTTCTGCCACATCGTCCAACTGACTTACCGAGAACATCAGAGTGACGTTGACATTGATGCCCTCACCGAGCATGGCCTCGATGGCCGGGATGCCCTCGCGTGTGGCCGGGATCTTGATCATCAGGTTGGGCCGATCGACCGCCTTGAAATACGAGCGCACCTGGTCGATCGTCCCCGACGTGTCGTGAGCCAACGTCGGGCTGACCTCCAGGCTGACGTAGCCGTCGAGGCGCTGCGATCGGTCATACACGCGGCGAAGGGCGTCGCAAGCCGCCCGGATATCGTCAAAGGCCAGGCTCTCGTAAATCTGCTGCACAGATCGGCCATCGGCGACGAGGGCCTTGATGTCGTCGTCGTAGGCATCGCCGTGCGAAAGGGCATGGTTAAAGATGGATGGATTGGAGGTCATCCCGCGCAGCCCCTGACTAACCAGAACGTCTAATTCTCCTGAAGTCAGAAGGTCTCGATGGATGTAGTCCAGCCAGATGGATTGGCCCAGTTTCATGAGATCGTCGAGCTTGCTCATATCCACTCTCCAGGTTGAAGATGTCTGCTTCAAGCCTATCACAGCCCGCGGCCAGGTCGAATCCCTGCCGGCTCATGTGAGGTTGTAAACGGGCAGGGCCACACCGTGGATCGCCCGGGCCAGGTCCGAAGCCAGGAACAAGATGACGTCCGCCAGCGCGGCCGGCTCCACCCAGTGGGCGAAGTCCGCATCCGGGTTCGACGCCCGGTTGGCGGGAGAGTCGATCGTGCCTGGGATGACGCAATTGACGTTGATGCCTTGGGCTTTGAGTTCATCGGAAAGGCTCTCGGTGAGTTCGAACCACGGCCGCCTTGGAGGCCGAATACGCGGCAGCGCCGGGCTGGCCCTTGAAGGCGGTTCGGGCGCCGATGTTCACGATCTTGCCCGATCCCTGGGACCGCATGTGTGGCACGACGTGGCGGCAGGCGAGGACCATGGTCTTGGCATTGAGATCCATCATCCCGTCCCAGGTTGAGAGCTCGGCCTGGTCCAGATCGGCGCCGGCCCGATATCCGCCGACAGTGTTCACCAGGACATCAATTCGGCCGAAGTGATCGACAACTGTCTGAACCATCTGTGCCACCGAAAGATCATCCGTCATATCGACACCGCCCAACAAAAGGCGCCCTTCTGCCGGAAGATCGGAGAAGGTCGTCTCGAGCTTATCGGGGCTGCGTTCGACGAGGGCAAGCCTCGCGCCGGCGGTGAGAAAGGTTCGTACGACGGCTTGTCCCAAAGTGCCGCTTGCGCCGGTGACGAGGGCCACTGGACTGCTAAGATCCATGTTCATGATGAAAATCCTTCCATATTGAGGACCGGCTGGGTGGCGGGAACTCCACCCCATGTGTTTGCCCGCCCGAGGCCTCCCGTCTACTATATCAGGCAGGGCGACGGCCATTTTCCTGCCTCGACCCCGGATTGGACCAATATCGAGCCTGCTGTTGGCCGGGCACGGATTTTGGGATGTCGGCCGGAGCACGCCTTGAAATCCAGGAGGAGCCCATGAGCACTTTCGGCCTGCGTGTCGACGAGTGGATCGATCTTGCGGTGGCTGTGATCAGCATCTTGGCAACCCTGACGCTCGGCCGCTGGGCGATCAATCTTGTCCTCCAACGGTGGGTCCTGGGACTCGCCAGCCGCACACGCACAACCCTCGATGATGCCATGGTTGAAGCGGTCCGGTTGCCGCTTTTCTGGTACCTGCTGGCGGCCGTCACCCAATCTTCGCTGGGCCGCTTGGACTTCATCCCTATCGCCTACGGGGCCTGGATCGAGAACGCATTCTTTGTGGTGTATGTGCTGATCGGCTTCGTCTTCCTATGGCGGGTGATCAGCCGCTTGTTCGCCTGGTACGGCCGAGAATTGGCCGTCAAGACCGAGACGGATCTCGACGAACAGCTGGTCCCCATCCTTCGCCGGATCAGCCTAATCATCCTGGGGCTGGTCGTGCTGACCATGGTGCTGAGGCATTTCAACGTCGAGATCAGTGGTCTGGTGGCCACGCTGGGGATCGGTTCTCTGGCCATCGCCTTGGCCGCCCAGGCATCCCTCTCGGATATCTTCAGTGGCTTCGTGATCATGGTCGATCGTCCGTTTCGGATCGGAGACCGGATTGAACTCCAAGACCTGGCCACCTGGGGGGACGTGACCGACATCGGATTGCGCAGCACCCGGATCCGTACCCGGGACAACCGCATGGTGATCATCCCCAATTCGATCATTGGAAAGAGCCTGATCATCAACCACTCGTTCCCCAATTCGCACTACCGGATTGACATCCACGTCGGCGTTGCATACGGCACCGACATCGACCGCGCCCGCCAGGTGATGATCGAAGCCATCAGGGGGTTGGAGGGGATCCGAGCCCAAGATCCCGTCGAAGCGCTGTTTCTGGAGATGGGTGATTCGGCTCTGCTGTTCAAATTGAGGGTCTGGATCGAGTCCTATGTTGACACTCGCAGGATTGTCGATCGTGTCAACTCGGCCGTCTACAAGGCCTTGAACGAAGCCGGCATCGTGATCCCGTTCCCGCAACGCGATGTCCACCACTATTTGGACAGTGTTGATCCCCGAGAGGCCAGACACCTGTTTGGAGGGGCAGATCCGGAGTGAGGGGTTGGCCTACCCCTTGACGGAAGGTTCCATCCTGCATGCGGCCTCGACCCAGGCGCGAAGCTCAGCGACCGGTGGCAAGCGACGGACGATGCGCTCCTGGGTGTTCAGAGTGGACAGACGATGGTGAAGCGCAGCGGCATCCTGCTTGCCGAGCTCGGCAATCGAGCCAACACCCGCCCGCCAAAGCAGCCTTCCGTAGGCCGCCCCGATCCCGGCGATCCGCAACATATCTGCCAGCCTGGCGCACGTCAGCAGACCGACTTCGGACACGCCGGATTGTTCTGCTAGATCAGCCCGGCCGGTCTGCCGCGCGGTTAGCATGAGCAACCGCTCTGAGGTGAGTACCCCCAGGGTTTCAAGCTGGGTTCTGGCGGCGTCTGGCAGGGCACCGAGATCGATGAGTCTAACCATGGTCCGATCGGGGTCAAATGCGGTCCAGTTCCGATTGTATGCCTGTCCCCGGCAGTCGGCAAACGACGACCAGTTGGAGTGTTTGACCGACGGAAGATGCATTACTATACTGACGGATAAGGTTGCGTCTGCCTGAACGCTCAGAGGGCAGAATCCGTCGTTGGGGATCAATTACACCCCGATGCGCGAAGGGACCAGGAGGCTACGCGGCTTGATCGGGCTAGGGTTGCGACAATTGCGCGAGGCGTTGGACCGTAAGGCGGATGAGGTGCAGCGGGAATTTTCGTCCCTGAGCGAGACGCTCGCCGAACTAAATGCAGGACTGCTCGAGTTGGACGGAGCCGCGCGCGCCAAGCAGCTGCAGGAGATCAAGGCTGCCAAGGCGAGGCAGGTCGCCGTAGCAGAAGAGATCAACACGTGGCGGGAGCGCGCCAGGCATGTCATCCAGACCAGGGGCGGGCAGAGCCTCAGGACCTATATTGATGAATTGAAAGCGCTGGGGGATGAGGACGTCACTCGGGCAGCCGACCAGGCTCTGTGGATGATGGATTTGCCGGAAGAGGCCATGGACCTCATGTCCCAGCGGGCCAATCAGCCCCAGCAACAGACTCCGGTTGGGAGGCCTGCTCGAGCGCGGACGGACAGAATACGACATGCGGCTTGGCGATCGGACGGCGCGCGCCAGGGCGGCCGTTGAATTCGCCATCCGTCCCGGAATGCTCCAGAACGAGGCCGCGCTGGATGAGCTTGAGGATGCCCTGGAGGACGCGGACCCGCTGGTGCGCGAGCTGGCCATCCTGACGAGCATCCATCTGCATCGGGCGCGGGCGATGGGGCTGGTTGACTTGGACCAGGCCTTCAATTCTGTCAAGCAGCTGGCCCGGTTCGACGACCAGGCGGTGATCCCGGCGTTGGTCGAGATCGTCAGCGAGCCCCGCACAGGGTTCACGCTCACCGAATCCGGCGAGAGCCAGGAAGGCGACAACAGCCGCGCCCGTATGGTGGCCCTGCTGCGCCTGGTGGAGCTCCACACACCCGAGGCCAAGGCGGCGGTGCATGGCCGCCAGACCGACCGTAACAAGGAAATCGCCACCGCCGCTCGGCGGGCGCTGGAGCTCTTCCCCGGCCCGTGGAAGGGCCCGTTGAAGAGGAAAGCAAAGAAGGGCTGAAGGCGTTGATCCCGAGGGTTTGATTTGCTATAATCCTCGCACATTCGAAAGCAGCACGACGCATGGCTGGGAGGAGTAAGCGGTGACCCCGCTGCGAGAGATGGGGAGCCATGGGCTGAAAGCTCCCCTCAGCGACAGCCGCCCAAGGTCGCCCGGCCCGCCCGCCGAAGAAAGCCTGAATACTAGGTCAGTAGAACGGCGCGGGTGAGCCCGTTACAGCGAACGCCCGATGTCGGTCGGGTAAGCGAGCGCGACCGCGCCCTGTGCGCGCGGCGAAGCGAGGTGGTACCGCGGAGGCCAAAGCCCTTCGTCCTCGAGGACGAAGGGCTTGTTGATTTACAGCCTGACGGTGCGCCGGGAAAGGGAGCCAGTATGACCGAATCTACGCTACCCAAAGCCTACGATTTCCAGAGCGTGGAGCCAGAAATCTACGCCATGTGGGAGGCCGAGGGCTACTTCAAGCCTATCCGAGGACACGCAGCGCAAGCCCTTTGTGATCTCGATGCCGCCTCCCAACGTCACCGGGGAGCTTCACCTGGGGCATGCCATGTTCGTGGCCATGGAGGACCTGCTGATCCGCCATCAGCGCATGCTGGGCGCGCCGACTCTGTGGGTGCCGGGATCGGACCACGCCGGCATTGCCACCCAGCTGCAGGTGGAGCGCAACCTGCTGGCTACCGAAGAAGTAACGCGGGAGGAGATCGGCCGCGAGGCCTTTGAAGCCCGCGTCTGGGCGTGGAAGAAGAAGTACGGCGGCATCATCGGGCAGCAGATCCGGCGGCTGGGGGCTTCTTGCGACTGGAGCCGAGAGCGCTTCACGCTGGACGAGGGGCTGTCCAAGGCTGTGCGAGAGGCCTTTGTCAGCCTGTACGAGAAGGGTTTGATCTACCGCGGCACCTACCTCATCAACTGGTCGCCGGGCCTGCGCACGGCAGTCAGTGACCTGGAGGTGGAGTACAGCGAAGAGCAGGGCACGCTGTACACGTTCAAGTACCCGCTGGCGGACTCGGACGAGTTCATCCCGGTGGCTACCACCCGGCCCGAGACTATCTTGGGCGACACGGCCGTGGCCGTGCACCCGGGCGATGAGCGCTACGCTCGCTTCGTGGGCAAGACCTGCCTGGTGCCGATGCTGGACCGGCCCATCCCGGTGATCACCGACGAGTTTGTGGAGCGCGATTTCGGCACGGGGGCGCTCAAGGTGACGCCCGGCCACGATCCAGGACGACTACGATATCGGCAAGCGGCACGATCTCGAGTTCATCAACGTGCTCAATCCGGACGCCACCATGAACGAGAACGCCGGACCGTACGCCGGGTTGGACCGGTTCGCCTGCCGCGAGAAGTTGTGGGAAGACATGCAGCCGGGCCGGCCTGACGATCAAGACCGAGCCCTACACGATGCAGGTGCCGCGCAGTCAGCGCGGCGGCGAAGATCATCGAGCCGATGATCTCCACCCAGTGGTTCGTGAAGATGGAACCGCTGGCCAAGCCGGCCCTGGAGGCGGTGCGCAAGGGCGATATCAAGATCGTGCCCGAGACGCTTCACCAAGATCTACTTCAACTGGCTGGAGAATATCCGTGACTGGTGCATCTCGCGCCAGCTCTGGTGGGGGCACCGCATCCCGGCCTGGCACTGCGCCGAGTGCGGAGAAATTACCGTGGCTCGAGAAGACCCTGATGGCTGCGCCCACTGTGGTTCGAGCGCCGATCGAGCAGGATCCAGATGTGCTTGACACCTGGTTCTCGTCCGGGCTGTGGCCCTTCTCAACGTTGGGCTGGCCCGACGATACCGAGGACCTGGCCACGTACTACCCGACGTCGGTCATGGAAACCGGGTACGACATCCTGTTCTTCTGGGTGGCGCGCATGATCATGATGGGGCTCGAATTCACCGGAGAGGCGCCCTTCCACACGGTGTACCTGCATGGGCTGGTGCGAGACGGCGACGGCCGCAAGATGAGCAAATCGTTGGGCAATGTGCATCGATCCGCTTCAGGTGATGGACGAGTTTGGCACCGACGCGCTGCGTTTCACCCTGTTGACCGGTTCGACGCCCGGCAACGACATGAACCTGAGCCTGCAGAGAGTGGAAGCCAACCGCAATTTCGCCAACAAGCTCTGGAACGCAGCCCGCCTGGTGTTGATGGCCGTCGAGCGTGCGCCGGCAACGCCGGCAGAGGCGCCGGACATGACACCGGCCGACCGCTGGATCACCGCTCGGCTGGCCCGTCTCGAGCGAGAGGTCGACAGGCTTTTCGCCGGTTATCAATTCGGAGAGGCCGGGCCGGCAGGTGTACGAGTTCTTCTGGAGCGAGTTCGCCGACTGGTATCTCGAAGTGGGCAAGCTTCAGCTGGAGCAGGGCGGCGGGCGTGCCTGGCTCACGGCGCGGATCATGGTGGATGTCCTGGACGCCTGCCTTCGCCTGCTGCATCCGTTCACGCCATTTGTGACCGAGGCCTTGTGGGGGCACCTCAAGGCTGCCTGCCAGGCTCAGGCACAGGGATTTCGGCCCGCAGAGCGGCTGGGAAGACGCGCTGATCGTGGCCGGCTGGCCGCAGGCACCCGACGGCGGAAGCCGGGGAAGAAGATGCCATCCAGACCTTCGAAAGCGTGATGGCGGCGATCCGGGCAGTGCGCAATCTGCGTTCGGAGCGGGGCGTGGAGCCCTCACGTCAGATTGCCGCCTTGATCCAGGCCGGTGGATCAGTCGGCGCTCTTCGAGTCCCAGCGAGAGACCCTGTGCGCGCTGGCGCACATCGACCCCGACCGACTGGAGATTCGTGAGCAAGTGGACGAGTGCCCGAGCAGGCCAGTCCCACTGGTGGTCGGCAGCGTTGAGATCTTCCTGCCGTCGGCCGATCTGTTCGATGTGGATATCGAACGCCGACGGCTGAGGCGGAGATGGCCGAAATCCAGGGGCCAGATTGAGCGGCTGGAAGGCCTGCTTTCCGGGCCCTTCGCCGAGCGCGCCCCCAAGGACGTCGTCGAGAAGGAGCGGGTGCCGCCTGCAGGATTACCAGGTGACCTCACGACAAACTCCGAGCCCAGTTCGACGCCCTCGGCTGAGCGTCATTCTGAGGCAAGAATCGGCGTGCGCTAGATGAGACAGCATGCCAGCCAGGCCCCGAACAGGGGCCCCTGGCCGGCTATGTTATACTGCCTGGCTGTGATGTCCTATGCGTAGATCGTGGCCCCAATCTCCTTCGCTGGGTTTCCATCGGCATGCTTCTGGCTGCCGTTGTTCTTTTCTTCGTCGAGCTGGTACTCTACAGCCGGCAGCGTGCAACCATGCCGGAAGGGCTTTCGGTGGCCGGAGTGCCGGTGGGCGGGCTGGATCAGCCCGCGGCGCTGGAACGCCTTGCGCAGACCTACAGCACGCCAGTAGAGCTGTTCTACGGCGACCAACTGATCCTGCTCAACCCGTCGCAAATCGGCTTCAGGTTGGACACGGAAGCCATGATGGCGGCGGCCGAGCTTGACCGAACCGGGCCGGGCTTCTGGTCCGGCTTCTGGGACTACCTGTGGAATAGGCCGGGCGAGCCCACCAACGTCCCAATTCGATCCGAATATCTCAGAATCTAGAGCTGGAAACCTTCCTCAAGGATGTTGGGGCGCGCTATGATCAACCGCCGCTCCCGCCACGCCCAGTTCCCGGCACGACCCAATTCGAGCCAGGCAGTTCGGGCAAGGTGCTGGACGTTAGCCGCGGGCATCCGAGCTGATCGGCGAGGCCCTCAACCAGCCAAGCGATCGGCAGATCACACTGCCTGTGGTCGACAGCCAGCCCGGCCGGCCCAGCCTGGCCACACTGGGCACGCTGCTCAAACAAATCCTCCAGGTCCAGCAGTTCAACGGTCTGGCGGATATCTATGTGATGGATCTGAGGACCGGCGAGGACCTTCACGTGCTCAACCTGAACGGCGAGGACCTTCCCGGGGAACCCGATGTGGCCATCACGGCCGGCTCGACGATCAAGGTCCCCATCGCCATCAGCTTCTATCGCTACTTCGACCCGCCGCTGAGCTCTGAGGCTCAGGGTTGGCTCAAGGATATGCTGACCTTGTCCGGTAACGACAGCGCCGACGCCCTGATGGAGCAAATGGATCGTTTCCAGGGACCGCTGAAGGTCACCGACACTATGCAGGCCCTGGGTCTCGACAGCACTTTCATCGCCGGCTACTTTCGCCTTGGTTCCCAGCTGCTGAAGCACTACCAGACGCCGGGCAACTCCCGCAGCGACATCAATACGCATCCTGACCCCTACAACCAGACCACAGCCACGCAGATGGGCGCGCTGATGGCCGATCTCTACCGCTGCAGCAAAGGGGGTGGGGCGCTGCTGGCCGCCTTCCCCAGCGAGCTTTCACCCAATGAATGCCAGGCGATCCTCGACCTGATGGTGCAGAACAAGATTGGCGTGCTGATCGAGGCCGGTGTGCCGGACGGCACCGAAGTGGCCCACAAGCACGGCTGGACCGACTCACCTCTGCAGTGGCTGGGTGACAGCGGGATCGTCTACACCTCAGCTGGCGACTATGTGATTACCGTCTATCTGTGGGACCAACAAGAAATGATCTGGAACCCTGCCTCTGAACTTGTGGCGGACTTATCCCGTGCCACCTACAATTTCTTCAACTCTCCGACGGCCCCCGGCGCCACCGCCCAACGCTGATTCTAAGACCCAATGCGACACGCACCCGGTTTGTGAAGGATTTCACAAGCTGGCGAACGACCAGTCGACTCCTTCGGTTTGCCCTGGCTTCCGATTGGCAGGACCGGCTGCGAAGAGAAGGGGGACCTCGCTCTGCGCTCGGTGCTCAGAGCCGATTGCTCAGCTGTCAAACGGTCGTAGTCAGGGGCAACTGGCCCGGCGAGGCGAGAGGATTGCCTTCAGGCCGCCACCGGCTCGCCGCATTCCGGGCAGGTGGTTTCACCTGCCATGAGGACTTGGCCGCATTTGGTGCAGGCCGAGGGTTGCATCTCGCCCATGGGGGCGCCGCAAGCAACGCAGCTTGGCGCCCCGACGGGATTGGCGCTTCCGCAGTAAGGGCAAGTCACGCGCCGCAGGGCTTCGGAGATCTCGTGGGATGCTCCCAGGCTCTTGGCAGTTCGTTCCATGCAGTCCCAGATTCGCTCGGTGAGCTGCAGCGAAGTGATGTCCTGTGCCAGATCGTCCAGGCGTCCGATCAGCGTAAACGGATTCCTCAACGCCGCCAGCGCAGTCACCCCCAGGCTGGCGGCCACGCCCATCCAGGCCTGCTGGCCCAAACGGGCCATCACCCCGTCCTCGATCTCGAGCAGATGGACCGTGATGGATGTCTGGCCTCCCGAAGTCCGGAAGGCGGGGCTGGCGATCTGGACAACGAGGTGGTCGGGATCCCCCAGCGTTTGGACCTGGTAACCTGCCTGGTCGAATTCGCCAACCAGGGCCTGGGCCAGATCTTCGGGCGCGAGGTCCCCGTGGAAGACGCGTTGTTCCATGGCTTTCCGTTTCGGCCTCGATGATGCACGGGTCAACCGACCTGCATAGTATAATGCGCCCCGCTTGGGACGACAATATTCGGGAGATGGAAGACCGTCTTGAATAAGCTGGTTTGGCTGGTTCTTCTGCTTTCGGGCGGGTCTGTTGCTGGCCTTCGGTTCCGGTGAGGCCGATGGCCCGAGGCTGCAGGCTCAACCGACGGTGACCGGGACGCCGGCGGGGCCGATGATCCTGGTGCCGGGCGACTTCGTCAATGTGCGTTCGGGGCCCGGCACGTCGCCCTATGAGCTGATCGGTGTTCTGCTGCAGGGCCAGGTCGTCCCTGCACTCGGACGATCGATCGGTGGGGATTGGATCGAAATCCAGTACTCCAGGCGTGCCCGGAAATGTGGGTTGGGTATATGCCAACCTGGTGATCCTGCAGGGGCAGGGCTTCCTTCCGATCGTCGAGCCCCCGCCTACACCGACGCCCCAGATCACGGCTACGATCAACCCCACCCTGGCCGCCCAGTTCAATCTGCTCAACGTAACGCCGACCCGTCTTGCCGACCTTTACGCCGGCAGCCCCCGTGGTTCAGCCGACGGTGGCACGCCCGATAGCGGGGCCCGCGACCGGCTTTCCGCCCGTGATCGCCATCATGGGCCTGCTGGTGATCGGCCTGTTTGGAATCGTAGTTTCGTTCTTGCGCGGCGGTTAGCGCAGCCTAGATGGGCTGCCTTCCGGCGAAGCCTGCATCCAGATCGTGCCAGAAACCCACACTGGGCTCGTCATATCGCCAGCACAGAAAGACGATTCTTCCCTTGCCGCAGGGAAGGGAAATCCAACAGCCCCGAGTTCACATCCTTGACCAACACCCCCAGTGACTGGATTTCCTTCAGAGCCGTCTTGACGCGGTCGAAGGCATCCAGCAGCTCCGATGATTCAATGTTGTGGCCGTTGCCCAACGCCTTTTCGAGTGTCGTCTCCAGCTCGGGCTTAAGACGCAGGATGACCTGGCGAGCTGCCAAGGCCTCGGCCAGCAGGGGGCGGACTTCAGGCAAGACGGCATTCGCCTCTTCCGGCGTGAAAAGGCGGGAAAATCTCTCCATCGTGGCGTCCTCCACCAGGATGTGACGGGGGAAAAAAGAACAGGCCGACCAGCGGCCTGCTCATCGTTCCTATTGGTCGTTCAGCTGTAGCGTGGGCCGCTGCCTTGGCTCAGCAGTTGCAGCTGCCCGCTCCAGCACCAGCTTCTGTGGCTCCCCCGGTGTTCGAGGTGCGAAACGAGTGACCGCACCCGCAGGAAGACACAGCGTTGGGGTTTTCGATCTTGAATCCGCCCCCCATCAAATCGTCGATGTAGTCGATTGTGGCCCCGTGAAGGTAGTTGATCGATTGCGGATCGATCACCACGTCGACGCCATCGAATGTATAGCGCAAATCGGTCTCGCGAGGCTGGCCTTCAAGAGCCATCCCGTATTGGAGGCCAGAACAGCCGCCACCTGAGACGAATACACGAAGGGCGTGCCCTGCCAGGTTCTTCTCTTCGATGAGCGCCCGCACGCGGCCTGCAGCTGCGTCGGTCAGGCTGACACCGCTCTCCACCTGGGTGGTGTCATCTTCAATGGTTACTGACGTCATGGTCATGACACTTCACCTCTGCACCGTGCCCCGCTACCTTGGGGCTTCGACTAAGTTGGGTTGAGTTTATCAGCATTCGAGATGTGTGTCAATTTGTGCCTGACTTGTGCGCTGGCAGACGACGATCGGATGACGGCGAAAGCGTTGGGGGCGCAGGCTTCTTGACAGCCGGGTTGAGCCGGATGGTATAATCCACACCGCTAATCCGAGGGTGGGCGCCCGGGTCGTATAGGCCGTGATGCTGGATCGACATGCACGCGACGACTCCACGCCCAAGTCCCACCCAGGATGAACCCCCAGGTCCCGACCACGGGTTGGCCGTCACTGTGCCAGGTGGTCATGACCACCGCACATCTCAGCGTGCCCGGGGAGGAGGTCCCAACCGGATGACCGAAGATCTTTTCAACCCGGACATCCCTATCCCAGACGAGCTCCGGGGTCAAGTCTCCATCACCACCCTCGACAAGATCTACAACTGGGGTCGCCGATCGTCCGTGTGGCCGATGATGTTCGGCCTGGCCTGCTGCGCCATCGAGATGATCTGCACGGCGGCCAGCCGCTACGATACGGCGCGCTTCGGCATGGAAGTGATGCGCCCCAGCCCCCGTCAGTCCGATCTGATGATCGTCTCAGGTACGGTGACCAAGAAGATGGTTCCTCAGATCGTCAAGCTCTACAACCAGATGCCTGAGCCCAAGTACGTCATGGCGATGGGGGCCTGCGCTTCCGGAGGGCGGCCCGTTCAAAGAGGGCTACAACGTCGTGTCGGGCATCGACAAGTTCCTGCCGGTGGATATCTACGTCCCCGGCTGCCCGCCGACGCCCCAGGCGCTGCTGCATGGGTCTGATCACCCTCCAAGAGAAGATCGATCGGCAGCCCATTCGAGATACTCGCTGGTATCAAGCATGGTCCCTTCTGAACCGATCCCTGTGCCCATTCTTGGGGCCGGATCTGATCGATCCGCGCGATTTCCCGGAGTTGCGCTCTGCCAGCCCAGACGTCCGTTGCCAAGCCAATGCCCAAGGCCGCAGCCGCCGGGGCAGGAGACTGAGCTTGGGCCTCCCATCAAGGATCTCCCTGTTCTATGACTGAACAGCCCGACCGCACGCTGGACTCCGTGGAAGAGCGTTTTCCCGAGGCTGTGAGCCGGGACGAGCGCCAAGGCTACGAAGGTTATGTGGTCGCGCCCGAAAGCCTGCTGACCTTCGCCGAGGACGCTGCACGATGAACTGGGCTACGACTACCTATCGTGTGTCACCGGTGTCGACTACCTGCCTGACGGCAAGATGGAAGTCGTCTACCATGCCTATAGGACCAAGGGCGGGCCGGCGCTTGGTCTTTAAGGTTCAGCTCCCACGCCAGAATCCGGTGGTCGATTCGCTGGTCGAGTATCTATCCCGGGGCGGATTTTCAGGAACGGGAGGCCTGGGACCTGTTCGGAATTCAATTCCGTGGCCACCCGAACTTGCGCCGTATCCTGATGTGGGACGGTTTTGAGGGCCACCCCATGCGTAAGGACTACCAGGAGGCCTATTACGTCGAAGAAGCCAAACCGTTCGGCAACCGCTGGCCGGAAGGCAAGGTCTACCGATCCGAAGATCGCACCGAGCACTTCAAGAACGTGAGAGTACTCCGGATGCGGCGCTCGATCTTGTGGCTGCCGGAAGGGTGACTCCAGGCTCTACGCCAGCCTTGGGAAGAGACGCCCCGGGCGGATGATGGTCGCCAGGACGACAGCCTGCACACCGAGCGCATGATCGTTAACCTTGGCCCACAGCATCCTTCGACCCACGGCGTCTTCAGGATGGTCGCCACCCTTGAGGGCGAGACGATCGTCGACCTCGAGCCGGTCATGGGCTATTTGCATCGCAACCACGAGAAGATCGGCGAACGCAATACCTACATCATGAACATGCCCTTCACCGATCGGCTGGACTACGTAACCTCTATGAGCAACAACTTCGGCTACGCCTTGGCCGTCGAGAAGCTGATGGGCATCACGCCGCCGGAACGCGCCGACTACATCCGGGTCATGATGGCCGAGCTTACCCGGCTGGTCAGTCACATGTGGTCGATCGGTTTCTTGCTCAACGATTTGGGCGCCTTTTTCACGCCAGCCCTGTACGCGATCAAAGAACGTGAGATTGTCCTGGATATCTTCGAGGCCACCGCCGGCTCCCGCATGATGTGCAACTACTTCCGCTTCGGCGGTGTCGCCCGGGATCTGCCCGAGGGGGCCCTGGACACGCTTCGGGACCTCGTCTTCGAGCGGCTGCCCACGCCGGGTGGATGAACTCGACCGCTACCTGACCGACAACGAGATCGTCCGCTCAAGATGCTATCGGAGTGGGTGTCCTCACGCCGGAGCGGGCAGTGGCCCTCTCGGCCGCCGGCCCTATCCTGCGAGCCTCGGGCATCCCTTATGACGTTCGTCGAGCGGATCCCTATTCGATCTACGAGCGCTTTCGATTTCAAGGTGGCCGTGCGATCACAATGGCGACGTTTACGATCGCTACCTGATCCGGTTGGACGAGATACGCGAGAGCATGCGCATCTTGCGGCAGGTGCTGGACCAAATGCCGGCCAGCGGTGAGATACAGGCCGGCAAGCCCGTCTACCAGGTGAGGGTGCCGGCCGGCGAAGCCTACGGCCGCGTCGAGGGACCCAAGGGAGAACTCGGCTTCTACGTGGTTTCCAATGGCTCACCGAACCCCTGGCGCTATCACGTGCGGCCCCCATCATTCATCAACCTGACGTCCCTGGGCGAAATGTGCAAAGGTCAGAAAATCGCCGACGCCGTGGCCATCCTCGGATCGATCGATATCGTGTTGGGGGAGGTGGACCGATGAGCGGGACCGCAACCTTCGCCTTCGTCTTCCGATTGGAGGTCCACTAGGCCCATGTACGGAATTGGTATTGTCAAAGGCCTTGGGGTTACCCTGTGGCATTTCGTCGAAACCTACATCGACGATCTCCGCTGGCTTGGCCGGCGCTACTACAATGACGATGCGCTGGCCGTCCGACAGGGCCCTGAGGGCCGGGGCGTCTTCACGGTCCAGTACCCGGAAGAAAAGCTTCCCATCCCGGAAGAATTCCGGTTCCTGCCTTTTCTCGTCTATGAAGTGGATGAGGATGGGACAACCCATGATCGCTGCACGTCGTGCGGCATTTGCGCCAAGGTGTGTCCGCCGCAGTGCATCTGGATTGTCCGTTCGGACGATCCAGAAACGGGCCGGCCGGTGCCCGAGCCCGCCGAGTTCTACATTGATACCGATATCTGCATGAACTGCGGTCTGTGCGCCGAGTTCTGCCCGTTCGATGCCATCAAGATGGACCACGATTTCGAGCTGTCGAGCGGCGATCGTTTCGAGGATCACATCTACAACAAGTCCAAACTCTCACGGCCGGTCGACTACTACGCCTCCATCCGACCGACTAATTACGCTCGCGAAGAGATCAATCGGGCCGAGAAGGAATCCAAGAAGAGCCGCCGCGGCCGTTGAGCCTCAAGCGGCTCGCATCAGCTCCCCGGTGTCTCCAGTGGAGAACCGGTGTGTCCGCGGCCCGGGATCTCGGAAGGGTAGGAATGTGATGCTCAAACCGACCGGGGGCTGGGGATACCACAGCGACACGGAGATCCTTTTCCCAATGCGCGTGGCAACCAGTCTGATGGACCTGCGCGGTGAGTCATGGCGCCAGATTGGTGGGCGAGGCATGCAGCGCGCCCGAAGACTCGGTGGCGCAGTTGGCCTTTTGCCTGGTTCTGATCCGGGTGAACGGCTGTCTGACTTGCCACACGGACTGCTACCGCGCCATGCGCGGGTGCAGCGTCTGCGCCTCGATGGCTGTTCGCCGCTACCGTGGCTCAGATGAAGAACTTCGCGCCCTGTACGAGGACGCCAAGTGGGAGATTTCTGCCTACCTCGAGGCCGCCGAGGACGTGTACTCGCAAGCTCAAGTGGAAAGTTGAAGGTCTGGTGGTTATGGCATCAAGCGACGGACTCACGCAGGAGTCCATCCTGGAAGCGCTGGCTGGAGTCCAGGATCCGATGCTCGAACCGGAATCTGGTCCAACTCGGCGCCATCCGAGGCGATCAAGATCAACGGCGGCGAGGTGTCTTTCGATCTGGTATTGAGCACCCCTGCCCATCCCAAGCGGGTTGAGATAGAAGCCGAGGCCAGGCGAGCCGTACTGGGTCTGCCAGGCGTCGAGAAAGTCGACATCACCCTTCAAGCCGAGGTGCCGGCCGACGGGCGGACCCGCGATTTGGCCGAACGACCCATCAAGAACGCCATCGCCATCGCCTCAGGCAAAGGTGGTGTGGGCAAGACGACGGTTTCTGTGAATGTAGCGGCCGCGCTGGCCAAGGCCGGGGCGAGCGTAGGCCTGCTGGACGCCGACGTCTACGGGCCAAACGTCCCCACGATGCTTGGCGTGGACCATATGCCCAATCCCCAGGGCAACAAGATGACGCCTGCCGAAGCATTTGGGGTCAAGTTGATTTCCATCGCCTTTCTGGTCGAACCTGGCCAGCCGCTCATCTGGCGAGGGCCCGATGCTCCATTCGGCCATACGCCAGTTCATCAGCGACGTGGCTTGGGGCGACCTCGACTACTTGATCGTCGATCTGCCGCCGGGAACGGGGGACGCACCACTGAGCTTGACCCAGTCGTTGCCGCTTTCGGGCGTTGTGATCGTCACCTTGCCGCAGAAAGTGTCTCTTGAAGATGCCCGGCGAGGTCTGGAGATGTTCCGAACCATGGACGTGCCGCTGCTGGGCGTGGTCGAGAACATGAGCTATCTGGAGTTGCCTGACGGATCACAGATTGATGTGTTTGGGCAAGGCGGCGGAAGGCTCCTGGCGGAGCAAACCGGAACTCGCTTCATCGGTGCCATCCCGATGGACCCCAGTGTGCGGCAGGCCGGAGACAGCGGTGTGCCGGTGGTGATCTCCCACCCTGAGTCTGCCGTGGCCAAGGCCCTGACGGCCGTGGCCGAAGACGCCTCGATCGAGACGGCGCCGCCTGGCGCTCCAGGGCGGCAATGTGATACCGCTTGAAATGATCGACTGAGCGCTCTCCCCCTAATCCTCCCCGCTTTGGGTTAAACTCAAGGACACCCTTGACTCCGGGACGGAAAACTGCTGGCCCGACCAGTCAGGGATCGCGGTGCTTTGCGGATGGGGCCGAACGGGGTGTATCATGGCCGCTCTGAGCGGAGCCGGCTCCTAAATAATCGAGGTACCGATGACCGAACAGATCGTTGCATCGCCGATCGTCGGCGTGCAGATTCCAGAAACTGGGCAAGCTGTACCATTTCGATGGCTCCAAGGTCCCCGATCTGAAGATCGGAGACCAGGTGATCGTCTCCACCAGCCGGGGCCGCGAGATGGCCGAAGTGATCGCCGTGCAGGTGCCGCCGGAGACAGGGGAGCGAGAGGGCGTGAAACCTATCGAGCGCCTGGCGACCCCGCAAGAGCTCGTTATGCGCAATCAATGGAAGCGCAAAGAGCTCGAAGTGATGATCGAGTGCCGCGCCAAAGCTGCCGAGCTCGGCTTGCAGGGGGTCAAGGTTGCCAGGGCTGAGTACTCGTACGACGGCAAACGCCTGACTTTCCTTTACGCCTCGGATGGTGATGAGAAGGTCAATATCAACGGACTGCGGCGCGCCATGCAGCGCCAGTTCCGAGGCGCCAAGATCGAATTCAGATCGATCGGCCCGAGAGATGTGGCCAAGATCATCGGCGGGATGGGGGCCTGCGGCCTGGAAGAGCGCTGCTGCTCGAAGTTCCTCACCGAGTTCTCGCCAATATCGATCAAGATGGCCAAGGCCCAGGGGATTTCGCTCAATCCCAACGAGATCACCGGGATGTGCGGCCGGCTGCGGTGCTGCCTGGTTTACGAGTACGAACAGTATGTCCAGGCGCGCAAAGATCTTCCCAAGGTCAAGAAAAGGTTGTTACCCCCATGGGTGAAGGCAAGGTCGTCGACGTGCTCCCACTGAAGCAGGCCGTCGTAGTCCGCTTTGAAGACGGCAAACGCGCTGAGTTCCTCAAACACGAAATCGAGCCCTACGATGAGTTGAAGGCGCTCGAGAAGAAGGCCAACGACCCATGCGATCGGCATGAGAATGGGGAGTGTGACTGCGGGAAGGACGACGGGTGAGCGCGGGCGACCCCGAATGCCCGGGCATCGTCGGGAGCGGACCGGGGCCCAATCCTGGTGGCTCATGGCCCATCCGGATGATCCGGACTTCTTCTGTGGCGGCAGCGTCGCACGCTGGGCTTCACAGGGGCGAGACGTGTTCTACTGTCTGCTGACCCGAGGCGATAAGGGTGCCGATGATCCCGGCGCCGACCCGCAGGCGCTGCAGGCGACACGGGAGGCGGAACAGAGGGCGGCGGCGGCGGTCCTGGGGGTCAAGGATGTCCGCTTCTTGGACTTCTTGGATGGCGAACTGGAAGCCACCTACGAGCTCAAGCGTGATGTCGTGCGCGTCATGCGGGAGGTTCGGCCCCGCGTGGTAGTCACCAGCGATCCCAGCACCTTCTACGCCAGCTTCATCAACCATTCGGATCACCGCGTGGCAGGCGAAGTTGTGCTCGACGCTGTCTGGCCGGGCACCCGCTCGGCGCTGTACTATCCTGAACTCTACCAGGACGAAGGGTTGGCGCCGCACAAAGTGCCGGAGGTCTACATCGCCGGCTCGCTGAACCCAGACGTCACTATCGATGTCACTGACTTCTTCGACACCAAGATCCGAGCACTTGCTGAGCACAAGAGCCAGATCGACGATCCGGATGGGCTGGCGGAGCGCCTGAGGGACCGCATGCTTGATCTCACCAGTCCACCTGAAGCGCCTCGCTATGTTGAACGGTTCAAGTACATTAAGCTCCGCTGAGTTTCCGGTATCGACCGAGTCCAAACCCAACCTATCGGCGCGTGTGTTACCCGATGGGACCACGTCAACCCGGAGCGAGTTGCCGCGCCGATCGTCCGCAGGAGATTGCATTGCCTGATACCCAAGATATCTTTCAGCGAGAAACCGAAGCCGGCTGGGTGATCGTAACCAGCGAGATTCCGCGCTTGGGCGGGGCGTTCTCCGATCTCCCGGAGAGGCTGCTTTCCAAGATGGACATCTCACGCCCCAGCGTGTGCGTAGCAGCCGGCGAGCTGCTGACGCCGGATCTGGATCGAATTCCTGGAGGACATCGAAACGCTCTTGGGCACACCGGTGAGCCTTTGGCGTCTTGAAGAAGAACCGCCGGCCGAACTGGCCGGCGCCGGGCTTTAATCCTGGTTGGCGGGATCGTCGAAGACTGGACGACTGGCCTGGAGAATTCACTCATCGGAGAGCTGGTCCTACGGTGTCTCAACCAGGGCGGCGTGATCGTGGCCATTGGGCCGGCGGCTGCTGCCATCGGTACGTGGACCGTTCCGACCTCAGAAGACGACATCGTGCCGGGGTTGAAGTGGTTGCCGGGAGCACTGATCCTGCCAGGGGAGCCGGCGCCCGCCGATCTGGACAAGGTCCGCACGCTCCTGGAGGATCAGCCCAAAGCCTATGCGCTGGGCCTGCGCGAGGCCAGCCTGGTGGCCTTTGGGCCGGAGGGCCAGATCGAGGTGTGGGGGGATGCGCAACCGCGTTTGATCTTAGGCAGCGGTTGGAGCGAAGCTTGACTACCGGCAACGGACATGTTGCTCTGCTCAGTTTCGAGCGCTCTCCTGAGCGCGTGGTCAGCCTGGTGCCATCGATGACCGACAGCCTGCTCGAGCTCGGGCTGGGGGATCTGCTGGTGGGCGTGACCGACTATTGTCAGCTCCCGGAATCGCAGGCGGGCAGCGTCGTCAGGGTGGGGGGCACGCGTGCACCGGATGTTGATGCGATCTTGACGTTGCGCCCGGACCTGGTGCTGGCCAACCAGGAGGAAACCAGCCGGCCGACCGTCGAGAAGCTCGAGCGAGCGGGGCTGAAGGTTTGGACCACGTTTCCGCGTTCGGCCGCTGAAGCGGTCCGTGTGCTGTGGGCCATGTTGGGGATCTTTCGCGCCCAGGACGCCGCTGCCAAGGTCGCCACCCTGGAACTCACTCTCGATTGGGCTCGCGCGGGCCTCGGAGAGCACGCAGCGCGTGCGCTATTTCTGCCCCATTTGGAAAGGTGAAGCGAAGTCATTCGGAACCTGGTGGATGACTTTCAATGATTTGACCTATTCGGGAGATCTGCTTCGGATCTGCGGAGGTCAAAACGTGTTCGCTGAACGGCCTCGCCGCTATCCACTGGCGGCGGATCTGGGTCAGGCCGATCCGGAAGCCACCGGTGAGCACGATACGCGCTACCCCAGACTGACGACCCAAGAGGTGATCGATGCCCAACCGGAATTGATCCTGCTACCGGATGAGCCGTATGCCTTTGATGAGACCCACGTGCTACAGGTCCGAGAGGCCTTCGCCTCCACACCAGCCGCAAAGAGCGGGCGTATCCTTCCGGTGGACGGCCGGCTGGTGACCTGGCACGGGACGCGTATGGCCAGGGCCCTGTCCGATCTGCCGGCTCTGTTCTCCAACACACCAGAGCCAGGGGCCGGCACCAGCCGACCGGCATCCGTCTGAATTGCCTGACCACCAGGGCGCAAGGACAGGGGCTATCGGCCTGCCGGTCGGGACTGACCAGGCGGCGCCAAGCCAGCCAGCACCATTCGGTCTGAGCGAATGCCAAAGGCGCCGCGAAACCCAGCCACGGACGTGGGGATGCTTGACCCCGAAGACGGTTGGTTCAGCCCCCGCCGGATAGTCGTCTGCGTTGACAGTCCCGCGAGCAGCGCCTAGAATTCCGAGGATGAACGATTCTGAAGGGACCGGATCCGCCGGCGGCCAGAGAGAACCTCGGGCCACGTCCGGTCGCAAGGTCCGGCTGACAACTCTATCGTCCTGCGCAGGTTGAGCGTCTAAGCTCAGCGCGGAAGCGCTGGCGCAGGTTCTGCGCCCCCTCCAGGCTGCTTTCGACCCTCGAGATTACCCAGACTTGATGGTCGGCCTTGGCGCGCCTGACGACGCCGCTGTGTGGCGGCTCGACGACCAACGTGCCCTGGTGATCACCACGGACTTCTTCACCCCGGTGGTGGACGACGCCTACGACTACGGAGCGATCGCTGCCGCCAATGCGCTCTCCGACCTGTACGCTATGGGCGCCCGGCCGATGCTGGCCTTGAATGTGGCCTGCCTTCCACCCAGCTTGCCCTCCGAACAAATGGCGGAGATCACGCGTGGAGCGGCGGACAAGGTGCGCGAGGCCGGCGGGGTGATTGCCGGTGGTCATACGGTGCAGGATGATGAACCCAAAGTGGGCCTGGTGGCAGTCGGGATGGCCGATCCACAAGAGTTGATCAGCAAGGCCGGGGCGAGGCCAGGAGATCTGCTTGTCCTGACCAAGCCGATCGGCACGGGCGTGATCGCCACCGCCTTGAAGGCTCAGAAAGCGGCCGCCGAGGATGTCGCCGGAATGACGGCCTGGATGAAGCATCTCAACCGGGCGGCGTCTGAACTGGCCGTCCGCCTGGGCGTGAAGGGGGGACGGACGTCACGGGATTCAGCCTGCTGGGTCACGGGATGGAGCTGGCCCAAGCCTCAGGTGTCAGACTGCACTTCTATGCCGCTTCCGTGCCAGCTCTCGCAGGTGCCAGAGGCTATGCTGAACAGCACCTTGTTCCCGGCGGGTCGCATGACAACCGTCTCTACTTCGGCCCTCGCGTTGCCTTTGCACCCGAGATTGATGAAATCAGTCGGACTCTGCTGTTTGACGCACAGACCTCCGGCGGCCTGCTTCTGACCATGAGCGATGAGCGGCTGAGCGCCTTCATGTCGCAAGCCGAGGGTTCGGGCTTGTCGGCCTGGGTTGTCGGGCGGGTTGAGGCCGGCGAAGATATCGAAGTTGCGGCTGGCGGGCTGCCGGGCGCCCCGCCCCCCGTTGTCGACGAGGCGTGGTTCGGGTCATTTGTAGCTCTCACGGATTAGAATGGTGCTGGAGGCGTATGGCTCGCAACTTCATCCAAGCAAGCCAGACTTCCCATGGATACCCGAGAGCCAGGAGGCGAAGTTGAAATGTCCAAAGTAACCATAGTCGGCGCAGGTCAAACCGGGGCCACGACTGCCCATTGGCTGGCGGAACGCGAGCTGGCCGATCTGGTGCTGGTCGACATCGTAGAGGGCATGCCGCAAGGCAAGGCGTTGGACATGACCGAAGCTATGCCAGTGATCGGTTCAGACGTCAGGATCATCGGCAGCAACGACTACGCTGAGACGGCCGGATCGGATGTAGTGGTGCTCACGGCCGGGCTCCCCCGCAAGCCGGGGATGAGCCGCGACGACCTGTTGAGCAAAAACAGCGAGATCGTCACCGCTGCCGTGGAGAGCTCCCTGAAGTACTCGCCGGATGCGATCTTGATCGTGCTCACCAACCCATTGGACGCCATGGCGTATTTGGCGATGAAAGTCGGGAACTTGCCTCGAGAGCGCGTCATTGGCCAGGCTGGTATCCTCGACTCGGCCCGCATGCGCGCCTTTGTAGCCATGGCCGCCGGCGTCAGCGTTCAGAACATCCACTGCTATGTCCTGGGCGGCCACGGCGATGACATGGTGCCTCTGACACGTCACTCCAACATCGCCGGCGTTCCCCTGGTGAATTACTTCGACAAGGACACGCTTGAAGGCATCGTCAGCCGCACGCGAAAGGGCGGCGGGGAGATCGTCGGCCTGCTCAAGACCGGCAGCGCCTTCTACGCGCCTTCGGCCGCACTGGCGCAGATGGTCGAGGCCATTCTAAGGGACCGGCATCTGGTCGTCCCGGCATCGGTTCTCTTGAATGGTGAATATGGCCAGAAGGGAATCTTCTTCGGTGTGCCGGCGCAGCTTGGACGGCAGGGTCTCGAGAAGGTCATCGAATACGATCTGGACGACGCCGAGCGCAGTGCCCTCGAGGCCTCCGCCGGCCGTGTCCACGAAATCACCCAGGCGCTCAACACCTAGGTTGAAACAGCGCGTTTGTGATAGCCTTCACAAATCGATGGGGCGCACCTTAGGTGCGCCCCGTTTGCTTTGGCAGGCGGATAGTCCTAAGGGGTGGGGGTTGAAGGGCTGGTCGCGGCGCCTGACCATGAGAAGACGCGCTTGTCGCTGGAGGCGCCTGCCAACTCATACACCGGTTGGCCGCTGTTGTTGGAGCCTGTCTGACGCACGGTCTCGACCCACCAGCGCATTATGTGCGGCACCGCTTCACCCGGCCTGAACGTGGCCGGGACAAGGTACTTGGTGTCCTGCACGACGTCAACCAGCTGACGAGTCCCCGTCCCATCCGTGATGTCGATGACGTGGACCTGGTAGAACTCATTCTCGCGCAGCTGGCCCACAGATGCCCACTGCAAGGTCACACTGTCATCGGCCAGGCTGAACGACTGTCCATCCTGGGGCAGGAGCAGATTCGGGCCGGGGTAGGGCGGGGGAAGGGTCGGCGTGGCGGTGGGGCCGGCCGACGCCCGATGGCAGAGGGGAATGCTCAGTTTTTGGCCCTCAAAAACCGTATCCCCGGTCAGCCCATTCCAGTCTCTGATCTCCTGCATGTCCACGCCATAGTTGGTGGCGATTCCGAACAGCGTGTCGTTCGCCTGAACCTCATAATCCGCCGTCGTGCAGGCTTGGCGGGTGGCGTCGGCTGGAACAAGTGTCGGCGTGGGCTGCGACGTCGGCGTGGCGGTGGGCTGGGGCACGAGAATCTGCTGTCCCACGGACAGCGGGCAGGTTGCCGGCAGTTGATTCAATTGGACGATGGACTGGATCGACACGCCGTACAGGGCGGCGATGGCCAGGCAGGTATCGTTCTGTCCGACGACATGCGTAATGGGGGTCGGCGACGGCTCCGGCGTGAAGGTTTGGGTGGGTTGCAGTGTGTTCGTGGGCGTAGGTGTGGTTGTTTCCGTAGGAGTTGCCGTGTTTTCGGCCGGTGCGCCAGCGGCGCCGGTGATCCGTACCCCCAGGTAGGTCGTCCCGGCGGCCAGCAGGGCAAATACGATCAGGATGGCGATTGCCAGGGGGAGCGAAAGCGTGATGCCCTTGGAACCGCCGGTGCGAGATCGGCTGCCGGGCCTGAGCTCAGCGCCGCAGACCACGCAGCGGCTGGCGCCTTGTGCGAGCTTGGTCCCACAACGGGGACAGATTTGGTGGGGTGTCTGGGCGTTTTCAGTCATAGGATCCTGGGCCGCTTGGCCCGAGCGGAGGCATTATACCAGCCGGCAGAGGCCTATCAAGGGGACGCAAATCCGTCCCTGAGGCGTCTGGCTGCGCCTGCCCCTACGCGACCGTAGGCACAAACCCGGGCGCACGATGATCGGTCGGAATAGGTCAAGCCGGATCGCCAGTGTCGCCGGCCAATCCGAGCTCGGGGGCGATCGCGCTTCATGGACTCGAGCACATTCCCGATGTGCTCGTCCAGCGGCACCCCAAAGTCGGCCGCCGCTTGCTCGACCTCCGCTCGATCGACTCCGCCAGCGAATCGGGCGTCCTTCCACTTCTTGCGCACGGATTTGAGCTTAACGTCATACAGCGATCTCGATGGGCGTACCAGGGCAACGGCGGTGATCAGGCCGGTCAACTCGTCGCAGGCGAACAGACCCTTCTGCATCGGCGTCTCCCTGGGAACGCCGGTATGGTCAGCGTGGCTCAAAATGCACGTGACCACGACCTCGGGAACGCCGCGCTGGACGAGCAAGGCTGCCCCATCCTGGGGGTGGCTGTCAAGGGTGGGATGGACTTCCCAATCGTAATCGTGCAGCAGCCCAGCCATGCCCCAAAGTTCGACGTCTTCTCCCAGGCGAAGTGCGTAGTCACGCATGGCGGCTTCGACCGCCAGCATATGGTGGATCAGAATTCTCCTGGGTGACGTGCTCGGTCACGATCTGGTATGCCTGCTCACGATCCATGTGGGGGCTGCCTTTCCACAGCGTGGCGCGGCTCAGGGTCATCAGGATGGGGAAGGAAGTAAGAGTCCAATAAGGCGACCCAAGTGGCGGGGACCTCCCGCAGCAGCCAGAAATGGCGGGCTGATGTCCGGTACACGCGCAGGTCGGCTGAAACGCCGCTGGCCTCGAGGCCAAGGCCAGCACAGGTCGCCAAGGCGCGCGGCAGATGGTACGCCTGGCTGACCAGGAGCACCGATCCGGAGCCGAATCGGTGCCGGGCGCCAAGGCATGTCTCAAAGGTCCTGTCGCCGGCCGGGTCGAGGCTGATCGCATCATCCGGCACACCCAAATCGAGTGCCAGATTGCGCATCGAACCCGGCTCGTCATAACCGCCTCTCACCGTCCCGCTCATCACCAGCCGTGGGACCTTTCCCGCCTGGTACAGCTCGACGGCCGTACGCACCCGGTCGGCGAGCACGGTCGTCGGTTGGCCATCGCGCCGCAACCCGGCGCCAAAGACGATGGCAGCCGAGGCCTGGGGCGCCTCTTCCACTGTCACGATGTCGGAGGCGAAGCGCCAACCTGCCCACCAACGGGGCAGAAGCAAGACCAACACCGGGAGCAGAATGAACAGGGCGGCCATTTTTAGTTTCCGGGACGCTTTGGGAGGCTCTGGCTGAAGCATCGTTGCATTCTACCAGACCCATTTTGCGGCCTGGGTGAGAGGATCCAGCGTGACCGATCAGCCTTCATCCCCAGGTGGCCCGACCTCGCAGTCCTACAATTGAGGGATTTCCTTCCCCAGCCAATTGACCATCCGGTTGTCGGGATGGTATACTGGCTAAACATCCTATTGATTGGATGAATTGGACGAATAACCTGGAGTTGCGGGTGACGATCGATCTTGCCTCTGAACTGCTTAACTACCTGGCTTTTGGTGGCCTGGAGCCCGGCGACCGTCTGCCCGCCATCAGGGATCTTGCGGCCGAACTCGGCATAAGCACCGGCAAGCTTCGCGAGCAGCTGGAGGTGGCGCGCGGCTTGGGGCTGGTCGATGTCCGGCCGAAGACCGGCACGCGAATTCTGGAATATCGTTTTGTCGAGATCCTACGCACGGGTCTGCTCTATCGTCTGGCGCGGGAGCCGGAAGCGTTCAGCAGGTTCGGCGATCTTCGGAACCACGTTGAGGCCGCATTCTGGCCTGATGCGGTCTCCCGGCTTACGCCAGATGACCTGGCCGAGCTCGGCCAGCTGGTCGATCAGGCGTGGGAGAAGCTTCGAAGCCAGCCAGCTCAGATACCCCATCATGAGCATCGTCAGCTCCATCTGACCATCTACCGCCGGCTTGAGAATGAGTTCGTACGCGGGCTGCTAGAAGCCTATTGGGAGGCCTACGAAGCCGTCGAGTTGGACGTTTACAATGATTACCGCTACTTGGAGCAGGTCTGGCGATATCATGAGGAGATGGTCAGGTCCATTCAGGCCGGCGACTTTGCCGCCGGTTACCAGGCGCTGATCGAACACACCGGTCTGCTCAACCGCCGACCGGAGATCAGTCCGTATCCAGAAGAAAGCCTGTTCGAAGAAGGGCACCCAAGCGTAGGGAGTGAGATCGCATGACTGACGCTGTTACCCATGAAGCACGACTTCAATCGTCGGTGGACGGGCCGCCGATAATCAACGATCTGTCGATGGTGGTGGCGACAGTCAACGGCACCGGAAGCCAGACCTCCAACATGGCGCTGATCCGTGCGCTGTTTCGCATGGGAATACCGATCAGCGGAAAGAACCTGTTTCCGTCCAATATTCAGGGTCTGCCCACATGGTTCACCATCCGGGCCAGCGGAGATGGTTTTGTCGCCAGGCGGGAAACAATAGAAATCCTGGTGGCGATGAACGAAGCTACCTTCCAGGAAGACCTGGCTGGGCTGGTCGAAGGCGGTGTCTGCTTCTACCCCGATAATTGGACACAACCCCGCAAGCGCCAGGATGTCGTCTACTACCCGATGCCGGTTCAGGACCTGATCAAGGAACAATCCCCACCTCGCGATCTGCGCGACTACATTGCCAACATGGTCTATGTGGGTGTTGTCGCACAGATACTCGGGATTGAGATGGCCGAAATCCGGGCCGCGCTCGAAACCCACTTCCAAGGGCGGGCCAAGCCGGTGGATATGAATATGTCCATGGTCGAAGCCGCAGCCAAGTGGGCGGCGGACAACCTAACCAAACAGGATCCTTACAGCGTGGTTCGGTCGAACCAGACGGACGGATTGATCCTGATCGACGGCAACACCTCATCTGCCTTGGGCGCCGTGTACGGTGGGGTCAACTTCGTCGCTTGGTACCCGATCACCCCAGCCTCCAGCTTGGCAGACGCGCTTCTCGAATATCTGCCCCAGCTTCGGAAAGACCCGGAGACGGGCAAGCCGACCTATGCCGTGATTCAGGCTGAAGACGAGCTGGCGGCGATCGGCATGACGGTGGGTGCTGGGTGGGCTGGCGCTCGCTCGATGACATCCACCTCCGGCCCCGGGATCTCGCTGATGGCGGAGTTCGCTGGCTTGGCGTTCTTCGCCGAGATCCCGATTGTGATCTGGGATGTGCAGCGTATGGGGCCGAGCACTGGATTGCCGACCCGCACTTCGCAAGGCGACCTGCTCTTCGTCCGATTCCTGGGACACGGCGACACCCGGCACGTCTTCCTGCTCCCTGGTTCGGTGGCGGAGTGCTTCGAATTTGGCTGGCGAGCTTTCGACTTGGCCGAGCGCCTGCAGACGCCGATCTTCGTTCTCAGCGACCTGGACCTGGGCATGAACCTTTGGATGTCGGAAACCTTCCGATACCCGGATGTGCCAATGGATCGCGGCAAGGTTCTCTCCGAACAAGATTTGGACGAACTTGGCGAATTCGCCCGCTACCGCGACGTCGATGGCGACGGCATTCCTTACCGAACTCTCCCTGGCAATGGACACCCCCTGGCGGCTTGGTTTGCCCGGGGAACCGGCCACAACGACCAGGCGATCTACAGCGAACGACCTGAGGATTGGACCGAGAACATGGACCGTTTATGGCGCAAGCACGATACGGCGCGCGGCCTCGTACCGGCGCCCGTCATCGACAAGATGGACGGCGCTGACATCGGCCTGATCAGCTTTGGTTCAACTCTTACAGCGATCGAGGAGGCACGCGCCCGCTTGCATGAACAGGGTGTTTCCACCGATTTCCTCAGGCTGCGGGCGGTCCCATTCAATGAGAGCGTGGCCAAATTCGTCAGTGAGCACGATCGAGTGTACGTCGTGGAAATGAACACGGATGCGCAAATGCTCCAGCTCCTGCGGCTTGACATGCCTGATCAGGCGACCAAGCTGAAGCCGCTCAACCACAACGACGGGCTCCCACTCACCGCCCGGTGGATTATGGAAGCCGTCCTCAGTCAGGAAGGTAAGTGATCATGGCCACGGCGACGGTAAACCTGGTTGGCCTGGAAAAGTCAGATTACAAGGGTCGGCCGACGACCTTGTGTCAGGGGTGCGGACACAATTCGATCTCTAGCCAGATTATGGCGGCATGCTACGAGATGTCGATTCGGCCCGAAGAGATCATCAAACTCTCCGGCATTGGGTGCTCCAGCAAGAGCCCGGCCTATTTCCTGGGCCGCTCGCACGGGTTCAACAGTCTTCACGGTCGAATGCCGAGCCTCGGCACGGGTGCCATCATTGCCAACCGCACGCTCAAGGCAGTGGGCGTGAGCGGCGACGGTGACACGGCCAGCATCGGGATTGGCCAGTTCATCCACATGATGCGCCGCAACGCACCCTTGGTCTATATCATCGAGAACAATGGTGTATACGGGTTGACAAAAGGCCAATTCTCTGCGACGGCGGACAAGGGCCAATCGTTGAAGAAGCAGGGCACCAATCCGTTCATGCCGGTGGACCTGTGTCTTCAGGCGCTGGCTGCCAATTGTGGTTTCGTTGCCCGTTCGTTTGCTGGCGATCCGAAGCAGGTCAAGGAGCTGATCAAGGCCGCCATCTCTTACGAAGGCACGGCCGTTCTGGAGATCATCAGCCCCTGTGTTACCTTCAACAACCGGGATGAATCGACCAAGAGTTACAGTTGGGGCAAGGAGCACGAAGCCCCGCTCCACGACGTCACGTACGTGCCGGCGCGGGAGGAGATCCGGGTCGACTACCGGCCCGGGGAGACGACCAGCGTCAAAATGCATGACGGTTCGATGCTGGTGCTGCAGAAGCTCGAGCGTGACTACGATCCCACCAATAGGATGCAGGCGACGCAGCTCTTGGAAGATGCCCGCTCGAACCAGAAGCTGATCACAGGCTTGCTTTACCTCAATCGGGATCAGCCACCGCTGCCTGAGGCCGAGAATCTCCCCGAAGAAGCGCTGGCGAGCTTGCCTGCTGAGAAATTGCGTCCTTCGGAGAACAGCCTGGCGACTGTGATGGCCGAATTCGCCTAGCTACAACATCATGATCGCATCCATGAGCGGCACAGGCTTGCCTGTGCCGCTTTGTTTTTGGGGCTGGCAAGGCTGTGTATAATCCGCACGAGGTGAGACGATGAGTAGCCTCCTGGGAGTGCTGGCTGGGCTTGCCGCCGCCGCCATTTGGGGCGGCATGTACGTTGTCAGCAAGGTCGTTCTGGATGTCGTGCCGCCCTTCAGCCTGCTCAGCGTGAGGCTGCTATTGGGGATCATCGTTCTCGGTGCAATTTGGCTCGTTCGTCCAAAGTCACGGGGCGGCGGCTCGCCTAGATTGATCTCGGCTGGGCTGGGTGTGGGGGCGCTTGGGTTCGGCCTTTCACTCGGCCTGCAATTCATCGGCACCAAGCTTTCCAACGCTTCCAATGCTGCCCTGGTTACATCTGCCTCGCCGGCCTTCATGGTCGGGTTTGCCATCTGGCTGTTGGGGGAACGGATAACCCCGAGGCGGCTGGCGGCGCTGGTGCTGGCTACCTTGGGTGTCGTGGTCGTCATCGATCCGACCACTGCCCGCCTGGACGGCAGCGCATTCTGGGGAAATCTGGCCCTGCTCGGCGCGGCCTTGACGTGGGGGTTGTTTTCGGTTCTCGTCAAATGGACCAGTCACCGGCTTTCGGTGCTGTCGCTCAGCCTGCTGGGGTTTCTGGGAGGGCCTGTTCCTGTCGGTGCCGGCCGCTGCCCTGGAGCTTCAGACCGCTTCTATCGGCGCATTGAGCCTGACAATATGGCTGGGGATTCTGTACCTGGGAGTCGTCTCGACCGCCCTGGCGATGTACTTGTGGAACGTAGCCTTGGCCACGCTGGACGCCAGCGTTGTTTCTCTGCTGTTCTTTGCCCAGCCGGTTGTGGGCGCCGGCTTGGGCTCTACGCTGCTGGGTGAACCCTTGCCTCTTGCGTTCTGGCTTGGGGGGACGATGATTGCGATCGGCGTGCTGCTCGTCAGCCGGCAGGATACGCAGTCACGACAAGAGACCGGGGACGTTCCCTTGAGAAGAGGCTAGGTAATGGGTGACGATTCAAGTCCGACACCGAGCGGCTGCGGCACGCGGGCGGCGCGCTGGCTGGCGATCTTTTTGGCAGGTGTGATTGCGATCAGCCTGCCCCTGACGTTGGCGGCGCGCGCTGCCGGGAGCGTCTTGTTCACCCCGAGACAGTTACCGGCATCCTCTCTGCTAACCTGATCGACTCCGGACTACTGCGCCAGGTAGTTATCCAGGGTCTCTTCGCACACGAAACGGATGGCCAGTTGACGGCATCCGATCTTGGGCGCTTGATGACCTACGCCAACGATGAACAGCGGCAGGCTGCGGCTGACATCGTGGTGCCTCCGGGTTGGGGTCGCACGCAGCTCGAGGAGTCTGGCGACGGCTTTCTACACCTGGCTCGACAGCGATGCTCCGGCGCCGGACTGCTGACAGTGGATCTGGCTCCCATTCGGCAGAACCTGCTGGATGGCGGTGCGGCCGATCTGGTGAATCTGATCTGGAGCACGTGGCCGGCCTGCACAGCCGAGCAATCGGCACAGATTGAGACGGCCTTGATGTCGGCGCAGAGCCCGCCCTTGACCACCTGCCGCCCGCCGCAGCCCACAGCCGGATTGTTCCAGCAGCTGATGGTTTCCGGTCTGGAGTTCTGAGGCCCAGGCGATGCCGGAGTCGCTTCCCGTGACCGATCTGGCAGCGCTCCGGTTCCCCAACTCAGTTGCAGCAAATCAAGCGCACGCTGAACTCGACAAGACTCCTGGCGAACTGGCTGTGGCTGGCGCCGGCGTCATTGCTGGGGTTGATCGTGGCTCTCGTCGTTCGTTCTTGGAGCGGGTTGTTTCGCTGGTGGGGCATTCCTTGGCTCGCCGGTGGCCTGTTGGGTATCGTGCTGGCGGCCCTTGCGGTGACGGTGGGGTCTGGCTGGGTGGATGCTCGTCTGGCCACAATGGCGACGGATGTCCCGGCCGACCTGCATGAAGCCTTGGCCGGCATAGCCTACCCAGGGTTACCAATCGGTGGTGCGGGCATTTATCCGTCAAGCGCTGTTCGTGGCTGGGGGGGCGGGAATCCTCACCTTGCTGGGAGTCGTTAAGCAAGCCCTCACCGGAGGCAGTCCCCCCGGTTGAACCAGGATCCTTCGGGAGCGAGAAGTCACCCGGCGTGGAGGCAGCCACGAGGACGAGCCCCCATCAGGGATGTTCGGGTAAGCTTGTCTGGGCGTCCGGTCAGATCTTGGGCTGGGCGTTCTCGGCCACGAAGGGGCCACCGACCGTGTGCAGGTAGGTCAGGTTGGCTGGCCCAAGCGCGCCCACGGGCAGGCTGGCAACCAACACGACACGATCGCCGTCATTGACTTCTGTCGTCTGGTGCAGTGCATCTTCCATGCGGGCCACCATATCTTCCACCGAGTTCGCCATCGGTATCAGATAGGGCTGTACGCCCCAGTAGAGGGCCATGCGGTTGAACGTCCGGGGTTCGGGAGTCAAGCCCGAGGATGGGAGTACTGGGCCGGGCCTTGGACATCAGGAGCGCCGTACGGCCTGAGCGTGTGAACACGGCGATGGCGCGTGCATCGCGCTCTTCGGCCAACGCCCTTGCGGCTTGCGTAGTGGCCACGGCATCGTCTTCGGTCTGACCTGTTCATCGTCCCCGGGCCGGAAGCCCCATTCGATGGCGTGGGCCTCGGCATCACATGATGATGCGAGCCATGGTCTCCACCGAGCGGATGGGGTAGCCGCCAGAGCGGTCTCACCCGAAAGCATCAAGACATCTGATCCGTCGAAGACGGCGTTGGCCACATCGGAGGCCTCGGCTCGGGTCGGGCGAGGATCGCGGATCATGGATTCCAGCATCTGGGTAGCGGTGATCACCAGGCGCTGACGGGCGTTGGCCTGGGCGATGATCCGCTTCTGGAGCGACGGCACCTGTTCGGCGGCCATCTCCACGCCCAAGATCGCCTCGAGCCACCATCACGCCGTCCGAAGCCGACAGGATGCCGTTCAAGTTGTCGATCGCCTCGCGCCGCTCCAGCTTGCTGATCAACGGCATGCGAAAGGCGGCCTCGCGCTGAGACTTCGATCGTCTCCCGCAGGCCCTGAATGTCCTCCGGCCGCCGGATGAACGACATGGCGACCATGTCCACGCCCTGCTCCAAGCCCGAAGACCAGATCGTCCCGGTCCTTCTCAGTCAGAGGAGGGCGCCGAAAGGGCGACGCCGGGCAGGTTGATCCCCTTGTGCTCGCCGATCGGGCCCCCGATGACAACTTCGGTCGTCACTGAATGCCCCTCGAACCTCAACCACCCTGAGTTCGATTCGGCCGTCGTCCAGCAGGATCTGGTCCCCAGGCGGACGTCCTTGGGAAGATGCTCGATAGTTGACATACAGTTTCTGGCTGGAGCCGATGACTGGCTCGGTGGTCAGCGTGAGTGTCGAGCCCGGTTCGAGCTCCACCGGCTTATGGTCCGGCAGCTCGCCTGTTCGCAGCTTGGGGCCCTGCAGATCCTGCACCACTGCGATCGGGCGATTGAGATCCTCGGCGACCTTGCGGACGCGCTGCGATCACCTTGGCATGGTCTTCGTGGGTCCCATGTGAGAAGTTGAGCGCGGGCGCCGTCCATCCCGGCTTCAGCCAGACTGACGGATCTGGTCTTCCGACGCACAGGCCGGCCCCAGCGTGGCAAGTATCTTGGCGCGACGCAGCATCTCCGGCATCTCCTTGTGAAAATTTCACAATCAGAAGCTGCGGGCAGCAGGCCGCTGCATGCCCGGCAGAGGTCATTGTAGCTGAACGGCTAGCTCAGCAGGGTCGCCAGGATGGCCTTTTGTGCGTGGAGGCGGTTTTCGGCCTGTTGGAAGATCACCGAGTGAGGGCCGTCAGCGACTTGATCGGTGATTTCTTCGCCGCGGTGGGCGGGAAGGCAGTGCATGACGATCGCCGATGGGTCGGCCAGATCGACAAGGGCGCCGTTGACCTGGAAGGGCGGGAAGACTTCCTCGCGACGCTTGGGCTTCCTCTTCCTGGCCCATGCTGACCCAGGTATCGGTGTAAATCACGTGCACGCCCTCAACCGCAGCCTGTGGATCGTGAGTCTGGTGGAGGGAGGCCCCGCTCTCTTGCGCCATCTCTTCCGCCATGGCCAAGGCGCGGGAGGGCAGGGCATAGCCCTCTGGGGCGGCGACGGTGAAATCGATTCCCAGGCGCATGCAGGCGAAGGCCAGGAGACGGCCACGTTGTTGCCGTCGCCAATGAAGGTCATCTTTGAGGCCCTTGAGCTGGCCAAAGCGTTCCAGGATGGTGAGCATATCGGCCATGGCCTGGCAGGGTGGTTGAAATCGCTCAGGCCGTTGATGACCGGCACGCTGGAGAAGCGTGCCAGCTCGAAGAATGTGCTCATGTTCGAAAACACGGGCCATGATGACCTGGACGTAACCCGAGAGCACGCGGCTGACGTCGGCAATGGCCTCGCGTTGGCCGAGGCCGATTTCGCTGGGGGAGAGATACAGAGCGTCGCCGCCCAGGTGGCGCATGGCCATGTCGAACGACACCCTGGTCCGCAGGCTGGGCTTCTGGAACACCATCGCCAGGACCTTGTCCTTGAGGATGGGCGGATTGCCCCCATGGCGCCATTCGTCTTTCATTCGGATGGCCAAGGTTGAGGATTTCGGTCAACTCGTCGGGGGCGTAGTCGGCCAGGGAAAGGAAGTGGCGCATTCAGGCGATCTCCAAGCGTATCACGGGAGGGTCGCGGGGAGTATAGCACAGCGGGGTTTAGCCGTCGATTGGGGCGTCGCCTTCTCGCCCGAGTTCTAGAGCTGATGGCGAGCTCGGGTCGTCGCCAAGAAGGGCTGGCCGGGTCGCCTCGGCCGCGACCGGCGGCAGAAGCCAATGCAGCCAACCTCGGCCAGGTGACTCCCGTGCGGCGGTCGCTTGGGCCGCGCACGGCCATCAGCAAGATCCCGGCCAACAGCAGGGCGCCGATCCATTGCTGAGGCATCAGGCTCTCACCCAGCCACCACCAGCCAAGAAGCAGCGTCACCAGAAGCTCACCAAGGCCGATCAGCGATGTTTCCAGGCCCCCGATGCGCTTGACCCCGGCGAACAGCGTCGCCCGGCTGAGAAACGTCACGGCTGTCAGTCCCAAGATGGGCCCCAGAGCCCCGACCGGGGCCGGGAGCAGCTCCGGGGTCCAAGACCACCAGCGCCAGCACGACGGTTAGGGTCATGGCCAGCAGCGTGTAGAGGGTCACCGTCGGGGCGGGCGCTTCGTAGAGTACCCGCTGATTGATGGGGATATGGACGGCATACAGCAGGCTGGCGCCGAGCATCAGGCTCACCCCGACGACGTCCACTCGACCCGAGGGAGCCCACGAAAGCAGGAGCACCGCTGGAACGCTCAGGCCGAGTCGGAGCATCGTGCGCGGCGAGTAGCGATGGCCGTCCAGGTAGAGCAGGACGGCCACGAATACGGGTAGAGGGAGTAGAGGAGCTGGCCGAGGCTGGCGTCGATTCTGCCCAAGGCGGAATAGTAGAACAGGGAGCCGATGCCGTTCAGGCCCCCGGCGATCATGCATCCCACGAATCCCAGAGGGTAGATGTACAGGAAGCGGCGCTGAAAAAGGGCCATGATGAGGACCAGCAGCCCGGCCGCGCCCGCCGTCCGCACGGCGACCACGGCCAGCGGCGACATGCCGGCCAGGATGGCCTGCTTGCCGAAGACGGGGGAAAGGCCAAGGAAGAGCGCCGACGCTGCCGCCAGGGGGATTCCGTGCAGTGAGGTGGGCCGATCGCTCATGAGAGGCACTCGAAGTCTAGAGTCAGTTCAGCGCCTTGCTGATTTCCTCCAGCAGATCCTCGTTGAGGAAATCCCCCTTGGTCATCAGTCGGGAGATCTGGCCTTCCAGGCGCTTCTTCTCGTCGAGAGTCAGGTCCTTGGCGGTGACGACGATGACCGGCACCTGGTGGGTTGCCTGCTCATCCTTGAGCCGATCAAGGACTTCGAATCCATCCATCTCTGGCATCATCAGGTCCAGGATCACCAGATCCGGCGGATGAGGCTTGGGCTTCGGCCAGCGCTTCCGGGCCGGAGCCGACTTCGCGCACTGTGTAGCTCCCCTGCGCCTGCAAGATCCGTCGGATCAGGCGGCGAGCATCCGGGTGATCATCCACGATCAAGACGCTGCGTGTTCTGCGCTGGTCGAGCCTGGCGAGCGCCGCCAGGAGACCCTCTTGGGGCGAGGCTGGCAGTTCGCCCTCGGGCCAGTCGATGGCCTGGGCCCAACCTTCCTGCAGGAGCTCTTCCTCGATCGGCAGCGTGTGCCCCGAACAGTTGACCACCACGATCTCGTCCGCCCCGATAACGCCCTGCTGCACCAGTTTGATCAGCCCGGCGAAAGCCACGCCTGCCGCTGGCTCGACCGAAAGGCCCTCCATCTTGGCCAGACAGGTGCATGGCCTGAAAGGCCTCTTCGTCGGTGACGCTTTCCATTGTTCCGCCGTGGGCCGATAGTCTCGTTCGCGGAGCAGGCCGTAGGCACGTCCAGGGTCCCCGGTGCTCAGGGTTGAGATATGGGTCGTGGGGGTGGTGACGGGTTCCGCCACGGTCGCGCCGGCCCTCCAGGCATGCACCATCGGGGCACAGCCGGCGGCCTGGATGATCCCCAAGGCTGGGACGCCGCTGGTCAGCCCCATCGCCTCGAGCTCGACAAATCCCTTGCTGACGCCAATCGGGCCGATGCCCCCGCTAACCGATTGCAGGTACCAATCCGGCGACGCGCCAGGACGGGGTGCCAGCTTTCGTTGCCGGAGTCCGAATAGACCGCCCCCAACTGCTCGGCGATCTCATAGGCCATGGTCTTCATGGCCTCCACATTCAACATGCTGCGAGCGCTTCGATCCAGGTACAGGCCCTGCTTGCGAGCGAACTCGGCAGCCAGATGCTTGGCCTGGTCATAAGTGCTGGTCACCTTGACCACCTGCGTCCCATACAGAGCCACTTCGTGCATCTTGGCTGCCGGGACGAGGCTGGTGAGAAAGGCCCAGATCTTGATTCCGGCGCGCGCCCCGTAGGCCGAGTAGGCGATGGCCACGTTGCCGGTGGATGCCACGACGGCTTCGGTGACGCCGGCTTCTTTCAGGGCGGCCATCGTGACGGCGGCTTGTCGGTCCTTGAATGAAGCCGTCGGCCCCTGCCGTTCGTCCTTGATATACAGGTGATTCAACCCGAGCATCATGCCCAGATTGCTGGCGGGGAAGAGTGGTGTGCCGCCTTCCCCCATCACAAGGAAGGGGTTGAAGGTGCTGGAGGGGAAGCACCTCGCGGTAGCGCCAGAGGTCGAACGGGTCGGGTCTGGCGTTGGCGGCCAGATCCGGCGCCAGACGCATCAAGGTCGTAGCGCGCCTCGATCCATTCACTGCCGCAGTGCGGGCAGGCGGAGGCCAGGGGAGAGCCAGCCGACCGCTGGCCGCAGTCAAGACATTCGATTTCGAAGTGGCTCGTCATTGGTTATCGCGCGGCGCTCATGCCGGCTGAGTCGAGGGGTCGGGTCATCTTCGGGGGCCGCTTGGTCGAGATCGCCTTCGTCCTCGATGGCCGGAGGCTCGATCGGCAAGCGTGAATGCAAATGTGCTCCCTTCATCCACGGTGCTCTCCACCCAAATCCGTCCCCCGTGGAGCTCCACCAGGTGGCGGGCAATTGACAGACCCAATCCCGTGCCCGCCGGACTTGCGGGTAGGGGAGGGATCGACCTGGGAGAAGGGCTCAAACAGCTTGTCGAGGTTCTCCGGGGCGATGCCGATGCCAGTGTCGGCCACCGCCACCAGGATCTCGTCCCGCTCACCCTTGTTGATGTGCCGGGCGGAGACGGCGATTTGTCCCTCCTCAGTGAACTTGGCGGCATTGGAGACCAAATTGAGCAGCACCTGGCGGATGCGAATGCTGTCCGCCCGGATGGCGGGCAGATCTTCCGGCACATCCGTCACCAGTTCAATGGGTTTGTCCTTCACCAGACCGATGGCGGTGGTCATGACGCCGTTGATGATTTCATTCCAGATTGAGATCGCCGAAGGTCAGGTCGAGCTTGCCGGCTTCAATTCGGGAGATGTCGAGCATGTCACTGATCAGACCCAGCAGGTGCTGGCCGGCGTTGTAGATGGCATTCAGGTCTTCACGTTGGGTATCGGTTATCGGGCCCGTCGATTCCTTTCAAGATGACTCTCGAGAACCCGATAATGGAGTTCAGCGGAGTCCGCAGCTCATGGCTCATGTTGGCCAGGAACTGGCTCTTAAGTTGGTCTGCCTCCCGCATCTCCTCTAGGGCTTGTTGAGTCAGTTGATGGGAGCGCATGTCCTGAAGGGCGGATCCCAGCTGCTGGGCGACCGCCTCGACCAGCTGCTTATCGTCGTCGGACCATGCTTCGCCATCTTGCGGGGTCTCGAATTCGAGCACCCCGACCGGGGCTGTCAGGCCCGCTGATGGGGACGGTCAATCGACCACCCTGGCTGGTTGAGGCGCGATCATGCTGTGGCCCTCGGCGGCCGCCGCCACAGGGCGCAGCGTTTCCCGTCGATCTTCATAGCCAGGCACAGTCCCCCAGCCGGCCAGCAGAGGCGGGGGCGCCGTGGCATCCACGGCATCCGGGTGGTGGGGAAGGCTAACCGCCAGCCGGCTGCCGGGCGCTGACCTCGAGATCGAGAACCTGGGCTACACCCGCGGTATCCGACCTGCCGGCCTGAGGCAGTCGTTTCTCACCAACGCGTGGAGCAAGAGCGAGTACTGCCGGCCGGATTTGGCGCGGGCCTGGAGCTTGAAATTGGTGATCGGCTGCGTTGAGACCACCGTTGTTTGGAGTCGCTTGGCGCCGTTGCCCACCATTGGCGCCTCGTAGATCGGCTTGCCGATTAGGACTCTCGGCGAAACACCGAGAATGCGCTCGATTTCGGGGCTGCACCAGGTGTAGTGGCCGCTGATATCGGTCTCCCACACCCAACCCGTGGGGAGCTCTCGCCTCTGGGACAGCCGCCGTCCGGCCTGGCGACTGCGATCGCCGCCATCGGGCTCGGCTGAGACGTCGCTGAACAGCGTCTCCAGCCGATTATGCAGGTGTTCTAACAGTTTCTTGCGCATAGGACTTCAGTTCCTTGGCGAGTTGGCGATACTGCTGTGCGCCACGGCTGCTGGGTGCATAGACGGTGATGGGCTGCGCGAAAAATCGGGCTCTCACGCAGCCGGGTGTCAACCTCGATGACTGAATCGAAGACAGCCTTGCCGAAGGCAGTTCGCACCTGCTCGTACAGGCTGCGGTGAATGCGGTTGCGCCGATCAACCATCGTCAGGAGCAGCCGGTACCGCAAGCGCGGATTGGTTGTCGCTCGCACGTCCCGAATCATCTCGAGCACATCTTGAAGCGCATGGGCCGAAAAGTACTCGCATTGCGTGGGGATGATCAGCAAATCCGCAGCCGTCAGTGCCAGCCGGGTGATGCTTCCAAGAGCCGGCGGGCAATCCAACAGGACGGTGTCGTACTCTTCGACGCTGCTCCAAGGCCCGCTTGAGCAAGCACTCGTGATCATCCCGCACGCCAAGGAAGCGCTCGGCCATCAGCAGGGAGTTGTTGGACTGGCGCCAGGTCCAGGCCCGGAAGGGATGTCTCATGGGTGATAGATTGGAGGTCTCCGCTGCCCAGCAGCACGTCGGAGACCGTCCCATTCAGGTCGTTTGGGTTTGATACCCAGGGAGAGCGTGAGATTTGCCTGAGGATCCAGGTCGACCACCAGCGCCTTCTGGCGTTGTTCGACCATCGCAGCACCGAGCGAGAGGGCCGTGGTCGTCTTGGCCACGCCCCCCTTCTCGTTGGCGACGGCGATGACGTAGGTCATGCTGAAGCCCCGTTTCCATCGGCTTTGGAGTCCGTCGAGCCATTGCCGGCCGAGTTGGAGCACGTCGGGCTCGTCGATCACGGGCGAACCGGAGACCGATGAGAGTCGAATGGCGCCGCGCTTGGCGCCGACGGCTTGCCTAATCTCGCGAACGGCGGTCTTTAGCATGCTGTCGATATCGGAGCTCGATCGGATCCGGCTGGAAATCTCAAGCACCTTCTGCTCGCGCTCGGCGCGACGCAAGGCATCCTCGTACGATCGGGCGTTCTGCACAGCGACGGCCAACTGGTCGGCCAAGCGTCTCGAGGACGGCAATGTCGTCTTCTGAAAAGGCGTACAACCCGGTATCCTGGACGTCGAGGGCGCCAATAACCTGTTTTCCGGCCCGCAATGGGACGGCCAGCTGCGAGCGTGTGTCGGGGAGCAGGGGACTTGGCTGGAAATAGGGATCTGTGCTGACGTCGTGGGCGACGTAGTATTCGCCGGATTCCGTTACGAAACCCAGTATGCTGCGCTCACCAAGGGCAACTCTGGGTCTCTCGCTCAGCAGTGTCTGTTCCGCATGCCCAGCCGATTGCCTGAGTTGGGCCTCTTCCCCGGTCCGCCCCATCAGATACAGGGAGACGTTGTAGTAGCCGAATCGCTCCTGAATTAGGTGGACGGCCCGTTCGAGAAGTCCGTCAAGATCGAGCAAGCCCGTGGCGACTTTGGCGATATCGGCAGCCGTCTCCATCTGTGTGGCTCGACGCTGGATTTCGCCCATCAGGCGGAGCTGTTCGAGCTGATCGGCGACTTCCTCCGCCACGGCGGTCAGGATCTCGCGGTCTTCATCGCCCCACTTGCTTGGGTCGGGGGGCAAGATGTTCATCCTGCCGATGACCTCGCCACGAAGCGCAATCGGCATCTCGATCGACGCCGGGTCGGCAGGCGATGCTTCAGCACCGAAGGCGGCGGTTGTCTCCTGACCCTGGGTTCGCCGGTTGCTGAGCAGGGTTTCCCAGGCTTCGGCAGTTTGGCGCCGGTACAGCAAATTCACCTGCCGTAGGCTCTGCTGAGTCTCCTCAAACAGGCGGGCGTTTTCGACCGAGACGGCGACCTGACTGACGATAAGTTCGAGCAGCTCAACTTCCTCATTGGATGGCGTGACATCCCCCTCAGCCTCGGCCACCAGCACGCCGATAACCTGGCCACGGGAGATGAGCGGTACGGCCAACGATGAACCGAGCGTGCCGAGGACTGGATCCTCGGCCAGAATCTTGCCAGACGACTGCGGCTCATTCGCACTGGCTGGCGCTGCTCGGCGGCCATCCCCAGCAGACCTTGGCCGAACGTGCACACCCTGGCCCAACCGAGGGAGCCGGTCTTGGGAGCGGGCTGACGCGCTGCGGATCGACGATCTCACCACCTTCGACCATGCGAGCGTCACCCGTTCATAGCCGTAGGCACCTCGCACAAGACGCGTGACGTCGGCGATGATCTGATCGAACCCCAACTGTTGGGTGAGCTGGCGATAGATGTCGAGCGCCCGCCTGCGTTGGGCAGCCAGCTCGGTTTCCCGTGAGAGCAGTTTGGCATTTTGGATGGCGATCGCCAGCTGATCGGCCATGGTCTGCAGGGCAAGTAGGTCGTCTTCGTCGAAGGCGTTGGGTTCAACGCTCTGCACGTCCAAGGCGCCGATGACGCGATCGCCCGTCATCAGCGGAAGCGCCATCTCCGACCGCGTTTTGGGCAGGTCGGGATTGGCAAAGTGGACGGCGTCCTCGCCGACGTCGAGGGCGATGCGGGGTTTTCCCGCGCCTGTTACGTAGCCGACGATGCCGACCTTGCCAACGGCCAGGCTGTGGCCCCGGGCCAGCATGCGCCGTCCGCCTTCGGACGATGCGGCACGAGGACGGCGTTCTCGCCGCTATCGTCGATCATGAATACCCCGGCATGGTAGAAGCCGAAACGTTCAGAAATCAGACGGACGGCCTCTGAGAGCAGCTCGTCCACATCCGAGAATCCCGGCCGCGTCTCGCGCAACTTCAGACGCGGCCTGCAGCTGCAGGGCCCGACGTTGGAGGTCACTGGTGCGTTCAGCGACGCGCTCCTCCAGGCCGCCGACAAGCTCCTGCATGCGCTGCGACATGGCGTTGAAGGCTTCTGCCCAAGCACGCCGATCTCGTCCTGAGCTGTTACCACTGCCTGGGCAGTAAGGTCGCCTTCGCCAATTCTCTGGGCGACCCCCGTCAGATCCATGATGGGATCGGCCAGGAAACGTGACACGAGGATGGCGCCAAGCGTCACGCCGGCGGCGACCAGGACGGCCAAGCAACAGGGCGTTGTTCGTCTGCGTCCGGGCCGGAGCGAAAAGGATGTCCTGCGGCTGGAAGAACGCCACCAGCCAGGGAAGGGTCGGTCATTCGGGTGACGGCTACCTGGTCATCGGATCCGGGAGACGACCGGGTCGGAGGCCTCGAAATAGGGTTGTCGATCAGCTGAACGCAGATAACTTACAAGCGACGGCTGCAAGCCCTTCAGCCCCGGGCCGTTGGCAAGTTGGCTGGGCAATCGATGGGCCGCATACCAGCTCGTTGGTGACGTCGGACGAGATCGGCCCAACCGGGTTCAGCATCATGTCAGGCTGGTTGGTGTGTGCCACGTTGAGGTAGTACTCGTCGAATACCACCGCGTACGATCCAGGACCGGCCAAACCAGCGCTGTGGTCGATGATGTTCTGGATCACATCGGCGCTGAGCCCGACGCGTATCACGCCGATCACAGCTGACCGCGGTATTGAAAATGGGGCTGCTGAAGAAGATTGCCGGGCGCCCGTCGGAGGGGGAGAACTCGATGGGTGAGACGAAAGCAGTACGGCTAGCTGAAGCCTGCGTGAAGTAATCTCGATCCGATTCGTCCTCGCCTGCCATGCGCGCCGTGACGTCGAGGATATTCTGCCCGTCGGCATCGAGTAGGCCCAGAAGGCGCACGTTGATGGGGTCTTCTTTGGCCAGAAGCAGCAGCAGGCGCCGAACCTCTTCCTGGCGCGCCGGATCGGCGCGATCAGCGGCTGTGGCTGTCATGTAGTCGACAATGGTCGAAATCTGCGCCTGCGTGTTGATGTTGGTCAGATTGTCCTGCATGAAGGCATCCAGGACGGCGGCAGTCTGGGATGCAGCGCCTCCCAGTTTCTGATTGGCCTCATTCCTCAGCGCCGTCTGGGTGGATTGGGCACCGAGATAGGCAAGGATGCTCAACGGCACCAGGGCAATGCCCAAAAAGGTCAAAATGAGCTTGGTACGCAGGCCGTATGCTTGGAATTGGCGGGCAATGATCAGTCCCAGAGCACCCAGCGCAAGCGCATCGACGACCAGCAGTATCGGCGTGCTTACTGGCTGTGGCAAGGAGGGGAAGAAGTCGAACAAGTCGACTAACAGGGCGGCGGATGCCACGCCGATCCCAAAGTACAGAGCCGCCTGCACCGTGCGCCCTGAAAGGCGTTCACGGGCCAGGGCAGGAAACAGGATCAGAATGGCGATGGCGGTCAGGGCGCCCAGTTGATTGATGGCGATCGCCAGGCTCAGGCCGAGCCCCGCCACACCGCCCATGAGGCTCCAAGTCGCTGCAGCTCGCCGGCCCGATCTGGTGAGCAACAGGGCGGCGATTGCCGCCAGCGCCAAAACGGCAAAGCCGCCGCCGATGGCGGCGAACTGCCAGCCGCGCAAGCTGACCGCCCCGTAGATCGGGGCTGGCGCACCGACCAGACCGATGGCAAGGCAGAGGTACGCCAGACGATCCCTTACTGGTCGCTCGGGGGGATCTCTTCGGATGGGCGGATATCGGGATGGGTTGGGGTGTCTGAAAAGCTCATCCCTCATCTCCCAACGTAGAATCCCCGCCGTTGCGTGTCACGATTGCACCGCCTCATCCGGCGGCTGGGCATCGGGAGGTAGATGCTCCGGGGGAGCCTCGCCCAGCCTGATCGTGGTGCGGCTGACGTTCAAAGCTCGACCAACTTCGCGGGCTGTCGTCTCCAGCACCGTCTGAATGTCCGGCGAACGGCGTACCTTGCTCGTGATCTCATGGATCAACCGCTCTCGCCGGGCGGATTGCTGCACCTGTTCCAGCAAGCGGGCGTTCTGCAGGGCGGTGGCAACCTGGCCAGCGACGGTGGAAAGCAGGGCCACATCGTCTTCGGTGAAGCGTTGTGCTCGCGTCTTGTCCTGCGTTACCAACACACCGATTGTCTGGTTGCCGGCCAGGAGCGGGACGCCGAGCCACGACTTGAGATCCGGATCGTCAAGCTGGATTCCAAGCTCCGCCGACTGCTGTGGGAGGGAATCCTCAAGCAGCAGGGGCTGCTGGGTCCGAATGACGTGCGATACCAACCCCTGGCCCATGGTCAACTCCCCCAGCTCGGTCGGTTCCCCCTGTTCGGTGGCATAAGGGAAGGTGATCTTCCCGCTAGCTTCGTTGTACAGGGCCACCTGGACGTCCGTCTGGCCCATGACCTGGATGATTTGACGCCCAACCATCCTGAGGAGACTGTCAACCCTCAGCAGCTGGGAAGCTGCCTGGCTAATCCTATTGACGACCTCCAACTCGGACACACGCCGTTGTTCTTCGGCGTATTGGCGCGCCGTCTCCATGGCCAAGGCGGCCTGGCCGGCGACGGCCTGGATCAGGGCAATATCTTCCTCGGACCAGGTTTCGCGTTCCCCGGGCTTTCTGGCGCCGATGGTGGCGATGGTTTCCCCGCGCACTCGCACCGGCACCACCACCTCACGCCTGTCTTCCGAGACCACTGTTCGGCCCTGACGGGCCCCACGGCCGAGACCGGTGAATGCGCCGCTGGAATCGCCGGAATCTCCCGATGAGCCGAGGTGGATGACAGAGGCGGTTCCGCCGCGCGCGAACTTGCTCCATGACTGGCGCACGCGGTCCTGCACATCTCCTTCGAGCTCGAAGAGTTGAGCTTGTTGTTCATGCGAAAGTCGGGCATGGTCGATAGCGAATGCCAGGTCTCCGGCGATGGCTTCCACCACTCGGATATCGCCTTCGCCGAAGGCATCCAGCGCGTCGCTCTGGACATCGAGGGCGCCGATCAGCCGCTGCCCAATCATTAGAGGTACTGCCATCTCCGACTGGGTGTCCGGTAAGGCGGGATTGCGGAAGTAGAACGGATCGTCGGCCACATTCGGCGTCACGCGGGGCATCCGGTTGGCGGTGACCCAGCCGACGATGCTGGCGCTGCCGACCGCCAACTTGTGGTGCCGGCCGAACATGGCTTGCCCGGCCGTCCCCGTGCTGGCGGCCAATTCCGCCCAAGAGCCCGTTTCATCGATTAGGAAGACCGACGCATGATAGAAGTCGAAGCGATCTTTGATCAACTGAATGGCCTCCGTCAGGAGTTCATTCAGATCACTTGACTCGGCACTCAGCTTGGCAATCTCTGCCGCTGCCTGGAGCTGAAGGCTCTGACGCAGAAGTTCGCTGGTGCGCTCTGAAACCCGTGCCTCGAGGGCAGTCTGCTGGGTTTTGAGCTCGCGCACCATGTCGGATTCGTGATCAAGTGACGTCTCAAACCCCCGTTGCAGCGTGCCCAGCGAGAGGACCAACAGCAACGTGAGCAGGGTGAAGATGACGCCGCCGGTAATCCATGAGGCAAGATCGGTGGAGGCCATGATGTCGGGGGAGAAGGGCAGCACGCCCGATGACATCCCGATGGCTACGGCCACGGTGCTCACCACGCCGACGCCAAATGTGACCCAGCCACCCCGTGTTCCGAAAAGGAGCGTGGCGATGACGGCTAGGGCGATCAGGAAGATTCGACCGCTGCCCGGGAGTCCCGTCGATCGCAACGAATCCAGGCCCAAACCCATGGCAATGGTGAGCAGGAGGATGCCACGTACGGAATAGGGGATCAGTCGCCGGGCAAATGTGATCACCAATATCAAGAAGTAGGCCACGACGAAGATCAGAATGCGTCCGGGCTGACCATCTCTCAAGGCAGTGATCGAGCCGCTTGCGGCCGCCGGGAGACCAAGAATGGCGGCCACATACAGCATGCGGTTGAGCAAGCGCTCGCGCCAGCCGCTCAATGAGAGGTCTGGTTTGGCCTCTGGCGATGGCTCGCTTCGAACAGCCACGATGGTGTCCTGATTCTCGCTCATCTACACGACCCTTCCAAGACGTCAGGTCTACCTATCGGTGGGTTCATCGCGCTACCGTCCATTCCCAGGAGCTCCAAAGTACGGTTCCTGCCCGTCGGCGCCCTCGGAGCCTGTCAACTGGATCATGATCTCGGGTTCTCCGAGCGCGCGGTGGAGCGATTGCGCCGCCGTCGAAAGGACTTGATCCACATCCAACAGCCCGCTGAGCTGACCTGTGACCTCGCTGATCAGGCGGGAACGCTCGGCGGCCTCCATCGAAACCTGGGCCAGGCGGGCGTTCTGAATGGCAGCGCTCAGTTGGTCGGCGAGCGTCTGGAGGATCTCCAAATCCTCGGTCTTGAAGGTGTCTGGGGATGAACTCTGGACGTCGAGTGCCCCCAGGACGGTGCCGCCGACTTGCAGAGGCACAGCCAGCTCCGACCGAGTTTCTGGCAGAAGCTCATTGCGGAAGTGCACCGGGTCGTCGCCCACTTCGGAGGCGATGCGGGGCTGGTTGTTGGCGGTAACCCAGCCGATGATGGATTGCGAACCCACGGGCAGATTGTGCCCGCGGGCGATGAGTGCCTGGCCGACTTCGCCGGTTGCCTCGCGCAGCACGGCAAGCTTACCTTCTCCATCGAGCAGGAAGATCGAGACATAGTAGTAGTCAAAGCGCTCGCGGATCAGGTTGACGGCCTGCCGGAGCAGATCGTCCAACGTGGGAATGGAGGTAACGGCCCGCGCAACTTCGGCGGCGGTCTGAATCTGCTGGGTACGTGAGTTGACGCGCATTTCGAGGGTCGTGTAGATCTGGCTCAATTCTTCGGCCATGCGGTTGAGGGAGCCGGAAACCAGACCGATCTCGTCGTTGCGATCTTCGGGGACGCGATAGTTCCAGTCGCCCTTCGAAATCCGCTGGGCGAACTCGGCCAGGCGCCCCAGCGGCCGAAGCATGCGACTGGTGGCGACGACGATCACGATCAGCGATAGAACCGCGGCAAGGACGACCGTGGTCACCGTGAAGGGGAACAGGCTATTGAGGTCGGCGAACACCGTGTCCTGCGGTACCTCAGTCACCACGGCCATGTTCCAGTTCGGGACCCATTGATAGGCGGCCAGGACAGGGACCCCGTCGAAATTGGTGTATTCGACAGTGGCCGGGGCATCGGTCTGGGAGGTGTTGAAGATCGGCATCTGCACACCGGGAATAGGCTCCGGGGCAAGTGCGTATAGAGTCAAGTGAAAGACCGTGTTAGGTGGGACGGCCAGGTAGGTGCTGCCTATTTCCTGCCGATAGACACCCCGCTGCTGCCAAAAGACTTGCAGCTGTTGCATCAGGGTTCCAACACGTGTATCCAGATTGACGCCCACCAAGGCGGCATCGACCTCGGTCATATGGCCGCTTCTCAAGGGGGAAAGCGAGACCAGGATCAGCTTGCCGGGCGACAGCACCGGATCATCGTAGAGAGGGTGCGTACCGGGTTGGTCGGCAGTGAGCATGCCTTCTGCCAGTGCGCTGAGGGTCTGGCCCTCCCAGTTGCTGTTGGTCGAGGCCAGGATCGTGCCGTCCGGCCGGGCGATCAGCAGTTCGCTGAACAGCACTTGGCCTTCGCTTGACTTCAGGTCGGTGAGGTCGGCAAGTGTGGCGGTCTTCAAGTCGTCGAGAGCTTGGCCGGTGGGTGGCTCGTACATCAGGGCTCCGACTTCGTCGCGGAGCGTGCTTCGTTGCGCTCCGAGCTGAAGCCTTTGCTGCCTGACCTGCGACCAATCCTCCAGATTGCTGATCTGGCTCTGGGTGGCGGAACTGAGTTGGTTCGCCGCCTGATCGCGCAGAATGGCGCGGGTTCTGAAATAGACGGTGGTACCCATCGCCGCCAGAGGGATGAGCATCAGGGGAAGAAGCACAAAGGCCAGTTTCCGGCCCAGGCTGCTTCGCGTTCTTAGGGGAGGACTCGAATCACGGGCAGCTGACTGGAACATAGTCTACAACTCCCACACCTGGTCGCCGTTCAACAAACTCCGTACCTGCTCCGGAAAACGGTCGGGATCGAGCGGCTTGCCTAGGAATCCATCGAAACCAGCCGCGCGAGCCCGCTCCATCTGCTCTTCGCTGGCGTAAGCAGTGACAGCCACAACCGGAATGCTCATCAGCTTCTCAGAGTCGCGAATCTTCCGCAATGCCTGGTATCCATCCTCATACGGCAGCCGGATGTCCATGAGGATCAAGTCCACTCTCGGAAGGGTGTCGGCGTACTCAACCACCTCGTACCCCGATGTCTTCCACTCACAGTGGACTCCGATGTAGCCGAGCATGCGTGCCATCAGCACGAAGTTGGACACATTGTCTTCGACGATGAGAACGGTGGCGTCTTTGATTTCCGCAGGCACGTCCAGGACTCCTTGCGCGAGCTAACCTTTCGGCTCTATCTGTTGCATGAAACGTGCAATTTGCCTGGGGAAGAAGTCGACGTCGATCGGCTTCTGTATATACCCATCACAACCGGCGGCCATGGTGCGCTCTCTGTCGCCCTTCATGACGTTGGCAGTAAGTGCGACGACCGGAATCGACTCCAGGGCAGGATCGGCTTTCATGATTGAGGCCAGGCTCAAGCCGTCCAGGTGGGGCATATTGATGTCGACAAGAACGAGTTGGGGTCTCTGGGATTGGGCCAGTTCAAGCCCGGCGGCGGCACTCTCCGCCTCCAGAACCTCATAGCCCTCGGCCACCAGGATCCGGCGGACGAGAATCCTGTTCTCCAGGTTGTCCTCGATGTAGAGAACCGTCCCGGATACCTGCTCCATCCCCTCTCCCGGCTTAAACGTTAAAGAATTCCCCTAATTTGACAACCTATTATATGCGAATTTGAATTGGCTGCCGCCTTACAGGTGCTTTGCAGTTAGGTTGGGAGGCCCGGTGAGAGCTGAGTCGGGCGCAGACCTGTCACTCAGGGGGGCAGTGGGCCCGTCGAAACCCTGCGGAAGATCAGGTAATAGGAGTTGGGCTGGCAAGGGTCGCTCGGCGGGGAAGGGCTGATCTGATCGAAATCCTGGGGATCCAGGCTGTGCACCAGGGTACCTTCGAGGTCTTGCGCCTGCACGAGGACGATATCCGACTCGGACAACCAGGTTGAGGCCAACTGGGGGTTCCAGGAGCCAAGGCGGGGCAGCTCCGCCGCGTCGCCACCGAAGCGGTAGGCGTAGACCCCGTTCAGCTGCGGCGGAAAGATCGCCGTCTGTCTGAGGTAGAGGAAGGGCAAGGGGGAGCGACCGCCGCTACCCCAGTAGATGGTCGATCCCGGAGGAATCTTGGCGGCTAGATCGGCGCCCACGGCAGTCTGGCTGGCAATCACATCCCGCCCGCAATCGTAGGTGTGGTAGCCACTGCCAAGGGAGAGCGTGCCGGTGGCGATGGCGAAGGCGGTGGCGATGGAAAGCAGCCTTACGGTCGGAGGGAGCAGTCCGCCTGTTCCAGACTGTCGTCTGGCCCGAGCGAACAAAGCGATGCACGCCAGGGCAAAAACGGTCAAGCCTATGGCCTGCAATAGGTCCAGGCGATCCAGAAGCGCCGTCTCAACCAGGCCGAATTTCTGGCTAACCATCGAACCGAACTCGGCCGTTCCCGGCAAGATAGTGCTGCCGGAAACGCGTGGCAGTTCGGTGGCGGCAATCTTGAGTGACAGTGGGCGCCCCAGCGAAAATCCGAGCGTCCAGGGCAGCAGAAAGAGCGCCAGCAAGCTGAATGACCGGCGCAAGGGACCGGTGAGCGGCAGCCAGTGAGCGGCGGCGATGGCCAACACGATCAACCCGATAGGCGAGAAGAAGGCGAGGTAGTTCTTGAGACAGAAGGGGCAGTAGGTCCCTCCCAGGGTGGCCACGATATGCAGCACGAACAGGACGGCGAAAAGAGTTGTCAAGAAGGTGACCGCAAGGAGGCGATGACGCTGCATCCCTCTTGAGCTGGTGGGGGCGACCAGCCACGCCCAGATGATGCCGGCGACCGAAGCCAGGTGCAATCGAAGGCTATCCTCGAGGATCCCCAGCTTGGCGCTTGGGGTCAGCAGAACTTGCCACGCCGGAGCCCCGCCGGCATGGTCTCGGAAGGCGTTCAAGAAGGGGGTGATGGCTGATGGCAGCCAGGTAGCCCACAGCTTCAGGATGCCGGGCCAAAAGATGGCGTGGCCTATGACAAGAAAGCCCCCGCCGCCGAGAAGGGCCGCATGCCCTGCCTTTCGGCCATGTGCCCAGTAAACGTAGGGCACATACAGCAGGATCACCGGGAACATGTTGATTCGCGTCATCCCCATCGCGCCGGCGATCACTGCAGCGATCGTTGTCTGCCACAGCTTGCGGCCCTGGCCGACCCCCAGCGCTGCGGTCCATACCAGCATGCAGGCAATCAAACCCTGAGAGATGGCCTGGCTGTAGATCTTCAGCCACCCGGCGTTGAGCACCACCAACCACACAACTCCGGCGGCCCACCAGGGACCGGCCATGCGACGCGTCGCCATCCACAGTCCGACGACCATCAAGAGCGAAACCGCCCACGCCAATGCGCGCCCGGTTGCCAGTCCAGGACCGAAGATCACCTGAACCCAGCCGGGTATGAGAAACGAGAGCGGCATGTGGTTGGTCAGAAGGCCGAAGTCTTGGAAGGGCCAGTAGGCACCCCGGGCGAACAACAACCCCTTGTAGAGGTACAGGCCCTCGTCGAGCACGGAGGTTTGGCCATGCATCTGTCCGTATGCGAGAAGGGAGTAAGCCAGGCCCCCCAAGGCGGCGGCCGCCCAAGCCCCCCAACGCCTCAAGCCGGCCCAAGGCCTCGAACTGCTATCAGAGGTCAGATCGGACGAGGTCATTCGAAGGATGCCGGGTAGGGGGAAGGGGTGATGACAGGCTGTGGCCGTCGGGGCGCTGCGGTCGGACCATCGCCCGCAGCCATGGGATAGGGCGCCGCCCAGCCCAAGCCGGTCGGTTGAAGAGGCTGGATGCGGTTCACCAAGTGGTCAAGTTGTTGAGGACGAAGCTCGAGAAGTAAATGGGCATGCCGTTGGGCCCCAGACCGGCATCTCGGATCGGGCGCCAAGCTGAGCATGCCCCGCTCACGGATTGCTTGGATGCGTTCTAGGAGCGGGTGAAGGGATTCGAACCCTCGAATGCTAGCTTGGGAAGCTAGTGCCTTACCACTTGGCGACACCCGCTCGATCAAGGCGAGCTTGACGCATGCCATTATACCCAGTCGCCACCCGTTGCCACAAGAGAAGCCACACCAGTCCTGCGGACACTGGATCGGATCACTACGTTCAATTTCGAAGTATAGCTCCCCTCGTCGAGTTTGGCTGGAGTGCGTGGGTCCCATGACCACCGACTAGCCCATTTGGCCTGATTTGTGGTTTCATGCTCACAGGATTCCCATATTCGACCCAAATGTTTAGCCACGAACGAGTGCTTTGCAGTTGGGAATTTGGGGGTAAGACTCACCATCCTCATCACTTTCAGGCTCCCATCTCCCGGCATGGGACCATTTCTGCACCTCGTCCCGGATTTCTGCATTTGAATTCGCATGGTACCCATGGACTACTGAGGGTTTCTACGCTCATTTGGGCACAAATGGGCCGCCAAATCCCAACGGAAACATTGGCCCAGTTCCGAGCTATTATAGGTTCAGCACGACCGCAGCACCCACAGCGACAGGCTTGACCCCAGACGAGTTGCACAGTACCGACTGGGGCTGGTCTGTCGCTTGATTTTGGAGGCTAACCATGGACGCACTGCAGAACAACGGGTCGAAGGCCAAGGCGGTTGACGCACTCCGCCACAAAGATCTGGACCGAGCCGAGTACAGGTTCCGAATTTCTCCGGTCGAACAATTTTTGCTCGACCAAATTTTGGAAATGCAGCATGTAACGCTGTCCACCTGGGCACGGCAGCATATCCGTGAGGACGCCCAGGCGGAAGGTCTGTCCGCCCTGATGGTCCAGGAGTCCTCCAACTCCCAGGATGGTCAGCAATGAAGGCCAACCAGCGGTCCTCCGCATCCCGCTCCGAGATAGGTCGGGTCGAAGCATCCCACGGGGATTTCATCCCCGACTTCGACCTGGCCTTCTTGGAACAACTGCAGACATTGGTGAGAGACAAGCCTGAGTACCACACAGCGGTGATGCTGCGTGATTGTCCGGCTTGCGGTTTGACAATTGACAACTCTGTCCGCGACGACTGGGCTCTGGGCGTGGTCCCTATGGGCGATGTACTCGTTTTGTTCCTTGCCTGCTCGGACTGCGCAGAACAAGAACGGGAGACTCTGCTCCAGACCGTGTTGGACCACGGGCTGCCGGACGAGGCTGACATCGATGGACGGGTTGATCTCGACAGCCTGCGCAGTCAGGACGGTGCCAGATGACAGTCGTGAATTTCGAACGCATGGAGGAACCACCGGTGGCGGACGACAAACGACCGGTGGCTGACACTTCTGCATTCGTGTCTCCCTTCCACGATCCAACCCAGCACTTGGCAGAACGGACTGCTATTCGGGATGAGTTCCTTCGGGTCTTCTTCGAAGGCAACGATCACCACGCCTTCGCACGGCTGGAGCACGAGGACGAACACCGTGTGCTCTATCACCCCGTTGACCGGCCGGCAAGTCGGGAGAGCATCGAGCGGCACCTGACAGGCAACAAGTGCCTGGAGCGTATTCCTTGTTCCCGGACAACACCGTGCAATCTGTTTGTTGGGACGTGGACGTGAAGAACCCAGGCTCGCACAGTGCTCGAAGCTGGGGGTGGGAGACAGCTCTGAGCATCGTCACCCATTTGCGTTCTCTTGACCTTGCTCCAATGTTGGAGTTCTCCGGTGGCAAAGGATGGCACATCTGGCTGCTGTTGTCCGAACGGATCCCTGCAGCCCAAGCCAAACAGTTCGGGGATCGTGTGCGGGACGCTCTCGGGCTGCCTGCAATGGGGTTGGCGGCTGGGGACCGGCTGGGGCACGTGGAGGTATTTCCCAAGCAGGAAGAGCTGGGAGGCAAAGGCTATGGCAACCTGGTCAAGCTGCCTCTTGGCTTCCATCTGGCCACCCAGAAATGGGCATGGTTGTACTCGCCGGATACGGGGGAACCACTAAGTTTGGGGATGTGCTGGCAGCAGTACAAAATCTGCAGACCCTCCCCGAGCTGGAGCCCACCGAGGACCAGATCTCGGCCCACGACGAACCGGACAACGGCCCGGCCTACGATTATAGCTTCGACTTCGATCCGGACCTGCTTCCTCCCTCGGCTTCGATGAATGGGAAGGAAGACCATGAGATCGACCCGGTAGATGGGGGCGATCTAAACAGCCTTGTGTTGTTCGGCGGAGTCACGTCCCCAGACCCTACTGCCATCATTGCCATTGTGGCCAGTCAGATCAAGCTGCTGGATCCCAAACGGGCAGACGACTATCAGTCCTGATCGAAGTGGGCATGGCGCTGTCGTCGCTGGGGGAGCCTGGTCTGCTGCTCTGGGACAACTGGAGCCGGCAGTCGGACAAGTGGCAGCCAGGTGTGTGCTCTAAGAAGTGGCAAGGCTTCCGCAGCGGAGACCCTGCTGACCGATACACACTGAGCTGGAAATCCATTATCCGCTGGGCCCGGCAGGACAACCCTGGCATGGCCCGTATGCCACTGGCACCCGAGGAAGGCATCCGGCCATCCCACTACATACAGGCAGCCGAAGCTGCCGGGTGGCAGTTCCGCATGAATGAAACCACGTGGGATGTCGAAATCAACGGTCTATCGCTCAGCTCCCCCATTTGGGATGTGCTGATGACCAACTTCCGGGAGCATGGCTACAAGAACGAAACGGTCGCAAGGCAGGCCGTGACTACCGTGGCCATGCAGCCCGGCAATCGGTATCACCCGGTCCGGGACTATCTGAACGGTCTGACCTGGGATGGCGAGGACCACATGGGCAAGCTGGCCAGTTACTTCACCGACAAACACGGAATGTTCCCCCGCTGGTTCCGATACTGGATGATCGGCGCTGTGGCCCGAGCCTTTGAGAAGCATGGCACGCAGAACCGCACACTCATTCTCGACGGAGCCCAGAACCTTGGAAAATCCTTCTTCGTGCGTTGGCTGGCCAGCCCGTTGCCGGCCTTGTACGTTGACTCGGCCATCGATCCGAGCAACAAGGACTACCACATCCGAGCAATGGGCAACTGGATCTGGGAAGTGGCAGAGCTGGGTGCCACGGTGCGACGCAGCGACCGTGAAGCGCTCAAGTCGTTTTTGACCATGGAGAGGACGACCGTTCGCAAACCGTATGCCCGCCAGGACATGCAGGGGGTCGTCTTGATGGCCAGCTTCATAGGCACGATCAACAACGAGGCTGGTTTTTTAGAGGACCCCACCGGCCTTCGGCGATTCATGGTCTGCACCCTTGAGAGTATCAACTGGTCCTACTCAAAGGACGTGGACATCAACCAGCTGTGGGGCCAAGCCAAGGCGCTGTACGATGCGGGTGAACCCTGGAAGCTGACGAGCGAGGACTACGTCTTGTCTGAGAAGATCTCAGCTGAATACGAAACCGAGGATGTGCTCGAGAACTCACCTCCAGACGTTCTTCGCAATCGACCCCAATCGGACGGATTGGTTCACTCCGACTGCTGACATCATGCACGTTCTCAAGACCAACGGGAAAATCCACAGCGAGAGCGATTGGGGTGCCATCAAGCGAGTGACGGCAGTTCTCAAAAAGGGTGGCCTTTCCAATGACCGAGCACATGTGGAAGGGACCCAAGTCAGGGGATGGCGAGGCTGCAAGCGGAAGGACGGAACGTTGTCCGACCCGAGGGAGATGGTCTGATGAATGCAGAAGTCTCACGAAAAGACCGACTTGACCGACTTATCCGACTTGAATTGTCCTTTGAACAAGTCGGGTCAGTTGCATCCGACTTGATATCCGACTTGCTGTTCCGTCGAACAATCCGTCAAATTCCTGATCATTTTCACTATTCAAGAGAGATCAAGTCGGGTAAGTCGGATAAGTCGGTTGATCTAGATAGCAATCTCGGAGTGAAATCCCTCCCGGGAGAAGACTATATAGCGAAGACCGACTTGACCGACTTACCCGACTTGTCTGCTCTGGAAGTGTGTGCAGTCGGTCTCCGGCCGGATTGTCTCGCCTGGAGAACCATCTGCTACATGCATGCTCATGCTGGGTCATGCATACTCTGTCATCCTTCCCCTCCCCCGGCCGACAAGGAGTTGAGTCATGGAGCTGTTTGACAGAAGAGGAAAGCCCATTCACGCAGGTGACAAGGTGCTGTGGGCTCGTCGTGTGATGGTCGTGGTCGAATTCGGTGATGTCTTCGGTCAGCCAGGCATCAAGCTGGACAGCGGTCACGGGATCACTGGGGCATTCCCAGATGAAGTCTGTGTGTTGCCTCCGGACACACCCCTGCCCAAGTCTGGAAACAACTGGACTAATCTGAAACGTCGTATTGCTCAAGGCAGCAATGAGTTCGACCCGGATCTGCCGGACCGCCGAGTAGGAAGGAGAAGTCAATGACTGTTGAAGAGACCCGTCACTGCAAAGAGTTCACTCGCAGTGGAGCACCCTGTAAGGCTCCACCTCTGCAGGGCAGTGACTATTGCTTCCACCACGACCCTGCCATGGCCAGAAAACGGGCTGTGGCCAAGCACAAGGGTGGCAAGAATAAGGCGGCAATGCCTGGTGAGCCCGTCACCCTGGAGTCGCCACTGGACGTTCGTGAAGGTGTTGCTCGGCTGATTGGTGATCTGTGGGTGATGGGCAACAGTACCAGCCGAGCCCGAGCGCTGATCAGTGCGTACGAACTGGCGCTGAAGACTTTCGAATTGATCGAGCTTGAGGACAGGGTCGATGCGCTGGAGAACTCGTGTCACCGAGTTCATGGACCAGGTGAGTGAGAAAAGGAGCCCATTATGGGAAAGACCACGAATGAACTGATGAACAATCTGCTACGTCGGGAGCATGGTTTGCTAGGCGGGAACGATGACGAGGACGCAGCAGCTGGTCAGGGGTCGGGGAAGCCTAAGGTCCCCCCGGGAGGCGCAGGGGAAGGGACTGGCACGGCTGCTCCGAGTACGAAGACCAACATGAATGACTTCATCCGAGTTTCAGCTGGCAAGCACAAAGGAGGTCGACGATGACCGCAAATGTGGACACAGTACCAGAAGTGGACGTGGAGGAAATAGGTGGTGAAGCCTATCTCAATCTTCCAGAAACTGTTCAGCAAGCCAAGGCCGACCATCAGACGATTGTGGACCTGATAGCTGGCAAGCTCACTCGACTTGAGGAGCTGAGGGCAGAGATATCCACTCTGGACCGTATGCAGGAAGACGGCCTTGAAGCCGAGCCAAGCGTGATGGAGCACCGAGCCAAGCTGACTGCCGAGTTGCACTCGATCCCCCAGCAGATTATTGGGCTGGAGCGTAAGGCAGCTCTGGCCCAGCTCAAGATGCTGCGGTATGAGTACGACATGGCGGACTACATCCAACGGGAAGCCAAGGACGAGCGAAGTCCTCTCATCAATCGCATGCAGGGTCTTCGAGCAGAGCTGAAGGATCTGAAGCGTCAGAAGCTGCAGCGATATCTAACCCAGGAGGAAGTGCAGGAGGAGAACCTTCGCATCCACACAGAGATGCAACGGGTCGAGGACAAGGCTCGTCCTGCTGACGAGCGCATGAAGCATGCCAACCTGGACAAGAGGATGACCCGGCGTGCTGTGGAGCAGTCCTTCCGTCATCCATTTGTCAAGCGCATAGGTGCGAAGCGCATCCTGTATGCTGAGCACATGTGGTCCAAATTGGCAGACCATCGAGCCCAGGAAGCCGAACAGCAGATGCGCTTCCTGGTGCCCCAGGCCTTCTAAGCATGCCACGTAGCACCCTGTCCCGTCGGCTGGCCAAGCTCAGGAGTGAGCTGCAGGAGAAGCTGGAGAGCTCCTCCGACGAAAGCATGTTCGCTGCCTATCATGGGCAGCTGGTGATGAAGCTGGAGCGTATGGCCGACACCGACACCGATGTCAGAGCAGTCCTTCCGGTCGAACAGGACAGTGTGGCTGGTCTGCTTGTCCGGTGTGTGTATGCTGACGAGGATGAGGCCTGGGCTGAGCTGCTCTCCCGTCTGGAGCGAATGCAGGCTGTCGGGGATGCTGCCCATGTGAACATTGTTGGATTTTTTGGTCTGCTCTTCGACCCGGCCTGGCCAACAGACCCACCCGAAATGCACGACGATATCAAGGAGGTATCCTGATGTTTCACAAGGTTGAAAGCTTCGATGACTATGAAGGACACCCTCTGTCCGGTCCGTGGCAGCGGAGGCTCGACCATCGGGAGATCGAACGTCTGGGCCAAGGTCAGGTTCGATTGGATAACATCCTGACCTGGGGTCAGTATCCGCTCCAGGCTCCGGCCGTTCCGAACCCCCTCTATGGTCAGTATGAGGATGGCTTCTACGAGAGCATGACACTTTTTGCCCTGCTTGTTCGATACATCTACTTGGGGGAGATCGGTGCCTGGACAGAGTTGAATCGACGCTGGTTCACCCGAAGGATCCGCAGCCATGAACAGGTGATGCGGGAGCACGCCAGAGAGGTGGAGTGGCTCAGTCATCCTGCTCCCGGCGCTCAGTCGGTGGGGGACGTCCTCCTCCACAGCTTGGGTCTTGAAGGTCTGGATGAGGATGCATAGTAGCCTGATACGCCTGTGTGCATCGGATGAGCCAGCAGTACTGTGGCCAGAGGTGTCACGTGGGTGTATTGTTCCGTAGACGACCGTGAAAGGGGAGCAATGATGTTTGTGCGAGATCACGCAATCAAGTGCCTGCTCGGGATCGTGCTCGTCGGCGCAATTGGCCTAACGGGTTGCGGGAGCGGAGCGGCGGCTACACCGGCTCCGCCGACAGAACCCCCACAGACCACAGCCACACAGATCGTGCCGACGCACACCCCGACGCCGACAGTGTCTGCCACTCCGACAGAGGCGCCCACAGCCACACCTAGGCCGTATGCCGACTGGGATCAGCAGCCGGACGGCTCATACGTCCACAAGGACCACGACAACTTCCACATGGAGCTGGACGAGGGGAGCATCACGTTCCAGGTCTATCCACCGGCGACCGGGTCGATGCGAGTGAGTGATGTCTTGACAGTGGTCGACAGCGCTCTTGCTGACTGGGGCATGACCGAGTTGGAGCGGGGTGACCTGAACACGGCGATGCAGAATGTCGTTACACAGGGTTCCGGGGGGCTGGGCACGATGGGTGAGAAGTATCTCTTGGGGGTTGGCTCGGGTGATCAGGGCTCATTGGTGATCAGTCTGTTCACCGCCCAGTGAGTGATGTCACATGTGACCAATTCTTCATTTCCATCGAGCTCTCGTTAGACCTATCATTCCGACGACAGAACATCAAGGGGAAAGGGGCAACAGAAAGATGACTAATCAACCAGAACCACAGGCGGGGGTAGCTCCTGATAGCACCGAAGAGAAGAAGGGATGGAGTCGAGGCAAGAAGATTCTGATCGCTGCCGGCGCAGCTGTTGGTCTGCTGATTGTGTGCTGCGTGGGCATCACACTTCTGCCCAGCTCCACGCCGAAAGAGACACCAACGTCTGCGTTGGCAATTGCGGCTTCGACAGAAGCAGACACAATGGAGCCGACCGAGGCACCAACTCCGACGCCAGCCCCCACAAACACCACAGCCCCCACTGCGACCACAAGGCCTACAGCCACTGAAATCCCCGGACTGATCGAGCCTGGGACCTATCTTGTCGGGGATGATGTCGATCCCGGTATCTACGTCGGGTACACGGACACGGGATCCTGTTATTGGCAGCGTTTGTCGGGTCTTGGTGGAAGCATCGATGACATCATTGCTAACGACAATGCAGTAGGGCGATACTACGTTGAGGTGAACTCGACTGACAAGGCATTTCAAACAGCATGCCCGATGCTCCCGCTCGACCAAGTCAGGCCTTACGATGGTGGAGACACCCTTGTGTCTGGGATGTACTTGGTCGGCACTGACATCCAACCTGGTACTTACAAGGGCAAGGTTGAGTCCGGCTCATGCTATTGGGCGAGGCTGAGAGGCGTTGGAGGGACATTCCGAGACATCATTGCCAACGATAATGCGACCGGTCAGTTCTTTGTCCAAGTATCGCCTAACGACTTCGCATTGCAGATCAGCTGTGAGGCTAGCCTCAATTCACAGTAGTCGTCCTCCCATCCCAACCTTGAACAGTTGACGGACAAGGACCCCCGATGAAGGGGGTTCTTGCTTTGTTTGGTGGTGAGATCCCTTCGGGGGGCTGGTCCGTGGCAACCGAAACTCCAACCAAAGGTTCCATCACTTTCCAGGCTATCTTTAGGGGAGGAAGGCGGGACGCCTTCCAATCGAAAAGGCGGGATGCCGATCAATCTAGTGCCGTGTTGGGCGGGACGCCTGAATGCGGTTTTGCTCTGCTGGCTATTTGTTGGTGGGACGCCAACGGTCGAGCGAGATGCCGAAGATCAGGCAGGGCAGGTAGAAGAATGATTCATTCGACCAATCTCGGGGTGAGCAGTTCATGAGCATTTCACTGGGCGATGCCATTCTATATTTGGGAACTGACCAATCAGGGCTCAAGAGAGGCTTGGGTCAAGCCGAGAGCAATACACGGAAGTGGTCGAACAAGCTTGGCGGAATTGCCAGAGCTGGCATTACAGCGGCCGTTGTGGGAGCAGGTGCCGCTATCGTGGGAGCGACAGCTTTGCTGGTCAAGTCGGTGCAAGAAGGTGCCGACATGTACGAAACGCTCAACAAAGAGCAAGTCACTTTCGGTGATGCGACAGACGCAGCCAACAAGAAGCTGGCAGACTTCGCAGGCCAAGCAGGCCGGTCGAAGTATGATCTCATTGGGATGGCAACCGACCTTGGCACTGTCGTCAAAGGCATGGGTGGTACCGGGGAACAGGCTGCTGAACTCTCGACCAACCTTGCCCAGTTGGCCACTGACGTAGGGTCATTCCAGAATGCCCAGAACACCGATGTGATGGATGCATTCCGGTCAGCCATCACCGGAGAATTCGAACCCCTCAAGAAGTACGGCATTGTTCTGAACCAAACTCGAGTGCAGAACGAACTGATGAAGGAAGGTATCAAGGGGAATTGGGCCGAAATTGACAATATGTCAAAGGCTCAAGCGATCTACAACCTGCTGATGGAGTCCACGACTGATGCCCAGGGTGATGCCATACGCACTTCGGGCAGCTGGTCAATCAAATGGTAGCTCTCAAGGGCACGCTGCACGATACGTTCATCGAAGTCGGACTAAAGCTCCTCCCTGTATTGACACCACTGCTTCAGCAATTCGGCAGCTTCGCTTCCGATGTGCTCCCCAAGGTTGTGGATGTCGTTCAGAAGCGCCTGATCCCCGTCCTGGCTCCGGTTGCGAGCCTTCTCGGTTCGATTGCCGATGCAGGCATTGGGTCCAACGAGATGTGGGAAGCACTTTCTGGGTTGCTCGGCGAAGACCTGACGAACGCTTTGAAGAATGTGACAGACCGGGCCAGCGCCTTCTTCGGGCAATTCCAAAATCCTGATCTGCAAGCTCAGATTCAGCGCCTGATGGACACACTCGCTCCGCTGGTGCGAGACGTCCTTGAGAAGATGGCTCCTGTGCTAGACGACATTGTGTCGAAGATTGGGGAGCTGACCGCCCAGGCTGCACCCGTAGTGCTGGACAATATCCAGAGTGCTCTCGACGGCATCAGCACCTGGTGGAACGGGCCCGGTGGCGAGAGCTTCCGAACCATCGTCGGTTGGATCGGCAAGCTCGTCGCTGCTTCGGCCGTCGGCAGTATTGAGCTGCTCACTGGTCTGATCGCAGCGCTGATCAACATAAACACCGATCCAGCCCAGGCCTTGCAGGACATCACTCGATCTCTGCATGGCTTCGCTAACTCGATCTCGTCAGTATTTGGCAAGACGTGGGACGAGGTGTGGGGGTCGGTGATGGGGGACCTCGAACTTGCCAAGATCATTTTTGGTGCAGTTGGAGACCGCATCAGCAAGACGATCGGCAAGGCACTGGACGGAATCAACACCGCCATTCATGACTTTTACGGCTGGATCAAGAAGGTGGCTGATCAGCTGAAGCACCTGGTCATTCCCGACTTTCTCCAGCATCACTCTCCCACTCCACTGGCAATGGCCTTCAAGGAGATCGGCAAGGAGATCAAGACGGTGGTGGCCTCCAACACACTGCCGGCCTTCGCTGGTCAGATGAAGGGATTGAGTGGGGGTGACACATACGACTATAGCAAGAAGCTCGAAGTTGGAGCTTTGAACATCAACAACGGCCGTCAGGAAGAGGCAATGCTTCAATTGCTCCGAAATGCGGCAGGAGTGTAAATGGGAAAAACACTGCAGAAATGTCCCCCAAGACTGGATGACAAGTGCACTCTAGCCTCTAGAGCTTGTGTGCGATCTCCTCGACCGTCACCCGCCATTCCAATTCGGCAAGGATTTGAATCCACCACCACTCATGGATGCCGGTCTGAACGAGGTTTCCCCTTGAAGAACTCAATCGCAATTACATTCCGGGTGTTCAAATACACACCAATGCCGTCTACCAAGTGAATCTCGGAAAGATCTTCCTTCACCCGCTTTGCATACTTCAACAAGAACTCTTGACCCCCTTGGTTCGGATCATAGGCCCACTCGGAAATCCAGCCAAGGTAGTGTGACCCGTCAGGAAGCAGGACGAGGGCCCAACCTTTGTTGTCGGGGGCGTTGATCTGCTTCCATATTGACTTCTGGTCGACCAGTGAGCCAGCCCAGCCTTGTGGGACAGCCGCTTGAACACCCCGTCAATCCCCTCGATGCCCAGCCGACCTCCGAACCGGGACACGAACACCGGGTCGTGCTTTCCATCCTCGACCGTCTTGCGATAGGCGGTGAGCGATTTCCTCGCTCGTGGTCCTGCAAAGGTCATCCGGTCCTTGTCGCCCTTGCCGGACCGCACCCTGACCCGAACCATCTCGGGAGGTGAGAAATCCAGGTCACCCCAATCGAGCTTGCTGGCCTCAGCCCTGCGAACGCCGGACTCGAACAGGGTCAGGACGATGGCTCGGTCACGTGGAGATGGGTCCTGGTCCAACAGCCTTGCGATGTCTTGTTTGCGGGCCACCGGCCGCTTGCGTCGAGGTGGTTTGGGGAGCAGGTCAGTGAAATCCACTTCCGGACAGATGTCTTCCAACACACCGAACCTTATCAGTGCCTTGATGTTGCGTCCGTGGAGATTGACGGTCGCCTTGGCGAGCCCCGACATGGTCAACTCTGCGATGTAGGCTCGGACCTGTTGCCGGGTGACGCTGTTCGGCGTGAGCCCTTGTGACTCTGCCCACTCGCAGAACTTCCCGGCAGTGTATCCGTACAGGACCAGTGTTCCCTTCGAAACCTGCTTGGAGACCCGCTGATTGTAGAAATCGTCGAACAGATCGAGGAAGGAATCAACAGTCTGCAGTTGGATGCGGGGAGCTTCGGACATCACTGCCTCCTTGTCCGCAGCTCCTGGCAGGAGACTCAATTGTGGCAATCGTGGGGAAGGGTGTCCCAGAGGCTTGGGAAGCTAGTGCCTTACCACTTGGCGACACCCGCTTGGCCACAATCGGCTTATAGGAGTCCATTATACAGGCTCGGTCATGCCCTGAGAAGAGGGGGCGCCTCGTCACTTGTGAAACATTTCACAAACCGAAATCTGAGCGGCCTCCATGAGATCATCTTTCTGGGATACGCCGCCTGACCCAATCGAGAGCCAGGCTGAGGGATCGGCCGGCGATATTGACAGCCGGGCCGGATTGCTGGTAAGTCTTCTCTTCGGCCTCGCCCTCGCCCCACAATATCGCCGTCATGTGGGTGACATCCTGAAGGACCACCAGGTGGAGCCCGATCACCAAAACGCCTTCTTTGCGCTGGCCGGCCATAGCACGGCGCATATCGTCTACGGTAGCCGACTCGGGGAGAACAAGGCCCCCGATAAACGACGGATGAGCTGGTTCTGCGAGTGCGCTGACCAGGGCGCCCGCCGACCCCGCCTCGACACTGGCGACTTCCCAGCCGTTGGACGATATCTGGTTGAGCACGGTGTCTTCCAGCGTTTGCTGGTCGAAACCGTAGATGTGGTCGCCGAGAATCGATTGGATCCGTTCGGTGACCGGGGCGATCAGCCCTTCCGCCGCCTCCGGAGAGTCAGCCCGGGCCGTGATGCGTATGTCCACCCGCCCGGGGTGGGCCGAGACGCCGACGGTTGGATTGGACAGCCTCTCGAGTTCGCCGATCTTCTCGTCAAGCCGGGACTCGCCCACGCCAGCCGTGCGCACAATCCGGGTTCGAATAACCTCGCCTAGTTCAAAGCGCGAGCGGATCAGGGGCAGCACGGCATGCTCCAGCAGGTGGGTCATCTCGGCCGGCACGCCGGGCAGCGAAACGACCAGGGTGCCGCCAGCGTCGGCCCAAAACGCCGGGGCTGTCCCCACAGGATTCTCAATGGCTTGCGCGCCCTCGGGAAGGAAGGCCTGGCGCCGATTGTTCGCACCGGGGACGAGGCCGAACGCTCTGAAACGGTCCTGGATCTGCTCCCAAAGTTCGGGAACGAACACCGTCTCAACGCCGAGGGCTAGGGCCACGGCTTCTCGCGTGGGGTCGTCGACGGTGGGACCCAGGCCGCCGGTGGTGATAATGATCTGGACGTTTCCGAACATCTCTTTGAGGGCCTCGGCGATGCGCTGGGCGTTGTCACCCACCGTCGCCGTCCGAAACAGATTGATCCCCAGGCCTCGCAGTGACCGGGCGATGACGGCGGTGTTGGTGTCAGTAATCTCGCCAAGCAGCAGTTCGGTTCCGATGGTGAGGATCTCGGCGTCTGGCGAAGTCATATGACGTTTGGCTCCTTGATCGTCCGGCCTGCTGTGAAGCGTGCCAGGTCCAGCGATGATACGTCGACGGTCGTCGCTGACCCTTCAGTCAGGAATTCGGCCATCAGCTTGCCAGCGACCGGCCCATGCATGAACCCATGTCCGGAGAAGCCGGCTACGAGCCAGAACCCCCCCACGGGAGTGGGTCCGAAGATCGGATGGGCGTCCGGCGTGACTTCATACAAGCCCGCCCACCCGGAAAGGCGGCCTGCGTTGGAAAGCATCGGCAGGCGTGCCATGGCCGCCTCCATGGCGGTCAGCTCCCAATCCGGATCGATGCTCTGTTCAAAGCCCGGAGCCTGATTGGGATTGGACATGCCGGTGAGCAAGCCTTCGCCCTCACGGTGGAAGTAGAGCGATCGTTCGAAGTGGATCACGAACGGAAAATCAGCCGGCAATTCCGGCAGCGGCGTTGTGGTCAGCATCTGTCGCCGGACGGGCTCGATCGGAACGTCCACCCCCGCCAAGCCGGCCACCTGGGCCGCCCAGGGCCCGGCGGCATCGATAACCTGCCGGGTGCTGATGCTGCCGGCGTCCGTAATCACCGCCGCCACCTGGCCGCCGCTGACGTCCATCCCGGTGACCTCTACACCCGTGAGAATGGTGGCGCCGAGGCGGCGAGCGCCCTGGAGGTAACCCATCAGAACGCTGTTGGGATCGGCCAGGCCATCCTTGGCGTGAAGCGTGCCGGCCAATGCATCCTCGAAACGCATTAACGGCAGCCGCCGGCGGACGTCTTCGCCGGTGAGCCACTCGGTGGGGACACCCAAATCACGCTGCAATCTTACGATGCCTTCGAAGGCTGCGACGGTGGTTTCTTCTGTCAAGACGAACATGTAGCCGCACTGGCGATATTGTGGATCCACGCCAAGCTCGTCTCGAAATCGTTCCAGCCTAGGAAGGCTCGCCTGTGACAGGCGGATATTGACTTCGGTGCCAAACTGGTAGCGGACGCCACCGGCGCAGCGGCTGGTGGCGCTGTCCTCGAAATGCTCGGTGCGCTCAACCAAGACGACCTTTTCAAAGCCGGCCTTGGCCAGATGGTAGGCACTGCTGGCCCCCATAACACCGCCGCCAATGATGACCACATCGGCGGTCTTCGGAACCGTTGAAGTCATGGACCAGTCTCTCCTGGGATTGAAGGTTGTGCCCGTTGTCTCTCCACGCCGTCGGACGGGTCGATTGCGCTAGAGTTCAACAAGCTGGCCGACCCCCTCGGCTTCCGCGTTCTTCAAGGCGGCTGCCGCCGCCGCCGCATCCTGAACGGCGACACCCACAGATTTGAACAAGGTGATCTGATCGGCCAGCGTTCGTCCTTCGAGCCTTCCGAGCAAGATCTCGCCCAGCTCGCCGTGGATGTCGGCTTCACGGTATTGGCCGGATCTGATCGGTTGGATCAACTCCCCGGCTTCCTCCAGGACAGCTTGTCTGGAGTCTACGACGACTATGGATCGCTTCAAAGTCTCGAGGTCGAGCTCGACCATGTCCGGCGTAAACGAGCCGACGGCGTTGACATGACAGCCCGGTCGAAGTCGGCGCCCATCGAAAACGGGCCGACTTGAGGTCGTGGCCGTGCAGACGACATCGGCTTGGGCCACCGCCTTATCCGCCGACTTGGCCACCTCAATTGTACGCGGGACCCCGTTGCGCCCGGCCATTTCGTCGGCAAACGCTTTGGCGTGATCGGCATTGGGGCTATAGACCCAGACTTGCTTGATCTCCCGGACGCAGCAGACGGCCTCCAACTGGGTTCGGGCCTGGATTCCGCTGCCGATGATGGCCACGGAATTGGCGTCCGGGTTGCCAGCACATCAGCGGCCGCACCGGAGCCAGCGCCGGTTCGGATCGCCGTCAAGCTTCCGCCTTCGAGAATCGCCAGCGGCTGCCCGGTGGAAGGATCGAGGGCGATCACCACGGCGTGGATGGTGGGCAGTCCCCGGTCGGGGTTGTGGGGAAACACGGACACGATCTTCAACGCAAGGCCATCTTCTCGGGGCAGATAGGCGGGCATGAACAATGAAACGCCGCCGGCATCTTCCAAACCGATCCGGGTTCGCAATGGCATCTCAGCCTCGCCGTTCGAGAGCTGCGCGTAGGCGCTGTTTCATCGCTTGGATGGCGTCCGCCATCGGGAGCGCCTGCTGGACATCCTGCGCGTTGAGAAAGCGGACAGGCATGCTCGGCCTCCACACTGAAAGGGCGGATCAGGAGATCCGCCCTCAGGAGACAGACAAATGGGCGGTGGCCGCCCGCGTGGCCTAGACCAATTCTATTCCATACCCAGGTAGGATTTCTGGACGGTGGGGTTCTTGCGCAGGCCCTCCGCCGAAGTCGGTGAGGACAATTTCGCCGGTCTGGAGAACGTATCCGCGGCTGGCGATCTTGAGAGCCATGGAAGCGTTCTGTTCGACCAGCAGAATGGTGGTGCCCTCGCGGTTGATGTCCACGATGGTCTCGAAGACGCTGTCGACCAGCACCGGCGCCAGACCCATTGACGGCTCGTCGAGCAGCAGGAGACGGGGTTTCGCCATCAGCGCCCGCGCCGTAGCCAACATTTGCTGTTCGCCACCGCTGAGCGTGCCGGAGACCTGAGTGCGCCGTTCCTTCAAACGCGGGAACAGGGTGTAGATGCGCTCGCGATCGTGCTCGATGCCGCTTCGGTCGTTCCTCTGAAAGGCGCCCATGTCGAGATTCTCGGTCACGGTCAGTTTGGAGAAGACACCCCGGCCCTCAGGGACCATCGCCACTCCCATGCGGGCGATTTCGTGGGCCTTGTACGGCGCCAGATCCTCGCCCTGGAGAAGAACCGTGCCCCGCTGGGGCTTGGTCAGCCCGCAGATACTCTTGAGCGTGGTGCTTTTCCCGGCCCCGTTGGCCCCGATCAGGGTGACGATCTCGCCCTCGTCGACGTGAACCGATATCCCACGCAGGGCGTGGATGTTGCCGTAATAGGTGTGGATGTCGTTGATCTCGAGCATTGGCATTGAAAATCCGCTCCGCTTGGGCTAGTCGGGTTCCAACTCCAGGCCGGAGGCGGCGCCTCGACCGAGATAGGCTTCGATCACGCGTGGGTTGCGCTGGATTTCAGCCGGTGGGCCTTCGGCGATCTTCGTTCCATAGTCCAGCACGGTGACGCGTTCAGAGATGCCCATGACCACCCGCATGTCGTGTTCAATCAGCAAAATGGTCACCCCGAGCTCGTCCCGGAGCCGGTTGATGAAATGCATGGTGGTGGTCGATTTGTTGGGATTCATACCGGCCGTTGGCTCGTCCAGGAGCAGAATCTCCGGTTGGTTGGCCAGCGCCCGGGCGATTTCGAGCCGGCGCTGATCGCCGTAGGGAAGATTCTTTGCCAGGAAATCGCCTTTCCCCGCAAGGCCAGCGAACTGAAGCAGTCGCCGGGCCTCATCCAACGCCCAGGCTTCTTCTTTGCGGGTCTTGCGCGATCCCAAGATAAAGCTGTACCAGTGTGAGTGGAGCCTGGGCTCCATCCCGACAAGGATGTTCTCGATGGCGGTCATGTTGGAGAATAGGCGGATGTTCTGGTAGGTCCGTGCGATGTGCATGCGGGCGATCTGATCGGGGGAATCCCCGTCGATGCCTACGTCTTTAAAGAGGATGGAGCCTTCGTCGACGTCATAGAACCCGGTGATGCAGTTGAAGAAGGTTGACTTCCCGGCGCCATTGGGGCCGATGATGCTTACGATTGAATCCTTCGGAAGGTCGAAATCCAGATCGCTCACGGCCACCAGGCCGCCAAAGCGCTTGGTGACAGAACGGGCCTTCAGCAGAGGGGGATTGGCAACCATCATTCTAGCCTTCCGCGTCGAGGGCGGCTTGTTGGGCTTTGAGGACCTCAGCATCTGCCTGAAGCTCACGCTGGCGTACCGCCGAAGGCCAGAATCCCCTCCGGTTTGGCGAGCATCATCAGAATCAACAGAGCGCCGTACATGAGCAGCCGGTATTCGGCGAACTCGCGAAGCAGTTCGGGTAGCCCAACCAGGATCAGCGCCCCGACCACAACCCCTGGGAGACTGCCGATACCGCCAATGATAATCAAGCTGAGCACGTTGATGGAGATGATCAGGCTGAAGCTATGTGGAAAGATGGACGTCAGCTTGCTGGCGAAGAGCGCCCCGGCCAGCCCAGAGAAGGCCGCTCCAGTGGCGAAGGCCAGCAGCTTGGCGCTGACCAGCTTGATGCCCATGGCTTCGGCGACGTCTTCGTCTTCGCGCATGGCCATCCACTGGCGTCCCAGGCGCGATTCCCCCAAACGATAGGCCACAAAAGCGGCCAGCAGGCATCCCGCCAAAACCACATAGTAGAACTGACCGGGCTGGACCAATGTCACCCCGAAAAAGTCCGGCTTGGGGATCTTGAGGACCCCTTGGGCTCCGCCGATGAAGGGCTTGAGAGCATCGGAGATCGCCAGCAGGCGGATGATTTCGCCAAATCCCAGGGTCACGATCGCCAGATAGTCTCCCCGCATCCGCAAAACCGGGATGCCGAGAATGATGCCGGCCGTCGCGGCAAAGAGGACGCAAAACGGAATCGCTTCCCAAAAGTTCATGTGGCCGATGCCCAACTCACCCTGAGACGTCAGAACCGCCATGGAATAGGCCCCGATGGCGAAGAAGGCCACGTAGCCCAAGTCGAGCAGGCCAGCGAAACCTACCACAATGTTCAATCCCAAGCCCATCAATATGAACAAACCAACGGTGTTCGCAACTTCGGACAGATAGCTGCCAAGCACCAGCGGAAGGATGATCAGCCCAAGACCGCTAGCGAGGAAGATACCCAGGCGCATCTGCCGTTGTCCGCGTGGAGAGAGCGCAGCAATGCGAGATTGGACGCCTTCAGAACGAGTTGTCCAAAGGCGATTGCCTCCCGCGATGGCGATAAACAACCCGGCGCCAAACAGCGGGTCGAGCGCCTTCCCACTGAAAAAGAGCGCCGAAAACGACGAGCCGAAGAAATCTCTCATGCGACCGGAGAGGATCTCCGAGAACAAGCCTAGCGTCAACGTCCAAAGCCCTCCGGTCAGCAGTGGCTGTCTGAGTGAGGAAGGCAAGCTCTCGATTCCGGCCGCCAACATGCTGATCACGGCCATTGCGGCCATCAGGAGCAAACCGCCGACATAGGGTCCGCGGCCAAAGGTCAGGACGTCCATCAGGGTGGGGGACACGCCAGGCATGAATTGGCGCAGATCGACCTGTGACTCAAGCAGGACGAGGACCAGTATGGGAAGGGAAGCGGCTGCGCCTGAGATCAATCCGCTCAACAACATCCTGGTTCGGGAAACGTTCAGGTCTCGGACGGAGAGATAGGCCAGCAGGGCGGGTGCAGAGAAGATGAGCACTTGACCCATCGTGATGATTCCCGAGATAAGCTCCCGGCTGGCGAAGAGTTCCACAATCCCGATAGCCGAAAGGCTGACCGAGACGATGCCGGCAATCAGGCCGAGGCGTATGGCATTGCGAAAATCGAATCCTGTGTGGTCATTCATAGAGGTCACCCTACGCCTTTGTCTCGCTGAGACGCTCGCCGAGGATTCCCTGGGGCCGGAAGATCAAGATCAGGACGAGTATCGTGAACGATATAACATCTTTGAGCTGGTTGTAGGCGGGGATATGCAAGCCGGTGAAGAAGAGATGAGGCCCAACCGATTCGATCAGCCCCAAGATGAGCCCGCCCAGGGCGGCGCCCGGGATGCTGCCGATCCCCCCCAGCACAGCGGCGATAAAGGCTTTCAGCCCGGGGAAAAATCCCATGTAGAAGTAGACCTGCCGGAAAACGATGGCATACAGCACCCCGGCGACGGCCGCCATGGCCGCTCCGACAATAAAAGTCATGGTGATGGTGCGGTCAACGTCAATCCCCATCAGGGCCGCCACTTCCCGATTCTCCGCCACGGCACGGATGGCCTTGCCGGATCTTGTACGCATGATGAAGAAGTTCAAAGCGATCAACATAATGATTGTCACGATGATGACGACCACGTGCGTCTTCAGGATTTCGATCCCGAAAACGGAGATGGTGCCTTTGAGCTGTTCAATCTGCGGGAAAGGCTTGTTTTCAGATCCAAACAGCCCGCGGAAGAAGTTTTGCCAGAAGATGGAGGCGCCAATAGCTGTGATCAGCGGCACCAGGCGAGGGGCGTTGCGAAGAGGGCGATAGGCGACCCTCTCGGTGAGGACGGCCACGCCAACCGACACCACCATCGATACGACGGCCACCGCAAGCAGCGATTCAATCGGGTGGCTTTCCATGAAGCCGGATTCGGTCAGGGGCCCAGCAACGAAGACTGTCGCCGTGAAAATGCCCGACATGAAGAATTCGCCATGGGCGAAGTTGATCATAAACAACACGCCATAGACCAACGTGTAGCCGATGGCGATCAACGCATACATCGATCCCTGCGAAACACCGAAGACGATGAAACCGATCCAAGTTGAACTTGGGTAAGGATTGTCTCTAAGGGTGGCAACCGTTCCCCAGATGGCGAACAGGATGATGCTGGCGGCAATAATCCACAAGAACAGGCCCAAGAAGTCGAGTTTGGCCAAACGCTGACGCATTGGGTTGTCTCCGATGAGGAGGGATGGGCCCAAAGAGTTGATCCCTGGGCCCACCCCTTTCAGCCGTCACTCCGCTCGGGCGGCACGATCACCCGCCTAGGGAGCAAGTTACAGGTTACGGCCAGATCTTGACGTATTCGCCGCTCTGCAACTGAGAAACTGTGATCTTAGGATCGGCACAGTCGCCGTACTGGTCGCAGGTCAGGTTGCCGGTGATGCCCTGGAAATCCTTGGTGGCATACAGGCAGTCGCGCATGGCCTGGCGGCCGATGTGAAGCGTGTTGTCGGAGTCCAGTACGCCGACCTTTTCGATGCAGGCGAAGATCATGTTGGTGGCATCGAAAGCATGCGCATGGAAGACCGAGATCGGGGCCGTGCCGTAGTCCGCCTGATAGGCGGCCAGGAACTTATCGTTCAAGGCGCCTGAGAAAGAGGTGTCGGGGCCGGAGAAGTACATGCCCTCACCGGCGGGTCCGATGGCCTCGGCAGCGGCGGTCGAAATACAACCATCGGCCGCAGCAACCTTGGTGTTCTCCAGACCAGCGACCTCCTTGGACTGCTTGGCCAGGAAGGCACACTCAGCCGTGAAGACCGGGAAGTAGATGAAGTCCGGCGGGCCGGCGGCAGCCACGGCGCTCAGCACCGGGTGCATGTCGGTGTCGCCGACGCTGATAGCCGTGAAGGCTACGACCGTTCCACCCAGTGAGGTGAACGATTCCCGGAAGGCGTTGGCCAGGCCCTCAGTGTAGGGGTCGCCGTCATGGATGGCGGCCGCCGTCTTCAGACCAAGCGTGTTGTACACGAAGTCGGCCATGGCTGCGCCCTGGACCTTGTCGTTGTGGGCGGTTCGCAGATAGCCGGGGTTCCAGGCCTGAGCGGGGTCCGTCAGCACGGGCGAAGTGTTGGACGGGGACACCATGAAGTAGCCGGCGTCCGAGATCACCTTGGACATTGGAACAGCCGCGCCCGAGCAGCTCGTGCCGACCACGCCAATGATCGAGGGGTCGGAAACGATCTTCTGACCAGCGGCTTGCCCGCCCTCGGCGTTACAGCCGTCGTCTTCAGCCTGAAGCGTCACGTCGTGACCGTCAACCTTGCCCTGGAATTCGATCGCAATCTCTACGCCATGCTGTGAGTCCGTGCCCAGGTCGGCGTTGGGGCCGGAGATAACCAGAGCCGAGGCCAGTTTGATCGGATCATTGGGACCGTAAGTCACGCAGCCGATCGCATCGGTACACTGAAAGGCCTGCGCGCCACCGCAGGCCGTCAGCAGAAAGCCTGCGATGATCAGTACGGACAGCACCCAAGGGGTACGTCTCATTGCGTCATCCTCCTCCTACAATTGTCGCCCGGCGATCATGTCGGGCCGTTCGGGGGACCATTGCTAGCTGTCGGAAATTAACAGGACGGTATCCCTCCGGCACCTCCTTTCTTCGGCTCGGAACTGCCAAGCCGTCGGAACAGGCGAGGGCGCCTGACGGCAGTGCAGCCCGCAGGCTGCCCATTCCGTTTCCCCTCTCGTGAATGCCAAATTCTATATCGGCCTGCTCCGGCATGTCAACTACGCTCACAAGCATGGGACAAGCCACGTGGTCTCGGAAACTGGAGCCAACCCTTAGGCCGGGTGCCAGCCTTTTGCAGAACCGCGTCCGGCGCGCTCAGGCGGCTGTTCGGACGAGCCAGCGATCAAGTTAGCCGTCCGTGACCGGGTCCAGCCCAATGTGTCTCGACACCATCGGGCGCCGGGGCGGATCGATAGTGCCTGGCGGCCACTTGATCGTTCGCCCGGTGTGGGAGCTGTCCTACGGCATTCTTCCAGGCCGGACCGCCCGCGTTCCAAGCAATCCATTCTATCGGCCGACGGATACGGGTGTCAAACAAATTCGGTACAAGACCGGCCGGGGCGTTCAGGAATCCAGCAGACCGGCGCGAAGCAGCAAGTCGGCGTTCCTCAGTTTGATGGAAAGGTCAGCAGCCAGATTGCGCATCAAGCGGTAGCCCAAGATGGGGTCACTCTCACACAAGAGGATCAGCTGATCCCGAGGAATAACAACCAGAGAAGTGGCGTCATTGGCGCTGCGGGCGGAAGCCGACCTCAACCCCTGGTCCACCAGGGCAATTTCGCCGAACGACTGGCCGCGACGCAGCCTGGCGATCACCGTCGGACCGCTGCTCTCATCGCCAGGGTGGCTGACGAGCGCCGGATCGACGAGGATGTCGACCTCGCCCTCGGCGATGACGTACAATTCATCGCTGGCGGCGTTCTCTTCGAAGATTGTATCGCCCCGGGAGACCTCTCGGACCTGACACAGGGAAGCCACCAGCTCAAGTTGAGCCGGGCTGATGTCGGCAAAGATGTCGGCTTGCCCCAGGACACTGACGATCTTCATGAATCCCTCGCGCGCTGCGGAGAACGGCCAAAGCATAGCACAGTTCAAGGGGGCATCCAAGCTGGGCACCTGACCGGCTTGACCAGGGACTGGGTGCAGGCTACGATGAAAATGCCTGGAGGATTGAGGATGCGAATCGGCCTGCTCGCCGACACTTATAAGCCGCACATCAGCGGAGTCACCCACTACATCAGCCTGAACAAACAGGTCCTCGAGAGCCGTGGACATGAGGTGTTTGTGTTCACCTTTGGGGATCTTGACTTCCCGGATGACGAGACGAATATCATCCGTTCCCCCGGGGTCCCGGTGGCGGACACAGGCATCCATCTCGGCTTTCGCTATGCCAGCTCGGCGCAGCGGCTGCTGGAGACGATGGACATCGCCCATGTCCAACACCCTTTCTTGAGCGGACGGTTGGCGCTGCGTTACTGCCGACCCAAGAACATCCCGATCGTCTTCACCAACCACACGCGCTACGACTTGTACGCCCAGGCTTACCTGCCGATGCTGCCGGATGTGGTCGGCACATCTTTCCTTCAAGCCTACCTGCCTTCCTTCTGCAAGGAAGTCGACTTGGTCATCGCACCTTCCGATGGATTGCGAAGGGTCCTGCGCGACCTGGACGTCAGCGGTCCGATCGAAGTCATCCCCAACGGCGTCGACCTGGGCCGCTTCGAAGAAGACATCCAACCCATCCCGCGCGAGGGAATTGGGGCTCGCGGATGAGGACGTGGTCCTGATCTACAGCGGCCGGTTGGGCCCCGAAAAGAACCTGACCTTCCTGGTACGGGCATTCGCCGGAGCGCAAACGGCCTATCCCGACACGAGCTTGGTGCTCGTCGGCGACGGACCGGAGCGGGACAACCTGCAGGACTTGGCGGCGCGCAGCGGGCTGAAGGACAAAGTGGTATTCACCGGAATGGTCCCCCATGATGATGTCCCCTGCTACCTGACGGCGGCTGACGCCTTTGTCACAGCATCTGTCACAGAGGTGCATCCGCTCTCCGTGATCGAAGCCTTGGCCTGTGGGCTGCCGGTCGTGGGGATCGATTCTCCGGGAGTTGGGGACACGATCACGGACGGGGAGAACGGGTTCGTCTGCCGGGACGACCTTGCCGCGTTCACCGCCAAGCTGACTCGGCTTATCGCCGACACGGCTCTGCGGATGGACATGTCGGTTCGTGCCCGGAGCTCGGCCCTTGAGTACGACATTCAGCGCACCAGCCGAATGGTCGAAGAGCACTACGAGACGCTTGTCGGTCAACCCAAGGCGCGCAACGGTCGCGTGCTGAGGCGCCTCTGGAATTGACTGCGCGGCCCAGCCTGATGGCCCAGCGGGGCTTGGGAGCCTGGGGCGAAGAGACGGCTGCCCGCTTCCTGATCGACAAGGGCTACCGCATCCTGGATCGCAATTGGCATGCAGCGCACGGCGAGCTGGACCTGGTGGCCGTGGACGGGGAGACGCTGGTGTTTGTGGAGGTCAAGGCCCGTCGTCGGCACGAGTTCGGTTGGCCCGAAGAGGCGGTCACACCTGCCAAACAAGCCCGGCTTCGCAAAACGGCCTGGGCCTATCTTCAGGACCACGAGCAGGTGGAGAGCGATTTTCGCTTTGACGTGGTGGCAATCGACCAGGGTCCGGCCGGCGACGTCGTCCGTCTCGAACACTACGTCAACGCCATCGGCGCCGAACCGCCCGGCGGGGGCTGATGTCAACCCGGAAGGCCCCGTTGATTGCCCTGATGGGCCCCACGGCCGTCGGCAAAACCGAGCTGGCCATCGCGCTCGGCGTCCAGGCTCGACGGCGAGATCGTATCGGCCGATTCTCGCGGCTCGTGTACCGTGGGATGGACATCGGAACCGCCAAGCCGGGGCCCGAAGACCTCACCAGCGTGCCGCATCACCTGATTGACATTGTTGAACCCAGCCAGAACTTCAGCCTGGGGGCCTACCGCAAGGCCGCCCTGGCAGCGATCCGGGATATTCACGCCCGTGGCCGGATCCCGTTCTTGGTCGGCGGCACAGGCCAGTATCTGACGGCCGTTCTGCAAGGTTGGCGGCCGCCTCCGGCGCCGGCCGATTGGGAACTGCGCCGCAGGTTGGAGGCGATCGCCGAGTCAGAAGGCCACCAAGCCCTGCACGCCCAGCTGGCCGAAGTCGATCCAGATCGAGCGCGTGCCATCGATTCTCGCAACGTCCGCCGGGTTGTGCGGGCCTTGGAGATTTACCACCTCACCGGCCTCCGCCCGAGCGAGGCCCGGCACTTGGTCGCCCCTCCGTTTGCCATCTTCCGCGTCGGACTGCGCCGACCCCGGGAGGAGCTGTACCGGCGGATCGATCATCGCCTGGAGGCGATGCTGGCGGCGGGTTGGATGGATGAAGTTGCCGGGCTGATCGAGAGGGGGGTCGACCCAGAGTCGCCGGCCATGTCGGCCATCGGCTACCGGCAGTTGGCGCAGGTCGTGCTCGGTGAGCTGAGCCTGGAAGAAGCCAGACAGAAGATCCGAAGCGCCAGCCGGAAGTTCGTCCGCCGGCAGGCCAACTGGTTTAAGCCGGATGATCCCCAAATCGCCTGGTTCGACATGCAGCCCGGCGTGGTGGATGCGCTGGAAACCCGACTTCGCCGCTGGCTCGGCGGCGGGGAATAGCCCCGATCAATTTGTGACGGATTTCACAATCAGCCGATGAGACGAACGAGCAGCATGTATAGCAGCGCCGCGACCCCGGCGGTCAGCGGGATCGTCAGGATCCAGGCGATGCCCATGTCGCGTAGGACCAACCAGCGGACCTGGCTGACGCGTTGGGCGGCGCCTGTGCCCATAATGGCCGAACTCAGCACCTGGGTGGTGCTGACGGGACCGCCCATCAGCGCCGCGCCCAAGATGACGACGATCCCGGCGACCTGGGAGCTGAACCCGTGGACGGGCCGGATGCGGAAGATCTTGCCGCCCAGGGTGCGGATCAGCGGCCAGCCGCCGACGGCCGTTCCCAGGGCGATGGCCAGGCCGCTGCTGGCGATCACCCAGATGGGCACAGTGAAGGTCGATGTCACGCCGCCGGCGACCAAGCCCAGGGCCATAACGGCCATTGTCTTCTGGCCATCGTTGGTCCCATGGCTCAGGCCCAGACCCAGCAAGGTGATGACCTGTAGGCTGCGGAAGCGCCGGTTAATCGACGGGTCGGCGTCGCGTACGGCCCAGATCGTCACTCGCATGATCAGGTACCCGACGACCAAACCGATGGGCGGCGACAGGAACAGGGCCAGCAGGATCTTGGCCAGGCCCGGAAGCTGTACAACGCCGAACCCGTCGGCCAGGATGCCGGCGCCCAGCAAGCCGCCGATCAGCGCGTGCGAAGATGAGGTTGGCAGGCCCAGATACCAAGTAACCAGATCCCAGATCACTGCCGCCACCAGCGCTGCCACTACGACGTCGATCTGCAGGGAGGTCGGATTGAGCAGGTCGGCGCCGACCGTCTGCGCCACAGCAACGCCGAAAAGGAAGGGGCCGGCGAATTCGGCCAGCGCCGTAAGCAGCAGTGCCGTGCGAGGGTTCGAGAGCGCGCGATGTGATCACGGCCGCCACGATGTTGGCGCTGTCGTGCAGGCCATTGAGGAAGCCGAAGGCCAGGGCCAGGATCAAGCAGCGCGATGAGCATCGGGAGGGCGTTGGCGGCGGCCATGGCTTTTCGCGGCCAGGAGCTCAGACGGTGGCGGCCAGGACCATGGCGCCAACCAGGCCGGCGTCATCACCGAGTGCGGCTTGGACCACGGTGAGGTCCTGAAGATAGCCCGGGTGCATCACATGCTGGCGAAGACTCGCATCGAGTGGGTCGAGCAAAGGAGCCCCGATCAATGACACCCCTCCGCCGAGCACCACCCGCTGCGGATTGAGGATGTGGAGAAAGCTCGCCAGGGCCAGGCCGACGATCTCGCCCGTCGAGCGTATGATCTCCAGAGCCAGGGGATCGCCTTCGTTGGCGGCCCGGCCGACATCGACCCCGGTGACCTGCCGGCCCGCTTGGCGGATCGTGGATAGGCTCGAGGCGGCGCCGCCATCCAAGCGAAGGTTCGCCTGGCGTGCGATGGCCGGTCCGGCGGCCAGAGCCTCCAAATGTCCTCGCTGCCCGCAGCCGCACAACGGGCCGTCGGGGACCACGGTGACATGCCCAAATTCCGCCGCCAGGCCGCGTTGGCCGAGCATGATCTGGCCAGCCTGGATGAGCCCGCCTCCGATGCCCGTGCCGATGTTCACATACAACATGGGGTCGGCCTGTTCACCCGCGCCGAACCGCCACTCGCCCAGCGCCGCCACATTGGCGTCGTTGCCGAGGCGGACTGGGCAATCAAAATGGCTTTGGAGCTTGGCTTGCAGGGGGACGTTCTTCCAGCCCGGGAGGTTGGGGGCTTCAAGGACGACCCCTTCGAAGGGATCAAGAGGGCCCGGAACGCCGATGCCGATGCGCAGCCCCTTGTGCGACTCGGGCATGACGGATTCGATGACCTTGATCATCCGACGGATAACGTGAGCCGGGCCTTTGTCAGCTTGCGAGGAGAACTTCTTATGGCGTACGGGCTGGGGCGAGTCACCGGCGAAGAGAGCCGCCCGCAACGACGTCCCGCCAAGGTCGACGGCGATGAGCGGCTGGGACATGCGGGCAGTATAGCATAGCTTCTTGCTGTTTCATGGGGCCTCTCTTAGAATGCATCCACGATGGCCAACACGGACGATGTGACCCCCATCCGGCAGCAGTATCTCGAGATCAAACGCCAATACCCAGACGCGATCCTGTTCTTCCGATTGGGCGACTTCTACGAGACTTTTGATGACGACGCCCGCCTGACGGCGGACACGCTCGACATCGTTCTCACCTCGCGCAACGTGGCCAAGGGCAAGCGCGTGCCGATGGCTGGCATCCCTCACCATGCCGCCGAGGCCTACATCGCCCGGCTGATCGAGCAAGGGCACCACGTGGCGATCTGCGAACAGGTCGGGGACGGCCCGGTTAAAGGGCTATTCCCGCGGGAAGTGGTGCGCGTCGTCACTCCAGGAACCGTGATCGAACCCGGGATGCTCCCCGGTGACGGCAACAACTACCTGTTGGCGGCGGTGCGCGGGGAGGGCGAATTCGGCGCGGCTTTCGTCGACGTCACGACCGGGGAATTCGCCGCCACGCAGTTCCCCGTGGAGCTCTTCGAGGACGGCCTGCACCAGGAGCTAGCGCGCCTGCGTCCGGCCGAAGTGCTGCTGGCCGACACCGAGACACCGGCCAATACGATCCAAGCTCATGTGAGCCTCGTCCACGCGTGGCGGATGGCGCTTGACCGGGCGGATGAGACCCTGCGGGCACATTTCGGGGTCGCAAGCCTAGAGGGCTTCGGCCTGGAAGGCAAGCCTTTGGCCACCCAGGCAGCCGGAGCGATTGTCGACTATCTTTCCGAAACCCAGCCGGCGGCCCTCAGCCTGCTGGCAGCGCTCTCGACCTACTCGCTGGACGAGTACATGGTGCTCGACGCCGCCACCCGGCGCAATTTGGAGCTGACCGAAACCCTGCGCAGCGGCGAAACGCGTGGTTCGCTGCTGTCCGTCATCGATACCACCGTCACCCCCATGGGGCGGCGGTTGATGCGCCAGTGGGTGCATCGACCGCTCCTGGACTTGGGCCGGATCAACCGGCGCCTGGACCAGGTGACCGCCTTCTTCGAAGATGGCCTCCGGCGGTCCGAGGTGCGCCAGGCGCTGCATCCGCTGGGGGACATGGAGCGGCTGACCAACCGGATACTGTCCGGGATGGCTGGCCCCCGCGACCTGACCGGTCTAAGGGACACCCTGGCCGCGCTGCCCAATCTGCGTCGCTTGCTTGAGACGTCTGACTCCCAGTCAGTCGCGACGCTGGCGGCGTCCATTGACCCATGCCCCGATGTGCTGGACTTGTTGTGGGCGGCGATCGCCGATGAGCCGCCGGCCACGCTGGCCCATTTGGGGGTCATCCGACCCGGCTTCAGTGAGGAACTGGACCGGGTGGTGGACGGGTCGAAGCGGGCGCGGGAGTGGATCGCCAATTTGGAGGCCGAGGAACGCAAGCGAACGGGAATAAAGAGCCTCAAAGTCGGCTACAACAAGGTCTTCGGCTACTACATTGAGGTCACCAAGGCGCACTCCGAGCGGGTGCCGGAGGACTACCAGCGCAAGCAAACTCTGGTCAACGCTGAACGCTACATTACGCCCGAAATGAAGGATTACGAGGCCAAGGTCCTCTCAGCTGAGGAGGAGATGCGCGAGATTGAATCCGCCGTCTTTGGCGAGGTTTGCCGGACCGTTGGGGGCCATGCCAAGCGTCTGCTTGGGACCGCCCGGGCGGTGGCCAGGTTGGATGTCGTGTCGTCGCTGGCCGACGTGGCCGCCACCAAGGGCTACACCCGCCCAGAGTTGGTGGATGATCCGATGCTGGCCATCCGAGAAGGACGGCATCCTGTGGTGGAGCAGTTCCTGCGGGATGGCCGATTTGTCCCCAACGACGCCGTCTTCGATGAAGGCGAGCGGGTGCGCGTGATCACGGGCCCCAACATGTCTGGCAAGTCGACCTACCTGCGTCAAGTGGCGTTGCTGGTGTTGATGGCCCAAATGGGCAGCTACGTGCCGGCGGCGTCGGCCACGATGGGACTGACCGACCGCATCTTCACCCGCATCGGCGCCCAGGACGAGATCCACGCCGGGCAGTCGACTTTCATGGTCGAGATGATCGAGACCGCCAACATCCTGCATCACGCCACCAACCGCAGCCTGCTGATCCTGGATGAAATTGGGCGAGGCACCAGCACCTACGATGGGCTATCTATCGCCTGGGCCGTGGTGGAGCACATCCACAATCACCCCCGTCTTCGGGCTCGGACGCTGTTTGCCACCCATTACCACGAGCTGACCCGCCTGGCGTCGTTGCTGCCTGGGGTGCGCAACTACAATGTGGCGGTAGCTGATGAGGACGGCAAGCTGGTCTTCTTGCACAAGATCGTGCCAGGGGGCGCCGATCGATCCTATGGGATACATGTGGGCGAATTGGCCGGCCTGCCGCGCCCGGTAATCCATCGGGCTCAGGAGATCCTGGCCGACCTGGAGAGGGAGGGACGGGAGCCGCAGACCGGCTCGGGGGAGCCGGTAGGGCAGCTTTCCTTCCTAACTGAGAATCATCCCCTGATGCGCGAACTCCGAGGTCTGGATGTCGACTCGCTGACGCCGCTCGAAGCACTCAACAAACTGTTCGAATGGCAGCACCGTCTTTCCGATGACGATGGCTCTGAACCGGGGGCCGGCTAAGCCTCGCCTGCGTCCGCCGAGGGCTGCCAGCCTTCGTCGAGCATCTTCCCGCCGATTGAGTCAACCGCGTCTAAGAGCACATCGAAGTCTTCGTCACGCGAGCGGTGGTTGGTGAGGGCGCAGCGCAGCGCGAATTGGCCGTTGAGCACCGTGCTGGACGGGACGGCGGCGCCCGACTCCTGCAGCCGGATGAGAAGTTCCTCGTTGAAAGCGCTCATGTCGGCAGGCTCGATTGACGGATGTGTGAAGCGGAAGCAGACGACATTCAAGTCGATCGGCGCCAGAAGTTCCAGGCTCTCTCGGGCCCCGATTTCCCGGCCGAGATAGGCCGCCTGCCGCAGGTTCTGTTCGATCACGCGTCCAACGCGATCTACACCATAGGTGAGGAAGGCCATCCACGCTTTGAGCGCCCGGAAGCTGCGCGTCAGCTGGATGCCATAATCACCGAACCAGATCTCGCCGCTGGCCAATCCCCGGGTCGCCTTTTCGAGGTAATCCGGATGGGATGCGAAGGTCCGGCGGTGCGCCTCGGCGTCTTTCACCAGCGTGCATCCGATTTCAAATGGCAGGTAGAACCACTTGTGCAGGTCGAAGGCCAGAGAATCGGCCCGGTCGAGGCCCTTCAACTTCTTCCTCCCGTCTGGTGCCAGGTAGGCCAGGGCGCCGAAGGCGCCGTCGATGTGATACCAAAGATCAAATCTTTCAGCGACGTCGGCCAGGGCGTCCAGTGGGTCGACGGCCCCGGTATTGGTGGTGCCGGCGCAGCCAACCACGCAGATGGGGCGCATGCCCATCTCCTGGTCGGCTTGGATCTGTGTCTCGAGGGCGCCAATGTCGATCCGGAAGGCATCGTCGATCGGGATCTTGCGCAGCGCGGCGGCGCCGATCCCCAGCACCTCCACCGCTCTCTCGATGGATGAGTGCTGTTCGGCCGAGACATAGAAGGTGAGTTGGGGATGGCCCGACATCAGCCCGTCACGGCGGACGTCGAACCCGGCCCGGGCGTTGCGCGCCACCGCCAGGCCAATCAGGTTGGCGACCGATCCGCCAGACACCAGAAGCCCCGAGGCCGTGTTGGGCCAGTCAAGCATCGCCTTGCACCAGTCGATCACCTGCAGCTCGACCTCCACAGCCGCGTGATCGCCGCCACCCATGTTGGGATTGAGGCCGGCCGCCAACATGTCGGCCAGCATGCCGAGCGGCGTGCCGTTGCCCATCACCCAGCCCCAGAAACGCGGGTGGTCGTTGCCCATGTTGTAGGGGAGGATGGCCTCTCGGAAGGTTTGGTAGACGGCTTCGGCTGCCTGCCCTCGGCGCGGCAGCGGCGCACGGAAGGATTGTCGGACGTGGTCCGGCATCGGTTTCCAAACCGCGCCGCTCGCGTGACGTGCGGAGATGCTCGAACATGTCGTCAAGCATCTTGTGGCCCAACGCCTGGAGCGACTCCCAGTCCTGCGGGTCGAGCGACTCCCAGGGTTGTGCTGACGTGACTTCGGACATGGCCGGGCCTCCCAACGCATGGATGGTGACGGTGAGCAAGGGATCTGACGTGGGGCGATGTGGCCGTCAGCGAACCGACGGCGGGGCTATTCGGCGATCAGTTGAATGTACTCGTGGCGCACAACTTCGGCAGACCCGAGCCCGAGGACGCCCAGCAGTTCCGTAATGCGGTCGGCCTTCTCGTCGGCGTCACGCCGGGACCAAGTGCGGGACTTGATTTCAAGAAATGAGTTCGGCAGCCTCGGCTCGAGCACGCGGTCGATGTTGATGAAGAACTCCACCCCGTCGAATTTGATCAACCACCGCAGGCGGTCTTTGTGGATGGGGAACTCGTTCTCCGGTTTGAAGTATTCGCGGTAGAAGCGCAATCCGTGGGTGGCTGGGGCGATGAAGCGCGATCGTGACAGCAGCACTGAGTTGGGAAACTCGAGTTCGGCGGCCGGACCGATCAGGGTGAGCCGGTAGCGAACAGTCGTCACGTCTCCCTTGTCGTCCACGAAGTCATCTTCCCGATGTCGCAGCCGGCCCTGATCTTGGTCTTCGAAATCGAAGTAAGTGTCGTACTCCAAGTAGTGCACGTGGCGAACGATGCTCAGGGCCTCGTGAGAGAGCCTGGCGATCACCTCGTCGGGGTCATCCAGGCGGACCTTGATTTGAACCTCGTAGCTCTCCTGCTGTTCGGCTCCCCCGATGGCGATCAACTTGGAAAGCACCGATCCTTCCCGCTTGACCAGGAACGAATCGATCCGTTTGGCGTAATCGGCGGCGGCCTCCAGCAGCGGCGGCACGTCGACGGTTTGAAGCTCGCCGGCTTGCATCAGCCAGCGCCCATCGACCATCACGTCGGTGACATCGGTTGACTTGGCGGCATAGATTAGGCGCGGCATAAACGGCATCCGGGTCGCGGTTGAACTGGGGGAGATTGTGCACAGTGTTCATCTCGACCAGGGCCAAATCGGCCCGCTTGCCAACTTCAAGTGAGCCGGTGAGGTGATCGATGTGCAGAGCGCGAGCGCCCATGCTCGTAGCCATCTCGAACACCTTGCGCGCCGGAAGGGTCGTGGGGTCGCGGGTGATGGCCTTGGCGACGAAGGACGCCAGGCGTATCTCCTCAAACATATCCAAATCGTTGTTGGACGACGGGCCGTCGGTCCCGACCCCGACATTCAGCCCCGCCTCCAGCATCTGCGTGACCGGGGCGAAACCCGAAGCCAGCTTGAGGTTGCTGGATGGGTTGTGGGCGACGCCGGCGTGCGCGTGCTCGAGTGTGTGCATCTCACCGCCGTCGATATGGACGCAGTGGGCGGCGATGACTTTGGCCTCCAGCAGCCCCTGTTTCTTCACCCAGGGCACCACTGGCATATCGTAGGTCTCCCGCCACTGCTCGACCTCCTGGGCGGTCTCGGCGATGTGGATGTGGAGGGGGACATCGTATTCCTTGGCCAGATCGGCGCAGGCGTGCAGGATCTCAGCCGTGCACGTGTAGGGGGCATGCGGCGAGATGGCGGGGACGATCAGATCGTGGTCCTTCCATCGCTGGATAAAGCCGCGGGCGGCGTCGAGAGAGTCCTCCCATGAATTGGCGTCCGGGGAGGGGAACTTGAGCACGGTCTGGCCGCAAACGGCGCGCATCCCCACTTCAGCCACGGCCTCGGCCACGGCTTCTTCGTAGTAGTACATGTCGGCGAAGCTGGTGATGCCGGATCGGATCATCTCGGCGCAGGCCAGCTTTGCGCCCAGCCTGCAGAACTCGGGCGAAACGAACTCGCGCTCGACCGGCATCATGTACCCCAACAGCCACACATCGAGGCGGCTGTCGTCTTCCAGCCCGCGCAAGAGGGTCATCGAGGCGTGCGTGTGCGCATTGACCAGGCCCGGGATGAGCGCCTTGCCGTCGCAATCCACCGTCCTGGCGGCTTCGTACTCACCTTCGAGCTGAGCCGACTCTCCGACGGCCACGATCACCTGTCCTTCAACGGCGACGGCGCCGTCGGGGATGATTCGGAATGCGGGGTCCATGGTGACCACGGTGGCGTGAGTGAGCAATATGTCGGCGTGGGGCATACGTGACCTCTTGGGGCGCAATTTGACGGATTATAGCAGGCTTGCGGCACCCAGGTGCCCGAAGGGATGGCTCAAGTTGCGGCTCAACCAGCGTGGCTCCGGGCCGGCTCGGAACTCCTCATCATGACCCCATGCCCCAATGACCAGGCCGTCCAAAGGGAGAGTCTGGACGGCCTGGTCGTGGAAGTTCAAGATGGCCCGGATGTTGCGGCCCCCCGGCTGGTTAAGTCTCCGGGGCCGTATTTTGTTGCGCCAGGGCGACCATGCCGCTGAGACCGCCCAGATTCATCGTGTCCACTGCGCTGGATGGGACGATAACCAGCGCGCCCTTCTCCTTGAGCCCTTCAAAGAGCATATTCATGGCCCGCAGGTGCAGGGCGGTGGGGTTGCTGATATAGGCCTGGGAGGCTTGCGCAAAGCTGCCCGCAACCTGCAGTTCGGCCTCGCCCAGGATGACGCGAGATTGGCGCTCGCGCTCGGCCTGCGCCTGCTGTGACATGGCGTCCTCAAGCCCTTGGGGGATGATGACGTCTCGGATCTCGACACTTTGAACGGTCACTCCCCAGGGAGTGGTGCGCTCGTCGATGATCTTCTGCAGCTGTTCATCCATCACCGCTCGGCCGACCAGGATTTCCGCCAAGGTCATCTGGCCGATGATCTCCCGTAGGGCCGTCTGCGCCGCCCAGGCGATGGCATTACGATATTCTTCGACTTCCAGGGCGGCTTTCTCTGCATCCCAAACGACCCAGAAGAGCACCGCATCCACATCCACCGGCACGGTGTCCTTGGTCAAAGTCTTCTCAGCACTGAAGGGGGTAACCATCACCCGGTGGTCAATCCACACTGGCGTGCTGTCGAGGATCGGCACGATCCAGAACAGGCCGGGTCCCTTGAGCCCGCTGAAGCGGCCCAGCCGCAGCACGATGGCCTTTTCCCACTGCTGAGCGACCTTGATGGCAAACAAGAGGTAGAGCCCGATGATTAGGACCACCATCCAATATGCTGTGGAGAGGACTGGGCCGAGACTCTCCGCCCATGACGATGTTGCCAAGCATGGCAACGATCATAAGGACCACAAATACGAAAATGCCCATGACGCTGATGCGCCGGGTATCGATGGGTTTGAGAAACGCGCTCTTCGTCTGAGCCTGGAATGAACCGTCTTGACCAGGGTCCTGCAATTGGTTTTGAATCCATCTTCCTGAACATTTCACGAACCTCCAAGGGCATTTCCTGATTCTGTCGGGTGGTCGCGCTGCCAGCCCGTCAGTTGCTGCTGGATAACATGCTCGATCTGCTCCGGCGATGCGCCTGACCCTGCCGCCTCATCGACTGAACCGCCGAGCCAACTCCGACAACTCTTCAGGCGAGATGACGCTTTTTCGTCTTCTGGCACCTGCTCCCAACCCGGTGCCGGCTGCTCCTCGATAAACGTCCCACGCCCGCGCTGGGTGGAGATCAGGCGCCGTTCATCGAGAATGCGGTAGGCACGGGCGACAGTGCTGAAATTGATGCGCAGGTCGATGGCCACCTCGCGCACGGTAGGGAGCTGGTCGCCCGGCTTGAACGTCCCGTCGGACACCAGAGCTTCCATCTGATGCACAATCTGCATGAAGATGGGCTCGTCTGAACGGAAATCCAGGTGGATGCGCCCGGCTAATGCATCCAATGCTCCTCCATTGTTGGATTGTGGCATTGTAGTATTGTTGCTTTGTGTCATTGTTGCACAGAATGATCCAAATGTCAATAGCGGAGACATTAAGAAGCGGGAGGCTTTACATGGACGTTGCCCTTCGGGCGGAGCCCATCAGCGAAACGGGCGGGGGAGATACCGAAGAACACAGTTTCAACCTCTAGTGAAGGGGACGGAGGGACGCCAACGGGAACGGAGGAGGCCAGCATCTGGCAAGGCTCGTCGCCCGGCTGCTTGCATCCAGTGTGGGGTAGGCGAGCCAATCCCACGATGGGGGTGGACGCCCGACGTCTTACGCCAACCCCGGGAACCAGGCCAGGGGGATCCGCCCCCGTTCGCCTCGTGCTTCGAAATACATGAGAGAGGGTTGGCAGGGCGATAGGGCCAGACGACAACAACGGGCCGATCACCTATGGATGGCCCGTCGATCCGCCTTATTCGAATCCCAATGGGCGGCACAGGCTTGGAGGCCACCCCAAACCGACCCGTCACAAGCCCAATATGACATTTGTCGCTTGCATTGAACCTCCAGTTCCCCTAAGATGGGATCGATAACGGGATCGATAACGGGATCGATAACAAGCTTGAAGCGTGTTGGACGTGCCACCATCAAGGAAGTTGCGTCTGCGGCCGGGGTTTCAACGCAGACGGTTTCACGTGTTATCAACGATAGACCGGATGTATCGCGCAGAACTCGGCAACGGGTCCAAGAGGTCATCGACCGCCTGGGCTACCAACCCAGCGCCGTTGCGCGCAGTCTGATCCGCCAACGAAGTTATGCCTTGGGTGTCGTGACGGCTGGGTTGAAGTTCATTGGCCCGTCCCGCACTTTGAGCGGCATCACGACCGCAGCCGAGGAGGCCGGGTACTCTTTGTTGTTGAAGGAACTGCCCCGCTTCGACCCAGAGAGAATTGCTCCGATTTTCCACACTTTGGTCTCCCACCAGGTCGACGGGATTATTTGGGCTGTTCCCGAGGTGGGGGAGAATTTGAAGTGGATCCATGATCCGTCTGTTGATCTGGGAATCCCAGTGGTCTATCTGACGGTGCGGTCGCGGGAAACCATCAATGTGGTTTGCATCGACAACTACCTCGGTGGGCAAATCGCCATGACTCACTTGATAGACCAGGGATATGAGCACATCGGTCATATCTCGGGGCCATTGGATTGGTGGGAGGCTCGTGAACGCAAGGCGGCCTGGAGTGATGGCCTAAAGGCGGCCAATCTCCCCTTGAAAGACGGATATTGGGTGGAGGGAACCTGGTCCTCCCGAAGCGGCGCTCGTGTCATCGAGAAGTTATTGCGCAATACCCCGAGATGGACGCTGTGTTTGCGGCAAACGATCAAATGGCACTGGGTGTGATGCAGTATGCCTGTAGAGCCGGTATCCGCATTCCAGAGGATCTGGGTGTGGTTGGTTTTGATGACATACCCGAATCGGAATTCTTCTGGCCCCCCCTTACGACGGTACAGCAGGATCAATACAACTTGGGTGAGGTGGCGATCGAAGAGATCCTTAAAATCATCGAATCCGGCTACAATGAGCATGGTCCCGTGAGGCCCAAAGCCGTATTGCTAGCCCCAACTTTGGTTGCGCGGCAAAGCACAATGAAAGGGATGGGGAGAGAAGGAGGTGAAATCTGAAGCGTGATCATTGTGGGGATCAGAGGTGCCTGTCTTGCGGCGGGATTCTGCATGCACGCACTTCGGACAGAGCAATTCTGCCAATCCAAATCACGAATCCCCTTGCGGACCTAGACTAGAAGGAGAAGACGTCATGTTTAGCTGGAAGAAACCTTGCTTTTCTCTTCGTAGCTGCTTCATTGGTTTTGGCTGCTTGTGGCGGCGGCGCTGCTTCCCGCTCCGATATATCATCTTGCGCGCCGAACTGCACCTATGCGGACATGGTGCTGTGCTACCCACAGTTGGGGCTGAAAGTGACTGGCGCACGGCAAATACCGCCTCCATCAAGGAAACTGCCCAAACCCTCGGCGTCAAGCAGCTTGTATTCTCTGACGCCCAGCAGAAGCAGGAGAACCAGATCTCGGCTGTTCGGTCTTGCATTGCCCAGGGTGTCGATGTGATTGCCCTGCCACCGGTGGTCGAGGATGGCTGGGAGGCCGTCTTGACGGAAGCCAAGAATGCCGGTATTCCGGTCATTATCGTTGACCGCAGTGTAAGCGCCGATCCATCCCTGTACGCCACCCATATCGGCTCCGATATGGTTCTGGAAGGTGAGCGAGCGGCTGCTGAATTCAACAAGATGATGCCCGATGGCGGCGCCGTTCTCGAGCTCTCAGGAACGACTGGCTCTGGCGCGGCTGTGGGACGTGCCGAGGGCTTCCGGAACAAGCTGGATGCCAACATCAAGATCCTCAACTTCTCAGACCGGCAACTTCACCCGCGCCGAGGCACTCCCCGTCATGCAGGCCTTCCTGCAGAAGTACACGCCAGGTACCGACTTCCAGGGGGTCTTCATCCACAACGATGACATGGGAATTGGAGCGATCGAGGCTCTGAAGGCTGCTGGCGTCAAGCCCGGACGAGCTGGACATTGTGTCTGTTGATGGAACTCGTGGCGGCTTCCAGGCCATGGTCGATGGATGGTTCCAAGCTGATGTCGAGTGCAATCCGCTGCTTGGCCCGCAGGTCTATGAGCTCGCCCTGAAACTGATGAACGGTCGAAACGGTGGATCGCGAAATCCTCACTAACGAGACCGTTTACTACCCCGACAAAGCGGCTGAACTCTTGCCGTCACGCCAGTACTAGGCTATACCCAACAACGTGAGGGCGAGGTCCACTCGCAAAGACTAGACTAATGGATAGAGAAGCGGCGCAAACATGCGGCGCTTCTCTATCCGAAATCATCTCAGGTGGGTCAAGAGCATGAACGATGAAGCGATCGTCGTCAAAATGGCGGATATCACAAAGTCGTTCCCTGGGGTGGTGGCTCTCGAAGACGTGGATTTCTCATTGCGTCGAGGCGAAATCCATGCGCTTATGGGGGAGAATGGGGCCGGAAAGTCCACTCTGATCAAGGTCCTAACGGGTGTGGAATCGCCGGACAGGGGTACGATTGAGTTGGATGGAATGCAGGTGCATGTACGATCCCCCCAACATTCCCAGGAACTTGGCATCAGCACTGTCTATCAAGAAATAAACCTCTGCACCAACATCTCGGTCGCTGAGAACATCATGTTGGGTCGCGAGCCCAAACGCTTCGGCACCATCGATTGGGGGAAGATGAATGAGTTGGCTCGGAGATCGATCAAGCGGCTGAACATTGATGTGGATGTGGCTCAACCCCTTGGCAACTACTCTGTGGCCATCCAGCAGATGATTGCCATTACGCGCGCACTCGAAATCCTGTCGGCGAAAGTCCTCATCCTCGACGAACCGACCTCTAGCTCTGGACGTTCACGAAACGAACCTGCTCTTTGAAGCCATGCGCAAGCTTAGGGATGAAGGCCTAGGCATCGTCTTTATTACGCACTTTCTGGATCAGGTGTATCAGGTTGCCGACCGCATCACGGTCCTTCGAAATGGAAGGCTGGTGGGAACGTATGAGGCGGCTTCCCTGCCACGCGTGGAACTGGTGGCGGCAATGCTGGGACGAAGCCTGACGGAACTGGAATCCATATCAAGGGTGAAATCGGAGGAGGAGGAGAAAGGGGAAAGGCATCATCTGGTCGAGGTCCACGGTCTCGGGCTTGCAAGAAAGATGGAGCCGGTGGACCTGGTGCTCGACGCCTATGAGGTCTTGGGGATTGCCGGCTTGCTGGGTTCTGGACGCACAGACCTGGCTGGGATGATATTCGGCATCGACTCGCCCGACAAAGGCACGCTCATCGTCGACGGCAAGAAGGTGGAGAAGGTCTCTCCCAACCAATCTCTGAAGCGTGGCATTGCTCTGTGCCCCGAAGACCGGAAGGCAGAAGGGATCGTCGGCGATCTTACGATCCGTGAAAACATCATCTTGGCATTGCAGGCGCGCTATGGATGGTTCAGATATATCTCCATTCAGAAGCAGCATGAGATTGCTGAGGAGTACATTCAGCTGCTGGGAATCATCACACCCTCAGCCGACCAGCTTGTGAAGAATCTCAGCGGTGGTAATCAACAGAAGGTGATCCTCGCCCGGTGGCTTGCCACAAATCCCAAGGTCCTCATCTTGGATGAACCCACGCGTGGCATCGATGTCGGGGCAAAAGCCGAGATTTAAAGACTGGTCATGGATTTGGCCGAGGCAGGCAAATCGTGCGTCTTCATTTCCTCTGAATTGGAGGAGGTGTTGCGTGTCAGCAACCGGATAGCTGTGATGCGGGATCGGAAGAAAGTGGCGGAGTACCCGGGCACTGTGGATGATGCCACCATCATCCACACTATGGCAGGCGGCGAAACGTGAAGAACTTGACGGAGTTCTTGAGGAGATTTCGCGAAAGCCAGGTCTTCTGGCCCTTGGTAGCGTTGGTGCTCATCCTGGTCTTCGATGCCGTTGTCGAACCTGGGTTCTTTCAGCTTGGGATCCTCGATGATCCCATCTACGGGAAGCATCTTTACGGGAACATGATCGATGTCTTCAAGAATGGGGCCCCGCTGATGATAGTGGCGATTGGGATGACGATGGTGATCGCCACCGGCGGAGTCGACCTGTCTGTCGGCGCCGTGATCGCCATTTCAGCCGCCATGGGTGCGGTGCTGATCAACCCGGCCCTCGGCAACCAACTCATCACGAATGACATCCTCACTCGGGATGCAACGAACACCCCCTTGCCGATCATCATCCTCGCCGATCTGGCGGCGGGAACATTGTGCGGTTTGTGGAACGGCCTGCTCGTTTCACGAGCCAGGATTTAACCCATGGTTGCTACCCTTATCTTGATGGTGGCCGGGCGTGGAATTGCGCAGCTCATCACCAATGGCCAGATTATGACCATCTACTACACGCCGTATTTCTGGTTCGGCAATGGGTACATCCTCGGGCTGCCAGTGTCGATTTACATTGTGGCCCTCATCGTCGTCCTGGCCTGGCTGCTGGTCCGCAAGACTTCGATCGGGTTATTCATTGAGTCGGTTGGCATCAACTCGAAGGCAAGCTTCTACAGCGGTATCGATGAGAAGAATGTCAAACTTCTCGCGTACGCCTTCTGCGGTTTTTGTGCTGCCATCGCCGGGCTGATCTTGAGCTCTTATGTCCACAGCGCGGACGGAAACAACAACGGATTGAACTACGAGCTGGATGCGATTCTGGCGGTGGTCATGGGCGGAACGCTGATGACCGGCGGACGGTTTTCCCTTCTGGCCAGCGCCCTAGGCGCTCTGGTGATCTGGACGTTCACTGTGACGATCTACACCCTGGGTGTGCCGGCGAATGCCTTGCTGGCAGCCAAAGCTGTCTTGGTGATGCTTGTGATCTTCCTGTACTCCGACTACAGCCGTCGATTGATGAGCAGGATATCCGAACGCAGAGGATCTTCCCATGGTCCAGCGAACTAAGACCCTCTTTTGGCGCTATGGCCCCCTGCTGACCACGATAACGATCTTCATCGTCGCCTATTTCATCGGCAGCCGGATGTATCCTGCCATGCAGAAGCCACAGGTGTTCTTTAACCTCTTCATCAACAATGGGAGTCTCCTGCTGGTTTCGATCGGGATGACGATGGTCATCCTGACCGGTGGGGGCGGGATTGACCTCTCCGTCGGTGGTGTTCTGGCACTGACGACGGCTGCCTCGGCCGCGTTGCTCAGAGGTGGCATGAGCCCGGTGCTTGTGATTCCCCTGATGATGTTAATGGGTGTGGCGATTGGCGGGGTGTTGGGTTCCATTATCCAATACTTCAAGGTGCAGCCTTTCATTGTCACACTGATGGGGCTCTTTTTCGCCCGCGGCATGGCCTACATCATCAGTCTGACGTCAGTGACAATCACAGACAGTGTGTACAAGCAGCTGGCGTTGACCCCAATCTATCTTCCTTTCTTATCAAGAACATATATCTATCCTCCGACATTGGTGGCGCCGATCATGCTGGTGGTGGCTGTGTACTTGCTCTCCTTCACGCGTTTCGGCCGCACCATCTATGCCATGGGCAACAATGAACAGTCCGCGCTGCTCATGGGTTTGTCTGTGGCCCGAACGAAGATCGCCGTCTACGCTTTCAGCGGCCTGTGCTCCGCACTGGCAGGCATTGTCTTCAGCATGTCCTTGTTGGCCGGCTACGGGCAATTTGCGACCGGTATGGAGCTTGACTCCATCGCCTCGGTGGTGATGGGGGGCACGTCGCTTAGCGGCGGGGTGGGGAATGTCATTGGCACCCTGTTTGGCGTTCTGATCAATGGCACCATCGTTTCCATCCTTCAGTTCAACGGCACGTTGAGCTCGTGGTGGACTCGCATTGGCGTAGGTCTGCTGACCCTGGTTGCCATTGGGCTTCAGAGTCTGTTCTACATCAGAGAGAAGCATTCGTAGGCACATTCGTTGTGCCAGAAGAAACAGCTCTCGCTGGTTACGCCGGATGATTAACAAGTGTGGATGAATGGACTTAAGCCAGACACCTCCGACTGCAGAACTCAATCTCAAACTGGATCGGATCCGGGGACTGCTTGCAAGATCGGAGCTGGATGCGCTTCTGCTCCGTAGAACCGAGAATTTCGCTTGGGCGACCAGCGGCGCGGAACTCGCACATCAACCTTGCCGATTCAACGGGGATCGCATCTCTGCTGATCACCCACACGGACCAGCTTGTGCTGACCAGCAACATAGAAGCTGGTCGATTGATGCAGGAAGAAGCGCTTGCTCAGCATGGCTGGGAGTTCAGGATTGCACGCTGGTTCGAGGGGGAGGACCAGATTGCCGGATTGACCGACGGAATGGCGTTGGGATCGGACACGTGTCACCCCCTTGCCATGGATCTTTCCACCGAGATCGCCTGCCTCCGGTCCCAGCTAACCCCTGAGGAAGGCGATCGCTTCAAGACATTGGGCCGATTGTGTTCTTTAGGCATGCATGAAGCAATCGAGGCCGTCACGCCGGGGATGAGTGAATTTGAAATCGCTGGCAAGCTCGCACAATCGGTTGAAAGCAGGGGCGTGCAGGTTGTCGTCAATCTGGTTGCTGTCGATGATCGTATCCTTTCCTATCGTCATCCGTTGCCGACCGAAAAGGCCCTTCGCAACTATGCCATGCTGGTCCTATGCGGTCGCAAGTGGGGGTTGATCTGCTCGCTGACTCGCTTCGTCCATTTTGGTGCGTTGCCCGACGAAATTCGCCAGAAGGCGAAGGCGGTGGCCCAGATTGATGCGGAGATGATTGCCGCCACGCAACCGGGCCAAACGCTGGGTGACGTTTTCAGGGTTGCACAGGCAGCCTACGCTTCCAGCGGCTACCCGGACGAATGGAAGCTGCATCACCAGGGCGGATCGGCAGGATATGCCCCACGCGAAGTCACCGGCACGCCTTCATCGAAGGAGCCGATCCTGGCCGGACAGGCCTTTGCTTGGAATCCGTCCATTCGAGGGGCGAAATCCGAGGACACGATCTTGGTTGGCGAAGGATCGACTGAGGTACTCACCGAAATGCCCGGATGGCCGAGTGTTGACATTGAAGTTGGAAAGCAAGTGGTCAGCCGCCCAGCCATCCTGGAGAGAGGCTGAGGTCCGCGTGAATATGAGTCCTGTGGGGGATGAAGAGCGAAGGGCGGTACCCACGTGGATAGGCATCGGCATGATGACTGCAGGACGCCGGACTTGGGCCGGCCCAAGTGCGAGCTACTAGGATGGGATAGGAGTTATCTCTGCATTCGGCCGAGCACTGGGCCAAGCGGCTCGAATTCAAGGGAGACCAGATGAATCGCAACGAAGCCCGAAAGGCGATTGAGGCCGAAGGAACGGCACTTGGCATCGAGTTCGGCTCGACGCGCATCAAAGCGGTGTTGGTGGGAGAGGACCTCATGCCCATCGCGTCCGGATCTCATGAGTGGAAGAACCGCCACGAGAATGGTGTCTGGACGTACAGATTAGATGATGCGTGGTCCGGCCTCCGAGAGTGCTACGGCAGCCTCCGCTCCGAGGTTAATGAGACCTACGGCGTCGAGCTCAATAGGGTTGGGGCGATCGGCTTCAGTGGCATGATGCACGGGTACATGGCCTTTGACAAGAACGGCGAATTGCTTGTCCCCTTTCGGACCTACCGCAACACAATTACTGAAGAAGCATCCGAGGAGCTCACGAGTCTGTTCCAGTTCAACATTCCCCAACGCTGGAGCATTGCACACCTGCATCAGGCGATATTGAACGGTGAAACCCATGTCAGGGACATCCGATTCCTGACCACACTGGCCGGCTACGTCCACTGGAAGCTGTCGGGAGAGAAGGTGCTGGGAGTGGGTGAAGCCTCGGGGGTATTCCCGATTGACAGCCGGTCCAAGACCTACGATCAACGCATGGTCGAACTTTTCAATGGGCGGCTTGAAGCGGAGGCGATCCCTTGGAAGCTCGAAGATATCCTTCCCAAAGTTCTTGTGGCCGGCGAGGCTGCAGGGTTTCTCACCGAGGAAGGGGCGGCCGCGCTTGACCCCACTGGGCAATTACAGGCGGGGATCCCGTTGTGCCCGCCTGAGGGCGACGCCGGCACGGGCATGGTGGCTACCAACAGCGTTGAAGAGAGGTCTGGCAACGTTTCTGCGGGCACAACCGTCTTTGCCATGATTGTCTTGGAAGGGGCCTTGTCGAAAGTGCACTCCGAAGTCGACATGGTGACGACGCCGACGGGCAAGCCTGTGGCGATGGTTCATAGCAACAACTGCACATCTGACATCAATGCATGGGTTGAACTGTTTCAGGAATTCGCCGATGTCGTGGGCTTGGAGATCAGTCGATCCGACCTGTTTGGGCTGCTTTTCGAAAATGCGCTGAAGGGTGATGCGGATTGCGGTGGTCTGCTTGCCTACAACTATCTCTCGGGCGAGCACATCACACACCTGGAGGAGGGTCGGCCGCTCTTCGTCCGCCGGCCCGATGATCAATTCGACCTTTCCAACTTCGTGCGCGTCCATCTGTACTCAGCTCTGGCGGCATTGAATATCGGGCTGGAAGTCCTTTTCGGCGAAGAACGTGTGACAGTGGATCGCATCGTTGGGCATGGCGGATTCTTCAAGACGAGGGAAGTGGGTCAGAAGATCATGGCGGCGGCGATGAATGCTCCCGTCACCGTGATGGAGACAGCCGGCGAGGGCGGCGCCTGGGGGGGCGCTTTGCTCGCCGCCTACATGGTCAGCAAGTTGGAGATGGAAACCTTAGAAGCTTTTCTCGCCGACAAAGTCTTCACCGGCCAGAGAGGCACGACCATCGCTCCCGATCCGACCGATGTCGAAGGCTTCGTCGCCTTCATCGAGCGCTACAAGAAGGGGCTCGTCATCGAAAGGGCCGCCGTGGACACCCTGAGGTAGACAGACCGTGTTGGAACACCTTAAAGACCAAGTACTTCGAGCGAACCTGATGCTTCCAAGGCACAATCTTGTCACTTTGACGTGGGGCAACGTCTCGGGGATCGACAGGGAGCGGGGGCTGGTGGCTATCAAGCCCTCCGGCGTTCCCTACGAGGATATGAAGCCGGACGACATGGTGGTAATGGAAGTGGAAACGGGGAGACTTGTAGAGGGAAGCCTCAAGCCCTCCTCCGACACGCCAACGCATCTCGAACTTTACAAAGCGTTCCCGAACATAGGCGGCATCGTCCACACCCACAGCCGTTGGGCAACGATCTTTGCCCAAGCCGGCCGCGGCCTTGCGGCTCTAGGCACAACTCACGCCGACCACTTCTACGGCGAGGTCCCCTGCACTCGCAAGATGACCAGGGATGAGATTCAAGGTGACTACGAAATGGAAACTGGGCTCGTGATCAAGGAGACCTTTAAGGACAGAGACCCAGCAGCCATCCCTGCGGTTCTTGTTCGCAGCCACGGCCCGTTTGCATGGGGTGCAGACCCTCTGGATGCCGTTCACAACGCCGTCGTTCTAGAGGAGGTCGCGTGCATGAACTTCCACACTCTGATGCTTGAGCCAGGCATTGCTCCTATCCAAGATGAGTTACTGGACAAGCACTTTTTGAGAAAGCATGGTGCAGATGCCTATTATGGCCAGGCGAAGAAGTCGCATTAGGAGACCTTACCATGATCGATCTGGATGGCTACGAAGTCTGGTTTGTAACGGGCAGCCAGCACCTTTACGGTCCGGAGATATTGGAGACCGTTGCCGAACATTCGCGTGAGATTGCGGCAGGTCTGAGCGCATCTGACCACCTGCCCGTCAAAGTGGTATTCCGACCCGTCCTGACCACGCCTGATGCCATTCGCCTCCTTCTCCAAGAGGCGAATACGACAGAGGCTTGCATCGGTCTGATCATATGGATGCACACGTTCTCACCGGCCAAGATGTGGATCTCCGGGTTGAACCTGCTCAAGAAGCCCTTCTTACATCTGCACACCCAGTACAACCGCGAGATCCCTTGGTCAGAGATCGATATGAACTTCATGAACTTGAACCAGTCGGCGCATGGGGATCGGGAATTCGGCTTCATCGGTAGCCGAATGCGCCTGACCCGCAAGGTGGTTGTCGGCCACTGGCAGGATGAAGATGTCCTGTCCAACATCGGCGTGTGGATACGGGCCGCCAGCGCCTGGGCCGACTGGCAAGGCGCGAAAATCGCCCGCTTCGGCGACAATATGCGAGATGTGGCCGTTACCGAAGGCGATAAAGTCGAGGCGCAGATACGGTTTGGGTTTGATGTCTACGGCTTTGGCGTCGGGGATCTGGTTTGTGCAATCAACGAAGCTCCCAAGGATGAGGTCGGAAGAACTGCCGAAGCCTACCTCGACGAATACGATGTGGTCCCCGAACTTCAGCCGGGAGGCGACTAGATACGAGTCGCTTATCGAGGGTGCGCGCATCGAGACCGGGATGCGCAACTTTCTGCTGAGCGGGAGTTTCAAGGCTTTCACAACCACCTTTGAGGATCTTCACGGTTTAGCCCAGCTGCCCGGCCTGGCCGTGCAGCGCCTAATGCGTGACGGCTATGGCTTCGGCGCCGAGGGCGATTGGAAGACCGCTGCGCTGGTGCGTGCCATGAAGGTTATGAGCGCTGGGAGTTGAGGGTGGTGTTAGTTTCATGGAGGATTACACCTACCAATTTGGCGCCACTCAGGGGACAAGGTCCTGGGCGCACACATGCTCGAGATATGCGAGTCGATTGCGGACACGAAACCCAGGTTGAGCATTTTGCCGCTTTCGATCGGCGGCAAATCCGACCCACTGCGATTGATATTTGATGCGAGGACCGGCCCGGCGGTTAACGTTTCCATGATCGACATGGGCCAGCGCTTCCGAATGATTGTCAACGTTGTCGATGTTGTACCTACCGATCAGCCGCTGCCAAAGCTGCCGGTCGCACGTGCGCTCTGGTTGCCCCGCCCCAACCTCAAAACGGCGGCGGCTGCCTGGATCTACGCCGGGGGCGCACACCACACTGGGTTCAGCTATTCCGTCAGCCCAGAAAATCTACGGGATCTGGCCGACATGGCCAACATGGAAATCCTCGTTATCGACGAAGACACCAAAATCGAGGCGTTTAGGAAGGAACTCCGGTGGAACGATCTGTATTACCAATTGAGCGGTGGACTATGACAGATCAACCTCCATCACACACGATGAGATTCGCTGCGGAGCATGGGGGTATGCACGGCCAGCGAGGAAATTGGGTCCGGAAATGAGGCCCGGAGTCCGTTCTGCGGTCCTTATTGCCTGCCTTGCCAGTTTCGCCTTGACCGGTTGCGGCTCGTCAGCGTCCTCTGCGCGCCTCCAGCCAGATCCTAGCCAACAAGAACCCACAAAGACCCCAGATTGGTTCGACACCCAGCTGACGGATGTGCAGACCGGTGAAACCTTTACCATGAACGATTTCGCCGGAAAGGTGGTGTTGGTTGAGACGATGGCCATGTGGTGTCCCACCTGCCTCTTCCAGGCGCATCAAGTGAGCGAAATGCACAAATTGCTCGACAACCCTGACGACGTCGTTTCCGTCAGCCTGGATATTGATCTGCACGAAAATGCCAACGACTTGAAAGACTATTGTGATGAGTTCGGCTTCGAGTGGCGCTTTGCGGTTGCGCCGCTAATGGTAGCCCGGGCGCTTGGGAATTTGTATTCGGCGGAGTACCTCAACCCACCGCTCTCACCAATGCTGCTCATCGATAAGAAGGGCGAAGTCCATCTCCTGGGATACGGCGAAAAATCAGCGGATAATCTTCTGGCCTTTGTCCAGCCCTTCTTGATGCCATAACCGAAGATGGATGTTGCCCTCACGTCCCTCTTCCTCGGCCTGCTGGCAACGACCAGCCCTTGCGTCCTGCCTCTTTACCCAGGCTTCCTGGCCTACTTAAGCGGTCAAGCGGAAACAGAAAGACTCCAAGGGGAGATACTTTCTGGGCCTGTTTGTGCTGGCAGGGGTATTGACGATGATGCTGGCGTTGGGGGGCCTGATCGCTCTGCTGGCCGTCTCGGCGGGGAGCATTCTGGCGTATGTGGTCCCCCTTGCAGATCTTCTCATACTGGCTTTGGGCCTTCTGCTGCTTTTCGACCGCAATCCTTTCAGCACCCTGCCGCAAATTCAAATACCTGTGTTCCGCCACCCCTTCCTGAACGCGTTCATCTACGGCTTGCTCTATGGTCCGATTACGCTGCCCTGTTCCGGGCCCTTGGTCGTGGGCATCTTTGCTCTCTCATTTACGGCTGGTGAAGCGTTCAGCCAGCTGTGGACCTTTCTATGGTTTGGTCTCGGGTTCGGGATCCCACTGCTGGTCTTATCCCTGCTGTCCGGAGCGTTTCAACGCCAGTTGGTTTCCCTCTTCGCCCGCCACAACCGGGTGGTCAATGTAGTCGGAGGATTGCTGTTGGTTGGAGTGGCGTGCTATGACTTGTTCAACAACTGGGATCTCTTAAGGCTGTTCTTCTTCTGATCCAGGGCGTGGAACCTGACGGAGAAGACGGTCAAGGAGATAGTCGCCCAAGAGGGCAAGCGCCCTGCCCGTGAGGCAGGCGACTGAGCATCCTGCCTGACGAAGGATGAAGGGGGCCTCAACCAGGGAAACGGTACAGCACATTAGCCGTCCGCAATGCACTACTTGGCGTCCATCAGATCTTTGGTTGGCGCCGTTGGGTCTTATGTTGAGGGAGCAGCTGTTTCATCTCCAATCAGCTTCAGCTTTGGGCTTCCAACAAATCTTCAAGGAGGACCGCTCTTGTCGTGGGCTGCCCTCGTGGAGAAATGCGTTCGCATCGCGTTTGCTGTATGCTCGGGCTGTGCTAGGGGCGGGGAGAGGATGGGACCCTGGCCGGTCCCCTTCGGCTTCGTTCAACTTCCAACGCACATCTCGAGGGCGCGGCGAGCTTGGGCACCGCGAGGGAGGGATGCTCCAATGTTGCGACCAGTTGGATCGAAGTCCGGATGGCCTTTGGCCTTGTCGTGCCCGGTTGTCCTATCTTCCTCCTGCGGCCCGGGGTCCGGTGCGGTCGAGCCCGCCAGTTCGCCCCAAGTCCCCGGCGCAGCGCCAACTTCAGTTCCTCGGACATCACAACCCACCGGGGCGGCAGCTGCTGCCGCCGCCCAGTGCCAGGCGCCGGCCACCGAGATCAGCCTAGACACACCGATTGATTCCAGAGTTGTCGGAGGCAAGGTGCCAGGGGATGTCAGGTACTTCTGCATCGTCATCCCCGGAAACATACCCTCTTTCACTGTCACAATCACGGGGTTGGAAGCTATCCTCAACATTCACGGCGGCTACCCCGACTTGGACAGCCTGCAGCATGGGGGTCTGACCTTCTGGCCGTCCGAGGAGTTGGGAACCGTCGATAAGACGGCCAGCGTCACACCCCTGGGCAGCGCTCAGTTCGTCGATCCGGGGACGTACTACATCGAAGTGTCCGCGTTCGACCTCAACAACTCGTCGTCCTTCACGTTGACCGTCACCACACCCTAGCCGACATGGGCAATCCATCACGGCCCAAATGTGCCAGACCTCCGAGGTTGTATAATCTCGGCGGAGGTGCCCATGCGCGCTGTCGACATCATCGAGAAGAAACGCGACGGGGGAACTCTGACCCACGAAGAAATTCAATTCTTTGTGAACGGTTTCACAAACGGGGAGATCCCCGATTACCAGACCTCCGCCTGGGCAATGGCCGTCCTGTTTCAGGGCATGACGCCCAAGGAAACTGCCGATCTGACGATGGCCATGGCCCATTCGGGCGAAGTAATCGACCTGTCGGATGTGGTCGACCTGGCACTCGACAAGCACTCCACCGGCGGGGTGGGGGACAAGACCACACTGGTGGTCGAGCCGATCGTCAACGGCTGCGGTGTGCCGGTGGGCAAGATGTCCGGGCGCGGCCTGAGCTTTACCGGCGGCACGTTGGACAAGATGGAATCCATCCCCGGTTACAACTCCAGTCTGACGATCGAGCAGTTCAAGCACCAGTTGAAGACCATCGGGTTGGTCCTGGCCGGCCAGACGGGCGACCTGGCGCCGGCCGACGGCAAGTTGTATGCCCTGCGCGACGTGACCGGGACGGTGCCTTCCATTCCCTTGATCGCCTCGTCGGTGATGAGCAAGAAGCTGGCAAGCGGGGCGCAGGCGATTGTGTTGGATGTTAAGATTGGCCTGGGAGCCTTCATGCCGGATGTCGAGTCAGCGCGCGAACTGGCACAGCGCATGGTGGAAATCGGCGTCCACGCCGACCGCAAGGTGGTTGCCCTCCTTTCGGATATGAATCAGCCTCTGGGCCGGGCCGTGGGCAACGCCGTGGAGGTTAAAGAAGCCATCGCTACGCTGAAGGGGGAGGGGCCGGAGGATTTCCGAGACCACTGCTATGAAGTGGCGGGGTACATGCTGATCCTGGCCGGCGTGGCCAAGGATCCCGAAGAGGGCCGAAAGCTGGCCGCTCGGGCCGTGCAGAACGGAAAAGCGATTGAGAGATTCACGGCCCTGGTCGGGGCGCAGGGCGGCGATACGAGCGTCATCGAACACCCTGAGAAGCTGCCTCAGGCCAAACTGATCCAGGAGATCCCCAGCCCGATCAGCGGCTCGATTCACCAGATCCACGCCCGCGAGGTCGGCCTGACCGTCATGCAACTCGGCGGCGGCCGGGAACGCAAGGGTGACCCGGTCGACCACGCCGTGGGTGTCGTCCTGCATCACCGCGTGGGGGACGACGTCAAGCGCGGGGATACTCTCTTCACCCTGCACGCCAATGACGAAGACAAGGCCGCCCTGGCGGTCCAGCGGCTGCTGGCGGCAACCAAGATCAGCCAGAAACCGGCCGAACCGCTGCCGCTCTTCTACGGTTCGGTGTGGCCGGAAGCCTGACGGAAGAACAGCGGAGCAGTAACTCCCGCGCCGAGGTCCATTGAGCGAAGCACAGCAAGACTTTCTAGGTGAACTTCGAATCGGCCGGCAGCTCTCCGGCCGATTCCAGATTCTCGCGATTGGCCTGACAGTCGCCCTGGGCCTGGTCTACCTGCTTGGCGCTGGCGGCGTCGATGTGCTGGATCACCTGGTCATCGTGGCGCCCCTGCTGGGGATCCTGGTGGTGGCGCTGTCCCTCGCGAACGTATTTGAGCTCTTGGCAGGGTCGGCGGAGCGCAGCGGCAGCTACGGGCTGGCGCAAGAGACCCTGGGGGGCCTGGCCGGCTTTGTTGGGGGCTGGTCGCTCCTCGCCGGCCAGGTGCTGCTCACGGTTGGATTCCTGCACGTGGCTGCGGCGCAGATGAGAACTCTGGCACCCGGGCTGCCCGTCCCGGACGGACTGATCGCTCTGGCGCTGGCCGTCGTGTTCGTGCTGGTCGAGCTCTTCCAGGTGCTCCCTCGGCGGCCGGCGCAAGCCACGCTGGTGGCGCTCTTCTTGCTAGGCCTAGGGATCTTGGCGGTCAGCGTCCTGTTCAGCCTTAATTTCGGAAGCAGTCTGCAAGCGGCCGGTCAGGGCAGCGACGGTCTGGCGCACAGCCTGGCCCATTACGCATTGCTGTATGCCGTGGTCGAAGCGCTGCTTTACGCCCGGCGTCAAATCCGCACCGCACGCCCGCGCCTGATGATCCATCTGACTGCAGGCTTGGCCATCTCCGGGCTTCTCATCGGAGTCATCGGGTTCCTGCAGGCGGGTTTGGCTCCCGCTGCCGGTGGGAGTCTGGTGCGGGATCTGGCCGCCGGGTCCACATGGAAGCTGATCGGCGGCTCGGTGCTCGCCTTCGGCGTGTGCTTGGCGGCTGCCAACAGCACGCTGATGACGGCTGCCCGCCAGCTCAGCAGCCTCAGCCGATGGGGCGGGCTGCCCGACGGCCTGCGCCGACTCCGGTCGCCTTTTGCCCTTCCGCCGCGCCTGTTCCTGCTTTTGTTGGTGGGCCTGATCCCATTGATCCTGTGGCTGCCGACGGCGGATGTGGTGGATCTGGCGGCCTTCATGTTCTTGGTGGGGATGTTGGTGGTCGTGACAGCCGCTTTTCACAGCCGCCGAACCGAGCCGGACCGTCGCCGGGATCTGCGGCTGCCCCTCTATCCGTTGGTGCCGTTTACGGCCATCGGGATCGATGTGGCGCTGTTGGTTGGTCTGCCTCTGCAACGCCAGATCGGTGGGCTTCTCTGGCTGGGATTTGGCCTCATCGTTTACCTGGTGTACGCCAGGACGCATCAGACCACCGCCCAGGAAGGGGTGACCACCTTCGGGCGTGAGGCAGGCATTGAGAAGCCCGAGGGCACCTATCGCATCCTGGTGCCGCTGGCCCAAGGGGAGACCCGTCATTTTGCCCTGAGCCTGGCCGCCGGACTGGCCCGCCAGCTCAAGGGCGATGTGATCCCGCTTCAGGTCATCCCCATGCCGGATCCATTGGCGATGGAGCAAGGGCGCCGCATCGCCCAGGAGCGCAACACGCTTTTCCAGTGGTCGACGCGCCTGGCTACCGAGGCCGGCATTTCCATTACCCCTGTGACCCGCCTCTCACGCTCAGTGGCCGAAGGGATCGTGGACACGGCTATCGAGGAATCGTGTGACCTGATCTTGATGCCCTGGAGGGTGGCGGGCGACCTGCGCACCGACGAATTGGGGCAGGTGATCGACCCGGTGGTATCCCAGGCGCCGTGTGACGTGGCCGTCGTGGCCTACCGCCCCGACCAGTTCCTGGCGGCCGGAGAAGGGGGGGGGGCCGAGGCAAATGGGGCAGCCGAGCGCAGGCCTCTCGAGCTCAAGAGAATTGTCGTGCCGACCTCCGGCGGCCCCCACGCGCCGTTGGCGGTGGGATTGGCACTGCTGCTGTCACACGAATACGGATCTGAGGTGGATTCGGTCTATGTCACCGAGCCGGGTGCAACCCCGGCCGACCTTCAAGCCGGCGAGGGGCGAATCCTTCAGACGCTGGCCACCGTGCGTGAGAAGGCGGCCCAGTTCTTGAGCCTGGGGCCGGAGGTGGCAGCGCTCGACCAAAGCCGTGTCAAGCCGGTGGTCGTCCAAGCCGAAGACGTAGTCTCGGGGATCACGCAGGCATCGCAGGGCGCCGACCTGGTGTTCATTGGCTCGTCCGAGCAGGGTGTCATCGACCAAGTCCTGTTCGGCAATCTGCCGCGCCGGGTGGCGGCGGCCAGCCCGGCGCCGGTGATCATGGTTCGCCATTATCAGGGCCTGTCCCGCTTCTGGCTGCGCCGCGTCTGGGAGTCTCTATCTGGGACCTTCCCGACCCTCAACCCAGAGGATCAGATCGAGGTTTACAAGCGCATCCGGCGCGGCGCCCGGCCCGATGTGGACTTCTTCGTGATGATGGCCCTGGCGGCCACCATCGCCACCTTTGGGCTGCTCCAGAACAGTGGCGCCGTGATCATCGGGGCCATGCTGGTGGCGCCGCTATTCACGCCCATTCTGGCTTTCAGTCTGGCGATGGCCCTTGGCGACATACGCCTTATTCGCCTGGCGATCGAAGCCACACTCAAAGGCGTCTTTCTGGCGGTGGGCCTGGCGGTGCTGTTGTCCTACCTCTCGCCCATGCAGAGCGACCCCGGGTCGGTGCCGGAGATTGTTGCCCGCATCCAGCCCGAACCTCTTTGATCTGATCGTGGCACTGGCCTCGGGCGCGGCCGGAGCCTATGCCGTGGCCCGCAAAGACGTGGCGGCGGCGCTGCCAGGCGTCGCCATAGCTGCTGCCCTGGTCCCGCCGCTGGGAGTGATTGGCATCGGGATCGCCCAGGCCCAGTTCAGCATCGCCGGGGGTGGCACGCTGCTGTTCGTGACCAACTTGATCGCTATCAGCCTGGCGGGTTCTTTCACGATGTTGTTGCTCGGATTTCGACCGGCGCCCCGGGGAGAACGCCAGGCGCGTTTGCGCACGGGCCTGGTGGCCAGCCTGATCCTGCTGGTGGTCATCAGCCTTCCCCTGGCCACGGTGCTGGTACAGGCGGTCGGCCGATCCCAAACGCAGCACACTATCCAAGCCACGCTCCAAAGGGCCATAGCGGACCAACCCGGCGTCAGCCTGGTGCGGATGGATATTCAGGGGTCCGGAGCCGACCTGACCGTCACGGCTACCCTGTATGTCCCCCAAAATCAGCACGCACCGGATGGCACCCAACTGGCCGCCTCCCTGCGGCAGGCGCTGGACAAACCGGTCCATCTTCGGCTGGTGGCGATCCCCGTAATCGAGGCCGACCAACGGGCGCCCTGAGCCGAGGGCGCAGGCCTACTTCAGATACAGAACTGACTTGATCTGACTCTTGGCCTGGCGCTTCGCCTGGGCGCTCTTCTCACTGGTCGCAACGGCCCGGTCGAAGTTGTCGACACCGTGGACCTTCTCGGTGATGATCGAGTCCAGCAGCCCCGGCCAGCGGAGGGTGAACCGCTCCATGGCGCGGACGGCCCTTTCGAAATGGCCGTGATTGGAATTGACGGAGCCAAAGACCAGGCGGTTTCCGAACACCAGCCCGTTGTTGAACTGATCGGAATTGATCTCCAGCTTGCGTTCGCCGCCAGTGACCGAGAACAGGCACATCACGCCGTCGTTATGCAACTGCTGCAGGGCGTCAAAGATCAGCGGGCTGTAGCCGGTGGCCTCGAACACAATGTCGAAGCCACCAACGGCTTTTCCGACATCGCCGATGGACCGCTGGCCGGTGTCCACGTAATGTGCGCCTACCTGTTTGACCAAGCGAGCTTCCAAGCTTTCGGGGCCCTGCTGGGACATCACGTGCACTTCCAGACCGCGAGCCCGTAGCAGGAACGCGCAAAAGAGCCCGATCTGGCCGGCACCGAGCACGCCGGCCTGGTGGGGCTGCCACCACATTCGGTTCTGGATCGCCCAGGATTGTTCGATGCCCTTGACCGCCACGCTGACCGGCTCAACCAACATCCCCACTTCTTTGAGCAAGTCAGGGACATGCACGAAGAACTCCTCGCCGTCGACGTAGCGCTCGGTGAGATAGCCGTGCCGGCCATTGATGCCGCGTTCAGTGTAGTCGCCGTCCAGGCACATGTCATATTCCCCGTGGCGGCAGTTGACGCAGCCCCCGGGACGCCGTACCGGGGCGGTCACATGATCCCCCGGCTTGAAGCGGCGCACGCTGTCGCCAACCGACACGAACTCGAGCGAGGCTCTCGTGCCCCATCACCAGAAAATCGTCGCCATCCGGCGGCTTGCCATAACCGCCCTGGTTGATCTCCCGGTCGGTGCCGTCGATGCCGATCGCCTCAACTTCGACCAATACTTGGTGCGGGCCCATCTCGGGTTCGTCGATGTCCACCAGATGGGCCGAGTAGGATTTCCCCGGCTTGACCGCAACCGCTCTCATTGGATACCCCCTCAAGGTCGTTTGACTGTCTGCAACAATGTCCCTCCTCATTATGGTAACGTCCAGCGTCATGCATGCGCCTCCTGGGACGAGGAATCGACAAGACCGCCGACAGCGGTCTTGTGAAATCCTTCACAAATTGGTTGTGCACCCTGGGGTTCAGTCCAGGTTGTGAACCTCCACCGAGGGCAGATTGCCCGCCGGCGTGAAACCGAAGACCTTACCGTAGAAGCTGAGCTCTGCCTGCAGGCTGCGGACGATGTTGGATTGCTTGATGAAACCGTGCCCCTCACCTTCGAAGGACAAATAGGCATAGGGGATGTTCTGGCGGTCCAGCGCCGCCACGATGGCCTCCGCCTGGTTGGGAGGCACGATATGGTCTTCCAGGCCCTGAAAGACGATCAGGGGGGCGGAGAGCTGATCGGTGAAGTGGATTGGGGATCGCTCTCGGTACACATCTTGGGTTTCCGGGTAGGGGCCGATGAGGGAGTCGAAGTAGCGCGACTCGAACTTGTGGGTATCTTCGACCAAGGCTGCGGCGTCGGCCACACCGTAGTATGACGCGCCGGCCTCGAATTCGTCGTGGAACGTCAGTGCGCACAGTGTGACGTAGCCGCCTGCACTGCCCCCAGAAATGGCTTTGCGGTTGGGATCGATTCGGCCCTGTTGTGCAAGGTAGCGGGCGGCGTTGAGGCAGTCGTCGATGTCGACAATTCCCCAGAACCCCTTCAGCCGGTCGCGGTATGTCCGGCCGTACCCCGTGCTTCCCCGATAGTTGACATCCACCAGCCCAAAACCTCGGCTGGTCCAATACAAGGTCGCCAGATGGAACTGGGCGGGGGCCGCCGACGTGGGTCCGCCATGAGAGTGGACAAGCAAGGGCGGCAGGGCGCCTTCGGGCCCCTCGAACTCCGGGTTCGCCGGAGCGTAATAAATGGCATAGGCGGTGTCCCCGCCGCTGGTGGTGTACTCGATCGGTTCAGGCCGAGCGACGTAGCCCTCCGCAAAGGTGCGTTTGACACTCTCCGCCAGCGTTTCGAAACTCCCCGTTTGGAGGTCATAGCGGATGACGGACTGCGCCTGCGAGGGGGTGCTGGCGATGAACCACGCCCGCAGCGCGCCGTCGGTGCGGATGTGAGCGGGTTGGATGGCCGTGAACTCCGAAGGGATCGGTGTCACATGGCCGCTATCGGGCTCGATGATCCCCAGCCGGTCAATTCCCTCTTGGCCGAAGGCAACAAAAATTCGGCCGTCACCCAGGAAGTCATAGTGCGAACGGCCGAAGGCCCACGGCGGCGAGGCGAATTCGGCCTCCATCGGAGCCAGTCGCTCCGGCTGTCCGGACACCCAACGGTAGAGGTTCCACCAGCCGGTCTGGTCGGAGACGAAATGCAGTCGACCTTCCGGTGACCACTCCGGCTGCAGGATCGATTCCTCCGGGCCACCGGCCAGGCGCTTGGCCGAAACCAGTTGGCCGTCGGCATCGATGGCCGCCGTCCAGAGCTCGGTGCCGTCCCAAGGCATCTGAGGATGATCCCAAGCCAGCCAGGCCAGCTGCTGGCCGTCATGATCCACACGCGGGCAGGCGAAGAAATCATGCCCGGAGGCGACGATCTCGGGCTCGTCCCGGCCGTAGGCGTCGAGACGCACAATCTCGTTGCTGACCTCGCCTCCGGGATCGTGCCGCTCGCGGACGATATACAGGAAGCGGCCATCTGGCGTGACGCATCCGTCGGCATAACGGTGCCCTCGGGGGACCTTGGGCGCGGGCGAAATGGGCTGGGGGGAGCTTCCGGCCTCCTGACGGTAGACGCGCTGATCGGCCAGATTGGAGAAGAAGACCACGCCGTTTTGAACGCAAAAGGATCCACCGCCGTATTCATGGACGAGGGTTCTCACATTGAAGCCCTGCGGGGTGATGTCCTCTGGGGAGGCCTGCGGCGCAAGCCGGGTGATGACGTATCGGCCGTCCTGCTCGGGGCGCAGTGTGATCCAATAGGCGGTGCTCCCGTCCACGGCAAGATCAGAAAGGGTCCCGCGGGCGCTCATTCCGCCCTTGGCGACCATTTCGGCAGTGATGGGGGAGGTCCAGGATCCAAAGGGGGCACGAGTGGTCATAGGTTGACTCCAATCGGCTGCAAGGATGCGTTTCAAATCTAATCCTATTCTAAGGTAGACAAATGAGAATTCTCCTGTATACTATGGCGACGTTTTTCGCGGCCCTGACTTCGTGAAAATTGTCACGAAGCGCTTGACAATCGGGTCGCCAATTTTCTAAAATAAAGTTATACAAATTTCTTCCCCTGAGCAGTCAAGAAGCTTCATCGCGGTAAACGAAGCCGGGTGAATCGGCCGAATGATGTCGCGTGGGGGAGCCGAAATCCGTACCGGGTAGCGAAATGGGAAACAGGATGGCAAAGTCTAAGAAGTCAAGAAACGGCAAGCCACAGGCCGAAGTCGAAGAGACCATGATCGATGAGCCGATGGCGGCTGAGGAGGAAAGCACCTGCCATTACCCAGCTGATCGAGCTGGGGAAAGAGCGCGGGTACGTCACGATCGATGACATCCTGCAGTTCTTCCCCGAAGCCGAGCAGGACGTCGAGCAGTTGGACGAAGTCTACGAGGCCCTGTTGGGTGCCGGCGTCCAGTACCTGGATGACGTCGATGCCGCCGACAAGGCGAACGATGGTGGATCCGGCGAGGACGATGACGACGGGCCGGAAGTCGAGGCCGGGCGTTGATCTGTCGCGCGTCAATATCGATGATAACGTCGATCTGTACTTCAACTCGGTAGGGGATGTGCCTCTGTTGACCGGCGAGGAAGAAGTGATGCTGGCCAAGCGTATTGAGCGCGGCCGTGACGCACGGACCGAGGTGGCGGAAGGGCGTTCGCAACGAGGACCGCCGGCGCGATTTGCAGCGTCTCATCGAAGACGGCTGGGCGGCTCGCGAGCACCTCGTCCTGGCCAACTCGAGGCTGGTGATCAGCGTAGCCAAGAAGTACATCGGCCGCGGGGTGCCCTTCCTCGACCTGATCCAGGAAGGCAACATCGGGCTGATCCGCGCCACTAAGAAGTTTGACTACAAGCGTGGCCACAAGTTCTCGACCTACGCCACCTGGTGGATTCGCCAGGCGGTCACTCGGGCCATCGCCGATCAGGGGCGGACTATCCGTCTCCCGGTGCACATGGGCGACCAGATCAACAAGATGCTGCGCCTGTCCCACCGCCTGACCCAGGAGTTGGGCCGCTCGCCGACGGTCGATGAGCTGGCCGAGGTGCTGGACGTGCCCTCCGAAAAGGTCGAACAGATGATGGAGGTCTCGCGCCGGCCGCTTTCGCTCGAGCGGCCGATCGACGACGAGGAAGACTCCTTCCTGGGCGATTTCGTGGAAGACGAGGAAGCCCCGGCGCCGCCCGAGGTGGCTACCGAGCATCTGCTCAAGCAGCATATGGGCGAGATCCTCGAAAGCCTGCCCCCGCGCGAAGCCCGCATCCTGCAGCTTCGCTACGGCCTGGGCGACGGCGAGAGCTACACCCTGGAAGAGGTCGGCCGCAAAATGGGCGTGACCCGGGAGCGTGTACGGCAGATCGAAGCCCAGGCGCTGCGGCGGCTGCGGCACCCGAGCCTGCGCCACAAGCTGGCGGACTACCTCAGCTGACCATTGCGCTTAGCGTGAACAGCATCCGCCCTGCCAACCGGCAGGGCGGTTTTTGCATCCCGGACCAGGGTGCGTCAGGGGCAGGCGTTCTGCAGGTGCTGCTCGTAGGTCTTGGCGAATTGGTGCCGCCCGGAGCCATCACAAGCCGCACGGAAATAGAAGAAGGGCGTGTCAGCCGGGTGCGCGACGGCCTGCAGAGAGGCCAGACCGGGGTTGCAGATCGGGCCGGGAGGGAGCCCGGAGTAGACGTACGTGTTGTACGGATTGTCCAGGCTCAAGTCGCTGGAAGTGAGCGCCGTCTTCCACCAGCTGCCATCCGGCTGCAAGCCCAGGGCATACTGGATGGTTGGATCGGCGTCGAGGTTGAGGCCCTGAGAAAGCCGGTTCAAGAAGACCGATGCGATCTTGGGGCGTTCGTCAGGCAAGACCGCTTCGCGTTCCACAATCGATGCCAGAGTGACTGCCTGGTACAGGCTCAGCCCTTGGGCCCCGAACCCGGAGCGCATTTCCGGCGTCACCCGCTTATCGAAATTGACAAGCATGGCTTGGGCGGCTTCGACCGGATTGGTTCCCGGTTCGAACAGGTACGTGTCCGGGAACAAGAAGCCTTCAACCGTTCCGCCGGCCGGGATCTGGCTGCTGAACGAAAAGCCGTTCGGGGTGAGCTGTGTCGTGCGCAGGAAGGTGTCGGAGCTAATGGCCAGTTCGCTCGCCGCCAAGCGCGGCGGCGATCTGCTCTCGCCGCCAACCCTCGGGAATGGTGACCTGCACGGTCTGGGCCGTGGCCGACTGCAGCGTCTCGGCGATCTGGCGCAAGCTCATCGAACCTTCGATCCGGTAGCGCCCGGCCTGAACCCCGCGGTCGAAGCCCCGATAACGCAAGTACAGACTGAGGAGTTGACCGTCTCGGACGATCCCCTGTGCCATGAGTGAGTCCACCACCTCGGAGGCGGTCATGCCGGGCTGGACGTCGAGGGTGACCGTGTCGCCTGGTATCCCGCCGGGTGCAAGAAGATCAGGCGCTCTCAGCCTGAGATATACGGCCAGCGCGGCCCGCTGCGGCAGATCGAGGGAGGCGTCCGCTGGACCCAGGTCCTCTGAACCAGAAAGGGCAAAGGCGACGCCGCCGGCCAACAACAGGCCGAACAAGATGGCGCCGAAACAGCCCAGGGCCAGACACGAGGCCTGACGCCTATGTTTGGGCATTCAGATACTCCTGCAGCAGGACGGCAGCTGCCTGAGCGTCAACCTGACTCCGCAGCCAGACCGCCGAGGTCAAGCGCCTGTTGGGTTGAGCCACTTTCGTCCCAAACAGCAACCTGAATGGTGGTTGTCTTGCGCAGGGCGTCCACCAGGCGCAGGGCCTTGCGGGCCTGGTGGCCGACCTGGCCGTCCTGGTCGAGTGCCAGACCGACCAGTATCAGGTCGGCGCCCTGCGACGATGCTTCTTGGGCGATGGCGGCCGCATTCTGGTCGCGGGATCGGTGTTTGATGATCTTCAGAGGCCGGGCGATGGTGCGCGTACGGATCGCTGACTGCCAGGCCGATACGCACATCGCCTGGATCCACCGCCAAGACCCGGCCCATGCTCTCAGCGCCCTTCCCAGGCCGTTCGCACGACGATGCGAGTCGGGAGCCAGGGGAGGCGAGGTAGCCAGGTGGGACGGAGGTCGAGGGCTACCGCCGCGCCGGGGTAGCGGGATGCGATGAGGCCGGTCACGGCCTCCGGCGGCTGGCCGGCGATCGCGCCGATCAGCTCTTGCCGGGGAAGATCGTCATAAAGGGATTCCTTGGCGGTCACGTCCAGGAGCTCTGGCCGATCAACCACCGGGACGGCGCTCGCGCTGGCCGTGCCCGGGACAGGCTGCTTGCCTTGGGGGATCTCGGCGGCCAGCGCACGCAGCCCGGCGGCCTGCACGGTCTGAGGATGGTAGATGAGGCCCGACACCTCGAGTTTCAAGGTGAGCGATACGCTCTGAGCCACGTCGTCCGCGTTGGGCGTCAAAGTTCTTGTCCAGTGTACGGTCGATCTGCAGGCTGGCCGGAGCCCAGGCCTCGCCATCGCCCAGTTGGCTTCGAGAAATCGGTTGCAGCCTGGTCGAGGAGCTGCGCCTGCAGGCTGGGCGTCTAGCTGGCGCAAATCGGTAGGTGTGACAGCCGGTTTGACGGACTCGGCTCCCGCCCCGAGTGGGTTCCGGTTGGTGACCGACACCTGGAGTCCGAGTGGGCCCTCGATCGACCCGATGGACTCCGCCGGCACATTGCCCTGCGTGCCGTCCTGAGCCGCCCGAACAGCGACGGTGGCCTGTGAACCGGCTCCGGCCACCAGGGTCACTGGCACCTGCGTCACGAATCGGGGCTGGTCCGGGGTATCCGCCCGCACACCAGTTCCGCTGGGCAGGGTGATCGAATCCTGGCCCAGGTTGGTGAACACAACCGTCCCCTCGGCCGGCGAGGCAGGAACGGAGATCTTCCCGCTAGCCGGGATGCGGAGCTCTCCGGAGACATCCAGGCTGCGGCGCTCGGCCGGGATATGGTTGTCCGCGGTAAGGGTGTCCGCCTCTGGATCGAGCCATACTGGAACTGCGTCCGCAGCAGCGTCGTCTTGGGGGTGACCACGACGGTGGCGCTGGGACCGAGGGCGGCGATCAGACCCGCCACAGCCACTGTACCGACCACAAATGCTGTCCAACGTCCGAATCTCGCCCAGCGCGGTGGCGGGCTTTCGCCTGGCGGCCGCCAGGTGGGGGGGATCTGCCAGCCGTTCACGATCCGGCTTCGTCTTTTCGAAGGCTGGCGTGGCCGCATCAGCCGCCAGCCAGATGGCTTCCGGGGTCAAGTCAACCGAATCAAAAACGGGGATCCCCAGATCCTGAGCGTGGTCGCGCACGTCGGGGTCGAAGGTCACCAGGCCGAGCTTGGCGCCTTGGCGGGCCGCCTGGCGCTTGAATCAGGGTCAGATCCAGGCGGCTGGAAAGCACGCGGCCACGGCGCGGCCAGACGACCAGCAGGCGCGGCGCTTTGACCCATCCCATCTTGTCCCGGACGGAGACCTGGTCATCATGGGGATCGAGATACAGAAGTTGAACTTTCACCGGCCGTCAGCTTCCGGCTGCCAGATCACCTCACTCGAGGTGATCTGCAACCCAGTCGGGCACCAGGGCCAGGGCGTCGGGGATATGGTCGACGTCGACCCCGCCGGCCTGCGCCAGGGTGGGCTTGCCGCCGCCTCCGCCGCCCACACGCTCGGCGGCCGCCTTGGCCAATTGACCGGCATGCAAGCCGCGTGCCACCAGATCCTTGGTGACGGCAGCGACAATGATCGGACGACCTTCGTGGGCCGACGCCAGGACGATGACGCCGCTGGGGTGCTGATCGCGAAATCGATCAGCGAGCTGGCGCAAGACATCGGCGTCGGCGTTGGGAATCTGGGCGGCGAGCACCGGCACGCCAGCCGACATCGGTCGGCTCGAGCTCGGCGAAGGTTTCGGAGGCGCTGCTTGGCCGTGGCCGCCTCGAGTTCGCTGGCGAGCGGCGTCGCGCTCGGCGATCAATCCGGCCACCCGATCCCCCACGGCGTCCGGCGTTGTGCGCAAAGTCTCCGCCAGTCGGTCCAACTGATCCTCGGCGGCGCTTCATCCATTCCAGGGCGCCTCGCCCGGTCAGGGCTTCGATCCTGCGGATCCCGGCTGCAACGCTGCTCTCGCTGACGATCACGAACAGGCCGATCACGCCGGTCGACGGCACGTGCGTCCCACCGCAAAGTTCGTAGGAAAGTCGCTCAGGCTCGCCGATCTGGATCGTGCGGACGGTTGCGCCGTAGTTCTCGCCGAAGAGCGCCATGGCGCCTTCGTCGATGGCCTTCTCGCGGGGCTTGTATTCGATGTGCAGCGGAAAGTCGTCCAGGATGGCATCGTTGACCATCGACTCGACCCGATCCAACTCAGCCCGTGTCATAGCATCCGGATGGTTGAAGTCGAAACGGAGCCGATCGGGCGCCACCAGCGAGCCTGCCTGGCGAGCGTGCCGGCCGAGAACGGCCTGCAAGGCGGCGTGGAGCAGGTGGGTGGCGGTGTGGTTGCGCATGATGTCCATGCGCCGGCTTTCATCGACAGCCGCCAGTGCCAGGTCGCCTACGGCCGGCTGGCCCCGCTCGACCCGGCCGATGTGAACGACTAGGCCGGTCACGGGGCGGCGGACGTCGATTCACGCGGATGTGCCAGCGCGGCTCATCGACGGAGACGATCGAGCCGGTGTCGGACACCTGTCCGCCGCCTTCGACATAGAAGTGTGTGGCCGCGCAGGACCACCGCCACGTCCTGGCCAGCCTCGGCCCGTTCAACCGGCTTCATCGTCGACCACCATCGCCAGCACCGGCCCCTCGGTTTCCAGGCCGTAGTAGGGGTCGTGGGCCACCCCGTCGCTGTCCAATCGGCCCTCGGCCTGAAGGCGATCGAGCAGCGCCTGGTAGACCTCGATGTCGGAAGCCTCGGACTTCGTGGTCGCCGTTCTCAGCGCTGGAGACCTCACGATGGGTTTCCATTGCCTGGAGGAAACCTTCGCTGTCGGTGTCCGTGCCCTGCTCGCGTGCAATATCGCGGGTGATCTCAAATGGCAGCCCAAAGGTGGCGTAGAGCTCGAATGCGGCTGCTCCCGACAGAATGTTCTTGCCGGCTGCCTTGACCGCCTGCAAGTTCATCCATCAGATGGGCCACGCCGGCCTCAAGGGTGCGCTGGAAGCGCCGCTCTTCGCTTGTGATGGTTTTCACAATTGTGTCGCGGTTCTGCCTGATCTCTGGGTAGGCGTCGCCGTAGTGGTCGATCACCGTTTCGGCCACCTCGGCCAGGAACGGCTCGCTGAACCCGGCATAGCTGCCGAAGCGGCTGGCACGCCGGATGATCATCCGGCAGACGTAGTTGCGGCCCGTGTTGCCGGGGACCACGCCGTCGCCGATGAGGAAAGTGGCGGCCCGGGCGTGATCGGCGATCACCCGGTAAGGGGTGAGCAGGGCGGCCCGCTCGTCGTCCGAATGCCCGGCCATCGACTGCACGCGGTTCAGCAAAGGCTGGAAGAGGTCGGTCTGGTAGTTGGATTTCACACCCTGGAGCACGGAGACGATGCGCTCGAAGCCCATGCCGGTGTCGACATGCTTGGCCGGGAGTGGCTCAAGCTCATCCGGGCTGAGGCGGTTGTATTGGATGAAGACCAGGTTCCACAGTTCGAGGAAGCGCTGGCAGTCACCGTTGACGCGGCAGACGTGGCCCTCGACTTCCTGCTTGTCGCAATACTCGGGACCGCGGTCGAGATGGATCTCGCTGTCCGGACCGCACGGCCCGGTTTCGGCCATCTCCCAGAAATTGTCTTTGCGGCCGAAGAAGAGGACGTGTTCGGGGTCGAAGCCCGGCTGAGCCCGCCAGATATCGGCGGCTTCGTCGTCGCGCGGGATCTGATCGAACTCATCCTCGAAGCAGGTTGCGTAGAGCTGTCCCTTGGGAAGGCCCCAGACGTCGGCCAGCAGCGTCCAAGCCCAGGAAATGGCTTCCTGCTTTGTAGTAGTCGCCGAAGGACCAGTTGCCCAACATCTCGAAGAATGTGTGATGGATGTCGTCCCGACCGACGTCGTCGAGGTCGTTGTGCTTGCCTGCGACGCGCATGCACTTCTGGGAATCGACCGCCCGAGTGTAGGGGCGCTTGCCGCTGCCCAAGAAGATGTCTTTGAACTGCACCATGCCTGAATTGGTGAAGAGTAGCGTCTCATCGCCGCCAGGTACAAGGGAGGCGGAAGGTACGATGGTGTGGCCGCGCTCGGCGAAGAAATCCAAGTAGGATTGGCGGATTTCCGAGCTCGTCAGTGGGTTGGATATGGTCTTCTTGCTTGGTGACATACGCCCTCCCGGCTCGACTGCGGATTATACGCCAGGAGATGCCTGCCCATCAACGCGGGGCACTATGCCGACGGTGGTTGCAGCGTGATGTCAAGGTATAATCGCCCAGCCGGATTTGGCTGACAACGTTCGAGCGTCAGGACCAACAAGTGGAAGACAGCCTATGACGAAGATGAGCATCGACGACCAGGTTGCCCTGTTGATGCAGGGTACAGAATACGGGGACGACAACCTGCAAAAGGCGATGGCCGATGAGCTTCGAGCGCGTCTGATGGAAGCTGAGGCCAAGAGGGCCGGCCTCTGAAGGTGTACTGCGGCTTCGACCCGCGCACCTCGGATCTTCACTTGGGACACACCGTGCCCGATGCGCAAGATGCGCCAGTTCCAAGAGTTGGGGCATGAGGTGATCTTCGTCATCGGTCGCTACACATCACTGATCGGCGACCCTTCGGACAAAGATGAACTTCGGCCGCAGCTCACGTTGGAGGAGACGACCTACAACGCCGAAACATACGCCCGGCAGGCGTTCAAGATCCTCGATCCCGACATCACGCGTGTGGAATACAATGACACCTGGCTCTCCGAGTTCAGCTTTGCCGACGTGATCAAGATGGCCTCCAACTTCACCATCCAGCAGTTCCTCACGCGAGATACCTTCCGCGGCGTTTCGATGAAGGCGATCCGATCTACGTGCACGAGTTCTTCTACGCCCTGATGCAAGCCTATGATGCTTATCATCTGGGCACGGACGTCCAGATCGGCGGGTTCGAGCAGCTGTTCAACATCATCACCGCCGGGCGAAAGCTGATGGAGGCCATGGGTGCCAAACCCAACATCGGCATCCTGATGGGGATCCTGCCCGGGCACGGATGGCGACATCCGGATGAGCAAGTCGCTGGGCAATCACATCGCCCTGCTGGCCTCGCCGGAAGACATGTTCGGCAAGGTGATGAGCCTGCCCGACCGAGCCATGCCGGCCTACTTCCGCATGGTCACTCGATGGACGCCGCTCGGAGATCGCCGAACGGGAAATCGCCATGCGGACGGGAGACCTTCACCCGCGAGATGCCAAGCTGGAGCTGGCGCACGAGATTGTCAGCATCTACCACGGGGAGGAGGCAGCCGTCGAAGCCGAAGCCGCCTTCCGCACGGTCTTCCAGGATCAGGGAATCCCGGAAGATATGCCTGAGTATGCCCTTCAGCCGGGACAGACCCTGGTGGATGTCATGGTCGAATCCGGGCTGGTGCCGTCCAAAAGTCAGGCCAGGCGCTTGATCCAGCAGAACGGAGTCAAGCTGGATGAGAGCAGTAGTCGACGACGGCGATCAACCCGTCCGATTGGACGCCCCGGCCGTGCTCCGAGTGGGGAAACGCCGGTTCTTGCGCCTCGTTCCACGGGCCTGAAACACCACCCAGCCTGAAGAACGAGACAGGGCCCGATGCATGCATCGGGCCCTCATGGTTCTTGTCGAGGTAACTGGATCTAGGGAGCGGCCCGCTCGACAGACACGTTGCCGATAGCTTGACCAATTACCAGATCGACACTGTCGCTGGCCGATGCGTAACCAGCGCTCACATATTGATTGCCCTGCTGGGTGAACCCATCCGGCAACGGATCTTCCGGCCAGCGCGGCGTTCAGCGTGATTCTGGCTTGTCAGCCCGGGTGGGAGGATGACGGTTGTGTCGCCGATGGCGCCATCCACCCTGGCGGTGTACTTTCCCTGCGAAGGCAGCCTGACCGTGATCTGCCCCACTCCCGAGGTTGACCTTGAGTTCTGTCAAGTCAATCGAGCTGAGATCAAGCGACATTTCGCCCACGCCCTGTTCGATGTTCGAGGCTGATAGGGACGGCCGGGCTGAGCATCAGGTCCCAAGTGGGACCCATGCCCATGGTGGGGACGAACACCGCCGAGCCGGCTGTTTCCATCTGGAAGGTCGCCACGCCGCCGCTTACACTGAACTGGCTGCGAACATCGTCCGGCTGCTGCGCCGCCCACGTTCCCGGTGATCAGATTGGGGGAGACTTCATCCAGGGCGAAGATGTACCGCCGCCTACAGCCGGCCGTAGGACGATTTGCCCCTGGGAGACGCCTTGGAGCGGCTGTTGGACCGTTTCTGTGGCTGTCCCGCCAGGGCGCCTGATAGCCCGTGGAAGCCAGCCAAAGCCCGCCACCCAGTAGCACGGCGATCAGGACGCCAGCCAGGATGGCACCCCAGGTGGATCGGCGCCCGACGAGCAGGTCGATCCCGATCGCCACCAGGATGAGTGGCCATAGGCGGAACAACCCCCACGCTGTCCAGGCCAGGATCCCCATGTTGGTAAGCAAGAAATGCAGCGCCGATGGCGATCAAGATCAGCGGGCCAGCTACGCCGCCGTGACGGTGGTCGTTCATGTCAACCCTCCCTCTGGATGCCGCGGAAGAGCATCAGCAGGCCACCCAAGATCAGAAGGAAGGGCCACAGCACACCGAAATTCAGCCACTGGAGCCATACGATATTCAAGTTCTTGAGCAGGAACACGCCACCGACCAGGACCAGGATCAGGCCCACGAAGAGTCTAGATTGGGGATTGGATGACATGGCTGATTCGCGGAGCTCCTGGCCCATTTCTCGGGCGCGATCGGCGAATTCGGCTGGCGCCCTGCTGGGCGTGGTCGCTGATAGTATCGCCGGCGGTGGCTGTCCCTTCCGATGGAAGCACGAACCACAGGATCAGATAGATGAGCACCCCGGCGCCTTGGCCAAGCGTCAGGAGCACGAAGAAGAGCCGGATGAACACCGGGTCGATGGAAAGATACTCGCCCAGCCCGCCGCATACACCGGCAACCATGCGGTTGGTCTGGCTTCGATAAAGTTTGCGTGGCATGCGGTCCTCGCTTTCAGGGACGAGCCGGACTGGGCCGGCAGACCGTCCGAATCACATAATCTCGATTGAGCCCACTCCGGCCTCGATATGCAGAGACAGCCGATGGGATGCTGATCCGAAGTCAGGCGATTGGTACACGTCACCTTGTCTAGGGAATCGGCCTTCATCAACCTTGATCCCTGACAAGCCGCTCTTCACCTCGATGCTTGCCGAAACGCCCTCGGGAATCGTCAGTTTGGCCGAAGCGGCACCGAGTCCGATGTCGGCCACAGCGTTTTCGGGCTGTTCAGAGAAACGGATCCTTGTATCACTGGCACCGGTCTTGAATGTGAGTTTGGAGACGTTCAATCCCTTCAAGTCCAAATTGTTCTCGCTGGCGCCGGCGTCCACGCTCAACGTCACTTCGATGGCATCGCTCAACTTCACGTCCCAATCCAGTCCGTGATCGGTGCCCCAGGGAATGAGGTCGATCACGTCATCCGTGGGGACACGCAAATCGACATCTAGGTTGGTGCCGTTGCGATCAACATCCTTGTCAAGGCCCCCCTCAAACTTGCCCTCCAAGGCAGAGGCCGATGAACCTCCCGGACCGATGTGCAATCTACCGGCTCCGAAGTGCACGGCCAGATGCAGTCTGGAAGCTCCTTCTAGTGGCAGTTGAAAGGCTTCCGTGGGCAGGGCCTTTGATCCGGCCGTCGATCGCAACAAGAACCAAACTCCAAACAGGATGATCACGCTTGGCCAAAGAATCTGCCATACGTTGACGGTCAGGTACCCCAGGTTTTGCAGGAGGAGCAGGGCGCCCACCAGGAGCAGGATGGCTCCCCAAAACGTGCTGCCTCGTCGCATGGTTGTTCTCCTCGCTTGCTTATTTGGCCGGCGTCAACCTCGACCCCGGGTCAACGGTCGGATGAGTAGCAGCACCCCCAGCCCGATGAGCAGCACGGGCCAGTAGGCGCCGAAGATCTCGGGGCCCCCAAGGAAGGAGCCAAACACGGCGAAAAGGACGGCGCTGATCAACACCATCCACGCCCCGCCCGAAATGGACGCACTGCGGTCGCCCAACAGGCCGGCCAACATGGTTCCTACACCGGCAAACCCCGGGAAAAGGGTCCAGGCGTACGCCCAGCTGGCCCATTCTCCGGTCGCATTCTGCCAGTAGAGCAGGCATCCGACCCCGGTCACGATCGAGGCCGGGACGGCCATGCCTGGCGTGCCCCCTAGCAGACCGATGAGCAGCAGAGTCAGCCCTACGACCACGATGATTAGGGGCCAGGCCAGGTGTGCGCGAGCCCATTGGTCGAGCCCCGGCACCACTTGAACCATCAAGAACCACACACCTAGAACAACCAGAACCAGCCCGATACCAACTCGTGATCGATGTCTTTCCTGCATGATTGCCTCCGTCCGAAGTTATCTCGTGGATTGAGTCCGCCAAGGGTTCTGCGGGCAGGCGATGCAGCCGACGCCGCGCGTGAATGCAGGCCGCCCGCGATATTCCATGGGATGTGGTCCGACTAAGGGTGGTCCGATGGGTTTCTGGCTCGGCATCTGCCGGCCGTGGCGTGTATACGTTTCTCCGGCTGGGAAGGACCCAAGCTTCCCACACGGCAATTCTCATGCAAAAAGGGAGGCGGGTATAGGGTACAGAATCACGAGTTTCCGAGTGACGAATGGCGTATCTCGGGCCAGGCCAAAACATCTGCGGTGGTTTAGAATCAGGCTATCAAACCGGGCCCGCAGGTCCCGATTGGAGGCACATTGGGCGAGAACGTCGCCATTCAAACGCACGATCTGGTTCGCCGTTTCGGAGAGCTGGTCGCCGTCGACCATCTGACCTTTGAGGTGGAATCGGGCGAGATCTTCGGCATGCTCGGCCACAACGGCGCCGGCAAGACAACCACGGTTCGCATGCTCAACGGGGTGCTGGCCGCCTCCGGCGGACGCGCTCGTGTCCTTGGGATGGATCCGGCCACGCAAGGCGTCGCTCTGCGAAAGGAGACCGGCGTTCTCACGGAGACGCCCTCGATCGAGGAGCGCCTGACGGCTCGCGACAACCTCAGCCTTTACGCTGCCCTGTATGGTGTCCCGACGGGGCAAATCGCCCAACGCGTGGACGACCTGCTGGGGACCTTTGATCTGGCAGGACGAGCCGACGAGAAGACAGGCGGCTTCTCGAAGGGGATGAAGCAGCGTTTGGCTCTGGCAAGGGCCTTGGTGCATCACCCACGGTTATTGTTCCTCGACGAACCGACAACGGGCTTGGACCCGGTCCTGGCGCGCAGCGTGCACGACCTGATCGTCCAGCAGAGCCAGCGCGAAGGGCACACCGTCTTCCTCTGCACCCATAACTTGGACGAGGCGCAGAAGCTTTGTCATCGAGTGGCCGTACTGGGGCGGGGTCGGCTGCTGGCGCTTGGAAGCCCTCAGGAGCTCGGCCGCCAATGGGTAACGTCGCTCAAGACGACTCTCGAAGTCGAGCCCCAGCGGGATGGTGAGGCCGTCGGGTGGTTGAAGTCACGCGGCGTGGAAGTGGCCGACCACACGCTGCCTGGACGGGTCACGATCCAGGGTGTGGGCCGAGAGGCCACACCTGAGCTGGTGCGAGCCTTGGCGGATCAAGGGATTCCAATCTTTGCCGTCGTTCCACAAGAACCCACACTTGAAGACGTCTACTTCGCGCTTCAGGGCGAAATGGAGTCAGCAGGATGAACCGACGAGCCATCTTCACTATTGTCCGCAAAGACCTGAAAGTCGTGATTCAGAGCAAGGCAGTGGTTCTGCCTTTGATCGCAGTTCCGGTGCTGCTATTCACGATCATCCCTGCTCTGGCAGCGCTGATCCCATCCCTGTCGAACCTTCCGGGTGGCGGCAACATGCCCAGCGTTGAACAGCTGTTGCACAACGCTCCGCCGGCGCTGCAGGCGTCCCTCGCTGGTTACAGTGACGCGCAGATGTATGCGGTATGGATGCTGGTCTACCTCATGGCACCCATGTTCCTGATCGTGCCGGTGATGGTGGCGAGCGTTATCGCTGCCGATAGCTTTGCCGGGGAGAAGGAGCGCAAGACGCTGGAGGCGCTGCTATACACCCCGACGTCGGATCTGGATTTGTTTGTGGCCAAGACCCTTTCAGCTTGGGTCCCGGCTTGGGTTGTCACGGCATTGGGCTTTGTCATCTACAGCCTGGTCGCCGATATCACGGCCTGGAATCTGATCGGCAAACCGCTCCTCCCCAACCTGACCTGGACGCTGATGGTCGCCTGGGTTGCGCCGGCTGCGGCCGGCTTGGGGTTGGGTTCGATGGTGCTGGTCTCCAGCAGGGTCCGGACATTCCAAGAGGCCTATCAGTTGGGAAGCGTGGTGGTGCTGCCGGTCGTCCTGCTCGTCATCGGTCAGGCGACCGGCGTGATGTACTTCGACCTCGGCCTGGTGGTGCTGCTCGGACTCGTATTGTGGGCGATCGACGCGGCATTGCTATGGCTTGGCATACGGCTCTTTCGGCGAGCGGAACTGATCGCTCAGCTCTAGACGGCCGGCTCCGGCTGACCGGGCAAAAGGTCCGATTGTGAAAAATGGCACAAAGGGAACCTGATGGCCAAACGGCCGCTACTTCCCATCTTGAAAGTCAAGAGGGTCTACGCTCCGGCAGGCGAGGACGATGGTCTGCGGTTGCTGGTTGACCGCCTTTGGCCCCGTGGTGTATCGAAGGAGGCCGCCCGGATCGACCGCTGGCTAAAGGATCTAGCGCCCAGTCACGACCTTCGCCGGCGGTTCCATCACGATCCGGGGCAGTGGGAGGCCTTCAAGGAAGCGTACTTTGAAGAGCTGGACGGGCATCCCGAGGCGGTCGCCGAGCTGCGACGGGAGATGGCCGACGGTCCGGTCACCTTGATCTACGCTGCCCGCAATGAGGAATACAACAACGCTGTGGCCCTCAAGGCGTATTTGGAGTTCGAAGGCCCGGCAGGTCCGGCCGGTTAGCCTTTGATCACGCCGACCGGGCGAAGGCGAGCCACCTTGGCCGCGATACCGGCTCGCGTGACGACCTCCACAACTGCGTCGACGTCTTTGTAAGCCAGGGGTGCCTCTTCGGCTAATCCAGCCATCGAGCCTGCCCGCACGGCGATACCGCGCCGCTCCAGGTCGGACTTCAGGTCCTGGCCGCGCACGGTCTTTTTGGCGCGCCTGCGGCTCATTACCCGGCCGGCGCCATGGCAAGACGATCCGAAGGATTGCGCCATGCTCCCTTCGGTGCCCACAAGAACCCAAGAGGCAGTACCCATACTCCCCGGGACGAGGACCGGTTGGCCAAGCGAACGGTACGCGCTCGGCAGCCCGGCGAAACCCGGGCCGAAGGCACGCGTGGCGCCCTTCCGGTGGACGCAGACCTGTCTCTGCTTGCCCGCGACCCTATGGGTCTCGATCTTGCCCATGTTGTGGCAAATGTCATAGACCTGGTGCAGCCCGACATCCTCCACATGCCGCGCTAAGACCTGCTCGAACGAGCGCCGAACGTGATAGGCGAGCACCTGCCGGTTGCAGAATGCGAAATTGGCTGCACAGGCCATCGCCGCCAGGTAGGCCTTGCCTTCGGGTGAGTCGAGAGGTGCACAGACCAATTCGCGATCCGGCAGCTCGATCTTGTAGCGGCGGACGGCCGACTGGAAGTCTCTGACATAGTCGGAACATACCTGATGTCCGAACCCGCGCGATCCCGAGTGGATAAGGACCGCCAGGTGCGCGGTTGTCAGGCCCATCGCCGAGGCAGCCTCCTGGTCGAAGATCTCGTCCACGACGTCGATTTCAATGAAGTGGTTGCCCGATCCCAGGGTGCCCAACTGGGGCCGGCCGCGCGCTAGGGCGCGCTGGCTCAGCATGGACGGATCTGCGCCGGTGATGCAGCCGCGTTCCTCGGTGCGGTCCAGGTCCCGGTCTTCGGCGTAGCCGCGGCTCAGGGCCCAGCCCGCACCCTTTCGGCTGACAGCTTCCAGGTCGGCCTGGCTCAACGGAACTGAGCCCTTCTCACCCACGCCGCTGGGGCAGTTGGCATACAGAGCCGAAGTAAGGTCGCCCAAGTGGGGCGCCGCCGCTTCCAAAGGGATACGGCTTCCAAGCAGACGGACACCGCAGTTGATGTCGTAGCCAATTGCTCCGGGGGAGATGACCCCACTGGGCAGGGCCGATGCGGCCACGCCGCCGATGGGAAAGCCATACCCCTGGTGAACATCCGGCATAATGACGACGTACCCGACCAGGCCCGGCAATGTGGCTGCATTGACCGCTTGTTCAAGCGACTTGTCGCCAAGGGCGGCCTCCAGGAGCGCCTCATCGGCGAAGACCCGCACCGGAACACGCATGTCGGCACGATAACCTGCCGCCAATTCCCAAAGGAAGGGCGAGATGCGTGTGAAGTCCTGCTTGTTCGGCATGTTGTGCGCCTCACAATCTCAAACGTCAAACACCAACTCGGCCTGCAGTCCAGCGGAAGTTTCGACAACTTTCAGATTGTGAAAGGTGACTGCCTTGATCGGCTTCTGGGGCGCGGTGCACGGCGCTTGGAAGAGCGTACCCCTCATCCAATCATCCCCGGCCTCGAGTGCCACTGCGATTGGCACAACCTGCTCCGTCTCAAATTGGAACAACAGCTCATCCAACCAGGCGACCAGGAGGCTTTCGCGGTCGTCGGCCCTCAAGTCGATGATCCGGGGGGCGCCCTCGGATGCGGATGTCTCTGCGCCCATCAGGGCCAGCATGCCCCGTGCAGCGGATTCGAGCAGCTCAGCCATCGTGCCGCCCCAGATCCGGAGCGACCAATCGGCGGTGTGATCGAGTTCTTCGTAACCATCTCCAGCCACCATGCTCCTAGTATAGAATGAGTGCCTTGTCTCTGGGGTCTCGAGGCGTATAATCTCTTGACCTATGCCGCGTGATAGCTCGAATCTTGAACCCAACCTTGAGGCTTGGGCAGCGAAGGAACTCAGGGTATTGGGGGACCTGGGGGTGTCCACGCGTCAACTCGTGAAAGCCTTGGTCGCCGAGATCGACAGCGTGGGCCGTGTAGATCAGGCCGGCATACGCCACGCACCCGACCAGTTCAACATCGGCCTCAACGCCGATGATGCCATCTGCATTGGCCAGTTCTTGGGGTGTGCTCCAATCCGCTGTCAATGAAGGGTTGAGAGGCATCCTCCAGGCTAGCGGGTTCCAGATCAACCGGCGCTTGCACATTTCCTTCAGCACCGACCCCACGTTGGGCCGCGGCGGTATTCAGGTTATTGCCTGGCACAGCGGTGATCCTCTCCAGATGGAGGATCTCCAGGATGCCGAGCCGGGAACTCCATCCGGCGGTCGCCCGCCCGATGCGTTTTTGGTGGTAGAGGGTAAGCGGCTCTTTCGGCTGGAGTCGGACAGTGTGGCCATCGGGCGCAGGCTCGACAACGATCTGGTGCTGGACAATCCGCGTGTTTCGCGGCGGCATGCCGTCATTGAGAATTCCGGTGGGCAGTTCGTGATCCAGGATCTTCAATCGACGGCCGGCACTCTGGTTAACGGCCGCCGAATTCGCACCACCGCGTTGCATCCAGGTGACGTGATCCGGCTGGCAGAGACCGAATTGGTGTATGGTGAAAGTCCCGGGGAACCGCCGACACAGGCAGCGCCTTACGAGGGTCCACAAGCCGGGATGGCGGGTCCGCCGCCGGACACGACCCTTGCCACCACCAATCTAGATTCGCCAGTGACGGAAAGACCTCCCGACCAAAGGAAGCGCCCATCCCCGGAAGACTAGCCTGTGCAGGTTCTGACCTGCCGGCCGAGTTTCGGGGAAGCGTCGAGCGGCCTGCGCACCTGCCAGGGTTCGGAGGGTTGGTCATCGCCCGAACTCCGTCTTATAATCCCCTGCGATGAAGGATCAGCTCGCAAGACTTGAACGGCAGCTCGAAGTGCTCGTCGAAGGGTCCTTGGCTCGCCTGCTCGGCTCGGAGATTTCACCTGCGGTCGTCGCCGGGCAGTTGGCGCATGCCATGGAAGAGGTTGGAAAGCAGGACGAACAGGGACGGAGCTATGCTCCCGACCAGTACGCCTTGACCCTCAATCCCGAGGACGCCAATTTCCTGTTCGATTCGGCGCCCAATATACAAGCCGTGCTGGCCAAGGGCCTGCTCGAGGCCGTTCGCTCGGCCGGGTACATCCTGCAGCGGCAACCCAACATCACCGTCGCCGCCGACCCCACCCTCAAGCGCTGGGAGGTCCGGGTCGTTGCCTGGCACAGCGGCAATCCCCTCGAGTTCACCCATCCCATGCAGCGTGAAGCTGTGCTGCGGCCTGGTGCCCTGCCGGACGGTGCTTTTCTGATTGTTGATGGACGGGGCCACTATGCCTTGGATCGTCCAGTAGTCAACATCGGACGCCGGCTTGACAATCAATTGATCCTGGACAATCCGCATGTCTCTCGAGCCCATGCGCAGTTGCGCATCCGGGATGGAAGATTTGTGCTCTTTGATCTGGGCTCGACTACCGGAACCAAGGTCAATGGGCGAGCCGTGAAGCAGCACATCCTGCGCCAAGGGGATGTGATTACGATCGCCGACATTCGGCTCGTGTACGGAGAGGACCCGAAGCGGCCCGCCTGATTCTACCGAGGCCTATACTCCGCCATTTCCGCCTCGGCCGGCTGGAGATCAAAAGACCCGAAGCGAGATCGATCGGGACGGAGATCCCGGCACGCAGCGCATCGAATGACCCCTGCGCAGCTCCTCCTCGTCGTTCGCATCTTGCTGGCGATCGCCCTGTACCTGTTCCTGGGATGGCTTCTCTATGTCCAGTGGCAGGATCTTCGGGAATCGCGTTCCATCCTTGATGCGGCGCCGGGGGCGCGTCTGGTGGCGGTTGATGGGATTTCACCCGGGATCTATTTTGCTTTAGACACTTTGAATGAGATCGGTCGGGCGGCGGACAATACCATCATGCTGGATGACGAGACCGTTTCCTCTCATCACGCCCGCATCTTCTACCACGGGGGCCAATGGTGGCTTGAAGATTTGGCATCGCGGAATGGCACCGACGTCAACGATCTTCGGGTCGAAGAGCCCCTCGTAGTGGCCTACGGAGATGAGATTCGATTCGGACGGGTGCTCATGCTGCTGGAAGAAAGCGCCTGAGGTGCCAACCAGAATTGAGGCGTGAATCGAGCGCGCGGGTTCGTGTTTCGCCCCACGGCGTCTGGCAGTCCGTGGGGCGATGATCTGGGTGTGATACGATCCCAACGCGAGTCCCCATATTGGAGGCGAGCATGAAGGAGACTGAGATCGGCGTGATTGGGGGTTCGGGGCTGTACGAGATGCAGGGCCTCGAGATCAGCCAAGAAGTGGAGGTCGACACACCTTTTGGGCAGCCGAGTTCACCTTTGGCCCTCGGAAACTTAGACGGACGGTCGATCGCCTTTCTCGCCCGCCACGGTCAGGGACACGTCGTTCCTCCCTCTGAGATCAACTACCGGGCCAATATCTACGCCCTGAAACAGCTGGGCGCGAAGCGTGTGATCTCGGTTAGCGCCTGCGGCTCACTTCGAGAAGACTATGCTCCCGGCGATATCGTCGTGCCGGATCAGGTCTACGACAACACGCGAAGACGTGACGCGAGCTTTTTCGGACGGGGTATGGTGGCCCACGTGAGCGTGGCCGACCCATTCTGCCCACAGCTTTCGAACCTGCTCGCCGAGAGCATCGCTGCGGAAAAAGGCACCGTCCACCGAGGTGGAGCGTTTGTGACCATCGAAGGTCCGCGCTTTTCAACCCGGGCTGAATCCAACACATATCGGGCCTGGGGCATGTCGATTGTTGGGATGACCACCAGCACGGAAGCTTTCCTCGCCCGAGAGGCTGAGCTTTGCTACGCTGTGATCGCCCACGTCACCGACTACGACGTTTGGCGGACCGCCGAGGAGCCTGTAAACGTTGAGATGGTCATGGCCACTATCAACGCCAACACCGACCTTGCCCAGCGTGCGATCCGCAGGGTTATCGCACACATGCCCGAGGCGCGTGAATGCGAGTGCGGCGATGCCCTCGGCAACGCTCTGACGACAACGCCTGCCAACATTCCGGAAGAGGTCCGTGAGCGGCTCTCCCTCCTCATCGATCGATACCTTTCCTGAACCAGCAGGGAGGATTGCCCGACGCGAGGGGCGCTTGTTAACCCTTGCGTTTGTCTTTCTGGGGCTGAACGGACTGGCCTTGGCCCTGGCGCCGGCAGCCAGACTTGGCGAATGGATGGTTGCTCCAGCCCGATTAGCACCGTTGGTCGTGCTGCCGGTTTGGATGGGGTCCGCGTGGGCCGTGCGAAGGGCCCTAAGGCAAACCAAGCCCGACCGCGATCCCATGCTGCTGCCCATCGCCTATCTGCTTTCCGGTTGGGGGACCTTGGCCATCTGGCGCCTAATCCCCAGTTTCGGCGCCCGCCAGACGGCCTGGTTCCTGGTGGGCACCGTGCTCCTGATCGAGGTCTTTCGCCGTCCCTCCGATTTGGGGTGGCTTCGCCGCTACCGATACCTATGGATGTCTGGCGCGATCTTGCTTACGGGCCTGACGTTGCTCTTGGGTACCAACCCGTCGGGTGGTGAGCCCCACCTTTGGCTCGGGTGCTGCGGCCTGTACTTTCAGCCCTCTGAACTCCTGCGATTGCTGCTCATCGTCTACCTGGCGTCCTATCTGGGGGACCGGCTGATCTGGGGTCGCGAGAAGGCGTTCGGTTGGACAGAATACGCACCGCTGTGGGTAATTGGGGGCATCTCCGTTCTGCTGGTGATCGCCCAGCGGGACTTGGGCACGGGAACGTTGTTTATCGGCCTGTTGGCTGTCATGGTGTATGCGGCATTCGGGCGCTGGAAGGCCCTCCTAGGCGCAGCGTTGGTGGCGGCGGCCGGAGGCGCGCTGGGTTGGTTCTACATTCCCATAGTCCGTCTCCGCATCGTCGCTTGGCTCAACCCGTGGGCCGATCCGTCAGGCAACGCCTATCAGATCGTCCAGTCGCTGATCGCCATAGCATCCGGGGGGCTGCTCGGTAGCGGTCCGGGATTTCGGGTCTCCTGGCTTCGTGCCAGCTGCTCACACCGACTTCATCTTTGCCGCCATATCCGAGGAGTGGGGGATGATCGGCGCCGTGGCCTTGTTGGGCCTGGTTGCGTTGTTGGTCAGCCGTGGTCTTCGAGCCGCAAGCCGAGCCCGGGATCCCTTCGCAGTCCTTCTCGCCGCCGGGGTGTCGATCGGCTTCGGCCTACAAAGTGTCCTGATTATCGGCGGGGTCATTCGCCTGCTTCCGCTAACCGGCGTAACTCTTCCCTTTGTCTCCTACGGCGGATCATCCCTGCTCACGAGCTTGCTCGGGTTGGCGTTCCTTGTCCACGTTTCTGGCGGCCGTCGCCGGCGGCCTCAGTTCCTGTCATCCTTCCTGAACATCCAATTCGGGTTCTCGCTGGGATGGGTAGCCTTGGCCGGCGTGCTGGGTTGGTGGACGCTCTTCAGAGCGCCTGCCCTGGTCGGCAGAACTGACAACCCGCGCCGTGCATTGGCAGAAACGACGTCGCCCAGGGGCCAGATCTTCGACCGCAACGGAAAGTTGGTTGCGGAAACCGTGGGGGCGCGTGGAGATTATCAACGTTCCTATCCGGAGTCAGCGGCGGCACCCGTAGTCGGCTATGATTCCACGGTTTATGGCCAGGCTGGGGTCGAGCTTTCGATGGATGCCTATCTTCGCGGCGAGGCCGGCTACGACGCGGAGCAGATCTTCTGGCACGAGCTCATACAGGGTACGCCGCCGCCTGGGTACGATGTCAAATTAACCCTGGACAGCGGGCTTCAATCGTTAGCGATGGGCGCGCTTTCAGGCCGGGTCGGGGCTGTGGTTTTGCTCGATTCGGTCAACGGGCACCTGCTTGCCCTCGCTTCTTCGCCTTCCTTCGACCCTAACCGATTGGAGGCAACCTGGTCACGACTTAACCCTGAGTGATTTCTCACCCCTTTTGAACCGCGCCACGCAAGGCGTGTATCAGCCAGGAACGGCGATCACGCCCTTTGTGTTCGCGTGGGGGGTGCAAACGGGGGGCCTGATTCCCGATCAAGCGGCGCAGGGTTTGGCTCATCCGGTGGCGGTGGATGGTCAAGCTTTGAGCTGCGTGCAGGAGCTCCCGCAGGGCGCCCAGAGCACAGTCGCAGCCGCGCTCAGATCGGGATGTCCCATGCCTTTCTACTTGGCTGGGCAAGTTCTCGGCTCGGATGGGCTGCTGGACATGGCACATGCATTTGGTTTTGGCGATCGACCTGGGTTGCGGATCGAGGCAGCCGCCGGAGACGTGGCGGCGGCTACGACGTCTTCGTTGGTGGGTCAGGAGGCGGTGGGGCAGGGCAATTTGACGGTGAGCCCTCTTCAGATGGCACGCGCCTTCTCGGCGGTAGTGATGGACGGCACGCTTCCCGCGCTGACAGCTGGTGGAGGCCGTGCGAGCCCCTGGCTCGGGGTGGCGAGACTCGGCCTCAGAGTCCCAGGGTTTGATCGCCCTATCACCCATTCCGGCCCAGACCTTGCGGGCGGCGCTGACCAGCGCCGATGGGCAGCGTGTCGAAATGACAGGCTATGCAATTTCGGGAGCAGGGGGCTCGCATTTAGCGTGGTATGAAGGCGCCACCGAATTGGAGGGGACGGCGATCGTGGCTGTGGTGGTCCTCGAACAGGCCGACGCCCTGCAAGCCCGTGAAATCGGTCGGGGGTTGCTCGGGTCGGTTGCAGCATCGGAACCTTGATCCGAAGGGCCTCGGGAGTCAGAATGCCGGGCGCCGAACGGCCGTTCCCTTGACCGTCCTCCCGGCTCGCGGCTAGAATGAACGAGCCAAACGGGCCATTTCAGTCCGAGACCATGTCACCGCCGGCCGGCTACTGCCCCAGGCAGAGTCCGATCGGCGGATTGCATGTGAGGAAAGCAAAGATTTGTTCGAAACGCTGACCCAACGGATTCAGACTGTGTTCCGGGAGCTTGGGCGGCACGGCAAGCTTGGTGCGAAGGACGTCGACCAGGCGCTGGGCGAGCTTCGGCGTGCGCTCCTGGAGGCCGATGTTCACTTCACTTTGATCAAGCCGATGCTTGATCGTGTCCGCGACAGAGCGTTGAGCGAAGAAGTCGCCAGGGCGCTCAATCCAGCCCAGCAAGTCCTGAGGGCCCTGTTTGATAGCTTGGTAGAGACTCTGGGTGAACCGGTGCCGCTCCAGCTCGCCGGCCAAGCACCGCGGCGAATCCTCCTCGTCGGTCTGCAGGGCTCGGGAAAGACGACTACGGCTGCCAAGCTGGCGGCTCGCCTCCGACAGCAGGGCGAGCGTGTATGGATGGTAGCCGCGGATGTCAACCGGCCGGCAGCTAGCGAGCAGCTGCGTATCCTGGGCGAGTCGATCGCCGTCCCCGTCTTTCATGAAGCAGGGACGGGCCCGAAAGAGGTGGCCGCAAAAGGCCTGATGGCGGCTTCTAAAGCAGGCGCGTCAGTTGTGATCATTGACAGCGCCGGCCGGTCCCAGATGGACGAAGCTTTGATGGACGACCTCGAGAGCCTGGCCCGTTCTCTTGATCCCAATGAGACCATCCTTGTGGCTGACGCTATGACGGGCCAGGAGGCGGTCCACATCGCTGAAGGGTTTGCAGAATCTCTCAGGCTGACAGGCTTGATCCTGACCAAGCTCGACGGAGACGCCCGCGGCGGCGCGGCAATCTCGATGCGCGCTGTGAGCGGAGTTCCGATAAAATTCGTAGGGACCGGCGAAAGGCTGGAAGACCTGGAGGTCTTCGAGCCATCTCGCATGGCATCACGTATCCTCGGCATGGGCGACGTCATCGGCCTGCTTGAAAAGGCCGAGGCCCAACTCGATGCATTCGAGGCTGAGGACCAAGTTAGGCGGCTTTCGCGCGGCGAGTTTGATCTGCAAGACTTTGCACAGCAGTTGTCCCAGGTCCGCAGGTTGGGGCCCATGGGCAAGATCTTGGAGATGCTGCCCGCCGGCCTGGTTGACAAGGCACGCGGTTTCGACGAACGCGAATCCGAGGCCCGACTTGCCCATACGGCAGCCATCATCAGCTCGATGACCCCGGATGAGCGACGCAATCCGAAGAAGCTCAACGCCAGCCGCAAACGTCGTGTGGCAAAGGGGTCGGGAACAACTGTTCAAGAGGTCAATCAGACCCTGCGCCAGTACCAGCAAATGCGCAAGGTTTTCCAAACGCTGGGCAAACAGGGCATTCCCGGTTTGACCAGCTACATCCGATGAGAACTCACGCCCGTGTGTCGTCGGGAATTTGTCGAGCCCTCCTTCCGGCTCATCCCTCTCTCCAAGACGGCCAAGGGGAAGTGTTCTTCGATTGAGACAACCAATAGGAGAGAGATAGCAAATGGTCCGTATCAGATTGCGTCGGGTTGGCGCGCGTAACCAGCCCAGTTTTCGCATCGTGGCGACAGACAAACGCAGCCCGCGCGATGGCCGGTTCCTTGAGATCATCGGCCACTACAACCCAAGGACGGAACCGGCAACAGTGACCGTCGACGAGGCCCGGCTGTTCCACTGGCTCCAGAACGGAGCCCAGCCGACGGACGCCGTGCGTTCGGCCCTGAATGCTCTGGGTACCTGGGATCGGTGGGAACGCTTCAAGGCTGGCGAGGATCTCGAGACCCTTGCCCAGGAAGCCGAAGCCGCTGTGCCCGAAGTCGATCCTCGCACCCGCCGACAAGACTTCAGTCGCTCGCGCCCGTCGAAGAAATCTAAGGCCAAAGAAGCTGCGGCCGAGGAGGCCGAGAGCCAGCCGGAAGCCCAGCCCGTAGTCAAAGCGGCGGCCGAACCCGAGGCAGTCCCCGAGGCTGAAGTCGGAAGAAGAGGTTGTGGCAGAGGTCGAGGCGGTGGCCGAACCCGAAATCGAAGTCGAATTGGAAGAAGGGGCTGAGGCCGAAGCTGAGTCTGAACCCGAACCCGTAGCCGCAGATCAGGCGGCAGACCCCTCGGCCGAATCGGTGTCCGGTCCCGAAGACGTAGAAGAGGCCGAGCAGGACTCCGACCAGGCGGCCGAATCAGCACCGACTGACGAAGCCAAGGCGGATCCCGGCGCTGAAGAAGAAGCCGAAGTGGACGACGAAGGCGGCGACAAGGACTGACCTCATCAAGGGGCCCAATCAACCTCTAGGAGGCACTGCGAGCCATGCAAGAATTGATCGAGTACGTGGCGAAGTCGCTCGTGGACGATCCGACCCAAGTTGAGGTTCAACAGCATCTCGAACGTGGGCGTATCCGCTTTGAGTTGATCGTCGCCGACGAAGACAAAGGACGTGTGATCGGTCGCGGAGGCCGAGTGGCCAATGCGATGCGAGCTTTGCTTCGGGTATCCGCTACGCAGCACGGGACGCGCGCTACGCTCGACATTCCCTGAAATCCGACGTGGCCAGATCCCCATCAATGGAACCCCAAGGACGCGCCCAGCAGGCTGGGAAATTCCTGGCTGCCGGGCGCGTTGTCCGTCCGCATGGCATACGCGGGGAGATCCTGATCGAAGGTGTGGCCGAGCTTATGGCAAGTCTCATCCCCGGGAAGACCATCTACTTCGGCGATGGTCACACACCGAAGAAGCTTGTGGCCATCCGCCCCCATCAGAACCGGTACCTGGTCAGTCTTGAAGGGGTGGTGAGCAGGGATCGCGCCGAGGGGCTTCGGGCTGCCGAGGTCTATATCGAGACGGCAGACGCCCAGGAGCTCACGCCAGGAGCCTACTACCACTGGCAGATCTTGGGTCTGGACGTGGTCAGCCAAGACGGCGAAGCGTTGGGCACGGTCAAGGGGATCATAGAGACCGGGGCCAATGATGTCTACGTGGTCGGCAAGGAGACGGGCAAGGATCTGCTCGTCCCGGCCATCAGTTCGACGATCCGTTCCGTCGATTTGGATGCTGGGACAATTATTGTAAACTTGATCCCCGGACTGAGAGAGGTCCAGGAATAGAGCAGGGATGACTCCGGCTTGACGGCATCCGAAACTGTGTGCTAGACTTCTACATGCACCCTAGAACCAAGATATCTAGGAAGAATGCCAGATGCGCCGGCACCCCCAAAGGGCCGGCGCTTCGTCTTTATTGCGGGCGTGGCCGAACGCAGTGTGGCTTGCCTGGGTGGGAGGGCTCATGACAAAGTACATCTTCTTGACGGGGGGCGTGGTCAGCTCGGTGGGCAAAGGTGTGGCCACGGCAGCCTTGGGCAAACTGCTCAAGGAACGCGGATTCAAAGTTGCCGTTCAGAAGCTCGATCCATATATCAACGTCGACCCGGGCACCATGAGCCCGTACCAACATGGTGAGGTGTTTGTGCTGGACGATGGGTCGGAGACGGATTTGGATCTGGGGCATTATGAACGGTTCATCGATGCAAGTCTGAGCAGGGTCTGCAATGTCACGACGGGCCAAATCTATTCAGACGTTATCGCACAGGAAAGGCGTGGCGACTTCCTGGGCGGTACCATTCAGGTCATTCCGCACATCACCAACGAGATCAAGCGGCGGATCGGCCTTGTTCCGAGGAGCACCAGCGCAGAAATTGTGCTCGTGGAAGTGGGCGGCACGGTGGGAGATATTGAATCGCTGCCGTTTCTTGAGGCGCTCCGCCAAATGCGCGCGGACGTAGGCCGTGAGAACAGCGTGTACGTCCACGTAACCTGGTTGCCGCACATCGGAGCGACGGATGAGCTGAAGACCAAACCCACCCAGCACTCAGTGCGCGAGCTTCGCGGCATCGGGATCTCACCGGACGTCATCATCGCTCGTTCGGATCATGTTGTCGGTGAGGACCTCCGCTCCAAGATCGCCCAGTTCTGTGACGTCGAGACCAGGGCGGTCATCCCCTTGACCACCACCCCTTTGATTTACGAGGTCCCCTTGATCTTGGAAAGGGAGGGGCTAGGCGAGTACTTGGTCAACCGCCTGGGTCTCGAAGCAGCCCGCCGACCGGATTGGACTTCTTGGGAGGCCCTGGTAGATCGTGAGCGGGAATCACGGCCCAAGGTTCGGATTGCTTTGGTCGGCAAGTACGTCGAGCTGCAAGATGCCTATATGAGTGTTCGTGAGGCGGTGCGACACGCCTCGCTCGCAGCTGGGGTCAAGGCCGAAATCCTATGGCTGCATTCGGCCGAGCTGGAGAAGGGGAAGGGCTGGGACGATCTGGAAACGGCTGATGGGATCATCGTCCCAGGCGGTTTCGGTTCGCGCGGCATCGAGGGGAAGATCGCCGCAGCGCGCTTTGCCCGCCAAAACCAGGTTCCGTATCTAGGTCTGTGTCTTGGCATGCAGGTGATGGTTGTGGAGTTCGCCCGGCATGTATTGGGCACAGAAGATGCTAACTCAACGGAGTTCGACCGAACCACGCCTCACCCCGTGATCGATCTCATGCCCGATCAGAAGGACATAGGTGACATGGGCGGCACCATGCGGCTCGGCCTGTATCCATGCAACCTCGTGCCCGGGACCCGGGCTGCCGCGGCCTACGGCGGCCCTCATGTTGAAGAGCGCCATCGCCATCGATTTGAGTTCAACAATACCTACCGTGAGCTCTTCGGAGACCGAGGCATGGCCTTCTCGGGGCTCTCACCCGACGGGCGCCTGGTCGAAATCGCCGAACTCAAGGATCATCCGTTCATGGTCGGGAGCCAGTTCCATCCCGAGTTCCTCTCTCGCCCGGACCGGCCGCATCCCCTATTTCTTGCCTTCTTGCAGGCTACCGTCGAGCGAAGAACAAAGGCGAGCACAGCTGCCGAGCTGCAATCGGCCGAGGCCGAGTCGACGGCCTGACCGACGTTCTCTCTGGAAAAAAGACCGGGACAGTGCTGAATGGCACTGTCCCGTTTTGATTGCTTGGGAAGAATGAGCTTGGTGTCAGGCTTGTTCCTGATCGAGGGTCTGCGGCATGTCGTCTTGAGGTAAGCGCCGTTGACGTTCGGCAGTGAGTTTGGCAATTCCGTTGCGAGCCTGAGTTAGGAGCCGGGTGAGTTCGGCTTCAAGCGCCCCGAGGCTCTCTATGACGTACTCGTCTGCATCTCGGCGGACGCCTTCTGCGTCGGCACGGGCCTGCTCGATGATCTGCTCTGCCCGAGCCTGCGCGGCCTGAGACACGGCGTCCCGAGAGATAACTTCGTCGGCCTTCTGCTTGGCCAGGTTTACGGTGCGGTTGGCTTCTTCCTGCGATTGAGCCAGGACACGGTCGCGTTGCGCGATCACCTGCTGAGCCTTCTTGACCTCTTCAGGGATTGAAATGCGCATTTGGTCGATGATCTCGAGTATGCGATCTTCGTCGACCACCACGTTGTGAGTGAACGGAATAGGACGGCTCTCGATTAAAGAGCTCCTCCAATCGGTCCACAAGATGCAGGATGTCCATACTTGCCTCCGGTCCACCTTATCGGTCGATCGGACCTACGTCCTAGGGTGCAAGGTTCAGGCCGAAGCGTACACCGAATGGGTCAGACGGTCAACAGGTCAGTCTCTGAGAGACGAAATGGAGAACATGCCCGAGCCTTCCTCGCCCAGTTCCTCAAAGCGCCGCTTGAGGGCCTTGGCCACATCGGGCGTGACGAAATCGCTGACATCACCTCCTAAGGAGGCGATCTCTCGCACCGTAGTCCCTGTCAGGAAGGTGTGATCCTCGCTGGTGATCAATGGCACAACCTCGACGTCGGGAGCGAGCCGGTGGTTGGCCAGCGCCATTCGGAATTCGTGTTCGAAATCTGAGAACACGCGCAGGCCGCGGACGATCACCTTGGCACCAATCGCATGACAAAAATCGACCGTCAGCCCCTGGTAGCCAGTGACGCTGATGTTTGGGATATCGGCCAGCTCGCTTCTCACCAAAGCAATTCGTTCCTCCGGGGAAAAGAGAAGGCTCTTCAACGGTCGGTCGTAGACTCCGACGACGAGCTCATCGAACAGGCTGGCGCCCCGTCGGGCGATGTCAATGTGCCCATAGTGGATGGGATCGAATGTTCCGGGGAACAGCGCCCTGATCCTCAACTGATGTCTCCCTTCCCGCCTGACCAGAAGCGCTCAACGGCCTCAAATAGTCCCTTGTGCTGCGGCTGCGTGAGGTCGGGATCTTGTTGGAAAATGGATTTGGCCTCACGGCGGGCGACTTCGATCAGCCGGACGTCGGTCAGCTTCGCCGTCCTGAGTTGCTGCATGCCCGATTGACGCGTGCCGAAAAAGTCTCCCGGCCCACGCTGCGACAAGTCAAGTTCGGCCAATTCGAACCCGTCATTGGTGGCTTCCATGGCCTTGAGGCGCTCGTTGTCTTGTTCGAGCTCGGTGTCGGGGATGAGGAGACAGTAAGACGCATGCTGACTGCGCCCGACCCGGCCCCTGAACTGATGCAGCTGTGAGAGGCCAAATCGATTGGCGCCTTCGATGAGCACAACCGACGCATTCGGCACGTCGACACCGACTTCCACCACGGACGTCGAGACGAGCACATCAAATTCCCCCTTGCGGAAGGACTCCATTACCTTGTCCTTTTCGTCTTGAGGAAGCTTGCCATGCAGCAGGCCGACCTTGAAGTTGAAGAAGACCTTCTTCTGGAGTGTCTCATACTCCTCGGTGGCTGCCTTGGCCTCGATCTTCTCCGATTCTTCAATCAGGGGATAGATGACAAACGCCTGGCGTCCAGCTTCGAGTTGGCCGATGATGAAGTTGTATGCCCGTGATCTTTCGAGAGGTGCGAGCACCCGCGTCTCGACCGGGATGCGACCAGGCGGCATCTCGTCGATGACAGAAAGCTCGAGGTCGCCATAGATGGTCAACGCTAGTGAGCGGGGTATGGGTGTGGCCGTCATCACGAGCAGGTTTGGGGCATCGCCTTTGCCACGCAGTGCACCGCGCTGCTCAACCCCGAAGCGGTGCTGCTCGTCGATGATCGCCAACCCGAGGTCGGCGAACTCGATTGGGTCCTCGAGCAATGCATGCGTGCCGACGATAACCTTAATGGATCCGTCTTTTAGTCCCTGACGGATGGCTTGCTTTTCGGAGTTTGAGGTGGCACCGGTGATAATTTGGATTGCTTGGCTGGGGACATCAGCAGCCGTGGGCAGCATGTCGCTCAAAGTTTTGAAATGCTGTTCGGCCAGGATGCTCGTAGGTGCCATCATAGCCGATTGCGAATCATTTGCGGCGGCCATGCCGATGGCTGCGGCGGCAATGGCGGTCTTCCCCGACCCGACATCACCTTCCAACAGGCGGTTCATTGGGTGCTCTTCAGCCATGTCGGTGCGGATGTCACTCAAGGCGCTTTTCTGCGACCGGGTGAGCTCAAACGGAAGCCGTTGGGAGAACTTGTCCATCCACTCGTCAGGGACACTCATGGCTCGGGATTCGAGCCTTTCCCAGGATTGTTTCTGTCGCAGTACCCCGTATTGGAGCATGAACATTTCGTCAAATGCCAGCCGCCTTTGGGCTTGGGCGAGCTTGGAGTGGTCCTCAGGAAAGTGGACCTGGATGACGGCATCGCTCAGCCCCATCAAGCCGGCGGAGCTGAGGACCGAGGCTGGCATCGGATCAGGGAGGCGCGGGGCCAACCGTAGGACCACCGAATGCATCACCTTGCGCATCCACTTGGACGTGATCCCCGCTGTCAGCGGATATACCGGAACGATGCGGTTGGTGTGGAGCTGTTCGCGCTCGAGGAGCTCCCATTCCGGGCTGCTCATCGTGAGGTGGCCGAGATACTGATCCACAGTGGATGACAGGACGACTGCCTGGCCGGGCTTGAGCTTGCTTGCAATCCATGGCTGGTTGAACCAGGTCACTCGCAGCGAGCCCGTCCCGTCCGTCACGACCGCCTCAACCAGCTTCATCTTGCCGCCGCGGACGGGCCGGACCGTGATCTGGTCAACGTTGGCGATGATGGTCACATCTTCGCCATACCACAGGCGGTTAATGGTTTTCAGCTGGGAGTAGTCATCGTAACGCCTGGGCAGATGCCACAACAGATCCCCCAAGGTTTCCAGGTCGAGTTTGCGGAGAGTCTTGGCCGATTTGGGGCCGATGCCGGCGATAGTTGTCAGGGGAGCACCCAAGGCGGCCGGTGCTTCCCCTTGATCATCCTCTTCGGAGGCTGGTGCGGCCGATTTGGCTTTCCTCGATTTCGGTACCATGGTTGCCGGCGACGGCTGATTGCCATCCTCCGCGGCATCGGCTTCGGTTGAAAGCTCCCGGTTCTCAGTGGTGGTGTCGGGTGGATCGTGCTTCGGCAGCGCCGACGGGAATCTACCTAGCTCGGTAGCCTCTGCTGCAATCCGGGCCCAAATTCCCTGGAGCGCTTCTTCCCTGGATGCCGGGCTGAGTCCGGGGTAGTCCCTCAATCGAGCCATCACGGCCTCTATCACAGCCGGATCCATGCTCGCAGCCTCAGCGTCTGAGCGCCAGGGATCCAGCATCCGATTGAACCCGCCCAGGACGGCCTTGTTGTCAAACCCGCGCTGGCACTCGAGTTCGATGTATTTGGCGAGCTTCTCAATGGCTGGGTTCATATGGGGCAACTGCTTCCATCAGTTCCAGTGCTCGGCTGACGGCTCAAGTGCCAGCAGGCGCACCTGGCGGGTGCCAATAATACCATCGGGTGTCTCAGCGCGCCTGCATTGAACGAAGGCGAAGGGCATCAATCTGGTCACGCCTTCGGCCCAAACAGCCACCCTGCTAGAAGCCGCCGTTCTTTTCCAGCACGATGACCCCGAGGCTGTCCGTGCCCACAAGCGTCCCCATCGAGGGACCGTAGTCGGCGTGGCTTATCGGCACGCCAGGGTGCATGGACTTCAGCCTTTCTTCCAGCCAATTGAGATCTTCTGGATCCTGACTCAGCCCGTGCATAACTGCGATGTGCTCGAGATCAGAGAATTCGGCTACGAACTCGATCAGCTTTTCGAGCGCGCGAGGGCGGGAGCGTACCTTCTCCATGGGGATCAACCGACCGTCTTCCATGGTCAAGAACGCGATCACCCCCAGCATGTTGCCCAAGATAGCCTGCGATCTGGTCACAAGCTGATGCCTCTGCAGGTGTCCCAAATCCTCCAAGAAGAAGATCATATACAGTCGAGGGATCATGCCTCGGACGATGCGAACGATCTCGTCGAAGGATTGACCGTCTTCGGCGGCCTCGATTGCGGCTTGGGCAAGAAGGCCCAGGCCAAACGACATGGTCTGGGAGTCGATAACCTGGATCTCGCATCGACCGAGCAGTTGCTCGCTCGCCGTGAGCGCGTGGGCGTAAGCCTGGCTTGCAGCCGATGCGGTGTGGAGCGAGATAATCTGGTCAGTGTGTTGGTGCAGCTCCTGGTAGGTTCGCACATACTGAGCAAGACCGGGATCTTCGGCCACGGTCGGCTCGCCGCCAGGAAGAAACAGGTCCCGATACTGCTCCATGCTGGCGCCAGGAATCTCGGCCATCCTATGCTGGGATTGCCGGATTGTAAACTCGACCGGGGTGAGCAACGGGTGTTCCCAGAGCTTGGGATTGGGAAATCGGGCAGAGGAGTCGGTGACAATGCGGACCCGTGAGTTTCTCATTCGAGCGAGAGGATGAACCAGTAGTGAGGCTGGCCCCCATCCACGAGTTCGACTTCAGTTTCGGGCCAGCGCTTACGCACGGTATCTGCCAGGGTATTGGCTTCTTGCGCTGAGAGGTCCTTGCCATAGTAAAGAGTGATCAATTCCGCCTGTTGCATCCCAGCTGTCTCGAGCAGCGCCAGGAGCATCGGGTCCGAGCTCGTCCCCGCAAACCACCAACTCGCCTTCGAGCAGGCCGATCACCTGGCCCTCTTCCGCATTCACGCCGTCGATCTCGACGCTTCGAGTGGCAACGGTGATCTCGCCCGTTCTGCTGTCACCCAGCGCATCGGTCATTATGCTGAAGTTGGCCTCAAGGTCGGCGTCGCGATCCAGCCGGAGCATGGCTGAGACTCCTTGAGGAACGGAACGAGTCGGGAGAACCTTCACCTGTTTGACAGTTAGGTCGGCGGCCTGGTTGGCCGCCATGAAAATGTTCTTGTTGTTGGGCAGGATCAGGATGTCGTCGCTGGCCAAGCGGTCGATGGCCGACAATATCTGCTTGGTGCTCGGATTCATCGTCTGTCCGCCTTCGATCACGGCCGCTGCGCCCAGGCTGGCAAACACCCGGGCGATCCCGGGGCCAGGGGCCACCGCCACGACCGCCGTGCTCCCAGGCGCGGCGTTCTCGGTGTGGAGCTCGATCCCATCGCCCGATGCTGGCGCCGGCTCGACCTGGTCCATCAAGTTCTCGATGGCGACTTTGGTGATGGTGCCCAGTTCACGAACGTAATCTATAGGAACGTACTGCGTGTTGTCGGGGACATGGATGTGCATGCGATAGAGTCCATCCCACTCGCCAACCTGGATCGAAGTCCCCATCGCCTCAAGGCGGCGATAGAAGTCGGTCACATCCAATACATCATCGGGGCGAAAATCGACGATAACTTCCCAGTCCTGGCCAGGCTCGACGGATTCTTGAGCAGTCTCGAAGTCGAGGATGGGAAGGGGGTGGGTGGCCAGCTCGGTCTGGTCCAGAGGCATGCCATAGGCTGAGCGGAGCATGCCCTCGAGAATGAAGAAGAGTCCCATGCCGCCCAAGTCAACCACGCCCGCTTGTTTCAATATGGGGAGGAGGTCGGGCGTGCGGGCGACCGAGGCGTCGGCAGCATCGACGACCCTTTCCAGGAGCCCGAGGGTTGAGGTGACGCCCGAATCGAAGGCTTGTTTGGCGGCCTCGGCCATGTCCTTAGAAACGGTGAGGATGGTTCCCTCGACGGGACGGACAACACCCTTGTAGGCTGTGTCGCGGGCTTCCGCCAAGGCCTCGACAACTCCGGCGACATCGATTTCGTCATGGTCGTCAATGGCCCGCGCAAATCCCCGCCAGAGCTGCGACAGGATCACGCCTGAGTTGCCTCTGGCGCCCATCAGCGCGCCATGAGCGACGGCCTTGGCGATCGTGCTCAGTGAATTGTCTTCTTGGGCGGCGATTTCCTCCCAGGCGGCCTGCATGGTGAGCATCATATTCGTCCCGGTATCGCCGTCTGGGACCGGGAAGACGTTCAGATTGTTGACGATCTGATGATTGGTCCTCAGCCAAGTATAGGCCGCTTCGACGCCTTGTCGCAGCGCGTGCCCGTCTACACAGGCGTACCGCGCCGAAAGGCGCTGATGCAGTCGAGGGGTAACTTCGGTCAATGAGGTCATCCTGTCAACTTAGTCGGTGTCACTTACGCGCAGATCTTGCACATGTACGTCAACCGAGTCGACCGGCATGCCAATCGCCTTCTCTACCTGATACTTGACGGCATTTGCTACGCTGTGAGCGACGGTAGCGATACGGGTGCCATACTCAACGACGATATACAGGTCAATCTCGATCCGATCGCCCTCGGCCCGCACCACCACGCCGTGGGTGGGATCGGCAGCCAGGACGTTGACCAGGCCGTTCATCAAATTCCTGGCTGCCATGCCGACGACACCGTAGGACTGAGTCGCCGCCTGGCAAGCGATGGTGGCAATCGCCCTGGGTGAAATGCTGATCGTGCCAAATATGGTTGCTTCGCCAGCGGTCATGGTTTGAGCGCTCCAACATGCATTCTGTAGGAACTGGGAGGATGTTGTGTGGTAAGATTAGCGCCGCTTGCGAAAGAATACGCAATCGAGGAAAGGAAAGTCCGTCGATGGCAAAGTGTGAACATTGTGGCAAGACGACCACCTTCGGGCACAATCGCAGTTTCTCTATGAAGGCAACTCGTCGTGCTTTTCGGCCGAATCTGCACAAGGTGAAGATCATGGAGAACGGACGCCAGGTCCAGAAGATCCTGTGCAGCAAGTGCCTGAAGCGCACGGCCAAAGTCTGACGTCTTCACACCTGATCCTCTCCTGAGGAGTTGCCTCCGGCCGCCGAGCAATCGGCGGCCGGTTTCCTTAAGCATGGTCCTGGGTCGGGGCAGTTTGAAGGGCGCTGCGCAGAGTCTCGACACCTGCCTTGATTCCGTCGGGATGTTTGAAGATGGCACTAGCGGCGACAAACACCTGTGCCCCGGCGCGGACCGCCATCGGGGCCGTTGTCATGTCTAGTCCCCCATCCACCTGGATAAGAGCGCGGCTCCCGACCTCGTCCCGCAATCGGCGGACCGATTCGATCTTGTCAGGGCTGGACTCAATGAAAGACTGGCCGGCATAGCCGGGATCAACGGTCATCACCAGCACCAAGTCTGCCAGGGAGATAATGGCGCGGAGGGCTCCCGCCGGCGTTCCGGGATTGATAGCGACCCCCGCCCGGCAGCCAGACTCCTGGATGTGCAGTACCGTCCGGTGGAGATTTGGACCGGCTTCGACGTGAACCGTAAGCGAATCGGCACCCGCCTCCACAAAATCTGGGACCAGCCGCTCAGGTCGCTCGATCATCAAGTGGACGTCCAAAGGGAGGTCTGTGGCGCGGCGGCAGGCCCGCACGATGGCCGGCCCCATTGTCAGATTAGGGACGAAGTGGCCATCCATGACATCGATATGGATCCAATCCGCGCCGGCGGCCTCGACTTGATGGATCGCGTCCCCCAGATTGGTAAAATCCGCCGCCAGGATAGATGCCGAAATAACGGCAGGTGGGGTCATTGGCTCAATCATACCGTCGCCCAATGCGTATGACAAGACTGGCTGGACCTGATGCAAGGGCCCGATTCTGTCCCGCCAGCAACGTTGAAACCGCTGACTGTAAACGGCCTGTAAGGTGCCGACGATGTGAGATCTGCCATACTGAAACCGAGTGGTGAAAGCGATCGATTCGTGTGGCAAGCTCCCCTGTTGGCGCTGCAGGCGCTAGAATGCAGATCATCTTGGGGAGTGGATTTCCAAATCGACAGGATTGCCGTTAAAATGACCCAGTCCCGAAGAAGCTTACATCATCGATGATTCCTATCTCCGGATTGACCCCAATCGGCGCAAGTCAGCAACCCATGGTCAGCCTCCTCCAGTGGGGGGGGCTGGGACTGGGTGCCGTGGCCATGGCGGGCTGGTTCCGGTCATTGCTTGACGCGTCTCATGATGACTCCAAGGCATGGGAGGCGGCCGGGAAGACCGACGCAGAAAGAACGGCGCTCCTGCAAGAAGAGGTGGCCCGGCTGCGCCTTGTGCTGCGCAAGACGGCCGCCATGACGGCAACTCTCAACTACGAGCGCGTGCTGGACATGGTGATTGATCTGGGGACAGCAGCGCTCTCGGATCCCGGCAATGGTGGCCAACGCATTGTTGGGGCGCTCTTCCTTTTCAACGAAGACAAACTCTATGTCGCGGCCGCCAGGGGCTTGTCGCAGGCTGACAACCGCGTCACGCTTCCAGGACGCAGCGGCGTTCTGGGTGAAGCCCTAACCGCGTGCGAGGCCCGCTTGTGCGCTGAGCCATCGCGCGATGCAGAGCTTCAATTCATCGCCGCCCTGCAGCCCACGCGTCAGGCCCTGGTGATCCCGTTGGGGGTGGGGCTCGACATCTACGGCGTCTTGTTGTTCGCTCACCCGAAACCGAAGTTCTTCGATCGCGCCGACAGAATCGAGCTCATGGAGCTGGCCGCCCAGCAAGCCATGACCGCCCTTCAGAATGCGCGCCTTTACCACGAGCTCGAGCAAGAGAAGGAGCGCATCTCCGAAATCCAAGAAGAGGCGCAGAAGAAGCTCGCACGCGACTTGCACGACGGTCCAACGCAATCGATTGGAGCGATCGGAATGCGCGTCAACTTCGCCCGACGCCTCCTTGAACGTGATCCCAAGGCGGCTGCAGACGAGCTGTACAAGATCGAGGAGCTGGCGAGGCGGACCACCAAAGAGATCCGCCAAATGCTCTTTACCCTGCGACCTCTGGTGCTTGAATCTGAGGGGCTGGTCCCGGCCCTGAATCACCTGGCGGACAAGATGATGGAAAACCATGGCCAGAAGGTCGTGGTGGAAGCCGAGGAATTGGCCGTGCAGGATCTCGAGGTCGGGAAGCAGGGAGTCGTGTTCTTCATCATTGAAGAAGCCGCCAACAACGCCCGAAAGCATGCCCGGGCCAACCATATCTGGCTTCGACTGAATCGCGATGGGGACATGATGGTTGTCGAGGTGGCCGACGATGGACGCGGCTTTGATGTGGCCGCCGTCGAGGCGGATTACGAGAAGAGGGGAAGTTTGGGTATGATCAATCTCCGCGAGCGTGCGGAATTGGTGAACGGGATCCTGAAGATAGAATTCAACTCCGGGCCGTGGCACTCGTGTGCGGGTGATTGTCCCGTTGAGTGTCGAAGCCGCTGAGAGCCTGCACCGCGGCGGGTTTTGCCGCCTGACAGGTTCTTCCTCCGCCGAATCGAGGTCAATCGAGCGCCCCCGCAGGGGCGTTCTGCTTTTCGGTTGCCAGCTGGCCGCAGCCAGCCTGGATGTCGATGCCTCGGCGGACGCGAATTGTGCACGGCAACCCCCTGCTTTCGAGGACACTTCTGAAGGCGGAAGCCCGATCGAGCGACGTGGGTCCCCCCGCAGTAGCCCCGCGTCGGGTTGAGTGGAATCAGGTTGACGTGGCAGAGCATGCCGGTCACAAGCCCCGCCAGGGCTTCGGCCTGCTCGGGTGTGTCGTTGACGCCCTCGATCAACGCCCATTCAAATGTAATCCGCCGGCCCGATGCCCGGGTGTATTCCCTGCAGGCATTCATGAGGAGCCTCAATGGATAACGACGAGCGATTGGGAGCAGTTCTGAGCGGAGACTGTCGGTGGCTGCATGCAGGGAGACGGCCAGGTTGTACGGCCGCCGTTCGGATGTGAACTGCTGAATCTTGGGGACAAGGCCCACGGTGGAGACTGTGAACCGTCGCGCCCCGAAGCTGAATCCCTCGGCGTCATTGAGGCGGTCCAGGGCGGCCAGCGTAGCATCGTAGTTGTGCAACGGTTCGCCCATCCCCATGACCACTACGTTCGTCAGGCGATCGTTCGCCTTTCGAAGTTGCCGGGCGAAGGCCAATACCTGTTCGATGATTTCCCCTGCAGTCAGATTGCGCTGGAAACCCATCTGCCCAGTGGCGCAGAAGACGCAGCCCATGGCGCACCCGGCTTGCGTTGAGATGCAAGCCGTACGTCGGCTTTGGTAGCGCATCAGCACCGCCTCCACGGCCTGGCCGTCGGCCGACTTGAGCAAGATCTTCTCGGTCTCGCCATCCGACGAATTGCGCAGCGTGACCGGGCGGAGGCTGTTGAAATCGAACTCGGCTGCCAGCCGGTCCCGAAGCGAGGCAGGCAGCGTGGTGATTTGGGATGTATCCGTTGCCAGATTTCGGTAGATGCCGGTCCAAATCTGGTCGGCACGGTAGCTTGGTTCACCCCAATCGACGAGACCACATTGGACCAATCGTCACGGTTAAGTTCGAATACCAGACGACGGTCAGTCATTGATCGCCTCGTCCAGGGCAGCCGTGAGCTCGACTAGGTCGGAAAAGACCCATGTGGGCCTGATCTGGCTGCGTGCAAGCGCGCTCTTGATCTGTCACCCCGGTCAGCACCAGGCAAGTGTTCAGGCTCGCAGCCTGGCCACCTTGGATGTCCGTGTCCAGGCGGTCACCCACCATCAACGCGGTCTTCGCCCTCGCCCCCAGTCTTTCGAGAGCGAGCTCGAAATATACCTTCTCGGGCTTTCCGACGATGGTCGGGTCCCGGTCTGTCGCTGCCTGAAGGGCAGCCAGCAGCGACCCGTTGCCAGGCACGAGGCCGCGGGGCGTCGGGAATGTCCGATCCGGGTTGGTACCGACGAAAGCGGCGCCGTTGCGGATGGCCAGGGTGGCTTCGGCCAGTTTCTCGTAGGTCACACCCCGATCCATCCCCACCACCACCGCCTGGGCCGTCCTGGCGCTGCCGACCAGGCTAAAACCCGCTTGGGTGAGGGCGTATTCCAGACCATCTTCACCGATCATCAGAATCTCTGCCTTGGCCGGCAGGGTCCTTGACAGGTAGTCGGCTGTGGTCTGTGCGGACGTAAGAACGGCGCTGACCGGGAGCTGTACCCCTACCTGCTCCAGTCGGCGGCAAACCGCCTCGGGTCGGGCGGTCGAATTGTTGCTGGCAAGCAGCACCTTGGTGCCGGCCTGGTGGATATAGTCAAAGAACCCTTTCACCCCGGGAAGCATCTCGTCGCCACGCCAAAGGACTCCGTCCAGATCCACGATGAGTGAGTCAATCTGCGCCAGGGAAGGCATCAGGCAAGCCCCGTAAGGCCGGCGATTTGGGCAGAACTCATGGGCATCTCGGTCACAGTTGTGGGCCGGTTCACTTTCCGAACTTCCTCTGCAGATACTCGAAGACTGGCCGGTCGATAAGGCGTGCGTCGAGGTCGGTGCGATCTTCGAAATTCTCTTTGCCGATGAACCATCGGAGAGATTGGCAGAACGGATCATCCCAAGTGTCATCCAAACTCCCATCGTAGACACCCTGGGCATTCATCAGCATTTTCAGACTTGCTAGTACGTCACCTTCGATCTTGAGTTTGTCCTCCGGCGGGCTCTCGCCGAAATACAGGCTGTGGATAGTGATCAGGTCGCTGAGCTTGGGCAGGGGATCATCGGCGTCGTCGACCCGGTAGTCGAGCCAGCGATCGTTGAAACCGGCGTAGCCTGCCCCGTCTTTGACGACCAGGATAGCGGCACTCTGACGTCCGCGGCGATCGCCACCTGCCTGATCGCCGGCTTGAAGCGCTGCCAGAAGCCGGTTGGGAAGATCGCCCGAGGCGGTGCTGAAGGCATCGGCCATGGCTTCGATGACCTGGGGACCCACCAGCATGTTTCCCTGGACGGCGAAGTGGTCACCCGTAGCTCCCCCGGCCCACTCGAAACAGTCGTCGCCTGTAAATGTGGCCGGATGCCCCTGCGCATCGACCATGCCGACTTGCCTCAAAGCCCCGTCAGCGTCCCGGTCGATGAGGAGCTTGATGGCGTCATCCGACGACATCCCACTGCGCATCAGGGCCAAGCCCTCCGGCCCAAAGGTCGTATTGGCGTGTGACTGGGTTGCGACGGCTCCGGCGCCCGCTTCCGCCCAGGGCACAACCGCACCGACGGCGGGAAACTTCGATGCAACGGCGATACCCCAGGTCGGCGACAGCGTGTCGCAGGCGACAATCGAGAAGGTCGAAGGCGTGATCAACAGGTTGTCTCCTGCGTTGAGCGAAGGTCAGGCTGCGTCTGGCAGAGGTTGATCCTGGTCGAGTGCCAGGTCCTGCCCATCTCGGTTCGTGATGCGAGGCGGAGCCTTGCTGGTAATGGATTCGGCGTCGAGCGTCACCCGGGCGATCTCCGGATGAGAGGGGATCTCGTACATGATGTCGAGAAGGGCATCTTCGATAATTGCCCTCAGGCCCCGCGCCCCGGTCTCGCGTTTGATGGCCAATCGGGCTGCTGCATCCAACGCTTCCGGGGTGAAGTCCAGCTCAACATCGTCGATTTCGAACAGTCGCTGATATTGCCGAACGAGCGCGTTTCTCGGCACGGTCAAAATCGCCCGAAGGTCTTCTACTCCCAGTGGGTCGACGACGGCGGCCACCGGCATACGCCCCACCAACTCGGGGATCATGCCGAACCGCATCAGGTCATCCGGGATCATCAGCCGGAGCAAGGCGGTCTCCTCGTTCTCGTTCGAGCCGATCGCCGGGCGCGCTCCCGGGAAGCCAAGTCGGCCCCTTCTGCCGACGCGCTGGGCAATGATCTCTGAGAGCCCATCGTACGTCCCACCGCAGATGAACAACACGTCCCGCGTGTCGAGTTGGATGAATTCCTGCTGAGGGTGCTTGCGGCCTCCCTGCGGGGGCACATTGACTGTGGCCCCTTCGATGATCTTGAGCAGCGCCTGCTGGACACCTTCGCCTGAGACATCGCGTGTGATGCTGGGATTGTCACCTGTCTTGCGGGCGGTCTTGTCAAGTTCGTCGATGTAGACGATGCCCTTCTCCGCTCGCTGCAGGTTGAAATCGGCAGCTTGGAGCAGGCGGAGCAAGAATGTTCTCGACGTCCTCCCCCACGTAGCCTGCTTCGGTTAGGGCTGTGGCGTCGGCGATACAGAACGGGACGTCCAAGGTTCGGGCGAGAGTCTGTGCCAGCAGCGTCTTTCCGCAACCGGTGGGACCAATTAGGAGGATGTTGCTCTTCTCAAGCTCTACACGTCGATCACCGCGGCTGGCGATGCGCTTGTAGTGGTTGTATACGGCCACCGACAGCACCCGCTTGGCGTGCTCCTGGCCGACGACATACTCTTCGAGTTTCCCGTAGATTTGCTTGGGTGAAAGCGAAGGGCGGCCAGTAGCCGTCAAACCGGCGCGGGCCGCCCTTTCGTCTTCGCCGATCAGGATATCACGGCAAAGCTCAACACACTCATTGCAGATATGGACGTCGTCTGGCCCAGAAATGAGCCTTTGGACTTCCGCTTCCTGGCGGTTGCAGAAGGAGCAACGCCTGATTTCCTCGGGCGTCTGCTCGTCAATGGTCACTGGCTAGGTGCTCGCTTTCTCCTTCTTGCCCTTCTCGGCTTCCTTGTTGGCGGGTTGCAAGACATGGTCCACGATCCCGTAAGTCACGGCGCCTTTGCCGTCCATATAGAAGTCACGTTCGGTGTCGCGCTCGATGACCTCATGGGTCTGGCCCGTATGTTGAACCAGTATAGCATTGATTTTTTCCCGAAGCCGCAGGATCTCTTTGGCCTGGATTTCGATATCTGTGGCCTGGCCCTGCGCGCCTCCCAATGGTTGGTGAATGTGAATCGTGGCATTGGGGAGGGCGTAGCGCATGCCTTTCTTGCCGGCCGTCAAGAGAATCGTACCGAAGGACGCCGTCATGCCCACAGCCACGGTGGAGACCGGCGCACTGACCTGCTGCATCGTGTCGTAGATCGCCAGGCCGGCATAGATCTGGCCGCCCGGGCAGTTGATGTACATATTGATCTGCTCTTCGGGGCTTTCCTGGTCAAGATAGAGCAGCTGGGCTACGACCAGATTGGATACCTGGTCGTTGATGGGCGTGCCCAGGAAGACAATCCGGTTGCGGAGGAGAAGGGAATAGATGTCGTAAGCGCGTTCGCCGCGTCCGGTATTTTCAATCACCATCGGGATGACCGACATAGGGTCAGAATTGGTCATAATGCTGGTTCACTCCTCGCTAGGTGGGGGTTCTTGGGTGGCGTCGGAAGCCGGCTCCAACTTGGCCTCGAGCTGGGGTGCGGTTCCTTCTTCGCCACTCGCAGTGTCGGTGTTCTTGTCATCGGGATCGGACGTTTCCGGGTCGACGTCTGCTGGCGCCTCGCGTGTCTCAGGAGACTCGGAGGCTGCGGCGTCGCCATCTTCACTGCTCACGCCTATCTCAGGCGCCTCGCCCTTGGCGATGGCTACCAGGCGGTCGACGGCTTTGTCGGTCAGCAAATCGAGGGCCACGCTGCGCCGGCCGGCCGGCGTGTTCAAGCGTTTGCGCAGCTCTTGGGATCGACCTTGAAGCGGCGCGACGAGCTGATCTAGGGCGGTGTCAATTTCGTTCTCGCCCACCTTCAGTTCCTCGACGTCGACCACCTTACCCAGGACCAGGCCGCGCTTGAGCCGAGTCTCAGCCTGAGGCTTGAGCTCCTCCCGCAGTCGTGTCGAGCGTCTTGTTTTCTATCTTCAGGTAGTCCTCCAGGGTGAGCTTCTGGCGCTCCAGCTGATGGCCCAAGTCGTGGATCAGATCATCGATCTCACGATCGAGCAGAACGGGCGGGTAAGTTACCTCGGCGCCTTCAACAGCCTTCTCGATGACACTCTGAGCGTATTCCGAGTTCGTCTGCTGGTCGAGTTGGGCCTTGAGCTGTTCCCGAACCTTCACCCGCAAGTCGAGCAGGTTCTCGAATTCGCCCAAGGTCTTTGCCAGATCATCCGACCACTCCGGCACGAGCCTCGACTTGACGTCCAAGCAAGTGACATGAAAGTTGGCGGACTTGCCGCGCAGGTCCTCGGTGGGGTAGTCATCCGGGAAGGTGTACTCGAACGACTTCTCATCCCCAGCGGATAGCCCTACCAGGTGTTGGGCGACGCCAGGCACAGGCCAATCGGTTTCTTCTTCAACCAGCACCGAGACATTCTTCTCGGTCTAGCAGGCGATCTTCATCGCTGGCTCCGTCGTCCTGAAGCTCGCCTTCAACATCGAGCACGACGACATCGTCCATTTCAGCTGCCCGGTCGACGGGCTCGATCAGGGCCTGGCCCTGGCGGAGATCCTCCATGACGTCTTCCACCGACTCATCCGTGACCTCCGAGATTTCGTAGGCTAGGCGCAAGTCGCGGTAAGTGCCCAGCTCGATTTCGGGCGCCAGCGGCACGCTGTAGCGAAGCACCAGCGGATCACGGCTGACCACTTCTTCCAGGGCGCCGGGGGCATAAGGGTCGATTTCGGCCTCATCGAGGGCTGATTGGTAGACCTCCTGACCGAGCGCGTCCAGGGCTTCTTCGAAAACCTGCTCTTCGCCCACCTTGTTCAGTACCACTGGATACGGCGCCTTGCCGGGTCGGAAGCCGGGGATCTTGATCCGTCGGCTCAACTTCCGCGCGGCGGCCTGCATGGCCTTTTGCACCCGGTCGGACGGAACCTCGACCGTGATTTCAACCTGTCTGTCTTCCAGATCCTTGGTTTCGACTTTCAAGATATCTTGAACCTCACGTCTGGTTGCGCATCGGGAAGCGCCGAGTTGGTGGTCGGTCTTCCGATTGAAGAGGGGTGGGACAGGATGACCCTCGAGGTCAGGTGGGGAAGGAGGGAATTGAACCCTCACGCCTTGCGGCACGTGATCCTAAGTCACGCCTGTCTGCCAGTTCCAGCACTTCCCCGTGTCCCGGGATTATATCTGGCGCTCGAGGGGCTGTAAAGGCGACGGCCTATGCGAGCCGTCAAGGCGCTGCGGAGCTGGCTCAGATGGACCAGATCATGGTCGGTTGCCAGGCTGACGAGTTCGGTCAGCGTCGTGGGGCCAAACAACGCATGACGAGCTGGCAGGTCCCATGCCTCGTCATCCAAGCGCGACGAGGCGGGCAATTGTCTCCATGCGGGCGTCGACAAATCGGCACAGGGCCCGCTGAGGATCCTGGTCGATGTAATGCCGCAGGTCCTGCCCATTGGTCTGGATCCGCCGCCGAGAGAAAGGGGCTGGGCTGTTCCAAGATTTGCTCAATTCGGGCCTGGTTGATTTCCAGCTCGACATCACGTAAGTGGCAGACGATCTCGACTGGTGACCATTCGGATGTCGACGGCTTCTCTTGCCAGGTCCCAGTGGGCAACCCATCGATCATACCCAGCAGCGCCGCCAGGTAGCCGCGCAACCGGGCCAAAACCTGCCGCGGGGTGGCTGGGCCCGCTTCGCCGAAGGCCTCGGCCGCATCATCAGCCTCCAGCCACGTCGGTCGCCACCGACAATGTGCCGCCGGGAAAGGTCCCGTTCGGGGTGTCGGTCACGTGGAAGGCATACATGCCCAGAAGTGCAGCCGGCGCCAGGTCAGCCTCCAGATTGTCGCCGATCATCACCGCTTCCGCGCAAGGTGCGTCCCAGCCTGCCCAGGATTTCGGCGAAGTATTCGGGATTGGGCTTCGTGAAATGGGCGTTCTCGTAGGACGTGATGAGCACGAAATCTTCGGCCTGCGCCGGCACGCCGGACCAATCCAAACGTTGGGTGATAGCTGACCGTGGGAAGAGCGGATTGGTGGCTAGGACCAGCTCGTACCCGCGATCACGCGCCGAATTGACAAACGCGGGCGCATCAGCACGGGATTGTGTCAAGCGGCGGAGGGTCGGGAACTCGTCCACGTAGAACTTGTCGCACGCGTGGCTTCAGATCGGCCTCTGTGACACCCAGGGCGGGGTAGAAGATCTCGTCAAATGCAGCCTTCAGTGTGCGGGTGGGATCGAGGTTGTCATTCATCGCCCGCACGGCCTGGAGCAGACATCCGATGAGGCGGTCTCGCGGTGCGAGGTCAGAGAGGTGACTCTGCCAACCGGTCAAAATACGCGGGCAGGAACTCTCCCATGTTGGAGTAGAGCAGGGTGTCATCAAGGTCGATGAGAAGGGTCTTGATCAAGTCTCCTCCGGGGGCGGCTCGAGTGGAGGCAGGTGCAGATGACATTGGCCACAGCCGATCTGCGGTTCATTGACTTCGGAGAGCGTCTGGGTGCACATAGCGGTTACGTTCACATGCTTCCTGAATCCGAAGCCAACCGGAGGCGACTCTGGCCTCAAGCACCAGGTGCGGACAGGCGTTGGCCATTGTGATTCTGGGAACGGGGCAGGAAGCACAGAGCTTGGGCTCCCAAGCGCCCACCATTGGGCGTGCGATCAATCAGCCGGCATTCTTGCATGTCTCGGCCGCGGTAGAAATCCTCATAATAGAAGGGGCATTCACTGCCAGCAGGGGTCTCTCATCGCAGACCGATCAAGCCCGCGTGAGGTATTCGCCGGTGCGCGTGTCCACCCGAATGCGATCGCCCGTCTCCACAAACAAGGGGACCTGGACTTTGAGGCCGGTTTCGGTCTTGACCGTCTTTGTCGCCCCTGTGGCGGTATCACCCTTCACGGCGTGTTCGGCCTCTACGACATCCAGGTCCACCGCTGTCGGGAGCTCAATATCGAGTGCCTCCGAACCGTAGAAGGTCAGCTTCACCTCCAGGTTCTCTTTCAGGTACTCGACGGCGTCGCCCAGGGTCGAGCCATTGAGCACGGGTTGCTCGTAGGTGTCGGTGTCCATGAAATAGATACAAGTCGCCGTCGTGGTAGAGGTATTGTGCCACCCTGTAGTCCAGGCGAACATCCTGGACGCGTTCGCCTGAATTGAACGTCTTCTCGAGCACGGTACCCGTGCGCAAGTTGCGCACTTTGGTGCGGATCGTCGCCTTGCCTCGGCCCGGTTTGTTGTGAGAGTACTCGATCACTTTGTAGAGATCGCCATCCAGCTCGAAGGTAACGCCGCTCCGAAGATCGTTGACGTCAATCAAGGCGAGTTGTCCTTAGCTTGAGATCGGCACAATGCGAGCATTATAAAGGTCCGTTCGCGGCAGCGTCAACGTTCCATAATAGGCGACGGGCCAAGGGAGATGTCGACCCTGTGGCCCGTCGATGGTTCAGTTCCAAGGCAGAATCACTTGACAACAATCGAAGTGTGCATCCCCTTCTCATAGTGATCGGGTAGATGGCAGGCGAATTCCAGACTGCCTTCGGGATAGGCCTGAAGGAAGGTGTAGTCCACCGAAGCCGTCTGCCCCGGTTGAAGATCGGCCTCTTCAATGTGCGCCAACGCATCCGAGTCCAACTGATCAGAGCCGACAGAGGAGGGTTCCGGCTTGATGATCATGAACTCATGCTCCATCGTGCCCTTATTGGTGACCACGAAGTGGTAGGGCACACCCACCTTGAATGTGGTGATTGACGAGTTCGAACTTGTACTCGGAGGCCGTCACATTGACTGTGACCGGCCCGGCCGAGCTTCCGCCACATGCGGCCATCAGAAAGCCAGCAGCAGTGATGCTTATCAACACGAATGCAATGCGCCTGTTCATGTCCTACCTCCAGATTAGTTTGTCAGAATGATACCGCGCTGCATTGACGCGGCCAATCACGGCCGCGCCGCACAGCCGGCGTGGGCGGATCCGCTCGGGATCTCGACGTCGGGGCCGGGCCCCTTCGGCTACTGGACTTCAATCGGCACGTGCATCCCCTGCTGGTAGTGCCCCTTGATGTGGCAGGCGAATTCGAGGTCGCCCATGCTGGCAGGCTGCATGAATGTGTAATCCATGGTGGCAGTCTGTCCCGGCTGCAGGTCGTCGGATTTAATATGGGCGAGAGCCATATCGTCCATGGTTGCCATGTCCATGCCCGTGTCATCGATGGGCTTCATGATCATTATCTCGTGTGGGACGCTGCCTTCATTCTTGACGACGAAGTGGTAGGGAACGCCGACTTTGAATGTCGTCTGAGATACCTCATACTTGAAATCGGTAGCGGTGATGTTGACCGTCTTGGGGCCCGACGAGCCGCCGCAGGCACCCAAGAGGATGCCCGCCAGGGAACCGGCTAGCACGATGAAAACGGTTCTCTTGTGCACGCTTCACCTCTTTAGGCTGGGTGGCATTCGGTCGCAAATGCCATCGGTGGGAACAGCCGGTTGAGCTCCGACGAGCTTAGCCGCAGGGGGTGGTGGGTTCGAGTCAGGGCGGTTCATGAGGCGCAGGCTTGCACGAACCGTTGTCAGACGGGAGCCCCACCGCCGCGGGCGGAAGGCATTGGGTTGGAAGCGTTGGATCTCAGCCCGGCCAAGGGTCGAACCGGCTCTACGAGTATGATACCTGAACGTGTAGGGCCAAACGACGCTGTTCCAGCTGTGACACCTGTCAGGCTGGGTAGTAGGGATGGGCGGCGAAGGCGAATTTCAATCGCCGAGCCAGCGCACCGCCGCCTTAGGTACATCGCTCAGGGGACCGGTTCGCAGCGTGCAACGTGGCAGCGAGTTCGACAAACGCCCGACCGTAGGTCTTTGAGAGCAGGCGGCGATCAAAACTGACCACCACGCCGCGATCGGATCGGGTGCGGATCAATCGTCCGAATCCTTGCCGGAAGCGCAAGATTGCTTCGGGGACAGAGTACTGATAGAAGGGGGACTCATAGGTTTCAGATCGTGCGGCGATGATCGGATCGCTGGGAACATCGAACGGCAATCGAACGATAACCAGCACAGACAGCGCCTCGCCCGGCACATCCACGCCTTCCCAGAAGGACCTGGTGCCCAGCAACACCGCCTGGTCGGTGGTGCGGAAAGTCTCGAGCAGGGCGTGGCGTGAAGCCCCTTCGCCCTGTTCGAAGACGGACACGCCAGCGGCCGCCAGCGGACCAGAGATCACCTCCGAGGTCCGGCGAAGCTGTGAATAGGACGTAAAGAGGGCGAGCGTGCGGCCGCGGGTGGCGGTGCAGATTTGTATCAACCCCTGCTCAACAGAGCGCTGGTAGGCTGCCCCGGTGTTGGGTTCTGGGATGTCGTTGACAAGATAGAGCAAGGTCGACGTCTCGTAGTCGAACGGCGAGCCGAGTGCCAACTCGTCGGCGTCGGTGGCGCTCAGCCTCTGGCGAATGTAGTCGAACTCGCCTGCGGCGGTAAGCGTGGCGCTTGTCATGATCACGGCTTCCTTCTCGTGCCACAAGAAGCGCTCAACCAGGTGGCCGACTTCGAGCGGCGCCGCATGCAGTGATGGCCTTGCGTGGGAGCCCCGCACCTCGGCCCAGTAGATCATCATCGGATCGGGATCGAACACCATGTGGTCCAGGTTTTCGTAGACCTCATTCAGCCCACGAGCGAGGGCACGGGTGGCCAATGCCATGTCCTCGGCCTGAGCGAGGCCCTGGTCTGTGAGGTCGACCATATCACCTTCGAGTTGTCCGAGGACATCCACCAGGTCGGCGAACGGATGCCGAAGGTTATCCCAGGCAACTTCGAGGTCGGACCACTCGGGAAGGGTACGGGTGGAGCCAAGGATTCGCTCCTGCTGCCCGTAAGGTCCGATCGGCTGCTGATCGCGCCGGACTGCCAGAAAATCATCCAGGGAAGCAAACAGTGCCTGGAATCCAACCGAACAATCTTCGGCTCGCGTGGCGACCCGATCGACGGCTGCGAAAACGTCCGCCTGGGATGAGGCCGGAAGCTGTTTCTTGGCCATGTCGGCCAACTGGCCCAGCAAGCCTGTGGTCTGTCCGCCCAGATCTCGCAGCAGGCGAAGCACTTCGTGCTCGGTGACCCTAAAGCTGAGCCCATTGGTAGTGGCCGATTCAAGGTGATGGGCTTCATCGACGATCAGGCGATCGTACTCCGGGATCACTCGATTTCCGGTGGCGATGTCCGCCAGCAACAAAGCATGGTTGACGATGATCACGTGCGCCGACTCGGCAGCGTGGCGGGCTTTATAGAATGGGCAGATCCCCCCCATCTCAGTAAGACAAGTATCCATGCTGCATCCGTCGCTCTCGGCGGAAAGCCTGCTCCAGGCCATCATCTCCCCGCTGCGAAGCAGGTTGATCTCGCCGCGATCTCCACTGCCGCCGGCCACCAGCCAGACGAGAATCTTGGCAAGGACGCGCATCTCATCCGGCGAGTGCGGGCCAAGTCTGCGCAGCGTGGCCAGTTGGCGCGGGCACAAGTAGTTGCCCCGACCCTTCAGGGCCACAGCCCGGAATGGCTGGTGCAGAACCTCGGACAAGTCGGGCACATCCTTGAGCAGTAGCTGGTCCTGGAGATTGATCGTGTTGGTGGAGATTACAACTCGCCGGCCGTTTTCGGCAGCCCAGGTCAGGGCTGGCACCAGGTAGGCCATCGACTTGCCGGTGCCGGTCCCCGCCTCCACCAGCAAGTGCCGGCTCTCGGACAGGGCGTCGGCCACTGCCCGAAGCATGCTGACCTGCTGCGACCGGTGTTCGTAGGACGGAAACCGGTTTGCGAAGGGACCGCCGGGCTCGAGCACGGACGCCAAGGCTTCCACATCCAACAGCTTGGGTTCATCAGCCGGGCTCAGCGCGCCGTCATCGGGGGTGGGGACGCGTGAGCCCCGGGAATTGGGAACCTGCCATGGATGGCGCACCACCGCCCCCACCGGCCTCATCCAGCGCGTGGTCGAAGAACCAGCCGGCCCCCCATTCGACGTCGGCACCGAGGCGGGCGATCTCTTGGAGCAGCCATTCGGGGAGCTCGGCCAGGCGGTCAAGCAGCCGCAGCATTACCAGACGCGTCGTCCGCGCGTCGTCGAGGGCGCGATGTGTGGTCCCGACGGGGACTCCCAGCTGCCCTGCCAGCGATCCCAAACCGTAGCGGGGGGCTGCCGGCAAGAGCACCGAAGCCAGGTCGTAGGTGTCCAGTGGCAGGTTGAGGCCGAAGAGCCCCTTATGCTGCAGGAATCCGAGATCGAAACTCACGTTGTGGCCGAGCACCGGAAGGTCCCCTACAAAATCCTGCAAGTCGCCCAGCACCTGGCTGAGGGCGGGGTGCGCCGGCCAGCATGGCATCGTTGATGCCGGTCAGTTGGGCCACGAAGGGAGGCACAGGACGGCCCGGGTTGACCAGCGTTTGGAACTCGTCTTCAACGCGATCGCCGCGGAACCGGACGGCGCCAATCTCCATGATGGCGTCTCGGGTGGGGTCGAGGCCTGTGGTTTCTAGATCGAGCGAAACGAGGGAAGTCATGTGTCGATTTGGCGATTATAACATCGGGGGGCCAGGCAACCGTGCTATACTCGCTTGCCACACGCTCCCCACCTGTCGGATGCGAGCAACCAGTGATCTCAGACCACGCCCAGACTATTCGTGAAAACATTCATAAAGTGATTGTGGGCAAGGACCAGGCGATCGACCTGGCGTTGACTGCCATCTTGTGTGAAGGGCATTTGCTGATAGAAGACGTCCCTGGGATTGGCAAGACCACCCTGGCCAGGTCGTTGGCCGCCAGCTTGGGCGCCTCGTTTGGCCGAATCCAGTGCACGCCCGATCTTCTGCCCTCCGATGTGGTCGGCGTTAACTGGTTCAACCAGAAGGAGCAAGCGTTCGAGTACCGGCCGGGGCCGGTGATGCATCAGGTGGTCCTGGCGGATGAAATCAACCGGGCCACGCCGCGCACCCAGTCGGCTCTGCTGGAAGCGATGCAGGAGCGCCAGGTGACGGTCGATGGTGTCAGCCGGCCCGTACCGCGGCCGTTCCTGGTCGTAGCCACCCAGAACCCGGTCGAATTGGAGGGCACCTTTCCGCTGCCCGAAGCACAGCTTGACCGGTTCATGCTCCGCCTGGCCATCGGTTATCCGGATCCTGAGGAGGAGGCTGAAATCCTGCTTCGATTCAACGCCGGTCAGCCCGATTTGTCGCTGGAGCCGGTCGTCTCAACCGCGCAGTTGGATGCAATGCGGCAAGAACGCCAGGCAATCAAAGTTGAACCATCGGTCCGCGACTATATCATCGGCATTGCTCGGGCGACACGCGTGCGCACGCCGAAATCGACCTCGGTGCCAGCCCGACGGGCGACGCTGGCTCTTTACCAGGGAGCCCAGGCTTGGGCGGCGCTTCAGGGGCGCGATTTTGTCCTGCCGGATGATGCCAAGTTGATGGCACCCTATGTCCTCACACACCGGCTGATGATCGCCCCTCAGGCTCAACTGCGGGGACGGACTCCCGACGAGTTGTTGGCGGACATCATCTCCGAGGTTCCTGTCCCGGTCGAAGGCTGAACAGCCTATGAGAAACGGTGCCGAGCTCCACGAGGCCTGGGCGTGGCTTTCTATCCTCCTCCTGGTGATTGGCTACCTTTTTCATCTCACGGGCCTGGTGGGATTGGCCGGTTTGATGGGAACGGTGTTCGCCGTCGCCTGGTTCTGGAACCGGCTTTCTTTGGGCGGCCTGCGCTATCAGCGGCGGCTATTCTTTCGCAAAGGCTTCGCCGAAGAGACCATCTCGGTCGATATCGCCGTCGAGAACCATAAGCGCCTGCCTCTGGTGTGGCTGCGAATTCAGGATCCTTGGCCCAAGGCAATCGGACCGGTGGATGGGAGTCAGTTGATTGGGTCCCACCGGGAAGATCTTGGGATCTATCAACTCCTCCTGTCGCTGCGGGGTTACTCGAGGGCCCGCCGCAAATTCGAGATCGGCCTCCACCAGCGTGGTGTCTACCAGATAGGACCTGCCTCAGCTGCGACAGGCGATCCATTCGGTCTGTTTGGATCCGAAGAGGCTGCCCTCGCCCCGGCGGAGACGGTAGTGGTCTTCCCGCGCCTGAGCAAGACGGTCGTGCCTGTTTGGCGGGCGGATGATCCCTACGGGGAGCGCCGCAGCACCCGGCCGCTGTTCCAGGACCCGAACCGTTCGATGGGGGTGCGCGATTATCGACCAGAGGACGGATTTCGCCGCATCCATTGGCCGGCCACCGCCAGGGTTGGAAGGCTGCAGACGAGGGTTTTTGAGCCGGTCCGCGGCCTCGATCTGGTAGTGTGTCTGAATGCCTCGACCTACGAACACTACTGGGAGGGCACCAACCCTGAGGTGCTGGAAGGGCTGATCGAAGTTGCAGCATCGCTCGTGGTCGATGCTTTCGATAAAGGGTTCCGTGTGGGCGTCATATCAAACGGCAGCCTGGCGCATGCCGGGCAGGCGCTGAGCATCGCACCCGGTCGCTCCAACCAACATCTCCCGAATGTCCTGGAGGCTTTGGCAGCGCTGACACCGCTGGTTACCTCCCCCTTTGAACGCTATCTTCTGCAGCAGGCTGGCCGCCTGGCCTATGGATCGGCGTTGATGGTCGTGACGGCTGTGGCACCGCCGCCGCTTATGGAGAGCCTCATCCGGCTGAAGGCCAGGGCTCGCCGAACGGTACTGGTCTTCCTGGGGACCGACCCACCGGAGAGTGTCCCGGGGATCGAGATCGTGCATGAGCACCTGCCGGAGGTCACCGAGGTCGAATGAATGTGATGGCCGAGGGCCAACTCCTGCAGAACAGGACCGGAGCCACCATCTGGCGTGCCCTGGGGGTGATGGCCGCCGTCCTGATGGACGCATGTTGGGTGGCGGCCTGGCTGAGGCTCATCGCCGCCGACCAGGCCCCGCCGCCGGCGGGCGCGCTTGTCGTCTGGCTGGCAGCCTTGGGGATGACGGCTTATGCCATCGGACGTCTGTCACATCAGCTGTATCTCAAGTCTGCCGTTCAGCATGCAATCGGCAGCATCGCTTTCGTGTTCGCCCTCCTGCTCAGTCTGAACGTCGTCGAAGGCAGCTTGCATGGCCTGGACCTGGTCGGGGCCATCGCAAGGCTCACACAGTCCCTGGCCATCCTGCTCCCGGTACCGGATGAAGTCGTGATCTTCCTGGCCGTCGTCATCCTATGGCGGCGAGGCTCGACCTTGGCAGGGACCCCCGAGCTGAATTGGGGCAGGGAGGGACTGCACTTCCGGTTGGGGGTGCTCTTGTATGCCATCTACGTCGCAACTCGCAGGGATTTCGAGGGGGGGCCGATCCCAGAATTGCTTCCGACATTCTTTCTGGCGTCGCTCATGGGGATTGCCGTGGCCAGGGCAAATGGTCTCTTGCACCAACCTGGGGGCAGCCGTGCGCCGATGACGATGCGCTGGATGGCTGGACTGACCGGCATATTGGCCCTGACCACTATCTTGGGTGTCGGCGCCGGATTTGCCCTCAACAGCCGCGCCGCCCATCAGGTGGCATTGCTGGCTGGATTGGCGCTGGGCGCCGGTCTGGCTCTGTTGTTCAAGTGGCTGCTGCCCGTCCTAATGCTTTTCAACCCTTTGATCGTATTCCTGGTCAATTGGCTGCGCCAACTGTTTAGCGGGTTGGGCGAAGTCATGGCCCAGGTCCAAGTCAACCCCGTGATTGCCACGCCGACGCCAGGCGCCGAAAACGCCGCCCCCCCGGCCTGGCTGCAGGCCCTGGCTGCCGCCTGGCCATATATCCAGTGGGCCCTGGTCCTGCTGGGCGCAGCGGTTGTGATCTACTTCGTGACCAGTGGTCGTCGGCGTTCTCGTCCGGACATCAGTTTGGACTTGGCGACGGACGAAGACTTGGAGCACGGCGCTGGGGTGACGTCCAGGCCCGGCCTTCTAGAAGATGCATGGAGCAGAGTAGGGGCATGGATCCGTTCGGCGGCTTCCCCGCCGTGGTTGGCCCCTCTGGTGATCCGAAGGATCTACGCCGCTATGCTCGCCAAGGCCTCCAGGGATGGACGCCCGAGGCGGTCGGATCAAACTCCGGCCGAATTTCAGGACGTGTTGCGGGAAATCTACCCGTCGGCGGCTGACAGTTCGGCCGAGATAACCGACGCCTTTGAGCTCGTTCGCTATGGGATGCGGCCGGAGGACTCGCAAGTGGTTGAAGAGGGCGAGGGCGGCTTGGGCGCGGCTCAGGCAGGTGACGCCGTGACCCGGTCCCGAGTGTCGGCGCCCGAGGTCGGCCGCGGTCTGGGGCAACTTGCAGCCCGGAATGGGGTTATTTCTGAAAGAGCAGGCGGCCGTCGTCGCGAGGCATATCCATGAGCGACCAGGCCCGGGATGAACAAGATCTTGTCCGCCGCGCTGGCTCGGACGCTGCCGCTTTCGGTGAGTTGTATGAGCGACACGTGAAGCGCATTTACAACTACATCTACTATCGCACCGGCAATCATCACGATGCCGAAGATCTGACGGAAAGGGTTTTCCAGCGCGCCCTGCGGCATGTGGACAAATACGAGGACAAAGGCGTACCCTTCTCGGCCTGGCTCTACCGTATTGCCCACAATCTGGTGGCCAATTGGCACCGGGACCGAAGCCGCAAGCCGCTGGTGCCACTCGATGAACGACTTTTCGTCGCCCGGGCGGGCGGCCATCCGGAGAACCAAGCCATTGACCGGGAGGAGATCGAGGTGCTCATGGCTTGTGTGCGGCGACTGCCGGATGATCGGCAGCAGCTGCTCATCTTGAAGTTCGTTGAACGCATGTCAAATGCCGAAATCGGCGAGATCATGGGGCGCACAGAAGGCGCCATCAAGAGCCTGTACCACCGGACATTGAACGCCCTGAGGGATGAGGTCGGTGCAGCAATGACCGGTGATGCCGACCTGATCGACGCGTAGACGGGGAGGGGGGAAGCTTGTGAAGGTTTTCACAAACCGAGGGATCGACGGCTTATGAATCGACTCCAGAGTAAGTCCGTCAGCCGCAAGCAGCTCGAAGACCTGCTGACGCAGGTGCTTGTGCCGGTCGAGCCCGATCTCCGCTTCGTGCGCACGCTCAAGGCGCGGCTGGTGACCTACCGTGGTTCGGGTATGGGGCCCGTCTGGGCACTGGCCTTTGGCGTGGGCGTGGCGACGGTGGTCACGGTTGCCACCCTCGGGCTGACTTTGCGCGTCATCTTGGCGCTGCTGGGGATCATTGGGTCGCTTCCTCGTCAGCATGGCAAGAGTGGGAAGCAGACGAGCGCGGTGTCCGAGGCCTGAGCCAGCCTTGCCTGTCTGCAAGCCAAGAATCAGAAACGGCTGACCACAAGGTCAGCCGTTGGTCGTTCCTGGCTTGTGTCCGACCTAGAAAAACCCCCAGGCCGCACCGGCGCCTTCTTCCATCATGCTTGGATCCCAGGCATCCATGCTCATTTCGATTGTGGTGGGCATCCCCGATCCCGTTTCAGCCTTCTTGCGCGTAGCTTCGAGCAACGCCGGTCCGTAAGGGCAAAAGGGGGTGGTCATGATCATCGTGATCTCGAGCTGGTCCTGGTCAATGTGCGCTTGGCGGACTAATCCGAGCTCGATCACACTCAATCCCAGTTCGGGATCCATCACTTCCCGCAAGGACTCTCTCACCTGGACGGCGATTTCGGGGTGGGTGGAGTCGGCTTCCCAAATCGGATTGGGAACGCCAGGTTCGTCAGTCATGGGTTTGAACCTCCAACGGGCTGTCCTCGAGCCGCACAGCATACGTGCAGTGGCGATCACCTTCGAGGAGCCAGGAGACGCGTTCTACCGGTAAATCGAGCGCCGCCGCGATAAGCCCTCGGTCGATAAGGCATACCTCGGGGTGCTCGCGCCCAACGTGAAGGTAGGGGCAGGTCATCTCCTTGATCAACACCTGGCCCTCACCATGAGCGACCTCGATTTCGAAGCCTTCGTCTCTCAAGAGCTCGGCTAGGCGTGCCAGCCGCCGCTCGAGAGGCAACCCTTCAAGCTGCTGCTTGAACTGATGAACCAGGTCATCGGCGATGTGGTGAAACAGCGTGTCCACGCTGCCCTCAGGCAGGCTATCTTTCATCTCGTCCAGCAACCGATTCGCCAGCCGATAGTAGCGGGCGGGGAACAATTCCAGGGCTTCTTCCGTAAGGCTGAAGAGATGGCGGGGCCGGCCCACGCCGTGGCGAACCTCTTCTACCGCCACGAGGTTATCACCCTCGAGGTTGGAGAGATGATGCCGGACGGACACCGGCGAAACCTTGGCCGCCTTTGCCAGGTCTTTGACCGTGCATTTGCCCTGCGAGCGCAAGGTACGCAGGATCGTGTCTCGCGTCGATTTTGCCATGCGTTGCGGAGTATAGCATGCGACCCAGAATCCTGTCAATATTTCAGAGTTTTTTCGTACTTATTCAACGCTATCCTCGGCAGATATTTCAAAAAAACATGAGAAATATTGACAGCCTGAACCCGCACATGCTATAATCCCGCCTGTTTGGGACCTGCCGATAGCCGTCGGCGCAGCTGAGCCGGCGAGGTCAAGAAAATGCGAGGCGATTTGATGGGTTCTGCGCTCGAAATCAGAGATTTGCACGTCAACGTCGATGACAAGGAGATCCTCAAGGGGGTCAACTTGACCATCAAACCGGGTGAGGTCCACGCCCTTATGGGCCCCAATGGCTCGGGGAAATCCACCCTGGCAAACTCGTTGATGGGCCATCCGGGTTATCAGGTCACCGGTGGCAAGGTCTTGTTCAAGGGTCAGAACATCCTCGAGCTCCCTCCGGATGAACGGGCCAAGATGGGTATCTTCCTGGCGTTCCAGTATCCGGTTGCCATTCCAGGCGTTTCGTTGGCCAACTTCCTACGCTCAGCGATCAATGCCCGGCGCAAGATGGCCGATCCCGAAGACAAGGGCATCGCTGTCGGAGAATTCCGCACCCTGTTGAAGAAGAAGATGGACCTGCTCGAGATGGGGCACGAATTCGCCGGCCGCTACCTGAACGATGGGTTCTCAGGGGGGAGAAGAAGCGCGCCGAGATCCTGCAGATGGCCACGCTGGAGCCGGAAATCGCCATCCTCGATGAGACTGATTCGGGGCTGGACATCGACGCTCTGAGGATTGTCGCCAGCGGCGTGAACGCGCTCTCGGGGCCGGGTCTGGGTGTGCTGGTCATCACCCACTACCAGCGAATCCTGAACTACATTTCGCCTCAATTTGTGCACATCATGCTGGCCGGGAAAATCGTCGAATTCGGGCGGGCCCGAATTGGCCGAGCACCTCGAGGAGCAGGGGTACGACTGGATCAGAGAAAAGCAAGCTGATACGGTGGAGAGTTCGTAATGGCAACTGACCAGGATATCAAACAGCTCGAAGGCCTGGATGACTACAAATACGGCTTCATAGATCCTGACGAAGCGGTGTTTCGCAGCAAGAAGGGTTTGGATCGCGAGGTCGTCGAGCAGATTTCGTCCATGAAGGGGGAGCCGAAGTGGATGCTCGAGTATCGCCTCAAGGCGCTTGAGCACTACCAGGCACGCCCGATGCCCGAATGGGGCGCCGATCTCAGCGAATTCAACCTCGCAAACATCTACAACTACGTTCGGCCGGCTGAGGCCGAGGGCCGTTCGTGGGAAGACGTGCCCGACACGATCAAAAAGACGTTTGATCGATTGGGCATTCCCCAGGCCGAGCAGAAGTTCTTGGCCGGGGTCGGTGCCCAGTACGAATCGGAGATGGTTTACCACAAGATCCAGGAGCAGCTCGAGTTCACTGGGCGTCATCTTCGTCAGTATTGAAGATGGCCTGCGCATGCACCCCGATCTGTTCCGCGAGTATTTTGGAACCGTGATTCCCTACACGGACAACAAGTTCGCCGCCCTGAACAGCGCTGTGTGGTCGGGCGGGTCGTTCATTTACGTCCCGCCGAACACCAAAATCGACTTGCCGCTCCAGGCCTACTTCCGGCTCAATTCGGCCAATGTGGGCCAGTATGAGCGCACCCTGATCATCCTCGATGAAGGCGCTCAAGTGCACTACGTCGAAGGCTGCACGGCGCCCGTCTACACCACGGATTCGTTCCACAGCGGCGTGATTGAGATCATCGTCAAGAAGGGCGCTCGTTCGCGCTACACGACCATTCAAAATTGGTCTAACAACGTCTACAACTTGGTGACACAGCGGGCGATGGTTTATGAAGACGCCAGCCACGAGTGGGTGGACGCCAACATCGGCAGCAAGGTCACCATGAAGTACCCGTCCTGCTACCTTGTGGGCAAGGGCGCCCGTGGCGAAATCCTTTCGCTGGCGTTTGCGGCCGGACACCAGCATCAAGACACTGGCGGCAAGGCCATTCATGCCGCGCCTTACACAACCAGCAAGATCACATCGAAGTCGATCAGCAAGGCCGGGGGGCGGGCATCCTATCGTGGGCTGCTGAAAGTTCACGAGGGAGCCTACGGATCCAAGTCGAGCGTGGTGTGTGATGCACTTCTCTTGGACGAGAGTTCCCGCTCCGATACTTACCCCTACATTGAGATCGACGAGAACGACGTCAGCGTGGGACACGAAGCGTCGGTGAGCAAAATCGGCGAGGAGCAGCTTTTCTATCTGATGAGCCGCGGCATGAGCGCAGATGAGGCGGCCAGCATGGTGGTCTCCGGCTTCATCGAGCCACTGGTCCGAGAGCTCCCCATGGAGTACGCCGTCGAGATGAACCGCCTGATCCAACTGCAGATGGAGGGCTCGATCGGCTAGCCCGAAGGCACCGGGGCTGGCGGGCCGCCGGCTCATATTTCCGTCGACGACAAAGAGGCATGCAACCTTCATGAGTCCCAGAACCGTTGTGAAAAAACGGACCGGCAGTCAAAGGCCGGCCGAAGCGCGTGAATTCGAACTCTCCGAAGAAGATGTTCGCCGGGCATCCGAGAAGCTGTCGGCGCCAAGCTGGTTAGAGGAAAGGCGCCTCAAGGCGTGGTCACGTTATCAGGAGATGGCCATGCCAAGCCTCCAGGATGAGCCCTGGCGGCGGACGGATATTCGTATGCTCCCTTCCCAGGAGGTCGCATTTCACCCGAGCGATGACTTGCCGGTCGATCCAGCATTGCTGCGCCCCCTGGCCGGCGATGAGAACGCTGCCCAGGCCGTCCTGCGACCAGGGCACGCGGCCGAGTTCGAGGGCGCTGCCTCCTTGGAAGAATTGGGTGTGATTTTCTGCGATTGGAAGACCGCCATCGCCGATCACGAGGCACTGCTCAAGGAACATTTGGGGAGCATCGTCCCCGACGACGAGGGCAAATTCTCGGCCCTGGCGGCAGCCATGGCGACCGATGGACTGTTCATCTTTGTGCCGAAGGGCGTCGAGGTCCCCGACCCGCTCCACGCCGTGATGTGGGCGCCAGGCGGCGAGCACCTGTTCTTCAGCCGGTTGCTGGTCGTCCTGGAGGAGGGCGCCAGCCTGACCTTTGTTCACGAGATGGCCTCTCCAACCGAGGCCGAGGGTCGTGCCATCCATAGCGGGATCGTCGAGCTGAAAGTTGGCGACGCCGCCCGGTTAACCTTTGTCGAGCTCCAGAATTGGGGTGAACATGTGTGGAACTTCACCCACGAGCGGGGCCGGGCGGGGCGGGATGCCAATCTGAATTGGATCTTCGGCGCCGTTGGAAGCCACCTGACCAAGAATTTCACTGAGTTGGACCTGGTTGGGGAAGGTTCGACCGGCCGCATGTCCGGTTTCTACTTCGCCGGCGGCGTGCAGCACCTGGATCACGACACGCAGCAGAACCACCTGGCGCCACACACTACTAGCGACCTGCTGTTCAAAGGTGCCTTGGTTGATCGAAGCCGCTCCGTGTGGCAGGGGATGATCTACGTGGCGCCCGGAGCACAGAAGACGGATGGTTACCAGGCCAACCGCAATCTGATCCTCAGCAAACGGGCCCGCGCCGATTCGATTCCAGGTCTCGAAATCCTGGCTGATGACGTCCGCTGCACGCACGGTGCCACCGTCAGCCAACTCGAGCAGGAGCCGGTCTTCTACCTGATGTCACGCGGTCTGCCGCGGCCCGAAGCGGAGCGGTTGGTGGTGGATGGTTTTTTCTCGCCGATTATGGAACGAATACCCTTCGAGGATGTGCGTGCGAGATTGACCGGGATGATCGATGATAAGATGGGATCTTCAGGGTCGCGCGCCAGCGCGTCGACCCCTTGAATCAGGAGGCTCGAACGGTTTCCATGAACAAAGTGACCACAATGCAGGACCCGGACACAAACGCCCAGCAATATGAAGTCGGCAATTTGGTGGAAGTCAAATGCGATCACAACGACGAGAACAACGATCGTGTCAATGACTGGCTGCCGGGCACCGTGGTTCAGGCGGATCGCAAGATGGTCGCTGTCCAGTTCACTCAGGACGTCTACCTGACGGACGGTTGGATGGTGCCCGATCGCGTGCTCTGGCTTCAACAGAACAGCACCAACATCCGTCAGCCCAAGAAGCGACGGTCGCGAAAGGGCTGAAGAGGCGAACCAAGCATGATGTCGGCGGTGCGATCGGTCGAAGATCTGGATCTGGACGCCATCCGGGCGCAGTTCCCGATCTTGCAGCGAGAGGTGCGTCCCGGCGTGCCGCTCATTTATCTCGATTCTGCCGCCACGTCGCAGAAGCCCCAGCGAGTTATCGACAGCCTGAGCACCTTCTTGGAAACTCGCAATGCCAACATCCATCGCGGCATTCATTTCTTGGCTGAAGAAGCGACACAAGCCTATGAAGATGCCCGAGTCAAGGTGGCCCGGTTGATCGGCGCCGCATCACCTTCGGAGATTATCTTCACGCGCAACGCCACCGAATCCATCAACCTCGTCGTGGCCACTTGGGGTCGGGCGCATCTCGGCCCCGGCGACAGGGTCCTCCTGACGGAGATGGAGCACCACGCTAACCTGGTTCCCTGGTACATGCTGGCGGATGCGTTGGGCTTCGATTTAGACTTCGTGCCTGTCACCGACGACGGCCGGCTTGAACAGGGGGCCTATCTTCGGTTGCTGCAAAATGAGCCCAAGATAGTTGCCTTCAGCCAGATGTCGAATGTGCTGGGAACCATCAACCCGGTTCAAGAGATGGCCCGGCAAGCGCATCAGGCTGGTGCGCTGGTGCTGGTCGACGCCGCCCAATCCGTGCCCCACCTTCCGGTCGATGTCCGGGCCCTCGATGTTGACTTCCTGGCCTTCTCGGGTCACAAGATGTGCGGTCCTACCGGTATAGGAGCACTTTATGCCCGCCGGGCGCTCCTCGAGGAGATGCCGCCCTATATGGGCGGGGGCGAGATGATCAAGCGTGTCGGGTTGGGCACCTTCGTCCCCAACGACGTTCCCCACAAGTTCGAAGCCGGCACGCCGGCCATTGCCGAGGCGGTTGCCCTGGGGGAGGCGGTCGACTTCCTGACCGAGATTGGGCTGGACAGGATCTTCGCTCACGATCAAGCCATTGTCTCGTATGCTTTGGAGCGGCTTGAAGAAGTACCTGGCGTGCGTATTCTCGGACCTGACGCCTCGCAAAGGGGAGGCGTGGCGGCGTTCACATTTGAGGGCTTGCATCCGCACGACGTGGCCCAGATTTTGGACTCCCTCGGCATCGCTGTCCGGGCCGGACATCACTGTGCTATGCCGCTTCACGACCGGTACAAGATCCCGGCTTCGACGCGTGCATCGTTCTATCTCTACAGCACACCGACTGAAGTCGACGCGTTGATCGAGGGACTTTACAAAGTAAAAGAGACGTTCGGCTAGGGAGCCGGAAGATGGACGATCTCTATCGCGAACAGATCATCGACCGCTACAAGAACCCTCGCATGCGCGGAACCCTGGATCCTCACGACTTCAGCTTCCAGGATGACAACCCGCTGTGCGGCGACCGAATCCGAGTTGACCTTCGGCTCGGTGATGACGGCCGGGTGTCCGAGGCGGCTTTCACCGGTGAGGGATGTGCCATCTCCCAGGCATCGGCCGACTTGTTGACCGAGGCAGTGATAGGTAAGTCGCTGGATGAAATCAAGGCACTCAGCAAGCAAGATGTATTGGACCTGTTGGGGATCGAACTCGGTCCCGTTCGACTCAAGTGCGCGCTCCTTTCGCTCAAGGTCATCAAGGCCGGCGTCTACGGCGTAGATGAGCTTGAGGAGGATCTCGCCTGATTCCACCCCCTCGATGCCGTTCTCGACGCAGCCGGCGAAGTCCGGCGGACTCAGGTGGTCGCCGTGTACAACTACAAAACCGTCGAATCTGATCAACTGGAGTTCGTGACCGTCGCGGACGTTGACGACCTCTCGGATGGCGAACGGATTCTGATCGACATCGACGGTGAGCCCATCGCAGTCTTCAACATCGCTGGCGATTACTATGCCATCATGGACGTCTGTTCGCACGATGACGGACCTGTGGCAGAAGGGGAAGTGTCCGGGTTCGAGATCATCTGCCCCAGGCACGGGGCGCATTTCGACATCCGTGATGGCAAGGCCCTGACTCTCCCGGCTGTGGTCGATATCCCCGCGTATCCCGTCCGAGTTTCTGGCAGCGAAATCCAGATCGGTCTACCCCCCCAGGATTGACAGCGTAGACGATGGCACTTTGCGCAACGCTGCGGACCGGTGAATGCCGTCTGTGACTGGCCACAACAGCAACTTCAGCGGTCCAATGCCTGTTATATTTGTAAGAATCATTGAGATCGCTCCACCCCTCAGTGTCAACCAATTGAGGACTTTCTCGCCCTCATCATAGAAGACGGAGGCAATTGCATGGCGGAGAAATGGGTCTACTTGTTTCAAGACGTCGACAAAGCCGAGGCATTCGCCGGCTCCTGGGAAGGTGTGCGAGGTTTGATGGGGGGCAAGGGCGCCAACCTGGCCGAGATGACTCGTATCGGGGTGCCGGTTCCTCCGGGGTTCACTATCACCACCCGGGCCTGCAATGCCTACTTAGCCCAGGGGGAATCCTTCCCAGAGGGCATGTGGGACCAGACGATGGAGGCTCTGAAGGTCGTAGAGGAGAGGGCCGGAAAGGGTTTCGGCGATCCGAGCAATCCTTTGCTCGTCTCCTGCCGTTCGGGAGCCAAGTTCTCCATGCCGGGGATGATGGACACCGTCCTCAACATCGGGTTGAACGACGAGACCGCGGCCGGGATGATCAAGCTCACGGACGATCCGCGTTTTGTCTATGATGCCTACCGACGTCTGGTGCAGATGTTTGGCTCGGTGGTCCTCGGACTGCCGGATGAGGCCTTCGAAAAACCCATGGACGAGTACAAATCGGAGCATGGGTACAAGGTTGACACGGAGTTGAAAGCCGAAGACTGGAAGGCCCTAACCGAGAGCTTCAAGAGCGTTATCAAGGAGCACCTCGGCTTCGACTTCCCCCAGGATCCGGTGGAACAAATGCGTCGGGCAACAGAAGCAGTGTTCAAATCATGGAACGGCAAGCGCGCCGTGGACTACCGCAGGGCTGCCGGCATTCCTGACGATCTAGGGACGGCTGTCAGCATCGTCACCATGGTTTTCGGCAACATGGGCGATGATTCGGCAACGGGCGTGGCCTTTACACGCGACCCGGCGACCGGCGAGCGTGTGCTTTACGGGGACTACTTGACCAATGCCCAGGGCGAAGATGTCGTCGCAGGGATCCGCAACACCAAGAAGATCGCCGAGTTGAAGACAGAGATGCCGGATGTTTACCGGCAGTTTGAGGGAATTGTCGACAAGCTGGAAGACCACTATCGAGAGATGCAAGATGTCGAGTTCACGATTGAACATGGCAAACTGTGGATGCTCCAGACGCGCAACGGTAAGCGCACGGCCAAGGCGGCGGTAACGATTGCGGTGGATATGGTTCGTGAAGGCGTCATTGACAAGTCGGAAGCCGTGGGGCGTGTCTCGCCCAAGGACGTCGACGTGCTGCTTCACCCACAGTTCAATCCGGCGGCGCTCGACGAAGCCCGCAGCAAAGGCATCCTGGGTAGGGGGGTCAATGCCTCACCGGGTGCAGCAGTAGGTCAGGTTTACTTCGACGCCGACACGGCCGAGGAGAGGGCCAAGAAGGGCAAGCAGGATGTGATCATGGTCCGGCCCTTCACCAAACCAGACGATGTTCACGGGATGCTGGCCGCTAAGGGAATCTTGACGACGGAGGGCGGTGCCACCAGCCATGCGGCTGTGGTCGCCCGGCAGTTCGGCATTCCCTGCATCGTGGGCGCCTCCGATCTCAAGCTCGATATGACCAAGCGGACGCTTGCCGCCAACGGCGTGACGATCCATGAGGGCGAGTGGATATCGGTCGACGGCACTACAGGAGAAGTCTATCCGGGCCAGATCGATACCGTCATGCCCGAGTTCGAAGAGCAGACCGAGCTCTTGGAGCTGCTGGGCTGGGCGGACGATGTCGCTGCTGCCGAAGGCATCCGGAAGGGTCCGAAGGGCTTTCCCACCCGCGGGTTGCAGGTTTGGGCCAACGCCGACTATCCTGCGGATGCGCGTCGGGCGCGGAAGTATGGTGCTCAGGGAATTGGCCTTTGCCGCACCGAGCACATGTTCTTCGAGCAGGAGCGCCTGCCGATCGTTCAGCGGATGATTCTCGCCGACGAGAGCGCTGACCGGGTAGAGGCGCTGAACGAATTGCTGCCCTACCAGCGCCAGGATTTCGAGGGGTTGTTCGAAGCCATGGACGGCCACCCGGTCATCGTTCGCCTCATCGACCCACCGCTTCACGAGTTCCTGCCCGGGCTGGAAGAACTGATCGAAGAAGTGGCCACGATGCGCGCCAAAGGCGAGACGAAGGGGCTGGCGGAAAAGGAAGCCCTGCTCAGCAGCGTTCGTGCCCTGCACGAATCCAATCCCATGATGGGGTTGCGCGGTATCCGGCTGGGCATCCTGATGCCCGAGATCGTCGAAATGCAGGTCCGCGCCATCTTCGAGGCTGCGGCCAACGTCACCAAGCGCGGTGTGGATGCCAGGCCCGAGGTGATGATCCCGCTGACCGGACATGTCAACGAACTCAAGAGCGTGCAACCGCGGTTGACGAAGATCGCTCATGAGGTGATGGGAGAGAAAGGGGTCGAGTTCCCTTACAAATTCGGGACGATGATTGAGATCCCGCGGGCGGCCTTAACCGCCGGTGAAATCGCCGGTCTGGCGGAGTTCTTCTCATTCGGAACCAACGACCTGACCCAGATGACTTTTGGCTACAGCCGGGATGACGCCGAGCGCAACTTCCTTCTCACCTATGTTGAGGAAGGTATCCTGCCGGTCAACCCATTCCAGTCGATCGATCCTCAAGGAGTGGGGCGGTTAATGGAAATGGCGACGCGGCGAAGGCCGCCAGGCCCGCCCGAATTTGGAAGTCGGAATCTGCGGGGAGCATGGCGGCGACCCAGCGTCCATCGCTCTGTGCCATACGTACGGGCTGAACTATGTGAGCTGCTCACCCTTCCGGGTGCCGGTCGCCCGGCTGGCCGCGGCGCATGCTGCCCTGGGGATCTAGATGCCCTCGGTTTGACCTGCGGCACAGGTTCTGAGAATCACAAGGGGCTGCCTTTGCGGCAGCCCCTTTCATTTGGCAACTTGGTGACGTAATCAGATAGACCGCTTGCCGGGCCTTAGCCAGCCGACTGCTTCATCGGGATCCGGTTCTCAAGCCGTGAGCCCGTGCGCGACGTGAGCCCCAGCCGTCGTTCTGCCGCAGCCAGAATGGCGGTCAACATATCGGCGTAGCTCAAGCCCGCCAAACCTGCCATCTTGGCCAGGTGTCCGTCCCAGCACCAGCCCGGATTGGGATTGGCTTCAAGCAGCTTGGGGTTGCCCTGCGCATCCAACCGCCAGTCAAAACGTGCATAGTCCCGGCACTCGAGGCGCTCGAAGAGGCGCAAGCAGGCCTCGACGATTTTCTGCTGGATGTCCGGGGGGAGATCGGCCGGGATAGAGCGCAAATTCCAGTACGGTGAGTTCGGATTCCACTTGGCCTCGTAGCCGCACAAACGAGGCAGTTCAGGTGGCAGGCTGGAGTAGTCCTCTTCCACGATGGGCAGCACCAGGTAGTCATCCGGGGGATTCCCGATCACCCCGACTGTGAGATCGGCCCCTGTCAGGAATTCCTCCACAAGCATCGGTTTGTCATATCCGAAACGTTCTCGGATGGAGGCGATGGCGTTGAGCAGCTGCTCGGCTGAGTAGGCAACCGAACGCTGCGTGATTCCAAAGCTCGAGTCCCCGAAGTTGGGCTTGATGATCACCGGGAAACCAATGGGGAGCTCGATGCTGATGTCCTCCGACCGGATGAAGTAGGCCTCCGGCACAGGGATTCCCATCTCCAAGGCCGCGCCGCGAACCAATGACTTGTCGTAGCAGTACGCCAGGCACTGAGGCCCCCCACCGGTGTAGGGGAGTTGAAACATCTCCATGATCGCTGGGACGTGCAGTTCCATGCGCGGATCGTTGGCGTAGCCCTCATCGCACAGGTTGAGTATCAGGTCGGCCTTACCGCTCAGGTTCTTAAGGTCTTGGATCAAGGTGTCGTGATCATCCAGATATGTGAACTGGTACTTGTCGGACGACTGCAGCGCCGATTTGAGCTGATCGATCGTGTAGTAATCGTCATCGTCGAATACAGCGTCCGGCTTGACGGTGTCCGGTCGATGCGGATCGCCCATGACTACGGCTACTTGCTTGGTGGCTGCGTCCGGCTTGACCTTCTTCGGCGTCCACTCTTTGCGCACGAGGGCCGTGACGACCAGCCGCTGGGCCATCATCCCCAGGTCTTGATTGCGCTGGGATTGGGTGTTGATCTCCCCGTGGACCGTAATCTGACTGAAGCCGGCGTCCTGGATGAGCGAGATCAAACCCTCGCGAGTGTAGAGTCGCTCAGCGTAGAATTGGTCGGCCAGCACCCCTTTCTCGGCATTGGTAATGATCTCGCGCGAGATCATGCGCTGGCCATCGGCCGAGAGCGACCTCTCACGGCACACGTAGTGCTTCTTGTCGAGCCACTCCCAGGTGCGTGATTCGAAATGGGCCTTGAGATATTCGCCGTCCGACACATCGATCAAGAGTTGGCCCGAAGGCTTGAGGACCCTAAACACCTCCCGCAGCACCCGCAGATCGTCCTCAATCGTCTCAAAGTACCCAAACGAATTACCGAGGATCATCACCACATCAAAGCGATCTGTGGCCTGCGGCAGCTTGCGTGCATCGCCTTCGCGGAACTTGACGTTGAGCGATTCCTTCTTGGCGGTGGCGCGGGCGCGCTGGATGAGATAGTGCGACCGATCCAGACCCTGGACGTTGCCGAACCCGCGCCGAGCCAACTCGAGGGTGTGACGCCCCTGCCCGCAGCAAAGATCCAGGACGTCGGCCTCGGGGGACAGATTGAGGGTGCTGCTGAAGAGGTCGATTTCTTCCCGCGTCATCAACTGGTCGTTGACCACATCCGAATCCGTCTTCAAGTACAGGGCATTGAATATCCTGCGCCACCAATCGGCCCGGACGTGTTCCTCGAGGTTGAGGACGGGCCCCAGTGTCTTGGGGAGCGGTTTGGTACTTGGTTTCGGGCTGGGCTTCTCGCCCCCATCATTGCTGCTCATCTTGTTCCCTTCGGGCCCTTATCAGCCCAGGCGCTCGTACTGCAGGTCACTGTGTGAGATCAGCTTCGCCAAGAATTGCAAGGGGCGCACCATTGGGTACGCCCCAACTTGCCTTCTTGACAATTATATGCCGCCTTGACTCTGCGGCCAACCCAACCAGCGTCTCTGATTTGCGCCGGCCGACAGTTGGAATCGGCCATCAAGGCCGCGCCGAGCCGGATCAGTACTCGTAGCCTTCCTCATCCCCCTCGTAGTCCATCTCGTATTCCTCATCGTCGTCAAGGGCCCAGTCAAGCTCAATCGGGGAAAGGCCGACGACTTCCAAGTAGGCGCCACAACTGGGACAGGTGACCTTCTGACCTTTGCGGGGATCGTTGCCGAGTTTTATGTCCGAATCACAATCCGGACAATAGCCCTGAGCCATATCTGGCCTCCAGCATGCGGTTCAATTCGCCCCGAATAGTACGTCCCGAATGTCGCAAAGGTGTCCACAACACGTACAAAACGGGGGATGGCCGTGCAAAGGGATGTGTCAAACGCGTGCAAAAAGCGCGCGCTATTCGACGTCAAACACATACCCGACCCCGGGCACCGTGCGGACATATCGCGGGTCGTCAGGATCAGGTTCGATCTTGGCGCGCAGGCGGCTGATCAGTCCGCGGACCAACTCGCGGCTGCCTGATTCAGCATATCCCCAGACTCGATCGACGATCACATCAGGAGGGATCACTTGCCCCCGGTGGGTCATTAATAGGTGGAGCAGCCGGAACTCGAGCTGGGTCAGGTGTTGGGGTTTCCGGCGGCCGACTCGCACTCTGCGTACGGAGGGTTCCACCTCGACGGGTCCCAGCTTGAGGGGAGCTGATGCGATGGCGGCCACATCACCGCTGCGTCGAACTTGGTTGCGGCAGTAGGCCGCCAGGACACGGGGACTGACGGGCAAGGGGAGTACCAGATCGGCGCCGGCCTCCAGAAGGTCGGCGATCTGACCCTCCAGGGGGCGGTCGACGAGGACAAAGAGGGGCGCCTCTATCTGCGAGCGAAATCTCGACACGGCCTTGGTGATGGACTCGGCCGACCGCGAAATCACTATGTAGAGCTCGCTCTGGGAAGGCGGCCGCTCCGCGGTGGCTGCCTCGAATTCAGGGCGCGAGATGACGGCCAGGCCAACTTGCTGAAGAACGTAGCCGTAAAAGTCTCGATCGTCAGCGTTGTCGGTGATAAGAACGACCTGCATCACGTCTTTCTCTCGGAGGGAGGGGCCGCTCAGCCGGAGTCGATCAGATGGGCCAGCCGCTGCGCAAGAAGAGAAGGCCGAAGTAGGCCATGGCACCGCCGGTCACCAAGATAATCGCCTGGTAGAGGCGGTCTGTGAGCCAACGTCTCCCCGCGCCGGCGGCTGTCGAAAGCAACGTGTCCCACGCATAGTCGGTAGAGGCATGGGCAACGTAGAAGACCGCCGGCCCGGCTGGGCCAAAGGCCTGCGCCTGCGCCAGGTAGCCGGCCGCCACCGTGACCCACCAGGTGTACCAGAAGGGATTGGTGAGCGTCGTAAACAAGCCGAGCCAGAGAAGGTTGGATGTGGAGCGGGGCGGGAGGCTGTGGTCTGCCTTGGGTAAGTGCATCCTTCCCCGGAAAACGCCCAAGATGTAGCCCGCCCCGATTCCGATGAGCACCACACCGCCGCCCAAGGCGATGACGCGGCTAACGCCAGGCGACGCCAGGCCAGCGCTCAACCCCAGCCCGATCAGGACAACGATGAACAGCTCAAGCAGTGTGTGGGCACTCGCGACCAGGGGTCCTACGCGCCAACCATGGCGAGGAGACTCGGTGATGATGGCGGCCGATACGGGACCCGGGGAGACTACGGCACCGATCGAGACGGCGACTGAAAAGCCGAACACAGCCAAGAGGGAATCGGTGGGCATCGAACCAGGCAGCCTCCTGTGCACGTTGCGACATTATACAGTCAAGTTCTTTAACTTCGATGGATGTATGGCCGGCGTTCAGTTGTCGGATCTGAGGCTGCTGATCTTCTGAGGAGGCTGGAGCCTGAGCGGTGGCAATCGACCGTTGCGGCTTTCAGCCCGGCGCGTTTCTTCCACCAAGCGGGCGAGGTTGGAAAGCGCCTGGTAGCTCCCTGGCACATAGGTGGCATTGGCCGGCTGTTCGCCCTGTCCCTGATCGTCGGTGAGTTCGGTATGGACCGCCACCGGGAGGATAGGCAGGCCGCCAGCCCTCATCGATGAGAGGACGTTTTGGTGGTGGGCAAGGTCCGGGTTGAAGTAAGTAAGCACAATGCCCATGATCGACAACTCGGGATTGAGCTCGCGCTTGACGCGCTCAATTGTGCCCAGGAAGAGCCAGATTCCGCGCAGGTGGGCCATATGCGGCTGGGAAGGGATGATGGTGGTGTCGGCGGCCGCCAGCCCGTTGAGGGTCAACAATCCGAGGCTTGATGGGCAGTCGACGAGGATGAAATCGAAGTTGTCCTTGACACCCTCAAGGGCTTTGCCCAGGACGTGTTCGCGAGCCAACCGGCTGTTCAACCCGTACTCTGTGTGAGCCAGGGCGATGTCGGCCGGTGCAAGGAAGATATATTGGCCAGGTACGATTTCCTTGAGGATATCCCAGAAGGCGGTTCGACCCGGCATGCTTCCACCCATCACCTGCGAGAGATTGACGTCGGCGGCATCCTCGACGCCACACGCGACGGTCAGGCTGGCCTGCGGATCGAGGTCGACCAGGAGAACGCGATGGCCGCGCTCGGCCAGGGTTGTGCCGAGGGAGAGTGTAAGCGAAGTCTTCCCTACCCCCGCCCGCAGATTGGCCAAGGCCAGCGTATAGGCGTCGTTCAAGGCAAGCCCCACTTCCTGTCCATACGGGTCAACATTATTCTATATGAATTCGACTTTGTTCCCGACCTTGCTGATCACTTTCAATTGGCGCGGGGGGCGCATTCCCCGCCTACCAGACCACGAACGAGTCGCGGGCCACGGCCTGAAGCTGTTCGTAGAAGACCCAAATCTCCAGATTGACCTTCGTGCCCCTTGGCATCTCGCCCAGAGTCAGCGTCAGGCGGCTCAACCCCTGCGAATCGGTCGTGGGCATAAGGTTGTAGCGATCGCCATTCGGCAGATGGGCAACGAGCATCACCGCCGCGCTGGGTACCGGAAACAGGTTTTGATCGCGCACCACGATGAAGATTTGCTGCTGTCCGGCCTGCGGGACCACCGGATACATGACCGAAGCCGAGGTCTGCAGCTGGGTGACCCGGTAATCCGCGTTCGGGCCACGCGCCGCCGGGCGGAGCAAATCCTGGCTGTAGCCAGTTTCATCAAAATGCTTGCGTCCCAACGGCGCAACACGGACCTGGTTGGGCGGATCCGCTTCCGGATGCCAATCGAGGCGGAACCGCTGGAAATACTGGACGATGCGGTCGTCCTGCAAGGAGAACTCCGAGATCGGATAGCCAAACAGATCCAGCCCGCCGTGGGCGTTGAAGAAGTCGAGAAAGGCGAAACAGACGCTGTGGCCGGTTTGTGGGAAGTAGCGGCAGCCGCGCGTATCCACCGAACCCCGATCGACGGCCGGTTGCCAGCCTCCCATCATCTCCCCCAGGGGGCGAAGAATGGCACGCCCGCGCGCCCGCGTTATCGGTGATCCATTCCATTCGAGCATTCTCGGTGTATTGGATCAACCGCCCCGATTGGGGATCGACGAAGCCGTCAGTGATGGGAAACCCAAGGATATCTACGCCGCCGGAGGCATCGAAGAAATCCACGAACTGAGCTTCAAGGCTGTGTCCAGTTTCGGGGTAAAAACGGCCGCCGTCCATTGACCTGGCGGCAAGCGAGGAGCTCGCGACGGTCAAAGCCAACACCGCCAGAATCAAGCTAAGGCTGCGTCCTGTGCCCTGGATCAAAGGTCTCCCTCAGACGACAAACGTGGCGAAGGCGCAGATCGGCATCGACCACGCCTTCCGCTGGTCGCAGTGGCAGGCACCATCATATCACCCCGCCGTGTTGGCGGGCGACTGTGCCTAAGTCCCGACGTTGAAGTTGAATCTACCTGCGGAAGAAGCGGTCGAGGTTGGGGAACACCAACGATTTGCGTTCGCCGCGCTCGAGTGCGCTGTGATTGGCGGCTTCGAAATTGCGTTGAACCTCGCGTAGCGCGCGTACTTGCCAACCTGGAGGCTCATCGCTGAACACCACCAGGGCGGCGGTGAAGCGGCCCGGAATGAGCAGAAGGTTGTCACCTTCCTCGGTCTGCGTGGCGAACATCCGGCCGGAAGCCTGCTCACCGGGTGGATGGCCGAAGGTGCTGAGAAACCGCATGGCTTCCTCAGCTGCCTGGGGCAGGTCGCCTTGGACGTAGACCTGGGAGCGGTCAGAGATATCGAAGAAGGCGATGCAGCGGCACTCGGCCTCGTTAAGCTGCATCAGGAAATTGGTCTTGCCCTCCTCGAGGACGACCTTCCAGCGGTCGCTCCTGGGGTTGGCCTGATGAAGGCGCAGGGCGACCTCGTGCTGCTCCAAGTAGTGACGCCGGATGGCCCGATACTGTGAGGCGTTGATCCGCCCCTGCTGATAGTCTTGCTCGAGGCCGAGCGATCTTGTCGTCAAGATGATTAAGCAGTCCTTCGAGCTCGGGATCGGCGGGACCCTTAGGCACCCGTGTTCGCGCCCGGAGCGAGGCCAGCGCTTCGGCGGGATCGAGATCGTCCTCGTCCTCGATGGAATGCGACGGGCGAGATTCAGCTTCGGGCTTTGCTGGGATAGGCTCGGTGGGCACAGACGGTGATGGGGAGGAGGAAGGCGGGGGGCTGTCTATGAATGGTGGCGGCGCCTCCCCGGTCAGCTTGGTGATGCGCAGTTCCTGCTCCTTGAGCAGTTCGCGTACGGCTCGCAGCTGACCCGGGCTGATCAGGCCGTCGCAGAAAGCGATGGCAGCCGACAGCAGGCGCTGGCGCGCCCGACCCAGGCGCTGGCGCGCCTCCTGGAGCTCAGGGTTATCCACAGGCTTATGGACGGCGCCGTTGGGCGACACTTCGGCCGCCGTGTCGGTCTGCGCCGTGCTGGCTGTCTTCTCGTCCATCATCCTTACCATGGTACCGGAGACGCCGGGCAGGGGTTTAGAGGACGGTTGTACCACTTCTGTTTCCCTTACCCCTTCTCAGGATGGCAGCGCGGTATACTCATCTGTCGTGCCCTCGGGCACGCGTACCCTGTAATGGACCGACCGGAGGGACCATGCGCAAGTTGATTGTGAAAAGCATCACAAATGGCCTCATCCTGGCTGCCCTTGGCCTGGCTGGATGCAGTTTCGGTGCCGGAGCGGGACCGACGGCCACCTCGACACCCTCCAGTGCCGATGTGATGAAGACGGCCGAGGCGATCGCTCAGGGGACGCGAGACGCTGCCACGGCGACACTTAGTCCGACGCCGGTGACCCCGACGGCCACCGTGCCGCAGGTCACCGACACGCCGGCCGCAACGCCAACGCCTTCGTCGCCCACCGTGAAGGCCAACTACAACGCCTACATCCGCTCCGGGCCAGACGAAGCCTTCGAATACATCGATTTCCTGCTTGAGGGCAAGGCGGCTCAGGTGTTGGGGCGCTATGAGAACGCGTCGAACGGCACCTGGTGGTACATCCAGCCCAGCGGGGAGGGATTGCCGGGCTGGATCTGGAGCGGGGCGGTGAGCTTCTCCGGCAACCAGGGAGCCGTCCCTGCTCGCGAGTCACCACCCACGCCGACCAGGGGGCCGACGGCAACCTCGGAGAAGACAGCTACGGCGACCGGTGCCGCCACAGACACGCCCGAACCGAGCGCGACCCCCTAGGGCTTCGCCCAGCGGGGAAGGCAGTGCAAACTAAGGCCGGCGGATATGCCTCCGCCGGCCTTTTATTAGGGTCTCAACACGACGTCAGCCGGAACTAGTCGCCGTCGGCTCCGAACTCGATGCCTTGGGCCAAGGGGAGCTCGCTCGACCAGTTGATGGTGTTGGTCTGGCGGCGCATGTAACCCTTCCATGCATCGGAGCCTGATTCTCGCCCACCCCCTGTCTCCTTCTCGCCGCCAAACGCGCCGCCAATTTCGGCTCCGGACGTGCCGATGTTGACATTGGCGATGCCGCAGTCGGATCCCTCGACGGACAAGAAAGCCTCGACATTGCGCATGCTGTCGGTAAAGATGGCGCTCGACAGGCCTTGGGGGACACCGTTGTGGAGTTCGATCGCATCGACGAGGCGCTCGTACTCCAGCAGGTAGAGGATCGGGGCGAAGGTCTCCTCCTTGACCAGTTCCGTCTGTCCCGGCATCTTGACGATCGTCGGTTCGACGAAGTTGGGGCCCAGGTCCGGCCGCATCTTGCCTCCGGTGAGAATTTCACCACCGTCAGCCTGGGCCCGTTCGAGAGCATCGAACATCTCTTCCACGGCGGTCGGTGCGACCAGCGGCCCCATCAACGTGCTCTCGTCAAGTGGGTCGCCAATCGGTACCTGCTGGTAGGCTTTGACCAGGCGCTGCTGTAACTCTCCGGCGACCGACTTCTGCACGATGATGCGCCGGGTAGTTGTGCATCGCTGCCCGGCGGTGCCCACAGCGCCGAAGAGGATCGCCCGTGTGGCCAGGTCAAGGTTGGCGTCCTCGGCGACGACGATGGCATTGTTGCCGCCCAATTCCAGGATCGTACGTCCGAACCGCCCGGCGACGGCCTCCGACACGTGTTGGCCGACCTTGGTCGACCCCGTGAACGAGATCAACGGCAGCCGTTTGTCCTGGAGCATCGGCTCTCCGACATCCGCCCCAGATCCGATGATCAAGTTGTAGATGCCGGTCAGACCGTGATCGGCCATCACCTGGTTGGCGATGTGCTGGACGGCGATAGCGCACAGCGGCACTTGGCTGGAGGGCTTCCATAGGACGGTGTCGCCGCATACGCTGGCGATGGCCGAATTCCACGACCAAACCGCCACGGGGAAGTTGAAGGCGGTGATCACGCCGGCGATACCCAGCGGATGCCACTGTTCGTACATGCGGTGCTGCGGGCCGCTCGGAATGCATCATCAGGCCATACAGCTGACGAGAAAGGCCAACGGAGAAGTCGAAGATGTCGATCATCTCCTGTACCTCACCATGGCCCTCGGCTTTGATCTTGCCCATCTCCAACGACACCAGATCGCCCAAGGGTTCCTTGACCTCGCGCAAGGCGTCGCCGAAGTCGCGGATCACCTGGCCGCGCTTGGGGGCGGGAATCTTGCGCCAGCTTTCGAAAGCCGACTGGGCATTCTCCACGACCTTGGCATAGGTGGCGCCGGTCGCCTGCCGGACTTTCGCAATCGGTTCTCCGGTTGTGGGGTTGTAGGAGACGAGCTCCTTGCCCTGAGCATCCTCGAACCAGGCTTGCGGGCCGCTGCAGGCGCCCGGGTTGACATCCTTTATGTGGAGCTTCTGAAGCAATGCCTTCATGTGCGCCTCCTTCAGGAGGGATGGATGGCCCGATTCGACGGGCCGTGACTGAGTTGAAAGTGGGCCGAGAAGAAGCCATCGACGGGAGAGACCGCCTTGGCTCATTTTACCCCGGCGCTCAGCCTCCTTCTCGCGCTTACAAAACCAATCGGGTTCCGATAGATTCGCCCTCCAAGGCACGGCGGAGCGAACCAGGTGTCTCGGCCGAGAAGATGAGGATCCCGAGATCCGGGTGGTCGCCGAGGATCTCGAAGGCAGTTCGCACCTTGGCGGCCATTCCGCCGGTGACGTCTTCCCCCGCTGCACCTTCCAGACGGACTTTCTCAAGTTCATCCGCCCGAAGCTCTGCGCGCAAGTCCCGGTTGTCCGGGTAGTCAGCGAAGACTCCGGGCTCCAGGCCGGCCAGGAGCAGGGTCTGGGCCCCAAGCGGTTCGACCAGCGCGCCCAGCACCTGCTCTGTGGACAAAATGGCCGACCCTTGCCGGCGGTCGAAGGCCACATCGCCTTGGACCACGGGCACCAGGCCGTGTTCGACGGCGAGTTGAATCGGTTCATGCGCCATCTCGACCAGGCGGCCCCCATCGGCCAGCGCCGAGGCGGACGGCGGAAAGGCCATGGCCGGGACGCCTGCCTGCCTCAGGCTGTCAACCACCAGACGGTCGAGGTGATTGGCGGAAGCCCACACGTCGGCAAACCCCTGCCAATCCTGATGACTCATTGCTCCGGCCTGCGTTTGGTATTTGGATGCCAGGTGATGCCCGAAGGAGCCCGAGCCGTGGCCGATCACAAGCTGCAGATCGGGCTTCCGCCGACGGGCCTCGAACACTTCCGCCGCCAGGCGGCGGATAACCCCCAGTCGCGGAGTTTCGGGCTGGTCCTTCTCGGTGATCAGGGATCCCCCCAGCTTGAGCAATATCATTGCGCCTCCACCCTGGTGCTGGATCAGTCGGGCGGCGCCGGCCGACTGCAGAGCTTCTGACACACGCTCGTGGTCGCCGCCGGAAAGCAAGGCGATCATGTTTCCGCCCAATCCGCCGCCGGAGAGCTTGGCGCCCAGGGCGCCGGCGTTACGGGCAGCGGCGACCAGCACGTTCGAGTTCCGGCGTGGAGACGCCCAGCTTCGGCCAGGCGGGCATGGTTGTCATCCATCAAGCCCCCCAGCCGCTCGATGTCGCCAGAGGCAATCGCCAGCCTCCCGGCGGCGACCAGGCGGCCGATCGATTCGAAAATGCGCCCGATGGCTGGCCGGTTGGCATCGTAGGCGGCACGCACCAGGGCGACGGCTTCGGCGGTTGATGATGGTCGACCGCTGTCGGCCACGATCAGGTCGAAAGCGCGGCCGATCGCAAACGGGCTGGGATCCTGTCCCTTCACGAAGAACACCGGCTGGGCGTAGGTCACGACGGTGTTGTCGATTCCGGACGGCGTGCCGTGGTGCAGCTTCTCCACCTCGAAAGCAATGCTTGATTGCTGGGCTGGTGGAAGCGGATTTCCCAGATGCTCGCTCAAGGCACGCACGATCGCCACACTGACAGCGGCGCCAGAACCCAGTCCAGCACCCACGGGAATGTCTGAGTTCGACTTGCAGGTCGAGGGCCGGAGGGCGCACTGCGCCGCAGTCCCGCAGTGTCAGTCGGATGGCCAGGGCCAACGGGTTGTCGTCGGCCAGCTCATCAAGCCTCGCTTCCAGATCGATGGCGGGGGCCGCGACGTGCATCCCGTCGCCTGCCGCTCCCGGTCTTAGGCGTACCGTGACCCTGGCCTGGACCTGGGTGACGGGAATCGCCAGCGCCGGCTGGCCGTAGACAACGGCGTGTTCACCGAGCAGAATGACCTTGCCCGGGGCGCTGGCAGTGGTCATGATCCCAGATAGAGAATGACGACTGAACTCAGGCCCCACAGCAGGATGGTCACCATCAGCGGGCGGTCGCGGAGCAGCAGATCCTCGGGTGCCCCGCCCTGGTTCTCGACGTGAATTAGGTGCAGGTAATGAAATATGGCATAGATCACGAAGGGAATCGTGAGCATCATCAAATGGTTTTCGGGCAGGTTGACGGCCGAAAAAGTGTACAGGGAGTAGGCAATCACGGTGGTGCTGGAGACGATCATGATTAGCTGGTCGAGGTAGCCTATCGTGTAGCCGTCGAGCACACGGCGGTGCGAATTGGCTTCCGCTTGGAGCAGGGTGAGCTCGGCGCGGCGTTTGCCAAAGCCGATGAACAGTGCCAACAAGGTCATGCACACGTACAACCATGGAGAGAAGCGCTCGACCGTGATCAGAGTGACGCCAGCCGCCACGCGCAGCACGAATCCGCCGGCGATTGAAAACACATCGATGATCGGAATGTGCTTGAGCCAGGCCGAGTACAGCAGGTTCAGGGCCAGGTAACCAAGAACCACAAGCGCAAAGTTGCCGTTCAACGCCAGGCTGCCCGCCAGCGTTGCCAGGACCAGGATCACGGCCGCCGCCCTGGCGGCCGTTGGCGAGAAGGCGCCCGAAGCGATGGGCCGATTGCGTTTGGTGGGATGCTTGCGATCGCTCTCCAGATCCGCCAGATCGTTGATGACGTAGACCGCACCCGACGCAAGGCACAGCAGCCCGAATCCAGCCAGGGTGGCCAAAAAGGGGCCCGGTTGGATCAATTGGCGGTCAAAGATCAGGGCGGCGAAGATGAAGCCATTCTTCGGCCACTGGCGGGGTCGCATAGTGCGCAGCAGTGCGGCGATCATGGCGAAGATCATAGCAGGTTGGTGGAGGGCGAGCAAGACGCCGGGTGAACGGTACAATCAGGCCATGAGCTCCAAGATGCGCCTGGATCGTCTGCTGGTCGAGCGTGGCCTGGCCGACACGCGTTCGCTGGCCCAGCGCCTGGTGATGGCCGGGCAGGTACGGGTCAACGGCCAGGTCGAGATCAAGGCCTCGCGCCAATTCACCGCCGACGACGAAATCAGCGTCGACCAGCGGCCCGCGCTACGTCTCGCGCGGCGGGCTCAAGCTCGAAGCTGCGTTGCACGCTTTTCCGGTCAACGTGACAGGGCCGTATGCGCCGATGTCGGGGCCTCCACCGGGGGTTTCACCGACTGCCTGCTGCAGCATGGCGCCGCCCGTGTCTACGCCATCGACGTTGGCCACGGCCAGCTGGATTGGAGTCTGCGGCAGGACCGAGCGGGTGATTGTGAAGGAACGCACAAACGCCCGCCATCTGGAATCGCTGCCGGAGCCAATGGATCTGGTGACCGTGGACGCCGCCTTTATCTCCTTGAAGCTGCTCCTGCCGCGCATCCAGGGGCTGGTTGGATGCCCGGGCCAAGTGATTTGCCTGATCAAGCCGCAGTTTGAAGCCGGGCGGGCTCAGGTGGGCAAGGGGGGCGTGGTAAAGGATCCGGCCGTTCAGCGCCAGGTGGTCGAGGCGGTTTTGTCCGAAGCGAGGGCGGTGGCCCTTTGGCCTGCCGGCCTGCTGGAGTCGCCCATCCAGGGCCCCAAGGGAAACCACGAGTACCTCCTGTGGTGCGTGACCTCGGGCGAGGCGTCGCAGGATGCGACGCTCCTATCGGGGGTCTTTCCGGACACCGCCTAGAGACTCTGCGGGATGTATGCGTCAGGTATACTTCTGCCCGCGGGGACGCAAGCCTCCGCGACCCGTCGCCGACTGAACGCGTGGATATGAATCTCTCTTCTATTCGCAATTTTTGCATCGTCGCCCATATCGATCATGGCAAGTCGACTCTGGCCGACAGGCTGCTGCAGCTCACCGGTACCGTCACCGAACGCGAGATGATGGACCAGGTGTTGGATACCATGGACCTGGAGCGAGAGAAGGGGGTCACGATCAAGGCCTCCGCGGTGCGGATGCGCTATCAGCGGCCGGACGGCGAGACATATCGAACTCAACCTGATCGACACGCCGGGCCACGTTGACTTCGGGTACGAGGTCAGCCGGGCGCTGGAGGCATGCGAGGGTGCACTGCTAGTCGTCGATGCCAGCCAGGGCGTCGAAGCCCAGACCTTGGCCAACCTGTACCTGGCCCTTGACGCCGACCTGGAAATCATCCCTGTGATCAACAAGATCGACCTGCAGGCCGCCCGAGTGGACGAGGTGGCCGAGGAGATCCACAACCTGCTCGGCACGCCGATCGACCAGATCCTCAGCATTTCGGCCAAGACCGGCGATAGGGTGCCGGAGGTGCTGGAGGCGGTTATCGAGCGTGTCCCGCCGCCTAAGGGGGACGCAGACGGCCCCCTGAAGGCGATGATTTTCGACTCCCACTACGACGCCTACAAGGGTGTGGTGGCCTATGTCCGCCTCTTCGAGGGGCAGATCGCCGGCGAAGAGGATATCCACCTGATGGCCTCGGGTGCCGACGCTCGGCCGATCGAGCTGGGTGTCTTCTCGCCGGCCATGCGGGTTGTCGACCGCCTTTCAGCCGGTGAAGTTGGCTACATTGCCACTGGGCTGAAGTCGGTGCGTGAGTGCCGTGTGGGCGACACAATCACGCTGAAAACCCGCCCGGCCGCGGCCCCGCTTCCCGGCTACCGCCACCCGAAGCCGATGGTCTTCGCTGGCTTCTATCCGATCGAAGGCGAGGATTATCAGGATCTCAAAGATGCGCTCGAAAGGCTGCAGCTCAACGATGCCTCACTGGTCTTCGACCCGGAGACCTCCCAGGCGCTCAATTTCGGCTTCCGCTGCGGCTTCCTGGGGATGTTCCACATGGACATCATCCAGGAGCGTCTTGAGCGCGAATTCGATATCGATCTGATCGCCACGGCGCCGTCCGTCAAATACGAAGTGCTGATGCGCGACGGGAGGACATTGGAGATCGACTCCCCTGCCAAACTCCCGGAGCCAGATGAGATCGAAGAGGTGCGCGAGCCTTGGATGCGAATCCAGATCTTCACGCCGGAGGACTACTACGGCCCGGTGATGGAACTTGTCACCAACCGGCGGGGCAACTTTGTCCGGCAGGAGTATCCTGCACCGAGCCGGGTTGTGCTTCACTACGACATCCCACTCTCCGAGTTGATCGTCGATTTCTACGATCAACTTAAGTCGCACACGCGAGGCTATGCGTCGCTTGACTATCAGTTCTTGGAGTATCGCCCAGATGATCTGGTGAAGCTGGAAATCTTGATCAACGGCGAACCGGTCGACGCACTGGCGCTGATCGTCCACCGCGATGATGCCTATCACAAGGGCCAGGCGTTGGTTTCCAAGCTCAAGGAGCTGATCCCCCGTCAATTGTTCACCGTGCCTATCCAGGCACAAGCCGGGGGCAGGGTCATCTCGCGAGCCAATGTCAAAGCCCTGCGCAAAGACGTGTTGGCGAAGTGCTATGGTGGTGATGTGACCCGCAAGCGCAAGCTGCTGGAGAAGCAGAAGAAGGGCAAGAAGCGGCTCAAACGCGTTGGCGCCGTCGAGATCCCGCAGGACGCGTTCCTGGCGGTTCTGCGGCTGAATGATGAGTAGACATGCCTACGTCCTGGGCCGCCGGCCTCGGCCGGTGAAACCGCCAGCCCGGCGCCCGAAGCCGCAGTCAATCCGGAGGATGGTATGAGGACCCTAATCACCGGGGGCGCCGGGTTCATCGGCGCTAATACAGCCAACCGCCTTCTCGAGGACGGGGAGTCGGTGGTGATCCTGGACAACCTGTCCCGACCGGGCAGCGAAAAGAACCTGGCCTGGCTCCAGGCAAATCATCCGGATGTGGAATTCGTCAAGACCGACGTGCGCAACGCGGCGGATCTAACGGCCGCCCTCTCGACCCACGCTCCATTCGACGCCGTGATCCACCTGGCGGCCCAAGTGGCGGTCACAACCTCCGTCGTCGATCCACGACTGGACTTCGAGATCAATGCGCTGGGAACGCTCAATTTGCTTGAATCGGTGCGTTCCCTGGGCATCGATCCAGCCCTGTTGTTCACCTCCACCAACAAGGTCTATGGTGAAATGCTCGATCAAGCCGTGGTCGAGGAGGCCACCCGCTATCGCTACGCCGATCTTGAGTATGGTATCCCAGAGACAGCGCCGCTCGACTTTCATTCGCCCTATGGGTGTTCCAAGGGAACAGCCGACCAGTATGTCCACGACTACCACCGAATCTACGGGCTGCGAACGATCGTATTCCGAAACTCCTGTATCTACGGCCCACGGCAGTTTGGCATCGAAGACCAGGGATGGCTGGCGTGGTTTGTCATCGCCGCCAGGCTTGGGCACCCGATCACGATCTATGGCGACGGGAAACAGGTTCGCGACGTGCTGTTTGTCGATGATTTGATTGGCGCCATGCGGGCAGCCATCGCGGCCATCGACGTCACCGCGGGTCAGGTATACAACATGGGCGGCGGCCCTAGCAACAGCTTGTCGGTTTGGCGTGAGTTCGGGCCGATGCTTGAGGGGTTGCTGGGATCAGCGATCGATGTTGACTTCAAAGAATGGCGTCCCGGCGACCAGAAGATCTACATATCGGATGTACGTAAGGCACATGAGATATTCGGTTGGTCGCCGATGGTGGACGCGCAAGAAGGCGTGCGGCGCTTGTATGAGTGGGTGGACGCCAACGTCGAGCTGTTTCAGGCCTGAGTTTCCCCGTCCAGAGTGCAACTTTCGAAGTGCTATAATGCCCCAATTCCCAGCCCAAAGCACGGGCGGGGTCTTTCTGTGCGTGAGGGGATGACTTTGGAGAGTGCGCGGAGTTGGATTGTCGGGCTGCTGGTCAGCCTGGTAGCCTTGGCGATTGCGTTCTGGGGCGTCCAACCGGAGCGCGTGGTGCAGGTCGTACGTTCGGCCGATCCCATTTACCTCATCCCGGCGGCCGGGATGATCGTGATTGGCTTGTTTGCACGCGCTCGTAGTTGGCACGTCTTGCTAGGGGAGAGGGCGCCCTACGGGAAGGTGTTTTGGGCCCTGAACGAGGGCTATCTGCTGAACAACGTCCTGCCGCTCCGCCTAGGCGAGTTGGGGCGCGCCTACTCCGTAAGCCAATCGGGAAATGTCACGGGCGGCGCAGCCCTGGCGACGGTCGTCATCGAGCGCTTGATCGATGTGGCGGTGAGCCTGGCCGGGTTGGCGCTTGCCATCAGCTCCATGGCCGCCCCGGTTTGGGCCGGCCAGGTGCTGCAAGCTGCCGGCGTGGTGCTGGCCGTGATCCTGCTCGGCACGTCGGTCCTGGCGTTGAATCAAAGAAACATCATGCGCCTGGTAGACCACCTTCCCGGCGCAGGCTGGATGCGGGTCTTGAAGACCATGGACGATTTTGCACGCGGCCTGGGGGAGGCGGCCCGCCCATCGAGGTTGATCAGATCAGGCGCATGGAGCTTGCTGGCCTGGGTGACGGCATGGATCAGCCTGGCGTTGATAATGCGCATGTTCGGCTTGGCCTCGTCGCCGACGACGCTTATCTTCGTCACGGGTGTCACGGCCTTCGGAGCCGCTTTGCCTTCGTCGCCCGGAGCGGTGGGTGTCTATGAACTCTCGACAGTGGCCGCCCTGTTGGTCTTTGGCGTTCCGCAGGCCGTCGCCGTGAGTCTGGCGGTCACGGCGCATGTCGTGTCTCTGGTGACCACGGGCGGCTTGGGCGCCGTCGGCTTGGCCAGGGAGGGGCGGACCATCCTGGGTTTGGCAGAGCAGGCCCAGAAGTTCTTCCGGCGTGCAACAAGAAACCCTCGTGGCATGAAGATTCTGGTGGCGCTGACCTACTATCGTCCGCACGTTTCGGGCCTGACGATCTATGTCGAACGCCTTGCCCGGGCGCTGGTTGACCGAGGCCACCAGGTCACCGTCCTGACATCGCAGTACGACCCTTCGCTTCCGTTAGACGACACACGGCACGGTGTCCGCATTCGCAGAGTCCCGGTCATGATGCGCGTCAGCAAAGGTGTGATTATGCCCTCGATTGGCCTGGTGGCCACAAGGGAGGTGCTGACGCACGATGCCGTGAGCCTGCATCTGCCACAGTTGGATGCTGCCGGGATCGCCTTGCGAGGGCGGCTGCTCCGCCGGCCCACGCTCTTGACCTACCATTCGGACCTGCACCTGCCTCCTGGCGTGATCAACCGTGCGGCCGACGCGGTGGTCTCCGCCGCCAACCGGATCTCCGGTCTGCTGGCCCATCGCGTGGTAGCTTACACGCGAGATTTCGCCACCCATTCTCCCTTCCTTTCAGGTCATCTCGACAAACTGACGGTCATCCCTCCCCCAGTAGAGGTGGCCGAGCCCGATAAGCGATTTGCAGGCGAGTTGGAAACCGCTGTGGACGGCCGTTTCCCCGTGATCGGCATGGCGGCGCGCCTGGCGACCGAGAAGGGGGTGGAGCACCTCCTGGGCGCACTGCCAGCCATCCGCCAGCGCTATCCCAAGGCCCATGTGCTCTTCGCCGGCCCGTATCAAAACGTACTGGGTGAGGCCGACTACGCGCGGCGACTCGCGCCTCAGCTGGAAGTCATTCAAGGATTGCTGGTCGTTCCTGGGGACGCTGTCGCCATCGCAGATGACGGCCTTTTACGATCGCTGCGATGTGACCGTCCTGCCCTGTATCAACAACACTGAGACGTTCGGGCTGGTGCAGATCGAATCGATGCTGAGGGGGACGCCAGTCGTGGCAAGCGATCTGCCCGGGGTCCGCCAACCTGTGACAACTACCGGCATGGGAAGGATCACGCCGATCGGCGACTCGTTCGCCATCGCCGATGCGATCATCGACGTAGTAGATCACGCGGGCAAATTCACATGTGACCCCGGCATTCTGCAGGCAACCTACTTGCCGGACAAGGTGGCCGAGGCATACGAAGAGCTGATTGATGACCTGTTCACCCGGCTGGGATATAAGGGCAACCGATGACCGGCGATTTGCTTCACCAGCACCTGCGCGCCTTGCCCTATTTTCGAGGAACACTGAGGGCTGTCGAAGCGCGCATGATGAGTGCCGTTGAGCTGCCTCCGCCGGTGCTCGATATCGGGGCTGGCGATGGGCATTTCGCCGCGGTTACCTACGATCGCCCGTTGGATGTCGGAATCGACCCCCATTTTCCCTCGCTGTTGGAAGCCAGCCGGCGGGGCAGCTACCGCAGCCTGATCCAGGCGGACGGCGCTCGCCTCCCGTACCCGAGTGCGACGTTCGCCAGCGGCATCAGCAACTCCGTCTTGGAACACATTCCGCATCTGGATGCGGTCCTATCCGATGTCGGCCGCGTGCTCAAGCCGGGGGCTCCCTTCGCCATCACCGTGCCTAATCCCGGGTACCGAGCCGAACTCAGCTTTCCGAGATTCTTGCGATCCATCGGGCTGAGAAGGGCGGCTGAAGCTTACCGGGCATGGTTCATGCGGATGTCGCGGACGTGGAATCTCTTGGACGAGGATGGCTGGCGTGAGAAATTCGACGCGACTGGATTCGAGGTGGAGCAGTGCCGGAGCTATTTCTCGCCTGCGGCTCTCAGCATGCTCGAATGGGGGCATTATTTCGGCGGTCCAAGCCTCGTGGCCCGCTGGCTGACTGGGCGCTGGATTCTCGCACCGACGGACTGGAACTTGCGTTTGACGGATCGCTGGGTACGGAAGTATTTTGAGGAGCCAGCGGCTGAAGACGGAACGTACACCTTCTACCTCGCGAGAAGACGTGTCTGATGGGCGATCCCCAACTGCCCCCCGACCCCCAATCTGACGGCCCAGAGCCGACTGTCCTCGACTGGTTCAAGTCGCTCTTCAGCGGGCATCCTCTCCCGATCCCCGAGGTTCCCGAGGAAGACGCTTTGATAGGCGCACCGCGTGATTTTCGGGCGAGCCTGCCGGCTGCCGCGCCGTTGAGAACGTTTGATTGGCGCAGTCTGGTCGGCGATATCACCCCGGGTCACATACGGCTTCCTGTGGCGCTGGGGATGGCGTTCGTGGCCCAATTCGGGCTGGCACAGCGCACCGGAAGCCCAGGGTTTGAGGTGGCCCTGTATGTGGCCGCGGCGGTCGTCTTCGGCTGGGCCGCTCTGGCGGGTGACTTCCGTCTGCAGCCAGCTGAGTCCCTGGGGGAAGGGCAGCTCACGCTGGATTTTCGACCGGTCTGGTTTGTAACCGGCCTGGCATTTTCGCTTCTTACGGTCTTGGCCTCGAGCCAGAACACCATTCGGACAACGACGGTCGTCTTCTGGTCGCTGGCGATTTTGGCCATGGTGGGGGCGTTCTGGGAAGGGCGGATCGATTGGCGCAGCTGGCTGGCTCGAGGTTGGGCCTGGGCTCGGCAACCCTCCCTGCAGATCTCAATCGGTCCTTGGCATTGGGCGCTGGTTGGGGTGGCGATCTTGTCGCTTGTGTTTCGGTTGATCCACCTTGACCAGGTGCCATTCGAAATGTGGAGCGATCACGCCGAAAAGCTTCTCGACGTGTACGACGTTCTAAACGGCAAGTACTCGATCTTCTTCTTCAGGAACACCGGCCGCGAAATGATTGAGTTCTATCTGGCGGCCTTCACAGCCAAGGTCTTTGGGACGGGCCTTTCCTTCCTCACCCTGAAGCTGGTCACGGCCGCTGCTGGCTTGGTCACGCTCCCCTATATCTACTTGTTCGGCAAGGAGATTGGCGGTCGCCGCGTGGGGCTGATTGCCACGGCCATGGCGGGCATCGCCTACTGGCCAAATGTCATCAGCCGTCTTGGCTTACGCTTCCCGTTCTACGCTATGTTCGCCGCTCCGGCGCTCTACTATCTTGTGAAGGGATTGCGGACTCGGCGACGCAACGATCTGCTGTTGTGTGCGGCTGCGGTGGGCATCGGTCTGAATGGCTACTCTCCGGCTCGAATCATCCCGGTCGTGGTTGCTGCCGGCATGGCGATTTTCCTGCTCCACCGTGCTTCGCGGGGCCAACGCGCCCAAACTCTTGCCTTGTTGGCCGTCATGGGGGCCGTGGGATTCGTGTTCGTTCTGCCCTTGTTCCGGGTGGCGGTGGAGCATCCGGATCAGGTCTTCTTCCGCATGTTGAGCAGAATGGGAACCGCTGAACGCGCCTTTCCCGGTTCGCCGCTTGTGATCTTCCTACGCAACGTGGTCACCGGTCTGGGTATCTTCGGCTGGGACGACGGCCAGATCTGGATCGCGTCAATTCCCCACCGCCCTGCATTGGATTGGTTGACAGGCGCGTTCTTCCATCTGGGCGCCGTACTCATGGGGGTCCGCTACCTGCGGCGGCGCGATTGGCGGGACGCGTTCACACTGGCCAGCATCCCATTGCTCATGCTCCCTTCCACACTGTCCCTCGCCTTCCCGGATGAGAACCCGGCGCTGCACCGGGCCTCGGGGGCCTACATCCCAGCCTTCACATTGGCGGCGATGGCGGTCGTGGCTGCCATCGACTGGGCTAAGCAGGTCTGGGCCCAACGCCGATCGGCGATGGCTTCGATCTACGCTGGCCTTGGTTTGCTGTTCGTCATTTCGGCCATCATTAACTATCGTCTGGTCCTGGTCGACTTCGCCAAACTCAATCTGCAGAGCGCGTGGAACACGGCCCAGGCCGGGGAGATTGTGAGAGGCTTCGCTGAGTCGGTTGGATCGTATGAGACGGCTCATATGGTCCCCTATCCATTTTGGATGGATGGTCGTCTGGTGGGTATTGACGCCGGTCAGCCAGCCAAGGATTACAGCACAACGACGGATCAACTTGCGGGTCTCCAGGACGAGCCTCGGGCTCAGCTCTTTCTGGTCAACACGCAGGACGTGCCCGATCAAGATCTACTGACCCAGCTCTTTCCGGCCGGCCGTTGGTCTATCGCCCACTCCGACCAACCCGGCAAAGACATCGCCGTCTTCCTTGTCCCGGCCAAAGTCTCGGACCTCCCGACGGCCGACCCCGGCGGCGGCACGCCATGACCCAGCCCATCGAAATCGTCCCGAACCGGGATCAGGTTTCTGAGCCGACGCGCCGGATTTGACCTGCGGGCGAGCCTCCCGTGGGTGGCCCTGGGATTGGTCATTGCCTTTGGGGCCTTCCTCAGATTCACTGGCTTGAACTGGGATGCGGGTACCCACCTGCATCCAGATGAACGTTTCTTGACCATTGTCGAGTTGAGTCTTCGCCTGCCCCAGAGCTTGGGCGAGTACTTCAACACGGCCGTCTCACCGCTGAATCCGGCAAACTCTGGCAACACCTTCTTTGTCTATGGAACCCTGCCGATCTTTCTGGTCCGCGTCCTCGGGGAATGGCTCGGGCAGACCGGCTACGATCAGATCTATCTTGTCGGCCGGGCGACGTCGGCCTCGGCTGATCTCGTCAGCTTGGTGCTTCTCTTCCTCCTGGGCCGACGACTGTATGGGGCGTGGACCGGCGTCCTGGCGGCTGCGTTTGGCTCGGTTTCGGTGCTGCTCATTCAACACGCTCACTTCTTCGTCGTCGACCCGATGGCGAACACGTTCGTCCTGGCAGGGTTGTACCTGGCGGTGCGGGTTCTGGACGACGGTCGCCTGGTGGATTTCTGCCTGTTCGGCCTGGCGCTGGGCATGGCGATGGCTTCCAAGATCAACACCTTCCCTCTGGCGCTGGTAGTGGCCCTGGCGGCGATTGTTCGCTACCTGAAAGTCAGCCCAGAGGGCAAGCCCAGTGAACTGCTGGCGGGGATCAGAGGACTGGCCCTGGCGGCTGTGATCTCGTTCTTCACCTTCCGGGTCTTTCAGCCCTACGCCTTTGTCGGCACTTCCTTCATCGACATCCGGATCAATCCAGGTTGGATGTCGTCCATGACGGAAATCCTGCGCCAGAGCAGTGGTGAGGTGGATTTTCCACCCGCCCTTCAGTGGGCTGATCGAGCGCCGGTCTTGTTCTCATTGCGGAACATGGTCCTTTGGGGACTGGGCTTACCCCTCGGGGTCACGGCCTGGCTCGGATGGGGCTGGGGGGCTTTCGAGATCATCAAGAGGCGGGCATGGGAACGCCATCTGATCCCGGTCGTCTGGACGGGCGGGTATTTTGCCTGGCAGTCGTTGAGCTTCACCCGGGCGATGCGCTACCAACTTCCCGTTTATCCCACATTGGCGGTGCTCGCGGCGTGGGCGCTATTTGAACTCTGGCACAGAGCGCCTGATTGGTTGGGACAGAGGTTTGCCAAGTTTGGCCACCCGGCGGCATGCGTGGCGGGCGGGTTGGTTGTCCTTGGGACGGCGTTCTACGCCCTGGCTTTCCTTCACATCTATCAGCAGCCGATGACCCGTGTGGCGGGCTCACGCTGGATCTATCATCACCTGCCGGCAGCGGTCAACTTCACCGTCGAGTCTCCTGGCGGGGAAACGCAGTTGGAGGCACTCCCGACCTCGCTGGCCGTGGGGTTGAAGGCCGGGGATGGCCTGACGACGAGTTTTGTCGCCCAGTCGGGGGCGTCCCTGACGGCCATGGTTTTGCCGTCGGTGACCGATCTCGATCCGACCTCGGGGCCAAACACGTGCGGGTGACGATCTACGACACGCCAGCTCTGGGGACACCCGTGGCCGAGGGCGTGTCGGGCGACCTAACCGGTCTGTCGGCTGGGCTGGTGCAGATCCTGCTTCCCTCACCGGAACCCCTAATCCAGCTCCACACCTATGGGCTGCGCCTGTCGGTGGAGGGCAGCGGGGGATTGGGTTTCCAAGGACAACTAAGCCTGCTGCAAGAAATGGGGGCCGAACGCGTCATCCAGCATCGTCCAGCTTCCGGCGCAGGCGGATGTGCTCATAGGCGGCCAGCCACAATCCCTCATCGTCCAAGTGCATCAGGAAGGCACGCTGACCGGGGTCAGCATGCCCCATGCCCGGCTTCTCGCCGGAGCATCGGGCCTGTCCCTCTTGCAGGTTTCGCTGGTCAAGGAGACCGACCCCGGGACAGTGATCGCCAAGGGCCAAATCCAGAATCTCCCCACGGGTGACGGTGAGATGGATCTGGCGGTGCCCTTTGAGTATCCGGTGACCATCGAGCCCGGTGTCAACTACCAACTTACGTTGAGCCTGGACGGCCAGGGCGCGCTGGCGTTCCGGCCCACGGTCTTGATCAGCGAGACGAGCTGGGATGATGGGCTCCCGGTCAACCTTGAAGGCTACGACTACGGCGGGCGCTACACCGGCGTCAACCAGGAGCTGTACTGGCCAGATAACCAGGACGACAACGGTGATGGCGTCCCGGACAAGCTCGACAGATTGGTGGACACACTTTCCCGCGGGGACGATCTTGTGATCAGTTCCAATCGCCAGTACGGGACCATCGCCAGGGTTCCCTCACGCTACCCACTGACGACCGAGTACTATCGTCTGCTTTTCAACTGCCCGGCACCCCGGTCGGTCGCCGCATGTGCCGCCTCGGCGCAGCCCGGCAGCGTGCAAAATGACATCGGCTATGAGTTGGTCCAAGTCTTCCAGTCCGACCCTCAGCTGATGGGTCTGGATTTCAACGATCAGACGGCCGAGGAAGCTTTTACCGTCTACGATCATCCCAAGGTCTTTATCTTCCACCGCACGGATGCCTTTTCGGCCCAGCTGCTGCGCGACAAGTTGAGCGCCGTCGACGTCTCAGCGGTTCAAAATCTTGCCCCCAAGGACCTCAAGACCGGGACGGCGCTGTCGCTGATGCTCCCCGATGCCCGCTGGGCGGCCCAACAACTCGCTGGGACATGGCGTGATCTCTTCCCGCCTGGAAATCCTCTCAACCGCTCGCAGGTCTTGGCTGTCGTTGCCTGGTGGCTGCTGGTCACAGTCCTGGGCTGGCTTGTCTTTCCGATCGTCCGCATCGCCTTCCCGGGGCTGAAGGATGCCGGCTATCCCCTGGCTCGTGTGACGGGGCTGCTCCTGCTGGCTTGGGGAAGCTGGATGCTTGGGCAGCTTCGGCGTGAACGTCAACCGCTGGACGATCAGCCTGGTGGTGGCATCCCTGGCGATCCTATCGCTGGGGCTCGCCTGGCGTGATCGTGTTTCTTTGGTGGCTTATTTGCGCGGCCACTGGCGTCAGATCGTCTGGGTGGAAGTTTTCGCGCTGACCTTCTTCGCCATCGATCTGGCGATCCGCCTTGGCAACCCGGACCTGTGGCATCCGGCCAAGGGCGGGGAAAAGCCGATGGATCTCTCCTACCTGACGGCGGTGATCAAGAGCACCGGCTTCCCGCCGTACGACCCCTGGTTTGCTGGCGGATACATCAATTACTACTACTTTGGATTCGTGCTGGTCGGGATGCCGATCAAACTGCTGGGGCTGGTGCCGGAAGTGGCCTACAATCTCGTCCTTCCGACGCTCTTCAGCCTGCTGGCGCTCGGCGCCTACAGCGTGGGAACCAACCTGCTGGCGAGCCGGGATGGTGAAGTCGGGAGGGCTCGACCCGCGAGTGGCGGGCGTGGCAGCCGCCTTGATGATGGTGCTGCTGGGCAACTTGGGCACGGTCCAGCTGATCTACGACTCACTTCGCCAGTTGGGAGGCGGACTCGGCGTGGGTGTGGTCGATGCCCTGCGCGGCCTGGGGCAGGTGGTTTTCACGCATGCCAGCCTTCCCGTGCCGCTCGACCATTGGTACTGGAATCCGAGCCGTTCGATTCCCGCTGGTCCGGGGGAGCCCGGACCGATAACCGAGTTCCCATTCTTCACTTTCTTGTACGCCGACCTGCACGCCCACATGATCAGCCTGCCTCTGACCGTGGCTGCTTTGGCGTGGTCCGTCTCCTGGTTGTTGGCCAACCGTGACGGCCAACCACGCCGCTGGCTGGACGTGGGTGTCTCGCTGTTCATAGGCGGCCTGCTGATTGGAGCGTTAAAGCCGACCAATACCTGGGATTTCCCCGTGTACCTCACCCTGGGCGTACTGGCGACGGTCGGAGGGGCCTGGCTCAGGCTCCGCTCGCTGCGCCCTGTGACCTGGCTTCGGGCCGCTTGGACCACAGCCGGCCTTGTCGGGCTCACTTTGCTGCTTTACGAACCCTTCAGCCGATGGTACGGGCAAGGATACACGCAACCGGAATTGTGGGAAGGGTCGAAGACGCCGATCAGCGCCTATTTCGTTGTGTATGGCCTTTTCTTGTTCTTGATGGTGGCATGGATGATTTGGGAGACCCGCACATGGATGGCGGAAACCCCGATTTCGGCCCTCAGCCGGCTGCGACCGTACGCTGAACTCTTCCTCGCGGCGCTGGTCATGTTCGCAGCCTCTGTCGGCCTGGCGGCGGCACTCGGCTACCCGGTGGCCCTGATCTCGTTCCCCTTGGTCCTATGGGCCGGTTTGCTCTTCCTCAGGCCCGGGCAGAGCCTGGAAAAGCGGATCGTACTGGCCATGATCGCCAGCGGTGCGGCGCTGACGTTTGTCGTCGAAGTGGTGGTTCTCAAGGGCGACATCGGCCGGATGAACACGGTCTTCAAGTTTTATCTTCAGGTTTGGACCTTGTTCAGCATTGCGTCGGCGGCGGCATTGTTCTGGGTTTTGACTGACCTCGGATGGTGGCGCTCGATCTGGCGGAATCTGTGGCAGTTGGGGTTGGCGGCCCTGGTGTTCGGCGCAGCCCTGTATCCGATGACGGCTGCGCCGGCCAAGATCGCCGACCGGATGGCCGAGGACGCGCCGCACACTCTCGACGGCATGGCGTACATGGCCCATGCCACGCGGGGGGAGCTGAGCACAACCTTCCCCACTGATGAGGACTACCAGGCCATACAATGGATGCAGGCCAACGTGGATGGTTCCCCGGTCATCGTGGAAGCCAACATCCCTGAGTATCGCTGGGGGACACGCTTTACCATCTACACCGGCCTGCCAGGCGTCGTGGGCTGGAATTGGCATCAGCGCCAACAACGCGTCTCGGTGGGCGAGGAGCAGGTCACCGACCGCGTGATGGCCGTCACCCATTTCTACATGACGCGTTCCATAGATGATGCGAAGGCCTTCCTGAAGCAGTACCAGGTGAAATACATCGTCTGGGGCCGATTGGAGCAGGTCTACTATGGCGATGTCGAACCCTGCCTGGCATCCGGGCCGGATGGCGGCAGCGTCACCTGTGATCTCGGCGGCAGGGCACTAGGGATGACCCAGCCTAACGTGCCGGCCAGCGCTTGTCAGGTGATTGACACACAATCGCCTCCCGCCACGCTTGATTGCCCAACCCACGCCGCAGACAAATTCACGATCATGGAGAACCTCGGCCTGATCAAACCCGTGTTCCACGCAGGCGAGACCACCGTCTACCAGGTGTTGCCATGACCGCCCAGATCCTGCAGGTTGGCACATGGTGGTTGGTGAGCAGCCTGATCGGCTGGCTGGCATTTCCTTTGGTCCGGCGCGTCTTCCGCAAGCTTCCCGATCAAGGCTTCGGTTTCAGCCGGGCGGTTGGCCTGCTGGGTTTGAGCTACGCCGTCTGGATGCTGGGGACGGCCGGATGGGTAACGAATACTCGCCCCGGGGTGCTTGGGATCGCCCTGGTCATGGCCGCCGGCTGTGTGGCCTGGGCATGGCAGGACCGCCGGGAGCTGACCGGCTGGCTGCGGGCCCGAAGATGGACCATTCTCACCGAGGAAAGTCTTTTCCTAACGGCCTTCCTCATCTGGGCGTTCGTGCGGGCCAACAACCCGGACATCACCAACACCGAGAAGCCGATGGAGTTGATGTTCCTGGATTCCATCTTGCGGTCTCCGACTTTCCCGCCGCAGGATGCGTGGCTTTCCGGGTACGCGATTTCGTACTACTACTTCGGCTACATCATGATGGCGGTTCTAGCACGTCTGACCGGGACCATCAGCGGCGTGGCATTCAATCTGACAAACGCGCTCTGGTTCGCCATGACCGCCTTGGGCGCGTATTCGCTCCTCTACAACATGCTCAACTGGCGCCGGGGAGAGGCTCAGCCCAGGCTGTTGGCACCGCTCGTTGGACCATTGATGGTCCTGGTGGCCGGTAATTTGGAGGGCTTCCTGGATGTCCTGCATTCGCAATATGTGTTCTGGCATCAGGCGGCCGACGGGAGTCTCGGTTTCGTCGTTCTGGTCCTGGATGGGCATCAAGGATCTGGTCCAGCCTCCCAGCGGGTCACCTTCTTGGATCCCCAACCGGTATCTGTGGTGGTGGCGCGCCTCGCGTGTGGTCCACGATGTCAATCTGGCGGGCGGCGATGTCGAAGTAATCGATGAGTTCCCCTTCTTCTCGTTCCTCCTGGCCGACAACCACCCGCACATGCTGGCACTGCCTTTCGTCGTGACGGCCATCGGATTTGCTTTCCAGTCTCTCGTCGGCGCTGGTGAAAGGGTTTTCGCCATGAGTCGGCTCCGGGACCGTTGGGATCCATCCAGACTGCTGCTGCCGGCAGCTATGGTCCTGGTGGCCGTGGTGGCATTCGTGCGCGCCGTCGACCTGGCCCGAACGGGCAGCGGGCCAGCCGGTGTCATTCTCGGTGTCGTTATGGCGCTATTGGTGGCGGCGGGCGTCTTCGGGATTGTGATATTTTTCACATATTGGTTCTTGGGGCGCCTTCCGTCGTTGATGTCGGGCACGGAATACGCCTTTGCGATCTGGCTCTTCGGCGGGCTGGCATTTCTCAACACATGGGATTTCCCGATCTACTTGAGCTTGCTGATGCTGGTTCTTCTGTGGCGCGGCGGTGGCTGGCCGAAGCGGTCAGATCTGATGTCAGCCGTGTGGACCGGTTTGGCTCTCGTGCTGGGGGGCGTGATGCTCTACTTGCCCTGGTATCCCAGCTTTTCATCACAAGCGGGCGGGCTGCTGCCCAATCTGCTCTACGCCACCAAGGTGCAGCAGCTTGTCGTGATGTTCGGCCCGGCCCTCGTCCCCATCCTTGGCTGGTTGGTTTGGCGAGCGGTCCGGCAGCGGCGCCAAATTGCATGGCGGCGCTTCGCCGGGATCGCCATCGGCATTCCCGTAGGGTTGCTCTTGGTTTCGTGGGGGCTGGCATCGGTTATCGCCTTCTCGATCAATGTCTCTGGTTCGGGGTTGGACAGCGTGCTCGGGCCGATGGGCGCGGCCGAACTTGTCCGCCGCCATCCAGGGCGTGTTGGCGGCGCGGTTCTGGCATCCGTTCACCCCGCTTTTGATGGGCCTGGTTCTGGCACTCTGCGCTGCCCTGCTTTGGCCGAAGGAATTCAGCCGATGAGTTCCGACGCGGCCATCCCGGCCCTGAGCCTGACCCAGCCCCAGGTCTTTACCCTCCTGATGACGGGCATCGGGGCCCTGCTGGTTGTCGGGCCCGAGTTCCTGTATCTGAAGGACCTCTTCGGCGATCGCATGAATACGGTCTTCAAGTTCTATTTCGCGACCTGGATCCTTTGGGGTGCCGCCGGGGCGTTCATCTTGGTGGAACTCTGGCCGCGGCGAGGCCGGGTTGGGGGAGCCTCAGCGCCTTGCTCGTCGTCCCGCTTGTCTTGGGGCTGGTGTATCCAGTGGCTGCCACGTGGACCAAGACCAACGGCTTCGAACCAGGAGGCGGTCGGACCCTGGACGGCAACGCGTACATGCTGCGGGATTACCCGGGGGATGCGGCAGCCATCGCCTGGATCAACCAGAACTTGCGTGGCGGGGTGATCGCCGAGGCGATTGGCGGAAGCTACTCGGCTTTTGGCCGGGTGTCGGCACAGACCGGTCTTCCGACCGTCATCGGGTGGCCGGGGCATGAGGTCCAGTGGCGCGGCGACTCGGCACTGCTGGGGACCCGACAGGACGACATCGGCAGGCTATACTCGAGCCGGTCGTCGGGGGACATACAGGAAGTCCTGGACAAATACAATATCGCCTATGTGTATGTTGGAAGCCTTGAGCAGAGCGCCTACGGCGTGGGCCCGATAGACAAGTATCTTTCGATGCTGACGGTTCTCTACCAGGATCAGGGCGTGACCGTATTGGGAGTTCCAGGAAGGGTGCAATGGCGATAAAGAGGGGCGGGGCAGAAGTCACCAACCAAACCCTGCTCTGGGGTGGCCTTTGGGGTTTGGCAGCCTTGCTGAGGCTGGTGTCCCTGGGCTGGCCGCCGCTTGGCGACGCCGAGGCCGCGCTGGCACTTTCGGCCGCCAAAGGTGGTTTGGCTTCCCCCTTCTGGCACGGCGCGAGCGGGCTCTGGGGAGCGCCTCCTACCAGTCGCTGACCGGCTGGCTCTACCAGGTAGTTGGGACAAGTGACGCCGCAGCGCGATGGATCCCGGCGTTGGCGGGATTGGGCTTGATCGGCCTGCCTTGGTTCTTGCGCAGTCGGATCGGCCAGGTCAGGGCACTCTTGCTTGCGCTTCTCTTATGCATTTCCCCGGTGGTCCTGGCCACCTCTCGGACGGCTGGGGGACGGCCCTGGCCGTTCTGGGCACGGCCATGTTCGTGGTCTTTGGGTTGGACGCTCCGGGGACGGCGCCGGGAAGCCGTCGCTTCGCGTGGATGGGCGTCGGGCTGGGACTGGCCCTTGCCAGCGGGCCAGCCGCCTGGGATGGCCTTGTGTGCCTGGCGGCGGCCCTCGCATGGCTCCGATGGCGGGTCGGCGACCCGCAAACCTCTTGGCGGGCTGTACCGGCCCGGTCCTGGCGGGTGTTCGCCCTGGCGCTGGGCGTAACTTTCCTGGGGCTGACGGTAGAGTTTGGCGCCGCCATGGACGGCCTGGGCGTGGCTCTGCAAGCACCGGGGGAATGGCTGGCCGGATGGACGCAACCGGGAAGCCTGGCACTGCTCACGGGGTTGGTACTGCTTCCGGTATATGAGCCGCTTATTTTCGCCTTCGGCATCCTGGGGGCCGGTCGACGATCGGAGGAAGGTCCGATTTGGGCAGGGGCCCGCGTGTGGGCACTCGCTGCAGCGATCTTGTTCCTCCTTCGGGTCGGGCGCAGGCCGGAAGACTTGGTGTGGCTCGTCCTGCCGCTGGCGGTGCTTGCCACGCAGCCCCTGGGGCGTTTGGTTTCGGTCCTCACGGATGGCTTGGAAGATATCTCAGTCTACGTGATGATTGGCGTCCTGGCGGCGCTTGCGGGCTTCACTTACCTGCAATTGGCGGGCTACATCAATGAGGTCAACGTGGGCGGCTCGCCGGAAATTGTCACACTTGGATTGGTCCTGACAGCGCTGGGCTTCGCTGTCTCGCTCTTCTTGCTCTATGGCATGACCTGGTCCTGGACCGAGGCCTTTCGTGCCTCTGGATCGGTCGGAGTATTGGTGTTGACCTTGTTCACGCTGTCGGCGGGCTGGCGGCTGGCTTTCAGCCCGCAAACAACTGGTGGGCCGGAGCTTTGGCGGCCGACCTCCGCCAGCCCCGATGTTCGGCTGTTGGAACGCACGCTGGCTCAGGTGGCGATGGCGAACCGAGGCGAAGAGCGTGGTCTTGCTATCCAGGTTCAGACAGCGCTCCCGCCGGCCCTGGCTTGGGTCCTGCGGCATGAGTTGCCGACGGCTGGCACGGCGAGCACTGGGAGCCCGCCCCCGGCCATCCTCCTGCCGGCCAGCGACAGGGAGCTCAATCTTCCCGGGACCTACCTGGGCCAGAGCTTCGGAATTGACACCACATGGGGATGGGATGGACCGCTCCCGCCGGACGGCTTTGGATGGTGGATCCTGCGCAAGGGCGGCACGCGTTCGGTCGAATGGGTGCTCTATGTCCACAGCGATGCCCCCCTTCCATCACAGGGAGGCAACGACGGCGTTGACGCCCCACCTCCTCCTAGCTCCTCAGGGGTTATGCCATGAGTCCGGCCTCGATCATCGCCATAGATGGCCCAGCCGCATCGGGCAAAAGCACGCTGGCGCTTCACCTAGCCCGCAGGCTTGGCTATCTGTATTTTGACACGGGCGTGATGTACCGAGCCGTGACGCTGGCCGCCCTGCGCCGGGGTCTCGACCTGATGGATGAAGCCTCGGTCACAAGCTTGGCAGAACTGGTCGAGATTGACGTCCGCCCCAAGGATGACCCGGCGGGCGCACCCTTTGAGGTCTTCCTCGACGGTGAGCCGGTGACCGGGGAACTTCGGACGCCGAAGATCGACAGCAACGTCTCCCCGGTATCCGCCTATCGCGGTGTACGTCATGCCATGACGGGATTGCAGAGAGCCATCGGCAAGCGAGGCAAGGTGGTCATGGTGGGCCGTGATATCGGCACGGTGGTCTTACCTGACGCGGACGTCAAGCTGTATCTGGATGCCACCGTCGAGGCGCGAGCTCATCGCCGATTTGATGAATGCATCCAGCGCGGTGAAGACGTAACCTACAGCGGCGTCCTTGAATCGATGAAAGTTCGCGATGCGTATGATTCCACCCGAGAAGTCGCCCCCCTAAAGCCCGCCGTGGACGCCGTGGTCCTCGATACAACCGACCTGACGATTGCAGAAATGGTGGACACGGCCCTGATCCTGGTCGCACGCCACAGTCCGGACATTCGCCCCTCGGACGATATCCATTTGTGAATGCCTTCACAAACTGAATTGGCGCAGCCTGGCCAAGCGACCGGGCGGCTGCCCGCCACAGTTGGATGTTGGAGACATATTCAATCGGCTGCGGAGGCTTGCGGCTGCGCCCGGTTGCCCTCGAAGATGGTCTCGGGGACGTAGCGAGCAACCACCAGGGCCCCGACCAGGCACAGAATTCCCCCGACCAGAAACGGCAGTTCGAAGGCGTAGACGGCTAGTATGCCGGCGAGGAGCGGCCCCAAAGCAATTCCCAGACCAAAACCCATGGCCATCAGGCTCATTTGGCGGCCCTCACCGCCGTGACGAGAAAGATCCGCCGCCAAGGCGAAGCCCGGGGCGGCGATGGCAGCCGAGGCAAGACCCTGCACCGCCGTCAGGCCAGTCAACTGTAAGGTCGTTGCGGCAAGGCCGAGCATGGCGGTGGTTGGCGCCATCAAGATCAGCCCGGTGATGATCGGAGGCTTGCGGCCAATGCGGTCCGACAAACGGCCGAGAGGTATCTGAAAGATGAGCCGGGAGAAAGTCAGCGCGCTGAAGGCGACGCCGAAGCCGAGCGCCGTCTGTTCCAGTTTGGCGTTGAACTGGAGCTCCAGCGTGGCCATCATGTTGAAGGCGCACGCCATCATGAACATCGCGGAGCCAAGAGCGATCAGCGGCTTGGAAAAGACGGACGGGTCGAAGAGCCGGAAGGGCTGAGCTCTGGCCTCCGACACATCTGAGGGCCTCCTCCTTGACCAGGATCTGGACCAGGATCACAGAAAGGAAAAGGAACGCCGCTCCGGCGGTGAAGACGACATTGAAACCATAGGTAACCTGCAGGTACCCGCCGAGCAAGGGGCCGATGGCAAAACCGAGCATCCGCAAGGCCGTGTAGATTCCCATTGAGCCGCCGCGTGTCTTCTGCTCGCTGGCGGTGGCCATCAGGGCCAGGGCGGCTGGAACAGTGAGCGCCACTCCGATTCCCTGGACGGCGCGAATGACAACCAGGTCAAGGTAACGCGTGGCCAGAACGAACGCCTGCGTGCTCAGTCCCATGATGATCAAGCCGATGATGATGAAAGGTTTGCGGCGGCTCATCCGATCCGAGACGGCGCCAGTGAGCGGCTGCAATCCCGAGAAGAACAGGCCGTACAGCGAAATGAGGATTCCGACCAGCACCGAATTCGGGAGAGAAGGAAGCAGGGGAGACGGCAGCGCGGCCACATACAGAGGGATGGCCACGAACAGGATGCTGTTGCCGAGGGCGTCTGACATGCGGGCTATCGACAGGGCAAGGACAATCCGGTTAGCGCCCAGGCCGTTGGCCAATCTGTCCAACGTAGAAACCTCCCCAATGAAACACAAACGGGGAAGGAGAACGGAGCACCTTCCCCGGGTGACCTACAGCGCGCTCATTATAAGCCATGTGGCGACCCGAACCGGGATGGCCGCCAGGTCGACAAGGGGAGCGTGATCCGCATTTTCCTGCGGCCAGCTGCGGAGCCACCACAGATGACAGGTCGAACGAGTCGGTCTAGGCTCCGGTGCCTGTTGGCGCTGGTTGGCGGGTGACGGTTTCGGGCACGAAGCGGCGCACGATCCAGGCGCCGCCTAGGCAGGCACCCCCCCCGACCAAGAAGGGCAGCTCGAATGAGTGCACAGCCAGGATGCCGGCAAGCAGTGGACCGATGGCGATCCCGAAGCCGAAGCCCATCGACATCAGACTCATCTGCTGGCCTTCCCCGCCAAGCTTCGACAGATCGCCTGCCAGCGCGAATCCGGGCGCAGCGATGGCGGCCGAAGCCAGACCCTGAAAGGCGCGCATGCCTGTGAGCTGCATTGTCGAAGTCGCAAAGCCAAGCAGCGCCGTGGCTGGCGCCATCATAATCAGTCCGACAATCAGCAGTGGCTTACGGCCGACTCGGTCCGAAAGTCGGCCAAGCGGAATCTGGAAGATCAAGCGCGAGAAGGTGAGGGCGCTGAAAGCGATCCCGAATCCGAGGGCCGTCTCATTCAGCCGGGCATTGAATTCGTTCTCGAGGGTGGTCATCATGGAAAAGGCGCTGGCCATGAAGAACATCGCCGCGCCCAGCGAGATCATGGCTGAGGAATAGACTTCTGGGTTGAAGATCCTTAGGGGTTTCACCCGCCTGGCGCTGACGTCCACCGGTTCTTCCTTCACCAGAACGCGCACCAGGATCATCGCCAGAAGCAGGAACGCCGTCCCGGAGAAGAACACGGCATTGAAGCCATAGGTGACTTGCAGGTAGCCTCCGACAAGCGGCCCGATGGCAAATCCAACCATCCGAAGGGTGGTGTAAATGCCCATGGCGCTGCCTCGGGTTTCCTTCTTGGTCGAAGTCGCCAGGAGGGCCAGGGAAGCCGGTACGGTGAGCGCCACGCCCACCCCTTGGATGGCGCGGATGAAAAGAAGATCCAAATAGCGGTCTGCAAATGCGAATGCGAAGGTCCCCATGGCCATCAACAACAGGCCGCCCAGAATGAAGGGCATTCGGCGCGCCATGCGATCGGAGAGGGCGCCCGTGAGGGGCTGCAGGGCCGAGTTGAATATGCCGTACAACGAAATCAGAATGCCTACCAGAAGCGGCTGAGGGACATTTGGCAGTAGGGGTGATGGGATCTGCGCCACGTAGAGCGGGATGGCAATGAAGAGAATGCTGTTCCCCAACGCATCCGACATTCTGGCGATGGAGAGGGCAAAAACCACACGGTTGGCACCCAAGGCCTCGGAAGCTCGATTCAGGGGAGGGCCTTTGTCACACGTCGCAGAGGGACCGGCGAGTGGGCCCGGCTGGAGCTGTGGGAACGGGGAATTATATCCGAATCCATCATCCGTCTCAACGAAGGTGGGATCCGTGGCCAATGGCAACGGGGATCGGGGCTTTCGACTCGCGGCTGCGGACCGGGTATAATCACAGCGGCAACGGCTGAGTTCAGGAGGTGAATCTAGGCAAATACCAAGCTGTGGGAGAGGCTAGCGCATGGCCCCATCTTCGGATGGGGTGACGAGGTCGAGGGTTCCTCGCCGCGAGGCGAGGCCAACCCCTCCAGAGGTCTCAAGAACTGGAGGGGGAAAATCGAAAGATCAGCGGATGCCCTCCGGGCGTGCCACCGCCCGAGCACTTTCCCCCAAACTGAAACCCCGCGGGTAATGCGGTTCAGCGATGAGCCGCCCAAAGCCGCGGGGAGTGGCAGGACCAAGTCTTTCTCAAGTTGAATCTTGGAGGATTCCATGTGTGGAATCGTGGGTTATGTCGGCGCGAAAGACGCGACGCCGATTATCTTCGACGGTCTCAAGCGGCTGGAGTACCGGGGATACGACTCCGCCGGGATCGCGGTCATCGAGGATGGCAAGATAGAAATCAGGCGCGATGCCGGGAAGCTGGACAAGCTCGGACGGCTGCTTGAGCGCGAGCCTGTAAGTGGGAAGGTGGGAATCGGCCACACCCGCTGGGCAACGCACGGTGTGCCGAACGCGCGCAACGCCCATCCTCACCTTGGTGCTTCGGGTGAGGTCGTGGTCGTCCACAACGGGATCGTCGAGAACTTCATCAGTCTCAAAGAAGAACTCTCCGCCGAAGGGGTAGAGTTCAAGTCCGACACCGACACAGAGATCATCGTCCAGTTAGTGGACCGCTTTCTCGGGGCGGGCCAGTCGCTGGATGAGGCCGCTCGCCAAGCCATCAGTCATCTGGACGGTGCCCATGGTATCGTGCTCATGTCCCTCAAGGAGCCCGACAAGATCGTCGCTGCTCGGGTCGGCAACGCCGGCGGGGTGGTCATTGGCATCGGCGAGGGGGAGATGTTCGTGGCCTCCGATCTGCCAGCCATATTGGAGCATACGCGAAGGGTGGCGTTCCTGGAACCGGAGCAGATGGCCGTGGTGACGGCCGACGGCTTTCAGATCCAGTCGCTCAAGGATGGGGCCCTGGTGGAGCCCGAGATCCAGACCGTCGCCTGGGATCCCGTTTCAGCCGAGAAGGGCGAGTACAAACATTTCATGCTCAAGGAGATTCACGAGCAAGTACGCTCCCTGACTGATACGCTCGCCGGGAGGGTCGATTTCGAGGCGGGGCGAATTCTGCTGCCGCAGCTTGACCTGAGTCCGGACGCGGCACGCAGCCTTAAGCGGATGGTTATCGTGGCCTGCGGCACGGCGGCACACGCCGGTATGGTAGGCAAAGTGCTCATTGAGCGCCTGGCCGGCTTGCCGGTGGAAGTGGATATCGCTTCAGAATTTCGTTATCGGGAGCCCTTGGTGGATGGGGAAACAGTTGTGCTGGCCATCAGCCAGAGCGGTGAAACCGCCGATACGTTGGCCGCCATGGCCGAGGCCCGTTCGCGGGGCGCAAAGCTGTGGAGCATCGTGAACGCCATTGGGTCCCAAGCGATGAGGCTGGCCGATGGGTCGATTGGCATGCAGGTTGGGCCGGAGATCAGCGTGGCCTCCACCAAGGCCTTCACGGCGCCACTTGTCGACCTGTATATGTTGGGTGTCCTTCTCGGGGAGCTGCGTGGTCATCTCTCACCAGAAGAACGCCGGCAGCGCGTCCAGGACCTGCGCCTGGTCCCCGATTTGGTAGGCCAATGCCTTGATTACGAGCCTCAAGTGGTGGCTCTGGCGTCGCGGATGAAGGACATTGAGGACTGTCTCTACCTTGGCCGGGGAATCCAGATGCCGATCGCCTATGAAGGCGCGCTCAAGCTGAAGGAGATTTCTTACATCCACGCCGAGGCGTATCCAGCGGGAGAGATGAAGCACGGTCCGATCGCGCTGATCGACCGCCGCATGCCGGTCATTACTCTGGCACCGCGTGATCCATGGTATGAAAAGATGCTAAGCCAGATCGAGCAGGCCAAGGCGCGAGGCGGCACGGTGGTGGCGCTGGCCACAGTAGGCGATGATCGCCTTCCGGACATCGCTGATCACCTTCTCTGGGTGCCGGATGCCCCTTGGATGCTAGGACCGGTGCTGACAACGATCCCCCTCCAGCTGCTGGCGTACCATATCGCTGTTATGCGCGGCGCCGACGTCGACCAGCCTCGCAACCTGGCGAAAAGCGTGACGGTGGAGTAGGGCATTGCGGGGGTAGCGCCCCTTTCGGTGGGCAGATTTACAAAGTATATTAAGATCACGTGGCTGAGCGGCCGGACCACTCGTCTTGCCGAAACGTCAACATGCGTTCCACCTGCTCCCGTGAAATCCGGGGGGCGGACCTTTTCTGGTTCCAGACCCGTCACAGCCCAGCGCACCAGACAACAGAGCCGAACATCGTGAGGCGGTCACATGAAGTGTCCCAATTGCTCACACAACAACGGGCCCGATGCGAAGTTTTGTGAGAACTGCGGGCAACCCCTCGAGCGCGTCTGCCCGAATTGCCACACCCCTGTCAATCCGAATGCCAAGTTCTGCCACAACTGCGGCCATCACCTGACGGGCAGTGAGGCCGAAGCAAGGGCAGCCCGGCCAACACGCAGTCAATCGCTGGACGCGCTCGAGGCGCAGTGCGCCCGAAGCCATGGCCGGGAAGATCCTGGCCGAGCGCGACAGGATGCAAGGCGAGCGCAAACTCGTGACGGCCCTGTTTGCAGACATCGTGGGTTCGACCTCGCTGGCCGAAGGCATGGATCCTGAAGACTGGCGTGAGATTGTGGGCGGGGCTCACCGAAGAGTCAGCCAGGCCGTCTACCGCTTCGAAGGGACCATTGCCCAGCTTCTTGGTGACGGCGTGTTGGCCTTCTTCGGGGCGCCCTTGGCTCATGAAGATGATCCGGAACGAGCCATTCGGGCCGGTCTCGAGCTTCTCGATAGCGTCGCCGCCTACGCGGGGGAGCTCAAGTCGACCGGCCGGGTGGACGATTTTCAGATGCGGATCGGCCTCAATACCGGACTGGTGGTTGTGGGGGACATAGGAACCGACCTGCACATGGAGTACCTGGCCGTGGGCGACACGGTCAATCTGGCAGCTCGCGTTCAATCGGCCGCCGAGCCTGGGGAGCTGCTGGTTACGGACAACACCTACAAATTGGCGACTGGCCTGTTCGAGTTTGAAGATCAAGGTGAGATCGAAGTCAAGGGAAAGACGGATCCTATCCACGTGTTCCGCGTGCTCGAAGAAAGTCACGGTGCTGTCCGTCGGCGCGGCATCAGCGGCCTTGAGTCACCTCTCGTCGGTCGGACACGCGAATTTGCTACCCTCAATCAGACCATCGAAGAAGTTCGCCGCGGGTCCGGTTCCATCGTCTCGCTTGTGGCGGAAGCCGGCCTCGGTAAATCTCGACTGATCGCCGAATGGCGCCGGGCGGTCATTGAGTTGGGCGCCATTGCACCGGGGCACTGGTTCGAGGGCCGATGCGTCTCCTATGGCGCCAGCATGGCACACCACCTGAGCACCGACCTGATTCGATCCCTGATCGGTGCCACGCCGGGAACGTCTATGGAGGCCACCCGGCAAGCCCTCAGGACCCGGCTGGAGACTTTGGCGGGGGCGGAACTGGCGGAGGTCTATCCCTTCCTCGGTCACCTGCTTGGATTGGAGCTTGAAGACGACATGGCCGCCCGGGTGAAGTACCTGGAAGGCCAGGCGCTGCAGGCAAAGTATGTCGTCGCATTCCAGGAACTGCTGCGCTGCATGGCGGCCGAACAGCCGACGGTGATGATCTGCGAGGACGTCCACTGGGCGGACCCATCATCGGTGGAGCTTGGATTGCAGGTGATGCCGATCGTGCCTGAGATACCACTGGTGGTGGTTCTGGTATCTCGGCCGGACAAGGAAGTCTCCGGCTGGCGGATGATCGAGTTGGCGCGGGAGGTTGCCGGCGCCGGCGCACTGGAGCTGCACCTGGCCCCCCTGACCGAGCAGGACAGCCGCCAGTTGGTCAGCAACCTGCTCAAGGTCGAGGCCCTGCCGGACGACCTGCGGGCCATGATCTTGGACAAGGCGGAGGGCAACCCCTTCTTCGTGGAAGAGGTCGATCCGCATGCTGATCGATCAGGGACAGATCGCATCGGAAGAAGGACAATTGGATAGTGGCCGGCGATCTTGGAGTCCCTGGACATCCCGGATACGCTGCAAGGCGTGTTGATGGCCCGCATCGATCGTCTGCCTGAAGATGCCAAACGCACGCTGCAGGTGGCATCCGTCATTGGCCGTCAGTTTCGGGCCAGCATCTTGGAAGAAGTCCTTCGGGAGATCGGACAACTGTGAGTATCGACTCCCGGTTCTCAGCGCTGGAGGCACACGGGCTGATTCGGAGCGTTGGCCGGACCCGGAGACAGGACGAGTTCCTCTTTCGGCACACGTCTGTTTCAGGAAACGGCCTATCATTCGCTTGCTGCGCGGCGAGCGGGCGGAGCTGCACCGATCGGTGGCCGGTATCCTGGAAAGGGCCTTTCCCGAGCCGGGGGAATCGTTGCCCCGATCCTCGCCTACCACTTCCAGCAAGCTGGTGACGACCTGCAAGCGCTGCGCTACTTCACCCTGGCGGCCAAAGCGGCGGCCAAGGTCTATGCCAACCAGGAAGCTATCGAACATTATCAGCAAGCGATCGACCTGGCGCTGACGTGTGGCGCCGGAGCCCGAGCGCTGATCGAACTCTACACGGGCTGCGGCCGGCTGCATGAACTGATGGGGGATTTTGACGGCGCGTTGCGGAGTTTATGATGCCATGCAAGCCAGGTCGGACGAGTTGGGCAACTCTGGCATCTTGGAGCATCAAGGCCCGCGTTGCCCGGGACACGCTGTACAGTTCGCCCGTCAGCCGGTGAGTGACCCTCGCAACGCCATGGCGAACGCCAAGTCGACGCTCCAAATGGCCCGAGCAGGCCGGTGACGAGGAAGCCGAGGCCCGGTCGCTTTGGAATCTGATGCTGGCCGGCTTCTTCACCGGCGACGAGAGAGGTCCTCGTCGAGAACACGGCGAGCAGGCGCTGACCATGGCTCGCCGCCTCGGAGACAAGCAGCTTCAGGCATTCATCCTGAATGACCTTCGCGCTCCAACTTGTTCTTCTGACGGCCGCCAGAAGCGTGGCAGGAGCTGCTTAACCGTGCCATCGATCTGTGGAAAGAACTCGACAATCTCCCCATGCTGGCTGACAGCCTGAACGGGCAGGCGATGTTTGCCGCCTATTCGGGGAGTATGACGAGGCGCTCGATCTTCTCGGGAAGGCGCTTGGCCTGAGTACCGAGATCGACAATCCATGGGGCAAATCGTACAGCCAGTACATTATGTGCCGTCGCCTATTGGGATCGGGGCGACTACACAGCAGCCATGCGTGTTGGCGATGAGGCCCTCCATTGGGCACTTGTCGCTGGTTTCGCCGTTCCCCAAGTGCACGCCCGTGCGCTCCAGGCCTGGGCGCTTTGGGATTTGGGTCGATATGACCAGGCCGAAGGAGCTCGTCCGGGAGGCTGTCGACTTCTGCCCGCACCTCCCTGCCATCCTGGCTTGCCCTTGGCCCTTGGCGTGCAGCTCATGCTCGGTCTTTCTCGGTCCGCACGGGCCACGGGCGAAACCGCGTTCGACGAACTTCACGCAATCATCTCCAATCCCGACAGGGAAGTCTTCCCGGTCGCCGCGGTCTACGCCCATTTGGCCGAGACAATCTACATCTCGAGCACGGGAGACTATCAACGAGCACTCGAAGCTGTCCGACGAAATGGTGTCGATGCAATCGCGTCCTACAACTTCAAGAACTTCAAAGTCGACGCCCTGATGGCCAGGGGCCAGGCACGCCGCTCGCTTGGGCCAGTCGGATCTCGCTCGTTCGCGCTTGAAGAGGCCAGGCAGGTGTCTGAATCCACCGGGGCAGGAAGAACCCTTTGGAGAATTCTGTACCGCTCTGAGCGAGTGGGCAGATGCCGACGGTCTGCCGCAGGCGTCAGAACTGAGGGCCAGGCTCGAGCTGCGCTTGAGCCAATCGTGGACATGCTGAAGGATGAGTGGCGTGAAAGCTTCTTGGCCACCCCAGACGCCTCTGCGGTGTGGGCCGGATGAGGGACTTGACCTCCACGCTTGGACTCGGCTCGCCGACGCGAGCCTGCTGCGGAGGGTGCTTTCCGAGTCCGAGCTGGTCTTCAAGTTCCGCCACACCCTCGACCAGCAAACGGCTTACCATTCTTTGCTCCGAAAAGATCGTGAAATAATTCACAAAGTGGTCGGACAGGTGATTGAACGCGACCCGACCGAGGCCACAGCCCTGGCACCGATGCTGGCCAAACATTTCTCGGTGGGCGGGGACGATCAGCGTGCCCTGAAGTACTACATGCTGGCCGGCGATGAAGCCACCCGTGTCTACGCGCACACGGAAGCGCTCACCTACTACCAGAGCGCCTTGGGAGCTGCCGAATCCTTGGGGGTGAGCGGAGAGACGATACGAGAGCTGTACCTGCGCCGCGGCCGGACCCTCGAGTTGAGCGGTGACTATGAAGGGGCGATGGACAACTACCGCCGATTAGAGAGTTTGGGGAAGAGCCTCAATGACGTCAGCCTAGAATTGGCTGGGCTGACCCGCCAAACCACGCTGCTGGTGGCGCCATCGGCCGTGTCCGACCCCCGGGCCGGAGTGGCCATGGCGAAGCGTTTGAAGGGTCTGGCGATGGAGGCCGGCGACAAGGAATCTGAGGCACGGGCGAGGTGGAGCATCCTGCTGGCGAGCCTCTATGACGGGAATTTGGAGCAAGCCATCGCAGAAGGGACTAAGGCCCAGGCGTTGGCCAGGGAACTCGGGCTTGAAGAGCTCGAAGCCTTCATCTTGAACGACATCTCCGGACCATACATGATCAGGGGACAGGCGGATCGTGCCAAAGCAGCACTCGATCGAGCCATCGAAATCTGGCGTCGTCTTGATAACCTGCCCATGTTGGTCGACTCGCTGGGCAACCTTAACAGCTTCTTCATCTACGCAGGGGATTACGAACGGGCCCTGCAAAACTCCGAGCAGGCAAGGGCGATCGCCGACCGCATTGACAACCGCTGGGCTCAGGCCTTCAGCCTCTTCTTGGTGGAGATGATCCATGCAGAACGGGGCGAAATCGAGAAGGCTATCTCTGTTTGCCAAGAACAAATCCGGTTGGGCCGTGAAGCTGGCTTCCGGATCCCGGAGGTCTACAGCAACGCCTTTCAGGCCTGGCTGCTAGCCTTCCTCGGTGCATATGACCGCGCCTTTGCCTCCCTGGCGCCCGCCGCCGGCGCCGCAAGCCATCTGGGTGGGATGTGGGCCGACTTGCCCAAGTGTATCGAGGTATTCATACGGTTGGGGCTGGGGGAACGTGGTCAGGCAGATGCCCTGGTCACAGATTTGGAGGGCACCTCGAACAAGCTGGAAGCCATGATGAATTCGCCCGTTGGGCCTTACTGGATCCTGGCGGCCTCCGAAAACGACCTGGCTCAGGGCCGACTTGAGTCAGGACTTGAACGGCTGAAGGCTGTCGTCGATCGAGAACGAAAGTTGAACTTTCATCTGCTTCTCGTCGATGTGTTCGAATTGGAAGCTCGTCTCTATAGAGCGTTGGGAGACGACCCGAGCGCCCATGATGCGCTCGATCAGGCACAGGCCGAAGCCGAGCTGGTCACCAGTCGCCGCATGGCTTGGGTTGTACATGCCGAACGCGGCATTGTGGTTGGAGCAAGACGGTGAAGAGGCCCGAGCGGCCTCCGAGCGAGCGGCCGCCCAATCCGACTTTGACTACGTTGTCGCCCACCTGGGCGACTCGAGCTTGGAGATGGCGTTTCTTGGATCAGAGCGGGTGAAGGGTCTCAAAATGCGATGAGTAGCCTCAGCGGTGACCTTAGGGCCCTGCAAAGCGCCAACCTCATTAGGCAGGTCCAGAGCCCCCCGGAGGCAGAGTACATCTTCCGGCATACGCTGATGCAAGAGACTGCCTACGAGTCCTTGCTGCGTAGCGAGCGGAAAGACCTTCATCGGCGAGTTGGGCAAGCCTTGGAACAGATGTCTGCCCAGAGTCATGACGACATGGCACCACGCTTGGCCCACCATTTCGAAGAGGCAGGTGAGGCAGCTAAGGCCGCTGGCTATTATGAAACGGCAGGCGAAAAAGCTCGGGATCGCTATGCCAATCTGGAGGCCCTTGACTTCTATGGCCGGGCCCTGGCCATGGCTGAGCAAATCGGTGAGCGTGAGCGTTTGCCTGCCCTACATCGCGCGGCGGGGCCAGATTTGTGAAATCCTTGGAGATTTTGACGAATCTCGACTTGAGCATGAGGCCGCTCTAGCGGCGGCCGAGGATCTCGGCGACCAGCGGGCGGTATGGCAGGCCTACCAAGATTTGGGGATGCTCTGGTCCAGCAAGGACTATGAACGCACTCAGGCCTACTATGATCAAGCCCTTAAACTGGCGCGAACCATGAATGAGCCGGTCATACTTGCGCACACCCTCAATCTGATTGGGAACCTCGAAGTCAATGTAAGCCTTCCGCTTGTGAGCGAAGCACGCCATCAAGAGGCACTCCAGATCTTCACGTCGTTGAACGACGAAAGGGGCATCGCAGAGACGTTGGACTTCTTGGGGATGACCTACTTGTTGGCGGGGAAGGGAATGGAGGGCCAAAAGTACAATCGCGAAGCCGCCCGTTTGTTTCTCAAACAAGGCGATGAGCTTCGACTGGCTTCGACTCTGGCGGTCTCGGCCCTGAGTGGGGCCAATCTGCAGACTATGCATCTGGCAAGTGATGAGGAGTTCCTATCTCACAGGACTCCAAGATGGGAAGCAAGCTGCGCGGCTAGCAGACAACATTGGCTGGCGATCGGGAAGTGCATTCGCGCGGTTCACCATGGCATCTATATTAGGGATCGGCGGTCAATATGGCGCGGCGCTGCAATCCGCTAAGGAAGCGATTCAAATCGCAGAGGACATAGGGCACGAACAATGGACGCTGGCGGGGAAGTGTATGCTAGGCGCTGTTCTTGCCGAGATGCTCGATCCGGAAGAAGCGATCGCCCCTCTCAAAGCCGCCGCAGAGCTGGCCGACCGCTCAAACTCACGGCACTGGCATAACACAGTGACGGGCTTTTGGGCATCAGCTTGGGTTGATTTGAAGGAACTGGACCTTGCAGAAGAGCTGCTGGAATCTTCATGGCAGCCAGCCGATGGCCCCCGTTCTCTTTCCGAGGGGAAAATGTGGATGGCGAAGATCGCACTCAGCATGGCCAGAAATGAACTTGAAGACGCGCTGAAGTTGATCCAGGCCATGTACGATTTAGTGCCCGATTATCAACCTGGACACCCGATCCCCCGGCTAGGCTGGCTTCAAGGGTTGTGTTTCAGCCGTCTGGGCCTTCAGGCACAAGCGGAAGTCATCTTGCTCGAAAGCTTGGATATCAGCCGGAAACAGGAGATCGCATCGACAACTTGGCGGCTTCACGGCGCTCTGGCCGCGGTCCGTCGGGACATGGAACGTCTTGAAGAAGCCAGGCAATCTCTGCAAGCTGCCGAAGAGATCGTCGAAGTAATGGCCCAGTCCATCCAGGATCCCAAACTCGAACATGTCTTTCGCCGCCGTGCGGCCAAGAGGCTCAAGCTTGATCTCCCCGGATAATGGCTGCCTGTCGAACGGAAGCCCGGCTATTAAGATGTTCGAGCGACTCGACTCTCGGAGGCATGGCCCATGAGTGGCGCCAAAAGATCGAACTTGGACATCCTAGACATGCTCAGGGCGCATCCATTGTTCGAGGCTCTGCCTTCAGGCGATCTGGAGCGCCTCCTGGAGTTGGCTTCGCCAATCCATCTCGAGCCGGGGGAGGTCCTCATGAAAGAGGGTACCCCGGGAGGCTCCTTGTACTTGCTGCTGGACGGTGAGTTCGAGGTCACGAAGCGGTCCGGCCAGCAGGACGTGCAAATCGCCATTCGTGGGCCGGGGGAAGTCTTCGGCGAGATTTCGATTCTCGATGAGGCGCCACGCTCGGCGACCCTAACCGCCACGAAGGCGTCTTCGCTTCTCGAGCTCAATCAGAAGGCTTTTCAAGAGGTAATAAAGGGCAGCCCTCAGGCGGCGTTGGCACTTCTCAGCACGATCATCTCCCGCCTAAGGACCACGGAGGCCATGCTACGTCAACATGAGAAGATGGCGGCTCTGGGAACGCTTGCTGCGGGTTTGGCGCATGAACTCAACAACCCGGCAGCGGCCATAGGTCGTGGGGCTGGGCAATTGCAGGAGCTCCTGAGCAGATGGCTTGAAGCCAGTGCACAGGTCGGCGTAATCCCGTTGACGGGAGTTGAGCAAACGGCAATCACGGCCTTCGAGCGCCGCTTGCTTGATCCAGGCTCGGCGGATGAGGTCGACCCGATCACACGAAGTGAGCTCGAGGACGAACTCACGGGTTGGTTGGAATCGAATGGTTTGGATGACGGCTGGGAATACGCCCCTTGGTTGGTCTCCGGGGGCTGGAGCCAAGCTGAGTTGGATTTCGATGGTGGCCGGCGTGGCTGCCGACCGCCTCGTCCGAATCCTCCGCTGGTTTGCCATCGGAGTGTCGCTCTTCTCCCTGGCGGCGGAGATACACCAGGGTGCCGGCAGGATTTCGAACCTGGTGGGGTCTTTCAAGACGTACGCCTACCTGGATCAGGCGCCGGCTCAGCTCGTCGATGTCCACAAAGGGCTGGAAGATACGCTAACCATTCTGCGTCAGAAGGTTAGTCAGGGGATACGCATTGACCGCAAGTATGCGCCGGATCTGCCTCGCATTGAGGCCTACGGCAGCGAGCTCAACCAGGTTTGGACCAATCTCATTGACAATGCCTTGGATGCCGTCGGGGAATTGGGTTTGCTGGTTATGAGCACCGCTCGAGCAGGAAACAAGGTCGTGGTGAGTATTTGCGATTCGGGTCCCGGAATCCCAGACGAAATCCGTGAGCGCGTCTTCGAACCCTTCTTTACGACCAAACCGCCCGGCGTCGGAACCGGTTTGGGATTGCACATCGCCTACAACATCGTCTGCCAGCGCCACGGCGGCTCGATTAACATAGCGCGAGACGCAGGGGGGATGAACTGTATCGTCGTCGAGCTCCCGATTGAGGCCCCCTCACACCCGAGAAAAGAACAGGCCTAATTCAGTTAGGAGCGACTCTCCAACTACGAAGCTTGATCTGAGTCAATGGGCGCGATGATCAGCAGCGAGCACTCCACCCGATCCAGCAGTGCGTTGGCGACATTGTCCAGCAAGACGTCCATCCAACGCGTCAGCCCCGGCTGGTAATGCGAGCCGAGCACGACCAGGTCGTATCCCCCATCATCAATCTCCGCCAGTACCTCATCTACCACTAGTCCGTGCCGGAGGACAGGCTGAACTGGCGTTCTGACCCCAGCTTCAGCCAGCATCCTGATGCCTTGCGTGAGCCTCTCGCCCTCCAGTGTCTTCCGTTCAATTGCCTCTCCGGCGGTTTCCTCAAGCTCGGAGGTGGGGCTGTCTGGACGAAGCGCGACCTGCGACATGACGTGAATGAGGCTGACAGCGGCCTCCGACGGACCGATCAAGTGGCCGGCCAATGGGAGGGTGCGGCTGGATGGAGCTTCCCCGCTCGAACAGACGAGGATCTTGCGGATTTGTTCGGGGGGGTCCCGCACCAAGAGCAGGTGACTGGCGATATTTCGCGCCAGCGCCTGCGTGCCCGAGCGGGACACGAGGGGCGGAAGCCGGCGCTTCTGGTGTCGGCTGAGCACAACCAGGTCATAATCCTCCTCCCCGGAGGCCCTGATGATTTCATGCGGTGCATCGCCGACTCGGAGAACGAGCTCAAGGCTGGCCGCCGAGTTCAACTCTCTGCCTACGATTTCCATGGTGGCTTCCGTCTGAGGCACATCTTGGCGGGAATGCGCCACCCCGAGCAGAGTGATGTCCGCGTGCCTTATCAGTCCCAGCTGAGAGGCGAAGGCAGCAGAGCGGGCGGAGTTGGGCTGCGATTTAGTGCAAATCAGAACTTTCATTGAGCCTCCGTCATGTCAGACCCAAAAGGGCGATCGGGATGCCGATTGTCAGCACAAGGTAGGTGATCATTTGCCAGCGGTTCGTCAGGAAGGAGTGTGTCAACCTGGCCAGGAGGCGGTCGTAGGTCGGGAAGCCGAACAGCAGCACGGCCAGGGAGACAATGCTCACGCTCACCATTTGCACGAGAACGATGGAAATGGCTACCGGGTTGGCGAGCAGGCCGGCGGCCACCAGTGTGTCGACGAACGTGGTCACGTTAGCCCCCATGATGTATGGGATGACGTTCTCCTGACGGATAAAACCGCGATTCGAGAGTGGAATCAATATGCTCAACGAAACGGAGACACTCATGGTCAGGGCTGTGATGCCTGCGCCAAGCAGAAAAGAAACCCCCGGACGGAACAGCAAGCGGTTGATGCGCCCCAAGTTGGTGCCCTGGATGTGCAACTGGGGCAGGGCCGTGTCGACCATCCAGAAGCTGACCAGCATCAAGGCGAATCCAAGTGGGAACAACCCCCAGCTCGGAATCAGAGTTCTTGATCGGGGTTACAACGGGGTTGAATGCCCAATCGAGCGGTGATACCAGCCCGTTGTTGGCAGCGAAGCTTACCCTGTCCAATAGACCGGATCTGAAGATGACCAAACCTACGAGGATTGCCGGCACGTATATCGTTTGAGTGACAAGCAAGGAAAGCAAGCCTGCGCCCAAGCTGCTCTCGCGCGTCCCCCGCCTAATTGTGTAGACAAAGCCGATAAGAAGCACGACGAACGCTGCTCCCAGCCTTGATCCGGCGATCATTGAGAACGTCTGAATAGCGTCCAACACACCAGCTTGGAAGAATGCCAGCGAGCTGGCGGCTACTGGGGAACCCGACAAACTGACCATAGCCGCCAGCCAGCCGAGGCCAAGCGCATCGAACGAATTGTCGATCCGGAACCCAGAGTGGATCAGCGGGGCGAGCGGAGTGGCGCCCTCCTTCACCAGCAGCAGTGACAGGGCGAAGACGGCCAGACTAACCAAGAACATCAGGGCACGCCAGGCAAGTCCCAGTTTGGATAATCGAGCGGCAACTGACCCTGAGGACCCGCCCTCCGCGCCTGGCCCACTCATTTCCCGGATCCCTCGTTCAGTTGCGCCTCAAATTCGGCAGGGTCACTTGTCGGAATATTGCAGGTGAACTCCTTGCATAAGTAGACCGAAGGTCCACCGTCCAGGCGCGTTCTTCCCTCAAGCAAAGCCGGATCCCGGTCTGAGATTCCGTCTCGTCCGGCCATCACCGTTAGCGGCAAGAAGCGCCGATCAGCGACAGAACGGAGACGGCGATACGCATCTTCGGGTTCGAACCCGACGAATGCCAATTGTCGCTGGGGCCCAAGCGCAAATCCCAGGGCGGCCAGCCATCCCGCAAAGGCAGTCGGATGCCGCTCGGCATTACCCTGCATGGCACCGAGACTCTCTAGCGCAGGCTTGGCGTAACGCTCGGAGGCTCCCGTCAGGGAGGCCATGCGAAGCAGCAGCTGCACGGCCATGCTGTTCCCCGACGGGGTGGGGTTGTCTTGGAGCGATTTCGGGCGCATCAGAAGGTCGCCGGCCCGGTCAGCCGAGGTGTCGAAAAAACCGCCGACTGGGTCGGCGAAGTGCGTCAGGAGGACCTGGGTTTGGGATTCGGCCAATCGAAACCACTCGGGCTCGAAGTCCAGCTCGTAGAGCGAGAGCCAGCCCAATCCGAGGGCGGCCGAATCTTCGAGGAACCCTGGCTGGGAGACACGATCGGCACGCCATGCGCGATAAGGTCGTTCTCCATCCAACATGTGGGTCCGGAGGAAATTGCCCAACCGCCGGCTGGCGTCTGCAGCCGGTACGTCACCGGTCGCTCGAGCGAACTGTGCCAGAGCCTGAAGCATTATTCCGTTCCAGCCGGCCAGAACCTTGTCATCCAGGGCGGGACGTGCTCGATGGCTGCGAGCTTCCAGGGCCAGGAGTTTGGCCTCTTCGAGGATGTCCGGAACCTCGCCTTCTTCCGCGGGGAGTTTCTCGGCAAGCTCGGCCAAAGTTGCTTTTCGCCGAAGGACGTATCGCCCCTCGAAATTCGGCTCTCCCAACAGACCATAGGCTTGGGCGAAGAGGCGCCAGTGTTGAGGATCCGTGATCGTCTCCTCCAACTCTTCGCGTTCCCAGACGTAGAATGCGCCTTCTTCCCCATCCGAATCAGCGTCCAATGATGATGCAAAACCACCCTCCGGCAGGCGCAGCTCCCGGAGACAGAAGTCGACCGTGAGTTCGGCAGATCGAAAGCAGCTCGTCTTCCCCGGTGAGCTGCCAGCCATGGAGATAAGCGCTGATTAGCTGAGCGTTGTCGTAAAGCATCTTCTCGAAATGGGGAATGGTCCATTCTCCGTCCACCGCATAGCGGGCGAAACCCCCGCCGAGTTGGTCGAAGATGCCGCCGGATGCCATGCTCAGCAGGGCATGCCTCCCCATATCGTGTGCCAGTCTGTCCCCTGTCACGGCGGCACGTTGTAGCAAGAATTCGATGGCCATTGGCTGGGGAAACTTGGGGGCGCCTCCCCATCCGCCAAACTTCCAGTCGTAACTCTGGAACAGCCTTTCCGCCGCGTTGTCGAGGGCCGTGGGCGAAAGTTCCTCGCTGCTGCCAGCTAGGGATAGTGTGCGAGCGATGCGTCCGGTGAGGTCTGACCCAGCGGCGACCAGCCGCTGCCGATCGGATTCCCAAGCCTGAGCCACGCTCAACAATATCTGCTTGAACGCCGGCAGGCCATGCGTAGGGGAGGGAGGGAAGTACGTGCCCCCGAAGAACGGTTCTCCGCCTGGCGTGAGGAACACGGACATCGGCCAACCGCCGCGGCCCGTCATGGCCACGACGGCGTCCATGTAAATTGAATCCAGGTCAGGGCGCTCCTCACGATCGACTTTGATGCACACGAAGTGCGCATTCATGATGTCGGCCGTGTTGGGGTCCTCAAACGACTCATGGGCCATCACGTGGCACCAATGGCAGGAGGCGTAGCCAATGCTCAAGAAGATGGGTTTGTTCTCGTCAGCGGCCCTGGTCAATGCTTCGGGCCCCCACGGGTACCAGTCCACCGGGTTCTCGGCGTGTTGATGGAGGTAGGGGGACGTCGAGCCGCGCAAATGGTTGGTCAAGGCGCGGCCTCATCCAGGACGGAGGATGGGATTTGGTAGAATCTGGCCCATGGAAAACACATCAAGCTCTCCCCTGCGATGGCTCCCAGCGCTGGTAATGATGCTCGCCATCTTCGCCTTTTCATCTATCCCGGCCAGCAGCATGCCGGACTTCGGGCTGTATGACTTTCTGGTGAAGAAGAGCGGGCACGCGATTGGTTATGCCATGCTGGGTTTGTCCTATTTCTATGCGCTGCCTCGCCGCCTGAATTCGGGCTACCGCTGGTTCACTGCGGTCCTGATGGCGGTTCTATTTGCCTTGAGCGACGAGTTTCACCAATCGTTTGTCCAGGGTAGAACATCAAGCCTGCGCGATGTCATGATCGATGGGACGAGTGCAGCCATCTTTGTGGCTTTGGCTGCGGTCTACTCTTCAAACTCCAGGTCGAAATCGAGGTCTTGATCCGATTCCCAGGCTTCGCCTCGCACCAGATCGATCTCTCCGAAAATCTCGGTTTGCTCAGCGTTCACCCTGCGAAGTTTGATCAACTCCAGCACCGCCAGAAAAGACACCACGATTTCGAGGCGGGTCTGACTGCCCTTGAGGACCGAACCAAAAGTGGTCTTGCCCCGTGCACGAAGAGACCGGATGATCTGTGCGATCCGATCTCTAATCTTGACCCTAGGGGCAATCACCACCTCGTCCAAGTTTGCATCTGGCTGGAGAGAGATGAGAAGCTCGGTGAGCGCCTCCACCAACGAACTTGCCGTCAAGCCTTCCAGATCGAGATGTGGCTCCATCGATGGCGCAGGGGCAGTGCGGACGTAGGTTCGCATGCCGCCCGCCTCTCGTTCCGAGAGCAGCACGGCTATCTGCTTGTATTTCTTGTAGGCGATGAGCTGCCTGGCCAGAGCGTCACCAGGGTCCTCTTCGTCAGGTTCTCTTTCGGGCGGGCGAGGTAGCAATGCTTCCGACTTGATTTGGAGCAACCGTGTGGCGATGACCAGAAAAGCAGTCAGATCCTCAAGCCCGTAGCGAGCGGCCTTCTTCAGGTAGCCGAGATACTGGTCTGTCACCTGGGCCAGGGCGACCTTGGTGATGTCCAATTCAGCGCGTTCGATCAACTCCAGGAGAAGATCGAGTGGCCCCTCGTAGACCGGAAGCTGGATTGTGACGTCGGTGACCGTTGTCATGGCGCCAGCCCTTGGACGACGGCCACAAGCAAGAGTAGCACGACCAGGCATGCCAGGAATGCAAGCCCAATGAGGATGAGCTTTCGGTCTTTGGCTGCCTGCACTTGATGCTGGATGCGCAGGTTCTCAAGCCGCTTGGCTTCCTCAGAATTGAACGTTTCCGTTCGCAAGCGGGAGGCCTCGGCTTCAGATCGCTTGATGCTGGGTGCCTGCTCACGGGCGTGCTGTAGGAATTGGGGTGGGCGGCGCGCATCCTGGTGGCGCTGGAAGACGCGCCCCATTGTCGTCAGGGGTTCGCCGCACTGCAGGCACGCCTCGTCGTCTTCAGAATTGACCGTCCCGCAGTGCGGACACACCGCCGGCGACATGACGAAGCTTGAACCACAATAGGCGCAGATGGCAGAGTCGCCTTCTACCATTGGTGGTTGAGGGGCGTGGCAAAATGGACAGCGGGTTGAACGTGCAGGAAGCACAGATGGCAACTCCGACGGCGGTATGCACGATTATAATGGAGGTCACCGTGTGGACGTGCCGACGGTTGAGCTTGTCAAGCCGCATGGCTTAACGGAGTTGGTGAGCCGTCTGTCCTCATGCGGAAATCATGGTATGATGCCCGACGTTGCCGTAGGTTAAATGGAGCACGAAATGGTTAAAGAACCAATTCATGTGACGGATGAAGCATTCGAATTGAAGGTCTTGGGCTCGGAAACCCCGGTCATTGTGGACTTCTGGGCGCCATGGTGCGGTCCCTGCCGGATGGTAGCACCCATTCTCGAGAAACTGGCCGAGCAGTATGCTGGGAAGCTGATTGTGGCTAAAGTGAACACGGATGAGAATCCGGAATGGGCGGGCAGGTACGGCGTGCAAGGTATTCCCACCATGTTGTTCATCTCCGACGGGAAGTTGATCCATCAGCAGGTTGGGGCAGTCCCTGAGCCCTACCTGCGTGATATGGTGGACGAGTTCTTGGGCGCCGTGGAAGAGACGGCTGCCGGCTGAGATCCACCGTCGCTTTGGACATCAAAAGGCGCACAACCGAGTGCGCCTTTTCTGTTGCATACAGTCCCTTTGCCCGGGGATTATCGCCGGCCAGACCTGCGGCGTGCCGGGCCCTCTCCTTCTGCCTGGGCGCCAAAGAGCAGCCCCTCAATTCGCCGCAGAATTCGTCGAAGCCACGAGCGCAAATGAGAGATCACGGCTCTCGCCCGCCGCTGTTGGATCTTAACTGAGGGGATTGCCTTCTCGGCCGCGACCCACTGCATCGCCACGGCACCCCAGGTCAGTCCGGCGCCAAATCCAACCAGTACCAGGTTGTCCCCCGGCTCGATTCGACCGAATTCAACTGCCTCCGCTACAGCGATCGGGATGGAAGCGGATGATGTGTTCCCGTAGCGATCAAGATTGATCATGAACTTTTCGACCGGGAGGCCCAGGCCCCGTGCAGCGGCTTCGATGATTCGACGGTTGGCTTGATGGGGCACGATGAGGTCCAGTTCATCGAGCACCAGGCCCGCTTTGGATACAACCTCGCGTGTTGCGTCCGCCATGACCTTGGTGGCAAATCGAAAGACCTCCCGGCCGTTCATATGAATCATGTGCTGCTTCTTGTGAACCGTCTCCAGCGTGGCTGGCATGCGGCTGCCGCCGGCGGGGATGGCCAGTAGGTTGCCGCCGGAGCCATCCGAGCGCATTACACCGGCGAGGATCCCGCCCGGCTGTTCGCTGGCTTGCAGAACGAAGGCTCCGGCGCCGTCTCCGAACAGAATACATGTCCCGCGGTCATCCCAGTCGATGAATCGGGACAACGTTTCCGAGCCAATCACCAGCGCGTTGTCGAAGGCGCCGGCACGAATGCCCTGGGCGGCCATATTCACGCCGAAAATGAAGCCGGAACATGCCGCTGAAAGATCGAACGCCCCCGCGTTGACCGCCCCCAACTGATCCTGCACCAGACAGGCCGTGGCTGGAAAAAGATGGTCGGGCGTGGCGCTGGCGACAATGATCAGGTCGATGTCGTGGGGATGGAGATCCGTTTTATCAAGAGCGCGGAATGCCGCCCGGGTGGCCAGGGATGAGGTGGAATCATCCTTGGCGGCAATGCGCCGCTCCCGAATGCCGGTTCGGGAGACTATCCATTCATCAGTGGTATCGACGATGGCGGCAATGTCATCGTTGGTCATGACGCGTTCTGGGACATACATACCCCAGCCGGTCACATGGGCGTAGCGCGTCACAGTCCGTCCCCGTTTGCTCCAGGGAGACCGAAGATGAGCGTGGCGTTATGCCCTCCGAAACCGAACGAGTTGGTCATCACGCAATCTGGGCTCGCCTTCCGCGCTTGGTTGGGCACATAGTCCAGATCACATTCGGGGTCGGGGGTCTCGTAATTGATCGTCGGCGGCAGCACGCCGTCTTGCATCGCCTTGATGCAGAAGATGAACTCGAGTGCCCCAGCCGCTCCAAGCAGGTGGCCGGTCATTGACTTGGTTGACGATATGGGAACGTCGTACGCTCGCTCGCCAAATATGGTCTTGATGGCGGCCGTCTCACTCTTGTCGTTGAGCGGCGTGCTTGTGCCGTGGGCGTTGATGTAGTCGATGGATTCGATGCCGAGATCCGCATCCGCCAGTGCTTTGCGCATGCAGATGGCCGCCCCAGAACCGTTTTCGGCTGGCGCGGTGATATGGTAAGCATCGTTGTTGGCGGCATAGCCCAAAACTTCGGCGATCATACTGGCGCCCCGGGCTTGAGCGTGCTCGTAAGATTCCAGGATCAGGCTGGCGGCGCCCTCGCCGATCACGAATCCGTCACGGTTGAGATCGAAGGGCCGGGAGGCGCCGGCGGGATCATCATTGCGCTTGGACACGGCGTCCATGGCATTGAAGCCACCCACCGCAATCGGGACGATGGCGGCTTCAGCGCCCCCAGCGACCATAACGTCGGCGTGGCCCCGGCGAATGACTTCGGACGCCTCACCGATGGCGTTGGCGCTCGAGGCGCAGGCCGTCACAACAGCCATGTTCGGGCCACGCAAACCAAGCTGGATGGCCACCTGGCCGGCGGCGATGTCCGGCAGCATCATCGGGACGAGAAACGGGCTGATCCAGCGCGGCCCGCGCTCTGCGTACTTGAGTGTCTCATCGAAGAGGGTGCCAATTCCCCCGATGCCAGTGCCGATAATGGCACCAATACTGTCTCGATTTGCGTCCGTGACTTCGAGGTTTGCGTCACGCAGGGCCTGGGTCGTGCTGACGACGGCGAAATGAGTGAAGCGGTCCATCCGCCGGGCGTCCTTGCGGCCGAGCAGCTCCTCGGCGTTAAAACCCTTGACTTCAGCTGCAAATGTCGTTTTGAAATCTGTTGTGTCGAAAAGGGTAATCGGTGCCACGCCTGATCGCCCCTCCACAATGGATTTCCAGGTCGAATCAACATCCAAACCCAACGGGCTGACACACCCGATGCCGGTGACGACGACGCGCATGCGGGACAACTTGGACCTCCTTACAGGCTGGGAGAACCCCTCGCTGGAGTATAACACCCGTGGTTTGGATTGGGTTCGGTGGCGATAGAGGCGCGTGTGCTAGAATCGCAGCCTGATGCGTTACCGGACGGTCCGTCAAGCGAGCGGTTGAATGAAGGCTCGCCCGTGTGGACGCTGCCGCATCCGAGGTCTTCCGCAACCCATGCTGCTTCTAACCGGGGCAACGGGCTTCATTGGCAAGCGACTCCTTTCCGGCCTGAACCAGGCCGGATACTGCAGTTCGCATCTTGCTCAAGCCATCACGGCACACTCCCAAGCTGCCCAAGGGGGCGACGATGGAAGTGGCCCTTTCCTCGCTGAGTGACCTGGGGGGAATTCGTGCGGCGATGGTTGGCATAGACACCGTGATCCATCTGGCCAGCGAGGAACACTACGGGCACCGGGCGGATCTTTGGCGAGGCGATGTCCAGGGAACCGAGAACCTGGTTCAGGCGGCCGCCGAGGCCGGCGTATCGCAGATTCGTCTATTTGAGCCATCTGGGCGCTGACCGATCTTCCGCCTACCCGGTCCTGAGGGCCAAGGGCACTGCCGAGGAGCATGTGCGGGACGAGCCAGGTACCCTTCACCATCCTTCGCTGCGGCATTGTCTTCGGCAGGGACGATCACTTTACGACCAGTCTGGCAAAGCTCGGAGCCCTTGTTCCGGGCCTGTTTCCCTTGGCTGGGCGGGGTGAGGTGCTCCTACAGCCCTTGTGGGTTCACGATCTTACAACGGCGCTGATCTGGCTCCTTGAAGAGCCGTCTTCGTTATTCCAACGGTTCGAAGTTGCTGGGCCGGAGCAGATCAGTTTGGCGGAATGCGTGGAGTTGATCTTGACCAGGGCAGGGATCCACCGCCTGCTTGTGCCCATTGGGGCGCCGTACTTGCGAATGGGGGTGGCGCTCATGGAGCGATTGCTACCTCATCCGCCCCTGACGACATTCTCCCTTGACTATGTGGCTGCCAATCGCACGACAGACCTGGATTCGCTTGCCGAGGGCCATCGGTCTGCAACCATCCAGGATGACCGACCGGCTGGACTACCTTGAAGAGATTCGCTGGGGAGTAGAGATCATACGCGATCAGCTTCGGCCGGCGGGGGATCGGTCGGAGCATGAGCGAACACTTGGTCATCCGCCCTCTCGAGAGCATGGCGGAGATGTTCCAGGTTGAGGCGCTTCAGCTTCTCGTATGGCCGGGAAGTGAACGCGATGTTGTTCCCGGCCATATCCTCATCACCCTTGCCCATAACGGGGCGATACTGCTGGGAGCCTATGACGGGGATCGGCTGGTTGGATTTGTGCTGGGGTTTCCAGGCCTGGATTCGGAAACACCGGAACGGGTTGCGATGGCTCGGCTCAAGCACTGTTCGCACATGCTCGGAGTGGATCCTGCCTCTCAGGGTCGAGGCATTGGGATAGCCCTCAAAATCGCACAGAGGCAAGCGGTGAATGCCCAGGGGATCCGGCTGATCACGTGGACCTACGACCCACTTCAGAGTCGAAATGCGCATCTCAACATCCGTCGCCTGGGAGGGTTGGCGCGTATCTACCTGCGGGACGCGTACGGCGAAATGCGAGATGAGCTGAATCAAGGCGTCGCCTCCGACCGGTTCCAGGTAGAGTGGTGGATCACATCTCCGCGTGTGGTTTCGCGTGTCGAACGGGCCAGAGCTCCGCTGGATCTGGCCAACTTCTTGGCGGCGGGAGCGAACAAGATCAACCCCGCCATGCTCCGGCATGACGACCTGCTGGAACCCTCCGAGAGCCTCCAGCCGATGGAGGGCAACCTGCTCTTGGTTGAAATCCCCAGCGACTACGACCGAATCAGGAACGCCGATCTGGGCCTGGCCGCCGCTTGGCGAAGCCATACCAGGGAGATCTTCGAAAACGCATTCTCCGCCGGCTTCATTGCCACCGATTTCGTGCACCTGGGCGAGGAGAAGTTTCCTCGATCGTACTATCTCCTCATTCAGGGTGAAGGGACACTTGGCTGAATGAATATCGACCGGATCGAGATGCGCCACGTGAGTATGCCTCTTGTGGCTCCCTTTGAGACGTCGTTTGGCGTTGAACGCGAACGAGAAGCGATCATCTTGAGGCTCGACTCCGAGGGTGTCGTCGGCTGGGGAGAATGTGTGGCTGGTGGATGGCCCGGGTATTCCTACGAGACGGTGCAGACAGCCTGGCACATGCTCAAGGACCATTTGGCGCCCCTGATTTTTGGGCACGATGTGCCGGATGTGCCGGCCTATCGACAGCGGATTGCGCCACCTCAAGGGCCACCCTTTGGCTAAGGCAGGAATGGAATTGGCACTGTGGGACCTTATGTCGCAGCGCAGCCGACCGATCCCTGATGGGCATGCTGGGAGGCGAGCGGGAGCGCGTCGCTGTCGGTGTTTCGATTGGGATTCAGCCGAGCGCTAGGCGATCTGGTGAAGGTTGTAAGGTCTTTTGTAGAAGCCGGCTATCCTCGCGTGAAGCTCAAGATCAAGCCGGGGCGCGACGTGGTCGAAGTCGAGGCAGTTCGCCGGGCCTTCCCAGATCTCCCGCTCCAGGTGGATGCTAACTCAGCCTACAGCTTGGAAGACGCCGAGGTCTTCGAAGCCATGGACGATCTGGGGTTGTTGCTGATCGAGCAGCCTCTGGCGGAGGATGATCTGGTCGATCATGCCAAGCTCCAGGAACGGCTGAAGACGCCAATTTGCCTGGATGAGAGCATTCTATCGAGCTCGGCACGCACGACAGGCGATCGAGATTGGTGCATGCCGCATCATCAACATCAAACCCGCCAGGGTGGGTGGCCTGAGTGAGGCCGTGGCCATTCATGATTTGTGTTGGGCTCAAGAGGTTCCTGTTTGGTGTGGCGGGATGTTGGAGACCGGGATTGGTCGGGCGGCCAACCTTGCCCTGGCTTCCCTGCCCGGGTTCACCCTGCCCGGGGACATTTCGGCCACCGATCGCTACTATCACCAGGACATCGCCCGGCCCACCTTCGTGCTCGATCAGGGCACCATCAAGGTGCCCGCAACGCAACGGGCTGGGCGTCGAGGTTGTTCAGACTGTCTTGGACGAAGTGACCTTGCGCTCGACAGTGCTCCAACCAGGCGGAAAACGCTAGCTGGAAGGCCAGTTGAGTTTGAGCAGTTGCAGCAACCACGGTGCGGAGGTGGCGCCAGCCACGGCGAAGCCAAGCATCTTAAGTGTCTTACCCAGCCATGTCCAAAGCAAGAACCTGCGAAGCGGCATTCTCATGGCGCCAGCAGATGCGCCGGCCAGGTCAAACAGGGGATTGGGTATCAACGCCAGGAAGAAGACTACCGCCGTGCCATAGCGGGCAGTCAATGTCCTCCAAACGGACATACAGATCTGTGCGCTCAAGCACACCCTGGCCACTGAAGCCGGCCAGGTAGCCGGTCAACTCGCCCAGCGTTGAGCCCAGGCCAGCCGCCAACGCGACCAGGAACGGATTGAATATCGCCCCGGCAGCGAAAGTGATCGCTACACCAGGCATGGGCAGCAGGAGGGTGGCGTTGGTAACGAGGGAGAGCAGAAAAACGCCTGGGTAGCCGTAGCCAGCCAGCTCGGCTGCACGATCTCGAATTGAGAACAGGTACGCCGTGAGAGCGACCACCATCAGAATGGCCAGGACACGGGCCAGATGGAGGCGCCACCCCGTCAGCCACTCGGGAGAATTCACCCCTCAATGATCTCGATCGTCTGGATCTTGATTGCCGGGGCGTTCGGATCGTCCGGATCGTGTGCCGGAATCGACATCAAGACATCCAGCCCTTCAACCACCTGCCCGAAAACGGAGTGCTTGTTGTCCAGCCAGGGCGTGGCGATGTGGGTGATGAAGAACTGGCTCCCATTGGTGTTGGGCCCTGCATTGGCCATTGACAGCACGCCGGGGCCATCATGCCGCAGCTTTGGGTGGAACTCGTCGTTGAAACGGTAGCCGGGCCCGCCGCGACCGGTGCCGGTGGGATCCCCGGTTTGGGCCATGAAATCGTCGATCACCCGATGGAAGATCACGCCATCGTAGAAGCCTTCCTTGGCGAGGAAGACGAAGTTGTTGACCGTTGTCGGGACCTTCTCGGCAAACAAGTCGATCAGCATGTCGCCTTTGTCCGTCTTGATTTTGGCCTGGTAATTGGCGGTGGGGTCGATGGTCATTTCAGGGGGCTGCGAATACTGGTGCTCAGGCATCCTTGTCTCCTTGGCTGAGGTTCTGGAGGAGCTGCGATTCGATCCTTGCGACCACCATGTCCATGGCGACCGTGTTCAGGCCTCCTTCCGGGATGATGACATCTGCGTGCCTTTTCGATGGTTCGACAAACTCCAGGTGCATTGGGCGTACCGTCGTTTCGTATTGACGGATCACGGATTCTAATCGTCCGACCGCGTTCAATCATGTCTCGTTGAAGCCGGCGGATGAACCTGATATCGGGTGGCGTGTCGACAAAGATCTTGACGTCGAACAGCTCCCGTAGCTTGGCTTCGGCAAACACAAGGATTGCCTTCCACCAGAATGATAGGTTGAGGTTCGAGGTGAATGTACTGGTCGGTTCGCGCGTGCCGGGAGAAATCGTAGACGGGGATATCTACAGCCTGCCAGCTTCGGAGGGCCGAGAGGTGTTCACCATGAGGTCGGTCTCGAGCGAATCCGGGTGATCGAAGTTGACCAAATCCCGTTGTGGTTTAGGGAGTCAGCGACAGGTCCTTGTAGTAGGCGTCATGTGGGAGAAGTACGATATTCTCGGCACCGGCTCGCTCGAGGATGACCGTGGCTACCGTGGTCTTCCCGGATCCGGTTCCACCTGCAATCCCGATCACGACGGGTGGCGTTCGATGATTCATAGGCTCACATTTGCTGAGGTCGGAGGCACTAGCGAGTGCCATGGGGGTAGTGTAGGAGCCAGCGAAGGGACTCGAACCCTTGACCCGCCGCTTACGAAGCGGCTGCTCTGCCATCTGAGCTACGCTGGCAATCGGCGGCCATTATACCAACCGCCATTTGGGGTTGGCAAGAACGGAGCCGGGAATGATAATGCCTCATGCGAGTAGCGATGATCTCGTATCACACCTGCCCGTTGGCGACTTTGGGGGGAAAGGACACCGGGGGAATGAACGTGTATGTTCGTGACCTTAGCCGGGAGTTGGGCCGTCAGGGCATCGGGGTAGATGTCTTCACCCGGTCTCAGGATGAGCACGTGCCGCATGTCTTGCATGATTTGGGGTTCGGCAATCGTGTCGTTCACATTCCGGCAGGTCCCGAGACGCCGGTGGCCAAAGATTGCCTGGCCGACCATCTACCTGAGTTTATCGGCAACATTCGTGGGTTCGCCGAGTCAAAGGGAGTGGAGTACGACCTGATCCACAGCCACTATTGGCTCTCCGGGTTTGGCCGCCCTTGAACTGCGCCAGGCTTGGGACGTCCCGGTTGTGCACATGATGCACACGCTAGGGCTGATGAAGAACCGTGTGGCGCGCAGCGACTTCGGAAAAGTCGACCCACCAGCGTGAACGGGGTGAACGCCAGCTTTTGACCCAGGCCGACCGAATTGTAGCCGCCACACAGGCGGAATTGGCCCAGTTTCAATGGCTGTACAAGGTGGACACCAAGAATGTGGTCGTCATTCCACCCGGTGTTGACATCAGCCACTTCTACCCAATACCTGAGGATGAGGCCAAGGAATTCGTCGGCGTGCCGGATGACAAGCGGATGATCCTGTTTGTGGGGCGAATCGAGCCACTGAAGGGAGTGGACACTCTGATCGAGGCTGCCGCCAAGCTCCGCCAGAAGGGTGTGCTGGTCAAGGGATGTGAGTGTCTGGCGATCATCGGGGGTGAATTCGGGGTGTCCCCAGAGAAGATCAGCGAAGAGATGGCCCGGCTGAAAGGTATCGCCCGGGAATTGGGTACGGAGGACATGGTTACCTTCCTCGGCCAGCGGGATCAGGATACCCTGCAGTACTTCTACTCCGCTTCAGATATCGTGGTGGTTCCTTCGCACTACGAATCGTTCGGTCTGGTGGCGCTGGAGGCGATGGCCTGCGGGCGGACTGTGGTTGCGTCCGAGACAGGCGGACTGGCCTTCCTTATCCATGACGGCGAGAACGGTTTCCACGTTCCGGCGGCCAACTCCGCAGCGCTCTGGCAGACAAATTAGAGATGATCCTGAAGGACCCGGAGCTGCGCGCCCGAATTGGCGAGAAGCGCGCGCGAGTATGCCCAAGGCCATGCCTGGCCATTCATCACCAAGCGGATCGTCAACCTCTACTCTGAAGTGCTGCGCGCATTTCATCCCTCTCTTGCGTAACACGGTCCGTTTGGGCTCACTTGCCGGCTTGCTCCCAGGCGTGCTGGAGACAGGACGACCATGAACGGTCCCCAAGTCGAGACCCCGGCGCACGATTCCCATGATCGATGCGCTTGTTGAGGCCTTCAAGGCCTACTTGCTCCCAGGATCTCTCAGCTTCTTCCTACTGGCAGGGACGCTCTTGACCGTCCTCCTGTTCGTCGGAGGCAGATGGCAAAGGATCGGTCGCTGGGGCTTGGCATCGTTGAATCATCTTGTACTGGCTGATGTCGCTCCCGTCTGTCTCAGGCGGCCTGGTGTGGGGACTGGACCACCACTACCACGCAGTCCAGACTGCGTCTGATGCCCAGGGCAGCCAGGCCGTCATCATTTTGGGTGGCGGTTCGGCAACGTATGAGGGGGCCGGCACTAAGCTGAGCACCCTGAGCGACGCCAGCGCCCTAAGGGCGTTGGAAGGGGTGCGGCTGTACTGGCTGCTGCACCCGCAATGGGTTGTCGTATCCGGCGGCCCTTCCGGCCCGACCGCGGAGCCGGAAAGCGACGTGCTGAAACGCGCCTTGATCCAACTTGGGATTCCGGGGGATCGCATCCTTGAAGAGCGCATCTCGGGCAATACCTACGAACAGGCGGTCTTCCTGCGCAGCCTTCTTAGGGCCCACGATATCAAACGATTTGTTCTGGTCACTAGCGGGGTTCACATGCCCAGGGCAATGGGTGTTTTCCGCCATTCCGGCCTGGACCCCATTCCGTCTCCGGCGCCGGAAGGATCCGATGGGGGGCGGGGAGCGGGGGAAGGTATCCTCCCTAGTTTGGACGCTTTGCACACCAGCCAAGGTGCCGTGCGCGAAATCCTGGGATTGGTCTACTACGGCGTGCGAGGCTGGCTCGGCCAGCCTGCACCGTCGGGTGCCGATGGGGCGCTAGGCTTTCCAGCCGGCACTTGACAACCGACGATTGAGATCGTAGGCGGCGCTGATCAGAGCCAGGTGGGTGAACGCTTGGGGGAAGTTTCCAAGATGCTCGGCACGCGGCCCAAGTTCCTCGGCGTACAGTCCCAGATGGTTCGCATAACCAAGCATCTTCTCGAAGTAGAACCGGGCTTTTTCCAGGTCGCCCGAGCGCGAGATGCACTCCACAAACCAGAAGCTGCACATGCTGAACGTCCCCTCATTGCCTGTCAGGCCATCTTCTCCTTCGGATGCGTTATAGCGGTAGACGAGTGTGTCATGCACCAATTCGCGCTCGATGGCCTGGAGATGAGACAGCCAGCGCGGATCGACGGGACTGATGAAGCGGACGAGCGGCATAAGCAAACTCGAGGCGTCCAGCGTCTTGGCCCCCAACCGCTGGACGAAAGCGCCTTGGTCCGCATCCCAGAAGTTGTCGAAGACGTCGCGGTAGATCGTGTCGCGAGCCTTGATCCAGTGCTCAGTGGGAGCGGGGAAAGAGCGTTTGCCAGCCAGACGAAGCGCTCTGTCGATGGCTACCCAGCACATGAGGCGAGAAAAAAGGAAGTGGTGCTTCCCCGAGCGGATCTCCCAGATGCCTTCATCGGGCTGGTTCCAATTGTCGCTCACCCAATTGACAAGGCGCACAAGGTCTTCCCACAAATCGTGAGAAACGGGATGGCCATATTTGTCGAACAGGTAGACCGAGTCCATGAGCTCGCCATAGATGTCAAGTTGAAGCTGCTGGTAGGCGGCGTTGCCGATGCGCACCGGGGATGAGCGCTTGTAACCCTCGAAGTTGTCCAGGATTTCCTCACTGAGATCAGCGTGGCCGTCGATGGCATACATGGTCTGCAGACCCTGATTGGCCTTGGTCTCCCGGCAGCGGGCTTCGATCCAGTCGACAAACTTGCCTGCCTCCTCCGTATAGCCCAAGCGGATGCAGCGCGTACAGAGTGAATGATGCATCCCGGACCCAAGTGTATCGGTAGTCCCAATTTCGGATGCCACCGATATCTTCGGGCAGGCCGAAAGTCGGAGCGGCAACGATGGCGCCATGCTGGGTCGAGGTGAGCATCTTGAGGGTCAAGGCGGAGCGGTTTACCATCTCTCGCCATCGTCCGGTGTACTTTGACCGGCCGACCCAGCTTCGCCAGAAGTTGACCGTGTCCTTGAAGGCCGTCGATACGTAGCCTGGAGCAGACGACGGGGATGAGCCGTCGGGGTCCACGTCCTCGAGGACGAAGGCTGCGTTCTGGCCGTTGCCGAGCGTGAACTCGGCGATGGCGCGGCCGTCCTGGACTTCTATCGGTACGTCGGCCCGAAGCCGGATGGGTCTCAGCGTATCGGTTTCCGGCGTGAAGACGACAGCATCTTCAAATTCACGTTCGAGCCGATGGGCAGTCCGACCATAGTCGAAGGCGGGCTCGCAGACCATGCGGAATGTGATCTGACCCCGAATGGTCTTGGCCCTACGGATCAGATTGTGCGCATCTCCGACCTCCTCCACAGGCATGAAGTCGGAGACCTCGGCGACACCGGCGGAAGAAAGGAAACGACTGAGCAAGATGTTGGTATCCGGCAGATAGAGCTGCTTCTGGCGTGCGGCTTCCAGAACCGGGGCGAGTTGGAAGTACCCGCCGCGTTCTTCGTCCAGCATCCTGGCAAACAGGCTGGGCGAGTCGAACTCCGGGTAGCACATGAAGTCAATTGAGCCATCCATCCCGACCAGGGCGACAGTGAACAGGTCGCCAATCAGCCCGTAGTTGCCAATGGGTTGGTAAGTCATGCTGAGGTCTTCCTCCGAGGTGATGAATGCAGGGGATGGGCTGGTGAGCTGCCCGAGGGGACCTTTTTAGCATACCATGTGGACGGAGCCGGTCGTCGGCCCGCCCTGTCGGCTGTCTCCGATGGGATATTGAGTAACACGTCTTAGGTATGATGGAGGAGGCCAGCGTGGAATATATGAATCTCGGCCACACGGGCCTAAAAGTGTCGAGGATTTGCCTGGGCATAATGTCCTAAGGAACACGCGAGTGGCGTGATTGGAGTCTGCCGGAAGCTGACAGCCGGCCGTTAGTCAAGCGGGCACTGGAGGCGGGTATCAACTTCTTCGATAGGTCAGACGCGTATTCGAAGGGAGTAAGCGAAGGGATTCTGGGCCGAGCCATCCGTGATTTTGCAGCTCGGCACGAGGTCATCATGCCCACCAAGGTCTATTTCCCCACTGGCGAGGGAACCAATGAGCGCTGCCTGTCTCGCAAGCACATCCTGGAGGCCATCGACGCCTCGCTCGCGCGCCTGGGAATAGATTATCTCGGTCTGTACCAGGGTCCATCGCTGGGATGGGATGCCGAAAGGCCGATCGAGGAGACCATGGCGGCGCCGCACGATGTGGTGACTGCCGGAAAGGCGAGCTACATAGGGGCATCGAGCATGTACGTCTGACAGCTCACCAAGGTGCAATCTGTGGCGCAGAGCAAAGGATGGACGACATTCGTGTCGATGCTGTACCGCTACAACCCTGTCTATCGAGAGGAAGAGCGTTAGATGACCCCGCCATGCCTGGACCAAGGAGTCGGATTGACCCCTTGGGGCCCGCTGGCCAGGGGATTCTTGGCCGGCCACCACCTGAGGGAGGCGGAGGGTCCCACCACGCGGTCGAAATCCGACAGCCTTGCCCATGATATGTACTAGGCTGAAGTCGACTTCGATGGCGTGGTCGCCGTCACAAAGCTGGCGGAGGCGCGCGGCATGACGTCGGCGCCACCAAAATGCCTCACCTTGAGCAGGCCGTCGCCGGTCTCGAGCTCGCTAATGGACGAAGAGATGCCCTTGCTGGAAGCGTCCTACCAGTCGAACCCGATCCTGGGGCACGCCTAGACTACATCCCAACCCAGACAGTCTTGACCTGGGTGTAGAGTTCCAGAGCGTCCTGCCCCATCTCGCGGCCGAACCCGCTCTGTTTTGTGCCCCCGAACGGGGCAGCCGCATCGTACAAGCCGTAGGTGTTCACCCAAACTACCCCCGATTGGACGGCTTCGGCGAAGCGGTGGGCCTGGCTGATGTCCCTGGTCCACACGCCGGCCGCCAAGCCGTAACTCGAGCCGTTGGCGCGCTGGATGAGTTCATCCCAGTCATCGAACGGGGTCACAGCCAACACCGGGCCGAAAATCTCCTCCTGAACGATTTGCAGATCATCGTCTTGGTGGGCGAAGATCGTCGGGCCGACGAAGTAGCCATCAGCCAGGTCACCACCCAGCCGCTCACCTCCGGTCACAATCTCGGCCCCAGCTTCTCGGCCGCTCTCAATGTAGCCCAGCACGCGCGTCAACTGCGTCTCCGAGATGATCGGCCCGATGTGCACCTTGGGGGTAAAGCCGGACCCGACACGCACGTTTCCAGCCTGCTCCTTCAAGCCTTCTAGCACCTGGTCATAGACCGGCGCCTCGACGAACAATCTCGTCCCAGCGGTGCATTCCTGGCCGGAGGTGCTGAACCCGGCCCAGTGGGCGCCCTTGATGGCTGTCTCGAGATCGGCGTCGGCGAAGATGACGTTGGGGGACTTGCCGCCGAGCTCGAGGCTCACCCGCTTGAGGTTGCTGGAGGCAGAGGCGGCCATGATCTTTCGGCCGACCTCCGTCGAGCCGGTGAAGCTCACCTTGTCGATCCCGTTATGGCTGGTGATAGCTGAGCCGGTAGGAAGCCCGGGGCCGGTGACGATGTTGACCACCCCGGGCGGGAAGCCGGCCTCGATCATCAGCTCGCCAAGACGGAGCGCACTCAGGGGGGTCTCCTCGGCCGGCTTGAAGACCCGACCGTATTTCCGCAGGCCAGGGCCGGTGCAAGCTTCCAGGCGGCCATCAGGATCGGGAAGTTCCAGGGGATGATCAACCCGACGACCCCCACCGGCTGCCGCAGGGTGTAGACGAATTTGTCGGGAATGGAGACGGGAATCGTCCGGCCCTCGAGCTTGCCCGCCCAGCCGGCGAAGTAGCGGAAATGCTTGGCCGCAAAGGGCACGTCGCCCCGCCGTGAAACGCGGATCGGCTTGCCGTTGTCCAGGGTTTCGATCTCTGCCAGTTCGTCGGCGTGGGCCTCGATCAAGTCGGCGAGCTTCCAGAGCAGCTCGCCGCGGGCCTCGCCACTCAGATCCGCCCACGGCCCGGCCCGAAAGGCTGCCCGGGCGGCGCCCACCGCCCGATCGACATCGGCCTCACCTGCCAGCGCCACCTCCGCCAACGGCCGCCCATCGGCCGGATTGACCGTCACGAAGGTCTGCCCGTCGGCGGCCGGACCCCACTGGTTGTCGATTAGAAGCCCATTGGGTTGGTGGTCGAAGAATGCCAGGGTCTCTGGAGACAATGTGACATCCGGCAGACTGGTGGTAGTAGTCATGGGGTCGGTTCCCTCCCGCAAGCTGGCTCGTGGCTCGCACCGCCGGGTGGCGGCTGATCCTATTTTACTGGACAGGGCACGTTCCTCCGGAGGCGTGCGGTTTGTGAAAATCATCACAAGCAGTAGCCAGAAGAACGGTGGACAGGTCTGACGGTCGGCGGCGTGCCAAAAGGATTGCGCCCGGGAGGCATGAAGCCTACCCGGGCGCAACCTTGGGAGGGGGAAGTTGGAGATCGAACGTCTGTCTATTCAGACGCGCTCCGACGATGGTTGCCGCCCTAGGCGCTGCCTGAGAGCGGGGGAACGACAAGCATCGAGCAACAACCTCGACGCAGAATCTTCTCGGTGACGCTACCGTAGATCCAACGACGGAGTCCACTCCTGCCGTGTGTGGCCATGGCGATGAGTTGGATGCCCTGTTGATCCGCATAATCCAGGATGTTCTCCGCCGCCGGCGTGGTTGTGACGGCGATATCCATCTCCACATCCAGCTCTTTGAATCGGCGAGTGACATCTTCAAGGTAGTGGACCGCTTCCGTCTGGTCTGAGCGAGCCATGGCTTCGCCAAGACCGGGCTCGATGTCTTCCAGTGACTCCACCTGGCGGGGGTCGACACGCTTGGTGGGGACGGCTTGGAGCAGCGTTACCTGGGCGCCGAGCGCCCGGGCGATCTGAAGCGCGGGTTCGATCGCCTTCTCAGAAAGCTGAGATCCGTCCAAGGGCACCAGCAGCTTGCGGATGTCCGTCTGGCCTCGGACTACGAAGACGGGCACCTGGGCCGCACGCAACACCTTCTCGGTCACACTGCCCATCACCCAGCGGGTAACGCCTGAGTATCCATGGGTCGACATCACGATCAAGTCTGCGCTCGTCCTGTCGACCACATCCAAAATCGCCTCATCCGGCCGGCCTTCGCCGATTTCTGTTCTAAGCGGCACGCTCTGGCCGCGGTACTTGGCTCCTAAACTCGTCCAAGTAGGCCTGGCACTCTTGCTTGCTGGCCTCCAAGTTGTCTTCTGGCCAGTACAGTCCGACACCGCCCAGGGGTTCGGTGATCGGCACGGCGAGCGTTTCCACCACGGGTGCCCGGGTCAGGACCAGTTCGGCCGCTTGGTGTCGTGCAACTTCCATGGCCGGCCCCATGGCCCCTTCAGCCAGTTCTGAGCCGTCCAAGGGAACAACGATCTTTCGGAACGCTGACCAGCTCACCAAACCGCCAGGCATTTGCACCTCCCCCCGATTCTCACGGACGCCTGTGCGCGTCACTAGTGACAATCGTCACAAATGGACTGGACCCCCGTCCTTCAGGGGTGTGCGTCGGAGCGCGGCGGCTGCCGGGTGGTTGTCGCTGAGGCCCGTCAGGGGTCGTGAGGTTGACTGGGCCTCATAGGTCTGCCGGCCGTGTGTGCATGGGATTGCTGCAGTGATGGTCCCCGGCAGCCACCGCGTTCACTCGACACAAGCCCGCGGCCAGCGGGCCAATCTGCCCTCAGCGTGCGTTGCAGGGCAGGGGCGACAGCCGCCGGCGAACTCGACCTCAGCATATGGCCGTGTTGCCGCGACCGGTCAGTGTTACCTGACATGATTGGGAGGTGACGAACGACGCCGGTCTCTACTGCCGGCCCCTGACGATTTAGAGGACGGCGGGGGCCCTGGAAACGATGGCGTTGATTTCGGCGATCAGCCGACGAGAGTCGATGTTCTTCAGCAGGTAGCGCTTGGCCCCGGCATCCATGATGAGTTTGCGTTCATCGTCAACGGCGTAAGTCGTCAGAACAATCAGACCGGCACCGTAGGCGCCCAATTCGCTGGACAGGCTACTGGATGTCGGACGTGTCTCGCTGCTTATCTTGAGTCTTCAGCCCCAGCAGGACGATATCCGGATGCTTCTGGGCGGAGGCAACCAAGCCCTCTTCAATCGAGGCAGCCGTCGCCGTCACCTGGATATTAGGCGTCGTCGCCAGACGGGCCGCCAGGGCGCGCCGGACATGGGGGTGTTCATCGATGATCAGAACCTGCGTCTTTTTCATAGAAGTTGCCGAGAAATAGGTGAGCAATAGCCTTACCGATTACAGACGAGCTTATCCGTCCACCCGGCAAAGCTGAAGTGTGTTTCATCCCCGAGCGGGCATGACATCTAACGCCAACTACCCATAAGGGTGGCCGCTTCGCGAATGTGACGTTTGCAACGGGCCAAACCCGGCCCGCGGCTATGCTTGAGGTGGATTGAAGGAGGCGCGGCATGCTTAGAGTGGTGGATCTCATGACGCTTGAGCCGGACACCGTCTCGCCGGATACCTCCCTGCTGGAGGTCATGGATCGGATGAAGACCGATGTCTGCCGCCAACTCCCAGTCCTGGATGAAGACGGCCACCTGGTGGGCATCATTACTGACCGGGATCTTCGCCTTGCGATGAATTCGCCGCTCGTGTTGCATGAACGCTCTCAGGACCTTGCCCTGCTGGGCGCCGTAACGGCCGGCAGCGTTATGTCCCCCAGCCCGGTGACCGTATCCCCCGAAACCCCGGCGGCGCAGGCGGCCAAAATCCTGAGCACGTACAAGTTCGGTGCCCTGCCGGTGCTGGATGGCGAAGTTTTGGTTGGGATCGTGACCGTGACGGATTTCTTGGACTATCTGGCGGAGAGTTCGCCGGCGGTGGACGTGGCCGCCACCATGCCCGAATCAAATAGCTAGAGGGGAAGAGTCACCAGGATGGTAGTCCCCTTGCCTGGGGAGGACTTGATCGAGAATTGACCACCGAGGTCTTCCGCTCGGGAGCGCATGTTGGCCAGGCCGTGCCCCATACTCTCATTCTGGCGACTGGTATCGAAGCCACGGCCATCGTCTTTGATACTCAACATGGCTGAACCGTCCGCCTCCGTTATCTCGAGCTTGACGTAGCTCGCCTTGGCATGACGGGCGATGTTGGCCAGCGCCTCCTGCGTCGTCATGAAAATCGCCAAGGCGACCTGTTGCGGGATCTCTTCAAGGAATTGGCTCGGGGGTTCAAACGCCAGATCCACCATGGCGTTGGCCCGAAACTCTCGCGCCAACCGCGCCATCCCTTGCTCGAGGTCCCCTTCAAATCGATGCGGCCTCAGGTCGAGAATGAAATTGCGAATGTCACGGATGGCCTCGTTGAGACCCTCTATCGCCTGGTCGAGCAGGGTCCCTGCCTGTGACAGGTCGTCATTCATCACCAATCTGGTCGTCTCGAGTGTCAGGCCGACGGCGAAGATCGACTGGATCACGCCGTCATGAAGATCCATGCCGATACGGGATCGCTCATCGAGGATCGCCAGGCGGCTGACCTCGTTGTAGAGACGAGCGTTCTCTACGGCGATCCCAACCTGCAGGCCGAGGGCTTCAAGCAGATCAAGGTCTCTCTGAGATAGGCTGCAGCTTGTCTCGGGCGGCCAGGTCCATCACGCCGATGACCGCCTGCTTGGCTCGGACGGGGATGGCGACAAAGGTCTCAAAGCCGTCGGAGATGATCTTGGGCCGCAGATATCCCGCCTCGGAAGCCAAATCGGTGGAGACGAGAATGCGGTTCTCGGCCAAGACCCGGCCCGGGAAGTCTTCGCCGGCAGCAAAACGGGTCCGAGAGTAGAAGCTCTCTGGCGCTGCGCCGCGATGGGCCTTCAACAGCAGTTCGCCGGATGCCTCGTCTAACAAGAGTATTTCGGCGGCATCCATTTGGGTGAGCTGAAGGATCTCGTCCAGCGACTGTTCCAGCACCCGGCTGAGATCGGTCGTATCGCTTGACACGCGTGATAGCGCGTTAATTGCGGCCAGCTGCCGGTTGCGGTCCTCGAGCCTTCGGCTGTAGGTCTCGATGGATTCGAACAACTCGGCATTGCGGATGGCCGCCGCAGCGTGGGAGGCCAGGATGCCGATGAGCTCCTCGTCGGCCCGGGTGAAGGCATCCGCTCCGATCTTGTCGGTGAGGTAGAGATTGCCAAACAGGTCGTTGCCGGCGATGATCGGCACGCCAAGGAAGCTGGTCATTTTGGGATGGCCCGGCGGAAACCCAACTGAGCGCGGATCATCGCTGATCGCCGCAATGCGCAGCATGCGGCGTTCGTCGAGGATGGCCCTGAGCAAGCCACGGCCGACGGGGGGATGAGCGATCTCGTTTTCCGCACCGGACGGCATCCCGCTGGTGACAAACGTGACCAGATGATCCTGTTCGTCGAAATTCCCTAGGGCCGCGTAGCGGGCGCCGACCACTTCACGTGCCGAGTTCGACTACCTGCTGAAGTGTATTCTCCAACGACAGGTCGCTCGAGACGGCCAGGGCAGCCCGATTGAGGGCCATCAGAACACGTTCTTGGAACTGTTCCCCCGCTTGCAAGATAGGATCAGGCACTGTCAAGGTACTCACGCAGATTGTGTTTGACCGCGAATGCCGCCGCTTCAGCACGGTTGGACACATTCAGCTTCGAAAGGATATTGCTGACGTAGTTGCGGACCGTTCCCTGCCCCAAGTATAGGGTTTCGGCGATCTCCTTGTTCGTTTTTCCTTCGGCCACCAACCCCAGCACGCGCAGCTCTTGATCGGTCAGGTCGGCGAATGCCGAGGTGTCCTGATCTCGCATGGCCTTACGGACTTCAGAAAAGACGCGCTGGGTGAGGGCCGGATCGAGCGACGCCTCGCCACGCCCTACGGCTTCGATCGCCTGAATCAGTTCATCGCCGCCGATCTGTTTCAAAACATAGCCAGACGCGCCCGCCCGGATGGCCGAGAACAACATCTCATCCTCGGCATAGGACGTGAGCATGATGACCTTGGTCTGAGGCAGGCGCTTGGTGATCTGCTCGCAGGCTTCAATACCGCTTCGGCCCGGCAGGCGGATGTCCATGAGGACCAGATCTGGTTGGTGTGCCAAAGCCTGCCTGACGGCTTCGTCGGCGTCTCCGACGGCCGCCACGACCTCCAGATCCTTGCGCTGCTCGAGAAGGCTCTTTAGGCCAAGGCGGACGACCTCGTGATCGTCGACCAGGAGAATTCGAAGGTGTGCCATACCCCAAGTATAGCCCGTGCATCGTTTGTCCGACAATCTCCCAGAGACGCATTCTGCAGCCGAAATGCCGTCCGGCCCGGTTCAGGCGGGGCGAGCTCGTGCGGCGGGGGCGTGGGATCTGGCCCCGCCCTGAATCCCGAGGGGCTCAGGTTCAAAACTCGGCCTCCCAAGCGGCGGCCCTCTTTGGGGATGATCGTCGCGTGTGGCGGTGACACTCTTCACTTAGTTGAGGTATGGGCGACTCCTATCCTTAATGGCAGGTCTGGGCCCTCGTGGCCCAGCATCAGCATGCCTGGGTTCAGCTGGCGGCATGTGTCTTTTGATGGGAGACAGATCATGGGAGTACAGCCACTGGTTCGAGATTGGATGAGCACCGATCCGATTGCGGCTGACATCGACCTGCCGATTATGGAAGCCCACCGGCTGATGACGGACCACCGCATCCGCCGCTTGCCCGTCGTCGATCGTGGCCAGCTGGTGGGCATCGTCACGCTGGGCGATGTGCGCGGTGCGGAACCTTCCGAGGCAACCAGCCTCAGCATTTGGGAGTTGAACTATCTGCTGAGCAAACTCACAGTTGAACGCGTGATGAGCAAGCCGGTGATTACCGTCCGGCCGGATGAACCCGTGCCAGAAGCGGCGCACCTGATGCTCACCCACAAGATCGCCTGTCTGCCCGTCTTGGACGGTGAGGACCTGGTGGGGATCATCACCGAATCGGACATCTTCCGCATGGTCGTTCATCATTGGCAGCGCACGCCGGCAGCTGCCCCGGCGCCCTAGGTCTGGCCGGTTCATGGAGATGGTATGGACATAGGCGTTCCCAGGGAGAGGACTGCTTCAGAGTTCAGGGTCGGATTGCCCCCAGAGGGGGTTCGGCTCCTGGCGGAGCTCGGCCACGCCTGCTACGTGGAGACGGGGGCAGGCGTCGGGTCGGGATTCTCGGACGATGAGTACCGGGCCGCCGGTGCCACCATCGTCTTTTCGGGCGAGGAAGCCTACGGGCGCGCAAATCTGGTGCTCAAGGTCGTTCGCCCCACGCCGGGACGAGATCGACTGGCTGCGAGAGGGCCAGGCGATCATGGGCCTGCTCCACCTGGGCGCGGCGCATCCATCGGAGCTGCTGCGCCTGCTCGACCGCCGCATCACGGCCATCGCCTTTGAACGGATCCAGGATCCCGAAGGGATCTTCCCCGTCCTGCGGCCCCTCAGCCAGATCGGCGGACGGATGGCGGCCCAACTGGCAGCCCATCTTGCTGCAAAACGATGCCGGAAGTATGGGCGTATTGCTGGGCGGTATTCCCGGGGTACCCCCTGCGCAGACGGTGATCATCGGCGCCGGCACGGTGGGCAAGAAATGCCGCTCTTCACCTTTCTGGGATTGGGCGCCCAGGTCACGCTGATGGACATCAACCTGGCGCGGCTCCAGAAGCTAGAAGACTGGCTGCCGAATCGGGTCGAAACAGTGCTGTCATCTCCGCATACGATCGAAGAAGTCTGCCGAACAGCGGACGTAATCGTTGGGGCGGTGCGCCAGCCGGGCAGAAGGCGCCCACGGTACTGCACCGGTCGACGATCAAGGCGCTCAGGCCCGGCACGGTGCTTATCGACCTCAGCATCGACGAAGGGGGCTGCGCTGAGACCTCCCGGCCAACAACCCACACCCAGCCGACCTATGTCGAGGAAGGCGTGGTGCACTGCTGCATTCCCAATCTCCCGGGGGCCGTGGCGCGGACAGCCACGCACGCCTTCCATAACGCCGCCTGGCCATACATCAAGCAGGTGGTCGAGCCAGGGGATCGAGGCGGCGCTGGAATCGGGGCCTGAGTTGGGATCGGCCGTTGTTGTTCACGCCGGCCGGGTGGTCGACGAAAGCCGGGCCAAGAAGATGTCCCTGGCGGGACAGCACCTCATGAGCTGGACGCAAGCCTACACCTCGGGGGTTACCAAGGCCGAAGAAGCCGTGGCCCAGATCACCTCGGGCCAGCGGGTATTCGTCACGGGCAACTGCTCCGTCCCGCAGGTGCTCCTGAGCGCTCTGGTAGATAGGGCGTCTGGAGCTCGACGATGTGGAGCTGATCCAGGTCTTGTCGATCGGCGAGGCGCAGCTACGCCGACCCGGCGATGGAAGGCCACATCCGGGTCAACACCCTCTTCATCAGCGACAACGTCCGCCCGGCCGTGAACGAGGGTCGCGCCGATTTCACCCCGTGTCTGCTCTCGGAGATCCCGGGTCTGTTTTCGAAGGGAATCCTTCCGCTGGATGTGGCATTGATCCAAGTGTCGCCCCCAGATGAACACGGTTTCTGCTCGCTAGGGGTCGAAGTCGGCGTGACCAAGACGGCAGCCCAATCAGCCAAATGCGTGATCGCCGAGGTCAATCCCTCAAATGCCGCGGACCTTGGGGGATGCCTTCATCCACGCCAGCAAGCTCGATGTATATTGTCGAAGTCGATTACGAGCTTCCCGAAGTTCGAATGGGCGAGATGAACGACATCTACCGGGAAATCGGGCGCCACGTGGCCGGCCTGATCGAAGATGGATCGACCATGCAGATGGGCATCGGCGCCATCCCGGACGGTGTGCTGCACCATCTTGGGGGCCATCGGAACCTGGGCATTCATACGGAGCTCTTCTCCGATGGTGTGGTCGATCTGGTCGAGCGGGGCGTGGTGAACAACGAGCGCAAGTCACTCCACCCAGGCAAGATCGTGGCCGGCTTCGTGCTCGGCACGCGACGCCTGTACCAATTCGTCGACAACAATCCGATCGTGGAAATGCACCCGACGGAGTACGTCAACGATCCTTTCATCATCGCCCAGAACGAGCGGATGGTGGCCATGAACTCCGCCATCGAGGTCGACCTGACGGGTCAGGTATGCGCCGACAGCATCGGCACCCGACTCTACTCCGGTGTGGGGGGACAGCTTCGATTTCATGCGCGGCGCCGCCAGATCCCACGGCGGCAAGCCGATCATCGCTCTGCCGTCACTTGTGGAGACGCGTTCGGGTGAACGCTTCAGCCGGATCGTACCAACGCTCAAGTTGGGGGCAGGACGTGGTAACCACCCGCAACGATGTGCACTTTGTTGTCACCGAATACGGTGTGGCAGATCTGTATGGGCGCTCAATTCGCCAACGCGCCCGTGCCCTTATCGATGTCGCCCACCCCGATTTTCGGGATGAACTGGAGGCTTCTGCAGCCGAATTGAAGTATCTGTGAGCGGACCCCCACGCCTGTGGGCCGCCGGGGCGGCGACGGGGCGTTCGGGGAGATAGAGGAGAGGTGAAATGGCTGAGACGTTTGCAACAATTGACGGAAACGAAGCTGCGGCAATGGTGGCGCACAAACTCAATGAGGTGATCGCCATCTACCCGATCACGCCAGCCAGCCCCATGGGGAATGGGCGGACCTGTGGTCGTCGCAGGGCCGGGAGAATCTATGGGGGGCGGTGCCGCTGGTGGTGGAAATGCAGGCGGAAAGCGGGGCCGCTGGTGCGGTACACGGGGCGTTGCAAGCCGGCGCCCTGACGACCACCTTCACGGCCTCCCAGGGCCTGCTGTTGATGATCCCCAACATGTACAAGATCGCCGGCGAGCTCACGCCAGCCGTCTTCCATGTCGCCGCCCGATCCGTGGCGGCCCAGGCTCTATCGATCTTTGGGGACCACAGTGACGTGATGGCGGCCCGGCAGACGGGTTTCGCCCTGCTGTCCTCCAACTCGGTCCAGGAGGTGCACGACTTCGCCGCTATTGCCCAGGCCAGCACATTGAAAGCTAGGCTGCCCTTCCTCCACTTCTTCGACGGTTTCAGGACCTCGCACGAAGTCAACAAACTCAGGCTGCTGCCGGATGATGTGCTCGAGAAGTTGATCGATGACGACTTGATCGAGGCCCACCGCGAGCGGGCGCTCAACCCCGATCGTCCCTTCATCCGGGGCACAGCGCAGAACCCAGATGTCTTCTTCCAAGCACGCGAAAGCGTCAATCCCTTCTACGCGGCTTGTCCCGCCCTGGTTCAGGGAGTGATGGATCAGTTCGCCGAGTTGACGGGCCGGAGCTATCACCTGTTCGACTACGTCGGGGCGGAGGACGCCCAACGCGTCATCGTGATGATGGGGTCCGGCGCCGAGACTGCCGAAGAGACGATCGAGCACCTGGTGGGGCAGGGCGAGAAGGTCGGGTTGATCAAAGTTCGCCTCTACCGTCCCTTTGACACGCTGGCTCTCGTAAACAGCCTGCCGGCGAGTGTGCGCGGCGTGGCCGTCCTCGATCGGACCAAGGAGCCGGGCAGCGCCGGAGAACCGCTCTATCTTGATGTCGTATCTGCCCTGGCAGACATCCTGCCGGGCGGCCAGGCGCCGCTCAAGTCGATGCCAACCGTGATCGGCGGCCGCTATGGGCTTTCGTCGAAGGAGTTCACGCCGGCGATGGTTAAGGCCGTGCTGGATGAGCTCGACGCAGGAAGCGCCCAAAAACCACTTCACCGTCGGGATCAATGACGATGTGACCCACACCAGCCTGGCAGTGGATACATCCTTCTCGATCGAGCACCCGGACACCGTGCGGGCCGTCTTCTATGGCCTGGGTTCGGATGGCACCGTGAGCGCGAACAAGAACTCGATCAAGATTATCGGGACGGAGACACCCAGCTATGCTCAAGGTTTCTTCGTGTACGACTCGAAGAAATCGGGCGCCATGACCACATCCCACTTGCGATTTGGGAAGAACCCGATCAAGTCGACGTATCTCCTGGCCGCCGGCTAATTTCGTGGCCTGCCACCAGTTCGACTTCCTTACTCGCTACGACGTGCTGCGCCTGGCCGAGCCGGGGGCGACGTTCCTGCTGAACAGCCCGTTTGGGCCCGATGAGGTCTGGGACCACCTTCCGGTGAGCGTCGCAGGATACCATCCTGAACAAGGGCTTGAAGTTTTATGTCATCGACGGCTACTCGGTGGCGGACGAAGCCGGGATGGGCAGGAAGATCAACACGGTGATGCAGACTTGCTTCTTTGCCCTCAGCGGGGTGCTGCCCAAGGACGATGCAATCGCACAGATCAAGAAGGCGATCAAGAAGTCCTACGGCAAGCGCGGCGAGACCGTGGTCAAGCAAAACTTTGCCGCAGTGGACGCTGCACTCGCCCATCTGCATGAAGTCAAGGTGCCCGAGACGGCCACGAGTACGTTCGACCGGCAGCCGATCGTCCCCGAAACAGCGCCGGCCTTCGTCAGGGACGTCACGGCCCGCATGATCGCCGGGGATGGCAACAGTCTTCCGGTGAGCTCGCTGCCGGTGGACGGCACGTACCCTTCCGGCACGAGCCGATGGGAGAAGCGCAATATCACGGATGAAATTCCCGCCTGGGAGAAGGAATTATGCATCCAGTGCGGCAAATGTGTGTTCGTCTGCCCGCACGCTGCCATCCGGGAGAAGGTCTACGATCCGGAACTGCTCAGCGAAGCGCCCGGGACCTTCAAGTCTTCGCCGGCACGCTTCAAAGAATTCAAGGAGATGGTCTATACACTGCAGGTAGCGCCGGAGGACTGCACCGGGTGCACGCTGTGCGTCGATGCCTGCCCGGTGAAAGACAAAGCCAACCCGACCCGGCGAGCGATTAACATGGTGCCACAACGGCCCTCCGAGAAGTCGAACGCGAGAACTGGGCGTTCTTCCTGGACCTGCCGGAGATCGATCGGAGCCTGATCCCGGTTAACCAGGTCAAGTATTCGCAACTGCTGCAGCCGCTGTTCGAGTTCTCTGGAGCCTGCTCAGGCTGTGGCGAGACGCCCTATCTCAAGCTGCTGAGCCAACTGTTCGGCGAACGTGCCTATGTGGCCAACGCCACAGGCTGCTCATCGATCTACGGGGGCAATCTGCCCACAACCCCCTGGACCTACAATCGAGAAGGCCGGGGTCCGGCCTGGGCGAATTCGCTGTTCGAAGACAACGCCGAGTTCGGCTTTGGCATGCGGGTCGCCCTCGATCAACGGCTGCAGATGGCCACCCAGCTCCTCAAGAGTCTGGCGGGCAAGCTGGAGCCGGCGCTGGTGGAAAACATCCTGGCCGGCGCCAAGGCCAATGGCTCTGAGGTCGAGCCCCAGAGAAAGCTTGTTGCTCAATTGAAGACGGCCCTCGAGAAGCTGGGGTCGTCCAGCGCTCGTCGGTTGCTCAAGCTGGCGGACGTCTTTGTGCCCAAATGTGTGTGGATCGTGGGCGGCGATGGTTGGGCCTACGACATCGGCTACGGTGGCCTGGATCACGTGCTGGCTTCCGGGCGAGATGTCAATATCCTGGTGATGGACACCGAGGTCTATTCCAACACAGGCGGCCAGAAATCCAAGGCGACCCCCCGAGGGGCGGTGGCCAAGTTTGCCGCCAGCGGCAAGTCACGACCCAAGAAGGACTTGGGCCTACTGGCGATGTCCTACAAGGACGTTTACGTGGCCCGGGTAGCATTCGGGGCAGACGACGCCCAAACGATCAAGGCCTTTGTCGAAGCCGAAGCCTATCCGGGTCCGTCCCTGATCGTGGCATACAGCCACTGCATCGAGCAAGGCTTCGATCTGTCGAACGGGCTTGGCCAGCAGAAGGCCGCCGTCGCATCGGGTTACTGGCCCCTGTATCGCTACCAGCCCGAGCGGGCCGAGCAAGGCCTGGCACCGCTGTTGCTGGACTCCAAGCCGCCCAGCCTACCGCTGGAAGACTACATCTACAATGAAACACGCTTCAGTTCGCTCCGCCAGTCGCATCCTGAAGCGGCGGCCGAACTGCTGGCCGAGGCCAAGGCCGACGTCCAGGCGACCTGGGAAGCGTACGAACGCCTTGCCAGGGCACCCGAAGAGGCCCCAGCCTAGGGCTGACGTCTTACGTCTCTGGCAACTTTTGAACGTCAGGAAATCAGGGCCCGATCGGTATGGACGCCGGTCGGGCCCTTGACATTTCACACATGGCAAGGGCATGACGCGGACAACCCCCAAGCGCCATTCAACAGGAGGCGAGTTCCTTGGAAGCCTGGCTGTCTTCCTTCAACCCGATCCTGCAGGCGCTTTTCGGTGGCCTGATCATTGCTGCGCTGAACATGTTGGGTGCGCTGGTCGTCTTGGTCTGGCGTCGGCCCTCACAAGCCTTTTTGGACAGCGCCTTGGGATTCGCAGCCGGCGTGATGCTGGCGGCAAGCTTCACCAGCCTGATCCTGCCCGGCGTTGAGATGGGCGGCGTTATCCCTGTACTCATTGGCATCGCTCTTGGGGCGATCTTCCTGCTGGCGGCCGACAGTTGGGTGCCGCATTTGCACACCATCAAGGGTCGGGAGGGACGTCCGGCCGAGCGGACGAGCGCCGTCTGGCTGTTCATCCTGGCCATCACACTCCACAATCTACCCGAGGGTTTGGCAGTGGGAGTCGGCTTTGGCTCGGGGGACATCGCCAATGCCGTTGCCCTGATGTTGGCCATCGGCATCCAAAACGTCCCCGAGGGCCTGGCCGTATCGCTCTCCGCTCTCAGTGCCGGGATGGGGTCAACTTTCTATGCGAGTTTTGTGGGCTTGAGGGCAGGTTTGGTGGAGATCCCGATGGCCCTGCTTGGCGCCTGGGCGGTTCAGATTGCTGCCCCAATCCTGCCGTATGCGATGGGTTTTGCGGCGGGAGCGATGCTGTATGTGATCAGTGATGAGATCGTGCCAGAGACCCACCGGATGGGGCACGAACGCTGGGCCACGATTGGGATCATGCTGGGGGTCATGGCCATGCTCTATCTGGACGTTTCGTTGGGTTAGGAACTTGAAGCGGATGGGCGCGATTCTTCAGGGGGTGGTTCGGGGCAGAAAGGGCGTTCTTCGTGGGTAGGCGCGCTGGGGCTAGGAGCCAGGGTTTCTTCGGTTTGCAGGATCCTGCAGGATCAGGCCACGGTCAGGGGATCCACCCCAGGGTTGGTGAACGCCCATTGGCAGCTCGCGCCGGCGATGTTGCATTCCACTGCGTGGCTGCAGCGGCGGGCGTTGACGCGGAACTCCTTGCCCTGCCGCAGAAAGCCCTCAGGTATGACACGTAGTTCGGACAGCATCACTTCGTCCTGAGCCTTTTCACACCATACCGGATTCAGGTTCGTCCATACAGTAGTCGCCATGGAACCCTCCCTCCTGAGCTAGGCTTGCACCGTTGCAGGTTGAGACTCGGCCGCTTCCCCGCCGCGCTCGAGCGCGGCAGCGTTGGCCGCCAAAAGATCCCGGTGGCGACTCGGCATGTGCTTTTCGAGCGCGCTCATGACCGCTTGGTTGCCCACCAGGGGGAAGGCCCTGAGCAAGGCGCCCAGCAGCACCACGTTGGCCATACGCAGGTCGCCGCATGATTTCAGCGATAACGTTGCCGGGGATGAGCAAATTCGTGATGTCGTCGCGGGTGGGTTCCCTTTCAACAAGGGAGCTGTTGACGACCAGGATGCCTCCCGGCTTGACGAGTGGCTCATACTTGTCCATCGAGGGGACGTTCATCACGATGGCTGCGCGAGGATTGCGAATGACCGGTGAGCCGATCGGGTCGTCGGAGACGATGACGATGCAATGGGCCGTGCCACCCGCGCATTTCCGGGCCGTAGGAGGGCAGCCAGGTGACGTGCTTGCCCTCTTCCATCGCCGAATAAGCCAGAAGCTGACCGGCGAACAGCGCACCCTGGCCACCAAAACCCGAAATGATCACCTCTGCCTGCATCGGTTCATCTCCCGTCGTGACTCAGAACAACCGTCGGCCGTGTGTCAACGAACGTTGAGCCCCTCAACGCACTTGAAATCGCCAAGCTCAAAGTACGGAAGCATGTGCTCTTCCAGCCAGGTCATGGAATTGGTGGCGCTCAAATGCCAGTTCGTCGGGCAGGTAGAGAGCAGCTCCACCATGGAGAAACCGCGTCCGTCAAGCTGGGCCTGGAAGGCGGTCTTAATGGCCTTCTTGGCCTTGATGATCTCGCGCACATTGTGCAGGCTGCGCCGAACCACGTAGGCGGCCCCGTCAAGTCCAGCCAGCATCTCGGAGATCCTGAGCGGCATCCCGACCGATTCGATATCCCTGCCCCTGGGCGAGGACGTAGTCTTCTGGCCCGGCAGGCTTGTCGGTGCCATCTGGCCGCCAGTCATACCGTAGATGGCGTTGTTGATGAAGATCGTGGTGAAGTTTTCTCCCCGGGCTGCGGCATGGACAATCTCGGCGGTGCCGATCGCCGCCAAATCGCCATCGCCCTGGTAAGTGAAGACCACGCGATCCGGCAGAAGGCGTTTGATGCCAGTGGCCATCGCAGGGGCCCGGCCGTGGGCCGCTTCGGCAAAGTCGAGCTCGTAGTAGTTGTAGGCAAACACGGCGCACCCGACAGGGGCGACCCCAATCGTCCGATCCGCCAAACCCATCTCGTCTATCACTTCGGCGATCAGGCGGTGGGCGACCCCATGCGTGCATCCGGGGCAGTAGTGGGTGAAGACTTCACTTAGACTGTCGGGCCGAGTGGCCACACGTTCCTCAAGCATCTGCTCTGCCATACCGCGCCTCCGTTTTGGCCCTAGGGGTGAACCTGGGCACACCCACCCTGAAAGAGTTCGTCTCGACTGGTCCGACGCCGCTGGAAGGGCATCTTGCCTACCTTCATGTTCCTAGGACTCAAGCCGGCTCGAAGTGGCTCTCGATCTGCTCGAGGACCTCTTCGGGAAGCGGAACCACGCCTCCCATGCGACCATAGAAATCCACTGGTGCACGCCCATTGACGGCCAACCGCACATCTTCCACCATCTGTCCGGCGTTCATCTCGACTACCAGGAAGCCCCGGACCCGTTCGGCGAGCTCGGCCAGGCGCTCTGTAGGGAAGGGAAAAAGGCTGATCGGCCGGTGCAGCCCAACCTTAAGGCCTGCCTCCCGGGCAGCTTTGACGGCGCTCTCGGCAACGCGGCCGGCAGTGCCAAACCCGACCACGACCAGCTCGGCGTCGTCGCACTCGGTCTCCACAAAGCGGACTTCGGCGCTTTCGATCTCTCGGAACTTCTCCTGAAGCTTGAGGTTGTAGGCCTCTTCAGCGGCCGGCTCGAGGTAAATCGAAGTGACCACGTTACGGTGGTCTCGTCCGCCTTTGCCCCTCAACGCCCAATCCGGCCGATGCCCGTTCCCATTTCTTGGCTCTCGCATGGGTGGCAGTTCGGCGGGCTCCATCATCTGTCCCATGCTGCCATCGGCCAGCACGACCACCGGCCAACGGTATTTGTCGGCCAGGTCGAAGGCAAGCACTGTCAGGTCCACCGCCTCCTGGATCGTCGCCGGGGCGAGCACGATCAGCCGGTAGTCTCCATGTCCGCCGCCCTTGACGATCTGGAAGTAGTCACCCTGAGATGGGGCGATGTTTCCCAGGCCGGGACCGCCGCGCATAATGTCGACCATCACAAACGGCAGCTCGGAACCGGCGATGTAGGAAATGCCTTCCATCATCAGGCTCACGCCCGGAGACGAAGAAGAGGTCATGACGCGGGCGCCGGTGGCGGCGGCGCCGTAGACCATATTGATAACCGCCACCTCGCTCTCCGCTTGCAAGAAGACACGCCCAAGATCCGGCATACGTAACGCCATGTGTTCGAGAAGCTCGGTCTGGGGGGTGATCGGATATCCGAAATAGGCTTCACATCCCGCCCGAATGGCCGCCTCGGCAATGGCTACGTTGCCCTTAATAAGTTCCATCAGCACCGCCTCCTGACACCTGCAGCCGGGCGCGTCAGCCCACGGCTGCCGCCACCCGCTTGCTCTGGCCAGCGGACTTGAAGCGAAACACATCGAATACGACATCCGGGCAGATCACTGCGCAAAGCGCACACCCCGTGCAGCGATGATCGGGATCCGAGTACTGGATCGGATGGTAGCCTTTGTTGTTGAGTGTTGTTTCATCGAGGTGAAGCACATCTTGGGGGCAAGCACTGATGCAAAGTTGGCAACCTTTGCAGCGATCTGGATGTACGACCACATAGCCTTTGGCCATCTACGCCACCCTTCCCGAGGAGTCACACGGCTGCCTGCCCGGGGGGAACCCAGGGCAAGGCAGGTCTTGAGCTTAGCTTAGTCAGGGGGCATTGGGGCAGGCAGTCCCAAACGTCTCCGCTTCGCGGGACGAAACTCACATCGTAGATCGTACCGAGAAAGGGCCCAACAAATGGACTACCGGCGGTCTTTTGCGATGATCGGCCCAACCTTGTGAAGGCCTTCACAACCCGATGTTCGGTGGACCCCTGCGGCGGGTGAGCTCGATCGGACCCTCCGGGAGCGGGTCAGTGGAAGGTGATCCCGTAGCGTTGGGTAAACGATTGCTCGAAGGGCATGGCGCAGGGGCAGATTTTGGCCAGGCTGGGCACGCTGTCGGTTAGCGTGGCCAGGTAGACCCTGAGACAGACCAGGGCGTGGCCCCGGCGGAAGTCGTAGATTAACTCGAAGCCCCGACCTTCGTCTCCCAGCTCGAGCACGGTGATGCTGGCCAGGCTTCCCCATTCCGTGCCGCATAGGATGCGGGCGGCCGGCCGAAGTTCTTTAGCCGGAATCAATACGTCCAATCGCCAGGGGGCGATCTCGTCAATCTGGATGGCCCACTGCCGGAGCAGCGTTTCGGCCGAGTCAATGGCTCGATCAGTGTCCATTGTGAGCGTGCCCCTTGGGATGGGCGGGACCCCTCAGGAGACGATGGCGCCCAGCGTGCGCGATCCGTGCCCCGGCATCTAGCCGCTTTTCCCATGCGCTGAGGCCCGCCCGGGCGCCGGCGCCCAGCGCAACCAAGACCTGCTCGCTGAGACTGTCGGTGGCATCCCCGGCTGCCAAGAGCCGCGGCTCACTCGTCCGCTGGTCGCTGTCTACCATGATGGCCCCCCCCGGATTGAGATCGACCAGAGGCGCCACGCAGGATGTGTTGTGCGTGATGCCGGCGCAAACGAAGACCCCGTCGACCTCCAGCGTCTGTTCGACCCGCTGTCGCTCCAGCTGTATCCGTTCGACGTAGTCCGTGCCTTGAACGGCCGTCACGCGCCAACCTGCCATCAGGGTCACATTGGGCGCCTGCAGAGTGTTCTGGGCGCGTTCCCACATCGGTCCCTGGGTCGACGAGGCGATGAGGTAGATCTGCCGGGCGAAAGCCGACAGATGGCGTACCCCTTGGATCGCCCTCCTACCGGAGCCGATCACTGCCACCGTGCGGCCAGCGAACAGCGGTGCATACCATCCCGTAGAATAGGCCAGGCCCCGCATAATGAACTCTCGCTCGCCGGGTACATTGAGACGCTCCGGCTGAGCCCCCGTGGCGATGATTCCCAGGCTCGCCTCAACTGGTGTGAAACCCATGCCTTGGAGGCGGATCCCACTCTCGGTGAGGGTGACCATGTCCACCCGGCCAGGAAGGTGCGGGCAGTCGAGGAGTTTGATCTGCTCGCGGAGCTGCATGGCGAGGCTGCTGCCCCCGATGAAGTCATCCGATTCGAGAAATGGGAGCTTCAAATGGAAGTTGGTCCGGCCGCCAAGGTACTCGCTGATCAGGAGCGTGTCTAATCCCCAGTGCATGCAAACGTGGGCTGCAGCCAGACCGGCCGGACCCGCGCCGACGACCACAACATCGTACATCCGGAACTCGCCTCCTGTCGCCGGCCGGACGCTCGGCTCTCACGGCCAGTCGACCGACGCGTTGTGCGCGGAGTTGGCAGCGGGGGCAGTGTGCAGAGCGCAACTCGTTCCAGAAAAGCCGCCGCGCTCCACACCTGGGATGAGCTCGCTTTCAGTTTAGAGAGCCTTTCTGTACTGAGTTAGTGAAGAATGTAACAAGCAGAGCAGACAACTTGCATTCCCGGCCCGTGCGATTGTGAAGACAAATATCAGCCTGGCGATCGGGACAAAGGGCACTCGCCAAGGGCATTCAGACCGGCTAGAGTTCAGGAAACAGGAGGTGCCATGACAACAGCCTGGGAAGATCTGTACGCTTCGCGCGTGGCGGGCATGCAGTCGTCCGTCATCAGAGAACTCCTCAAGCTCACCCAACAACCAGAAATCATATCGTTCGCCGGAGGCATGCCTGCGCCTGAACTCTTTCCCCGAGAACGATTTAGAGAAGCAACCTGCCGCGTGCTCGAAGAGCGGGGGGAAATCGCGCTCGCAGTACTCCACGACGGAAGGCTGGCCCGAGCTGCGCCAGATGATCGGGCGGCATGTCACGCGCTACGGAATACGCGCCGAGGCTGACGATATCTTGATAACGACTGGCTCCCAACAGGCGCTGGATCTGGTGGGAAAACTGCTGATCGATCCGGGCGACCAAGTCGTCGTAGGGGCGCCGACCTACCTGGGAGCCCTCCAAGCTTTCGGCGTCTACCAGGCGTCTTTCCTCAACGTTCCCTTGGACGATGATGGCATGACGACCGAGTCCTTGGAAGGGCTCCTCAAGCGCGGCCCGAGTTTCATGTACGTCCTGCCCAATTTCCAGAATCCGGCGGGAGTGACGCTTGCCCTGGAACGGCGAATGACCCTGGTCCGTTTGGCGCGGGCCTACGGCGTTCCCATCGTAGAGGACGATCCCTACGGGCAGCTTCGCTACGAGGGCGAGCACCTGCCGCCGTTGTACGCCTTGGACGCCGAGCTGGCGGCATCGGACGACGGACAGCCGAATGTGATCTACATGAGCACGTTTTCCAAGACGTTGGCGCCGGGTTTGCGCCTGGCCTGGGTCATCGCCCCGCGCCAAGTCTTGGGCCGGTTGAACCAGCTCAAACAAGGTGCCGACCTGCACACAAGCACGCTGGTGCAAATGATCGCCTTCGAAGTCGGACGCGGTGGCTTTCTCGACGAGCACATTCAGCTGCTTCGAGGAGTGTACCGGGAGCGCCGAGACGCGATGCTTGGGGCGCTGGACAGCTACATGCCTCCCGAGGTTTCATGGTCATCGCCGCAAGGCGGTTTGTTCTTGTGGGCCGAGCTTCCAGAAGGCATGGACAGCCAGTCAGTCCTGGCCGAAGCCCTCAAGGAGAAGGTGGCATTCGTTCCCGGATCCGCCTTCTTCGCCCAGGCCGAGGATGGGCGCCGTTTCATGCGCCTGAACTTCTCGAACGCCAAGCCAGAGCGGATTAGCGAAGGCATTCGCCGGCTGGGGGCATGCCTTGGCCGTCTCCGGCCCCCGCTGACAGCGCCGCAACCTTCGGCGGCGCCAACCGCTGGCTGAGGAAGGAGCAGACACTCAGGTCCCACACAATGCCTTCACAGTCCCTGAACGAGACGCGGCTAGGCTTGAGGTCAAACTCGAGCCGGTCTCCGAGCCGGCAACCAAAGACCCGGAGGCAATAGAATGAAGAAGGTGTTTGTAGGCGTGGCAGTGGCAGCAGCCGTAGGCTATCTGGCGATCCTCGGTGTGGGGACTGCCCAGGCTTGGAGCGGCGACGCCCAGACCTGCAGCGGCGATTGCCAGGCGGGACCCAGAGCGGGCTGGACGGACGGCGCACCCCGGATTGGGGATCCTGAGCGATTACGAGGACATCCTGGACAACGCGTTGGCCAAGGTCCTGAACTTGTCGACAAGCGAGATTCAGGCCGCCCGGGACAGCGGTACAACCTGGGTCGAGTTGGCCATCCAGCAGAGCGTGTCCGCTCGATGACCTGCAGTCGGCGATCACGGATGCCCATCAGGCGATGATCGACCAGGCTCTGGCCGACGGCGCCATCACCCAAGAGCAGGCGGACGCGATGTCGTCGCATCTTGAAGCAGGGCCCGGTTTCGGCTTCCAAGGAACCATGGGCAATGCGCCGGGCGGCATGCAGGGCCCGTCCGATGGCAGGCGGGCAAGGCTTCGGCCGCCGCTGAACCCTATCCGAAGCGGTTCACACGGGCCGGTTCCTCCAAGGAACCGGCCCGTTTCTTGACCCGTGACCCACGAAGTTTGAACGCAATCTTCACAATCCCTTCATGGGATTGGGTTATCCTGCAAGACAGTCGGATCGCAAGTATCGAATTTCAGCCATGGAGGTTGAAGTGTCCAACAGGACCATTACCGTTTCTACGATCGTGCTGGTTCTCCTGTTCGCCCTTACGGCCGCGGCACGCTTTGCGGCCAGGCGTTTGCCGCACCGATGGGCTACGGCGTCGGGCGGGGCATTGAAGGTTTCCGCGGCCAGATGGGCCCGGGCATGATGGGTGGTTTCCACGCCCCGATGGCCTATGGGCCAGGGTTGGTTCTACGCCCTGACCAGTTTTGGCATGTGGGTGTTCCCGATCATGCTGCTTGGGCTGTTGATCGTGGCCATCGCCCAGCAGCGTAATCCCGGCACCGCAGGAAGATCGCCGAGCCCAAGGAAAAGTCCAAGTAGGCTCATGACCGGCGGTCAGCCCATCCCGGCCAGCGGTTCGAAGCTGGAATCTGAGATGGCCAAGACGATCCTGGTTGTCGACGACGAAGAGCGCATCCTGCATCTGCTGAAGGACTACCTGGAACAGGAAAACTTCCGGGTAGTGACCGCGGCCGATGGGCGGGAAGCGCTCTTCGTCGGCGCGCCATGAAAAGCCCGATCTTGATCGTGCTGGACCTGATGATGCCTGAGATGGACGGGCACGCCTTCATGCGCCAGCACCGCCAAGAGCGTGAAACGCCCATCATCTTGCTGACGGCGCGCGTAGAAGAAACGGACAAGGTGCTTGGGCTGGAGTTCGGTGCCGACGACTACATCACCAAACCCTTCAGCCCGCGCGAGTTGACCGCCCGAATCCGCGGCTGTCCTTCGCCGTTCGGGGATGACTGCGCCCGAGCCGGAGGTGCTGCGTGTGCGGGGCATCACCCTCGACCGGGGTGGGCACATGGTGGATGTCGAATGGGCGTGCGGTGGATCTGACCCCGTCGGAGTTCGATTTGTTGGCGGCGCTGATGTCTGCACCCGGCCGTGTATTCAGCCGACTCGAATTGCTCGATCGGGTGCAAGGCACGGCCTACGAAGGCTATGAGCGGACGATCGACGTCCATGTCAAGAACCTGCGAGGCAAGATCGAGCCGGACAGTGCTCAAGCCCATCTACGTCGAGACGGTCTACGGAGTGGGCTATCGTTTTGCCCGGGAGACCACCAGGTGAGATCGCTGGGGATCAAGTTGGTTTTGGCGTTCCTGATCGTCAGCCTGACCGGGCACAGGTTTGACGGTCTCTGCTGGCACGGCAGGCGACGACCAACGAATTCGGCCACTTCGTCTTCCGCCAAAATCGCCAGGAGCTTGTCAGCCAGCTCAGTGACTACTACGCTCAGACCTCCAGCTGGCAAGGCGTCGATCGCTATGTGCCTGGACGCAGCGGCGGCGATTCGATGATGGGGCAGATGCATGGCCCCGGCCCGAACGACTTCTTGGCCGTGGCAGACCAGGCGGGTGTTGTCGTGCGGCCCGGGGCCGGGTTCCCGGTCTGGCGCGCACGTCCCTTCCGATGTGCTGAGGCCGGCATTCCCATCGACGTCAACGGCCAGCAGGTTGGCACCTTGCTCGAGGGGCGGCCGTCGTTCGCCTCCCTGCCGACGGCGGGGCAGGATTTCCTGCGGCAGGTCAACTTGGCGCTGTCGTCGCCACACTGGCGGCGACCGGGCTCGCCCTGGTGCTCGGGATCCTGCTCACACGGGCGCTGACCAGACCGGTTCAGGAATTGACAGATGCCACACGAGCGGTCGCCTCAGGGGACCTGGGACACGAGGTAGCAGTCCGTTCGCACGACGAGATTGGCGAGCTGGCTGAATTGTTCAACCGCATGAGCCGCGATCTGGCCCAGGCTCGGGATCTCCGCCGCCAGTTGACGGCCGACGTGGCGCATGAACTGCGAACGCCGCTGACCTTGATCCTGGGCCATGCCGAAGCCTTGAGCGAAGGCGTGCTCCCGGCCAGTTCAGAAAACCTGCGACTGATCCACGAAGAGGCCGAGCGGCTGAGCCGGCTGGTCGAAGACCTGCGCCTGCTCTCGCGAGCGGAAGCTGGAGACTTACCTCTGAGCTTGGGTCCGACGCTGCCTGGCGAGCTTGTCGAGAAGGTGGTCGCCCAACACCAAGCAGCTGCCGCCCAGCAGAGCGTGAAGCTGGCGCTGGATGTGGCGCACCACTTGCAGCGGATTCAGGCCGATCCGGACCGACTGACCCAGGTTCTGGACAACCTGCTCGACAACGCTATCCGGCACACACCGCAGTCGGGTGTAGTCAACATCGGAGTTCGCGTCCTTCCGGGCGTTGTGCGCTTTGAGGTTCGCGAACTCGGGATCGGGCATCGCGCAAGAGGATCTGCCCGCGTGTCTTCGAGCGGTTCTACCGTTCGGATGCTGCCCGAAGCAGGGACCGAGGGGGTTCGGGCCTTGGCCTGGCGATCGCCAAGTCGATTGTGGAAGCCCACGATGGCCGGATCGGGGTGGAAAACAGTGACGGCGGGGGTGCCTTGTTCTGGTTCGAAATTCCCCAGATAGCCTGAGCGTTTCGACTGTCCGCCCCGCATCGCCAAAACCCAGTGCTCGGCCCGTCTCTGACGTCAAATCCGGGGAGCGACCGGGCCGGGCGAGGAATTCACCCCATCACTTCATCAGCATGGTGACTCGAGGCAGCGTGCGGCCTAATCGTTCCAATGCTCAGAACGAGACCCTAGTCGGTGCGCGCTGTCTTGCGCTGGGTGATCAGAGCTCAGAGCCTAAAAAGCAGGAGATGGCAGGTGGGCTGCCATCTCCCTATCCAACTGGTCAGGTAGGAATCTCATTGTCAGGGGAATCAGTGGCCGAGCTGTGAGCGGATTTCCTCGCCCCGTAGAGGCGTCCCCGGTATCGATGCCCTGACCAGAGAGACATCAACTGTAGCTGACTCACATTTCATCATAAGGGTACGCAGGCGTCCGGGCAGTGATGAAGGTCATATGCCTCATGTGTCATGTGACATTTTTCACATATGGGGCTTGGCGGGGAATCCCGGGCATGGAAGAGGCCGCCCGGCGAGTATGCCTGCATTGGTATATCGGCAGCTGGGCGTAGTTTTCCGGGTGCGTCGGAGATTGGCCGGCCAGCGCGGCAAATCAAGCCACCACTTCATCCCAATTGAGACGAACAGCAAGCCGGCTAAAGGCACCCAAGGCGGAAAATCGTGGCCGAAGACAGTAGCGATCCCGCTGAAGAGTTGCAGATTGGGATCTCCCCCCGAAGATTGCGAGCCAGCGCAACCGCGATGTGCCCCTTGCCGAAATCGAGGATTGCCACCATAATGCCTGCCCGCCACCCGAGGCATCGGGTGGTGTTGCGTGCGCCCATGTTGCCGTCGCCCAGGGTGCGAATGTCGACACCCGCCATTGCACGGGATACCAGAACCGCGCATGGGAATGATCTGAACGGAAAGGCGACCAATACGGCAAGCAAGGACTGTCCCCGAAGCCCCGCACGCTAGCGGGGCGGGGATCCGCCCAATGAGCCGGCGACGCTTCACATGCCTCTCAGCGGAGGCCCTTGAAGAGATGATAGCGTGGCGGACGGTCGCAGCTGCTTTCACCATACATGCATTTTCGACAGGCGTTGAACAGGCAGACCGAAGATGTGGGACGGCAGAGGGAAGGAGGTGGTGCTGGCTAGGATAAGCGTCGAGCGCGCAATCGATTCTGTTGCGCGAGATTGCCCCTGAACAACCTGGTCAAAACCATTGCCGATTTCTGCTGGAAGTCTGAGCGACAAGGCGCATCTGGGGACGGTCACCCCAAGTCCGGGTTGTCCTTCGAGCCTGCATTCTAAATGGGAGGAATGGAAGCAATGAGAAAGGCCCTGAAATGGGTAGGAATAGTTCTTGGTGTAGTGGTCGGTGTGATCATTCTGGCCGTCGCAGCCGTCTATATCCTATCGAGTGTTCGTTTCAACAAGACCTATGATGTGACCCCAAGCACTGTCGACCTGCCGACGGATAGCGCCGCCGTCGATCACGGCCGCCACCTGGCGATCATCCGCGGCTGCACCGAATGCCATGGCCCAGACCTGGCGGGAAGGGTCCTCATCAGCGACCCGGCCTTCGGCACGCTCTACTCCGCCAACCTGACCTCTGGCAAGGGGGGAGTGGGAGCCGAGTTTTCCGATGCAGACTTCTTCAATGTGCTCGAGACATGGCGTGGATCCGGAAGGCAAGTCGGTCTACTTCATGCCGGCCCAGGAGTTCACGCACATGAGCGATCAGGACCTGGCAGACATCATCGCCTACATTCGCTCCGTGCCCCCGGTTGATGCCGAGCATCCTGAACCGAACATCGGCCCGCATAGCGCGCGTTCTCTACCTGCAAGGGCAGCTGGAGCTGATGCCGGCCGAGCTGATCGACCACAGCGCACCTCGGCCGACGCGCTCCGCAGGCCGGTCCAACGGCTGAATACGGCGCCTACTTGGCCACCACATGCGCAGGTTGCCATGGCCCCACGTTTTCCGGTGGGCCCATCGCCGGCGCCCCTCCTGGGACGGTCCCTGCAGCCAACCTGACCCCGGGTGGCGAACTGGTCGGTTGGTCGGAAGCGGACTTCGCTACCGCGGTGCGAACCGGGGTCAAGCCCGGCGGCGATAAGATCGACGCCTTCATGCCAGTGCAGAACTTCGCCGACATGACGGACGATGAAGTCACCGCCGTATGGTTGTACTTGAAATCGTTGCCGTCCAAGCCGTTCGGCAACCACTAGCATCAAACAGTGTGATGCATCTGCCGGCCGAGCTGTTCGTCGCTCGGCCGGTTTGCCTTTAACCGTCTCAACAGCCATCTGTCTCTGTGGTGACCGCATCGGGACAGCTTTTCGAGTCAACCGGGGTCCCGTGCTCATGACACAACGCTCGTTCTGTACCAATGTTGTTCCAGAACCCGTCGGGGATCTAGGTGACACATACCATGCGCCGGGTCATGAAGTGGACGGTACTCGTACTTGGAGGCTTGCGGTTGTCGCGCTGATCGCCGGGGTCGTAATGCAATTCTTGGGGTCGCGTCAGCTAACCCGCTCCTTCAACGTGGCGACAGAACACACAGACGTACCAAGCGATGCCACATCAATCGCCCGGGGAGCGGAAGTTGTCCAAGCCCTATGCGCCGACTGCCATAGAGAATATCTTGGGGGCCAGAGCGTGCTCGAGAATCCGATGATCGGCACCCTGTACGTGTCGAATTTGACTGCGGGCCAAGGATGCGCGCTGGCCACCAGCAGCGATGACGATCTGGTCCGGTCGATCCGGCAGGGAGTGGGGCCTAGCGGGCGAGGTCTGATGGTTATGCCGTCCCGGGCTTTTAACTGCTTCAGCCGTGAAGATCTCGGCCCGGTCATCACGTGCCTCAGGACAGTGCCGCCGGTGGACCGTGTTCTCCCTCCTCCTTCTTCTTACACCCCTCGCGTATGTGATGTTGGCGGCGGGCGTCTTTCACGACCTGTTTCCGGCCACAATGATCGATCCCACCAACCCTTTCCCACCGATGCCTGAAATAGGGGCCAACGTAACCCACGGCGAATACTTCGCTCGTTCTTGTCAGGAGTGGCATGGACCCGACTTGAGCGGGGAGCAACCGCCCGATCCCGCATCACCTTTTGCGCCCAATCTGACCATGACCGGCGAGATGATCGCATGGAATGAGGCCGATTTCATGACCGCTATGACCATCGGAGCAACACCCGACGGCCGAACCCTGGATACCGACTTCATGCCCTGGGGGCCATTTTCCAAACTCAGTCCGGTTGAATTGCGGGGCATCTTCATGTATCTACAAACGCTGCCCGCCGTCCAGTAGGTTCGCGCCGGCGAATCTTCTGAGTCCGGGAAGGGCCCCGTAGCATCCGTAGATATTCTTTGGCAGGTGCGTCAAGCCGGCCGGTTACTCGTCCGGCCGGTTCTGATTGTAGTTGCCGTCTGGCCAGCACTCAGCACGCGCTGGTCCGGGAATGTTTCCCGACCGAATTGGGTGCCAGCCCTCATGACGCGCCTATGAGGCTGATCTAAAGTCGTTCCAATGCCCGTATCGACACTGGGAGGGAAAGGCTATGCGTCGCGTACTGAAATGGATCGGGATCGTCCTCGGGGGATTGATCGGCATCGTCTTGATCGCTGCCGTTGTGCTGTATGTGAAAGGAACGAGTGAGCTGCATCAGACTGTGTCGGTGCCCACGGATCACGTGGACGTTCCCACCGATGCCGTTTCCCTGGCTCGGGGCAAGGAGTTTGTGAGTATCTTCTGTGCAGAGTGTCACGGAGAAGACCTCAGCGGGACGGTCATGCTTTCCGACCCGATGATCGGCACGATCTACTCCGCCAATCTGACGGCGGGCCAGGGCGGGGCGCAAGCCACTCTCAGTGACGACGACCTGGTGCGCGCGATCAGGCACGGCGTCGCGCCGGACGGTCACGCGCTGATCATTATGCCGTCGGCGGCATTCAACTACCTCAGCGCTGAGGACTTGGGCTCGATCCTCGCCTACTTGAAGACTCTTGTGCCTGTGGATCATGTTGTTCCCGAGCCTTCGCTGACCCTGGTCGGCCACGTCATGCTGGGGGCCGGCCTCTTTGGCGAGGGTATCTTCCCGGCCAAGGTGATCGATCACAGCAACCCCTTCCCGACCATGCCCGAGATCGGGGCCAATGCGGCCTACGGTGAGTATTTCACGCGCTTCTGCCGCGAGTGCCACGGGCCAGACCTGACGGGTGGTCCCTCGACCCAGCCCGGCGCGCCACCAGCCCCGAACCTCACCACGACAGGCGAGTTGGCCGGTTGGAGTGAGATGGATTTCCTACGTGCCATCAAGACCGGTATGAAGCCCAGCGGCCAAATGATCAACGCTGAGTTCATGCCCGTCGAAGCCTTTTCCAAGCTGCCCAACGATGAGTTGATTGGCATCTACCTGTACCTGCACTCCACACCATAGCACCCATGGGCCGGCAACGTCCTGGCGGTGGCCGCCACCTTGCGGGAAGCCCCGAGAGTGGTCCACGCCGCAGATTGTGAAGGAATTCACAAATCGGTCCTGGAGGCCTCGATGTATCGCTGGGTTGTGGTGCTTCATGTCCTGAGTGTGTTTGGGTTTGTGCTCCTGCACGGGGCATCGGCGATGGTCTTCCTCCGCCTTCGGGGAGAGAGGGATCCGGAGCGCGTGAAGGCTCTGCTCCAACTTTCCTCCTTCCCAGCCAACGCAGCATGGGCCAGCCTGGCCATCTTGCTGCTCTCTGGAATCGCGTTGGGCTTTATGGGGGGCTGGTGGGTGAGAGGATGGATTTGGGTTTCCCTGGGCGTCTTGATCCTGATGATCCTGGCGATGGGATTTATGGGGTCCCGCTCGCTCAACGTGATCCGCGGAAGCCTCGGGATTCCATCCTCATACGGTGAGGAACCGCCCGAACCGCAGCATCGTGCGGAGCTGGGAACGGTGCAATCCCAACTGGCAGAGCTGCCTGCCTGGCCGTTGATGGCAGTGGGCGGCGGCGGCATCGCCATCCTGACCTGGTTGATGATGTTAAAGCCATTCTGAGGCAGGTCCACTTTCGGAAGTTCCTTGGGGAATAGCATGACCAGCACGGTGTTGATTTCAAGCAGTTGCGATGGACGTGCCGGCCTGGGCGGAATGCGCGCCGAGAGGGATGGCGGCGGCGCCTGGCAGACGTCGGTTGTCTTCCCCGAGCTTGACGTGCGGTGCCTGGCCGTGGGAAAGGCGGGCGGTGCATCGGTTTGGGCCGGGACTCAGGGCGAAGGCGTTTGGATGTCGGATGATCGGGGACAAACATGGCGCCCGTGCGGCCTGCAGGGCAAAGTCGTAAAGGCGTTAGCCGTGAGTCCGCATGATCCGCAACATGTCTTCGCCGGGACCAAGCCGGCACTCATCTACGTTTCGCGCGACGGCGGGGCGACGTGGCGGGAGCTGGAAGGATTCCGCCAAATTCCTTGGCGCTGGCTGTGGATGTCGCCGGCCGAACCACCTTTCATCACGGCCTACGTCCATGCCATCAGCGTGTCGCCAACTGACCCCGAAGTGATCCTGGCCGGGATAGAGTATGGTGCCCTGGTGCGTAGTGAGGATGGAGGCAAGACGTGGCAAGGCCATCGGCCGGGGGCGCTGCGCGACTGCCACGGTCTGACGTTTCACAGCCGAGACGGGAGTTGGGCGTATGAGTCAGGTTCCGGCCGGCGGCCGGGATCCGTGAGCCGGGACGGAGGGCAGACCTGGCGGCAGCCGGGAGATAAGGTCGATCATACGTACGGTTGGGCCTGCGCCGCAGATCCGGACCGGCCCGAAATCTGGTATGTATCGGCTTCGACCGGCCCGGGAGACGCCCACAGTTGGGATCATGCCAATGCTCACATCTACCGTGTCACGGGCGCTACAGGCTGGGAGAAGCTCGCCGGCGGGCTCCCCGAACCGATGGATCATCTCCCCACCAGCCTGCAGACCGTCCCCGGTTTCCCGGGCCACATCTATGCCGGATTGAGCAACGGGGACATCTGGTTCTCCGCCAATCATGGCGAAGAATGGAACAGGTTGGATCTCAATCTGAAAGGGATCTGGCACCAGATGGTGATGCTCTAGCCGAGGTTGGACCCATGCGAGCCTTCGGATGATCGCTGGCGCCCGTTGTAGAATAGGCCACGGCCGCTCAACCCTGGCCGTACTTTGGGAGTGGGGATGGGATCTGGAACGCGCGGCGCGACTGGCAAAAGGACTGGCGGGCCTCGCCCTGGCCAGCACGGCCCTAGGGGTCTTCAGCGGCCTGGGGGCGGTAGTTGGCACCAGTACTTTGCTGCCCTATCTGCTTCACCTGGCGCTGGTTCCGTTCTCGGCGGCAGCTTTCGCCGTGTTGGGTGCGCTGGTAGTCTCGCATCGTCCTCGAAATCCGATCGGTTGGTTGTTTCTGTCTGCGAGCCTGTTCTATGGGTTCGAGACCCTATCCGTGGCTGGCTCTCTGGTCCTCACGTCCGGCAGCAACAGTTCACCCAGTCTGGCGGCTCGGGCCGCGATTTGGCTGTCCGGCTGGCTCTGGCTGCCGGCGTTGGTACTGCCGACAAGCTACGTGTACCTGCTTTTCCCCGACGGGAAATTGCCTTCCAAGCGCTGGCGCCCGATCGGCTGGCTGATAGGGGTCGGCATCGGGGGCATGGTCTTGGGTATCCTGTTCGACCCAGGACCGGTTTCTGGCTTGGGCCTAGATGTCGTAAATCCCTTCGGGATTTCCGCCCTGTCCCCTTGGAGCTCCTGGCTTATCGACGCCAGCCAAGCGGCACTGATGCTGGGTCTGGTGGGTTGTGCGGCCGCCTTTGTTCGCCGCTATCTGCAGGCGGACGCGAACTCCCGTCAGCAGCTCAAATGGCTGGCATACGCTGGGTTCTTGTCCCTGATGGTAATCGTCTTGTCGGCGGTCCTGTGGTTTGTGGCCCCCGAGAGCGAGTCGGCCCTGGAGATCGGGACCAACCTCATCGGGTTGGCCGTTCTGGGCACAGCCGTCGCCACGGCCATCGCCATTCTCCAGCATCGCCTTTACGATATCAACATCTTGATCAACCGCACATTGGTGTACTCCGTGCTCACCGCCAGTGTGGCGATGCTGTACGGGATTGTGGTTGGTGCGTCCAGTGCCCTTGTGCGATTCAACCCGCAGATTCCCAGCTTAATCTTGACGACCCTCGTCTCCCTGCTCCTGTATCGCAGGGCCCGGCGAGCCCTGCAGGGCCTGATCGATGATTGGACCCGAAGATTGGCGCAGCGCTGGCGGCGTAGCCGGGAAGATGGGCGTGACCAGCATGTGGACCCGACCGACGTCCGGCCGGTTCCCGCTTGGATCTCTTGGCCGAGTTTCTGGCAGCAGACGATCTCCGCCGCATGGCTCGCCTGTGCCATTGCCGCCCTGGGGGTGCTCCTGGTGGCTGTGCCTGGCTACCTTTCCGGCATCGGACAGGGTCCCCGGGATGTGTCTGCGGACATTTCGGGCGCGCACTCGATGCTCATGGGGTTCGATGTGTTTGGAAGGGTAGCTTCGGTAGCGTCCGTTTTGTTGTCGTTTGCGCTGGCGCTCCTCCTGTTCAGGCGTCGAAAAACACACCCCATGGCACTGTATATGGCGTTCTACTTGCTGCTCTTTGCAGCTTTTCTCTCGGGGCCGGCCGAAGCGGCCGCCCAGACCCTCAACATTCCGCAGGAGAGCGTCTTGCGCCTCGAGGGCTTGCTTGCCACCGCGCCGACGGTGATCTTGTTGTATCTCTTTCCCACAGGGCGGTTCTTTCCGCGCTGGACAAAGGGATTGGGTGCCCTGTCCGTCATCCTGGCGCCACTCTCCTTGCTGTTGCCTGCGCCGACGGGCGATGCGATGGGCGATCCTGCCTACTTGCCGTACATTGCCGTCTTCGTGAGTCTGGCGGTGGCGGGCTTCTACGCCCAAGGGGTGAGATATCGGGCCACACGTTCACGGCTTGAGCGACAGCAGGTTCGGCTCGCCATGGGCGGGCTGGTGGCCTGGATGGCGATGGTCATGCTGCTCAGCATTCCCTATGTATTGCGCACTCAAATTCCACCGAACGAGCCGATCCCCTGGTGGGCTCCGGCCAGCGAAGCTTTGTGGTTCTTCAGCTTCATCCTTCCGCCTGCAACTCTGGCGCTGGCCGTGCTGCGGCACCGACTGTGGGACATCGACGTCCTGATCAATCGGAGCCTGGTCTACGGCGCCCTGACATCCGGTGTGGTCGGCCTGTACGTGCTGAGCGTTGGTGGCTTGAGCTTGCTCTTTCAGGCCAATGGCGGTTTGCTGGTATCTCTCGTGGCCACCGGGCTGGTGGCGGTACTCTTCCAACCGCTGCGATATCGTGTTCAGCGAGGTGTCAACCGCCTCTTGTACGGTGAACGCGACGATCCCTATACTGTGCTCTCAAGTTTGGGGCGTCGTCTTGAAACCAGCCTGGCCGCGGATGACCTGCTTGCCGACGATCGTGGAAACCGTGGCTGAAACGCTCAAACTCCCGTACGCCGCTGTGACGCTTGCCATCGGCGACCAGCAACGCTTGGTGGCCGGCTATGGATTGCCCAGGGGGGAAGTGGTCGAGCTGCCATTGAACTACCAGGGAGACTCGATCGGCCGCCTTGTGTGCGGCCTGCGGGCACCCAATGAGCCCTTTACGGCCGGCGAAATGACGCTGCTACAGGATCTTGGGCATCAGGCGGGAGTTGTGCTGCATGCCGTCCGGCTGACCGAGGAGCTCCGCAAATCGAGAGAACAGCTCGTCCTAGCCAGGGAAGAGGAGCGGCGCAGGCTGCGTCGGGACCTCCATGACGGGCTCGGTCCCGAGTTGGCCAGCATGACTCTCAAGCTCGACGCTGCCCGGAACCTGATGGCGCGAAATCCGGATGGTGCCGATCAGCTGCTGTTAGAGATGAAGGCACAGGTCCAGGACTCCCTGTCCAATGTCCGAAGGCTGGTTTACGGTCTACGACCGCCGGCCCTGGACGAGCTGGGGCTGGTCCCCGCCGTCCGCGAGAGTTCTGCGGTCCGAAGCGCCGGTTCACGTCCTCAAATCTCGGTCGTCGGCCCCGATCCCTTCCCGCCTCTCCCGGCTGCGGTTGAGGTGGCTGCCTATCGGGTGGCTCTCGAGGCAGTGACCAACGTCGTGCGCCATGCTTCGGCTGAGACGTGCCGAATTGAATTCAATGTCTCGGATGAGCTTGAGCTGGAAGTGGTCGATGACGGGTGTGGAATGGCCCCGCGCTCGCGAGCCGGCGTCGGCCTGACCTCGATGCGCGAGCGCGCTTTTGAATTGGGCGGCAGCCTGAGCATTGGGCCCGGGCCTCGAGGTGGGACAAGGCTTAAGGCCCGATTCCCCTCGACCCTGAAGGAGAGCCTGAGCATGAACCCCGTGCGATTGCTGGTTGTCGACGACCACACGCTGTTTCGGGACGGGCTCCGGGCTCTCTTCGGCTCGATCGATGACATCGACGTCGTCGGCGAGGCATCCGACGGGGATCAGGCCGTGGCCCAGGCCGCCGAGTTGCATCCGGACATCGTGCTGATGGACATCCAGATCCCTAAGGTCAACGGGATCGAGGCGACGCGCAGGATTGTGTCGGCGCAACCCGAGATCGGCGTGATCGTGGTGACGATGCTCGAGGACAATGACTCGGTGTTTGCGGCCATGCGGGCCGGCGCGCGAGGCTACATTCTCAAGGGCGCTGATCAGCACGAGATGCTGAGGGCGATCCGGTCCGTCGCTGCCGGCGAAGCGCTGTTCGGCGCAGACGTGGCGGACCGGGTGATGTCTTTCTTCAATGACGCCGGACAGCCGCAGCGGCGGACCCCGCCTTCCCGGATCTGACCGAACGCGAGCACGAAGTCTTGGACCTGATCGCCAAGGGCTGGACCAACGCCAAGATCGCCGAAGCCCTGGTCATCAGCTCCAAGACGGTCAGCAACCACTGTTCCAACATCTTTGCCAAGCTGCAGGTGGCCGATCGGACCCAGGCGCTCCTTCGGGCCAGGGAGGCCGGTCTGGGCAAAACGGACACCTCCGTAAGCTAGCCCTCCCACTTCAAACCCCGGACGCGACGTCGCGCGATCGGAAGACCGCAGATATAATGGGCGGCCACGGCAGGCGTGGGCCGCGATCTGGGCCTGCAGCGACGTGCCTTGCGGGATTTGGGACGTTGGAGGCGAGGGATGGGGAATACGGGTTGGATCGGCCACGCGCTTGAGCGGCCGGTATCGTATCGAGTCGTTGCTGGGCCAGGGCGGGATGTCCGCAGTCTACAAGGGGACGGATCCCAATCTGCGCCGCACCGTGGCGATCAAACTGATTCACGGCCATCTTTCGGAAGACCCTCAGTTCGTCAGCCGCTTTGAGGAAGAGGCGGCTGCCGTCGCACAGCTCAAACACCCCAACATCATCCAGGTCTACGACTTCGACAACGACGGGGACACGTACTACATGGTCCTCGAATTTGTCCCGGGGGAGACGCTCCAGGCGCGCCTGCGCCATCTCCACCAGGATAGCCGACACATGCCCCCCGAGGAGGTTCGCAACCTCGTGGCGGGCGTCTGTGACGCGCTTGAGTACGCGCACCAGCGTGGGATGATCCACCGTGACGTCAAACCGGCCAACGTCATGATCACGCCCGAAGGTCAGCCGATCCTGATGGATTTCGGCATCGCCAAGATTGTCGGAGGCAAGCAGCACACGGCTACGGGCAATGTCATCGGCACGGCCGCCTACATCTCTCCTGAACAGGTGCGAGGCGAGACGCTTGACGCCCGCGTCGACATTTACGCCTTGGGTGTGATGCTCTTCGAGATGTTGAGTGGCAGGCCGCCGTTCGAAGGCGATTCGGCGATGACGGTCATGCTGAAGCACGTTAACGAACCGGTGCCCGATCTCACCCAGTTCAACCCCGATGTGCCGCCAGCACTGGTCGCTGTGACGATGAAAGCTCTGGAGAAGAATCGCGACAGCCGCTACCGATCGTCGGCCGATATGGCGGCGGCGCTGCGCAGCGCCGATCTGACCGCCGAATCGACTGGATTGGGCACGGCCTCACCGGCCGGGGCAGGGGGCAGCGCCGCCGCAGAGCATGCGGCCGGGGCCCTCCGATGCCGGCTCTGGATCCGGAGGACGCCGCAGGGCAGCCCGCGCTTCAAACCCTGGCGGACGCATGGCCTGGCTGGCGGGCGGGGGCGTGCTGGTTGTGTTGTTGGCCTGCGTCGCCTTGGGCGCCTTGGGCCTGTTCATCTACTCAAGGATGAATGGCGGGCAGGCCGCAGCGGCCGCGACCACCACCGCCAGCCCGCTTCCGGCCGCCACCCAAGCGCCGCCGACCACCCAGCCCACAGAGACGGCCCTGCCACCGTCCGTCACGCCCGAACCCAGCCTCACGCCGTCACCGACCACGCCGGCCGGCCCCTTCGCCCAAATCGACGGCATCCGCCTTGATGGCAATCGCTACATTGTCGATTACGAGACATTTGGCTATACCGAGGGCCTGCCCGGAATGCATGTGCATTTCTTCTTCAACACGGTCCCCCCGGCTCAGGCAGGTGTCCCGGGATCAGGCCCGTGGTACGTCTGGGGCGGACCACGGCCCTTCAACGGTTACTCGCTGTCCGACAAGCCGGCAGCTGCGACGCAAATGTGCATCCTGGTCGCCAACGCCAATCACACCGTCATCCCTAATAGCGGCAACTGCGTTGATCTCCCCTGATTTCTGGGGTTAGGCGTGGCGAACGCTGACGACCCATGGTCGCGCGCCATTTGTGACATTCTTCACTAATAGCTCCATAGCTCCCCATCTATAGTCAACGGTGAGCTCAAATTCGATCCCGAGGAGGAGGGCAGGCGCGCCCGATCATGGCGGTCGAGAGCCGAATTCAAACCGATGTCTCTGTTCATCCCCGCCTCTCATTGGAGGAAAGAATGCCACCAGCCAGCGGACTCAAGACGGCCGCCCTGCTCATTGCGGGATGGTTGCTGGCGGCCTGCGGTGCCCTGACCCCCGCCTCGCCAGTTCCCAACGTGACGGATGAATCGCCGCCGGAGATCCCCGCCGGAGTTCTTCAGGCACACTCGGCTGCACTTGCCTATCTTGCCCAGCGGGACCCCGCCAACGCGCCGCCCGCCGGCCTGACGTGGAAGTCGGAAATCATCGATACCCAGGGGCTGGTCGGGGCGACGCACTATCGCTACACGTCGTCGCCCTGGGTCATGGTGATCGTGGTGCCGGTTGTGGCGCCCGACTCGACAATCTATCAGATTCAGGTGACCAATGATCAAACTGGGTTCACGTGGGAGGGTTCGGTCGACAAATCCGGCGCCGTGATTGAAGACGCCCCGCCTCCGACGAGGGCCCAGAAGGTCCAAGGCTGGATGGGCCACGTGCTGAGTCTGGCAGGCGGGGGTGACTACGTTGCGTTCTCCCCCGAAGGATCGGGGGCGATGGGTATCGCCGGCGCCACGGACGCGGTCGAGGCGCAGATCGTGGATCTGCGGGACAAGACCGGTGCCGGTGAGTATGCCAACTTCTGGGGGAGCATTGAGTGCGGCGTTGAAGACTATCAGGATTGCCGCCTGGTGGTCGACCGTCTCCGAGCAGGCCCGGAACAGGCAGAGCCAGAGGTGGTGGACGGCTGGGTTGGACAGGTCGTCAGCCAGCCCCTAGGCGCCCAGTTCGACGATGCGTTTGTCTTGTCGGGCGACTACCCGGTCTGGTTTGGCATCGCGCCAGGCATTGGCATGGACGGACAGATGAACGACGGTCAGCCTCTGGTCGACCTACGGGACACGGGCGATGACGTTTCGGTGTGGGGGAAGATGCTGTGTGGAGTGCCGGACGCCAACGGCTGCCAGATCCAGGTCGACCGGCTTGAGGTCGCCGGTCAAGCGGTCGACCCCTACGCTGGATGGACTGAGTACGACAATGGGGTCTACGGCTTCTCGTTCCGCTACCCGCAGGGTTGGACCGTGGAAGAGGTGCCGGCGGGGCTCAACCCGGCCACGGAAGGTATGCCGGCCTCGGGGCCGGCGGTTGGCCTGACCAAGGGCGACGTCTTCGTGTACATTGGCTATCGACGGCCGACCGAGGATTACTTCTTGGGCGGGACTGGTATGCCCGCCGGAGAATTCCAGGATCGCGGGAGGGTGGCCTTCTTGGGCGACCTGATCAAGAAGCAGGCCTTGGTGCTGGACGGCAAGGACAAAGTGCTTGTTTATGGGCCGTATGAAGGGCCCGCACTCGTGGTCTTGGTGCGGGTCGACGACAGAGGCCAGTCGGACTACGCGCAGGCCGAGATCCCGATGGATGTGCAAGTGGAAATAGATCAAATCCTGGGGACGTTTAAACTCAGCGCCCCCTGAACGAGCATGGGGCGCTGGTAGCGATCCCACCCCGGTGGTGCCTAGGTCCGCGAGCCTTGAGCTTGGGGGACTGAGCCCAGGGCCCTGTGCGAAATTCGACGATGAGCGAGGCCCGGCGGATCGATCCGCCGGGCCTCGACGCTTCCCGTCTGAACTATGGTCCGATATCGGTGGGTAGAGGGGTCTCCGTGGCGGTCTCCTCCGGCGTACTGGTTGGCGTGTCGCTCGGGGTGGGGGTCGCCGTGGGTGTCGAACTTGGCATCTCCGTCGCGCTCGCCGAGGGCGTCAGACTCGGCGTCTGTGAAGGTGTGCTGGTGGCCGATGGCGTCGAAGTTGGGCTGGGCGTCGGGGAGGGGCTCGGCGTGGCCTGGCGTTCGATCGAGAGCTTGACCAATGCGCCTCCTGTGTGTTCGTAGTACTCAACAACGACCGTGTGGTCTCCCTTCAGCCTCTGGTCCACAGCGTACGTGGTCCCGCCGCTGCTATCGGACCATTCGTCGATGATCCACTTGCCGTCGACACTGACGCGCACCCCGTCATCGGCCACGGCGCGGAAGCGGTAGATCCCATCGTTGAAGTGAATCTTCTGTGTCCACCGGACGGAGAAGTTGTCATCCGGCAGGCCCACCGCCGGTGAGCCATCCTTCCAGTCGAAATCGATCGTCTTGTCGTCCCGCACCAGTGCCGGCGTTCCTTTGAGCTCACGGTTGGACCAGTACTGGGCCTTCCAGTTCTTGAAGCTGGTGGACGAAAGCTTCTCCCATGCGAGTTGGACGCGGGCGTCATAGGCGTGCTCGTAATATTCGAGCCGAATGGTATGGGTGCTCTTGGTTAGGCTGACATCGGCGGTGAGTTCCCGCGCGCTGCCGTCTTTCCACGCGTCGAGCACGAGTTGGTCGTCGACGTACAAGCGAGCGCCGTCGTCAACGGTCACATGGAAACGGTAGGTGGCTGCGTCAAGTTCGACCTTGCCGGTCCATCGCGCAGAGAAATCGTCAGCCGGGATGCCTGAAGCGGGCGAAGTGCGCTTCCAATCGAAGTTGATCAACGCGTCGTTGCGCGTGACCTTGGGCTTGCCCTTCAACGATGGGTTGTCGAAATACTCACCCTTCCAGGTGCCGTTGACAGTCGAACCGGTGAAGCCGACTTTGATCTTCACCCAGAACGGCTGGGCTCCGTCCGCTCCCAGACCGAAGAGGAGACCCTTGTCGTTTCGTAGCTCCCACTCGCCAAGGTAGGTGCCATCCTGGGAAGGGGCCACCAATGAGACCTTGACGTCCACCGTTCCCCCGGGCGCCACATTGTTGGGCAAGGCGGTGACCTGGGGTCCGCTCATGCGGTGACCATCCACGAACACCATGTCGTAGCCGGTATTCCAGGTGCAGGTGCCGGCGTTCTTCAAGCGCCAGATCTTGTCGAAGTCGGAGCCGGCGATGAGGTTGGTGTTGTCGGGGATGGTGACATCCGCGACAAACGCGATCCGATCCGTACACGCCGCCGGTGAGGTGGAGGTGGCTGCCAACGTCGGCGCGATGGGTGACTCGGCTGGAGTCAGGCTTGGCGTCTCGGAGGGCGACGGCACCAATACATGGAACGAGGCTGAACTCGCCAGGCCAGCCGGTTGGGCCTGGGCCACAATCAGAGCTTGGGATCGGCCAGCCCACGGTCCGTCGGAAGGATAGACGAACGAGACGTTGAATTCGCCGGCGTTGTCCACGCTGGAGGCGACCATTACGGCGCCGGAGTCGATTTGGGGTGACCCTCCGGCCGCCGGATCAGCCAGCCCGACGACAATCGTCGCCCCGCTCGGCCAACCTTGGCCCAGAAGGCTGATCGACGTTCCGGGCCTGCCTTCGGTTGGAATCAGCACCAGCGAGCCGGGCGAGGCGGTGACTGTAGGCTCGGATGGTAGAAGACCGCCGGAACCTTGGCCCCTGCCCATGATGGCAATGGCCATGATGGCCACGACCGAGGTCAGGACGACAAGGCCGATGACGACAATTCCAAGCACCCACCATGGGACCTGGTCATACCATTGTCTGCGCACATGTGACTGCATGCTGCACCTCTCCCCTGGCTGTGCCCGGGGTCTGCTCGCTGGATGGGGTTGTCGGAAGAGGAGTTCGATAGAGTTCAGCGGATTTGTATCGGGCGATGGTTAGGCAACCGTTCTCTCGCCCCAACCGCGAGCTGCGCACGTTCGCGGGCGGCTGGCCGACGAGCAATCATAGAGGATCGTGGCGCGTGACGAAAGGCAACACATCGTCAATGACGGTGATGGATTCGGATGCGGTTAGGGTGGATTAGGGAGAGAGTTGGGGAATGCCAATGCGCCCTAGGGAGAGCTGATCGGGTAGATTTCTCCCGGCGCATTGACAATTATAGCATCAGTTATGTTTGCGCAGTCCCATGTCTTGCTCGGAAAGCAGGGGATACTCTACGGGTTGTGCGGGTTGGATTGGTGTCCGGTCGGGGCGTGAAACGAGGCTGCGCCCCCGGGCCCAAGCTTCGGTTTGTGATAATTCTCACAAGCCGGGCTAAGGTTCGCTGGGGGTGGCTAGATCGGCTAGCGGATTTCCCCTCCGTAGTAAAGCCGCTCCATCTCGCGCCGCCGGGCGACTGCCAGCCGAAAGGCCTCACGTTCACCGTGCGCTGCAATGGAGAAGGACGTCTTCTGGACCTTGCCCGGTGTCGGCATCCAAGTCACCTCATAGACATCGGTGCCGTCTTTGACTCGGCGGGTGACGCCGGGCAAATTACCCTGTGGGCTGCGGATCCAGCGCTCTGTCCGGGGCTTTCCGATGGCGGCCTCGATGTCGTTTCGCCACGAGATCGCTTCCTCGAGGGCCGCTTTCTTGTTGCCCGAATTGGGAAACCATTTGGAGAACGTCTCCCCCTTCCACCCGACACGCGCGGTACCAGCCGTGCAGATCCTTGCTCTCCTGGTCGATGCGGGTGACATTCTTGTGGCCGCTGCTCTTGCCCATTTTGTTCTCCTGGAGGGGCGAATCCCCGATCCGTCTCCGGCGAATCCGCCGCCGTCGGCCTCCGCAGCCTGCCCGACTTGCCACAGGCCAAAAGATGGAGCCCGCTCGAGTGCGGGCCCCCTGGAGGATCGGTGCTTTCCGAGCGCTGGCCGCCATCCCCGGCGGATCCACACATCGAACGCTGCACTCGAAGGCGGCAGAGCCAGGGCGCAGCTCTACTTTCAGATGGCGGTCCCATTATACACTCGCCCGTCAACGAGGCCAGTCTGCACGGCTGGCCGAACCGCCCGCTTGAGGGATTGCGGGGCGACCAGACCGGTGCTATTGTTGACAGCGGTAATGCCCATTGCATGCGTTGGGCCGACCCGCCATCACCGAAAGATCGCTGCGGCATGCCGCGATCAGGGCGGCGAGTTCAATCTGGTCTACGACTTTCGAGGCACCAACTGACACGGGCCTGCTGACCATCCTCCCCAAACATCCCTTCTTAGACGCGGGCGGTGCCCCATGAATCCCTTCGAATACGTTGTGCTCTTGACATCGATTGTCCTGGCGTTGGGGATCACCCGCGTCCTCGGCGGGTTCGGCGCCATGCTAGGGCACAGACGCAAGCATTCGCTGTATTGGGTCCATCTGGTATGGCTGCTGAACGTCTTCCTGTGGCTGCTCCTCAACTGGTGGATCCTGTTCCGTTGGCACCAACAGGAAACCTGGACCTTCTTCCTGTTTGCCTTCGTGCTGCTCAGTCCGATCGTCGCCTTCCTTCTCTCCGTGCTTCTGGTCCCTGAGCCGATCAGCGAGGGGCTCGACTTCAAGCAGCACTTCTACGCCAACCAGCGTGCGTTCTTCGCCCTGGCGGCGCTGCTGCCTCCCATCGACATGACCGACACCCTGCTCAAAGGCTGGGCGCACTTCCAGGCTCAGGGCGTTGTCTATCCGGTGGCGATTGGCGTGTGGTTTGTGATGATGGTAACTGCAGCCGTGACACACAGCCAGCGCTATCACGCTGTCTTTTCGATCTTCTTCTTGATCTCCCTGCTGGTTTTCATCAGCCTCAATTTGAGTCTGCTCGTCTGAGTGCCGGGTAGCCAGTTCGAATCGCGACTTGCCTGGCGAGGATTGACGATGTTGCCCATTCCGCACCGAATTTCCCCGACCCGATTCTTTGTGCTGACCTTCGTTCTCTCATGGACCATTTGGATTCCGTTGGACCTGGCGCATTTCCATGTGGGGGGCGTGACGATCGACGAGGGGGCCAGCGGGGCCATCCGCCTCCTGGGCGTGCTTATGCCGGCCACAGCGGCCCTGACCCTGACCGAGCTTTACCAGGGCAGGGGCGGGATATCACGCCTGATGGTTAGACTGGCGATGTGGCGCGTCGGCTGGACTTGGTGGCTCGCGACGGCTGTGCCTTCGGTCCTTCTGGTGGCTGCAGCCGGCTTGGTCAACTTGGCAGATGGCTCGCATCCTGTGGCACCTTTGCCGCCCCAGCCGCTTTCGGCGCTGCTGATCAACGTCCTGTTCTTGCTCTTGGCCACGCTCGGTGAGGAAATCGGATGGCGCGGTGTGGCCCTGCCGGCCTTGCAGACCAAGTCAAGCGCCCTGGCCGCCAGCGCTGTTCTGGGGGTGCTCTGGGCCGTCTGGCACGTCCCCTTTTGGCTGCTGCTGGACACCTTCAGCCAGTTCGGGGTCGTGTATCTGGTGATGAATGCGCTGTTGATCCTGCCAACGACGTTCTACATCACCTGGGTCTTCAACCACAGCCACGGTAGCCTGCTCCTGCCCGTCGTCTTTCACGTGCTGTTCAACATCGTCAACGTCGCCTGGCTGCCGGTCACCCTGCACCTGGGCGCGTTTTGGCTGGTCATCGGGTCAGAATGGGTCATCGCCGCGCTGCTCATCGGCCGGCTGGAGCCGCCTGCCGATACAGTCCCGGCCTGACAGTTCTGTTCCTGCAAACACCGTGCGGAAAGCCTCACATCTGGGATTGACATGCCGAGGGGCAATGGATATACTGCGGTCGAATAAACCGACCGACCGTCGGTCTGAGAATGGGACAGAGGCATGGCCAGGGTCGTCAACCAGGATGTCTACAGGGCGCGCAAGAAGGAAATCCTTGACGTTGCCCAGCAGCTTGTGATGGTCACCAAAGGGTTCAACGAGATGTCGATCCAGGACATCCTGGACGAACTCGGCATCTCCAAAGGGGCTTTCTATCACTACTTCGACTCCAAGCAGGACCTGCTTGAAGCTCTCATCGAACGCATCATCACCGAAGCCACGCCGATGATCACAGCCATCGTAGACGACCCCGACCTGCCGGCCATGCAGAAGCTAACTCGCTTCTTCCACGAGACGGCTCGTTGGAAGACGGAGCGCAAGGCGTACCTGCTCTCCTTTCTGAATGTATGGTATGCGGATGAGAACGTCATCACGCGCGAGAAACTGCGCCTGGCGGCGCCAGAGCGCTTTGGCCCCTTGCTGCAGCGCCTGGTGGAGCAGGGGATCCAAGAGGGCGTGTTCGACACGCACTATCCTGACCAGGTAGGCCGAGTGATTATGAATCTGGCCTACGAGATGGGTGTTCAATTCGCGTTATTGTTGAAGGCGGCGCGCCATGACCCGCAGGCAATAGAGCACGCTCAAAGAATGGTAGAGGCCTTCAACGATGCCGTTGCGCGCGTGATCGGCGCTGCGCCGGGTTCGCTTGAGCTGATGGAGCCGGGTGTCGTCAGCGCCTGGTTTGAGCCGGTCGTCGAGCCGGCACTCCCATCGCTTGCGATCGTGCCCCAGGAGCTCGATCGGTGATGGAGAGGTTGAGGGCGCTGCATGTTAGGAGCTCTGTAGCTTTGCGTGAGAAGGGCCTGGACCGAAGGGAGTGGTACCTATGAAGCTCTACCTGCGCCTGGCATGGCGCAACATCTGGCGGCATTCGCGCCGGACGCTGATTGTGATTGTCGCCATGTCGATCGGGCTGATCATGATGATGCTCTACGATGGCCTGGTGGCCGGCTTCGAACAAGCCATTTACGGCAATGCCATCCGGGTATTGGGGGGCAATATTCAGGTGCATGCCGCCGGCTACCACGCTCAGGCTGACACCAGTCCGCTGTTGCCTCTGCCGGATGAAGCGGCGATCCTGAAAGTTGCCAGAGCCCAGCCTCAGGTCGTGTCCGCCTCGCGTCGCATCATCACCGGCGGGCTAGCGACCAGCGCCGAGGGCGCCTTTGCTGTCCAGATCATCGGCATCGAGCCGGAAGTGGAAACGCCGGTCAACGTCGTGCTGCAAAGTGTCAAATCCGGCCGGTCGCTGACACCGGACGACCAGGATGTGGCACTCATCGGCAAAGGCCTGGCCGATGCCATGGGTTTGCAGGTGGGGGATCGCTTCACCTTGGCCGGCCGAGCCACGCACGACCAGATGCGCCAGCGAACGATGACTGTGGGCGGTGTCTATGATATCGGGATGAGTGACATCGAAAAGCAGTCCGTGTACTTGTCCTTGGGCGAGGCGGAAACCTTGTACGGGCTGACGGGACAGGCGACGGAAGTGGTTGTGACGTTGAAGGACATCGGTCACGAGGCGGCGGTGATGGCGCCCATAGAGGCGAGTCTGCCGGGCGTAGAGGTGACTTCCTGGCAGACCAACTTCCCCGAACTGGAGGCCACCATCGGCACCAAGGGGGCGGTGATGACCATCTTCGGCATTGTCATCATGGGCATTGCCGGAATTGGTATCCTCAACCTGCTGCTGATGGCCGTCTACGAACGAACGCGCGAGATCGGATTGCTGGGTGCCCTGGGTCTCAAACCGCGGCAGATCTCCCTTTTGTTCCTACTGGAAGGCATGATGATGGGCCTTGCCGGGGCGGTGGTTGGTATCCTGATCGGACTCGGCTTGATGCTCATCTTCCGGCAGGTGGGTTTCGACTACAGTGCCTTCAGCAGCCTGACGTCATACACGGCGCTGATCAGCGGGCGTGTCTATCCGACGCTCGGGCTCGAGAAACTGCCGGCGCGCGCCATCACCGTGCTCGTAATTTCTGCCCTGGCAGCCGTGATCCCCGCCCGTGAAGCAGCGCAGCGCGAGCCAGCTGAAGCGCTGCACTTCGTGTGAGGTTTGAGATGCTTCAATTGATCAAACTGGCTTTCCGAGACCTGGGGAGGAACCGCCGGCGATCGTTCTTCTCGGCGCTGGCTCTGGGCTTGGGGGTGGCCTTGCTGCTCCTGATGGCTTCCGTGCTGGAAGGGGAGCTGCGTGATGCGTTGACCACGACCATCCGCCTGGAAAGCGGCCACCTGCAGGTGCAGGCGGCGAACTACGACGAAACCAAAACCAGCCTCAAGTGGGCAGATCTGATTGACAATCCAGAGCAGGTGGCCTCGCAAATTGCCGGGCTCGCTCCGGTGGTGGAGGCCACACCCCGGCTTATCGCCAGCGGGATACTGTCCATGGGCGATCAAACCACCGGGGTCCGAGTCATGGGAATCGTACCATCGGCCACCGCCAATGCCCCCTTCCAGGAAGGGATGGTGAGCGGAAGCTGGCTTCAGGCGGATGACCGGGACGGGATTCTCATCGGTCAAAGCCTGGCCGACAAGCTGTCACTGACCGCCGGGGATTCGATCCAGCTCCTGGTCAACACATCCGATGGGACTGTGGATCAGCAGGTTTTCACGGTTCGTGGGATCTACTCCACCCACACGCCGGGGTTCGACGATCGCACCATCTTTATGCCCTTGGCCAAAGCCCAGGCGCTCACCGGGACCGAGAATCATGCCAGCCTGATCTTTATCATGCTCCAGAACCGTGACCAGGCGGCGGCGGTCATGGCCGCGCTGCAGAGCCCGGGCTACAAGGGAGTCACGTGGGAGCAAGCCAACGCTCTGATGTTGGAAGCCGAGAGTTTCGCCGGCGCCTACATGGCGATGCTGTACCTGATCGTGCTTGGCGTGACGGCTTCGGTGATCGTCAATACCCTCATCATGGCCGTGTTCGAACGCACGCGGGAGATCGGGATCCTGTCCTCATTGGGGATGAAGAGCCGCCAGATCATGCTCATGTTCTTCGCCGAGTCAAGCTTGTTGGCGTTGGGGGGCGTCGTGATCGGCCTGGTGTTGGGAGGCCTGCTTGTCGCCTATGCTTCCACGACCGGGTTCTATATCGGCAACATGGGAGTCACCGGGGTGCTGCTCGGCGAGAGAATCTACGGCTACCTGACCCTGAGGGATGCCGCTATGCTGATCGCGGCTGCCTTCCTGGTCAGTCTGCTGGCTGGCTTGTATCCGGCTGTCATCGCCGCCCGAATGGAACCGGTGGACGCGCTGCGAGACGCCCAATGACCATCGGACTGTTGAACCTAGTTGGTGCCTTTGCCAGGGCCCTTTGAGTCGAGGAGAACATCATGGATGTCGTCAAAGTAGAAGATGTGACCCGGGTCTATCAGGTTGGCGAGGTGGAGACTCAGGCGCTGCGAGGGGTGGATCTAACCATTGAGAACGGAGAATTCACCGCCCTAGTGGGTCCATCGGGCTCAGGCAAGACCACCTTGCTCCAGATCATTGGCTGCCTGGATCTGCCCACAACAGGCAAGGTTGTCATCGCTGATAAGGACGTCAGCCACCTCAATCGGGAGCAGCGGGCGGACATGCGGCGCGGGACGATCGGTTTTGTATTCCAGTTCTTCGCCTTGATCCCGACCTTGACTGCTTATGAGAATGTGGAGATGCCCCTGTTGTTGAATGGGCATGCGCCTTCCGATCGGAAAGAACGCGTGATGCATCTGTTGGAGTCGGTTGACCTGGGGGACCGGGCCCACCATCGTCCCGATCAACTCAGCGGTGGCGAGCAGCAGCGAGTGGCCGTGGCCCGAGCTCTGGCCACCCATCCGACCTTGGTCCTGGCCGACGAGCCCACCGCCAACCTTGACACGGCCAACGGTGAGCAGGTGATGGAGATTATGACTCGTCTGAATCAGGACACCGGGGTTACCTTCGTCTTCGCAACCCACGATCCACGTGTTATCAAGTTTGCCCGAAGGATCGTCACGTTGGAAGATGGACGGGTCGTCGAAAACGCTGTCGGTGAAGCAAAGGTCTAGGAGTTGACTATGAACGCGCGTGTCGCATGGGTGATCGTTTCGGCGCTCATGCTTGTCGGCTGCAGCGGATCGTCTGGCGGCAATCAACCGCTGCCCACCGTCGTCCTCGAATCCAATGGCGCTCCCCAGGCTCAGGCGACCGGCGCGCCCCAAGCGCTGACCCCCGGCGGCGTCTCGGCTTCCGGTATCGTCGTCCCGGCTCAGGAGGCGCAGCTGGCATTTGCCGTGGCGGGTCAGATTGACCAGGTAACGGTGCGTGTCGGTGACAACGTGCAGGAGGGGCAGACACTCGCCCGGCTGTCGGGCGGGGAGGCGCTGCAGGCGGCCGTTTCCGAAGCCGATCTCAGCGTGCTCAAGGCGCAGCAGGCACTGGATGATTTCACCTCCGATCCCAGCTGGAAGCTGGCCCTTGCCCAGGCCCAGTCGGATTTGGCGGCGGCCAAAGACGAGCTCAGGATTGCCGACTATGACCGCACGGTTAACCAGCCCGGTTACCGAGCCAGCACTCTGACCGTTGAGAGTGCCGAGGCCAAGCTCGTTCTGGCCAAGGAAGAATTGGACAGGGCCAAATCTGACTACGACCACCATGCGAACGATCCGAGCGATGACCCCCGCCGGGCGGCCGCCCTGGCCGAATATGCTAACGCTCAGGCTGCCTACAACTCCGCCCTGCGAACGGTGAACTGGTACAAGGGACAGCCGACGGAGCTTCAACAGTCCCAGCTCGACGCTGCCGTGGCGGTAGCCCAGGCCAAGGTCGACGAAGCGCAACAACGCGTGGACAAACTGCAGAGTGGGCCGGACCCGGACCAAGTTGCCGTGCTGAGCGGTCAACTCGCCAGTGCCCAGGATCAGGCGGCTGCGGCCCGCGCACAGCTGGACCAATTGGAGCTGAAGGCTCCCTTCGCAGGCACGGTGGGCAAAGTTCTTGCTCGGGCCGGAGAGTGGGTGTCGCCGGGCCAGGGGGTGATGGCGATCGCCGATTTGGGCCGACTGAGGGTGGAGACTACCGACTTGAGCGAAAGAGACGTGCCTGCCGTGCACGTGGGCCAATCGGCCACCGTGCGCATCAAAGCCCTGAACACCACGGCTGAGGCCACCGTGCGCGAGATTTCGCCGCTGGCGGATACCCTCGGGGGCGATGTCGTCTACCAGACAACGTTGGATCTGACCTCTATGCCGGACGGCCTGAGGCCCGGGATGAGCGTCGACGTTCAGTTCCTGGGCGGGGGCTAACAGGCGCTGACCGCCGGGCCGTCGCCCGGTTCCGGGCCCCGTGCCTCTGTGTCTTCCAAGTGGGACCTCCGCTCCGTATTGGTGACACCCGCCACCCAGTTCTTGCCCTGGCTGGCGGCAGTCGTGCTGGTCAGCTGGGCGGGCTATCCCGGCGTGGTGTGCGTCACGCCCCTGGCCTGGCTGATCGCGGCGCGGGTCGGATTGCTGGTCATGAACAACTCGACCAGCCAGACACGCCACACGCGCTATCAAGAGGCGGCGGCGGCCGGCGCAGTGCTTGGCTTGTTACAGGGACTCCTACTGACGGGTGTCCTGCTGATCTTGTTGCCGATGGCCGAGGCGGAGCGCCCTCGGGCCGCTCTGCTGGGCGCCCTCCTGACGCTAGTCGGCCTCCCGGCCGGGGCGGCCTGGTCGCTTCTGACAGCCTGGCTGCTGGCCCACCGGCTGGATCGACGCTAGAAGGGCACCCCCTCGTCTCGGCCAGCATCGCCGACCTACTTGTGAAGGATTTCACAAACCCCCTGAATTCCGAGTGTGTCTGGGCGACCGGTCAGGGCGACGGCCGCCGGGCCTGGACAAAGCCAGATTCCAACCCATAATCAAGGACAACCTGCGCTATGGCGGCTTCATTCTCAGAGGGGCGTTGGGGTCAAGTTCAGGTCCGACGGGCCGTTTGTGAGCGACGGGAGATACCAGAGCAGTGAACACCATGATGGTGACGGCGATCGTTCTGCTGCCGGTTGTGTTCGGGGGGCTGACGCTCCTTATGCTGGCCAGCATGCGTCAAACCGGAAAGCGGCGCCGTATCCGCAAGCCCGGGAAGGCGCTCTCCCATCGGGACTCCAACAGCGGGCGAATCGGCGAGTCGGAATCGGATGATGGGTTGTGATCCAGCCATCCCGGCGACAACTCGGAATGTTGCGGTTGGGCGGCACGGCGCTGGTCTGCCTCGGGCTGCTCACCGGCTGCGGTCCTGCACCCTCCGGCTCATCGACGCAATTCGTCTTGCCCGTCAAGGTATCCAACGCACGCCAGGCCACCTCGGACCTGACGCAGGCGCTGGTCACTGCCCTGGAGCAGGGTGGTGGGCTTGAATCGCCTTTCCCGGTCACGGGGCAGGTAATCTCTAGCCCCGATCCAACCAATCCTAACGGCAGCCTGCAAACATGCGCCCAACCGTTTGTGCCGGTGGATGGGGCCCTGCCATGCATCGTCCTCAACAATCAGGGCGACTTCATCCGGCTCCAAGCTGTGACCTGGCAGACACAGGCTGCCTTCATGTACCTCTTCTACTTCGCCCCGGCACATGGGGCGGCCATCGACCCGACCCGCGACTTCATCGCCGTGGACGTACTGCTGGAGCACCAGCCGGGGACATTCGCAAGTGTGGCCGCCGCGGTGCAGTCCGCCGCCCTGGGCATGGGGGCCGTGCCCTATCGTTCGGTGTCGGCGGATTGAGGCGGGACGACTCCGAAATGAGTCAATCGAGCGCGAATGGCCCCCCTGTCGCGGTAAGCTGACACAGGCATTCATGATCAAGGCAAGACCTTAGACCTTGAGCGGCTGGTCTTTTTCAGCGATGCCATCTTTGCGATTGCCATCACGTGCTGGTTGTCGTTCTTTGATGCCTGGCCGACAACCCCCAGGCGGATGTGTGAGAGAATCCATGCGCCGAGAGTCGGGCGGCCGAGACCTCCCTGTGTCCCAACCGGGGCCGCACCTGTGAAGATCCGGGCGGCTCATCCGGTCGGCTGAGAACAAGCTCCGGTCGCCGTCCGGCGGATCGGGTGGGGACCGACCAACGCCAATACGGCGCGCAACGCAAGGAATGACGATGGGCACAAGCTGGACGGCATTTATCGAAGGTGCGCTGGCGGGCTACGGTATTGCCATACCCGTGGGCGCCGTGGCCATTCTGATCGTCAACACAGCCATCGCCTGTGGATTCCCCACCGGTTTCATGGCCGGCGCTGGCGCCGCCACGGCCGATTTCACCTACGCCCTGCTCGCCGCCGTAGCTGGCGCCGCCCTGGCAGCGCTGCTCGAGCCGATCAACGTCCCGCTGCGCGTCGGGAGTGGGCTGGTCCTGATGGGGCTGGGAGCGGTGGGGTTGATCGGTATCCGCAGGCGCACCGGTGACCTGGCCGGCGAGCCTGAGGCCCGTTCGCCGGTCAAGATGTATATGCGCTTTGTCGGCATTACGTTGGTCAACCCACTCACCGTGGTGTATTTCACGGCCTTCATCATCGGCAGGGGGACGGCGGGAATCGTCAATTCCCCCGTCACCAGCATCGCCTTCGTGGCCGGGGCGGGTCTGGCGTCGCTAAGCTGGCAGAGTTTTTTGGCGGGGCTGGGCGGGCTCGCCGGCCGACGCCTTACGCCGCGATTCCGTATTCTGGCCACGGTCATCGGAAACCTCTTGGTGGTTGGCCTGGGCGTGAGGGCGATGCTCGTCGCAATCATCTGAAAGCGCTGCTCAAGGTACCGCTCGTGATCGGACGGAGCCGCCATAATCCGCGTAGGGAATGCACGGGCTTTGGCAGCCGAGCGAAGCATGAGGTGGTGTATGCATCTTCTTGGTATCGATCATGTCTTGTTGGCCATGCCGCCCGGAGGGGAGCCCCAGGCGCGTGCTTTCTATGGCCACTTGCTCGGCTTGGCTGAGGTACGGAAGCCTGAGCCGCTGGCATCACGTGGGGGTTGCTGGTTCGGCTCCGGGCCCGTCATCGTCCACCTCGGCGTACAGGAGGAGTTCAAGCCCGCCACCAAAGCCCATCCGGCGTTCCTCGTCGCCGGCCTGGATGCCCTGTATGACAGGCTCCTTAACGCTGGGGTCGAGCTTTCCAGGGACGGCGCGCTGCCAACTGTGGCCCGTTTCTATGCGAAGGACCCGTTTGGCAACCGGCTTGAATTCATCCAGGAGGGGCGTGGCTTTTCTCAGGCCTGATAAGCGCATCATCCTGCTGGGTCCCTGGTCTGGCGGTCCATGAACGGGTAAGGTGGCCGAAGGCCTCTGCGAGCCGATGAATTGTCAGGTTGGATCAGGAGGCTCGCTCACATTGAGATGAATGCGCGAATGTCGGCGGGCCCTTCGTCTGGCGCCCCGCCCCGAGCCTGACACACGAACCAGTTAACTGTCTCCAAAGCCTCCCATCGCTCTAGACCTGCAACCCGAAAGCTGGCTATATTTAGCTCAGCGCGGCGCATGTTTCCCAACGAGCCCTCGTTGCGTCTTCACTGGCGACCCTCATTCTGTGGCATCCCGGACTCTCCAACAGGCGGGCGGCAAGGATGAGGGGGATGCTTATCTACGGGCCAAGGCCCGTGGTCGGCGGGGTCATTTGGGTTGGTCGGCACAGTGGTTTTGTTTTCTGCCGGTGGTGCCGGAGTCGCCGATGAAAGGCAGCTCCGCCACCCGCTGAGGCTAACCCCCCTTTCCGGGTGGCTAGACACCTTGTGGACACGCAGAAGGCCTCGACGATGCCATTACACCCATCCGGACGGGAGAAGCTCCCGCGCATGAGGGGCATGCTTCCCGCGCCAAATCTCGTGGACCGCGCCGACAATGGTCATGGAGATCGAGGGGAAAGGGATCGACCGGCGGACAGCTGCCCTCGGAGTGCCTGATCGGGCCCGCCCCACGCTGGGTTCAGATGAGGAGGCAGGATGAGAACCTGGTTGCAGTCGCAAACCGCTGCATTGATCCTATCGTTCGCGGCTTTGCTCAGCCTGGTGTTTCGAGCTCTGTACGACACACATTTCATTCTGGGACAGGATTACAACACACTAGGCAATCAGTTTGTACTCCTCTGGCTTGTCGGCTACACGGCCATCATCGGAGGCTGGGTGTGGGCAGCCTTGGCCTTCGAAGGAGGTAGCTTGGGTGCGCGCTTTGTGCTGTTCACATATGCGCTGATATGCTTTTTCTTCTTCGGTATCGCCTCGCTGTTCCTGTTCGGCGACCATCTGGTTGAGGACATCATGTTCGGGGTCACCACGGTGTCCGGGGGTTTGGCGGCCGCATCGTTGTTGAGTCAACTTGGTGGTCCTAGAGGGTCCAAGCCTCCGTCCGCGTGACCAGGCAAACGCGATGCCCGGCCGCCTGACAGTGACTTGATGCGGGCCCACCCACGGCTGTGCTCCGCGGACTGCGACACCGCCTGTTCCATCTTTGCCCCGCCCTCGTTGCTGCCAGCCTATGATCTGGCCAAAGGAGACTGCATTTATGAGCCCAACGACGAATTTGCAGGAGGCGACCCGCCTGGGCGGGGGATTGTTGGTCTTGGGGACGCTTACCATGATGGTGGGCGCCGCCATCCCGTTCTTGTCCCCATCTTTGAGCCAGGCGCCCTGGACGGATGATCCGCAGTTAGCTGCCGCCGCGATCGCCGGCAATCCCACGGCCTACGCTTGGGCCAACGGGATGTTCATGGCTGCTGGACTGATCACCGCCCTTGGGCTGGTGCCGTTCAGCCTGGGATTTCCCGGCCGCGCTCGACCATGGGCGATGATGGGTGTGGTCGCTTTCGCCATCGGCGCAACCAGTTCCGCGATTAATCGGACCATCAATATCAAGATCTTCACCTGGGCGTCGGTCCAGCACATCGATCCAGGCGGCGAACTGGCGCAGATGCTCATCCGCTTCCAATCAGGTCTGGAGCAGCTCACCCATCTGCTTGCGTACCTGTCGATCGCCTTATTCGGCGTTGCCTTGATTTCGAAGAGCCAACCCCGGCTGGCTGGGATGGTTGTTCTTCTCCGCCGGTTTGATCGGCCTGATCGCGTGGGCGGTGGCTGCACCGATCCCGGCATTCATCTTCTTTGGTACCGGTGCCCTTGGCGTGGCTGGCTGGATGGCGGGGCCCGGATCTGAAGGTTCGGACCATGCTGCCCGGAAATTTGTGCCACCGGAGGCGATCAGAGCCGAGTAAAAGGGCCGTGTGCCTCTGGACCACCTTTGTCAAGAGCTTTGGGCTATCAAGAGGGGATGCGAGATCCTGTCACGGGAGGAGAAAAGCATGCGGATTGACGACTCGAAGCGGGGTTGGCGTCTATGGTTCGTCTGGCTTCTGGCCAATGGACTGGGATTGGCCATTGGGTTTGGGGTCTATTTTCCGTTGGTGGTTGGATTGGCTGAAAACCTGGTCCCCGTCCTGCAGGTCATCGTCTCGTTGGCTGGCGGGGCAGTCTTAGGAGCTTCCTTGGGCATTGCTCAGAGACACGTGCTGCGCCAGGTATGGCCTCAACTCGCAAACTGGGTGCGTTCGAGCACGGTTGGCGGCGCGGTGGGTGGCCTATCGGGTCTGCTGGTGGGGAACATGGCGGGGGCGATGGGTGGCTTTGGACTCGCTCTGCTGGTGGGGGGCGCTTGCCTGGGGGCTGGCGTGGGATCGGGACAATGGTGGATTCTGCGTCGATCAAGGTCGGGCGCAGGCTGGTGGTGGGTGGCGAACATTGTTGGCCTGGGCTTTGGCCCTTTCGCGGGGCGGGTTCTGGGAGAGGCGGCCTTCAATTTTCTGAACGTCACGGGGGGCGACGCGGTGGCTAAAGTCTCGGCCACAGTCATCTTTGGAGGGCTGATGCTCTTGGTGAACGGTGCCATCACCGGTGCCGTGCTTGTGCGGCTCAACTCGAAGGACAACACGCTGGCGTCTGAGCCCGCGCACGCTGGGGGTTGACGGCCGACAGTTGTGTCAACTCTTGCATCCGCGCGGATACGGACGGTACGCGATGATTTTAGGCTGAGCCGCGAGTCAAATAAGCTTTCGGCGTAGGCTTCGGCAGGCCCAATTGACTTTTCCCGCCATCAACCACTGGACTCTCTGGTTGCGGTTGGATCGCTCCCCTGCCTCCGAAACAGGGAATGGTTGCTGGCCCAGGAATTGAGATGCCGCCAAACGTGACATTCTCCCCTGGTGGATTCTTCCGCCTAGCCCATTGTCAGTTCGGTGAAGAAGCAAATGTCATCGACGATGCGCAAGGAACAATTCCGGAGGAGGATCTGACGGGGAGCAATCCGGCGGAGGTGAAGGATGTTTTCGTTTGAACTCGGGGAGCAGGGCAAGCGTCGGGTTCATCTCCAGTGGTTGACCATCGGGATCATTGCCGGACTGTTCGCGTGCTTCTCCTACCCTGTTGCCGTCTACCTGCCCCTGCCGTCGCCCCGATTGACCCTGATCGTGGGCGCTGCTTTCGGACCTTCGTTGGCGATCGCCTGTTGGGCGCTGGGTAGAATTCTCCAGAGCGACGGGCCTTCCGTTCCGGCGGAGTTGGGAGCCATGCTCACCGTCCTTGCTGGCGCCCTGGTCACCGCCATGATCATTGTGCAGCTCGCCGTAGTCCAATCCACTGCGCCCGCCGCCGACGCGCAATTGTCCGGCGTCCTAGTGCGCAGGATCTGGGACGTGATCCAGGGCCTGGATGTGGCCTTCGACATGTTTATCGGTCTGGGAACGGCGTTCTTTGGATTCGCCATGCTCACGGACCGGCGGTTTGGACGAATTTTGGGGTGGCTGGGGATCGTGGTGGGGCTGGTGATCATCCTGGGGTTCAACTTGGCCACCTTTCCCGATCCGCCGGTAGAGGCTGGCCTATTTGATCCGGGTCCCGTCACGGGTTTGTGGTATCTGTTGGTCGTGATCCAGATGACACGCTACCTTTTACGTCTGCGCCGCACCGCATCGACCACCGAGTCGCAGTGATCCCCAGGCTCTTGAACCGATCTTCTCCCTTTGTGGATGAGTGCTCGACATTTGGCTGCCACTGGTGTTTCCCATACAATTCTATAGACGAGTTAAAGAGCCCCGGCCGGTCTCAGATGCCATAGTGTGTCGCGGAGCGTATGGTGCCCAAGCCCCTTCTGCCCCGTGAACAAGCCACCCGACTCCATCGCACAGCCCTTCGTCTGGAGTGGGGGACGACGCTTTGGAATGTGGTCGAGGCGATCGTAGCCGTCGGCTCTGGCACCGTGGCGGGGAGCGCCGCACTGATCGCCTTCGGAGCCGACAGCCTGATCGAGGTGTCATCCGCCGTCGTGGTCCTGTGGCGACTTATCAAGGCGGGGCCCGACGCGCCGCTGGAAGAGCAGCTGGAGTTGGACCGCCGTGCGCATCTACTTGTGGGCGTCACCTTCTTCATACTGGCGGCCTACGTGACCGCAGATGCCGGTTTGGCTCTGCTCAAGCAGGCCGTCCCTGAGAGGTCCCCGGTTGGCATCGGGCTGGCGATCGCATCGCTTGTGGCCATGCCGACCCTTGCCACGCTAAAACAACGGACCGGGCGCGCCATGGGAAGCCGGGCGCTGGAAGCCGATGCCCTCGAGACCTGGCTCTGTGCCTATCTTTCTGCGACTTTGTTGATCGGACTGGGTCTCAACGCCTGGCTGGGCTGGTGGTGGGCCGACCCGGTGGCTGCGCTGGCAATGGTGCCCTTCATGCTCTGGCAGGGGTGGGATGCGATTTCCGAATCCCGTTCGGATGACGATTGAGCCTTCGGCCGCTCCATGCGTTGGTGACATGTTGCTCCAAGGTCTGCCCCTCAGCTCACACGCCGACCGCCCCGTCTTTCATTTTTGACAGCTAGCAAGTCCGAACCGGCCGCCCAATTCCGGGGTTAAGAAACTGAGCTGTGATCGACGGATTCCCCTAGACGCCCGAGGAGGCAGGTATGAGCTTGGCATCTGTGAACTGGCTGGCGGTGTTGGCGTGTGTCGTGTTTAGCATGATCAGCGGTTCGATCTGGTACAACCCAAGAACGTTCTTCAAAGTCTGGTGGCGTGCGATCGGCAAGTCGGACTCCGAAGATCCCAGCGGCACACCGCTGATGTGGATCCTCACCATCCTCTCGAGCGTGGTCGAATCGGTCTTCATGGCCATGCTCGTGCCGGCGCTGGGCGGTGCGAGTTTGGTATCGGGGGCTGTCATTGGCTTCCTGGTCTGGCTTGGCCTGGTGGCGCCGACCAGCCTGGTGAACAAACTGTTCGCCGGTCGATATAAGGCTTGGGGGATCGAGGTCGGAAACCACCTCATCAACCTGGTCGTCTTCGGGGCCATCCTGGGCGCCTGGCATTGAGCTTCGGGCCAGCAGCAAGCGGGCCCAGAGCAGCACTCGGCTGGCTGATGGTGGCCGGCTCTGGCGGCAGGCGACCCTGGCGCCCCTTCACCGGCTGCCCCGTGCACGATCACCGTCCCTAACGGAATCGAACCGGAGGGGAAAGCGAAGAGGGTCAAGGACGATCCCATCGGCCTCGAGCGGATAATCTCTTACAGCGAAGCCGTGTTCGCCATAGCTATCACGCTGCTTGCGTTGGACATCCACCTGGGGCCCGGGTTGGGCGATCTTAAGGATCAGGCTTTGCTGCTCGAGCTGCTGGCGATCTGGCCCCGTTCCCCCCCCCGGTTACAGCGTGAGTTTTCTGGTCTTGGGCACGTTCTGGATCAGCCATCAGCGCAAGCTCCGCTGTCTCCGCCGCTGTGACAGCAACTTGTTGCTGCTCAATTTGCTCCTGCTGATGGCGGTTGCCTTCATCCCCCAACCGACAGCGATCCTGAGTGAGTTCGGCAACCGCATGGCGGCAATCTTCTAATCACTTTCGATGAATCTGGCAGGTGTCCTTTCAGCCGAAGTCTGGCCTTATTCGACGCACAACAATCGTCTAGTGGAACGGGGTGTGGGTTCAGCAGAACGTCGTCGAGAATTGCGTGGGCCGATCGCCACCATCGGCGTCTTCGGGGTTTCCATCGGGTTTGCCTTCATCAATGCCGACTTGGCCAAGCTTTCAAGCATCTTGATCACCGTCGTGCTCCGGCTTCTCGGATAGATATGCGCATGGTGTGAGGCTTGGACCTGCGGGGCCGGGCAATGTCAGGCCATTGACACGGTGGCCGGCCGATCGGCAGGCCCTTGTCCTATGTGACAAAGGGATGTGACCTTCGTTACTATCCGGCCATCGCATCTCACAGTAGGCTTGTGTCGCGACTCGAGAGTCATACAGGAATTGGCAGCGACCCCTCCGCCATCCCTCTCCAACCTCTACATGCCAGCCCAGCGCGAAATGCATCGGTCCCAGGATATCTGGCCGTCTCAGACGGCTGGTCAAGGCATTGGGACGACGCATTATTGCTGGCCGCCAAGGAGAACGCCTTCCATGCCCCACATTCGAAGACGAGCGGGTGACCGTCCCTTCTTGCTTCTTTTCTCCACCCTGGTCCTTATCTTGGCCGGCGCCTGCGGCCCAACGGCGCCTGAGGTTCCGCCGGCGTCGTATTGGCCCACTCACGGATGGCAGACCGATACGCCTGAGAATCAAGGCTTGGATTTCGGCCAAACTGGCCGATGGCCTTCTGGCGATCCGTTCAGCTCAGTTCAACCTGCACAGCTTGTTCATTGCCCGTAATGGCAAAGTGATTCTCGACGCCTATTTCTATCCGTACGACAGCGACAGCGTTCATGAACTGGCATCCGTGACGAAGAGTGTGACCACGGCCCTGATTGCCATCGCTGCCGATCAGGGCGCGCTTGAGTTGGACCAGAAAATGGTGTCCTTCTTCCCTGAGCGTGAAATGGCTTACCCAGATGCCTGGAAGGAGAGCATCACCGTCAGGGACCTGGCGGCGATGCAGTCCGGCCTGGCGTGCGTCTCGGACAACAACGAGCAAACGCTCGACGAAATGGGCCTGGCGTCGGACTGGGTGCAGTTCACCCTTGACTTGCCGATGGGATCCAAACCGGGAACCGAATGGGTTTACTGCAGCCCGGGCACGCATCTGCTGTCGGCCATCCTGTCCCAAGCCACCGGCACGACGGCGGAAGACTTTGCTCAGAAGAATCTCTTCGGTCCCCTGGGGATTGAAGATGAGATCTGGGATATCGACCCGCAAGGCTACAACGACGGATGGGCTGGTCTTTATATGCATCCCGCCGATATGGCGAAGATTGGATACTTGTGGCTGCATGGAGGCGAATGGGACGGCAAGCAGATCGTTCCCAGGACGTGGGTCGAGCAGTCGGTCAAGCGCCAATCGATCACCGGTTTAGGCGACGACTATGGTTATGGCTGGTGGGTTATGCCCGATGAGACGGGCGAGTACTCCGCCGAGGGCCGCAGCGGGCAGTACATACGGGTTCTTCCCGAGGTAAACGCCGTCATCGTCACTACCGGAGGGGGGATCGAATGGGATCAGATTGTGCCCTACATCCAAGCCGCCGTGATCGACCTGAGCCAGCCGGCCCCCGCCAACCCCACCGGAGTTGCCCATCTCGAGGCGGCCATCAGGGCCGTGGCAGCTCCACCGGATCCCCAGCCGGTAGGCGCTTTGCCCCCCATGGCTGGTGAGATTTCGGGCAAGGTGTTTCGGCTTGGCGACAACCCGTCCGATCTCAAGACGGTTCGGCTGGACTTTGACGACACAGCTGAAGCGACCCTGACGGTGAGCTTCTACCACCAGGAAGAAAAGACATACAGGATCGGTCTGGACGGTGTTTACCGTTTGTTCCCGGGCGACGACTACGGATTGCCAGCGGGGATGCGCGGGACGTGGATCGATGGGCAGACTTTCCGCCTGGAGTACGACACGATGGCCAATCGGGATGCCTACATCTACGAAATGACCTTCACCCCGCAGACGGTCGCGTTGCATGTTACGGAGCGCGCTCGCACCGGTGTGACCACCTTTGATGGGGCCATTGAGTAGCCGTCTATGGCAAGCCCTGCCTAAGGAGCGGGTGAGATGAAGTCCCGAATTTCAAGATTGATCGAACGGCATTCGCTGATCGCTTACGTGTGTTTCGCCTACCTGATCACCTACGCAGCACAGTTTGGTTTCCTCTACTTCAACCCTGCGGCGCCGCTCCGGCCGTGGTCCTTGATATGGGGACTGGGAGTTTTCGGCCCGAGCCTCAGTGCTTTGCTGGTGGGCTGGCTCATCGGCGGCGCGCCAGAAGTCAAGCGCCTCCTGTCGGGATTTGCCCGCTGGAAGGTGGGCTTCGGGTGGTACTTCGCCGCGGCCTTTCTGTTTCTCGCTCCCTTGGCCATCACGCTCGTTTATGGTGTGCTTGGCCAGCCAAGTCCGGGCCCGAAGCCCGGCGAAACGCTGGCAAGCCTGGCTGGAATTGTCCTCTTCACCCTCTTCTCCGGGCCGCTCTCGGAAGAACTGGGCTGGCGCGGATTCGCGCTGCCCCGGCTGCAGGCGAAGCACCCCGCCTGGGTGTCCAGCCTTCTGCTTGGCGTGGTTTGGACCTGCTGGCACATCCCGCTGTTTTTCATCAGCAGCGAAACGCAGATGAGCATCCCGTTTCCCATCTACCTGGTGTTGGTGCTGACGCTCACTTTCTACATAACCTGGCTGTACAACAATACAGGGGGCAGCCTGATCGTTACTGTGTTGGCACATTTCGCTTTCAACATGACTGGATTCTTAACCGGACCGCTGGGCCTGATGCCGCCGATGACCTTCTACATGACCGCCGGGCCGATGCTGGGGCTGATCGTGGTGGGGGTCGTCATCGCGTACGGGCCGCGCTATCTGTCAAAGAAGGCACCGTCTGCGTTTCCCATCCAACCTCAGCCTTCAGCCGCCGCGCCCTGAAGCCAGGCACTGCTCAGTCATCGGACTGCCGTAGGGTCAAACGCAAAGGAGCCCTTTTCGGCAATGAAAAGGGCTCCTTCTCTTTCAAGGGCGGTCCACCAAGGGCGAACCGCCAGACCATGGCGCCCTCGGAGGGACTCGAACCCCCAACCTACTAGATTCGAAGAACTACGCTTGGGCGTCCATGGCGTCTATGGGCTCTATACAGTCTATGGGCTCTATGAAATGAACCTGAGTTGCTCCATACAGTCTATGGGGTCTATGGAGTACTAAGCATTCTGCACCGGAACTGCACCGTAGGAGCGGTCCCGGACATAACCTTAATCGAAGCAAGGAAAGGCCACTCGAACGATCCTTCAACTCTCATCATCTCAAGTGACGGGGACCCAGCCTTTTCCTTTGTGGCATGCGCCCGACGACAGGGATAGGGTGGCAACCTGCAAAGTGTTTGCCCCCCGCGCAGCTATGGATGAACTCGCCCTTCTGTGTTTCAGGATACAGCTGCGATGACAAAGCGGATACCGACCAGGACCAGAATGGGTGAAACGATCCAGCTCACCCATTGGCTAAGCCTCGCGGTCCAGAATTGATTAGCGACCATCGCGACCCCAACGATGAGAGCGAAAAGGTACAGCGCAAGTAGGATCTGGTCCGCCTCCATGAAGTGGCCCAGGGCGAACTGGATGCCCAGGGCCGAGGGAGCGCTGATGCTCACGCCGAGTGCGGCCAGCGCGTAGGCCGTTTTGGGGTCATGGCCAAGGGCCTTGTTGATGAGCGGCACCTGGAACACTTTGGCCCCAGCGGAAAGCAGGCCAGTCAAGATGCCGGCCGCGAAAGTGATGGGGGCAATATAGGCCGGATGTGAAAAGGATTCCCTTTGCTGGCGCGGGGCGAATGAACGCCAGTCGCAGACCGGCCAGAATGGCATAACCACCTAGGAGGATTGTCAGGGTTTGAGGTTGAACCTCCAGGCCGGCAACTCGTCCAGCGATGGCACCCATCATCGCGGGAATCACGACGACTGGCCATTCGTCTCGAACGGAGAGCAGGATTTCCGATTGCCTAAGAGCCATCATCAGCGCTGAAAGTGAAACGACCAGCAAGTTGATGGCCACGGCGCTCTGAATTGGGATATCCATCAGGCCGATCAAAAGAATGACCAGAAAGAACCGGTCGACCAAGATCGAATGGAAGCAGTGACAAATCCCACGATCAGCGAGGCCAAAAGCCCTTTGGTCAACAGTGTAAGCGTGAGCATCTATTCTCCCTGTGGGTTGGCATCTTCAATGACCAGCTCCCCTTGAGGGGTGATACCTTGGATGAGAGTGTTGGTGACCGTGCCCCATTTGAAGCACAGATCTGCAAGCTCCTGCATTCTGTGGTGGGGTTCCGGACTCTTGAGAACCAACCTGTAACGGATCTTTGTGAGTGCGGGAGGTTCATCGCGCCGGACCGCGTCGAGTTCAACCCGAGCATCTTCGATCTGAATGTGCATCTTCTGGCTTATGGCGTTGACGTTGGTCAGCAGGCAGGTGCCAAGGGCTGCGAGCAGGGTCTCGGCAGCATTGAAGCCAGCTTCGCTTGACCCTTTCTTGATGTTGAGCGTGAGCTCGTGCGCTTGGTTCAATGCGCGGGCATTTGCCTCATCGGTACGGATGACGACGACGTGATACGCCAATCCTGATTGATTGTTGTGGTTCATGGCCATTGGAGGATCGACGGGATGACTACCACCTGACTGCGCATTTCTTATTCGCTCCTCTCGTTTGGGCTGTTGACCATGCTCCTATCCTGACGCGCCGGGCGTCACTGGTCTGGAGGGTGTGCCATCTAGTTCCAATCCTGAGCACCTGGCGTGATCCTCCAATTAGGTTCATCAAGGACTTTCAACTTCGTGTTCCCTGAGAACCTGCTCTATGCTGGCCGCGCCGCTGAAGCCGACCATGACCACTTCATGGTCGAGGATCAGCGCCGGGGTGGACAGCACTCCGTAAGAGAGGATCCGTTGAATGTCTGTCACATGTTCGACCTAGGCGTCCATCTTTTCGCGGGCGACGATCTGTGAAACCGTGTTGTACATGCTCTGGCGGGCCGGGCAGCCCGTTCCGAGGATTTTGAGGTCCATGGAGCCTCCAACTCTCTGTGAACTAGTATTGAGCAGGCTAAGTCACATGACCCATTGAACAGGTACCCTTTGAAGATGACGGCCACTCCAACCATGCCGATGAAAGTGAAGATCAAGAAGGTCTTCAAAAACACGCCGCGGGATGATGGCCTCTGGAAGGCTCAATCCTACAACCGACATCATGCAGGCCAGGACCGTTCCCAGGGCGGCGCAACTGCGCCCGTGATTTGGATGCTCGAATATCCCCGGGGTCAGGGTCATTCTTACTTCCTTTCCCGCCTAGACGGGTGCTGAGCTCTGGACGGGCGCTTCGCGGTGTTTGTCGAAGTATCCTCGCAGGCGATTGGCCATCTTCAAGTAGAAGACCAGAAACAAGATTTGGAAGATAGGCATCGTGGCCGCCGGAATAGCCACTAGCGGCGAGAACGCCATGGTCGCAATCGCGATCGCTGTGCCGTTGTTTTTGCCTGTGCTCGCAAACACCACCGCCATGTTGTCGCGATATGAAAGCCCAAGCAGCCGATTGATCCATGTCACGGCCACCAAAGTGATGGCGATGAAGAGTCCGTTCGGCACAAGCAGAAGCAGCACGGTTTGCCACTTGTCCACGATCATGGTTGCCTTGGCAAAGAAGATCATGAACACGATCGCATACATGGCCAGGAGGGACAGCGACGGAAAGAGCGGTTTCAGCTGCTGGAACTTCTTCTCGCCCAGCCAGCGCGTCAGGGCCAGACGCGTGAGAAAGCCCAAAGCCATCGGTGCGATCAAAACATACAGGATGGTCATCAACATATCGTGGATCGGAATTGGCACCTGATAGTTGGCCGCAAATACCGTCATCCACAGGGGAACCGCCACGACTGCCAGGACAAAACTCAGAGCGACCACGACCGTTGCCAACTCGAGATTTCCTTCCGATAGGCCGGTGTAGCCAATGCTCATACTGGAGCAAGGCACGACCATGACGAGCAGAAATCCAAGGGCCAGCAGCGGTTCGTTTAGGAAGATCCTGGCAAGTATCCAGCCGATCACAGGCGCCCACACGAAGTTGTAGCCGACCGCAAGCAAGAGCCCCTTGATATTCTTTCCTGCCTTGACCAGCGCTTCGAGTTTGAGGTTGATCATCATCGGGTAGATGATAAGAAAGACAGCTAGGGTGGTAAGGTTGCTCACGGTGGCCTGATTGGCTTGAGTTCAGCCGGCATTCGGATGCCCTATCAGGAGCCCGAGACCCATTGCCACCAGAACGTACAGAAGCAGCCATCGGTTTAGGTATTCTTGCATCGCCCTCATTGTCAGCCTCTAACCTATCTGCACGCCTACGCTGAGGAGCCACGTGGCCCAGAGCCTTGGTTCGTCGTCAATCGGGCCGTGCCAGAACAAGACGCGTGTCCATCCTGACCTTGGTCGTCGATCCCGCTGTTTCAAGCGGGGGAGATGTCGGCGAGTCCCCGTCGAACCTTTCCTGCAGCATCCTTCTGGGACATGCGGTAAATATTCGTCTTTGCGAATATGACTCTAATCCCGGACGGGGCGCCCGAACCGTGATGAGTGTCATTCTCCCAAGGGTACATTCATCATTCTGAATATATTGGATTGGGCGCTCGTCAGGCAAAGGCGCAGAGAGAGCGATCTGTGTGCAGCCTGTACACATTGATCTCCGTCAGGGCGACGAGCGAAAAGCCACCCTCGTCTACGACCCGTCGCCAAGTTGCGACGGCTCTTCGGGTTGCACCTCGCCACTAATCTGGACAGACGATCGCCCCGACACCGTGTGCGGCCAGTAAATGGAAGTCACGTGCGGGTCCTTGTACAGGAAACGGCTGCGCCGATTATGGCTTGTGGTGTGACCATGCAGAAGGGGGCATCACCAAGACTCCGAGCGGTCCATCGAGAAGCCGATTGCGTTGGCTTGGAAAATCGGACTTGGTGCGTTCTCATCCGGTTGGATCGCTGCACCCCTGGAGCGACCTTCAACCCGAGTTCTGACTGGACGGTTGTTGCAGGTACCGCAGGCTGGATCCTGCGGGCAGAGACCCACGTTGGGGTCTAAGAACGTTATCCTGATAGGTGATGAGTTCCCCGAGCCTACCGCGGACGAATATCCTACGGAACCACAGACATTTGACACACGGGCGGAAGCCATAGGGCGTATAATATATTCATAATGACGAATATAAAAGTGGGACCTGCTGAAAAGAGGATCGGTCGTTTCTTGCGGACTCTGGGGCAACCAGTTCGTCTGCAGATCGTGTTGGCAATCGGGCATGGCGAGGCCTGCGTGTGTCACCTGGAAGCCGTGCTCGGTCTCCGGCAAGCGCTTATCTCGCAACATCTGATGGCCCTTCGCAAGGCAAAGGTTCTATTGTCACGCCGTGAGGGTCGTTTCATTTACTACCGTCTTCGAGATCCCCAGATTCTGGATCTGGTCAAACTCTCTGGCTCTGTGACCGGCGAAGCCAAGTCCATTATGCAGATGTCGAGAGAGATGGGCCATGTTGAAGATTGCGGATGCCCGTCCTGCGAGTCTGCAGCCAGGTAAGACCGGTCGTTTTTTTACCAATTTATATTCAGCATGGCGAATATATAAGAGACCAATCCGGTTTCGATGTCGCGTGAATGGGGGCCAGTAGGAAGCGAAATTGTCGAGCCGCAACAGTCGCCGAACAGCAGTATTGGGCGGCTAAATCCTTGAGAAGAAGCACGCTTCCCTGAAAGGTCGTGGCCGCCGTGGCGCGGCGGTGCTGACGAAATCAGGCTTGACAGAGAGGCTCCAGAACCCTTAGCCCCATCATGGGCTACGCAATCAGTTATCCGGTCAATGACATCTCCCCCTGTTCCGCGGATCGTCCTGGCCGCTGGGCAGAGTAGCCGGCCCGGGAAAACAGGGTGGCAGGCAATGATGCATTCCTTGTGGATCTCGAAGGCAGATTCTCGGGCTGGCTGGAGTTCCGAGGATTGACTCCAGATTTCCGAAAGGGCCCGAGCTTGGCTGGTCTGCCCCGCCAGATGATTTGTGAAATCGCAGCTTGAAAGGAGTTCGATGATGCCAGAAGAACGACAGATCTTGATGGAGGCCCTTAAGTTCCATGGGCATAAGTGCTGGGCCAGCACGGCTGGCGTTCGGGCAGGGCTGGCTGCCCTGGACGCGCTTGGTGTAGAGCGCAGCGGGGCTAAGTCACTGCATGCCATTCTGGAGAACGGCTACTACCACGGGGCCATGTGTTTCGGTGATGGCGTGCAATACACGACAGGCTGCACTTTTGGCAAAGGCAATATGGAGAAGGCGCCCAAGGGCAAGCTGGCGGTGACGCTTATCGACAAGGCGCATGGCAAATCTGTCCGGGTGGCGTACAAGCCTACGTTGCAGAAACAGATCAAGGAATTCGCCCTTCATGAAGAAACGGTCGGCGGGAATCCCGCCGACGGAAATTCCAGAAATGAGCAGTGGGAACTTGTCAACTTGATCTGGGAAGCCCCGCAAGATCAAGTTCTCACGGTCGGGCCCGTCGGTGACCATACCTGGAGCGAGCCCGAGGAAGTAGTTCGTTTCGCCGTATGCGAAGGCTGTGGAGAGCTGGTTGCCGAGCCCTACTTGCGTGTAGTTGAGGGCAAGCCCTTGTGCATGGATTGCTCGGGTACGCTGTCTAACCTGAGAAGAACAGAAGTACATTACTTGTCAGGTAGGTTAGCTCCTCGGCGGCCCCATGGGTTCGGAATGTCTTGCCTCCTGTCAGGCAATCGCTCGGGGCCGCGGGCCACCGGCCCCAAGCATGTGCTCTTCTCTGAAATTCGCTGGCCGTCTGAGACAGCTGCATGCCCGCTGAGTTTTCGGAGGCTCGGGCGAATGGGAAACCGAAAGTGAAAGGCAATTGGGGCAGCCAGGCAGGAGAGGCCGGCCGCCCTGGAGGTTGCACATTGATGCTGTCCATCCTCGTGGGCTTGATCCTCGTCCTGGCCTTCCTGTTTTCGATGCTGGGCTTGGGCGGAGCCATGGTGTACAACCCCCTGATGCTCTGGTTTGGCTACGATTTCAAGACCGTAGTGGTCCCCGCGGGGTTGCTCCTCAATGGCCTGACCGCGGCCTCGGCGGCTTGGGTGTACCACCGGCGGAAGATGATCGACTTCACCGCTGGTTTGCCCCTCGTGGTCACTTCAGCCGTGGGCGCTCCTCTAGGTGCCCTCTTGACCCAGGTTGTCCCCACCACCCTCCTGCTTTGGCTGTTCGCCATTTTGGTCCTGCTGTCCGGTGGCCGGATGATCGATCGTTAGCGGGTCCTCAGAGCCCGTGGCTGTTCGCGGGTCCCAATGCAGCGAGTGATCTTAGGTGGGTCGTTGGGTTTGGGCATCGGCGCGATTGCAGGCCTGCTCGGGATCGGCGGTGGCTTCCTGATCGTACCGTTTCTGATCTGGATGGGATACCCGACCAAGACTGCGGCCGCGACCTCGGCCTTCACAGTGGTCTTCTCATCCGTCACAGGCTTCCTAGGACATCTTGCCGTGGGCCATTTTGACTGGGTATTGATGGTCCCAGCCGCGGCTGCGGTGATTCTGGGCTCGCAGGTTGGGGCCAGGTTTATGCACGACCGGATGCAGCCACGCCGTTTGAGGCAGATGTTTGGGGTGCTGCTGCTCTTTGTGGCCGCCAAACTGGTTTTGGGACTGGTGTAGCTAGAGAGGCAAAGGGTATGTGGAGTGCTACCGTTGCAGAGTCCTCGGGTGGCCAAACTACAGCCACTCTCGTTCCCTATTTAATTATCCATCACGAGGACCCTGCCGGAGAATCAAGACCTTGCGCCTGAGTCCCAAGAGATTCGGACGAGCCGAGGCTGCATACGGCAAACGCTCATCGGCTGGAAGAGGACATGTGAGACCATCATGTTGATCATCAAGGTGCTCGGCTCAGGTTGTGACACCTGCCAGAAGGTCGAGGCGATCACCCGAGGGGCGGCCGCAAACCTTGGAGTAGAGGCCGACTTCGTCAACGTCGGGGCCTACCCAGAGATCATGAGATACCCCTTTGCTGGCAACGCCGGGTTTGGTCATCAACGAGAAGCTGGTATGTGCCGGACGCATCCCCGATGAGCCGGAAGTCATCTCTTGGCTCGCGACCGTGCTTTCGGAGGAGGTGATTTGAAATGACGATTGGCCCTTCGGCAGAAATGAATTGAGCTCCAGCTGGAAAAGCGCCAAGGCACCTGTCCACCTTGGATCGCTTTCTGACGTTGTGGATCTTCCTTGCCATGGCGCTTGGGGTTGTTATCGGCTATCAGTTTCCAACCCTCATTACCGGCTTCAATCGTGCCGTATCGGTCGGTACAACCAACATCCCCATCGCTATCGGCCTGATTTTGATGATGTACCCGCCGCTAGCAAAGGTTCACTATGACGAGTTAGGCGATGTCTTCCGCAACTTGAGAGTGCTTGGGCTGTCGTTGCTTCAGAACTGGATCATCGGTCCGATCTTGATGTTCCTTTTGGCGATCGTGTTTCTGCGCGGATACCCGGAGTACATGACGGGGCTGATCTTGATCGGCTTGGCTCGGTGCATTGCCATGGTGATCGTCTGGAACGAGCTGGCGCAAGGCGATACCGAATACGCCGCAGGATTGGTAGCCTTCAACAGTGTCTTCCAAGTGCTCTTTTACAGCGTGTACGCGTACGTCTTCATTACGGTTCTGCCTACTTGGTTCGGGATGAGTGGTTCTACTGTGGAAATCACCATTGGTGAAATCGCCCAAAGCGTCTTCATATACCTGGGGATTCCATTCATCGCAGGATTTCTCACGCATTTCTTCCTGGCTCGAGAGAAGGGCAGGGCATGGTACTACTCGAAGTTCGTGCCCAAGATCAGCCCCCTCACTTTGGCGGCGCTGCTCTTCACCATCGTCGTCATGTTTAGCCTGAAAGGCAACCTGATCGTCACTATCCCGCTGGATGTGGTGCGCATTGCTATTCCGCTCGTCGTGTACTTCGTGGTGATGTTCCTGGTCTCGTTCTGGATGGGCCGAGCGATCGGGGCGGACTACAGCAGGACCACCACCATTGCCTTCACGGCCGCAAGCAACAATTTCGAGCTTGCCATCGCCGTAGCGGTGGCCGTTTTCGGAATTGGTTCCGGCGTCGCCTTCGCGGCCGTCATCGGACCGCTGATCGAGGTACCAGTGATGATCGGGCTGGTGAACGTCGCCTTCCGCTTTCAGCGTCGTTTCTACGCGCATGAGTTGGCGCCGGCCCCGGCCGGAATGATGGCTGCGGCCGAGGAGGCGTCTCCCCCGGAAGCGCGTGCGGGGCCGAGCGGAGCAAGGTAACGACCAACCTCCGATGGCGAGTGGCTGCTGGCCGACCGCATGTGCGCCGGCGGCGACGACAGGACGAGGCAGGCCGGGATCCGCGTCGGGCAATCCGAGATGGTGTCTCGATGGGGGCAGTGCAGGCCGTCTTGGCCGGGACGATCGTGGATCATGTGGATAGGCTCAACGAGCTGACAAGCGTCGGCCTTCTCGCTGAATTACGTTCAAGGATTGGACAGCCAGTGGTCGGTGGCGCCTGATGTCTTCCGTGACGATGTCCGCCGCCCGCGTTCTTCGGGAGGCAGCTGAGCACACTAGACGCGAGCGGCCTGACACGGCGAGTCAAAGACTCGCACTTGAGAGGCAAGCATGCTGATTGAAACATATGAAGTGGAGGTCTTTACCCCACCTTGCGAACCTGGCGCGGAGCGATTTGCGGCCCGCGCCAAGCTGACGGCGCCCATTGACGAAGTCCTCCCGTATCTCAATGCCACCCTGCGGGGCGCCGTCTACAATCCGGCGGCCGGAGCGCTCACCTGGAAGAAGGCAGGTCACAATATCGCCTTCCACGCCTACGAAATCGCGACGAGCAATGTCGAGGACCGTGATGAGGCTGCCAGGGAGCTGCAGGGGCTCGTGGACCTGATCAACCGCACATGGGACCATCGAAGCGAAATCACGCCGGACATCGAGACCCACCAGCGCCCAACGCCCATGGCGGTTTACAAGCTCCTCCCGAGAACCAACTGCAAAGCTTGCGGCGAGCCAACTTGTTTCACCTTTGCCCTGCGTCTTGCGGCGTCGCAGGTTCGGGTTGAGGCCTGCCCGCCGCTGTTCGAGCCCGAGCGCACGCAGACTTTAAATGAATTGCGGTCCATCTTGATCGACGCGCCGGCCATTGTGAGCGGAGATTGATGGATCGCTACGTGGGGGATCAGGACGATGCCAACCTGGACCCAGCGAGTGTCGATATCTCAAGTGGCTGTGCCGAGGATGGTACCCGTAGGGTTCTGCCAATGTTCCCGCCGAAGCAGGAGCAGGCCGGTCTTCAGGGAACGAATTGCTCCGCAGAGAGATTGAAGTTGACGAGGCGGAAGAAGGTGCCGTGAAAAAGAGTTCTGATCATTGCCGTCGACGAGAAGGACTTGATCGAGCTCATGCGGATCATGCTTGATGAGGACTGTGAGGGCGCGCTGGCATTCCTTCAGAAGCACTTCAAGGGAAAGGCCCGTAACCTTCTAAGAGAGCGGCTGAAAGGTCGTCATAGAGGTTCCCGGTCGGGGCAACCCAGTTGTAGGCAGAAACTAGCTCAGGCACTCTCTGGATCCTCCCAATCTGGCACATGAGCGATGACCCGCTCAATGCGCTTGAATACTACCTGAGCTCAATGAACTAGAATCGAGGCACCATCGAGTTGCAAGTTGACAAGACAAAGCTGGTGGTATCCGATTGGGCACTGGCGAGCCGTCGCTAGAAAGAGGCAGGCAGGGAGAACGCATGAGGTGATTTTTTCGTGCAATCGGGTTGAATGTTCTGCGGCCGAGAGAAAGCGTGGCTTTCCGAACAGGGTGTTGAATTCAAAGAACGAGATATCGTGTCCGATGAGCAGGCCCTCGAGGACCTCGAGCAGAGGGGGTTTTTTCAACTCCGGCCACACTCGTGGACGGAGACTTCGTGGTGGGTTTCGACCGAAAGATGCTCTCGGAGCTACTTGGAATCGGGTCCTGACAGTCAGGCGCCTTAATCGTTCTGGCTACTGTGCCAGGCCGATGTCGACGTACCGGCGACGTCCTACCGAAGGCAAGCATATTGCAGGTGCAGGGCCCAAGCAAACGTGAACTAACTCGACGGAGGTCCAGCGTGTTGCCTTCCGAATTGGCGGGCTGGAATCCTGAGTGGCACTGAATTCGTCGTCTGTCGGCTGAGGGCGGATAACGGTGGCCGCAAGAGGCCCCCTTTGTCTTGCTCTGACGCAGGCCCATCTCGCGAGTTTTCACTCTCATACCTTCTGGATGAGCGGGCCCGGTGCTTGGCATTGCCTGACATTATCTGGTAATTCCTTGTGCTTCCTATTGAATTGCTTTGTTGAGGACCCCTGCCGGTCTGACCAACCCCTGACGCTAGCACGAAATCAAGAAGGCCGTCTAAGGGTCCCCTCGCATCCTCGAGACCCCTGCACGGGTTTTTTGAGGGCCATTGCATCAAAGGCAACGGAGGGAATTCGAACCCTCGATGGAGGTTCTTCAGAATATCGCACTCGCCTTGAAGTGCCTTCCCGATTCCCATTGAAGTAGGCATGTCCTCTGCGCGGCAGAAATTCCCTCGCTGTCGGATTCCCTGAGTAATACATCGGCCAAGCAGGCATGTTCTCCATCGCCAACCGCGCCGAAATCGCCGTGCGGTTGGAGCAGCGAGCAAATGCTCAGCGGAGGTGGCGTTCATGCTCGTCCACTCTCCTTGTGCGCAGCTGTAGAAGGGAACGCCAGTCCTCGGTATCGTGCTGGTCTCTGTATCTCCGATCGACTTGGAAATCCTTGATCAGAGTTAGGTATTGAAGCCTGATTTCGGGTGCAGAATTGGGAGCAACTGCACCCGAAGTTGATGGGGGCGAAAATGGCGGGGTCAAACACCCCCATATATGGGGGTGGCGGTGCTAAGCACCGCCACCTGTATGGTGCCCCCGGAGGGACTTCGAACCCCCAACCGTCTGATTCGAAGAACTAGCCTTGGGCTTCCATGGCGTCTATGGGCTCTGTACAGTCTATGGGCTCTATGAAATGAACCTGAGTTGCTCCATACAGTCTATGGGGTCTATGGAGTACTAAGCATTCTGCACCGAAACTGACCCCGAGTGCACCCGATGTGCACCGGAACTGCACCGAAGAGGTAATCTCAAACAAAGCCTGAGGCAACGCACGGAAAGGCGAACTCGAACACCTTGTCCCCGCCCGGGGGGGATTTAGAGTTCAACCTAACGATACTGGTCTTGCCTGTCGTTTTGGGCCAGGCAACAGACCGATGATAGTTTCATCAAGGTCCTGCTGTTGCCCGTCGAGTTCCTCTGGCCCCGGTTTGGGAAACCGGGGAGGCCATCGCATCAGATGCGCTCGACTTTCACGATCTCTTTCACGGAGTCGAACTCTGGGTCGCCCGTCAAGATGACGGCGTCCAATTCCTGAGCCGCGGCCACAGCGAACGCATCGGCGTAGGACAAGGCATGACCGGCCTTGATGTGAGCGGCCGCCAAGACCGCTTCTCTCGAAGCCGGCAGGACGGCAATTGGAAGTTGATCGATCAGCCCGAGGGTCTCCTGGGCGGAAGCAATGCCTCTCTCCCGCTCCACGATGTACACGACTTCGCCCAGATTGATGACGGAGCAATAGACAGCGCAGTTGCCATCGATGGCTTGGCTGAGTATCTCCCGAACACGGTCCCCTCCACGCTCCGCCGCCAGGTAGGCGAGCAAGGCGTAGCTGTCGAGGACGTAAGGCACGGGTCCTATCGGCCACGTCCGCGTTCCCGCCGATGCTCTTCCATCAGGGCTTTTGTAAGAGAGCGGCGGCCCTTGACCAATCCTGCCGCATGCGCCACTGGATCGGTTGAATGGGGGACAAGCGAGACGACGCCACCATAGTCGACGACATGGACCTTGTCGCCGGGCTTCAGGTCATACTTGTGGCGCAGCGCGGCCGGGATCACCATCCATCCCTTGCTGGAGATCTTGGCTTCCATCGAGACCCTCCTTCGTTATACTTCTACTACCATAAGTATAACTCAATGGGTGGAACTCTGGGCGGTTCTCTAGGCCGGGGAGGTTCGGCCCTGGCCGATCCCCCGAAGAATGTGGGACTTCCCAGCTCGAGGGAGCTAGATGCCCTATGCCCATTGCGCTGCAAACTAACTGATGAGCATAGCGTATAATCTTCTCGGGTGGTGACATGTCCATTCGCGAAGACGACGTTCGCCGGTTGGTCGAGATTTGCAGGCAGAACCAGATTTCTCGCCTGGTGCTGTTTGGTTCCCTTGCCCGAGGGGATGCCACATCGAGCAGCGATGTTGATCTGATTGCTGATCTGCCGGACGAAGCCAGTCTGCTGGATATGGTTCGAATTGAACGAGAGCTGTCCAAAGCCATTGGCAGGCCCGTCGATTTGCTCACAGAGGAATCCATCAGTCCGTACATCCGCAGGCGGATTGAGGACGACCGCCTCGTTATCTATGAAGCCAACTGAATCGGCGTATCTGCATCACATCCATGACTCAATAGTCCAGGTGGAGCTGTACCTATCTGGAATGGACGAGGCGGCGTTCAAAGCGGATGAACGCACGCAGGATGCCTTCGTTCGGCAGCTGGAGATCATCGGCGAAGCGACGAAACGGATCTCGGAGGGCACACGGAACCGTCGCCCTGAAGTGCCGTGGTCGGATATCGCAGGCATGCGGGACAAACTCATCCACGATTACTTCGATGTTGATCTCAAGCGCGTGTGGAACACAGCCAAGCGCGACCTGCCACCCCTCAAATCGGCCATCCTCGGATTGCTGGAGAACGAGTGAATCGGGAGAACGATCAATTCGGGTTGCTAACAACTCGATGGATCGGAAGGTGCCTGCAGCATGCCTCGCGAGGCTTGCGAGTTGAGTTCGGAAGAGCCGTTGCTTGCTCGGGGCGGTTGGAAAAATGGGGGGATGAAAGAACACCGGCTTACCCGTTTCGCCTATGCAAGGCATCTATTGACAATCTTGAAGGTGTCAGGAGGCGCCGAGGTGCAGCGCCGCTCTTATGGAGGTTAGAATGACCTGGAACTACCGCGTGATCAGCAGGCTAGATTCTGACGGCGTGCCGGATAGGTTCGGAATCCATGAGGTGTACTATGACTCTTCCGGTCGCATCGAGATGTGGTCAGAGGAACCTTGCGACCCTTTCGGCGAGTCGCTAACGGAACTGACGAAAGACATTGAGATGATGTCCGAGGCGCTTTCGGAGCCCGTTCTGCTTGAGACAGAGCTTCTGGCCGAGTTGGCAACTCGTCCGAATCGGCCTCATATCGATCCAAATGGGGACGAGGAAGACACGAAGGCTTCCGACAGCTAGCGCTTTCAAGATCACGCTGCCGTTCGAAGCGCCCTCGGAGGGATCCGTCTCCAGGTTCCCGATTCATGACATTAACAGATGGTCATCCGCGGTGCCTGTGACGGCCAGTTCAGTCTATGGGGGCACCGGAATGCCCGGCATTCAGCAGCGGACCTGCACCGTAGAGGCTCTCTTGAGTAAGACCGAAAACGAAGCATGAACAAGCCGCCAAATTCGATTTGCCCGCAAGGAGTTGCCTTCAGCATCAGGCGACCACCTTCGTGAGCCCTTTGAAGGGGTGGGGCGAATTGGGAGTTCCCAACCTTCTCTTTGCCATGGCAGATACGCCTCCTAGGCGATCTGCGTGGCCGGCACGAGTTAGTGGTTCTCTAGGGATTGTCCTGCCACGGATCCAGCAGCGAAATCCCGGCGGCTTCAAAGTCACGAGTGTTGCGCGTCACCATCGTCAGGCCATGGACCGCAGCCGTGGCTGCGAGCAGGGAGTCGATGGCGGGCATCGGTGTGCCGGAAGAACTCGTTTGGGCCACGATGCTCCCCCAGGTGAGTGCGACCTGGGTGTCGATCGGCAGAACGCGTTCTCCGAAGCGTACCAGGAGGTCCCCGTTCAACCAGTTGATGAGCCGCCGCCTGCGCCGCGAATTTGGGAGCCTCTCGATTTCCCCTTTGAGCTCGCCTACCGTGATCACGCTCAAGAAGACCTGATCGGCGTCCACGGCGTCGAGCCAGTCGACCACATTCGCGTTGGGCTGGGAAGCGACGAGTTCGGAGACGACATTGGTGTCCAGCAGGTAGCTCACAGATCGAGGTCCCTTGGGCGGGTGCGGTCCCGTTCCAGCTCCAACGGCACACCGACAAGGGGAGATTGGCGGAAGAACTCCACCAGGCTCAGGCGCGATTTCTTCAGCCGCTCGTATTCATCTTTGGACACCAGGACGGCCACTTCTTCCCCTCGGCGGGTGATGATCTGAGGCCCGTCAGCCATGGCTTTGTTGACGAGCCGGCTGAACCGGTTCTTGGCTTCCTGAAGCTGCCAGACATCCTTGGCCATAATACCTCCTAGCTAGACTGTCTAGATTATATACGACCTTGCGCGATTCCGAAAGGGACCCCTAGACTTCGTTGATGGATCCTTCTTCATGTCAGTTTTGGGCGACCCGAAGGCCAAGAATGGCTTTTCTGAAGAGGGAACGCAGCCCCGCGGCGCTATCGACCAAGCCGACTTATCGCGACTAGGCCACTGCCCCTATGTCCGAATCGAGCACGGCCTTGCGGTTCCGCCGCGACCTGCCGCTTCTCATATGCTTCACGCCCGGCGTGGTCAATTTTCCTCAGACATCTCATCTGCCTTCGGATCCCGTTGGTGCCGATTTGGGTCGCCCTGGTGGAAACAAATCCTCTGCTTCATCGACGACTTCCTGGCGAAAGTGCCGGCTCAAATCCTCCGGAGTTCCGCAGGTCGACCCTGCACCCATCGAACAGGGGCGAAAGCTGCCGTTCAAGTCTGGCCATGGCAAGGAGGCCGGGCGTGCGGCCCGGCAGGAATTCAACCAGAAGATCAAGATCGCTTTGCGGTGTGGCGTTGGCATGGAGCGCGGACCCGAAGACGGCGAGACGTCGGATGCCGTTCTCAAGGCAGAAGGTGGCCAAGCGTTCAGAGTCGAAGTTCGGGGTTGCTATTGCTGCCTCCGAGTAGCGAGTAGTTCGCCCCATGGGCGTACGGAGATTTGTCTCAATCCCAGAAATCCAGTCTTGATGGCTCTCTGGGGTCTCGCCGACGCGGGCAAGGGCCGGTCAACAATCGTCAGTCTGTGTCGCCCTTGAGGTAGGCATTCTCGAGGTAGCGATCATGCTCGGCGGCGGTATCCCGGTGACCGGAGCGGAATCTCCCCACCGCTGCGAGAGCCCGCTTCTCGCGCTCGTCCAGGCCGATCGACATCGATGTCCTGACCAGCAAGTCAATGGCCTGGCGGACCAGTTCTGCCACCGACGTATCTCGACTGGTCGCCAGTTCTTTGAGCGCAGCCGCCTGGGATTGGTCAGTCGGATCTGAGTTCTGTTCATGAGCCCCTCGCTAGATACTTCGACGCCATCCTTGACGCTGAGGTAGTGCGCACAAATCTCCAGGTCAACCTCGGCATCAGTTCATGTCTCAATGCTAACACCACTGCCCCTTCAAGCAGACGGGGATGTGCCGGAAACAATGCAGGGGAGCCCCCCTGAGCAGCTCACATCCCCATGCCTTGAACAATCAAGCCAAATGGGTGATCATTTCCGGTGCAGACGAGTTGAGCACGAAGACGGCCGGCTCATAACCAGCACCGCCATATATGGTGGTGCCTGTATAATTCACCGCCACCCAAGGCGCCCTCGGAGGGATTCGAACCCCCAGCCTCCAGATTCGAAGAACTAGACTTGGGCTTCCATGGCGTCTATGGAGACCTGCACAGTCTATGGGCTCTACAAAATGAACGTAAGGAGACGCATGTTAAGAAACCGTTCACTGATGAGCGCCCAGTCTGTCATACACTACACCTAGAGATTCTCAACGATCTCTGCCACAACACCCTGGGTATCATCGGCCACAATCTGCACGGTGCACCTTCTGCTCTCTGTTATGCCCCTCCATGGGAGTTGCGTCATCGCCGCTGGAGAGCACTGAGCGACGACTGGGGCCTAGATTGGACATATTGTCTCGAATTCATGAAGACCTGCGGCGTGATGTGACATTCATCTGACAGGCAAATCTGGCGGGCCCAGGCATATGATTGGTTTGTGTCGAGTGACCCGAGTTTGCGCTCGGTCAAGGGTGAATCAAGGGCGCTCCAATCTGCAGGGGAGGCCCGAAATGCTCAATAAGTACAGGGTTCTGTTCATGTCTGCCACGACGGTCTTGTCGGTCATAGTTGGCGGCCTAGGGTGGCATAGCGCGGCCGGTCAAGTTCAAGGTGCCAGCGAACTGGTTTTCACGGTGCCTTTAGGAACAGACCAGGGTATCCATTACCAGGGAGTAGGAATGCAGGAAGCTCTCACTTGGGGCCCCGCCGACTTGACAGCAGCGCCTGATGGCACGTTCTGGCTCGCCGACACCGTTTCGGACCGCATCCTGCATTATGACAGGAGTGGGAAGTTTCTCCAAGGGATCGATCTGTTAGGCGACGCAGTCGGTGCCACCGACCTTGAGGTGCAGGGAGACACCGTCATTGTCCTCGATCAAGCAAGCATGCCGCCTAAGGTGCTGGCAATAGGTAACAACGGAAAGGTTCAATGGATCCAGGAGGTTCCGGACGAGATGGGTCTGGACAGTGGGCTTTCAGGCATCGCGTTGGGGGACAATGGAGAACTCCTGCTCGAGTTGGTGGGTGGGGATCAGGTCGCGCAACTTCTGGATTCTGCCGGAAAAGTGAGCCCTCAAAGCCCGAAACGAAGTTACCTCAATAACGGCAAGGAATATAGCGCACATGCCAGCGGGCTGGATTCGCCAAGCCCGAACTCGGGAACCGTCACGATTGGCGCTGTGCATGTAGACGTAAAGGTCGAGAATAACCTCGGGGGGTTGTATCTGCTTGGATTCGATGGGAGCGGTGGCGTCTTTGTAGTTTCGGAAGAAGTGCTGCTAGATGGGTCCATACGCGTCGACCAGACCATCACTCACTACTCTGGGACGGGCAAGGTAGAAGGAGTAGCGAGAGTTCCGATTGCCGATCAGTACACTTATGTCGGCAATGGTCTCACGGTGGGGCAGGATGGATTTCGTGTACTTCCTGGCAACGCGGCCTGACCGTGCCGAGGTTCGCAGGCTAACCTTTGTGTCACATCTTGATCGGATTCTGGTCAAGCAACCCTCGGGAGAGGCGGGAGGGGGGTCCTCTGTGGTCAGCAGCGAAGGTGTAACAGCGTGCGTTTCTCGCAGCGCCATGACGACCAACGCCGCCGCATACTACAACAATCAAAAATACCTCAGCTCCACAAACATCAATGGAACTTGTTCGGGCCGCGGCAAACCAAGGTACCTAGGCGCCGCGGGCACATACGCGAGCGTTCCATATGATTGGAGTGGCGGAGACAAGGTAAGCGAGTTCAACGGATATATGGATCCGGGGACTTACCAGGCAGGGGACATCGACACGGCTCAGTCGGAGTCGTGCTTGAAGGGCGTCGACTGCTCAGGATTTGTCAGCCGCGGGGTTTGGCAGACTTCGAAGTATGGCTCTTGTACGATCGAGAACATCTCAATTGCACTCGGGTCCTTGAGCGACCTCCGTTTTGGGGATATCGTGAACAAATGCAACACTCACACAGTCTTGTTTGACACCACAGGGTCAAACGGTATGTACTCCTACGAGTTGACAACATACAATTCGTATGATCGGGTAGTTCACATATTCAGTTCCTGGTCAAGGTTCAACGGGTACAACCCAAGAAAGTACAACAACGTATGCTATGGGATTGGTAGATCCGTTGGGGGACCGAGAGCGGAGGCTCCTGCAGACCCTCTCGGTCTCTCGGTGGCTGCATTGGACATCAAATGATGATCGGAAGAATTCGGCCCACAAGTGTGCATGCATACGCGGCAATAGTTATCCTTGTGAGCGCCGTGGCCGCATGCCAACCAATCTCTGGGACTTCAACGCCGTTCCCGTCGTTAGCCCCGCTTACTGAATTACCGACGAGTTTAGTGTCTACGGCAGGCCCAACTCCGAGGCCTTCTAGATCCGTCAGCTTGTTGCCTTGTGCGCCCGCTTTCTTCGATCAGAAGCTATTCCTTTACGTTCAAGATGCCGAAATCTGGAAGCAGCTTGGGGATGGGCGGGCGGAAGCCGTGGCTGCAGCTCCTGCCGCAGATGTCCCTCTTGACGCGGTGCAGGCTAACCAGTCTATTGTACTTCTCATGAGAGACAGGTTGATCTCCGTGGACACATCGAGCGGATCAGCCGCCAGGGCCGCGCACCTTGCCCGGCCAGCGGCTTTTGGGGAAACGATCGCGGATAGTCATACTGACAGGGTTGGTTACAGTGTTTCGGGCGCAGATTCCTCCACCCTTGGGATATTTGATCCGATCACGAACGCGGTAAGCCCCCTTGTTTCCGGTCCGCATTACAACAAGCCGATTGGATTTTCAGCGAATGGGCGTTATATCTATGCAATACCCCGGGGTGGAGATCCTGAGTTCTCCTCGGTATTGAAGATTGACACAGGAGGAGGACCAACTATCGAGCTTGCAGTTGAGGGCATGGAATATGCAGCTGTTTCGCCCGACGACAGCTACCTGGTCACGGCAGCCACCAGGACCGTCGAGGGGGGCCAGTCACTGGAGTACGGCCTGAGGCTGTACGACCTGCAGCAACAACCCGCCATTCAACCGCTATGGATAGACTTGCCTCGGTCCCCCAGCCACCCATACGGGCTCATCTTCTCGGACAGCTCGCCCGTCCTCTTTTTCGTCCTCCAATCGGGCACCCCATATGATCAGACGGTTCTTCCATATGGATTATGGAGTTACGACCTATCTACTCGGACCCTCAGCATGGTGGCCGAGCTGGATCAACCATGGCTCCATGTACTGCGGGAACGAACGGAAGACGACATTGCAGTCTTGTACTCAGAGAACGGTGAAAAAGTCGTGGTGATAAACACGCGGTCGGGAGATACCTGCACGGCGGTCTATTCGGGTGCAATTATCGCCCTGGTCAAGTGATTGGAGGGTCTCGCGTGGTCGCGAGAGCAGGATGATCTTCAGCCCAAGGACGGAATCTTACCAGTGCTTCTCGAAGGCACTGAGTATAAGCACCAATTCAAGACAAGCTGAACTGAGAATCCGCCCCCTAACGTCGTAACCTCCTGGCCAGCCCGTTGCTCCTATTGAGCGCGGCTGCTGGCCCCGGGCGGGGGATCCCCGGAAAGGGGATCGGCCAGGAAATATCCACGTCCCCTTTGCGAAATGAGATAACGCGGATGATGCGGATCTGGTTCGATCTTGACGCGCAGGCGCTTGACAGCGCTTCTCAATTGATCCTCCGTACCGCCCGCACCAAGGACATCTCCCCAGACTTCACTGAGAAGCTCAGCAGGGCGAACTATTCTGTCTGCATGCGCCGCTAAGAATGCCAGTAGGCGTAACTCAAGCAAACTGACGGGTATTGGTCTTCCCCAACGAGTGACTGTTTCGTAGTCCAGATCAATCACCAGCCCCCCGAGCACTACCTGCCCCCGCTCCACAGGCTCGATGAATAGTGACTTGGCTCGGGCAAGAAGCCCGGGATTGAAGTCGACCTCTCCTAGGGCGGCTTTGCGCAGTGCTTGTACTAGCTTGGAAGGGTCTATATTGGGGGGGTGAAGGGCTGTGATGCCGGCGGCCAGTGCCGCCTCCAGAACGTTGGGGTCGTTCCCAGTCGTCATCGCCACCACATGCATGTCATATGGTAGCTCCGCGTGAAGCCTAGCCCAATACCTCGTCGGGGACAGACGTAGTTGGTCCACGTTGATCAGCAGAATGTCTACTGGGGCGCCTAGCTGAGCGTTCGAGATGCTGACCATGAGGTCGTCCCCAGCAGAACTCACCTCGAGATTTGAGTCACTCTCAATAGCGGCAATCCAACGTTCCCGGCGCGACCTATCTGTGTCAACAACCATCACTTTGTAGCTCATTGTGCCCCCACACTAATCGCGCACGCACCCTTGAGATGGAAAAGGGGCACAAGCGATGTGTCAAGTATGGATTGATGAAGCGGAGCCCCCCTAGGGGATGCGGTTCATCCAGGAAGCCAATACCTTCCAATACCATTCTAGAGCATCTATCCGCCAGGATGCCTGTCCATATGATGTGCTATCAAGTTGACGAATGCAGCATGAGACGATTCTATGTTGATTTCTCGTTCAGCAGTCCGAGGGCTCGGTCTTGACTAAGCTATCTTGGCTGGTGCGTGGGGAGATTTCCATGCCTCTGCTTCAAGCCAACTCATTCTGGCGTCCACCAGAGTCGCACCTAGTTTTACCTACTGCACCCAACTGCATAGGAAGCAGCCAACAGAGATTGGAGGCAAGTCTAGGACCCCCATATATGGCGGTGGCGGTGCAGCGCACCGCCACCTGTGGCGCCCTCGGAGGGATTCGAACCCCCAACCTACTGATCCGAAGAACTAGGATTGGGCTTCCATGGCGTCTATGGAGACCTGTACAGTCTATGGGCTCTATGAAATGAACCTGAGTTGCTCCATACAGTCTATGGGGTCCATGGAGTGCTAAGCATTCTGCACCGGAACTGCACCCGAACTGCACCGCTGATCGACGGAATGATTGACCCGAAATGGGGCAAGGAAAGGCGACTCGAACGTCTCCGTGTTTGCTTAGGACGCCCAATTAAGGAAGATCAATCTTTGACCCAAGTTGGTCTATCGCGTAAGCCTGGCCACTTGAGAGACTCTCAATTGGCCGATAAGGTGTGCGCGATTTCGCCATTCGCCACATCTATGATCTGCACGTCGCCTGAAGAACCTGCGACGGCGATCAACAATCCGTTGGGCGCGAAGGCCAGGCCCGTACCATCGGTCTGGCTATGAACCTCGGCTATCGTGTGTAGCGAAGACGGGTCCCAAAGCTTTACGACCCCTGCCTGATCGACGGAGGGCAAGAACACGCCCATCTGGGCTGTATCTAACATGACTGACCCTATTCGAGCCGACGACTGCTTGGCGAACCATTTTGCCGGTTGTGGCACTGAGAATCGCAAGACCACCGGTAAGCGTGCCAACCGCAAGCTGCTTCCCGTCGGGGCTGACGTCCAGGCTGAAGAGGTAGGGCCAACTTCCTTGGATGATGTTGGTGAGACCGTCCATGTTCCAGACTTCAAACGACTCATCAATGCTCGCCCAAGCCGCTTTACTTCCATCAGACGGGAATCCTACACTCGGTACTTCCTGGTTAGCTCCCCCAAGGGACGTCAGGTACGTTCCCGTTCTGCCTGCCACAGCATCGTCGAACCAGTGCTGTCGCCAGCAAGGATCACATCACCCCTGGGAGAGAATGCAACACTTGAGACTGGAAACTGCCAAAGCTGCCTCACCAAAGCCCCGTTGCCGGCGTTCCAGATCTTAAGTCCTCCATTCCAGGAGGCAGTCGCCAGAAAATCGTCATTGCGGTCGATATCCACCGCTAACACTTCACCTTCGTTGTCGATCCGTGCATGAAGTTCCCAGGAAGACGTGTCGTAGGCCCGAAGGCCGTCGGACCCAGCAACTATGAGCTGCTTACCATCATGAGACCATACCACCGCCCGCGCAATTCCGTTCGCGAGAGTAGCTGTTGCCTCAGGGATTTGGTTGGGGGTTGGCGAGGCCGATGAGATGGGCTGAGCCGAGGGGGGCGAGGATGTTCGTGTGAGAACAGGAGTTGAGGTCCATGACTGGGTTGGGAGCGCACGCGTCGCAGGGGCGATTGGTGTGCTCGGAGCGGAGGATCGGCCACATCCGCCGACCAGGAGGACGGCGATTATCGACAGCAACTCCAAGAAGGCACGCCTCATCTGCGCCACCAATTGCAGTTCATTCTGGAACATCCTCCTGTCGATCGATGTTGGCTATCACTTAGCCTGGTCATGCGGCACAACTACTTTGAGTTGTGTCACAGTTGTGTTGCCTGCTCGATCGGTCACCGCAATCTCTAACGTATAGGTTCTTCCATCACGGTCATTGCCGCGACGCGAGGCTATCAACTCAAGTGTTGCGGTTAGAGCGTACGATTGGGCACCCCCTAGGTCCACAATGGGCAAGGTGATGTCGTCCTCATGATATTTGTCTTCGACCGTCACCTGAGCGGTGGCCAGACCGCTGAGAGAAGATCTGCGAACGAGCCCGCTATCAAGACGTCGACAGGCTAGTCATTCTAGCCCGGCCTCAGCTCAGCGCCGGCTCGGCTCGGCGCCTATGAGGCACTACTCGAGGGCATGCTGATTCTTTGAAGATGACCTGGGAAACAACACAACGCTGATGTCGGCTACTGAGAGATATCCCAGATCTCAACCAGACCATTGCTTTGCAGCACCCCTAGCCGATTGCCTTCCGGGCTGAAAGCGATGGCGAGAATTGGTGTACTGGGCAGGGCCAGCTCTCTCACAAACGATTGCGAAGGAATGTCCCACAAGAGAATTTCTCCTTGCCCAGCACCGACCGCCAAAGTTCGCCCGTCAGGACTAAAGGCCAGGACTGGCTTTGAGCTCGGCAAAGTGCTGCACCACTGGAATGAACCGATCTCCTCTCCGTTCTGAGAATTCCGGATACGAGCCTGGCAGTCCTCGTCGGCAGACGCCAGAACAGAGCCATCGGGGTTGTAGTCCAAGACGTCAGGCCAGGCGGCAACCGAGAATTCCACACGTGGGGTGAGGCTGTTTGATCGGTTCCAGATCGCGATCGTGCCGTGTCTGGTAGGTGCGGCACCTTCTGACCCATCTGGATGGATCGCAATGGCGTCGCCAAACTCAAATTCACCAATTGAGAAACCGCCTCCGCTCGTGTTGTTGAACAGCGAGAATACCGCAAGGCTTTCCGATGGTCCCAACTGGCTTGCAACCAGCAGAGCGTCAGCCTGATCGTATCGCAAGGCGTAGATCCCGTTCATGAAAGAGTTGTCGGAGTTTGCCAGCGCTTGGGTCGCCGTGTTCCAGACGAATACGCTAACGCTATTGTCACTTGCGGCCACTTCCGTTCCGTCGTGGTTGTAGGCGAGATATTGGAGTGGTTTGCTTGTGTTGATTGTCCGCATTGATGCTAGGTCACTGGCGCCGAGCATTACGAGGCCGGCCGCCGAAGTTACAGCAAGCACTTGGTCGTCTGGCGACCAAGCAAGCCGCGAAGGGCGAAGATAAACGTGCTTCGCAAGAAATCCGTTCTCAAGCAAAGAGCCAGCCAGGAGAGGAGTGGAGGTGGTTTGAGGGGTTGAAATAGCCGGGGCCTGCAACGTCAAAGGCGGATTCGAAGGGCCATTTGGAGAGGGAAGTGACGTACAGCTCGAGAAGCCGATGCAAAGCCAGATAGTGGATACGAACTGGAATATTGCGTGCACGTGGGCCCCCCCTTAGGAACCAGCGTCCTCTGAATGC
>CAVSID010000003.1:0-339594 GCA_963727915.1 uncultured Chloroflexia bacterium | reverse complement strand
CTCTGTACTGGTTCCGTTCGGCGTCTTGCTCCAGCGCTTCACCTTGCGCCCGCCAAACATCCGCTCTATGATCGGTACACGGCCGCCAACGCCTTCTCCGACAGCCTGGACATGGCCGAGCGGCTCAGCCGGCCGGGAAAATCGCCGGCGCACGAGGCAGTCCTGGGCATGGACATTCCTGTCCAAGTGAGGGTTGGCGGATGGATTCTGCCGGCCGTGGCCGACATGTTGGTCATCGACGACGAAGGTGGATCCGATCCGCCGCTGTGGTGGTCGAAGTTCACGACTACGAGCCCGGCAGGCCCCAATTCGGCGCGCCGGGCCGGACGCGACTTCCGCGTGATCACCGCGCTGCACATGGAGCCCCTCGCCAGCGAAATCCTCCAGTTCGGCGAGGTCACCGGTGAAACCTACCGGCACGTCGCGTCCGGATGGAAACACTTCCGGCGCCACGCGGGCAGCGGACGGCTCACAGCTGTGCTGGAGGCGGCCTTGCGAGGCATCCAGGAAGCTGTGTGCACGCCTATGTTTCTGACGGACATCTTCACGCTGCGAGGCCTGCCCGATGCAGGGGCCGTGTTTCAACTCGGGCGGGCTGACGCCCTCGAGGCGCTCTCGCCCGGCCTGACGACCCGCGCCGAGGCCATCGCGGGGAGCGTAAAGGCGGTCTCGGCGGGGCTCAACCCGTCCCAGCGCAAACTGCTGCTGCCCGCCCTCGAACGCCTCACGCAGGAGCTTGATCAACGGGGAGGGTTGCCTGGCGACCTACCGGGGGCCGTGCGGGTCCTCGGGCGGCGGTTGAGCCCGGCCGGGCTAGGAGAGGGATAGAGGGGGAGTGTGACGGCTCAAATCAAACCCTCTAGTTCTCATCATCGACGACGACGGCCTTTCCGCCTCGCTGGCCGAGACCTTTGAGCGGGAGGGGCTGAGAACCTCGATGGCCTTCTTTGCGGAGGAGGGCTACGGCAAGGCCGTCCACGAACGGCCCGACATGGTGATTCTGGACATCGACCTCCAGCACGAGGGGGAGGGCTTCGAGCTCTTGCCCCGCCTTCAGCAGGCCACCGACGCCTCGATCGTTGTTCTGACGGGGCGCCCTTCCGTCCGCCAGGACCTGGAGGCGGCAGGGAGGGGTGGCGCCACGCACTACTTCAACAAGACCGACACGCTTCCCGACTCGCTGAGCGCCTTTGTGCGCAGCCAGCTGGCGCGTCTCGGAAAGATCGCCTATGCGCCGCTCCGCATGGGATCCATGGTCCTCGATCTCCACGCCAGGAAGCTGCTGATCCACGGGGTACCTTTGCCCTTGACCGAGATGCAGGCCGAGGTAATGGCGGTTCTGATGGAGCCTCCGGCCGGCCACTGGAAGACACATCGTGAGATCGCTGACAAGATCTACGGCGATCACGGCTACGGAGAGAAGGCGGCCGTACGCAAGCACATTGCGCGCATCCGATCGCGATTGGAGGCTTTGGACATGGGGGCTCGGATCGAGACCGCGGACACGCATGGATATCGGATCGTGGTCGACGGCATGAACGAGAGGCCCGACCGTGCAGAGGAAAGATAGGGGCGCTGTGGGCGTGCCATCCTTCGACGACGGATACGACAGCGTCATCCACTTTCCGGGAGGCACCAGTCCCCCTGTGTCCTCTCCGCGAGACACTTCGGACTTTTGAGAAGCAACTCCCTTCGCTTGTCCCTTCGTCGTTGTGCCCCATCCCGACAGGGTTTCCCGAGCTGGACGCGAACATGGGGGGAGGGCTCCACGCCGAGGACCTGGTGCTTGTGGTTGGCAGGCAGAATGTCGGCAAGACTTTGTTCGTGTCGCAGATCGCCCGGAACATCGCTCGGTGGGCAGCCATGGAGCGCAACAATGTTGTCTGTCTTGTGGTCTGCTACGAGCACTCGCCGATTCTCCTGCAGCAGAGGCTGCTTTGTATGGAGTCATGGCTTGCGTCGACGGATGGCGAGAAGCGTGTGGGCCTTGAAGACATCCGTGGCGCAATGGTCTCGCTTGCGAGCGAGAATATGCTGGATGATCTTTCGTCGGTGCTCTTGGAACCTGCCTCCTTCTGCCCTGGCGGGATGGCGGGAGATGGAAACGTATCTGGATGCTTTGTATTTCTACGGCGGTGATCCTGTCTACACTTCGCCTGAGGCATTGGACAAGATGGTCGTCGTCCTTCGTCGACAAGGACTGCTCCCTGTGCTTGTAGTCGATTATCTCCAGCGGGTGCCGCTGCCGCCGGAGCTCGTTGGCCTGGCCCCCAATCGGCACATTGACTACGTCGTTCGTTCGTTGAAGGGTCTAGGGCTTCGCCGCAGCGTTCCCGTGGTCGCAGTTGGGGCCGTGGACGAGGCAGCTCTACGTCGAAGAGGGCATGTCCGTCTGGAGGATCTATGGGGTCCAGTGACAATGACCTATGAGCCAGATGCAGGCTGGGTCCTCAATCGCGATGAGCTTTCCGAAGGTTTTCCCTGCGATCGTCAGCGAGTCGAATTGGCGATAGAGAAAATCGCCATGGGCCTTCGCCGGTCAGGTGGCTGCACGATCTCGTCGGAGCGAGTTTTGTTCTTTCGACTGCCGGCCAGATTTTGAAACGCGAGGCCAACTGACCCATTGAAGGCGATGAAGATCCTGTGAAAATGGCTACAGAGGAGTAAAAGGCGAGCTGAAGTGGGTTGGGGACGATCCTTCGAAGACTAGCTGGTCAAATGTGTGCTCTTTCTTTGACCTGCAGGACCTAAAGTAGTGCAGTTGAGTTGCTTCGGGGATGAGCCGAAACCCTCAGCAATCCCAATCAATGCTCTGGCATGCCAATCCCGGACCTCGTGGATGTGAAGGGTTGTTTGTGACCTCTGGACGGCGGACCTCACGGATTAGCTTGGAAACTATCCATGACTGCCGGTCCACGGACGATCCGTGTGGTCTTCGGTTGGGTGAAGATGGCCCTCTCTGGTGTCAGTTATGGTAATTTGCTTTGGTTCCGTCCTATGTTATCAAATCTCGCCCGTACCAGGAATCTGTTTTGCGACAACCAGTGTGTAAGCTCCGCGCATTAGACCGTTCGTTTCACCGCCGGTATGAGCTCCGTTGAAAAGGGTTCGGCCTCCCTCAAGTGTCACTTGAATTCCGCCTGGTCCTGGGTCAGATCTTACACTGGACACTCCGTTTTCTGCGGGGAGGCAATTCAAACCGTGAACAAGAGGGGAGCTTGGGCACGGGTCTTGCAGGCCATTGCACTTTCCTTCCAGATCAATGCATGCCTCGTGATTGATTCGGCCCAAGGATCTTGGAGCCGCCTTTCACCTAGATGGGCAAGTCCCTTGAGCGTTTCTTTGGTTTGGCAATGGATCCAGGTGAGGACGATCTCTGAAATCAATACCGCCGATTGTGTCTAGGCGAGCCCACACTGTCTCCGGGCCAGTCTCGCCGACGCGGGAAGGATTGGACGAGACCAATGTCGTAGGTTTCAGGACGGTGAGAGATCACCGACTGGAAACTCAGGCGGAAGCAACAATCTGGCGAGCGTTTTCACTTATTGCAAAGGGTTTTTGACATCTGCAATCTCCCACTCTATGATGATTTCAATGAGCGGACCCTATCCTCAGTTCCTTAGGCCGAGCTGGGTACTAAGGGGCCCCGATGAACAATCAGTCCTCGAGACGCGTTGCCAAGATCCTCAAACTACTCGGTGAATCGGGCCGGCCCCTCGGCCTGACTGAGATTGGCAAGAAACTCTCTTTGCATCCCTCGACAACCTATCGTCTCATAGCTCCCCTGGTGGAGGAGGGTCTCGTTGAGCAATACGCTGATACCCGCAAGTATGGCGTGTCAGTACACCTCTATGCATTGGGTCGGGCTGCGCTTCGCCATCTGGGGATACAAGACCGCGTACTTGGGGAGCTAAGGAAGCTGGCCAATCAAGTCCGCGAGACGGTCAACTTTGGGGTGGTTCGCGGCGGACGCGTAATCTACATCCACAGCATTGAAAGCAATGAGAACTCTTCGTACTGGCATTCGCGTGGGCTCGGAGCTACCCGCGCATGCCACGGCCATTGGAAAGGTAATCCTTGCCTATGGCCCTTCTGATGAGTTCGACGACTACCTCCAGACAACACCGCTTGAGGGGTACACGGCCAACAGCATCGTGACCGCGGTGGCTCTGACCGACCGCCTTGCCACGATAAGGAAGCAAGGCTTCACAACGGACTTCGAAGAGTGTCATCTTGGCGTGAACACCGTTGCGGCACCCGTGAGGGACGTCAAGGGACGAGTGTTCGCCGGCCTTGCTGTCACGGGCCCAGCAACTCGGATGGATAAGGGGGCCATGGAGGATGCCGTGTCCGCGGTCGTCGAGTCGGCTGGGGTCATCTCGCGCCTTCTAGGCTTCCTTGAGGAAGATCTAGGAGCGGTCTACGACTTGGAGGGCATCTGAGTTTCTTCCGCGTCAGGTGGAGGGGCGGGATATTGCCGCAGCTGTCCATACCGGAGAGGCTGACTTCGTGAACGACTATCGTTCTGAATCCCACAGGATCCAAAACTCCTGGGTTCTTACGGGCGATCCGCGCAAGCCGCCCTGGAGTGAGCTGGCGCCCGTCGGAGAGCTGACCCTTAGCCACGGGCATGGAGAGCCGTCTCAACTCACGCGCGTGTGGACCTGTTGGGATGACCGACATTTCTACGTGGCCTTCTGGTGTGAAGACACAGACATCCGTGCCACGTTCACCCAGCGCAATGACAAGGTATGGCAGGAGGAGGCGGCTGAGTTCTTCGTGAGCCCTGATGGTGATCTTAAGAACTACTTCGAGTTTCAATTCAGCCCGCGCAATGTCGTCCGCGACATCCGGGTTAGTAATCCCAACGGTCGCATGGCAGGCTCGGGGTTTGACGGCGAGTGGAATTGCCTAGACATCCGGTCCGCCGTCTACCTTCGGGGCGTCATCAATGAACCGAGCATCCCCGATGAGGGGTGGGGATTGGAGGTGGCTCTGCCATTCGTGTGCCTGCTTGGGGAGGGCAAGACGCCTACTGTTGGCACCGAGTGGAGGATCAATTTCTTCCGCATCTACCGTCATCCCGTGGAGGAATTCTGTTCGTGGGTGCCAACCCTCATCGAACCATGGGAGTTTCACGTGCCTGCGATGTTCGGCCATCTGGTGTTCGTGGATTGAAATCCATGGTCTAGGGAGAGTGCTCGATGAGACCTGAACTTAAGGACAAACTGCACGGGTTGTTGGTTCCCATCGTCACACCCATGAAGGACGATTATTCACTGGCGCCGGAGATAGTTCCCCGCCACATCGACTACCTGCTAGACGGCGGGGTGGAAGTCGTGATTCCGTGCGGCTCGACGGGGGAATTCGCCTCTCTGTCAGACGACGAGCGCTGCTTGATGATCAAGGTGACCGTTGAAGCCACGCGCGGTCGAGCCGCCGTCATTGCCGGTGCCTCGGACACGCGCGTGGCCAATGTGGTCAAGTTTTCCCGATTTGCTGCTGAGGCCGGGGCCGACGGGGTGATGATCACGCCGCCTTACTACTTCCTACCCACCGAAGATGAAGTCTACGAATTCTTCGCCGAAATCGACCGCGCCATTGATATTCCCTTCCTGTTCTACAACAACCCGGCCACGACGAAATTCAACGCGTCGTATGACCTCATCGAACGTCTTTCGAAGCTCGACAACTTCGGAGCTCTAAAAGAGAACAACTCTCAACCCGTGCGCTACTACGAAGAGTTGAAGCTATTCGGAGACCGCTTTCCGGTCATACCTGCTGGTGAGCCTCCAGCCGTCTTCAATGTCCTCAGCGGAGCCCCGGGGGTCATGTCCGTGGCAGCGAATTTCAACCCCTGGCTCATCGGCGACATGCTTCAGGCGGCGAGGGAGCACCGGATCGACGATGCCTTTGCTGCCTTCGATAAGCTGCGGGCCTACCGGGCGATCTTCGAGGCCAGGAACATGAAGGGCTATCCCATGTATATCGTCTTCGCCAAGCTGGCCGTGAATATGATCGGAATCCCCGCCGGACCGCCACGCCTGCCACTGTGTGAGCCCTCGGCGGAGGAGCGTGAGAGAGTGAAGGAGGTTCTTCAGAACGTCATGGGGCTGAGTTTGCCTTCCGAAGGAGCGTGACGCAGATCATGTCGATAGTACCTGAAGGAACTAGGCGCTCCTCTGATTCCGGTTCCCTCTTGCGACTTTCCCCCAGGAGGTGGAGGGCGGTGCGCGGCCCGCTCGTGAGCGGGGCCGCCATCCTTCTCGTCTTCCTTATCTGGTACTTGGTTACCGATGTTTTCAAACTGGTGCGCCCGATAGTTCTCCCATCTCCGCGGACTGTTCTTGATGAAACGATCCATCTTTTCCGGGATGGGTACACGGGCAAGTCGATGTGGATCCATATCGAAAGCAGCCTCATGCGAACCATGACGGGGCTGATCCTGGGGATCCTGCTCGGCATTCCCCTCGGTCTGCTCGTCGGATATTCGTGGGTGGCCTCGGCCATCTTCAGCCCGTTCCTGGGGGCCCTTCGGCCCATACCTCCGATTGCCTTTATCCCTCTGGCCGTCCTGTATTTTGGGATCGGCGAGTTCTCCAAGATCCTTTTGATCTTCATGGCGGCATTCTGGTACGTGACCCTCAACACGGCGGCAGGGGTCAAGTCCGTCCCGAATGATCTGGTTCGTGCTGGCATTAATCTGGGTCTCAATCGTTCGCAACTCTTCGCCCGCGTCATGCTGCCCTCCTCTCTACCTTTCATCATGACGGGCATCAAGACGGCCACAGCCGTGAGTTGGGCCATTGTGGTCGCGGCGGAATTGGTAGCTGCCCAGCAGGGCCTCGGCTACATGGTGATGGACGCTGCGACGTTCTTTCGAGTTACCGATGTGTACATCGGCATCGCGCTGATCGGGATGATTGGTCTGTTTCTAGAAATCCTTACCAGCGTGGCGGAGAACCGCCTACTTCATTGGCGAGGTAAGTGACTGGATGGCCACCGGACACCCGAACCCGAATTCATCCAAGATCCTGGTTGATCAAGTCGGAAAGGTCTTCACTCGCGACGGGACTAATGGGGATTCCACGAGCGTGGAGGCTCTTCGTTCAGTGACATTGACCGTCGAGGACCAGGAGATCGTCACCATCATCGGCCCAAGTGGATGTGGGAAGACTACCCTGCTGAATCTCATAGCGGGCTTTGATACTCCCACTTCAGGTGCCGTGTTTGTCAGCGGCAGAGAGGTTCGGCGTGCAGGCCCCGACCGCGCGTTTGTCTTCCAAACTCCGGCATTGTTTCCCTGGCTGACGGTGTACGACAACGTGACCTTCGGGGTGCGAAATACCGGGGGCCGGGAAAAGGAATACCGCGAGCAAGCCATGCGCCTGCTCGAGTCCGTCGGACTTAAGGGATTTGACCGCCACTTCCCATATGAATTGTCGGGAGGAATGAAGCAAAGGGTACAGCTTGCCCGATCTCTGCTCAGCAACCCGGATGTGCTGTTGATGGACGAGCCGTTTGGGCCCCTCGACTGGCAGACACGGTCCGAGATGCAGTTGCTGCTCCAGGAAATGTGGGAAGAGTACCACCCGACCATCATTATGGTGACCCACGACGTCGAGGAGGCCATTTATGTGTCGGATCGGGTCTATGTCTTTCGACGCAGGCCCGGCTCGGTGAAGCTTTCGCTTCAGGTCGGGTTCTCAAAACCGCGTCCAATGTCGATTGTCACGGAACCCGGCTTTGTGGAACTCAAAGAGCGGCTGATAAGTGCCATCCGGGAAGAGGGGAAAGTGGAAAGGAGGTGAGGTTAGGGGCGAGATCTGTTGTCCTCGCATGAGTTCCTGAGCGCCACGGAGGAGATCAAATGAAAGAGGAAATATGTTCTGCTGTTTCTCGGTTCGCTGGTGATCGTCTCGCTCGTACTTGGTGCCTGCGGTCCCCAAGCGACGGTCGCTCCAACCCAGGCGCCTGCGCAGGGACAGGCCCCGACACAGGCTCAAGCTGCCCCTACGGAGGCCATGAGCCAGGCGACGCAACCACCCGAGTTGATCCCGGTTCGGATTGCCTGGCAGCCCTACAACAGCGTCCTTTACTATACAGCCAACCAGCTTGATCTGTGGAAGACGTGTGGCCTGGATGTGACGGCGTCTAAGTTCACAGCCGGGCCGCCGCAGTTTGCCGCCATTGCCAGCAACAGCGTCGATGTGAGTTTCTTCGGGACGGCGGGCATGGTCTTTGGGCTTGCTCAGGGTCTGGATATGGTCAACTTCTATATCCAGATCGAGTCCAGCTACACCGATGGTCTCGTTGTCAATCCCAACGCCGGCATCACGACGGTGGAGGACCTCGCTGGCAAGAACGTGGCCTACCAGAGCGGGAGCAGCGCCCATCTAGGACTGGTCACGCTCCTGCAAAAGCATGGCATGACGATGGATCAGCTGAACCTCGTCAATATGCAGGTCCCCAACTTGGTGCCTGCCTATGTGAATGGCGACATCGATGCCGCGTACTCCTGGGAGCCCTGGCTGTCGAACATCGAAGCACAGGGCGGTGTGGTGATCGCTCGCACCAATGAGGTGGGCCTGTACACGTCTGACAACTGGGCCGCGCGCCGCGCTTGGGCAGAAGCGAATCCTGAGGGAATGCGGCGCATCTTCTGCGTGATTGACAAGGCCTATGCCGCTTACAAGCAGAATCCAGCGGTAGGGAATCAGGCCTTCGCGGACCAGACGGGCATCACGGTCGAGATGGCCACCAAGATCATGGACATGACCCCGGTGGTGAGCATCGACCAACTGGCGGACCCGAACTTCGAGCTGTCGTTTGTGTCCCCGAATGGGGCCCAAGCCATGGTCCAAAGCGTGATCGACTTTCTCTATGACCAGACGTTGATCGCGAGCAGGCCGGATGCGAGCAAAGTGGTCGACCCGACGTACCTGCAAGACTACTTGAATCATCGGCAGGACTACCAGTAGTCGCGCTGGTACGTGCAGAAGCGAGCCGAGAAGGCCTGTGGCCTTCTTCGGCTCGCTCCCAAACCTTACATATGATACTCGTTTCGTGACTGAGGGCTGGGCAACTCAGCCGGCCCAGGGCTACTTGTTCCCATAGGAGAGGTGTCCATGCTGGCAGCAAGGGTTCATGGTCCCCATGAGATGCGCATTGAAGACGTGCCGGAGCCCAAGCCCGGTCCCAACGAAGTGCTGATAGAAATCCATGCGGCGGCCATCTGCAAGACGGACGTCGAGATCTACGCCGGCACCTTTCCACATCTGCACACGGGTCTTCTCAAGCTGCCCAGGATCCCTGGCCACGAATGGTCCGGCACCGTGGTAGAGGTTGGCTCGAACGTGACCCGCTTCCGGGTTGGCGATCGAGTGACTGGGGATACCGCCATCGGCTGCGGGCAGTGCGAGTACTGTCTTGCCGGCAATTACCACCTATGCCCCAACCGGCAGACTGTGGGTGTCTTGCGAAAGGATGGTGCCTACGCCCGCTATCTGACGATGCCGGAGCCTCACGTGTTTCTTGTCCCCGCTTCGGTGTCTATGGATGAGGCGGCACTCACGGAGCCCGCAGCCGTGGCGATTTCATGCCGTGCGGCGCCTCAGCCCCATGGTGGGCCAGAGTTGCGTGGTTTTCGGGGACGGGGCCTTGGGCCAGCTCTGCCTTCAAGTGGTCAAGAATGCTGGGGCGACGGGCCTGGTAATGGTCGGATCGCACGATCACAAGCTCGAAATCGCTCGCAAGCATGGTGCGCTGTATACGATCGATCACAAACAGGAGGGCCTACCTGGACCAGGTTCGGCAGTGGACGGAGCCTGACGGCCCGGAGCTGATCGTCGAGGCTTCGGGCGGACCACAAGCGATACAGGATGCCGTCAAGCTGGCTAGGCCCGGGGGCAAGATTGTCAACATCAGCTTCTGCGGCGTGGGCGAAATACCGATCGCCATGGACATGGTCGTGGCACGCGAGATAAGCATTCTCGGGAGCATCGCCAATCCGAATTCGTTCCTGGCCGCCCTGAGGTTGATGGAAGAGGGGAGGTTGCAGGTGAAGGACATGATTACGCATCAGTTTGACCTGGCAGATGCCGTGGATGCGTTCGAGAAGATCGAGTTCGCACGCCATACCCTACCTGAGAGCCTTGCTCAAGCCCCCGAAGGATTAGTGAAGAGGATCTCAGGGATGTCAGCGGCGAAACCCCGAGTGCTTGTCAATGCACCGCTTTCCGGCGATGCGCTCGAAATGTTACGCCAGGCGACCGAGGTCGTCTCTGTGGACCAAGGTGACATATCGGACCATATTGCGGGCTACCAACCCCTCGACGGTCTGATCGCTTCCGCCGTGCTTCCTGTTGATGGCACGCTGATGGACCTGTTCCCGGGTCTCAAGGTCATCGCAAGGCTCGGCATCGGAGTAGATAACATCGCCCTCGTTGCCGCCACGAAGCGTGGGATTGCTGTTGTGCACACGCCCGAAGCCCCAACGATTTCGACGGCTGAGCACACTGTCGCCTTGATCTTTGCGCTTGCCAAGGGGATCACACACCAGGATCGAGGCATTCGTGATTTGGGGTGGTCTGTTCGACATGAAAAGGTCGGCAGGGACCTCTATGGTCAATGCCTTGGACTGCTCGGGTTCGGAAGGATCGCCAAGCGTGTGGTCGAGCTACTGGAGCCCGCAGGCATGCGTTTCATGACCTACGATCCCTATGTGGAGCCGGAGGTGGCTCAATCCAAAGGTGTTGAGTGGGCCCCCGATCTGTCATCCATGCTGTCAAGCGTTGACGGACTCTCTTTGCACGCCCCTTTGACGGACGAGACTTATCACATCATCGGCGCATCCGAGTTGGCCTCCATGAAGGAAGGCGGATGGCTCGTCAATACCTCTCGTGGGGGTTTGATTGATGAATTTGCCCTTGTTGAATTACTCCGAACTGGGCATCTCTCGGGGGCCGGCCTGGATGTCTTCGATCCCGAGCCTCCCGCCTCGGATCACCCGCTCATGAAGATGCAGAATGTAGTCCTTACTCCCCATCGGGCTTTCTACACCCTTGAAGGACTTCAACGCCTTTCACAGGCCGCCGTTTCTCAGGTTCTGGTGGCTCTCCGGGGTCAACGACCTGACCATCTGGCGAATGCCGAGGTGTGGGCCCATGCCCGCGCTCGTCGCGGAATTGAGAGGTAGGTCTTTCAATGTCAGAACAAGCCATCGAGGATCTCGTCGCTGAACTCCGCCAAGCACGGATTGATAACCTATCTGCGATTTCGAAGCTTAGCAGGACTGACCTGGACGTCGTTTCGGGTATACGCGACAAGACGGTGCGGGAGATGCTCTGGACGATGCACGATCATTGTGCTGCCCACGCTGTCCAGATCTACAACAACCGCGCTGGCGCAGGGGCCCGCGTCACCGAGCTGGAGGGTTTGCTCGCCCTGGCGCAATCAAGCTTCGAACAAGTATTGAGCTACTTGGGAACGGTCACAGACACGACCGCGGAGTTCCGCCCAGGTCCCGACGAATGGAGTATTCGTGAAGTCGTGGAACATCTTCTCGAGTTCGAAAGGCGCTATCAATCTGAATTCAACCGGCTTCTACGAGAGAAAGTGAGAGATGGCCAAGCCTGATCCGGTGTTACTCTCGCATGTCCTGAAGAGCTCCACCCCCGTCTACCCTGCCGCACCACGAGTGGAGATCGCACCTCATCGATTGATAAAGCAGGGGTTCAACTACAACTCGTATCGGGTGACCCTCTTCAATCACTGCGGCACGCATGTGGACGCACCCCGCCACGTCTATGACGATGGTCCCTCGTTGGTTGATCTGGAATTGAAGGACTTCTTCTTCGAATCGCCGATGGTCATCGATCTTGGCCATGATCAGGATGGATTGATCGGACCAGGCGAGCTGGCTGAGCGGCTTGAGCCGAATGCGACCTGGGATTTCGTGGCCCTACGAACCGGTTTTGGATCTATTCGTGACGGAGATCCAACTCGGTACTCGCACAGCAACCCGGGCCTATCAGCAGAGGGGGCCAGGTGGTTGGTCGCCAACCTTCCAGAGCTGAGGGGCGTCGGGCTGGATGTGATCTCAGTCACTCCCGCTGGTTTTGAAGATGAAGGATGGGAGGCGCATCGGATACTCCTGAACCCGAGGGGGAATGTGAGGTTGGTGGTTGAAGACATGAAACTGCCTGAAGGTCTTCCCCGGCTGCAGTCGCTCTGGGTTGTGCCGATACTGATTGAAGGAGTTGATAGCTGTTGGTGCACCGTGCTGGGGAATTTGGCCTAAACCGTGGTCGGAGAGGCGGCGGGAATGTGCCGGAGATCGGGCCTTCTGGCGTCGACAGTTGTAGCAAGGTGGGAAGGCTGAAACCATGAACAAGCGAATTGTCTTCATCAACCTGAAGCGCTTCGATGTGCCTAGATCACTTGGTGGGTTGTGTCCTGTCGATAACCCCGGGGACTGGATCCGAGGAATTTGAAGAAGACTGCTGCCCTAGGACTGGGTCGCATGGCTGACCTGGAGCTCGTCTACATGCTTCCAGAAGGCCTTGTCCCCTTGGCCAACAGAATGCTTGATGAGCTGAATCCATCTTCCGTGTCCCATCTGGCAATCGGCTGTCAGGGAATCCACTGGCAAGATGTCAGCAAGGGGGGCAATTTCGGGGCCTTCACGTCTTGCCTGCCGGCGACCGCCGCATGGAACCTGGGTGCTCGTTGGGCATTGGTAGGCCATTCCGAAGAGAGGCGGGCGAAGCTTCAGGTCATGGAATTCCTTGATCCGTCTGCCTCACAAGGGGGGCCGAGGGGTCGTGAGGCACTTGCGGCTGTGGACAGGATCATGAATGAGGAAACGATGCGGGCTCTGAACGCCGGCTTGAATGTGCTCCTATGCGTTGGCGAGACATCAGAGCAGCGAGGTGACGGCAGTGAGGAAGAGATGCTCGGGCGCTTGGGCAACGTTCTTGCCGACCAGGTCAGCACGGCCCTTCAGGGGGCCGTCGGCAAGGCCGACGCGAAGCGCATTGTGATTGGCTACGAACCCATCTGGGCGATTGGGCCGGGCCGAACCCCCCCAGGGGGGACTACATCGGCCCGGCGGCGGCGATCATCAAGGGTGCCGCAACCGAGAAGTCTCCGGCTTTGAGCCCGAAGTGGTCTACGGTGGAGGGCGGAAGCAGGAGAACGCGGGGATGCTGGGGTCGCTGGCAAATGTGGACGGTGGCTTGGTGGCTCTCACACGCTTCACCGGAGAGATCGGCTTTGACGTGAATGAGCTGAAGCTGATCGTCGATGCGTATCAGGAAGCCTGCCACGCACGTTGAGAAAGGTTCGATCCTGTGAAGACAGTCGAGTTCGAGTGCGGGTCAGCGATGATGAGGGCCGAGCTGCCGGACTAGCGGAGGTCTTCGTTCCCGGTGAAACGGTGCCGGATCCTCCCTACTTACAAGATGTGCACGGTGAGACGTTGAATTCAATACGGAATCCCCTTGGGATGCCTACTATCCCAGAATTGGTTGGGCCGGGCTCGAAAGTGACGATCAGCTTCCCCGACCGCGTCAAGGGAGGGACCCAAGATACGGCGCACAGGAAGATTGCTATCCCGATCCTCATTCAGGAGTGCCTTGACGCCGGAGTTCTTCCGGAGGATATCCTGCTGATCTGCTCGAACGGTCTACACCGCAAGAACACGCCCGAGGAAATGCGAACCCTTCTCGGTGAAGAAGTTTTCGATCGATTCATGCCGTGGGGGCAAATCATCAACCACGACTTCGAAGATTGGGAGCATTTGGTGGATCTAGGGTGGGACGGCATGGGCAACCGTGTCATCATGAATTGGCATGTCTTTGAATCCAATCTCGCCATCTTGATTGGCCATGTCCTGGGCAACCCTTACGGTGGCTATTCCGGGGGGTACAAGATGGCGGCTACCGGGATCACTCACTGGCGCTGTATCGCCGCTCACCATGTCCCTGAGGTTATGCATCGCCCCGACTTCACACCCGCCTCGACCCATAGCGAGATGCGAATGCGAATGGACTTGATTGGCGAGCACATGGAGGAGAAGATGGGCCGCAAGTTCTTCATGTGCGACGCCGTCCTCGATACCCGGCAGCGGCAGATTGCGGTCTTTTCGGGGTATGGGGTGGACGTCCAACGAGCCTCGTGGGAGGTCGCCGACCGAAGGACCTATGTTGCGTGGGCGAAAGGCAAGTTCGACGTCATGATGTTTGGACTCCCTGAAGCTTCACTATGGGGATGGGCACGACGAATTCAATTTGATACTCCAGGCAATCTCGTCAACGCGACCGTCACCGTCGTGTCCTGGAGACAGATTGTGATCATTGCGTCGTCCGAGTGCGATGGCTATTTCAACGATGAAACGTTCCCTTCCTATCGTGAGCTCTTCGAGCATTTCAAGGACGAACAAAGCAACACGCTGCCCGACCTGCAGCGCTATGAGAGCCGACGAGCACAGATCGAAACTACATCCGCAAGTATCGCTTCGGTATGGCTATCATCCCTTTCACGCTTTTTCGATGATCGCCTGCGGACACATTGCTGAACAGCAGGCAGCCGCGGTGTCTTGTTGGCGTAAGAGTACCGTGGTATCCGCGCGTCATGGGCATGAAGACAGAGCAAGTTTTGAGGACGGCCCTTGGGGACGCGGCGAAGATCCGGGAGTTCTCCCCGGATACTTCGGCTCCAAGAGCGTTCGTACGGCCGGAGTGCATTTGATGATGGGAGAGTGATTTTGCCCCCTAAATCACCCGTGCTTCACAAGGGTGCTTCGAAAGGCAATTGAGACTGTGCAGGCCGACTGGACGTGATGAGATTTTACAGCCTTTGTGGAATCTTCACGCAATCTCGATGGGCGCACGCAGTTGTGAGCGAGGGGGTTTCTTGGAGTGAGTGGGTCCATCCGGTTGGGGTGATGGATTGGTAGCGCTGTCAGGGGAAAGGCTGTTCGACAGGTTGCGTGTCTACGCAACGGGGGACCTGCGTTGGATCTTGTCGCTGGATCCACAGTCGCCATGGTTGCAATCCCACAGGCTATGGCGTATGCGACCATCATTGGCGTCAGCCTCTCTCTACGGGCTCTATGCCGCAATCGTTCCAACTGTCATAGCGGCTGCCTTGCGCCGTTCCCCCTTCCTGGTTACCGGGCCCACCAATGCGACCGCATTGGCGACGGCCAGCATCCTCTCCTACTTTTCCGGCAGGGCGGCTTTCGTAGAACTCGTCTTCGCTGTGGCAGTTCTGAGCGGAGTCATCCAACTGATCCTTGGGGCGACCAAGCTGGGCGGCCTCATGCGCTATGTTTCCAACTCCGTCCTCACCGGGTTCTTGTCTGGGTGGGAATCTTGATCGTGATTGGGCAAGTTCCTGCCATGCTGGGGCTCTCTCGGCCGGCCAGCAGCGTCGCGGCGCATGTCATATGGTCCATCGCCTCGGATGTGCATCATGCCAATCCTCTGGTCTTTGGCACAGGGTTCTTGACAGTTGCGATCATGATCGCAGTAAAGCGGCTCAATCGAAGGTTGCCTGCTGCCTTGATTGCGGTCGGCTTGGCCGGTGGCTTGGTCTTGGTCACGCACTGGGATGCTTCGGGAGTGACGCTGGTTCGGGACTTGGTGAGCCCAGCCTCATTGAGCCTGGATTTTCATGTGCCCGTGATCCTCCGGCAGGACTCGTGGATCTCATGCCGGGTGCTGGGGCGCTTGCTTTGCTCAGCCTGGTCAAGTCACTTTCGGTCGGCAAAGCGATAGGTGTCGTGTCCCATAGGAAGTCCGAGCCTTCGCGTGAGCTGGTAGCTCAGGGAATTGCATGCTCGATCGGCGGGTTTCTCCGATGTGTTCCCACATCAAGTTCCCCATCTCGCACGGCAATCATCTATGAACATGGGGCTCGAACACGTTTGGCTGGTGGCTTCTCCGGTGTGCTGACTCTGCTGGTGCTTGCGCTTGCCCCGAAAGTCATCATGTTTGTGCCGATGGCCGCCCTGGCAGGAGTCGTGGTGGTTTCAGCCGGCGGAACTCGTGGACTGGCATCATCTTCGATTGACCTGGGGGACGCGTGGAGTGAGCCGCCTAGTTATGGCGACTACGCTTCTTGCCACCCTTGTTTTCCCCATGCACTATGCGATCTATCTGGGCCTGCTGCTGTCGATCGCGATCTTCCTATATGAGAGCGGTGTCCCCCACATGAGCTACCTGACCCTCAACGGGATGGGGGAGTTTGTTGAGAAGGATTTCGCCACGATCCTTTCAGAAGAACCGGATGTGGCCATCGTGGATATTGAGGGACCTCTGCACTTTGCGGCAGTGGAGCGTCTTGAGGAGCAACTGGAGGAGATACTGCGAACGAGGATTCCAGTTCTCATCCTACGCTTGCGAGGCGCGCAACTGCTCGCGAGTTCTGCGATGACTGCTCTGGAGGAGATCATTGGAGAGGCTGAAGAAAGAGGTGTAACGATCCTTCTCTGTGGGACCAGTGAACACGCACGAGCGATCCTTCGAACAGCCGGTCTGGAAGCTGCGATGGGGCCCAGCAGGATCTTCCCAGCCAAGCCAGTGGTCTTCGAGTCGAACTCGTGAGGCACTTGCCTGCGCGCGAGGCCTGCTCACCAGTGAAAAGGCAAGTCACCTGGAAGAGGCCCTCAGCGGCCATTCTGACGATGGGCTGGTGTAGACCACCCTGGGCCACCTTTGCCTGTTTCCGTGGTCCGACCAGAAAGCTGGAAGAAACCACTAATTGCCGAGGATCCCGGAAAAGTAAGACTTCGTGGAACGCCCTCGGCCCAGATCTGGCGATTTGAGCCCCGCCAATTGGTGCTTGAATTCGGGATCTTGGTCTCTTTTTGTGTTTGTAATCTCTCACGGCGGAATTCCACGATTGAGCTGGCCGGTCCACAGTGGTGGCTCCCAAGTTCCCCTGCAGTTTCCCCTAAGTCTTACTTTGTTCTGTGTCCACGATGTCGGTTATGACCCCCGAAACTTGAACATAAGGGTCATGTGGACTTGGCCCATGACAGGCTCAGTGTACGCTACAGTCAGGGTTCCACGAAGGGAGGCGTCAGCCATGGTCAGAAACCCGTACTCGCCCATACTGAAGTTCCAGGTTGTCCTCCCCTAAGAACGTCGGGACGATGCGGAGGCGCTCAGCGGGGAGGTAGCCCCGGCGCAAATCGCCAAGCAGTATGGCATCCACCCCAACTCCGTGGGGCTGTGGAAGAAGCAGTTCCTGGAACGCGAGCCGGAGCTCTTCGCCCAGGACACGACAGTCAAAGCCTACGAGGGCCAGATCCACGACCTTGAACAGCTCCTTGGCAAGGGAGAGGTCGAGGTCGCGTCGCCGTAATAGTCTCTACTGAACTCATCTCCTCGGTTTCTCCCACGCCCAGGGCCTTTAGGGCCTTAAGGTCCTGCGGTGAACTGTCTTTGTCCTTTTCGCTCTTCTTGCTCGCCATGCTCGGCTCCTGACTCCAATCGAACGTGAGAATATAGGGGATCTCAAGGCGGCAGGCTGGTCGATGAGCCCTCAACTTCCGTCATGGCTGAAATGGCTCTCAACCAGCTGCTGCAGGGCGCCCAGGGCCTCATCGGCTTGGTCCCTATCAGCCTGGATGGAGATCTCATGCCCCTTCTGGACGCCAAGAACTAGCAGGTCAAGCGGACTCTTGCCGCTGGACGGGCTGCCGCCTGACGTTAAGTTGGAGACCCGTACATCGCAGGGGAACTGCTTGGCAACTTTCACAAACTGGGCCAATGGGCGGGCATGAAGCCCCGCTTCGTGATGGATCGTGAGTTTGATATCGGGCATGATGTTTCCCATTCACTTGGCCGGACAACGGTACGTTCGGCACCAACTGTTGCGGTTGTACAAGCGGATCAGGCTGGAGCAGTGCTTCGTGATGGCCCACGGCTCCAGCTGAATAGGGCGGTGGCTACTTCCTCAGCTCAGGCGCCTCGGGAGCAGTGAGAAGGGGCTCCATGTCTAGCTCCCGCATGGAATGCCGCATTCCGTGGTATCGATCACAATGGCCACATTTTAGCTTGGGGCCCTCCCTTCCCTGGGGATCAGCAGATTGAACTGGGCTAGCCTTGGGACATCCCTGCTACCTCTTTCCCAGTAACATCCGATTCGAGAAATCAATCGGTAAATTCCAGAGCGTGATGCATGAAGACTCGGACCGTTGCGAGACTGGAACATGAAACCACCTATACCTGCGGCCGTGATCGTTCAACGAGATCTCTCGAGGAACCTATTCATGGATCCAGGCCCTGATACGGTTGAGGATGTCTCGCTCGTCCATCACCCATTCTTTGCCAGGGCCTTCGAATTTGCCGGAAAAGCGCATTTCGGCGCAAATGTGGAATCCGAAGAAGGATCAGCTAGCTTGTTGGCTAGGCCCCTAGGGCTGCAACGGGTTCGTGCGCCCTCCTGCGCTGGAATGGGAGACCCTCAACGATTGTGCTGGTGCCTACCAGGGTGGGCTCGAGGCTGACAATGCAGCCTGACTTGTTAGGTGTCTTCGATGATCTGGCCGAGCTCGGCGGAAGGGTCATCGTTTGCGACTGCTGCGGCGCGATCGACCTTACTGAGCCGACAGACCGCGCATTCGACCGAGCATCATTTCGCTGTGGGCGCTGTCGTTTTCCACAGGACCGCCAGGTCCAAGTCCACGGAGAGGTTGGCAAGAGAGTGGGAGAGAGCTCTATGTGCGTTGGGTTTCTCGAGGGCACAAGAGAGCCGGAACCCCGGGCTGGTCGCGATATCTGACTCTTAGGGTCAATCGAGAGACTTCGCATGGCTAGGGGACATGATATTGAGCCGGCTCTCCAGGGGTCTCCCGCCCACATTCATTGCAGGACCCATCGATGTCCGAATCTGATTGAAGGCAGGTCGACAAGCACGGAAACGAATGGTTCTGCCATATTGCATTCGCCTTGGTGGCGTATTGGGGAGCCAAGATCGCCCGAGCCACGCATGGATTTGCCTCCCATAGGAATTCATGATACGAACGCATCCTCAGTCCTGATTGACGACAAGTCTCCAGGGGGAGGTGGCAAACCATGACGCTGAAGCGAGCGGCGATCTATGTTCGCACGTCGACAGCCGAGCAAAGCGAGAAGGCAAGCCCCATTGAGCAAGAGCGCGACTGCCGAGCGCTCGCCGATGAGCGCGGGCTTGAGGTCGTGAAGGTGTACCGTGATGTTGATCGCTACCGGGTCGGGAGGCGACTTGTCGAGCCGTCGGGCACGAGGAGCGATCGCCCCGGGCTGCTGTCCATGTTGAGGGATGCCGGAGGCGGCGGCTTCGACGTATTGATCGCCTGGCGGGAAGACCGGCTCTACCGCGGCCTCCGCCCGATGTTGCTGGTTTTGGACGCCGTCGAAGCCGGCCAATTCAAGGTGAAGCTCGTGCGCGAGACTTTCGACGCGTCGATGGCCCCCATCAAGGCAGCGATCGCTCGAATGGAGATCCAAGCGATCAAAGAACGGACGGCGATGGGGGTGAAAGCCCGGTTGCGAGCGGGCAAGGCTTGGGGCATGCCGCTCTATGGCTATCGTCGCGAAGGCGATCAAGTAATCGAACACCCTGACGAGGCGCATTGGGTGAGGCAGATCTTCGACTGGTATGCGTCCGGTGTTGGGGTTCGAGAAATCGCCCGTCGGCTAATCGATGAGGACGCACCGCGCAAAGAAGGCGTCAGGGGGCGGACCCGTTGGCCGCTCGGTACGCTCTATCGAATGCTCCACAACGACACCTATGCGACCGGGATCCAAATGGTGAAGCGAAGCGGCGAGGAGTTCGAAGTCCCAGTTCCCCAATTGGTCCCTGTCGATCAGTTCCAGCTTGTACAGGATTTGGTGGAGGCGGGCCGCCAGCAGACTGCAAGACACACGAAGCATCGCTACCTGTTACAAGGACTTCTGACCAGTTCCTGCGGAACGAAGTGGGGAGCCTACACGCGCACGCGGACCCAGAAGTGGATCCGCAAATCCGATGGCCAGGAGCTTAGCTACCCGGCCACATATTCCGTGTATCGGTGTCCTCGATCGCACGAGAGCGTTGAGGACATCCATGACCCAGACTGTCCGAAGACGAAAGGTGTCGTCCGACTCGACTACCATGTTTGGCAGACCGTTGCCGATGTGCTCACAGAACCGACGTTGTTGATCGAGGCGGCCGCCGAGAAGCTTGAGGCGATGAAGGCCAAACACAGCGACGCAGCAGCACGGACGGCAGCGTTGCAGGCGCGACTTGCCGATCTGGCGACCGAGCGCGAGGCGTATGTGCGGAAGTTCGGACATGACAGTGCTCGGGGCGGCCCATTTACGTCCGATGATCTGGACACAGCCCTCGAGTCGGTGCGAGGGCGAGAGCTGGAGATCAGGCGCGAGATGGCCGAATTCGCAGCCCTAGCCGATACTAGCCTGGCAGATCTGGAGGGCCTAGTCGAAGGCTACCTTGCCAACGTGCGCGCTGGAGTCGAATGGCTCAGCAAATCGACCGAGACAGAGGCCGAGGAGCAGCGTCGATTTGAAGAACGGCGGAAGATCGTGACGATGCTGGTCGATAGAGTAGTGCTCCGCAAAGACAGGTCCCCTCTCATCGAGTTTAAGCTCAATCTCAATTCCGGAGTGTCGATCCAATCTCAGGCTGCTTGAAGCCCGAAATGGCGATGATGTGTGTCGTCCCCGTGGCGTTGAAAGCCTGGCGGACTTGAGGGCTGATGCCGCTCTCAATCCCCAAAAGAATGCCGGAGAGCAAGCTGGCCTCTGGTTCAGGAAAGAGAGCTTTGAACTGTGCGATGGAGCGCATTCCAATTGATACAGGCCGGCCAGGAGAGAGTTGGCCTGGCCGATTTGCAGTCGTTCGGTCGCCCGAGAGCGGAGCAGGGAGAAAGTACCCTGCCGGGCAAGGTAGTCTCGATAAGAGAAAGTCTCGTCCTCTGGTGGTGTGCGGAGGTACCCGAAGGCGCGGATCCGGTCGCCGTAGGCCCAAGGTAGATAGCGCTCGGCCTGGACCAGGACCATGCCGTGGACCTCTCTTGAGCTGTCCTCCCCGGCTTGGATGGCCTCGGCTCGCACACGAAAGCCGATATAGCTGTCGCGCACGTCCGGCGGACCGACGACCACGCCCGTAAGCTGCACCGGGCGCGTGAAATCGTTAAACCGGCTTACGTGGTCTTCATCGAGGCTGGGTTGTGCCGCGTGAGCACGCCAGCCGCCGAGGCATATTGTGAAAAAGATCACAAATAGCCAGCGCTGGAGCTTGCGTTTGCGGAACAGGATGAACGCGGCGAGGCTCAGGATGACCAGGCTTGCCCACTGGAGGTTGGTGAGGCCGAGCAGGAAGTGAGATGGCGATGCCCGCCATCCACGCCAGACTGAGCCAGAAAAGCGTCATGCATCCCCCCTCTGCGATCGACGCGTTACTGCATTATAGAAGCTCTGTCCAGTTGGCTGACGGGCTAGGGCCTGAGTTGGAGGAAGAGGCGCTGAAGGCCTGGGATATCTTATCGATGGTGGGATGAGAAGCATCCGCATTCAGAAGTGCAGGTGGTAATGATTGACGATGGCGCCATTCGAGGTTGCTGGTGGGAAGTAAGGTGATTGCTGTGGTTGGCCTTTCCAGGGACCCGTACAAGACCAGCCGAAGTGTGACATCCTACATGATGAGCAAGGGCTATCGGATCATCCCCATCAATCCACTGGCGGACAGCCTGATGGGCCAAGAAGTCTATCCATCGTTAGCAGACGTTCCGCCGGATGTGGCCAGAACGATCGACATCGTCGATATCTTCCGGCCGTCCGAGGATCTACCGCCGATCGTGGAGGCCGCGGTGGCAAATCTCCCGAACGTGAGAGTCATCTGGGCACAACTCGGAATTCACAATGATGATGCGGCGAAGATCGCCGAGCGGGCTGGTGTTCCGATGATCCAGGACCGGTGCATCAGGGTTGAGTACGGTCGCCTGATCTAGGCTCCGGAACCGCCGCCGCGGCGAAGACAGGCGGGGTCAGTGGAATGGGGTTTCGTCCCTCGGGCCGGCCCTCCATCACCCGAATGGCAACGATGTCCGCTTCTGCCGTCCTTTCATCTTCCACAAAGACGTCGCAATGAACCTGGCTCTTGCGTCCCGTCATTCTTACCAGCCTGGCGCGCAAGGTGACGGGATGTTCATTTGATGTTGGCTTGAGGTAGCGGACCGTGATCGTTCCGGTCGCATAGCGGTAGACGGGATCGGATCCCCATGCCCGGCCTTCGGCATCGTATGCGGCCGAAAGGGCGGTGGCCATGCAATGGCAGTCGATCAGCGTGGCCAAGATTCCCCCGTTGATGATGGTCTCCCAGCCATGGTACTTCGGCTGAGATTTCCAGACGCACACGCATTCCTCCCCCTCGACATAACTCTTGATTTGCAGTCCATCCGGATTCTGAGTTCCGCAGCCAAAACAGACATTGTCGGGCATGAAATCCTGAACGTACTTTCTATCCATTCTGTCTCCCGTGAATATCCCTTTAACCTGGCACTTGAGACCCCTTGGCGTCACTAGCCCTCTACTTCCTCCTTGGGAACGAGGGTCATAGCGCTCACCAAGGTGTGATTGTAGAGCAGGGCTGGCGCCTCGGCTTTGATATCGGAGAAGAGGACGGCTTCGAGGTGGGCCGAGAGCAGCGGCGAAAAACCTATTTCCTTTTCGGCCAGGATAGCCGCAAAGTCGACTTTGCCCACGGTTTCCACGCCCCCCTTGATCTCATAGCCTTCGAGCAGAATGTGTACGTACTGAGTGATGAGCGTTGAGTAGCCGCCGCGAGCGATGGAGACTGGGCCGATTTCAGACCGGCTGCTCAGCAGCACCGCCACGATCTTGTCCTTGGACACGTAGATACGGGGGTAGCGCGCAACCAGGCGCCCTGGTTGATGCAAACGTGTCAGGTGCGCGCCGTCGATCTCGATCGATGAGCTGGTGGGGATGTTTAGGTAGCTGTACAGACCGCCGGACCCAGGCAGAACCCGGCCGAGGATGCGATGGGTGGCAGTGTACACCTCAACAGAAACCGGACGGTTTGATGACATGGCGTGCCTGCTTTCACTGGGCCGGGATGGCGAAGACAATGGCGGTGCTGGCGGGGGTTTGTTCGTGCCAAAGATGGCCGCCCATGCTCTCAACGATCATGCGAATTTCCCCCATTGAAAGACCAGGGCCGAGGCGCCCGGCACCAGGGTCGGGGACCGGCTCGTCGAACGCTCGAACCGTGTCCGGTGATAGTCCCCCGCTGGTATCGGCCACCCGTACCGCCATCCACAAACCGTCTTTCAGTTTCGGACGGTCGGGAAGCGGACAGGGCATCGCTCCGGCCGGCTGTGACCTGGAAACCGTGCACCTCGAGCACGACCCGCCCCCGCCGCGTTCGACGGATGGCAGCCGCCGTCAGGGCCTGCACCACGCGTTGGGTCTGATCCTGATCGATGTTGACCAGTGGCAATCCTTGTCCTGGTTCGACCACGAGCTGGAGACCCCGCTGAGAGGCGGCCATCTGCAGTTCTTCGGCCACCTTGCGGCTGATCTGGGACAGGTTCACCAATCCCTTCGCGCGCCGTTCGTCGATCACGGTCAGGGGCATGGCCCCCAAATCGGAGATCAACTTGGACAGCGTTGCAAGCAGCCGTCGCTGTTCTAGGGTCAGGTTTCCCCCGGAGGGGTCATTCGCCAGCCGGTGCACAAGCTGTCGGGCAGATTCCAGGCCCTTGAGCAGGCCCGCCGGCACCGCCGAAACCCCGTGTCGTTGCCCGAGAGGCTCGGGAGCTGGTTTGGCGTCTTGTATGGGCGGCGGGATAGGTGCAGTCGCTGGGGGCTGCCCAGCATGTTCGAGAGCCACCCCGGCCCAATCAGCCAGAGCCATGAGCACACCCAAATGATGCTCGTTGAACGCCCTTGGAGCCATTCGGTTATAGACCCCCAGGACCCCGACGACCTGCTTGCCGACGCGAATCGGCACCTTGATCAATGACTGCACCAGGAAACCAGTTTGGACCTTGACCGGCCCGCCCTCCCACTGCGGTTTGCGCAGCAGCGGCTGGCCCGATCGATAGACCTCGCCCGCCAGAGTATCTGTGGTACGCAGTCGCTGGAGGGTGCCGTGCCTTTCACCAACCTGCTTGCTGGCGCGAAGGACGACTTCATCGGTGTCAGGCTCTGCCAGGTAGATATTCGCCTCTTCGGCATCGGTCAGGAAAGCGGCCGCCTCCACCAGGCGTCGCAAGATCTCATCCAGGTCGTCCAAGCTGGCGACCACTCGCCCGATCTCACTCAACCAGCGGATTTCCTCGGTGCGCTGGCGCGCCTGTTCACGCGTCGATTGGAGGCGCCTTGCCAACATTTGTGTGCTGACCTCGGTGGCGCGGGCCTCGCGCAGTTCGAAGATTGCCCGGCACAGCTCAACTCCCTTGTAGGGCTTGAGCAGCACATCAGCCACGCCGGTGCGGAACAGGTCGCGAAGGCGGGCGGCCGGGAAATGGGCGGCCAGCACGATCGCCGGGGCCTCATCGCCCTTGACGCGCCGGGCGCGCAAGCCCGCCAGAGGATCCCCCCGGAGTTGGGAGACATCCACCACCAGGACGTCAGGCGACGGCGCATCCTCGCCGTCTGGCCAGGCATGAATGCCGGCCGGACTCAAGATCCGATTGATGATGCCTTGAGCGTTGCTGCGGATATCAGCGATGACAACGACATTGGGTGCAGGTGACTTGCTTTCACTGCTGGTCATAAAGTTGGACAGAGTCGACGATCCCGACGATCACGGAGATCACGCAGCCGTCGGGGATGCCAAGGGCCTGCCGGTTGCCGTTGCCCTCCCGGTTTACCAGCACTGTGTCACCGACGCCGGCGTGGGAATTGTCCAGGGCCATGAAATCGCCTTGCTCCTCTCCTTCCAGGTCCAACGGCTGGACAACGAGCAGACGCCGGTTCTTTAGGTGGGGATGGCTGATGGTCGTGACGACCGTGCCTACGACTTTTCCGATAACCATGAGGCTGCCTAGGTGAATGTGTTGTAGCCGGGAGCAAGCCCGATATCGATGCCTTCCCGAACCACCAGCTCGTCCACCACCCCCACGATGGCCAAATCCACTGGGACGAACGTTTCGTCGCGCATGGCCAGGGCCGCTTCACGCGAGCGGGTGAGTACAGCACAAGTCACCCGGCCCGGCTTCGACGACGTCGGCAGCCACTTGGACGCTATCGACGGGTGTGAGCCTCTTGTCCAACGGCTGGACCAACAAGAGTTGGACGCCTTGGATGCCGTCGACCTTGATCGTGCAGACGGCACGTCCAAGAACCCTTCCAAACAGCATATCAGTGAAGTCCCAATTGATCGAGCACGCGTCGGATAATGTCGTCGATCAGCTTTGCGATCCACGCCCTGGCCCAGCTTAGATTGAACGGCCTTGCGCACGCGTTGGTGGATATCGCCTCGCTGGCCCGCCGGGCTGGTCCCGCCGGACCGGCGGGTAGATGACATGGAAGGGGCTTGATACTCAGGTCGCTTGGCCGCTTCAGATGGCGGCCGGCTGATATTGAAGCCTGCCTTGATGGCACGCTCCCGAGCGACGTCGGTGATGCGATCATCCTCATTCAGCACCAGTGATCGCTTGCCGGCTCTCACCATGTCGATAATGTCAATCTCGGTGTAGAACTCGCCGCGTCTCATAATCGCCTCGGTCAGCTGCCGGCCCGGCCTTCTAGCCCCTCCAAAGACTGGATGGCCGCGTCGCGGGCTGTGACTATCTCCGACTCCGTCCCCGCCAGCCACATACGGCCGAAGCGGCCGATGCCTGAGAAGTGGATCAGATTGATGGAGGCGGCCTTCTCGGCTTCGTTGCAGGCATAACAGATATAGGCTGCTGGGGCGGTCTCCAGCACAAGCAGGGTCTGTCCAGGGATCAACAGCGTCCCCTTGCGGAACCGATTTAGGAGTTGCGCCTGGTAAGGGTCGATGTTGGTAATCACTTGGGTGGAAACAACCTGGGGTTTAACGCGATCCTCGCGCTTGAGCCCCAGTCGATCGAGGACGATGTGGCCGGCTTCGAGCACCTCGGCTTGCTCGTCGTGATGCACTTCGAACGTGCCGAATTCGCGTTCAACGATCTGAACGCCGGGCCGCGCCCGAGTGGCCTTGACGGCAATGTCCACCACGCGAAAGACCTCGTTCCCGGGAGCCATCTCGATGTACAGAGATGCCATGCCCTCGGTGGACAGGTCACCCTGGGTTATGGTGCCGATGAAGGCCGAAAACTGAGGCTGCATCCGGTCAAGATAGACATAGCATCGAAGTTCGAATTGATCACTCATGCGCGACTCCAGTCAAGTGCAGACCCGGCGGCCGTGCTGACCCGTTCCAGGCCGTCAGCCAATGCGATACCGAGTGGGGTGACAAGCTGTGGATGGGGGGCGAGCCCAACGGGGAGCCCCAGGTAGTCTTGCAGGACGTCCGACAGGCCGAGGAAGGCAGCTCGCCCCGCCGACAAGCGTGACGCCTTCGACGTCCCAGTCTTGGATGTGGCGAGTGATGATGGCTCCCACCTTTTCGATGACCGGACGGACCATCGCCATCAGCCTCGGCTGCTCGGATGGGGTCTCCTTAAGGCTTTGGGCGTCTTCGACGCTGAGCCCCAGTGCGCCGGCGATCACGAGGTTGAAGTGGGTCCCTCCGGTGGCTTCGTCGGCCGTGTACACCACCTGGCCATCGTGTAAGATGGCCAATCCCGTCGTCCCTCCGCCGATATCGACCAGCACGCCATCAGTCAGCCCGAGAACCTGGTTGGCTGCGCTGGGCTCGTCGATGAGCCCGGTGCACGTAAGACCGGCATTGCTGAGCACGTAGCCCGCCGCCTGCGCGTCAGCGTGCCCCACGCCAGGGGGGAAGGCAGAGGCCGCCTGGGTAAGCTCAAAGCCCAGATCTCGCTCCACTTCCGCCTTCATCAGGCGCAGCTGGTCGACAGCACCGATAAAATCAACTACCAGGCCATCACGGACGACGCTGGCCGGCGCGAGCCGACCGGCGAGCGGTTGACCATCAGCGTCCAGCACGAGCATCACCATCGTGGCGGTGCCCAGATCCACTCCCACTCGAACATCGGAAGCTGAAACAGGGCGTGATGGATGACTTTCGAGGCCGCTGCGGCCTGATCGAGCAGGCGTTCAGCCTGTGGCTTCATCGGCGCCTACGGCTATTTCTTGGCAGATGATTCAGACCGACCGCCGAAGCTGCCCTTGGTGCGCTGCGGCAGGATCATCTCGACCTCTTCGTGGGGTCGAGGGATCACATGGGCCGAGACGAGCTCACCCACGCGCTTGGCGGCCGCCGCGCCTGCGTCAGTTGCGGCCTTGACGGCGCCAACGTCGCCGCGGACCATCACCGTGACAAAACCCCCTCCGGTGTATTCGGAGCCGATAAGCGTGACGTTGGCAGCCTTGACCATGGCATCGGCGGCTTCGATTGAACCCACCAGGCCACGCGTTCTCGACCATTCCTAAGGCGATCATTGCGATGTCTTGAGGCATTTTCACTCCTCCACAAATGTGTGTCGGGATGGGCCAGCAGGCCTACGGTGAGCGTTTACCTGCCCTTTTGCTGGATGTCTCCCAGGATGTCCAGAACCATGCTCTCGATCCGCTCAATGTCGATGTCCCGCCTTTCCCTCGTTGTGTGAGGCGGGCGCAGCCGTGCCCACTGCCGGCGCCATCGCCTCGGGGGGCGGGGTGTGCCGTTCATAAGCCAGGCGTTTGACGTTGTACATGTGGTAGACGGTGATGTTGTCGCCTGTGATGGCCCGCCCGGTACCGCCCGGGCCAAGCGTCAATGACGGCATGACGTTGGTGGTCAGTCCAATCGCTCCCAAAGAGCTCATCGAATTGACGATGATCCGGAAGACAGGCTTTTCAAGCCCAAAAGCCATGATGACATCTTCGTCTTCAGCGTGAATTACCAGGCTATGGCCCCGGCCGCCAAAGTTGATCAACTCAATGCAGCGTTCACAACCGTCCCGCCAGCCGTGGGCCTCGTACCAACCCAGCACCGTAGTTAGCTTCTCGCGGGACAGGGGTTCCTCCGGCCCTACCTGGTCGATGGGGGCCACCAGAATTCGTGCCCATTCCGGCACGCCAAATCCAGCCATGGTTGCCAAGGCCTGTGGTGTCTGCCCCACGGTCTTGACGTTGATGGCGCCGTTCGGGTAGAAGAGCGTCCGCCGAAGTGCATCGGCTTCGGCCTGATTGACGAAGTAGGCGCCCTGCGCTTTCATGAGCTGCATGAGGTCGGCGGCGATTGGAGCATCGGCGACCACTGCTTGTTCTGTGGAGCAGATGACCGAGTTGTCGAAGGACTTGCTGCTCACAATGTAGCGCGCCGCCCGCGCGCAAGTCGGCGCTGCGATCAACGTAGCAGGGCACATTGCCCGGGCCGACGCCGTAGGCGGGCTTGCCGACCGAGTGGGCAGCCCGCACCATCTCCGAGCCGCCGGTGGCCAGGATGAGACTGGTGCGTTTGTGGCGCATGAGCTCCTGCGTGCCGGGCAGACTTATCGTCTCCAAGCACTGGACCAGATTGGCGGGCGCCCCGTTGGCCTCGGCCGCCTCGGCCATGATCCGCGCCGCCTCGCGGCAGGCAGTTGACGGCCGAGGGGTGGGGTGCGTGAATGATGGCATTGCGCGCCTTGACGGCGATGAGCGTCTTGAAGATCACGGTGGAAGTGGGGTTGGTGCTGGGGCTGAGCGCTGCGACGACACCTACCGGCCAAGCGATCTCGACCAAACCGCGGGCATCGTCGCGCTGGATCACGCCGACGGTCTTGACGTCCCGGATTGACTCCCAGACATTGCGCGAACTGAACTTGTTCTTGAGGGTTTTGTGCGACGGGGACACCGTAACCGGTCTCATCGTGCGCCATCTGGCCGAGCCGTTCGGCGGCTGCCTCGGCGGCATCGGCCATCGCAGCGCAGATATTGTCGACCTGCTCCTGCGAATAGTCGAAGAAAGAAAGATGCGCCTGGTAGGCCGCTTCAGCGGCCCGCCGGGCTTCTTGGATGGAAGCCAGGTCCCTGTCGAGCTGTTCAGCCATACGTTACCGATCCTTGACCTACGCCTTGCGAAAAGTCACGCGACCGTCGACTTCGAGCGAATCGATGATGGCCATGATGACCGTATCCACGGGCGACTTGTCTGTTATTGGGGTCTGCCTGGCGGCGCTCCCTTGTGCGACGAGCACCAGGTCCCCGACACCGGCGTCCAGCGTGTCCACCGCCACCATCGGTTTCCCGTATAACTCACCTGTCTCATCGGTCTCCCTGACCACCAGCAGTTTTCGGCCGAGAAGCTTCTCGTCCTTGATGGTCGATACTGTGACACCGACGACTTTGGCAATGCGCATTCGGCGTTACTCCGTCAGGGATGGCGGCGATGGGGAGCAGGCGCCAGGTCGTTCGCATCATCTCTGCCCGGCGCTGGCCGTCGGGGCTGGCGTGCACGAGCGGTCGGATGGCTCATCTCGATCAAAGTCTGAAGCTCGAGCACTGCTTGAGGCTCGTACTCCCGGGCGCCGCACACATCGCATACCCAGGCAGGAAAATCGGGTGCGGTGATGAAATGGCCGTCAGACCATTGGCAGTAGAAGGCTTTGGTGGGGGTCATTTCCCCGACCATGCACTGGGGGCAGCGCGCTGCAGCACGGCCGGCCATCAGTAGCTCTTGCCCTTCTCCACCGCAGATTGCCCTTCGCCCTTTGCCTCACGCACGATACGCACGCCAGCGCTGGCACCGATCCGCGTGGCACCGGCCTGAACCATGCCCTGGGCTTCGGCGTAACTGTGAATCCCTCCGGCGGCCTTGACACCCATCTCGGGTCCCACCACACGGCGCATAAGCGCCACATCTTCGACTGTGGCACCACCTGGGCCGAAACCGGTTGATGTCTTCACAAAGTCGGCGCCGGCCTCCTTGGAGAGAAGGCAGCCGGCGACCTTTTCTTCGTCATCGAGGAGAGCCATTTCCAAGATGACTTTGACCAGCGCCCCCCTTGCATGGCAAACCGCCACTACGCCCTGTATGTCCCTGGCCACCAGTGTGTAGTCACGTGCCTTGAGGGCACCGATGTTGACCACCATGTCGATCTCGGTTGCCCCGTCCTTGATGGCATCCAGCGCTTCGAATGCCTTGACCTCGGGCAGCGTGGCCCCCAACGGGAAACCGATGACAGTGCAGACCTTGACGTCGGAGCCCTTGAGCAGGTCAGCCGCCATTTTGACATGGGTTGGGTTGAGGCAGACGGAGGCGAAGCCGAATTTCCTGGCCTCGTAGCAGAGCTGCGCGATCTGATCAGGCGTAGCGTCGGGCTTGAGACAGGGTGTGGTCGATTTTGCCAGCGATGCTGCGGTCGGCCGGAACAGCGCCCAGCCCGGCAGACACGCGTGAAGCACCGGCGCGAACGACCTGGCCAACATCGTCTACGCACGTTTGCACACACAGGCCTTCGGCGCATTCCTGCTTGCACACCTCGCCCTGCCTGGAGCGGGATTCGGTCTCGCTCAGGGCGAGCAGGACTTCACGTGTAACGGTCTCGACGACACGTTGAACCAGCTCAGGGTCAAGAGGGGACGTCGTGCTAGGCATAGTTTGGCTCAGTGTGCTCCGTAGCGTTTTTCCAGGTCACGAATCTTGTCCACTCGCCTTGCATGCCGCCCACCGGCAAAGGGCGTTTCCAGCCAAGTTTGAACGATTTTCAGGGCAAGAGCCACGCCAAGCAGACCCGAGCCCAGGCTGAGCACGTTGGAATCATTGTGCTCGCGAGCATTCGAGGCAGAGGCCTGATTGTAGCATAGCGCCGCACGCACCCCGGGCACCTTGTTGGCGGCGATGCAGCTGCCAATGCCAGCCCCATCGATCACGATCCCGCGCCAGGCTTCGCCTGACGCAACTCGTAAGCCCACAGCTTCGGCGATATCCGGGTAATCCGCCGGCTCCGGGCAGGTCCGACGGAGCAATCCACACAGGCATAGCCAAGCTCATCCAGCATTGCCATGAGTTCGTCGCTTGAGCTCGACGCCGCGATGATCCGAACCAATGGCGACCAGCTTTTGTCCGCTGGTGGCGATCTCGGGGACTGCGGAGACTTGCCCAGGACGTTGAGGACGACGCGTTCGACCAGGTCGTGGAGCGCTTGCTCGTCGATATCTGGGCTCAAGGCACGCCTCTCGTCTCGCGCCCGGCTTCATCTATACCGCTGCCGGGCAAGCCGTGGCTCGTTCGGCGATTGTAGCATAGCTCTCCAGATGCGCTCGGACTGTATGCGAGGGCTCAATTTGAAGCCGCAGAGGCCAGGTTGTAGTGGGGAATCATGCCCACATCGTCGAGCGGCCAATAGACGAGTGTTGCCTTGCCGATAACGTCATTGAAGGGGAGCATGCCCCATCTTTCTGAATCCAAGCGAGTTGTTGCGATTGTCGCCCAACACGAAGAGCTCATCCGAACCGACGCTCCACGAGCCATGATAGCGAGGCGGCGACAGGATGTAAGGTTCATTCAGAAGAGAACCGTTGACGATCACCTGGCCGCCATCGACCGATATCGTGTCGCCGGGCAGGCCAATGATGCGTTTGATGAAACGCCGGCTTGGGTCGTTGGGGTAGTAGAACACTATGATGTCGCCTCGCTGAGGCTCCGACCACCGGTAGGCGAGGCGATTGACGACCACGAACTCCCTGTCGTGCAGACTGGGCTCCATGCTGCTGCCTTCAACGCGAATTCGCGCTGAAACGAAGTTGATCCCCACGAACAAGAATGGCGGCGATGAGCAGCGTTTGGAAGAGCTCGCTCAGCGCATGGAGGACACGTCGGCCAAAGCCTGGAGAGGCGGTTGCGCCCCAATCATGGGGCGCCGGATCGATCCTTCTTGGTTCGGACACGAACGGATTATAAAGCTCTGACCTGGTCAGAGCAAGACCGGGACTGTCGGCTAGGTCCGACGAAGACTCCCGGCGTGCCCGGAATGACAGTCGGAGGGGGGTGCCCAAGAACCCATAGCGCTCGCGGATCTGGTTCTCCAGGAAATCGTTCGTAGGTGAAATGCACCAGTTTTGGATCATTGACGTGGAACACAAAGGTGGGGGGATCCGAGCGCACCTGGCTGGCGTAGAACAACTTCAGTCGGCGACCGGATTGTGTGGGCGGTGCATGGCGATCGATGGCATCTCGCAGGAGCCGGTTGACTTCCGACGTCGGGAATCCTCCGAAGGCGCTCCTCGTGCACCTCCAGGGCAAGCGGAAGGACCTCATCCACGCCCTGGCCGGTGAGGGCGGAAATGAACAGCACCGGGACGAAGTCCAGGAACTTCAGCGCCTGACGGATGTGCAGCGTGAAGGCTGCCTTGTCCGCCTGGCCGATGGAATCAGGTCCCATTTGTTCACCACGACAACCGCGCTCTTGAGCTTTTCGATGGCCATGCCGGCCACATGGGCGTCCTGGGCGGCGACGCCCTGGCTAGCATCGACCAGCATCAGGACCACATCGGCCCGCTCGATCGCCTTTAGCGCCCGCAGGACGGAGTACTTCTCGACGCCTGGCTCGATCTCGTCCCCTCCGACGGATTCCGGCCGTGTCGATCAGCGTGATGGGGACATCCTCGAAATCGATATGGGTATCGACCGCATCACGCGTGTCGTTCCCGGGATCGGGGAGACCAGCACTCGCTCTTCCCCGAGCAAGCTGGTTCAACAGGCTCGATTTGCCCGACGTTCGGCCGGCCGATGATGGCGATCCCCACGCGGTCGTCGTCCTCTTCCCCTTCAATGGCTCGAGGCAAGGACTTCCACCAAACGGTCCAATCAAGTCCCCCGTCCCGGTGCCGTGGAGCGCGGATATAGGAATAGGTTCGCCCAGCCCGAGCTCGAAGAACTCCAGAGCCTGTTCGCGTCGAGCGGCGTTGTCGCACTTGTTGACTACCAGCAGCACGTTGGGCGCAGAATCGTTGGGGAGGCGGCGGCGCAGCAGTTCGGCGACCTCACGATCGGCGGGGATCGGGCCGGTCTCTCCGTCGACGAGCAGAAGATGGCGTCGGCACCGGCGGCCGCCATTTCGGCCTGGGCGCGAATTTGCGGGATGTAATCCGCCGAGTTCGAGGAAAGGGGCTCGGAGACGCCTGGTTTGGTGGGATCGATTCCCCCGGTGTCGACCACGTCGAATGCTCGGCCCCGCCATTCCGCTTCCGCCACCAAGCCGATCCCGCGTGGTGCCCGGTCGGTCGGCGACGACAGCCAGCCGCTCCCCAATCAGACGGTTGAAGAGTGTCGACTTGCCGACATTGGGGCGCCCGACAAGAGCGACGATAGGTTTCGACATGGGAATTCAGGCGTACGGGCGTCGGCTGGGGAGTAGGGGGCGGGGTGGTACTGATGGTGACTTCGATCGTGTCTGGCAGGACGCTTTGAACTTTGATGTCGTTGGACGATGTGAGCACCTCAGGCGTCAGCTGATAGGTGCCGGCCGTCATGTCGATCAGATCCAGCACGATACGGACATCGTCCGGCTGAAGGTTGTCCAGGATAGGGACGGGTCCATTCAAAATGACGCTGACAGTATCGGGCGAAGCTTGCGCGAACAGTCCCTGGCGCAAGCCGGTGATCTCAACCGGGCGCGTGACCTTGATCGAGTTTTCGATCGGGGAAATGCTCACCCTCACCGTCACGGTCTTTTCGCCCACAATCGAAACGCCATCGGGCAGGCTGAGCCCCACGTTCTTTTGGATGTCGCCGGTCACCCCGGCCAGGCTGACGGGCTCGGTCTCCACAAACCCCCCCAGCTGGTCCACCAGATTCGGGTCGGATGAGAAAACGGTCACCAGTGTCGGCTGAACCGTGATTCCGGTGAGCTGATAGCCCGGGCTCGACCTCTCCATCGATCTTGGGCAGGACCACGACCGATCGATAGCCGCCCAATTCTTCGATCCCGACGTTTACCTGGGCCATGGCCGGGGTAACGGTCACGCCGGTGACCGGCTGTCCTTCCGTGTCCAGCGCCTGGAGGCTGAGATCCTGGGTGAACGATTGGCCTCGTCCCGTCAGGTCGACGTCCACCTCGACGTGATCAACTTGATCGACCGCCGATCTAGGCCCAATGATCTGAGCCGTGGTGGGGGTGATCTGGGGGTGTCGGAGCGAAATCCGATGGCCGGTTCCCCGTGGCGGACGACGCTGATGGTGAGTTCTTTGCTGATGGCCGCCTCGAGCTTGACTGTGTCGTGTGGATGGGTCGAGGCCGCTGATCTGCACCAGCCGGCGGTCGATTGCTGGCATGGATCGGGAGGTCGTGGGTGCCCTCAGCCAGTCCCTCAAGATCCACCCAGATCGAGAATTCGCTGGCAGAGAGCTGGTTCCAGACCGAACGGGGGCTCGAACGCTGACCGACGCCTGCCGGCTCTGGGCGTTGACGAGGACCAGGCCATCACCCAGGTTTCTGAAATCAATCGCCAATGGGTTGACGACCGTGTGGAGCTCGATCGGGTCCGAAGATGAGACGGCCGCCACCCACACGGTCAGCGCAAGGATCAGGGCGAGCAAGAGTGAGCTCAGGTTTTCGAGAAGCCAGCGCATTGTGGTGACGTCCCTGGTTCAGGCGGCCCGAGTGCCAATTCGTGCAAGTCGACTGACAACGCCCTCCAACCAGTCCGGGAGCATCCTCGGCGGCCGTGGGCGGTAAAAGGCGATAAGAATGTTCCGCAGCCGGCTCTGGTCCAGCCGACGGATCATGCGGCCGTTGTGGGCAACAGAAATGATGCCGCGCTCCTCCGAAACGACGACAGCCACCGCATCACTCACTTCGCTTATTCCGAGGGCGGCTCTGTGGCGAAGGCCCATCTGCCGTTCAGGAGACCTCGACAGCGTGCCGCTTGAAGAGAGGGGGAGCACGCAGGCGGCAGCTGCAACGCGGCTGTTCCGGATGATGGCCGCACCGTCGTGAAGGGGGGTGTTGACATAGAAGATCTGCAGGAGAAGTTCGGCGGACAGTTTGGCGTCCAAAGCAACGCCGGTCTCGATGTATTCCTCGAGTTGGACTTCGCGCTCAATGACGATGATAGCGCCGTGGCGGTGGTCAATCAGGCGTTGTGCGGCGCTGCAGATGGCATCGATTCGTTGGTCGATTTCGCTTGTTGTCGACGTGCTGGTGAAGATCGCGCCCGCCCGGCCGAGGCGCTCGAGGGCGCGCCGGATTTCGGGCGCGAAGATGACAGGAATTGCAATCAACAAGGCAGGAAGAGTGGTGCGCAGCAGCCAGGAAAAGGCAGGCAGGTTGAGGAGACTGGTGAGGATGGTGATCCCGATGATGAGCAGGATCATGCCCCTCAAGCAGGACGACAGCCTGGGTTCCCCGGACGAGGGTCAGCAGGAAGAAGAAGATCGCCGTGACCAGCAGGATGTCGAGGACATCCAGCCAACCAAGGCGCTGGAACAAGAAGAACAGCTCGCTGATGAGTTCATTCACGGCGAGACTTCATCGACAAGCGCGGGATCACTTCTGAGACTCCAGGTTTCGGATGAGCTCCTCATAGCCTTCGAGATCTGGGGGGCCCATCTCAATGATGGTTCGAATGGTATGAATGGCGCGCCTGAACGTCTCCGCTGTCCAATTGAATTTCGCCCAAGGCATCGTACTGGGCGATGGCATCGGCGGTGCGCCCGGCGCCTCGGTAGGCTTCGGCCAACCGCGCAGTGAAGGATTGCTTTCCGGGATGCTCGCGCGCAAGCCCTTCCAAAAGCTCCAGCGCCTCACCGCCACGTTCCTTATGAACGAGCACTTCCAGGTAGTGATCCAGCTCCTTGGCTGCCTGCTGCTCTTGGCCAATCTGAGATTGAGGTCGATGATCTTGGCACTGGCTTCTTCGTCGTCTGGATCGATTTCACGGACGCGTTGGAAGACCTCGAGACCCTGTCGCCAGTCGAGCCGGGAAACATCGATATCGCCCATTTTGCTCAGTATCTTCAGCCCCCAATCCCGATCGGCGCCGTCTTGCTGGACGTGACTTAAGGCTTCGGCCAAGGTCTTGCGTGCGGCAGTCGATTTGTGCCAACTGGCGGTACAGATCCGACAATTCGAGGAACTGCTCCAACACTGCTTGGTGCTTGTCCTGCAGAACCAACAGCTCGATGAGCATCCGGCGCGATGGGATGTCGACGGGGGAGTATTTGAGGACGTTGGCGTACATGTCAGCGGCTTCGGCGATCTCGCCGCGAATTCGGTGGGTTTCGGCAATGGTGGCCAGCTTCCCCAGACCGGCTTCGCTGCGGCCGGTCCTGATCATGATTTGGGCGATGCGCCGATGGAGCGGAAGGTAGGAGGGCGCGTATTCGAGCGCCAGCATCGCCTCTTCCATTGCCGACGAGAACTTGTCCTGGCGGGCCAACTCGTCGACCCGCTGCAACGCCCGCAACACCCGATCTGAGCCGCCTCCGGCCAGCATCTGCGCGATGGGGACCACCTCGAATCCCGTCACCGCGGCCCTGAAGCTGCTGGCGAGCATTCCGGACGCGTGACAGCCATTCGGGCCCTGTCAGGAATTCGAGGGCGTTGTCGACGATCTCCGAGAGCTCTTCTTCGCCCCCTTCGGATTGCGTGGCCAGCATCGAATCGTATATCTGGCCCAGCTCGGTTGATTGGTCACTGCCGACGGAATACGAGTTGGCGATGCGCATGGCCTGAACCAGATAGCGGGCCGCTTCGAGCATGTCACCGGACGCCTTAGACATGCGGCCCAGAGCCAGGTTCGCCCCCAGGGCAAGTTCAGGATGTCCAATGGCCTCCATGTAGTGCTTCTTGGCCTCTTCGGCGTCGCCGGTCTCTTTGTAAAGGCGAGCGAGCGCGTAGTGGGCGGCCGGGTGAGCCAGCCCCGAATCGATCGCCCGCAGGTACTCCTTGATAGCTTGTGGTTGCTTGCCGTGGCTCTGCATATCGATTGCTTGACCCAGGTAGCGCAGCATCGAAGCTCGGGCGGCATTGCTGCCGCGTGCCTTGCTTATTCCCCGGGCGAGCGAACCAAGAGCGGAGGGCTCATCCGGCTCATCTTCCTCACCCTCCGCTTCCTCAAAAAGCAATCCAGCCAGAATGCTCAGGGCTTGTGTCTCTGCCGCTTCCTCGGGATCAGCCAGTTCCAGGGAGGGCTCGTCGAGCACGCCCGCCGACGAGGCTGACGGACCACCGTCGTCCAACTCGGATGGTTCCAGGTACGACTTGACTTGCGACATCCGCAGAGGGCGAGTGGAACCGATGGGTGGGACCGGTTCGGGGAGCGGATCCCCGCTCTGGAGAAGGCGCATGGCCTTGGTCGCCTCGGCATCGCCGGGAACAAGACTGAGGGCGCGCTGCACGGCTTCTGTGGCCCGGTCGAGCTTGCCGCCCTTCTGAAGAATGGCGGCCACTGCCAGATATTCGTGAACAGATTGTCGGCGGCGGCCGAGCCGTTCGCTGGTCAGGGCCAGACGCGTCCGGGCCGACAGGTTGGTCGGTGAGAGACGCCCGATGTGGTTCCAGTTCTCGATGGCTTTCTCAACATCCCGCCGGCGCAGCGAAAGCTCGGCGGCCCGCTCGCGCGACTGAATGGCTTCCTTCGTCTGGTCAAGGGTTTCGAAGATTTCGGCGCATTTCTCGGCTGGAATCGGGTCATTGGGATCAATCTTGGAGGCCTTGTTGTAGATCGCCAAGGCCTCCTTACCTCGCCCGGTTTCCACCATCGCCAAGCCGAGGCTGACCAACGCGTCGTGGTCATCAGGAAACTCCGCCAGGGCTTTGCGGTAGAACTCGAGCGCACGATCCCAGTCCTGTTCCCAGGCTGCGGAGTGGCCGAGCTGCATGGATTCTTCGAAGAGGTCTTGGCGTCCCGTCATGGCAGAATCTTAAAAGATGAGGTTGAGACGCGAGTATAGCATAGGTTCAGGGCAGCCGGGCTCAATCGAGCGGGGCGGTGTGTCGTGCACCTGGCCGCCGTCTCAGGAGATGTGAAGTCTGAGATTCAGACTGGTTGGAGATCATACCAATTGGGTCCTGCCTTGGCGTCGGTCTTCAACGGCACTCTCAAAGTATAGGCCTCGGACATCACTCGCTTGACCAGGTCAATCGAAGCGGATTGGTCAGCCACCGGGCACTCGAACAACAATTCGTCATGAACCTGCAGCAACATCCGTGCCGCCAGCCCCTCCTTCTCGAGGGCTGCCGGCATGCGGATCATCGCTAGCTTGATGATATCCGCCGCCGTCCCCTGAATAGGCGCGTTGACGGCCTCTCTCAGGGCTCTGGATCGGGCCACCTCCGATACCGCCGGCCCGCCTTTTTGCAACTGGGGAAAGTAACGCCGACGGCCAAGCAACGTCTCGACATAACCTTGTTCGACGGCGCGTTGCCGTGTCTCGTCCAGATACCGCTTCACTCCGGGAAAACGTTCGAAGTAGGCCTTGACGAAATCCTCCGCCTCGGCCAGTGTGAGGTCGGTGGAACGGGAAAGGCCGAACGCGCTCATGCCATAGATCAAGCCGAAATTCACGGCTTTGGCCCGCCGCCGCATCTCGGCGGTCACGTCCGCTTGGTCGACCGAGAATACCGCCGCGGCCGTCGTGGCGTGGATGTCTTGATCCTGATGGAAGGCGTCGATCATGGCTTTGTCTTCCGCCATATGGGCCACGATCCGCAGCTCGATCTGTGAATAGTCCACGGCCAGCAACGTGTGCCCATCATCCGCCACGAATGCGCGGCGTATCTGGCGCCCCAACTCGGTCCGGATAGGGATGTTCTGGAGGTTTGGCTCGGAGGAGGCCAACCGCCCAGTCACCGAACCGGTTTGGTTGTAGGACGTATGGACTCGCCCGGTTTGCGGGTTTAACTGGGCCTGAAGCGCGTCGGCGTAGGTTGACTTAAGCTTGGACACCTCGCGGTGCTCGAGCACCCGCTCGACCACAGGATAAGCCTGGCCGAGTTCCTCCAGGACGGAAGCAGCCGTAGAGTAGTAGCCGGACGACGTCTTGCGTGTGCGATCTGGGGGCTCGATCTGCAGTTCATCGAAGAGGACTTCTGACAGCTGTTGAGGGGAATTCAGATTGAACTCGTGCCCGACAATCTGAAAGATCTCAGATTGAATCTCGTCCATCCGAGCGGCGAGCTTCTCCGAAAGCTGGGACAGGAATGCCCGATCCAGCCCAATGCCTTCCATCTCCATGTCGGCCAGAACGGGCACCAAGCGGCATTTCGAGGCTGTCGAACAGTTCGGACTGGTGCTTGTCTTCCATCTCGGCGCGGAGCTGGGGCATCAAGCGCACGCAAACGGCGGCGTCCGCTCCAGCATAGGGTGCGGCATCGGCGATGGGGACTTCGGCCATCGTGCGCTGGTTTCGCCCACTGCCGATGAGGTCTTGAGATCTCGGTCATTTCGAGGCCGAGCCGAACCCAGGCCAAGTTCTTCAAACCCAAATTGCGCGACGCGGGATCGCACAGCCATTCCGCCACCATCGTATCGAACGCGAGTGGCCTTGGCGCTAGTCCGTGGCGCGTCAGCATGATGGCGTCGTATTTGACATTGTGCCCGAGCTTGGGAATATCGGGGTCGGTCATGGGGCCGCCAAGTGCGACCAACACCTGATCGAGGCCGAGCTGTGGGCCTCCTGCGACGGAGGCGTTGTGGCCAACGGGAATGTAGTAACCGGTCGCCTCGTCCACCGCCAGGGAGATGCCCACAAGGGTCGCCAGGATTGGGTCCGTGCTCGTTGTCTCAACATCAAAGGCGATGTGCTTGGCCGCCTTGAGAGTCTTGACAAGGGCTTCGAGCTTGTGTGTGTCATCGACCACAATGATCCTGTCGGTGGTGGCCACTTCGGGGGCTGTCTCCGACACAAAGAGATCCATTTGACGTGCGTCGCTGGAGCCGGATGGGATTCTGTCCATCAAAGTTCTGAACTCAAGCTCCCGGAAGAGATCTGCCACCTTGTCGCGGTTGTAGGCTTGGGCTCGGCAAGCCTCCAGGTCGAAAGCGATCGGGACTTGCGTGTTGATCGCGGCCAGCTTCTGGCTGAGGTAGGCCTGATCCCGGCCCGCCTCAAGTTTGTTCCGGAAGCGAGGTCTGGATGTCATCAAGGTGGGCGAAGATCTGGTCCAGGTTGTCGTACTCAGCAATCAGGGAGACAGCCGTCTTTTCGCCGACCCCTGTCACCCCAGGGATGTTATCGCTGGTGTCCCCAACCAACGCTTTGTAGTCGACAACCTGTGAAGGGGCGACGCCGAGTTTCTCACGCACTTGCTCAGGTCCGTAATCCTTGGCCTCGGACAGCTTCTGGCCAGCCAGGCGGATGATCACGTTGTCATCCGCCAACTGGAGCAAGTCCCGATCGCCGGTGAGGATGATGACTTTGGCCCCCTGTTTAGCCGCCAAACGGGCGACCGTCCCCAGGACGTCGTCGGCTTCGAAGCCGTCTGCCTCAAGGATGGGGATTCCGAAGGCCCCCACCAGTTCCCGGATGCGTTCGATCTGCAGACGCAGATCATCGGGCATCTTTTCGCGCGTCGCTTTGTAATCCGGAAAGAGGTCATCACGGAATGTCTTGCCGGTGTCGAAAGAAACGGCCAAATACTCGGGTTCTTCGTCTTCAAGGAGCTTTAGCAGGACGGCTGTGAATCCGTAGGTGCCGGCCGTTGGTTCACCTGACTTGGTAATCCAACGCTCGCCGCCGCCGACGCCGGTCAAGGCGAAATAAGTGCGATAAGCCAGAGCGTGGCCATCGATCATGAAAAGCCTGGGCTGGCTAGGCATAGAATGAGCCCCCGCAAGATGGTTGAATCAACAGGTCATTTTAGCATCGGCGAGCCGGATAAGGGTGCCGTTTCAGTCGCTGAGCCCCTGCGCCTGGCGGAGCTGGTCTACGAAGGCGGACACCTCGGCTGGTGAGACTGACTTGCCTGAGGCCAACAGGTGAGCGCTTGCCCAGAAACCGCCGGTTGGAAAGCCGGCTTCAAGGTGAGGAAATGTCTGGAAGATACGCGCCGAAAGGTGCTCAGAGAGCTCTTGAGCGGCGGCAGCCGGGGCGACTTCTGGGGGCAGCATGATCTGCACCACGAGCGCATCGTCGGTCACATCGACACGATCCGCCTTCCAGTCCCAAGCCAGGCACAGCCGCCTCGTCCATTGAACAAGATTCTCCACCAACGGGCCGGCAAGGCGGTGCTCCGGGAACCGAGGGGCAAGAACCACCGTGAATGGCAGGCGAGGATCCGAGTTAGGCCCCGCCGGGTGCGGAGGTGAGGCCGCCGGAACGGCAAGCTCCGGCACCGCCTGGGCTACACCCACAGGGCCTGGTGGGGCAGCCGGGGTTTCGGGCGCCGCCGTCGGCGAGATTCCGGTCTCAGCTCCCGGGCTGGAGGAGGGGGAGGGGCTGGCGGACTGCGGGGGGGAGGCGCATGTGTCGGTCTCGACCGGTTCGGGGTCATCCAGGAAGGGCAGATGCCTCTTGGAATGCGTGATCATGGGCAGCCAATCCAGCGGCAAATCCGGGGTCCGGTGACGGGCGGGCTGGCTCTCTGCTTGGCCCATTTTGAGCCCGCCTTCGGCAGGATCGGGCTCTGGTAGTTCGAGGGAAGCGAGTTCATCCAGCAGGCGGGCGCTCGGTGACGGCTGGTCGGGTTGTGGGATCCAGTCCTCGGGCAGCGGGGATTCCACACGCAGCGGAACGGTCTGGGGTTGAACTGCGGCCTGGGAAGGATGACTCTCCTGAACGGCCGCTTCGGCAGCGGGAGATTGCTTGTGTCTGGTGGGGGATGGTTCCCGCTCTGAGGGATGGGACTTGGAGGTGCTTCCAGTGTCCTTGGACGGTCGCAGTGCCGGATCGATCTCTGACAGGGCGTGCGCCAGTGATTCCGCTTGCCGACGTATCATACCGAAGGGTACTTCGGCGCCAAACACAAGCGAAAGCACCATCCCAGCGACAACGCCAGTCGCATACAACATGAAATCTTCAGCGGTACCGGGCAGATGAACGAAACGCGCCACTGCACCAGAACGGCCTTCTTCTGCCCAGCTGTCAGCGACTTGCGCAGTGAGCTCTTGGAGCTGACCTCGGGGTAGTTGGCCGGCGGAGGCGATCAGCTCGCGATGGCGGATCAGAAGCGCCGCCTCGGCCGATGTCTCGAGCGTCAATCGCGCCAGGTACTGAGCGGCGCGATTCACATCCGCCAGCCATGGAGGCGGCTCGTCGAACGGCATGGGATAGTCTTCGCTGGGAAACGATGCGGATTTGTCGATGGGTAGGGCGGCTGCGGAATTGTCCGGCACGTCTGGGGTTGGGGTGGTTCTGGGCCATGCCACTTGGGTTGGGCGGTGAAAATCAAGCCTCCGTCCCAGGGCCTCCTCCACGATATCGGGCAAGTTTGGGAGGTAGAAGGGCTTGGTCAAGATGCCATCGACCCCAGCCTGGCGCGTCTTCTCCGATGTGTCGTCGTCGCCGACCGGAATACCGATCACCGCCAGGCCGGGCTGTAGGGCACGCAGCCGCTCCACGAGCTTTTCGCCCTCTATGTCCGGCAGGGCGAAGTCGATGATCGCCAAGCGGAAATCAAGGCCCTGGGCGAGGTTGACGGCCTCCTCGGCGCTCGATGTCAGCGAGACCTCGAATTGTCCGCTCTCCTCCAGCGCCTGCCGGATAAGGATTCCGAACTCCATGTTCGAATCGGCGACCAAGATGGAAATTGGCATAGGCTGAATGTAGCATGCCCATGATAGGACGGCAATACTGCCATGGTCCCGCGGCCCTTCTTGGCGGATACGGGGGCCGAACTAGGGCGTCGCCGTCTCGGTTGGCGTTGGTGTGAAGGTCGCGCTGGAAGTGGCACTCGGGCTGGCCGATGGCGTGGGCGTATGCGAGGCGTCGGAGGTCGACGAAGGCGTGGGGGACATGGAGCTGGTGGCGGTCATTGTGGGTGTGGCTGAGCCCGTATCCAAGCTCGGCACGACGATCTTCACCCAGAACGATTGATCTCCTGCCGGCCCAATTCCGAAATAATCTCCGTTGGCGTTGGTCAGCTTCCAGAACCCCTGGTACGTGCCGGCGGTCGAAGGCGCGATCATGTCTACGGCCAAGTCCACCGTGTTCTGTGGGTTGACATGCGTGGGCATGGGTACGTGGGACGCGGCGCCCATGCGTGTACCGCCGATGAAGACCAGGCTGTAGGCGGTGTTCCAGACGCACGTGCCTGCGTTCTGGAGGCGCCAGGTTTTGACGAAGGACTCTCCCGCCACCCAATTCCGTGTTGTCGCGAATCGTGACATCGTCCACGAAGGCGGCCTTGTCGGTACACGATGAGGGCGTAGGGCTTGGCGAGGTGGGTTGCGGAGTGGTCGTCGCCGGAGGCATGGGCGTGGGGGTGGCGAACTCTGGCGGGACCGTGCCTCGGGATGCTTCGGTCAGGATCGCCTGAACGGTGGAGGCCGCCGCAGTGGCAGGCGCAGCCGAGGTCGGCGATGGGGACGCCTGCAGGTTGCACGCGGCGAGCAGGCCGCTGGCTGCTAAAAGCCAAGTGCAAGAGAGGAGGCGTACGGTCATTGGGGTTCTCATGGTCGAAGCGGCCCGATTCTACCCTACTCCTGATGGAAAGGTGGTTCCATCTGCGACCGTCGGCTGGGACTACAAAGCGAGGTGCCCGGTGAATGCCGGGCACCTCGATGCAAGTTGGCGTGCTATGGGTTGTGTCTACTTATTCCAGGTGACGATGTCCAGCCTGATGGTCTCCGGGTCACCCGACCTGGCCTCGATTTCGGCGCGGCCATAGCGGCCCTCGCTGGTCTTGAAGCAGAGCCAATCGCCGACCGATACGTCATCGAGCGAAATCTGGTTGGAGCTCAAGGAGGTTGTCGTGCACTTGTCGTAACTTGGTACGCCAGACGTGATGAGCTTCATCTTGGCACCGTCCTCAGGCACGAAATACTTCTCAGTCGAAGTGACGGCACGGAAAAAAATGTCGGAGTCACCGCTGGCGGGCGTGTCGTCGGCATGGTCCAGATCGGCATGAAAGGTCTGCTTGAGGTTGACCTTGCCGCTGTCATAGACGCTGGCTTGGGGTGTGGCGGTTGGGCCAACTACAATCTGAACCCAGAAGGCGACGTCGGCATTGGTGCCGATCCCGAAGACGATCCCTTTTTCGTTGCGCAGCTTGTAGTTGCCTTTGTAAGTGCCGTTGCCGGAGGGCGCTGTCAGCCCGATAGATATGTCGATGGTGCCATTGGGGGGGACACTCGCCCCAAGCCCAACGGTCGCCGAACCGTTCATGGCGTTGCCGCTATCGAACACCAGATCGTAGTCCGTGGTCCAGGTGCAGGTGCCGACATTCTTCAAGCGCCAAGTCTTGGTGAACGCCTGGCCGGGGCTCATGTTCGTGTTGTCGGGCACCGTGACATCGGTGATGAAGGTGGCCTTGTCGGTGCATCCGGAGGCGCCTGCGGTCGCCGTGGGCGCCGGCTGGGTATTGGCCGGAACAGGTGTGTCGGTTGGCGGAGCCGGCGTATCGGTCGGAGGGGCGGCGGTCGTGGCCACACTCGCCACCGATGTGAGCTCAGCTGACACGGTCTGTGCGGCGGCGGTAGCCATGGAATCCCCTGCCGGCTCGGTGGCCTGGAGCCCTGGATAGTTGCAGGCGCCCAGCACCATTGAAACAGCCAGCAGGAGACCTAGCCACGGAATGCGGTTTCGCTTTGATGTGTGCATCGATCGACTCCTAGGAATTAGGCATGTTCCGCCTGATGCTCAGTTAGTTCCCCCACAGCGACAGATTTCCCCCGGATGCTACGTCCGGGTGGAACCGGCGTCAAGGGCACTCAGGTGGGGTGCAAGAAGCACGCCACGCGCGGACGGGGTCTATCAGAAAATGGAGAGGAGAGGAGAGCGGTTAAGCCGCCGAAGCGAGCTTGTCGGACGCCAACCGGCCGTTCATGCTCCACGCGCCGGCACGTTCAATTGCCACAGACACGACCTGGCCGCGCAGTTGTTTTGGAGATTCGAAAAACACAAGCTTGTTGGTCCGGGTCCGGCCCTTCCAGCGGCCCTGGTACTTGGTCTCCACCAGCACGTCGACGGTCTTGCCCACGTAGGCCCGGTGGATGTCTTCCGAAATGCCGGACTGAAGGTCTTCCAGAACTCTGAAGCGGCGCATCTTCTCAACCTCGGGCACATCATCTTCCATTCGTCGCGCCGAGACGGTGTTCGGCCGAGGGGAATAGCGGGCCAGGTGAGCAACATCCAGCCGAAGCTCGGCCAAGAGATCATAGGTGTTCTGGAACGCTTCATCGGTTTCGCCAGGGAAGCCAACGATGATGTCGGTGGCGATTGAAACCCCGGGAAGACGGGATCGTATGCGCCCGATCAGCCGCCGGTAATCGTCGGAGGCGTAACCGCGTTTCATTGCGGACAAGATCTGGTCGTCGCCGGCTTGCACGGGCACTTCGATGTGCTCGCAGACCTTGGGTAGCTCGGCCACAGTCTCCAGCAGTTCGTCGGTCATCCAATTCGGGTGGGAGGTCAAAAACCGAATGCGCTCGATGCCATCGATCTGATGGATCATGCGCAGGAGATCAGCCAGGTCCGGCCCATTGGATATGTCCTTGCCATAGCGATCGACGATCTGGCCCAGCAAAGTGACCTCGCGCACGCCCTGGTCGGCAAGGGCGCGCACTTCGGATGCGATCTCGCCCACGGGGCGGCTGCGTTCGACGCCTCGCCTGAAGGGGATGATGCAGAAAGAGCACGCGTGCGAGCAGCCGTAGACGATCGGCACGTGGGCGGAGACCAGCTTCCCGCGTTCGAGCAAGGGGAGGACCAGATCGCCATCCATGATCTCGTGCCTGTGCTGCGTCTCCCGGCGTTCGACATCACGCCCCTGGGTGCCGCGAATGTGTTGGATCAGGGGCAAGGGGTCGGAGGGCGGGGAGAAGACGTCCACGTAGGGGAAGGCGGCTTCGAGCTCTGCGCTGCCCTTGACGCCGACCATGCAGCCCATCAGGTTGATGACCAGGTCGGGACGGCGCTCCTTGAGGGGTCGCAAGGAACTAAGACGGCCGTAGGCGCGGTCTTCGGCGCTTTGGCGAACGACGCAGGTGTTGAGGACAATCACGTCCGCATCATCGGCGCGGCGCGTCGAGCTGTAGCCGAGCTTCTCAAGCTCCGAAGCTACCCGCTGTGAATCGGCCACATTCATTTGACACCCAGCGGTCCAAATGTGGTACTTCATCGTGACGCCTTCCCGCTCCCGTCGAGATGGCGATTTTACCATGCTGAGCAACCGCCTCCGATGTGGCACTTGTGAATTTCCTCACAAATTGCTGGGCTGCGTCGCGGGGATTGTGGATCGCGAGATGGGGTCCGCCTCCGAAATGCGCCCGGCAGCCTAGGGGGTGAACGCGGTATGATTCGGCCCTGATTTCACCCCCGGAGGCAGGCGATTGTCGAAACCAAGGTTTGGAGGCTGGATGGGACGACCCGGGATCGGCGTGCTCGACATCCCACGCCGTGCGGTTGCCATTCCCCTGGTGATCGCCGTGGCCGCGTGCGGCCTTCTTCCGGTGGGACAAGCCGGCCGTACCGGCCACTGCGGCCGGTTCCCCTTCGGGCCCTCCCTTGCCATCCACACAGACTCCGTCCATGGTCCCGTCCCCGACGGCCTCGCCGCTGCCTTCCAATTCGCCAACGCCGGTGTGCACCTCCACTCAGGGGCGCCTTGTCGATGACCAGTACCGCGCCCACAATGTTCCGCAAGACGCGCCCGTGCTCGTCTACCTGCCCCCCTGCTATGACATGCGGGCAGGGCCGCTGCCGGTTATGTACCTGCTGCACGGCAAACCCTTCACCGAGCAGCATTGGGTCGATCTGGGGATCGTGGGGGACGAAGAGGCCAGGCCACCAGCACCGAACCGTGGTCAATGGGTCTTGGTGATGCCGCGCGTGCCCGAGCCCCTGTTCAGCAACACGGATGGGGGCCCCGGGTCCTACGAAGATGAGTTCACGGCGAGCCTGATGCCGTACATAGAGTCAACCTACGATGTGAGGACGGACCCCGGCGGAAGAGCCATCGCCGGCATCTCGCGGGGTGGGGTCTGGTCCCTGGAAATCGGATTGAGCCATCCCGAGCTGTTCGCCAGCGTGATCGCGCTCAGCCCTGCGTTGGCGGTGAACTATCCCAGGCCGGCCTACGATCCCTTTACGCTGGTCACTTCGGCGGATGCCCTGCCGGCACACATCTTCTTGGGCGCCGGTGACGATGATTGGGCCAAGCCGGAAACCGAGAAGCTGCTGCAGCGGCTTGAAGCGCACGGCATCCAGGTGGAGGCGGCTTGGGTGCCGGGAAGCCACGCCGGGGCTACCTGGGAAGCCCTTCTGCCAACGATGCTGGCCTTTGCCGACCGCTGGCTCGCTCCGGCTGGCGGCGCACCCTGACCGAAGAAGGGCCTCAGAGGCGCATCGAATTCGGTTACAATGGGCGCGCCGGAGGGAGGCAAACCCATGCCTGACAGCGAACAAAGGCCAGCCGACGTCATTGCGAGCTATCGCAGGCGCCGAACCCGGACCGTGCCGTTGATTATGGGTGGCGCCGCCGTGCTGCTCCTTGTGGCCGGGGTCTTCCTGGTGGTCATGTGGATCACCGGGGACCATCCCCCCCAGATGCCAGGATTCTTGGCCAGCAAGACTCCCACCGCAACCGAAACGGCGACGCCCTTGCCGCCGACGAACACGCCGACCAGTACTCTCACGCCCACGATAACCGAAACGCCGACACCTTCGGGCCCCATCACCTACAAGGTCGTCGACGGTGACACATTGTTCTCGATTGCACAACAATTTGCGATCGATCTGGACGTCCTCCTGGCATATAACCCGGATGTTCAAGACGCCGGAACGATCTTTATCGGCGAGGAAATCACCATTCCTCCGCCATCGGCCGAGGTCCCCACGGAAACGGCGCTGCCATCAACCCTGATCCCGGGCAGCAAGATCGAGTATGTGGTGCGGCAAGGGGATTCGCTTCAGACGATTGCCTCAAAGTTCAACAGCACCGCCGAAGCGATCGCCAAAGAAAACAACATCACCAACCCAAATGACATCCAGGCCGGCCAGAAGCTGGTCATCCCGGTGAATATCGCCACACCTACCCCGACCTGGACGAATTCGCCCACCCCTGGCCCGGGCACACCGGCCCCTGCCCCAGCGCACCGCTGTGCGCCCTGAGTTCGAAACGTCTCGGTTGAAGATCTACCGCCCGCGTCGGCCGACGCGGGCGGTTTGTCTCTGGCCGGCTTTGCTGGAATCAGCTCGGTCGAGAAGCTTGCCAGCGCCTCGTCGATGGCGTGCTTCACTTCCGGGTCGCTCTCTTCGGACGAACGGTCGGCCAGGCGTGCCCGCGCTTGGCGGCCACCGATCCGGCCCAATGCCCAGGCAGCGTGCCCGCGAACTTCAGCCTCTTGATCGAGCAGGGCGGCCCCCAGGGACGGCACGAGATCTGGGTCGGCTCGATTGGCTGCCGCCAGGCTAGCGTTGCGCTTCAGGCCGCCCAGTTTGGCGCGCTTGAGGGGACTGCGTCGCAAACCCTCAACGTACTCGTTGCGGTTGAGTGTTAAGAGTGAATCGAGGGTTGCCTGCTTCAAAAAGGGCCGCGTCTGAAAGGCCGGATCGGATGTTGGTTGGGCGAAGCGTTGGTTCCAGGGACACACTTGCTGGCAGACATCGCAGCCGAAAACCCATTCGCCGGTCTCCGTGCGCAGCTTCTCCGGGATTGCCCCACGCAGCTCGATGGTGAGGTACGAAATGCAGCGCCGGCGTCAATCGTCCGGTCGGGCAGGATGCAGGCTGTGGGGCAGGCGTCGATGCAGCGTGTGCAGCTTCCGCACCGATCGGCCCGGATGGGTTCATCAGGTCGGAGGTCCAGCCCCAGCAGCACTTCGGCCAGCAGGAAGATACGAACCGATCTGGGAGTTGATTAAGCAGGTGTTCTTGCCGATCCAGCCCAAACCGGCGCGCTGGGCCAGCTCGCGCTCCAGCAGTGGGCCGGTGTCCACGTAGATCCGATAGGGAAAGGTCCCGCCGACATGTGCTTCCAGGCGGCGAACAACTCCCTGCAGACGGGCCGTGAGCGTGTCGTGATAGTCATCCCCCCGAGCATAGGCGGCCACGCGTGGGGCTCCCCTCTTCAGAGAGGCTGACGTCATCTCCTGGGACGGATAGTTGGCGGCAACGACCAGAATCGAGCGGACCTCCGGCAGAAGCAGGCGGGGGTCTGCTCGGGCGGCGCGCGCCCGCTGGCTGGCCATAGTAGGCCATTTCGCCGTGACGACCGGCGTCGAGCCAGGCTTGGTAAACATCGAGATGGCGCGGGGGTTCCGGGCTGGTGATGCCCACCAGATCGAAACCAGCAGCATGCGCTTCGTGCTTGAGATAGATCGGAAAGATCAGACTGGCTGAGACAGGTTTCAAGGTCGTGCAGGCCTTTCTCAGTGGCCCTGCACTGACGAGGCGCTTGAGCACTTGGGCATGCGGCGTCGGATTGGCGACTGTGGGTCTACAGCCCCAAATGGGGGCGCAGAAACTTCCCTGTGTAGGATGTCTTGTGCCGAGCGATCGCTCTCAGGCGTGCCTTCAGCCACCAGCTCTCCGCCTCGATCGCCACCCTCGGGGCCGAGGTCGATCACCCAGTCGGAAACCTTGATGATATCCGGATGGTGCTCGATGATGAGCACGGTGTTGCCCTGATCGACAAGCTGCTGCAGGACTTCGATCAGCTTGTGCACATCGGCCGCGTGCAGCCCCACCGAAGGTTCATCGAGCACGTAGAGCGTATTGCCGGTGTTCATCTTGGACAGCTCACGGGAGAGCTTGACGCGTTGGGCTTCCCCGCCGGACAAGGTAGGCGCCGGCTGGCCCAGAGTAAGATAGCCAAGGCCGACGGCTTGCAGAGTTTGAAGGCGGCGTTCGATGGGGGAGAAGGCGCTGAAGAAGCCCACCGCCTCGTCGATGGTCGTGTCCAGGACGTCGGCGATGGTCTTCTCCTTGAAGCGCACCTGGAGCGTCTCGCGGTTGTAGCGCGCCCCATGGCACACTTCGCAAGGCACGTAGACATCCGGCAGGAACTGCATTTCGATCTTCAGCTGACCCTGCCCCTGGCAGGCTTCACAACGGCCGCCGCGCACGTTGAAGGAAAACCTGCCGGGCTTGTAGCCGCGCACCTTGGACTCGGGTAGTTCGGCGAAGAGATTGCGAATGTGATCGAAGACCCCGGTGTAGGTGCCAGGGTTGGAGCGGGGCGTGCGGCCGATGGGGCTCTGGTCGATGTTGATGACGTTGTCGATGAACTCGGCGCCTTCCAGCCGTTCGTGCTTTGCCGGCCATCTCATGGGAACCATGCAGGTGGTTCGCCAGGGCCTTGTACAGGACCTCCACCATCAGGGTCGACTTTCCAGAGCCAGAGACGCCCGTGATGCAGGTGAAGGTGCCCAGTGGGATGGCGACCGTCAAGGTCCTTGAGAGTTGTTCTCCTCCGCCCCGACGATCGTCAGCTTGTTGCCGCTTCCCGGACGGCGGGCACTCCGGTAGGCCGATTTTCAGCTCGCCGGACAGGAACTGGCCGGTGACAGAATTCCTTGACTTCGGTGACTTCTTCGACGGTGCCGGCGGCCACCACGTGCCCGCCCAGCTCGCCAGCGCCCGGGCCGAGATCGATGACCCAATCGGCGGCTCGGATGGTGGCCTCGTCATGTTCGACCACCAGCACCGTGTTGCCCAGATCGCGCATGCCTTCCAGGGTGTGGATCAGGCGGGCGTTGTCCCGCGGATGGAGCCCGATCGACGGTTCGTCGAGGACGTACAGAACGCCCATCAGACGCGACCCGATCTGCGTGGCCAGGCGGATTCGCTGTGCTTCACCGCCGGACAGGCTGCCGGCCGACCGGTCAAGGGTCAGGTAGTCCAGCCCGACGTCCACCAGGAAGGTCAAGCGGTCGTGGATCTCCTTGAGAACGCGTTCGGCGATCCTTGCGGCCGCGCTTGTCCAGCGGGCCGCTGGCGGATTGAAGCGACTCGACCCAGGCTCGGCTGCGAACAACGGGCCAGTGCGTGACCTCAACGATGTTGGTATCGTCGATAGTGACCGAGAGGGCCTCCGGTCGCAGGCGCTGGCCGTGGCAAGTCGGGCATAGCTCGCTCCGACATGAACTCCTGGATCTTGCTGCGGACGTAATTGGACTGGGTTTCCTGAAAACGTCGTTCAAGGTTGCCCACGATGCCCTCGAAGGCGGTCTTGTAGCTGGACTTGCGTCCGTTGCGGCCCACGTACTGAACGGGACTTCCTGCCCATCCGTGCCATACAGCACCATCTCCAGCTTCGGCGTGGGGAGCTCGGCCACGGGGGCCTCGAGGTTGATGTCATAGGCCTCGGCCACAGCCTCGACCAGCTGCCAGTAGTAGCTGCGCCGGTCGGCGCTTTTGCTGGACCACTCCAGCGCGACCACGGCGCCCTCGGCCAGGGACATCTGTTTGTCTGGAATGATGCGGTCGGGGTCGATTTCGAGCCGCGTGCCAAGGCCCTGGCAGTCCGGGCATGCCCCGTGCGGCGTGTTGAAAGAAAAGGTGCGGGGCTCGATTTCGGACAGCGTCGTGCCATGTTCCGAGCAGGCCAGATCTTCCGAGAAGGGGATGTCCGTCCCGGAATCCTGGCTCAGGTCAGCCACGATGAGTGTCCCATTTCCCCAGCGCAAAGCTGTCTCAACCGAGTTGGTCAACCGGCTCTGGAACGCCTGGGTCTCTTCTTCATCACTGCTGCCTGGATCGGGCACGACCAGGCGGTCGACGGCGACTTCGATGGTGTGGTTCTTGTAGCGGTCGAGCTCGAATTCATCTTCGACGGAACGCACTTCACCATCCACACGCACGCGGACGAAGCCCGAGCGCCGGATCTCGTCGAACACGCCGGTGTGGGTTCCCTTGCGGCCGCGGACCAAGCGGGGCCAGGACCATGAGTTTATGGCCCGGCCTCGAAGGCCATGACGGCGTCCACAATCTCCTGGGCGGACTGCTGCCTGACCTCGCGCCCGCAGATAGGGCAGTGAGGAATTCCGACGCGGGCGAAGAGCAGCCGCAGGTAGTCGTAGACCTCGGTCACGGTCCCAACGGTTGACCGGGGATTGTGGGAGACGCCGCGCTGGTCGATCGAGATGGAAGGCGACAAGGCCCTCGATGTAATCCACGTCCGGCTTGTCCAGCTGTCCCAAGAACTGCCGGGCGTAGGCGGAGAGCGATTCGACATAGCGGCGCTGCCCCTCGGCGAAGATCGTGTCGAAGGCTAGCGACGATTTTCCCGAGCCGGACAGGCCGGAAATCACCACCAGCTTGTCCCGCGGGATGCTGATGCTGACGTCTTTCAGATTGTGCTCTCGGGCACCGACCACGACGATGTTTTCTTGGGGCATGGGCTTGCTGGATCCACTCTGGGTCGAACACGAAGCAAACGCTGATTATAACCGACGGTCCCATGGTGCCTGAACGCGGTCGGGAGATCAATCGCTTGCTTGGGGTGATTTTGGAGGTCAGTCGCTCGGGTTCCAGAGGTGGCAGGTCGGCGTCACACCATGAGCAGCGCGCCGCCGTCCGGGGGACGACGGCCTTGCACGACGGGCAGGTTCGACGTTCTTCGGGGGGCGGCGGCGCTCCCCCAAGCTGGGATGCCAAGTCGGACGACATCCGTAGGCGGAGAGATCGCCCGTGCCCGGCCGGCGCAAGCCGCCCGGAGACCGGAGGCGAAGCCCCCGGCGTCCTCATCGACGGCGAACCCGTAGTCCATAAGGGTCCGCTTCACATGGCCCGGAACCTCGTCCGCTGGAGGTTCGGCGATCAGCCGAGGCGGTCTGCCCCTTCAGGGCCTGGCGGGCTTCGGGCGGAAGGTCCTCCAGGAGCTCTTCCGGCCATTCATCGGGCTGCGCCGGGCGTTCGCTCTCAGCCAGGAGCCTGCCGAAAGCGCTGCGCGTCTTCGCCGGTCGGCGGTGAGGGAACCGTCGAGGGAGCGGCCGCAGGGCGCTGAAGCAGCTGCTGATAGTCACAGCTGTCGCAGATCTAGCAGATATCCGCTGCCGTCAACCGTCGGCAGCCGGCTCAGCCCGCCGCCGCAGTCGGGGCATACGCCGGGTGGGGAGATGGAGGTTGGGTTGTCTGCTCGGGGCTCGACACGGGCTCCGTCCAGTTCGGCAGGGCTCAAAACCTCGGCTGGGATGCTCTTGACTGCGGTGTGAGGGCCTATTCCACTTGTTCGCGGACTCGGGTGACTTCACTGACGGCGATCTTGGCATTGGCCTGGAGGAACCGCCGGGCGTAGTCCCTGTTGCGCCACTCGAAAGCGGTCTCCGTGCCTTCGGTATCACCTGGTACCCGCAATGTCGATCTCACGTAGTCCGAATCGGGGGGCTTGGGCAGCCGGCTGGCCCGCAAGAGCAGCGGAACAGCGGGCACGACGTAGCCCAGCCCGGCCATCACGATCAACCCAACCAACGCCGGGCCGAGATTCTCGCGCAAGTTGATGAAACCGATGCCGAGGCCGCACACGACCAGGATCAGCGCCACCAGAACGCCTATCAGGTGGGCCTGAAGTTGCGCCGTCCGCTGTTCCTCCGAGCGGGCGTTTGCGCGCTGCTTTGCAGTCGGCGCAAACGGGGATGCGCAGCGTCTCGATCTGGCGGTCGCCGACACCAGTTCGGGAGATGGAGGCCAGAACAGGTAGGCGGGCCGGGGCAGGCGAGTAGAGACAATGGGAGCAGATCCCCTGCGGATAACGAACGTTGGCCCCCTTGACGACTACCCTGAAGCGATTGCCCGGCGGGGGCTCCTGATGAACCGGCTGGCCCTCGGCTGGCTCCTCGGCGGGAGGTTCCTCTTTCGGCGGCGGGCCTTGGGCACCACCCCAATATACCTGAGCCATGCCGGCCTTTTCGGCGTCATCCAGCGCGGGCTCGGGTGTTTCTTCCGTCGGTTCGTCTTTGACTTCCTCCGGCTCGCCACCAGGCAGCCTGTCATCATCCGTCTGAGGTATTGCTGCCAGAGGTTCTTCTGTCTGAGGTTCCTCGGGAGGCATCGATTGGGGCTCGGAGACCTCTGGGCCGGCCCCTTCCGGTGGGCCAAAAGTATTTCCTTGCCAATCTCCCGCTTCGAAGGGGGCGACGGCCGGGGGTTGTTCAGTGTCCTTCTCGTCGGAATCCCAAGGGAAGCTGGGCTCCCCCAGCCTGTCTTCGGTCGAGGTATCGGGAGTGAAAGGTTCTTCGGCCTGCGGCGCTCCCCACGTGTGCAGGCGGTCGACCGTATTTGGGTCGAACTCAGCCGGCGTCGGGGCTTCGAAGTCTGTTTTCGGCTGGTCGTCAGCCTCGGTTGGTTGTGGCTCTTCGGCCTCCGGCTTAATTTCGGCGGCCCAAGCGGGTGGCTCTGGGAGTTTGGCGGTCTTGACCTCAGACGTGGGATAAGGTTCATCCCCCCACAGGCTGTCCAGCAAGTTTTCTTCGTCCCCCAAGTCAGGCTCGTCCTCGGCGCCCTCGCTTGCGCCGGCGGTTTCGGGGACCATCTCAGGTTCCCATGCAGAGGGGGTAGATTCCTCGTGGGGGGGTTCTAGGCTTGGGAGCGGCTCGTCGAACGCACCGAAGACATCGTCCGGCTCTGCGGGGGTTTCGGGGGTCGCCAACTCACCACCGGGCACTGTCTCGCCCGCCGGAGCATCGCCGATAGCCTGGGGTTTCAATCGGCGGAGGTGGCCAGGTCGGGGTCTCCGGCGCCTCCGGTTCGCCGGTTTCGTCGGTGAGGCGGCCATCGCCCAAATCGCTTTCGGTTTCCCAGGCGTGTGTGACATCGGGGTGCTCGTCGATGGGGATCTCGGAGGGGACCGCTTCGGAACTTGTTTCGGGTTCGGAGGCCGGCTCCACCAGGTGCTCGTCGGCAGGGGTCTCAGGCTCTTGTGCCGGCTCAAGCGGAGGTTCCGGCGTTGGCGCCGTGAGCTCGGCAGGCGGTGGCGCTGGGGCAACCAAGGGGGCCAATGGTCCGGAGGGTCGTTCAGAAGCGGCCTTGCGGGCGATCGCCTCCGGCCAAACCCATTGTTGGAGCGCAAAATGCCGGGTCTCGGCATACTGTGCCGGGAATCTTGCCGTACATCACGCGTTCCCCACCGTCCTCCACGACGAAGGCGGAGCCGCAATTGTCACAGTTGACATAGTCGGGGTAGGCGTCGAGGTGGACGACGTGCAGTCTCTTCTGACCGCAAATCGAGCAGGCCTGATCCTGGTTGAAATCATCCGCGAGAGTTGTGCGAACTTTGGGGTTCATGCAGGCTTCGCCAATGTCTCCAATCGGGTGATGTGGTCAAGAATTTAGCACAAGCTAGTGAGGAGGGCAATTCGACCTGATTCCCATACGGGGCAACCGCCCAGCCCTGGCCACATTGTGAAAGACTTCACAAATTGGTCGCTACCCTTATGCGAAGATCCAGCGCCGAAGCCCCTTGCCCTCGGGCGAAAACGCGCAGCGGGTTGATTTCCACTTCCATCAGCGACGGCAGATCCAGCGCCATCTGTCCCAGGGCAGTCAGGCCGTCGGCGACGGTCTGGCGGTCTCCGGCTTTGAGATGCCGATATCCTTCCAGGCGCCGCCCGGCCCAGGTGCTTTGGAGCATCTGATCGAGCTCGTGCGGGGTGAGCGGGGGCAGCGCAAAGGCCGTGTCCCGCAGCCCCTCCACTTCGACTCCGCCGGAACCGAACATCAGCAGCGGACCGAATTGCGGATCACGAACCATGCCCAGGATGACTTCTTGCCCGGGGGGCAGCATCGCCTGGACCAGGGCGCCGGTGATGTCAGCCTCGGGGGCGGTCTGCTTAGGCTGTTCGGTCACCTGGAGGTAGGCCTCCCGGACCTGTGCGGCGTCCGACAGCCCCAAAGCCACACCTCCGGCATCGGACTTATGGGTGAGCTGGCTTGCCACGACCTTCATCGCCACCGGGAAGCCGATCTCCTTGGCCGCCCCGATGGCTTCGTCGGCCGAATGGACCAACCGAGATTTGGGCAGCGACAGCCCGTACGCCTGCGCAAGGTCGAGGCACACATCCGGCGGCAAGAAGCCGTCTTTCACGGGGCAGGCCTCAAGCAGGCGGCGGGCGGCTGCGGCGTCGGCGGTGGCTGGCTCCAGTGGCGGCCTGATCTGGCTGGGCCAGCAGCTCGGCGCGGTCGACAAGGCACCTTGAGGGCGGATGCAGCCCGCTCGGGGAACCGGTAGTCGGGCACGCGCGCCTGGCGGAAGAGGCGGGCGGCCTGAAGGATGAGGTCCTCACCCATCAAGGCCACGACCACCGGTTTCTCGGCGATTTGGATCTCGGGAATGAGGGCTGCGGCGATGTCGGCCGCCGTGCTGACGGGAGGCGGTGGGAGGATTACCATCACGCCGTCTACCTGGCTGTCGTCTGAGAAGCAGCCGCAGCGCGTGAGCGTACTCGTGTGGCCCGGCCGAGGCGAGCATGTCCACCGGGTTGCGCAGACTGGCAGCCGCCGGGAGCAGGTCGGCCAGCGCTTTTTGGGTGTCCTGGCTGAGATCGGAGAGCGTCAGGCCCTGGGCGTCGAGGGCGTCGGCGGCGATGGCCCCCGGTCCGCCAGCATTGGTGAGCACGGCGATCTTGCGTCCGGTAGGCAAGGGGCACCAGGCCAGGGCCCTGGCCCAGTCGAAGAGCGCCTCACTGGTGGTGGCGCGAAGAACGCCGGCCTTGCGCAGGGCGGCGTCGAAGGCCGCTTCTTCGCCTGCCAGGGCGCCGGTGTGGGATGCCACGGCCGCCCGGCCGCGGACCGAACGGCCGACCTTGATGGCGACGATCGGCTTGTCCTTCGACACCGCCGATGCATTGTGGACAAACGTCGGACCGTCGCCCACCCCCTCAAGGTACAGGGCCACGACCCGGGTTTCCGGATCATCGGCGGTGGGCGGCAACACGTCGGCCTCAGTCAGATCCATCTGGTTGCCGAGGCTGACCAGGCGTGACAGGCCGAACCCTTGGCCGCGGGCCCAGTCGATGACGGCTTCGCAGATGGCGCCGGAATGTGAAATGAAGGCGATGTCACCCGGGATAGGCCCGGGTAAGGGCAGAAAGGTGGTATCGATCGGCAGGTGGGTATCAAGATATCCGATGCAGTTGGGACCGATGATGCGGATCCCGTACTTCCCGGCGATCTCCAGGCAGGCCCTTTCCAGATCGGCGCCCTCGGCGCCGGTCTCGCGAAATCCTCCCGAGCCGATGATCACGGCGGGTATGCCGCGTCTTCCACAGTCCTCCAGAGCGCCCGGGACCAAGGCGGCGGGGATGATGATCATCGCCAGGTCAACGGGGTCGGGGATATCGGCCACCGAGCGCAGCATGGCCCGGCCGAAGAGCTCTCCTCCTGAGGGATTTACGAAATGAAGCGCCCCGGAGTAGCCGGACATCACCAGGTTGCGTGCGACACCATAGCCTAGCTTGGACGGGGTTTGCGAGGCTCCGACGACCGCCACGCCGCGTGGCGCAAACAAGGATTCGAGCATGCGGCGCTCCTGCCGGCGCTTGGGAACCCGCCCCAACACCGGCGTGTGTTTCGACGATGGGGGCGCCGATTCGCCGGCGCCCTTGGCGGATCCATGATAGCACCGGCGGGCGGGGGGGCAAAGGAGCGCAGAGCATTGGGCGGTTGCCCTCACCTCGCACATGAGAGCGTAGGGGCACGGCAAGGCCGTGCCCCTACGTAGATTGGAGGATGATCTGCTCGGGTTCTACTTGAGCTGGGCGCGCAGTTCCTCGCCCTTGAGCGGCGTTCCCATGAACAAAGCGCTGATCAGGCAGACGTCAAACAACCCGGCCAGCAGGGGAACCAGCCCGACCACGGCCACGACGATGCCCCAGATACCGCCGATCCACAGCCAGCCGGCCACAACAAGGGCCGCCCCGGCGACAATGCGGAGCAAGCGCCCCGACGTGCTTGACATGAACTTTCCGAATCCCATCTTGAGCTCTCCTATGCGACTATGGTTGATTGCATTCCTTTAGACGCAGGATGGAGGCAAAGGTTACACGCGGGTGGATTGGGATTGTGAAAACTGACACAATTGGCAGGAGGGGGGTGTTGCGAGCCTAATCGCCCAGAGCGGCTTGGCGGGCGCGTTCGACGTATTCCAGCGACTGGTGCCTGAAGTAGGTGTTGTACAGCTCGGCGTAGTGACCGCCTTGGGCCAGGAGGTCATCGTGATCGCCCTGTTCGATGATGCGGCCGAGGCGGAGCACGATGATCCGATCGGAGGCCTTGACGGTCGACAGGCGGTGCGCGATCAGGATCGAGGTCGCTTCCGACAGCACCAACTTCAAGGCCTCTTGGATCTGGGTTTCGGTGAACGGGTCGATGTTGGCGGTGGCCTCGTCCAGGATAAAGATCGCCGGTTTTTGGACCAGGACCCGCATCAGTGAGACCAACTGGCGCTGGCCCATCGACAGTCGCCCGCCGCGCTCGCCGACTTCCGTGTCCAACCCCTCCGGGAGTGTCTCCAGCCAATCGCCCCCACCGATCTTGGCTGCCAGCGCCTCGATCTCGCCCCGGGGAGTATCAGCGCGGGCGTAGCGAATGTTGTCCAGCACAGTGCCGGAGAACAGAAATGGAACCTGCGAGACGATCCCCAGCTGTCGGCGGTAGCCGCGTAGATCGAGATTGCGGACGTCCATCCCGTCCACCAGCAGTTGTCCCCCCTGGAACTCGTAGAAACGGGCGATCAACTTGGCGATCGACGACTTGCCGGCGCCGGTATGGCCGACCAAAGCCAGGTTTTCACCGGCCGCAATCTGCAGGTTGAAGTCCTCCAAGACGGGTTCATCCGGCAGATAGTTGAAATTCAAGTTGTCGAAGACGATCTCGCCTCGCAGGGCAGGCACGGGCAGGTGATCGGACTGGACGACGGCCGATTTCGGCATCGATCAAGGCGAAGACGCGCTCGGCGGCCGAGAGGCCCTGCTGCACCTGGCTCCAGAAGGCCGACAAGTTGAGCATCGGCGACCAGAAGCGGTCCAGGCTGTTGATGAACAGATACCAGGCGCCGAAAGTGATGATGGCTTGGGCGACGTTCAGGCCACCGACGTAGACCAGGATGGCGGTGGCGATGCCGGACAGGGCATTGAGAGTGGGGAAGACCAGGGACAGCACAAAGCCACGCCGAACGTTAGTGCGGTAGGACACCCAGTTGACCTGATCGAATTCCCCGTAGATGGTGGCTTCCTGGCGGAAGTTCTTGGCCACGGCGATTCCGGTGACGGCTTCTTTGATGGCGGCGTTCACATTGGCCATGGCGCGCATGCCTTGACGGGTGACGATCCGGGCCAGGTGCCGGAACCCGTATGAGAAGAGGAATACCAGGGGCATCACCGCCAAGAGCCAGGGGATCAGCCGCAGCTCGATGCGCGCCAGCACCACCAACAAGATGGCCGATTCCACGATCTGGCTTGTCAGGTCAGTGACAAGCACCACCACCTGGGAGAAGTCCTGGGTGTCGGATGTGATCCGGCTGACGACGCGCCCAGACGTGAACTCGTCATAGAAGGATAGGTCGTGCTCGGCGGCGGCGTTGAAGGCGTCTTGGCGCAACTCCAGCATCACATCGTTCACGGTGCGGGTGGTCAGTCGGCGGCCGAACCAGTTGCCACCCCAGACCAGCACGCCCAGGATCAGGACGACCGTGCCCAGGAGGATGATGGTGGACGAGGAGCTTCGGCTGGCCATGAGGTCGACGCCGTTGGCCACGACGATCGGCGTGGCTGCACCGGCGGCCGCCACCAGGAGCAACCCGGACACGATCCCCAGCAAACGCCGCCCGTGGGGGCGAAAATAGTCGACCATCCGCCCCACAAGTTGGCGGTCGGAGTAGCTGCGATCATAGGCCTCGGCGTCGAGCCCGGAAAAGAAACCCACAGCTAGGCTTCTCCCTCCCGCGTGAATATGCGGCGGTAGGGCTCAGAGCGCTGCATGAGTTCGGCGTGGGTGCCGGCGGCCGTCAGCCGCCCCTTGCGCATTACCAGGATCAGGTCTGCCCACCGGATTTGGCTTAGGCGGTGGGTGATCAACAATGTCGTTCGGCCCTGGGCGGCGCGGAAAATGGCCCGCTGGATCTCATCCTCGGTGGCGCTGTCGATTGAGCTGGTGGCGTCATCCAGGATCAAGACACGCGGCTCGGTGAGAAAGGCGCGTGCCAGGGCGATACGCTGGCGTTGGCCGCCAGAAAGCGTGACACCCCGTTCGCCGACCTCGGTTTGGTAGCCGTTTTGGAAACTCCGGATGAAGTCGTCCGCCTGGGCGGCCTGGGCTGCTGCTTCGACCGCTGCCGGCGACGCGCCGGGCGAGCCGAAGGCGATGTTGCCAGCGATCGTCCGGGTGAATAGGAACACGTCCTGCTCGATCATCGAGATCCCCTGGCGCAGTGACTCCAGATCCCAATCGCGGACGTCGATTCCGTCGACCAGGACGGCGCCGTCCGTGACATCGTAGGTACGGTTGATCAGCTTGGCCAGGGTGGTCTTGCCGCTGCCGGTCTGGCCGACGATGGCCACGGTCTGGCCCGGGCTGACATGGAAGGATACGTCCTTGAGGACGGGTTCGTCCCGATCGTAGGCGTAGGTCACGTGGCGGAACGCAATCTCGCCGCGCATCTCGCCCCGGTACCCGGATGGATTGCGATCCAGTTCGGTGCGGCGGGTGATCAGGTCGAGAATGCGCCGTGCACCGGCCAGACCCAGGGAAACCTGGGAGTAAGCGCGCAGCGAGACGAAGGTTGGGAAGCCGTAGAGTTCGATCAAGCCGATGTAGGCGATCACCTGCCCGACGTTGATCGCCCCCTGGTTGTAGAGGATCAGCGCGTGCAGCAGGGCCCCGCCGGTGGCCAGGCCGAGCAGGAGCAGCGGGATGAAGCGCGCCTCGACATCGCCCTGGCGGACGAAGGCGTCTCGATAGGCGCGGGCGTTGGCGGAGAAGCGGGCCATTTCCTGCGGTTCCTGGGCGTGCCCCTTGACGATTTCGATGCCGTCCAAAGACTCGGCCAGCCGGGCGTTGAGATCGCCGAAGGTCTGGCGGACCGAATCCGAGATCGGTGCCAGCTCGTGCAGGTACTGCCACAATGCCAGAACGTAGGCGATCATGAACAGGGCCGGAGTCAGAACAAGGGCTGGATGGATGCTGGGTGCCACCAGGATCGGCATGAGAAGGAAGTTGCCCGATCCGACCACCAGGTTGACCCCCGGGCTGAACATCAGGTTGACCTCGCGCACATCGTTGGTGGCTCGGGCCATCGTGTCGCCTACGGGCAGCAGGTTGTGGAAGGTCATGCTCTTGCCCAGCAGGCTGACATATAGCTCGTCACGGATGTCGCGCTCCATGCGCTGAGCGACGACCTCGGCGCTGAAGTTGCGCCCTAGCTGGAGGACGCTGCGAGTGACTTGGGATGCAGCGAGCAGGATGGCCAGGCGCAGAAGTTCTTGGACCTTCGAACCGTCGCCGAGGATCAGGTTGAACGCCTGGCCAACGATGATCGGCACGGCGGCCGCCAGAAGAGCGTTGCCAAATGCCCCGGCGAGCATGACCAACATCAGCCACCAATGGAAGCGCAGATGTGAAACAAGCCACCGGACGGGTGACCGGTGACTGAAGGTTTGAGCGTTGGGGAGGACGAATTCGGCGGAAGTCAGTGCGTTTGATGTCATGAGTTCGGCGCAGCCCGGAGCCACGCCCGATCAGGATACCACAGGGTCCTAACCCCCTCGCCGGGTGTAGCGGTTGGGATCAGCGCAAAGCACCCAGCATAGAGCACCTAGCTGCTTCCCAATCAGGACGCCTGCGGTGCAAGGGCCGAGCTAGATGCTAGAGGCTTGGAGCCCAGGGTTGTGTTTCGAAGGGGTACCAGCAGGGGGATAAAAAAAGACGCTGGGCACCGAGTGCTGAGCGCCTATGAATAAGAAGCTAGCTATGGTACAGGCGAGGCACGCGGGCGCTCAGCCCGCAGACCACCTCGTATCCGATCGTCCCCCACACCTCGGCCAGGTCGCCCGGTCGGAGGCCCTCTTCACCCTGCCGGCCGACGATCACGACCTCATCTCCGGTTTCCGCCTGAGGCACATCATCCAGGTTGACGATCGTCTGGTCCATACACACCCTGCCCACGACGGGCGCCCAGTGCCCGTGAACCAGGACTCTGGCGCCCGGCTCGCGGCGGAACCCGTCCCCGTACCCCACCGGGATCACACCCAAGCGCTCGTCCTTCTGGGTCACATAGCGGTGTCCGTAAGATACACCGGTCCCGGCGGGTACATCCCGAACGGTCGTCAGGCGTGCTTTCCATACCAGCGAAGGGCGGAAGTCGTCGGGCACAGGTACTTCTTTCGATGGGTTTAGACCATAGATCGCGATCCCTGGCCGAACCATGTCGAAACGCGCCGAGGGGCGGGTCAAGGCTGCCGCCGAGTTGGCGGTGTGCACCAGCGGGGGCCTGAGCCCGGCCGACGTGACCTCGCCCAGCAAGTCATCGAACATGGCGGCCTGCTGGTCGGTGCTGGAGGCGGCGGGCTCGTCGGCGCGGGCGAAATGCGTGAACAAGCCTTCTACCTGCACACCATCCATGCCCTGCAGCGCCTGCAGCAGGCCGAAGGCTTCATTCGGCGCCGCGCCCAGCCGCGTCATCCCTGTGTCCACCTTGACATGGACCCGGGCCGCCTCGCCGGCCGATCGAGCAGCCGCCGCCAGGGCGCCCAACTGCGCCCGGTCGTAGACTGTCACCGAGATCCTCCGAGCGGTCGCATCGCCCATCCTCGAGTTGGGTGTTTCGCCCAACACAAGAACCGGGGCGCTGACACCCCCGTCGCGAATTTCGATCGCCTCGTCGATCCGCGCCACACCGCAATAAGCCGCCCCGGCCTCGACCGCAGCCCGGGCAGCTGGAACCAGCCCGTGGCCATAGCCGTTGGCTTTGACCACAGCCATAACTCGCGTGGCGGTCAGGCGCTGCAGGCCGCGCACATTGTGCGCGATCGCCCCAAGGTCAATTTCGAGCCAGGTGGACAATCCGTCGTGAGAAGGCATGGGTCCGGGCAGTATAAGCGCGAGCGCAGCGGCTGACAATGAAACCCGCGCCGAAGGTATAATCCCGCACCGATGATCGATCCAGTCGCACCCATGCCCCGCCCTATTTGTGAATTCCTTCACAATGTTTACCTTTGAACGCCTGGCCGTCGACGGGCAAGCGCGCGCCGGCGTCTTCCACACGCCGCACGGCGATCTGCAAACCCCGCTTTTCGCCCCGGTGGGCACCCAGGCGACCGTTAAGGCCCTGACCCCCGATCAGCTCGACGACCTCGGCGCCAGCCTGGTACTGGCCAACACCTATCATCTCTACCTTCGGCCGGGGCATGAACTCATCCAACGCCAGGGCGGCTTGCACGATTTCATGCGCTGGCCGCATCCCATCCTGACCGACTCGGGAGGTTTCCAGGTCTTCTCCCTGAGCGACCGGCGCACTGTCGACGACGACGGTGTCACCTTTCGATCCCATCTTGACGGGTCCGAGCACCGCTTCACGCCCGAGAAGGCGATCCAGATTCAGGAAGCCCTGGGCGCCGATATCATCATGGCCTTCGACGAGTGCCCCGAACCCTACGACCTGGACTATAACCGGACCGCCATGGACCGTACCCACCGCTGGGCGGAGCGGTGTCTGGCCGCCAAGCGCCGGGCCGATCAGGCTTTATTCGGCATCGTCCAGGGAGGGGTGTTTCCCGACCTTCGCCGGCGGTCGGCTGAGTTCATCGCCGGGCTCGACTTTCCGGGCGTGGCGATTGGCGGGTTGTCGGTCGGGGAATCCAAGCCTGAGATGCTGGAGATGCTCGAGCTGGTCAACGGCATCCTTCCCGATGACAGGCCGCGCTATCTGATGGGCGTCGGCTCACCGGAAGACCTGGTTGCCGGGGTGAAGCGCGGCGTGGATCTGTTTGACTGTGTCCTTCCGACGCGCATGGCGCGCAACCACGCCGCGCTGACACGCCTGGGGCGCATCAATCTGCGCAATGCGACCTACGCCGAGGACTCTCGCCCGATAGACCCGAATTGTGGGTGCTACACTTGCCGAACATTCACACGCAGCTATCTCCGGCACCTGATCGTGGCCGGGGAGATGCTGTCATCGACACTGGTTTCCATTCACAACCTGCATATGTTGGTTTCGCTGGCGGCTGACCTTAGGTCGGCTGTCCTGGCCGGCTCGCTGGATGGTTTCGCCAAGGATTTCGAGGCCGGCTACCAGAAACTCCGACCGGAGGCGCTCTGACAATGACCGCGTTTCAAGCTCTGATCCTGGGCATCGTCCAGGGGGCCACCGAATTCTTGCCCGTCTCATCGTCCGGCCACCTGGTGTTGGTTCCCTGGCTTCTGGGCTGGCAACTGGACCCCCAGGCGGCCTTCGTCTTCGACGTCCTCGTGCAATGGGGAACCCTGCTGGCGGTGATCGCTTACTTCTGGCGCGAGCTGGTCGATCTGGTCGGGGCGGCGCTCGTCGGTCTCGTCCATGGACATCCGCTGGAGAGCCCGGCGGCCCAGCTGGCCTGGCTGTTGGTGTTGGCCAGCCTGCCGGCGGCCGTCCTCGGTCTGGCGTTCAAGGATGCGGTCGAAGCCACCTTCTCGCAGCCGACGATGGTGTTCGGCTTCCTTTTGGTGACCTCCGCCCTGTTGGCCGTCAGCGAGTGGTTGGGCCACCGGAGCCGGTCGATGGACAGCCTGCGTTGGACCGATGCGCTGTGGATCGGATTCGCCCAGGTGCTGGCCCTGTTCCCCGGCGTCTCACGTTCCGGCTCGACGATCGCCGGTGGCATGACCCGCAATTTGCGCCGGCCCGATGCGGCCCGATTCGCCTTCCTGATGTCGGTTCCCATCATGATCGGCGCCGGGTTGGTCGCCTTGCGCGACCTGATGCGCCTGCCAGACGTCGGCACCCAGGTGGGGAATGTGGCCGTCGGCTTCTTGGCGGCGGCGGTCGTTGGCTACCTCGCCATCCGCTGGCTGCTCCGCTATCTCTCGCACCGACCGCTGACCGTCTTCATCGCCTACACGGCCATCGTGGGCGTCGTCGGACTGGCGCTTGAGCATCTGGCGTGGTTAGTCGCTGGGGGGCCCTGATGCTGCTCCTGGTGGCGTTGGCGGGCTGCTCGGGTCCCGTTGCTCCCACGCCCACCCCGGCCCCCCGGGCAGTTCTGGTAACCAGTCCGGCGCTGGAACCGCTGGTGACCAGCTGGCTCAAGGATTATGCGGCCGCCACAGCCCCCCTGATTTTCGACCTCGAAGTCCGCGCGCCGACAGCCAGCCTTGGGGAGGACGAGACACGCATTCAGGGCACCCCGCCCGGCACCGCGGCTTTCGTCACCCCTGTTGGGAGGGAGGCGGTGGTGGTGATCGTGAACCCGGCCGTCACCAAGCGGGAATTCAGCTTGTCTGAGCTGGCTGGCATCTTCTCGGGTCGGACGGAAAACTGGGCAGCCTGAATGCAGGATCGGAGGCCGTGCAGCCGGTCATCCCCCTGCCGGACGACAGCCTGAGACAGAACTTTGAAGCGACTGTGATGGGGTCGGCACCCTTCGCATCGACCGCGCTGCTGGCCTCCACCCCCTCCAGGATGGTCGCCTTGGTGGCACGGACTCCGGGCGCGATCGGCCTGGCGCCCCTCAGTCAACCCGCCGAGGGGGTGAAGGTCGTTCGAGTCGATGGGCAACTGGCCGACCCAGCTCGTCTCGATGCGGCCATCTATCCATTGACCTTTGCGGTGGTCGCTGTCGGGGCCACCCAACCGGCTGCGCCCATTTACGATTTCTTGGTCTGGAGGCAGTCCCAAGCGACCACCGACCCAACCCTGATTACGTGGGTTGGATGAAGGGATTTGTGCGGCGTTCTGCGCCGACGCTTGTTTCAGGGCCGTGGCCCGGGAGCAGGCGGACGTCGTCGGACAGGCTCAGAACCTCCCGCTCGATGCTCGCCAGCAGGACGTCCCCATCTCCCCCCGGAAGATCAAATCGTCCGATGCTGCCATGAAAGATCAGATCGCCGCACAACATCAGGGCCTGATCGCGGTTGAGCAGGACGACGTGTCCCGGGGTGTGCCCCGGGGTATGCCGGACCTCGAACATCTGTTGTCCGATATGCAGCTCCATGCCGTGCAGAAGGGGGATCTCCGGCTCGGGACCGGGATCGAACTCGGTCACGCCGAAGAAACCGGCGCCCCCGTTCAACCGCCAGAGCGGCTGATCATCCGGGTGAAGGGCCACGGGCACTCGGCTGGGATTGGCCGCATCTATCCCGGCCGCACCTCCGAAGTGATCGAAGTGAGCGTGGGTGAGCCAGATGTTGGTGATGCGCCAGCCGCGTTCTTCGGCGGCCCGCACGATCTGCTCCCCATCCCAGGCCGGGTCGACGACAACGGCCGTGCCGCCGGATTCGCCGATCAAATAGGCGTTGGTCTGAGCCGGGCCCTGAACGAAACGCACAATCTCCAGCTGGGAACCCAAACCGGCCTCCTGGCTTGCCGCGGTCTGGCTCCATCTTACCGTCTTTTGGGTTTGGTATCCTGCGTTCGGAGGTCGTGCTAAACTGGTCCATCTCGGGTCAAGGAGCCCTGTCATGACAAACTACCCCCCCGAGCCGTTTCGTATCAAAGCCGTCGAACCGATTCGGAAGATCAGCCGCCCCGAGCGCGAGGCGGCGCTTCAGCGGGCCCACTACAACGTTTTCAACCTGGCATCGGAAGACGTCTACATCGACCTGATGACCGATTCGGGCACCGGCGCGATGAGTGACCAGCAGTGGGCGGCGATCATGACGGGTGACGAGGCCTACGCCGGCTCGCGTTCATTTCTCCGGCTGAAGGCGGTCGTCGAGCAGATCTTCGGCTTCGCGCATTTCGTCCCCACGCATCAGGGCCGGGCGGCTGAGAACATCCTGTGTGCCGTCCGGGTTAGGCCGGGACACGTCATCCCCAACAACGCGCACTTCGATACGACCCAGGGCAACATCCTGGCCCGCGGCGGCCGCCCGGTGGACCTCCCGTCTCCCGAGGCCGCCGACCCCGCCTCCGACTTCCCCTTCAAGGGCGACATGGACACCGAAGCCTTGGAGGAGATGATCGCCGAAGTAGGCGCCGAGGCGATCCCATTTGGGATGATGACCGTCACCAACAACGCTGGCGGTGGACAGCCCGTGTCGATGGCCAATCTCCAGGCAGTTAGTGAAATTCTTCACAAACATGGCATTCCGCTTTTCATCGACGCCTGCCGCTTCGCTGAGAACGCCTACTTCATTCAACAGCGTGAGGCCGGCTGGGGGGACAAGGGCCTGCCCGAGATCGCACGCGCCATGTTTGCCACGGCGGACGGGGCGACGATGAGCGCCAAGAAGGACGGACTGGTCAACATCGGCGGATTGTTGGCCATGAATGACGACCAGCTTTTCCGGGACGTCGGCAATGAGCTGATCCTGCGCGAGGGTTTCCTGACCTATGGCGGCCTGGCCGGACGAGATTTGGACGCCATGGCCGTCGGTCTGCAGGAAGCGCTGGAGGTGGACTATCAAGCCTACCGTGTCGGCCAGGTGGCCTACCTGGCGGATCTGGTCCGCCTGGCGGGCATACCCATGATCGAGCCTCCGGGCGGCCACGCCGTCTACCTGGATGCTGGCCGGTTCCTGCCGCACATCCCGCGTGAAGAGTTTCCCGGATTGAGTGTGGTGGCGGAGCTCTTCGTCCAGGGGGGCATCCGAACCTGTGAACTCGGATCGATCGCCTTTGCCCACCCCGATCCAGCCACGGGTGAGATGGTCTACCCGCCGTTCGAGCTCGTGCGCCTGGCGCTCCCCAGGCGCGTCTACACCCAGGCTCACCTGGACTTCGTGGGGGACACGCTGGCAGGCATCGCCCGCTACGCAGACAGCCTGCGCGGCTTCCGCATCACCTATCAGCCCGAGCTGATGCGCCACTTTACGGCGCACTTTGAGCCTGTATGAGAGGCGCTGGGCCCGAGTCCACCGACTCTTCGTGCTCAACGCCCTCCACGTGTCATTCTGAGCCCGGGTTGGCCGAGCGAAGGATCACCCTCACCGCTCCCTTGTATGATGGCTCAAGGAAACAAGGCTGATTGGCTGTTCCGCTCTGAGCCAGTGCTCTGAGCCAAGTGCTCGGCGCTCGCTCTGCCCGGCCCCAAGCGCTGGGTAGAGCGTGACATCTGGTGGGCTCCTGGCGTGACAATCGCGGGGTTCTGCACGTCCGCGGCGGCCGTTTGCTTGACTTTAAGCAGGGCCGTCCGTAGAATGCTTGTACCAATTCAGCACAGATCGGGGAGAGACCCGGTTGAGTCCGGGCACCGAAGGGGCAAGCCTTCCGAGCGCGTGTGGCGACGGGGGTGAAACTCTCAGGTAGAAGGACCCGATCTGGCAGAGCCTCTGGAAAGTCGTAAGACACCGACGGGGCAAGCCGCCAGAGGGCGGTGAATCTCTCAGGTTCCCGACAGAGGACGCACACCAGTTTGATGTGCGTCCTCTTTTTTTCGCGATCGATGGGCCGGGAGAAGCCAAGGAGCGAGCCATGAATGTCCCGGAGGATCTCAAGTACACCGAGAATGATGAATGGATCAGGTTGGACGGCGACACCGCCACCGTGGGGATCAGCGATTTCGCTCAGGACCAGCTCTCGGATGTCGTCTACTTCGAGGTGACGGCCGACAAAGGCGCCCAGGTGAAACAAGGCGACGCGTTCGCAGTGGTCGAGTCGGTCAAGGCCGCCTCCGACGTCTACATGCCGATTTCAGGCGAAGTGGTCGAGGTCAACCAGGACCTGGCGGACAATCCGGAGTGGGTCAACGCTGATCCGTACGGGAAGGCATGGATGGTCAAGATCAGGCTGACCGACCCCGCCCAGGCCGATGCACTTATGGATGCCGCCGCCTACCTTAAACACTGCGAGGGGCGGGACCACTGATGTCCTACATTCCGCACACCGAGCAAGACCGGCGGGCCATGCTGGCGGAGATCGGCGTCAAGCGTATCGAGGACCTTTACGACGCCGTACCCGAGGGCGTGCGCTTCCCGGAGCTCAACCTGCCCGATGCCTCCAACGAGATGGATATCGTCCGGGACATGGAGGCGCTGGCAGGATCGAACGCTAACTCACGGTCCTATGCGTGCTTTTTGGGCGCCGGGGCCTACGATCATTACATCCCCTCCGTCGTCGACCATATCCTGCGCCGGAGTGAGTTCTACACCGCCTATACACCCTACCAGCCCGAAATCTCCCAAGGCACGCTCCAGGCTGTCTTCGAGTACCAGAGCTTGATCTGCCAGCTGACCGGCATGGATGTGGCCAACGCCTCGCTCTACGACGGCGCCACGGCCCTGGCCGAGGCGGTCAGCATGGCCCTCAGCCATCTATCACGGAAAACGGCAGAAGGTTGTGCTCTCGCCGGCCATCCACCCGCACTTCCGCCAAACCGTCCACACCTACATGCGCGGCGAAAACGTGACCCTGCTGGACGAGGGCACGTTGGACGTTGATCTGGAATCCGATCACGGCTGAGGTCGACGACCAGACGGCGCTTGTCGCCGTACAGTATCCGGATGTCTTCGGCAGGATCACGGACTTCAGCGCCTTGGGCGAACGCGCGCCACGAGGTGGGCGCCTTGTTCTGCGTCGTAGTCAATCCCTTTGCGCTGGGTATGCTGAAGCCGCCATCGACCTTCGGCGCGGACGTCGTCGTCGGCGAAGGCCAACCGCTCGGCGTTCCGATGAGTTTTGGCGGCCCCTACCTGGGCATCTTCGCCACACGCAATGAGTACGTGCGCAAGATGCCAGGACGCTTGGTGGGGGAAACCACTGATACCGCGCGGCCAGCGCGGCTTCGTGTTGACCTTGACACCCCGCGAGCAGCACATCCGCCGCGAAAAGGCGACGTCCAACATCTGCACCAATCAGGGTCTGATCGCCCTGGCTGCCACTGTCTACATGACCGTGATGGGCAAGCAGGGCCTGCGCCAGGCCGCCGAGCTCAGTTATCACAAGGCCCACTACGCGGCAGCGAAATCGACCAACTCCCCGGTTTCGAGCTCTGGAACGATGGTCCGTACTTCAATGAGTTTGTGGTGAAGGTGCCCAAGCCGGTGGCGGCGCTGAATCGAGAGCCTGCTGCGCAGAAGATAATCGGCGGTTTGGATCTTGGTCCGTGGTATCCGTCGCTGGAAGACCATATGCTGTTGGCAGTCACAGAGCGCATCACACGCGCACAGATCGATCAGCTTGTCCAAGGCTTTGGAGGTGGCCAGCCATGAGTGAACCCCTGATCTACGAAATCTCTTCGCCGGGCCGGCGAGCGATCGATCTGCCCGAACTGGATGTCCCCGCGTGCGGATCTGCCCGAGAGCATGCTGCGCGACGAACTTCCACTGCCCGAAGTCTCCGAACTCCAGGCGGTCCGGCATTTCGTCCGGCTGTCCCAGTTGAACTACTCGATCGATACCGGTTTTTACCCGCTGGGTTCTTGCACGATGAAGTACAACCCCAAGGTCAACGAGGATGTCGCCCGCCTGCCCGGGTTCGCCTTCAGCCACCCGCTGCAGCCGGAGGCGACCGTGCAGGGCAATCTGGCCCTGATGTATGAGCTGCAGAACTGGCTCAAGGAAATCGGCGGCTTTGCCGGCATGACCCTTCAGCCAGCCGCTGGAGCCCACGGCGAATTGACCGGGATCCTGCATCATCAAGGCCTATCATCGCGATCACGGCGACACGGCCAGGGTCGAAGATTCTGATCCCGGATTCGGCCCACGGGACCAATCCGGCGACGACCGCCATGAGCGGCCTGAAGGTGGTCCAGATACCTTCCGATGCGCGCGGCAACGTGGATCTGGAAGCCCTCAAGGCCGAATGCGACGAGACGGTGGCTGGCCTGATGCTGACCAACCCGAACACGCTGGGGCTGTTCGAGGAGCACGTCGAGGAAGTCGTCTCAGCCGTCCACGGGTGCGGCGGCCTGGTCTACGGCGACGGCGCCAACATGAACGCGCTGCTGGGCGTGGTTCGCCCCGGGGATCTCGGGTTCGACGTGCTGCACTTCAATCTGCATAAGACTTTCTCCACGCCGCACGGCGGCGGAGGTCCCGGCTCTGGGGCCGTCGGCGTGTCCGAAGCGTTGAAGGATTTCCTGCCGGCCCCCATCGTCGAGAAGGTCACGGCTGACGATGGCACCGACGACCTACAGTCTGGTCACCCCCGCCAAGACGATCGGCCGCGTCAAAGCTTTTCATGGCCACTTCGGCATGTTGGTACGGGCGTTGACCTACCTGAGGATCTATGGACGCCAGGGCCTGCGGGATGATCGCCGATCACGCAGTGCTCAACGCCAACTATCTGAAGGCCCGGCTCGACGGCACCTACCATGCGCCGTTTGACCGAACCTGCATGCACGAATTCGTGGTCGAAGGTCGCTGGGACGATGCGCCCGGACATCCGGGCTTTCGATATCGCCAAGCGGCTGATGGACTACGGTTTCCATCCGCCGACGTACTACTTCCCCTTGATCGTGCATGAAGCGCTTGATGATCGAGCCGACCGAGACGGAAGCCAAAGAGACCCTGGATGCCTTTGCCGAAGCGATGCTCAAGATCGCCCAGGAGGCGCATACCGAACCCGAAAGCCTTGAAGTCGGCGCCGCACTCGACGCCCTTCGGCCGCTTGGACGAAGTCCAGGCCGCCAAAGAACTGGTGCTTGTGCTGCCGTCCGGAACCTCAGACCCCAAGCAAGCCTGGCTTAGCCGGTAGCGTCCGGGCTGGATCGATCGAAGACCCTCCATGACGGACAAAATGGGAGCGCCGGTCAAGATGACGGCGCTCCCGATTACTCAGGATGATCAGTCATTGGGCCGATCATCCGCCCCGGGACCCCTCGGATCCAGGGCCTGACTTTCTTATTTAGTCATCCCAACCGTATCAGGTCGTTGCTCAACAAATTCTGAACATCTCGATTTAGAGATCTCCTTGCCTTGCCCAGTGTCGGCTGACATGGGGTGAGCCCATGCTTGGGCCGAATGGGGACTTCAATCCCAGAGGCGGCCGCGACGGAATTGGAGTAGAATCAACAATCCAATGACCTTAGACCAAACCCAACGCGCGCCCTCGGACGGGGCGGTTCACGAGGTCGCTCCGAGCCCGACCGTCGAAATACATCTGCCTGACGGTCGGGTCCTCGAGGGACAGCGCGGCATGCAGCTGGAAACGTTCTTCGCCGACAGCACACCCCGGCGGTGCTCCGATTGTGGGCGCCATCGTCAATGGCCTGCTGCGCGAACTCACCGTCCCGATCGAGATGGAAGCCCGCGTGCGAGCCCGTGACGATGGACGACGCCGATGGGATGCGCATCTACCGCCGCTCGCTGACGTTCCTTTTGGCCGCCGCCTTCGAAGGCATGTTCCCCGAGGCGCGGCTGAACGTCGATCATTCGGTGGCGTCTGGCGGCTACTTCTGCCAGGTCAGCGGAGCGCTCCGCTCTCTCCGGCCAGGAATTGGCCCGGCTCGAAGAGCGGATGAAGGCGCTTGGTGGCGCAGGATCTGCCCTTCGCCAAGATGGAACTCAGCGTCGAGGAGGCGATGAGCTTCTTCCGCGCCAAGGGGTACGAGGACAAGGTGCGGCTTGCTGGCCCATCGGCGCAAACCGCACATGGTGTTCTACAAGCTGGGCGATCATCGCGACTACCACCACGGCTACATGGTTCCCAGCACCGGCTATCTGAAGTGGTTTGCCCTGGCCCAGGCCGGCGATGGGTTTACCCTGCAGTTCCCTCGCCGGCACAGCCCGACCGATCTGCTTCCGCCGCCAGAGTACCCCAAGCTGTTGGCCACTTTCCGCCGCTATGGTGAATGGCTGGAGAAGTTGGGCGTGCCCAGCGTGGGGGCCCTCAACGATGCCATGGTGAACGACCGCGGGCGAGAGATCGTGCTCGTGGCCGAGGCGCTGCACGAGCGGCGCATCTCGGAAATCGCTGCCCAAATCGCCGAATGCCAGCGATCACGTCCAGGTGGTGCTCATTGCCGGCCCTTCATCGTCCGGCAAGACCACCTTTTCTCGGCGGCTGTCGATCCAGCTGCTCGCCCTCGGGCTCTCCCCCTTTCCTATCGAACTCGACAATTTCTTCGTTGACCGCGAAAAGACGCCCAAGGATGAGAACGGCGAGCTCGACTATGAATCGATAGGGGCGCTTGGACCTGGCCCGGCTCAACCACGATCTGCGCGAGCTGACCCAGGGCAAGAGGGTCAGATTGCCCAAGTACGACTTCCAGAGCGGCAAGCAGACCGAAGGTGATGTCCTCCAACTTGTCGCCGGAGCATCTCATTATCCTGGAGGGCATCCACGGGCTCAACCCAGAATTGGTTCCGGCGATCCCCGCCGAGTCGACGTTCCGAATCTACGCTCTCCGCCCTGACGCAGCTCAACCTCGACCGCTACAACCGTGTCTCGACCACCGACACGCGGCTTATCCGGCGGATCGTGCGCGATGCGTCGCATCGCGGCTACTCGGCCGCTGACACGATCGGGCGCTGGGAATCGGTGCGCCGAGGCGAGAAGCGCTACATCTTCCCCTTCCAGGAAAACGCCGACGTGATGTTCAACTCGGCCCTGGTCTACGAAGGCGCTGCCCTCGGACCGCTGGCCGAACCGCTGCTGCGTCAGGTCCCCTACGGCACGCCGGCCCACGTCGAAGCCAAGCGCTTGCTGGCCTTTCTTGAGTGGTTCCTTCCCATGGACACGCAGTTGATCCCGGACAATTCGATCCTGCGCGAGTTCATCGGCGGCTCAATCCTGCGCGACTTCCACCCCTGGCAGCCGCCCGGCACGATCTGAGCCAGGCACATCCCTGCTTTTGGAGTTGACATGAGTCCACACTCCCCGGAAACGAGGACCCGGCTCGGCATTGTCGGCGCCGGAACGATGGGCTCGGGCATCGCCTTGGCGGCGCTCTACGCACGCCAGGCGGTTGTGCTGTTCGACGTTTCCGGGGATGTGCTCGAGCGCGGCCTCGCCTATCTGAAACACCATCTGGAGCGGAAGGGCGAGCTCGAGGCCCTGGCCGGGTTGACGGCAGTACACGGTTTGGACGCCCTGGGCGCCGTGCGACGTCGTCATTGAGGCCGTGCCAGAAGAGCTGGACCTCAAACGTCGGGTGTTCGCCGATCTGCAGGCGACCTGCCGTGCGGACTGCGTTTTGGCCACCAACACCAGCACGCTTCCGGTGACGGCTATCGCCGCCGCGCTCGACATCGCCGGATCGGGCAGTCGGAATGCACTTCTTCAATCCGGCGGCGGTCCTGCCTCTGGTCGAAGTTGTGCGAACTGCCTTCACCTCCGAATTCAACGATCGAACGCACCGTCGACCTGGCACGCAGGATGGGGAAATCCCCGGTAGTGGTGGCGGATTCGCCCGGCTTCATCGTCAATCGGGTGGCACGGCCCTTCTATGGCGAGGCCCTCAAGCTGCTAGGAGAAGCGGCCGCTGACGTTCAGACGTTGGATTGGATCATCCAGTATCGGGGCTGGCTTCCGTATGGGTCCGTTTCGTCTGATGGACCTGATCGGTATCGACGTCAACCTGGCTGCCATGACCTCCATGTACGAGCAGACCTTCGGCGAGCCGCGCTACCGGCCGCATCCGATCCAAAAGCACATGGTGCTGCAGGGCAGCTTGGGTCGCAAGACCGGCAGCGGGTTCTACCAGTATCCTGAGGCAGACCGGTCCGAAGCCCCCGAGTTTCCAGAGCCCGACCCATCGGTGGGACCGCTGTTTGTCTCGCGCGGGTCCTGGGCACCCGGACTGGGAGAGCTCGTGCGGTCGGTGGGAGCGGCGGCTGACTCACCGCAGACGGCGCAGGCGGGGCTGGTCCGAGCAGGAGCCGATGAGGGGCTGCCCGAGATCCTGCTGCGGGCAGTGGATCGGGGATCTCCCCGAAGCCCGGCCGCTCTTCTGCCAGTCAGCGGACGTGACGCTGCATGAGGCCAGTCGCTGGGTGACCCACCCCGAGCGCTTGGTCGGCTTCGATGGGCTCTTCCTGGCGTCGGGCAGGGTGGCCAGTCTGACCAAGGGGCCGTTCACAGCGCAAGCTGCGCGCGACCAGGCGGAAGGCTGTGATCCGAGGCTTGGGCAAGCTGCCGCTGTGGGTCGACGACCCGCCGGGAATGGTCTGCCCCGCGCATCGTGGCCATGCTGGTCAACGAAGCCGCCTTTGCGCTGGGGGAGGGCATGGCGACAGAAGGCGGCCCTCGACGAGGCGATGGAGTTGGGGGTCAGCTATCCGACACGGCCCGATCAAATGGGGCCGGGCGCTCGGTCTTCGATCGCGTGCTTGTCGTCCTCGAACACCTGCAGCGGGAGTTTGGCGAAGACCGCTACCGACCAGCGCCTTGGCTTCGCCGCCAGGTCAGGGCCGATGCGTCTGGGGGACGCAGGGCGGCTGATCGAATCCAGCTCGACATCTTGGGAGGGTTGATTGTGAAAAATCGCACATATGTGGGACGTCCGGCCGAGTCTTTTGACTTCGAGCTGATCGAGTACCGCGAAGGGGGATGGGCGGGCGACGGTGACCTTCAACCGTCCGGAGGTGCTCAATGCCGTCAACGGGCCGATGCTGGAGGAGTTGAACGCGGCCTTTCTGGACGCCAGCTGGGATGACGAGGTGGCTGTGCTGGTCCTCACCGGGGCGGGGGATCGGGCATTCTGCACCGGCGCGGACCTCAATGAGCAGGAAGTCCTTTCTGGAGCGGCCGCGGGATTATTGGAAATGGATGGGACGCTTCATCGAGTGCCACGAGAGGCTGAGAAACATCGGCAAGCCGACCATCGCCCGGCTCAACGGCATCGTGGTGGGCGGCGGCAATGAGTTCAACATGAGCTGCGATTTGGCCGTAGCGGCTGATGATATCTACATTCGCCAGGTCGGCACCAGCCACGGCAGCGTGGCCCTGGCCGGGGCGACCCAGTTCCTGCCGCTGATCGTCGGCGACCGGCGGGCGCGCGAGATCCTGTTCCTCAACGAGGAAATCCCGGCGCCCAAGGCAGCTGAATGGGGACTGGTGAACTACGCCGTGCCGCGGGCAGAGTTGGACAAGACCGTGGACGGTCTGGTGGCCAAGCTGATCAACAAGTTCCCTGAAAAGACCCGCTACACCAAGCAGCAGCTCAACTTCTGGCGGGATTTCAGCTGGCATCTGACCATCGGCCATGGGCGTGATTGGCTGGCGATCCACAACACCAGTCCGGAAACGCGCGAGGGCGTGCGCTCGTTCATCGAAAAGCGCCCGCCGGACTACGGCGAGATCACGGCGCCGCTGGATGGAAGATGATGCTCCCGAGTGGCCCGAGGGACACCCACCCGAGGGCTAGCGCCCTGTCCGATGGTAGCACTGTCTGCAGCCCTTATAATGAGTTTGTGGCCCGATTGAGGCGCCTGCGTTTGTCCGGGTGCACGGCTGATAACCCTGAGGAGATGCAGGCCGATGGTCGCTGAATCAGATAGATCGAGGACAAGCTGGCCGCCTTCGAAGACCGCATTGCCCGCGGCGAGAAGATTGAACCCGGCGACTGGATGCCCGAGGCCTATCGCCAGCAGCTGGTCCGCATGATCTCCCAGCACGCCCACAGCGAGGTGGTCGGGCATGCTGCCCGAGGGGGGCTGGATCACGCGTGCGCCCAATCTGCGCCGCAAGCTGGTCCTGCTGGCCAAGGTTCAGGATGAAGCCGGCCATGGCGAGTACCTGTACCACGCTGCCGAGACCCTCGGCGTCGACCGCCAGGAGCTTCTCGATGCGCTGCTTACAGAGAAGGCGAAGTACTCCAACATCTTCAACTACCCGACCCTGAGCTGGGCGGACATCGGGATCATCGGCTATTTTGTCGATGGTGCCGCCATCCTCAACCAGACCATGCTCGCCCGCTGTTCCTACGGCCCATATTCCCGCGCCAACATCCGCATCTGCGCCGAGGAAAGCTTCCACATGAAGCAGGGGAAAGAGATGGTCATCCGCATGGCACGCGGCACGCCCGAACAGAAGCAGATGGTCCAGGATGCTGTGAACCGCTGGTGGTGGCCGACGCTGATGATGTTCGGCCCGCATGACTCCAACTCCCCCAACTCGCCTCAACTTATCCGATGGGGGATCAAGACCCGCACCAACGATGAGCTGCGCCAGACGTTTGTCGACAATCTGATACCGGAGCTGCATGCCCTGGGCTTGTCGGTGCCCGATCCCGACCTGTCGTTTGATGATAGCGCTGGGCATTGGACGATCGGCGAGATCGACTGGGATGAGTTCTGGCGGGTGATCCACGGGGACGGCCCGTGCAACAAGGAACGGCTCGGTGCCCGCCGCAAGGCCCATGAGGACGGCCGCTGGGTCCGGGAAGCGCTGGCGGCCTATGCGGAACGCGCCGAAATGGTGGAGGTCAGTTGACCGACACGCAGTGGCCGCGGTTCTATGTCTTCAAGCAAGGACGCCGCCGATTCCCCTCATCTGAATTGCGGCAGCATCCACGCCCCGGACGGAGAGATGGCCCTGCTCAACGCGCGCGACGTCTTTGTCCGACGTCCGGACTGTGTCAGCTTGTGGGTGGCCCCGGCGGCCCGCGTGGCAGAGGTCACGGTTGATGGTTTGGCCGACCTAGCTCCGAGGATGACCACCGGCGGCGACCACTGGTTTACGAAGTCTTTACCAAAGCCGCCACCAAGGGCCAGCACGCGCATGTTGGCCAGGTCGCTGCCGATTCGCCCGGCCGTGGCATTCCGCAAGGCATCCGAGGCCTACCAAGGCGATGTCTGGGTCTGGTTGGTGGTTCCCTGAGTTGGTCGTTACTGCCAGCCCGGAAGACGAGGGGCCCGCCTGGTTTGAGGCCGCGCACGACAAACCCTTTCGCCACCAATCCTTCTATCACACCGAACGGTTGATCCGCGAAATCAAAGCCGGCCAGGCTGATCCGCCGGGCGATGAGTGATGAAAGACAACCTCAAGCCTCACCTTGCCAGCTACCTTCTGGCCATGGCCGATGATGAATTGGTCTCTGGCCCACCGCAACTCGGAATGGACCGGGCATGCCCCGATTCTGGAAGAAGACATCGCCTTCACCAACCTGGCTGTCGATGAAATGGGCCATGCCAGCTTATGGTATCGGCTGCATGCCGAGCTGGCTGGCGAAGATCCTGAAACCCACCCGGACCAGATGGTCTTCTTTCGGGAGGCACCCTTCTTCCGCAACGTCCAGCTGGTCGAACTGCCCCGCGGCGACTGGGCGTTCAGCATGTTGCGACAGTACCTGTTCGACGCGGCCGAATCGGTGTGGCTCCCGGGCCTGACGAAATCGAGCTACCAACCCCTGGCGGAGACGGCCTCCAAGATCGCCCGCGAAGAGATCTACCACCTGCGCCATACGCAGGCGTGGATCCAGCGCCTCGGGAGGGGGACCGACGAGTCCCACCGCCGCCTGGCTAAGGCACTCACCGAAATCTGGCCCTACGCTCTGCAGCTGTTCGTGCCAGGGCCGGGCGAGGCCGACCTGGCCGAAGCGGATCTGATCCCGTCAAAGGCGGCCCTACGAGAAGCGTGGCTGGCTGCCGTCGAAGCGGACCTCGAACGTGCCGGCCTGGCGCTCCCCGGCGTTGAGACACCGCGTGTCACGAACCGACGCGCACACAGCGAGCATCTGGTCGGACTGCTGACGGAAATGCAGTCAGTGGCGCGCGCCTATCCGGGGGTGTCATGGTAGACAAGCGTACCAGGGGACTGCCCGAGCTGCCGGAAATCTGGGCCGCGTTGGAGGGTGTCAAGGACCCGGAAATCCCGGTGGTCTCGGTGGTCGAATTGAACGTCGCCCGACAGGTCGAAGTGGAAGGGGGGCATGTACGGGTGACGATCACGCCCACCTTTGCCGGCTGCCCGGCCTTGTCGGCCATGCGTGACGAGATTCGGCGCACCATGCTCGGTCTGGGGTTCGAGACGGCCGAGGTCGTCCTCAAGCTTGATCCACCTTGGACGACGGACGACCTGTCTCTGGAGACCCTGTCCCGCCTCAGGGAATTCGGCCTCTCACCGCCTCGCAGGCACGGGGGCAACGTGCGGCTGGTGCTTGATCAGCCTGCGGCCTGTCCCTATTGTGGCTCGGAGAACACCGAGGTCAAGAACGCGTTTGGGTCGACGGCCTGCCGATCGATCCACTTCTGCAACAGCTGCCACCAGCCTTTCGAGGCCTTCAAACCCCTGTAGGTCGTTGCCGGGCTCCCAAGGAGTCTCAAGCCATGGATCTGATCGCCATTTACGCCCAACCGGATGATCCGCAGGCCTTCGACAAGGCCTACTTCGACACCCACGTACCACTCATTCGCCAGGTACCGGGCCTGCTGGACATCGACGTGAAGCGTATCCAGCGCACACTGATGGGGAACGGCTGCTACATGCTGGCGGTGATGCGTTTCCAGGACGAGGAGGCCCTCAAGATCGCCATGCGGAGCCCCGAAATGCAGGCCGCTGGGGACAATCTCAACACCTTCGCTGAGGGCTTGGTGACCCTTATGTATGCTGTCGACGCCGAGTGACCCCCACGGTTGGCGGTCCGAGGGGCGATTTACCTATATCTAGTACTTGATTCCTAGCTGCGACCGAGGGACAATTGGGATGGCGGATGATGCCGGAGGGAAGCACGCCGCCTTGTTTGCGTTTCTGCCTGGGCCATTTGCTTCCGGGCCGCGACTTGGGGCGGTGTGATGGGAGCAGTGATTCTGGATGGATCGTCTCGAGGGGTTGAAGCTCGGCAACTATCACATCCTGGAGCAAATCGGCCAGGGTGGGATGACGATGGTATTCAAAGCCCTCGACCTGGTGCGCAACGAAACCGTCGCCGTCAAGGTCCTCTCCCCCTATATCGCCCAAGACCCTAAGTTCGAGGCCCGATTTCAAGCGCGAAGTCGAGTTGCTCCTCGAGTTGAAGCATCCCAACATCGTGCCTGTGCTGGACTACGGCAACCAGAATGGCTTTGCCTACATTGTGATGCCGTTCATGCCACGCGGCACGCTCTACAACCGCCTCCAGAGTGGTCCGCTCACGCCCCAAGAGGGGGTCGAGATTGTCAACGATATCTCCTCCGGGCTGCAGTTCGCTCACGACCACGGCATCGTCCACAGGGATGTCAAGCCATCCAACGTCTTGCTGTCCGATGACGGCCAAGCCCTCCTCTCCGATTTTGGGTTTGCCCACGTCATCGACGCCTCGCTTAGCCTGACAGGTTCGGCTCTGATCGGGACGCCGTCGTACATGTCGCCCGAGCAGTGCCAGGGGGACCAGCTCACCGCCAGCTCGGATCAATACTCGCTGGGGATCTTGCTCTATCAGCTGTGCACGGGCCAACTCCCCTTCTCCGGCGACACACCGATGGCGATCGCTGTGCAACACATTAACCAGCCCCTGCCTGGGCCAAGGGCGGTCAATCCGCGCATCCCGCGTGATGTCGAGCGTGTGCTCAACAAGGCGCTCAGCAAGCGCCCCGGGGACCGTTTTGACTCGGTTTCCGATTTGGCGCTCGCCTTCGATGAGGCGGTGGCGGCCAGCCTGGATGAGGCCGGGAATTTCATTCCTCAGATGGACCGGTTCGATATCTCCACCTGGATCTTGGAGCGATCGCCCATCTCCGGTCCGATCGTGACCCTCCGCAAGGTGTGGCACTGGCGGTACCGGACGGCGGCGCTGGCGACGGTGCTCCTGGTCGTGCTGCCATCCGCCGGGTTTGCCCTGGCCGCCTTCCAACCGGGGGCCGAGACAGGGGCGCTTCGGGAAAGTGTGACGCCGATCAACTATGAGGCGACCATCCGCGCCCTCAATACCCAAGTGGCTGGCAGCTCGGGATTGGGTTTGTCCCCCACCGAGATCGCCATGATCGTGCAAGCTACCATGGTGGCCATGGCGCCCGCCAATCGTGCCCAGCCGGTGGAGCTAACACCGCCGACGGGTTCGCCGACACCCACGCCGACCGGAGAGATTCAAGTGGATGGGGCCACCTTGGGGTCCACCCCGACTCAGGGGGGCAGCGGTTCAGGTGGCGGCGGCAACTCACAGCCCGGGCCAACCGCCACGCGGACGCCAAGCCCGACCTCATCCGGCGGGACGACAGTTCCAACCAACACCTCGGCGCCACCCGCGCCGACCAACACCGCGGCGCCACCGCCACCGACCAACACCTCGGCGCCTCCCCCTCCGACCAACACCTCGGCGCCACCCTCCCCGACTAATACCTCGGCGCCTCCCCCACCGACCAATACCCCAGCGCCCCCGCCTCCTCCTACGTCGCCGCCTCCGACGGAACCCAAGCATTGCTACGACGGGAAGCACGGCAACCAGAACTGGCCGACCTGCGTGCCGTAGCCGCGGCCAGACTCTGAGAAGACAGATCAGCTGCAACTTATCAAACTGGAATCAAGAGATCGCCAGCCCGAGCGGGTTCAGCCCCCTCACCGCCGAGGCGGTGAGTCACGCCTGGATCTAGGTTGGGGGGTCCGGACGCCTGTCCAACTTCTGATCCTGCCAGGAGGCGGGATCTTCGATCGGCTCGATATGGGTGAAGACGGTGGCTGCGGGGACGACCTGGCGTACCTGGTCTTCGATGGTCTCCAACAGATCGTGGCCGCGTTGGACGTTCCAACCCCCGGGCACCTGGATGTGCATCGACACAAACGAGCGCGCCCCGGATTGGCGAGTGCGCAGCGCGTGGTAGCGAACCCCTTGCGGCTGGTACCCGGCGAGGATGCTTCGGACGGCTTCCACGTCTGTGTCGGGCAGGGCGGGGTCCATCAGGCCCAAGATCGAACCGCGGATCAGGCCGATCCCTGCCCAGGCGATCCCGGCAGCCGCCCCCAGTGCCACGATCGAGTTCGAGCGGCTCCCAATGTGTCAGGGCGACCAGCCCTACGCCCACCAAAATCGCCCCGGACGTCCACACATCGGTCATCAGGTGCCGGGCATCGGCCTCCAGGGCGATCGATCGCGCGCTGCGTCCCACCCGCAGAAGCACCTGGGCCACGATCAGGTTGACGATGGAGGCGGCGACGGAAATCAACAGCCCTAGGTCGAGCTGCTCCAGGGGGACGGGCGTGATAAGCCGTTCGACCGCTTCGTAGGCGATCACGCTGGCAGCGATCAGGATAAACGCGCCTTCGGCCCCGCTTGAGAAGTACTCGGCCTTCTCGTGCCCGTACGCGTGTTCTTCGTCCGGAGGCCGGGCAACGGCGGTGAGCACGATCAGAGTCAGGATAGCCGCCGCCAGGTTGACGCCCGATTCCAGCGCGTCCGAAAGCAGCCCCACCGAACCGGTCAGGAGATAGGCGGTCGACTTGAGGCCCATGGTGGTCAGGGCGGCGGCGATCGACAGCCAGGCGAAACGCGTTAGACGGGATCGCTCGAACATGGGCGCTATTCTAACATCCGGCCGCTGCGCCGATAAGCTGAGTGTGCAACTTGTGAGATATTTCACAATCCTGATCTATGGTGGCAGCAGTGTGCCAAAGATCCACAGGCTGACCATGCCGACGGCGATGGTCAGCCAGGTGTTGCGAAAACGCCAGGTCACGGCGGCTGCCAGCAGGCCGGCGAGCAAGCGGGGTTGAAGCAAGGAGGCGGGAAGGTGGCCGTCGGTCAGGAGCAGTTCGGGGACGATCAGGCCCGCCAGGACGGATGGCGCCACAAATCGTAGGCTGCGGCGGACCTGTGCCGGAAGGCGGTCGTGTCCAACCAAGACCAGGAACGACAGTCGGGTGCTGTAGGTGAGCACCATGCCGCCCAGCAGGACGATGGCCCAGAAACCAAGCGTCATGACGGCACCCCAGCGGACGTCTGCCGAAACCGCTCCAACCCAACCCCCACGGCGATGCCAACCAGGCTGGCCAGGACCAGGCCCAGCTTGAAAGGCAGCCAGGCGAGCACGACGGCGCAGAGTCCAGCCGCAGCCGCCGCTCCGATGGCGGGCCGGTCGACCAGGCTGGGCGCGACCAGCGCCATGAAGGTCAGGGGAAGGGCGAAATCGAGCGACCATCCGGCCGGGACTTGGGCGCCGAGCAGGACACCTACAGCAGTGCTGGCCTGCCATGAGCTCCACAGCGTCAGGCCGGTCCCCAACATGTACCACTCAGCGTGCAGGCTGATCCCCCGGTTCAGACGCGCCGAAGTGGTGGCAAAGGCCTCGTCGGTCAGGAGCCAGGCCAGTGCCATGCGCCAACGACCGGGTAAGTGGCGCAGGCTGGGGGCGAGGCTGGCGCTGTAGAGCAGGTGGCGAAGGTTGACGACCAGGATGGTGAACACGATGACCAGGGCAGGGGCGCCGGCACCCGCCAGTTCAGCCGCCACGAACTGGGCGCTCCCGGCGAACACGAACAAAGACAGCCCTTGCGCCGCCCAACCGGGAATCCCTTGGGCAACGGCCAGCGCGCCGAAGATCAACCCGAATGGGACCACCCCTAGGAGAATGGGCAGTTGGTCGCGAACACCTTCGGCGAAGGCTGCCGCCCGCGTCGGAGTACCCGGCTGGTCCTGGTCCATCGTCAGGATACGAGATAAGCAGCGATGAGCTGCGCCGTGGCCGTCAGCGCCTCGATGTGGGTGCGCTCGTAGTGATGGGATGCATCCACCCCAGGCCCGATTAGGGCAACTCGCACGTCACCGCCGGCATGCCAGTAGGCCTCCGCATCCGATCCATAGTAGGGGTAGATGTCGATCTTGTGGGGAATGGCATTGGCGACGGCCAGGCGGACGAGTTCGTCCGTCAGGTCGGCGTGGTAGGGACCATTCGAGTCTTTGGCGCAGATCGTCACGTGGAACTCGTCGGATGCCTGACCTTGCCCGACGGCCGCCATATCCACCGCCACCAGGTCCGCCAGATCGTCGGGGAAGCCAGTGGCGGCGCCATGACCGACCTCTTCGTAATGGCTGATGTGGATGCGTGTCAGTTGGCTGGGCTGCAGACTTTGGGCCTGCAGTGATGCGATGGCCGCCAGGATGCAGGCGACGCCAGCCTTGTCGTCCAAGTGACGGGAGCGGATGAAGCCGGATTCGGCAACATGAACTCGGGGCTCGAAGGCGATAGCGTCGCCGATCTCAATCCCCAGCTCGCGGGTCTCCGCCGCCGAGGCCACCCTCTCATCGATGCGCACTTCCATGTTCTCAGCCGTGCGAGGCAGCTCGTCCATATCGCGGCCATGAACATGCCGGCTGGCCTGCAAAGGCAGAATTGTCCCAGTCAGCATCTTGCCCTGGCGAGTGATGACCTTGCAGGTCTCGCCCTCAACACTGTGCCAGTCGAAGCCGCCCAGCGCCGAAAGTTTCAACCTGCCTGAGGCCTTTGACTTCCTTCACCATAGCGCCCAACGTGTCGACGTGGGCCGTCAAGGCGCGCGTTTGAATCCGATGCCGCACCGGCCCAGTCGGCCACCAGCACACCCTTCTTCGTTCGTCGAGCTTCGAGGCCCAGCGCTTCCAGGGCCGCCTGGGCGACGTCCAGGGCGGGTCCGGCAAATCCCGTCGGGCTGGGAACATGGAGTAGCGTGGTGAGCTGGTCCTGCAAATACCCGGTATCGATCTGGTGTGCCGACACGATGCGATCCTTTCGGTGAGCCGTGCGTCCAATGATACTCGTGGTGGCCACCACCGGCACCTCTGTCGTTCAACCAATTTCGGGGAACATATGTCGTTGGCACGACGTCTATGGGATACGAGACTGTCATCCTGGAAGATCGATGGAGGCCGAGATGACCTGGGCCAGATGGGCGTTGATGTTGACCGTGGTGGGGGTGCTGGGAGCATGCGCCGGCGCGTCGCCCTCCGTGACCAGGTCTCACGATCCGGTGACTGTGGAGCACACAGATCTGCTGCAGCTCGAGGGCTTTCCCGTGCAGGTGGTCCTGCGCGTCGAAGGACAATTGCCGGATCCGTGCCATGAGGCCGTGTGGACCGTTTCGGCTCCAGACACTGACGGCCGGATCGAGGTCGAGCTGCATTCGGAGGCTCCGCAGGGCCTGGATTGCATCCAGGTCCTCCAGCCGATGACTCTGCATATCCCAATCGGGAGTTTTGAGCGCGGCAGTTACAGCATCTGGTTGAACGGCAACAGGGTGGGGGCGCTGGATCTGTAGCCGCTTGAGGGCGAGGCTACCTTGCTAGTGGGAAAGGATCTGTGAGAGAAAGAGCTTGGTTCGTTCCTGCTGTGGGTTGTGGAAGATATCGTCAGGCGTGCCAGTCTCGACCACCAGACCCTCATCGAAGAAGTACATTCGGTCGGCTACGGCCCGCGCGAAGCCCATCTCGTGGGTGACCACCAACATGGTCATGCCCGATTGCGCCAATGAGATCATGACGTCGAGCACCTCCTTGATCATTTCCGGGTCCAGGGCCGACGTCGGCTCGTCGAAAAGCATGATTTTGGGCTGCATCGCCAGGGCGCGCGCGATGGCCACGCGCTGTTGCTGGCCGCCCGAGAGTTGGCCGGGGAATTTGTCCGCCTGTTCGGGAATGCCGACCCGTTCAAGCAACTCGCGGGCCACACTCTCGGCCTTGTCTTTGGGCCATTTGCGCACCCAGATGGGGGCCAGGGTCACATTCTGAAGAACGGTCAAATGCGGGAACAGGTTGAACTGCTGAAAGACCATGCCGATCTCGCTGCGGATGGCGGCGATGTTGCGCACGTCGTGGGTGAGCTCGATGCCGTCGACCACGATCTGGCCCTCCTGGTGTTCCTCCAGGCGGTTGATGGTTCGAATGAAGGTAGATTTGCCTGACCCCGACGGGCCGAAAATCACGATCACCTCGCCCCTCTCAACGTCCATGTCGATTCCCCGCAGGGCGTGAAACGAGCCGAACCATTTGTGCACCCCGCGGCACTGAATGATGAGTCCGTCCCCTGATATGGGAGCTGAGCTGTCGGACATGTGCACTTCCTTCCTAACGTTCGCCTACTCCGAGCTGGGTTTCGATCCGCCGGCTGGCGACGGACATAGAATAACTGAAAATCCAGAAGATGGCAGCGATAAAGACGTAAACTTCGGCCTGCAAGCGCAGGTATTCGGGATTCCCCTGCAGCACCGAGCGGGCGATGCTGAGGATTTCGAGTACGGCCACACCCGATGCCAGAGTTGTGTCCTTGAACAGGGTGATGAACTGACCGACGATAACCGGGATGACCTTGCGCAGGGCCTGCGGCAGGACGATCAGCATGATGGTGTGGAAATTGCTCAGACCCACGGCGCGAGCGGCCTGAATTTGTCCGGTCGGGATAGATTGCAGCCCGCCGCGGACATTCTCGGCCATGTACGCCGCGCTGAAGACGGTCATGGCCACCATGGCGCGCAGCAAACGGTCAAACCTGACATCCGGAGGCAGGAAAAGGGGAACGATCAGCGAAAATAAGAAGAGGATGCTGATCAATGGCACGCCGCGGATCAGCTCGATAAAAACCGTGCTGAACAGGCTAAGGACAGGCAGGGAGGACCGACGGGCAAGCGCCAGGAGGACACCGATCGGGAACGAAAGCAGGATTCCAGCCACCGCCAGCAAGACGGTGACAAGCAACCCGCTCCAACTTCCAATCGGGACCGACGGGAGAATACCGCCGACACTCAGGCCGCGCAGCAGAAACCAAATCACCACAGCCGAAATCAGCCAGCCGGTGAGCAGGGGGCGGCTAGACCAACGGAAGCGTTTGGCGAGCCAATAGGTCGCGTAGATGAGAACAGGATTGGCCGCCATGAAGACGCGCATCGTCGGGGTGACGGACTTGATGGGGAGGATGGCCACCAGCAGATACATCGACGCCAACGTGATCCCGAAGGTGCGCAGGGTGGCACCCCAGATCGCCCAGCTGCTGCCCAGAAGCAGGGACAGGAGGGCAAGGCTGGCGCCGACCCGCCACAATTGGTCCCTCGGATACTGCCCAACCATAAACAGCAGGAAGTTTTGGGTGACCGGACTCCAATCCGCCGTGAAGATAACCCAGCGGGTCAGCGCCGAGACCGCCAGGTAGACCACAGCCAGGGACGCCAATGTCAGGACGGCGTTGTACCAGGTGGAGAATAGGTTCTCCCTGATCCACTGCAGCAAGGGCGGTGGCTGTGGCGGCAGCATCTCATCCGGTCGGGTGGTCAAAGTCACCTCTCAATGAGCTGAATTCGGCGGTTGTAGAGGTTAAGGATGAAGGAGGTTAGCAAGCTCATCGCCAGATAGGCGCCCATCATCATCAGGAAAACAGGCACGGCACGTCCGGCCTGGTTGATCATGATCCGGCTTACGGTGAAGACCTCGGGGAAGCCGATGAAGAAAGCCAGGCTCGAGTTCTTGGTCAGGTTCAGGTACTGGCTGATGAGCGGCGGGATGATCACCCGCAGGGCCTGCGGCAGGATCACCAAGCCGAGCACATGTGCAGGGCCGAGCCCCAAGGCACGGGCGGCCTCGGTCTGCCCTCTGTCGACCGCCTGGATCCCGGCGCGCACGACTTCGGCAATGAAGGCCGCCGTATACATGACCAGCGAAACCAGCAGGGCCACGAACTCCGGGGTCAAGTGCACACCGCCCACGAAGTTGAATGCCTGAAGCTTTGGGGCCTCCCATACCAGGGGTTGGCCGCCGGACAGGAACCAGCCGACCAGCGGCAGCAGGATCAACAGGCCAGCGCTGACGGCGCCGAAGTAAGTCGCCCGCCCAGTCCGCTCTCGGATCCGCAGCAGCACAATCCACGCCACTACGGCGCTGACGATCCCCAGGCCGAGCATGATGGCAAACGGCGTGCCGCTCGGAGACAGGTGGGGCCAGATCATGAACACGCCGCGCTGGGTTAGGTAGGTGGGGCCGGGCCACTGAATGGCGTCCCTTACTCCTGGGAGCTGGGTTGTCCACACGCCCCGATACCACAAAAAGAGCAACACCAGAAGCGGGATATTGCGGTGGGCCTCGATGTACACCAGTGCCAGCCGGCTGACCAGCCAATTGGTAGAAAGCCTCGCCAGGCCGACCAGCGTCCCCAATATCGTCGCCAGCACGACACCCAGGCTGGCGACCTTGAGGGTGTTGAGGACACCGGCCACAAAGGCGTCCCAGAAAGTGTCGGAGGGCGTATACGGAATGGGGGTTTCGGCGATGGGGAACCCGGCCGACTGATCGAGGAACCCGAAGCCCAGACTCAGGCCGCGCTGGTTGGCGGCCGTGATGACATTCGCCAGCCCCCAATACAGCAGAAGGAGCACCACCATGGCCGAGGCCAACTGCGCGGCCCAGCGCAATACTCGCTCATCGCGCCAAAGGGGAATTTGGCCCGGTGCTCGGGGGATTCGAGATGGGGGCAGGGCAGCAGTCAAGGATGTTCCGCTCAGATGTCATGCCCGGGGGTGCGGGCAATCCCCGCACCCCCGAGGGTAGCTTGATTGGTGGACCTAGCGGAGCGGCGGTGCGTAGAGCAAGCCGCCATCGGTCCAAAGCCGGTTCGGGCCGCGCGGAATGTTCAACGCGTCCGGGCCGAGGTACCGATCGTAGATCTCGCCATAGTTGCCTACGGCGGCGACTGCCTTGGCGATGGCGTCTGGATCAAGCGTGAGATCAGCCTGTCCCCATTCGCCTTCGGCGCCGAGCAGACGGCGGACTTCCACGTTGTCGCTGGTCTTCATGTCCTCAACGTTGGCCTGGGTCACGCCAAGTTCCTCGGCATTGATCAGCCCGAAGAGCACAATCTTGACGGCGTCGAACCACTGGTCGTCACCAGCCGGCACGGCCGGGGTCAGCGGCTCCTTGGAGATGGTGATGTCGAGGATCGAGTGCGCGCTGGGATCCTGGAAGCCGGTGCGGACGGATGCCAGCTGGGACTTATCGCTGGTGGTGGCGTCGCAGCGGCCGTCCTCGTAGGTCCCGTACACGGTCGCCGTATCCTCGAAGGACAGGGCGGTGTACTCGAGGCCGCGCTGGCGGAAGGCGTCCGCCAGGTTCAGTTCTGTGGTTGTGCCGCTGGTCACACAGATGGTGGCGCCATTCAGCTGGTCGATGGTCGTGATACCGCTATCGGCCGGAACCATGAAGCCCTGGCCGTCGTAGAACATGATCCAGGTGAAGTTGCCCCACTGAGCGTCACGGGAGGATGTCCATGTGACGTTGCGTGAGAGCAGGTCGACTTCGCCGGTCTGGAGGGCCGGTCCGCGCTCGGCGGCTGTCAGGGGGACGATTTCGACGGCTTCCGGGTCGCCCAGGACTGCAGCGGCGACCGCCTTGCAGATGTCGATATCGAAGCCCTTGTTGTCGCCGTTCTCGTCCAGGAAGCCAAAGCCGGCCAGATCGGTTCGGCCGCCGCAGACGACGCTGCCGCGTTCGCGAACGCGGTTCATGATCTCGCCGTAACCGGATGACTGGGCGGGCATGGTTTCGCCGCCGCCATCGCTGGCGGGAGGCGATGTTGGCTGCTCAACACTCGCTCCGCCACCGCTGTCGGCTGGGGCGGGCGTGGCGGCGGGGGCGCAAGCCGTCAGGGCGAGCGAAGCCACGATAAGGATTGAGGCGGCCAGGGTTAGTTTCTGAACATAATCTCCCCTCCTTGGGGCTGCAACTGCTGTTCCGAATAAGAAGATTTCCAAGCGGTGTGAGGGTCGATCGCCTCCTTCCTCCCACAAGAGACGGTTGATCCTGCGCACTAGAAGGGTGCGGCATAAGCCCCAACTTCCCAGGAGCTGGACCCAGGACGGGTGTTGAATTGTGGCTTATTGCTGCGTGCTTGTGTGCTGGATGTCCGTATCGTAGGGGATTCGGGGAAGCGTGTCAAGCCGAGTGCAGACGGTGCCTCGGCCGCCGACCGGACGCTGCGGCTCCCCAAATCCCGTCTCGTGGGAGGCGGGAAGAATGCGATGTAGAATGGTGTGGCATTCTCGGCCCTTCCTACCCCCCTTCGGATGTCAACATGGGCGATCTCAGGATCTCGCGTCTGGCTGATCTGCTGGTCAACTACTCTGTCAGCGTCGGTGTCGGCGACTGGACGATGATCACGGGCGATGTCTCAGCTCTCCCGCTGATCCGAGAGGTCTATCAGGCCGTCCTGTTGGCCGGCGGCCATCCCCAAACCCTGATTACGGATGAGCGCCAGACTTCTGACGCTCCTCCAGAACGCCACCGATGAACAATTGGTCTGGTTCCCCCCTGGTGACCTGGATGCATTCGAGCGGGCGGATGTCTTCATCAATCTCGCCGGTGCCCAAAACACTCGTGCCTTGACGCAGGTCGACCCGGCACGGCAGGCCCTCCGGCACCTGGGACGGCGTGAGATTTTCGAAACCTATCTCCGGCGGAGCGCGTCCGGCGACTTGCGCTGGGTGACGACGATCTACCCGACCCAGGCCAGCGCCCAGGAGGCCGAGATGAGCCTGAGTGAGTACGAGGCGTTTGTCTACCAGGCCTGCAAGCTCGACCGGTCGAATCCGGCGGAGGCCTGGGCAGACCTCTCTCGCCAGCAAGCGGGCATCATCGAGTGGCTGAACGGCAAAGAGGAAATCCACGCCGAAGGTCCACACTGCGATCTGCGATTCACTCTCGCCGGCCGAAGGTGGATTAATGCCGATGGGCGCTACAACATGCCGGATGGTGAGATCTACACCTGCCCGGTGGAGGACAGCGTCGCGGGCTGGGTGCATTTCTCCTATCCAGGCGTGTGGGGCGGGCGTAGCGTGGATGGCGTCCAGCTGACGTTCTCTGAGGGAAAGGTGGTTGAAGCCTCGGCCACGAAGGGTGAGGATTTCCTGAAGAGCCTGCTCGCCACCGATCCAGGCGCCTCGGTGATGGGGGAGTTCGCCATCGGCACCAACGATGAAATCACTCGCTTCAGCGGTGAGGCCCTCTTCGACGAGAAGATTGGTGGCACCATTCACATGGCGCTGGGGCATGGGCTTGAAGCCGCCGGGGGTGTCAACAAGAGCACGCTGCACTGGGATCTCGTGACCGAGATGCGAGATGGGGGGCGGATCTTCGCCGACGGCGATCTCTTCTATGAGTTGGGGGAGTTCAAGATCTGAGTCTTCCGACGTCCGGCCGAAACGTCGGACCGCTTTTGGAACCCGGCCCAGCGCTTTAGTGGTCGTGCCTGTCTTCTACGCCCCCGCCATCACCCTCCGAACAACAGCACGGAACTTCTAGCTCCCAGCCGAAAGCCGCGACTCGCAGTTCCTGGGATGGCCTTCAGCGCTCAGCGCAAGGCGCTGGCCGTTAGGCGCTCACTGCAACCTTGCGTGCCTTGTCGATTTCGCGTCTTCAGGGGCGGATGCGAATACAGGAGCAACACGACCCACGCTGCGGGCTCGGCCTCGGCCAGGTTCTGGTTGGCCAGGCGCGTCATAGCGCTGGCAAAGGCGTCCGGCTTTCCGGTTACCGCCAGTGAGAAATCGTCAGCCAACGATTCGCGCCAGCGCGAGTAGGCATTTGAAAGGGGCATCGTGATCAGCCCGAACGCACCCAGGAGCAGGCCGATCCAAGGCAGCCCGGCTGGATCGGCCGGACCCGACAGGCCGAACCAGTTGGCACCAAGGCCCAGTCCGGCGAACACAACCAGGAAACCGATGGCGTTGAGGGCCGTGTCGACGGCCAGCGAGAAGGGGATATCGTGGTGGACGTGATGCGCCAATTCGTGTGCCAGGACCGTCTCGATCTCATCATTGCTGAAAGCGTCCATCAGCGTGTCGCCGAGCAGGATCCTGCGGGTTCGCCCCAGACCGGTGAGGGCGGCATTGGCAGCGCGCGTTCGCCGGCTCATGTCGATGCGGTAGACGCCCTCCACCCTGGCGCCAACCCGGCTCGCCAAGTCGAGAAGTCGGTCACGCAGGTCGGCGCGTTGGTCGGCCAGCGGAGTTCTGATGATAGAAGAGCGGGAGCACCACCACCGGGGCGAGGGCCGCCATAACGGCGGTAACCAGCGTGTAGAGAGCCGTCGCCCAGATCCACCAAGTCCCTGGCGTCCTTTGAATCAGGCCGAACAGTCCGACCAGCAGCGGGGCCCCGAGTGCCCCGCCCACCGCCACGCCCTTTAGGCTGTCGGCGATCCAACCCTTGACGCTTTGGGTGGATTGGCCATACCGGTGGGGCAGCCGAAACCCGGTGTGAAAGGAGATAGGGAGGGTCAGGATCAGCCAGGGCAAGCCGAGCGCCAGCGCTTGACCAAGGACGACCAGCCACCAGTCGTCCAGGCCGGGCACGGTCGTGGACAAAGACGACTGCAGCGCTCTGCGGACCCCGACGCTCCAGCCGCCGGCGAGCCAGGCGGCCAGGTAGGCCACGCCGAGGGCCAGTTCGGCCACCATCCATCGTCGACGAATGGCAGCATACTCACCCGCCTTGGCTTGCCGTTCGGGATCGAGGGCCGCTTGTTCACTCGCCATACGCGCATTGTAACCGCAGCCGGAACCCGTTGAGAGGTCTTGCCTGGCGGGCGAGGTTTGACCCGAGCCAGAAAGTCGCTCTACACTGGCGTCATCGAGGCAGGGGTTGCAGATTGTGAAAGAATTCACAAATGCCCAGGTGAGGGTGCTTGTCAGCGGCTGGTGGCTGGCTGCCCGTCCGTGGCACGTGATGTCCTGGGCCCAAAGGGAACTGATCGCCCGCCTGGAGGCGGAGGCTGACCCTTTGAGCCTACGTATGGCCTGGCCGCAGACGGCGCCGGCGCCCGATGCAGACGGTCGGCAGGGCGCCGCGGCATGGGGCGGAACCAGCCGCTGGGGTCGGTTGGTGTTCGAGCAACTGGGCCTCCCCCGCGCCGCAAGTAGATTGCGCCCCGGAATCATCTTAGTGGCGTACGCGTCGGCGCCCGTCGCCGCGGGGTCGCCGACGGCAGCTGTGTTCGAGTGCGGCCGAGCAGAGAAGGCGCGCGGCCTGGACCGTTTGCGAACGGCGGCCGCCCAAGCGGGGGTGGCGGGCGCCTGGCGGCGGCTCGCCTGGGCCGACGAACCGCATTCGGACGCCGAGGCACAAAAGCGGGTCCTGCTCGCCCCGGCAGTGTCGCCCGTCTTTCGCCCGCAGCCGGCCGATGATGACGCTGCCCGGCGAAGAGATACTGGCCTCCCGAGGTCCTACGTCTTGGCTCTGGGCGCCTCGATCGAGGATGTGCGCCTCCTGCTGGCAGCCTGGACCTGGATGACATCCAGCCTGGGCGATGCGGTGAAACTTGTCGTCGGCCCCCTTGGATCGGAGGCCGCCGTCGCCGCCGGATTGGCGGGCGAGTTGGGGTTGGCCGGGTCGGTGCTGGTGTTCGAGAGCTGGCCATGGGAGTCGCTGCCGGCGATTCTGAGGGGCGCATCCTGCTTGCTGGCGGGGGATCGCCTCCGCAGCTGGCAGGTGTTGCGTTGGTCGCTCGCGTGCGGTCTCCCGGTAGCGGGCGTGTCGAGCGAACCGGCCAGCGCCATCCTGGGTGGGGCCGGGTTCCTCGTCGACTCCGGCGAGGCGCGTCACTTGGGCGCAGCCGGGCTCTCCCTGCTCGTCGACCAGAATGACCTTGCCCGCCGGCTGAAACAGGCCGGGCTGGCAAGGGCTGCCGACTACCATCAGGCATGGGAAGACGGTTCTTTGGCGGCTGCCTTGTCCGATCCGCCCTAATCGGCTCCTGGAGGATGGAATGACAAGCTCGAATGCCCAACGAGTGCTCGTGGTCGGCGGGGAAATCTTCGGGACGGTGGGGGCGCTGGCGTTGGCGCGGCGAGGCCACGCTGTCGAACTCATCGATCCCGGACCCCTGCCGCATGTTGATGCGTCGTCCACCGACATCAGCAAGGTCATCCGCATGGACTACGGCGCCGATGACTTCTACATGGCGTTGATGGAGAAGGCAATCGCCGGCTGGCGTGTGTGGAACGAGGGCTGGGAGCGTCCGCTGTATCACGAGACCGGCTTCCTACTGCTGACCCGTACGGCCATGCAGCCGGGCGAGTTCGAGTACGAGAGTTTTCGTTTGCTCCAAGCGCGCCGGCACAGCCCTCAAAGGATCACCCCCAAAATCCTGGCCGAGCGGTTTCCAGCGTGGGCGAAGGGCGGCTATGTGGATGGTTATTTCAATCCCGAGGCCGGCTGGGGCGAAAGCGGAGAGGTCGTCCGCCACTTGCAGGCGACGGCCGCCGAGCAAGGGGTCGTGATCCGGGAGAAGTCGCGCATGGCGGGTCTGGTTTCACGTGGGGGAAACGTGGTGGGCGTGAGGACCGATAACGGGCAGAGTCTGGAAGCTGACGCTGTGGTCGTCGCCGCCGGCGCGTGGACCCCCAAGCTGCTACCCTGGCTGTCCGACCGCGTGCGACCTGTGGGACAGCCGGTGTTTCACTTCAAGGCTGACCCGGTGGACGCGTACCGGCCGCCGCATTTCGTGCCCTGGGCGGCGGACATTGCCAATACGGGGTGGTACGGCTTTGCTGCCCTCGGAGATGGCACGCTCAAGATCGCCAACCACGGGCCGGGGCGGACGGTGGATCCGGATGCCCTGCGCCGGGTTGATCCGGCGGAAGAATCAGCCTTCCGAGGTTTTCTCAGTCAGTCGCTGCCTGGGCTGGCGCGCTCGCCCGTGCTGGCGACGCGCCTGTGTTTGTACGCGGACACCTGGGACGGAGATTTCTATGTGGATTGGGACCCGGAGCGGCCGGGCCTGATGGTAGCTTCCGGCGGCAGTGGTCACGGTTTCAAGTTTGCCCCGGTTTTGGGTGATTTGATCGCCGATGCTGTCGAAGGAATTGACAATCCGTTTGCTGGCCGATTCGCCTGGCGCCCGAGAGGTGATGCCACCCACGAAGAAGCACGTCACATGGACGACTGAGACAGGGTCAGGATTGGCTGCCCGGGAAGGGGCGGAGCAGTCCGGGATCGAGCTGGTCGATTGTGTCGGGAGTGAGGCGTGACAGCGCGACCCGCAGCTCGTCGACTTGCTGGCGAAGGGCAGCCACGTCGATGCCCCGGCACGCATCCGGAAGGGGGTCCAGCCACTGGCGGATGCGCAGCATCATCTTGCTGGCGCCGCGGTGATTGTGTCGAGTGATGTGGTAGCAAGCGACCGACACCTGAAGAAGGGTGCGGTACAGGTAGCTCTCCGCCTCTGGCGCTTCCTTCCAGGCCTTCTCCAGCGCCTCATGAGCCTCGAAGTACGCGCCCACTCGCTGATACTCGACCCCCTGTCGGGCCGCCGGTGACAATTGCCCCGCGCAGGCGGATACCAGGTCGTCCGCCAGGCTGGGCCTGGCCCAAGTCTGGATCAGCGTGGGGAGGTTTGATTGAAACTGGCCGCGCGTGACGACATGGTCGGCGCCCGACGAGCGCGCCAGGTCCAGGGCGGCTTGGTCAACGTGGGGTCCGAAGGCCAGGATGGGAGTCCTGCGGGTGGCGGCGGATGTCTTGAGGACCTGGATCCAGCGGGCCCATGGGATGCCGGCCGCCGTCGTGTCCACCAGGATCAGGGCCGGCCGTTGCTCGGCGATGCGAGCGACCATGTGGGCGTCCGGCCCGTGAAGCGGCTCGGTCAGCGGGATCGGGCGGTTCGCCGAGTCCCCTTCGGCGTCGAGCTGGGCGGGCGATTCGACAAGCAGGATGTCATAGCCCAGACCGCGGGCGACGTCCTGCAAGCGCGGGGCCAGGAATGTGTCTTGAGACCACGCCATGATCAACTCACCCGGCAGATCATCGTTCATTGCTTGCTCCGCTCCAGCCGCACCTAACGTTGGCGAGTGTTGGGCGCCGGGGACATTTTACCCGGTCATGTCGCGCGCGATCGATGGCAGCCCCACGGCCAGGGGCGATAGAATACTCCAACCTGCACCCCGAGTGATGGGGGGACCCAATTGGGACAACACGACTTGATCGACGAGCAGACAGCTCAGCCGGCCCCTCAACCTTCAGGGTCGTGGGTCTGGCTCCTGGTCCTCTTCACGCTGGCCAGCTTCGTCGAGGGGGCGTTCTACAGCCAACTCAACGCTTTCACGCCTCTCTACCTGCCCGATCTCGGCGTGCCGAGGGACCAGGTGGCCACATGGACCGGCGCTGTTGTGGCCATCACCAGCGCCCTGGGGCTCCCGCTTCTTCCGTTTTGGGGGGCATTGGCCGATCGCTACGCCCGGCAGCCGATCATCGTGCGTTCTTTCGTGGCCCACTTCCTGGCCGGCCTGGGGATGGTCGTTTCGGGCAGCATCTGGGTTTTCTTGCTGGCGCGGTCGATCACCAGCTTCGCCCTCGGCAACAGCGGTTTGATGATGACCACCCTCTCCGAGCGGTCCCCCAAGCTCCGGCGGGGCTTGGCCTTTTCCATCATGAACAGTGGAGCACCGGTGGGCGTGTTTGTGGGACCCCTCATCGGTGGCGCGCTCTTTGACGCGTTCGGCTTTCGCACCCTGGTCGCCATCAATGTGGCCATCATGGGGCTGGTCATTCTCGGGATGACCTTCGGATACCGCGATCACTTTGTGGGCACGGATCGCGGCCCTCTGTTGACCATGGCAGCCGAACTCGGTGCGGATTGTGTTTCGCACGCCGCGCCCTCAGACTGCTCTTCCCGTCCCTCTTCGCCCTGTTTGCCGCCTGGCTGTTGGCGTTGACCTACATCCCGCTGGTGACGGCGTCCCTCTACACCGGATCGGAAACGGGGAAGATCGTGGGCCTGGTGGTCGGGGCGGGAGGGCTGACGGCCCTCATCGGCAGCCCATTGCTGGGCGCGCTGGCCGACCGCTGGGGCCACTGGCAGGTGCTAATTGCCGGTGGCATCTTGGGGGTGGTATTGTGGCCGTTGCCGGCTTTGGCGCATAGTTTATGGAGCCTGGCGGTGACTTGGGCGCTGATCAGCGCCGTCTCTTCCAGTGTGTTCGCCATCTCGTTCAGCGTGCTCGCCAGTTCCACCACCGACGAAGTCCGTGGGCGTGTGATGTCGTTCGCCTACCTTCCCGTCAATCTGGGGCTAATGGTTGGTCCGGCCATCGGGGCTGTCTTGACCCGCATCAGCCTGCTGGCGGTGTTCCCGGCGGCGGCCGTCTTCACGGCGCTGGGGGTGGCGGGCCTTTGGCTGGCCCGCAAGCAGCCGATCGATCTCCCCAGTTGACGGCGATCTCGTTTGGTTGTTCCGGTCAGGCGAAAAGCTGATCCACAGCGCGAGTCAGCTGGCGCAGGTTGGCTACCTGAAACACGGCGTCAACCAGTGAGGCATAGGCCGGCATGTCGCTATCACCCGTTCCCCAGTAGGCCGGCGGCTCAGGGTTGAACCAGACCAGCTTGCGCGCCCTCTTAGCCAGCTGTTCGACCAAGTCGGTGCGGGGAGGGTTGTAGTTGTTCCTGCCGTCGCCGCATATGATCACCGTCGTACGACTGTCCACCGCCCCCAGCTGGTCCCCAAAGAACCCCTCCAGACTTCGACCGAGATCGGTGTTGTAGTGCCCCGGCGGAAGGCGGTGGAGGACCTCAGGCACGGCCTGTTCCGGCCGTTGGCCGTCAAACGCCTGGCTGATGTCTTCCATGTGGTCGATGAAGGCATAGCTGCGCGTTCGACCGACTTGTGATTGCACCTGGTACATCAGAAGCAGCAGGAAAGAAACCACCGGCCGCATCGACGTCGACACGTCACAGATCAGGGTGAAGCGCGCTTTTCGGCGGCGGACACGGCGGACGAGGACGAAGGGGACGTTGCCGTGGCGAAGGTTTGCCCGAAGCGTGCTCTTGGGATCGAGACGACGGCCCTTACCGCGCTTCTGCCGCAACGCCGCCCGGGTTCGCAGCCTGGCTGCCAGACGACTGACTTCATGTTTGAGCCGGTCTATCTCATCGGCCGACAGATTCTGGAAGGGGATGTCCATCAGGGGCCGGTCGCCAAGCTCCTGGGGAACGGTTTCCCGCATGCGCTCCGCCAGGCTGATTCCGGCGAAGTGCTCTACCTGCTCCTGTAGACCGGCCAGACCAGCCTCCAAGAAAGCCTGTATGTCGGCCCGATCCTGTGGGTTGGCGCCGGCCAAGGCCATCTCGTTCAAGAGCATCTCGATCTCTGCCATCAGTTGTGCCAGGCCAAGCTGCTGCGCCATACGTCGGGACAGCCAACCCTGGTCGGCCAACGACCGGGCGTTCTGCAGGCCAGCGCGTTCGGCAGCCTGTTGGAGCTCCTTCTGGTTGAAGCCCTGACCCTCCATAAGCCGTTGGAGCATGTCGCGCAATTCGTCGGCCAGCATGGAAAGGACCCGGCGGAGCTGTTCGATCTGGCCCGGTGTGAGCAGGTCTTCGGCATCAGGCATGCCTTTGGGAGCCGATCCGAAGTAGACCGGGAACAACTTGTCAAAGACCGGGTGATCGGAACGGTCCTTGACCAGCGTGGTCTGGAGTGCGGTCTTGAACCGGTTTCGATCCATCACACCGACCGCTTGGGTGGCGGCGAACGCATCCTGGCTCTCGGCCAGAGAGATCCGCACGCCAGCGGCCCGCAAGGCAGCCACGAATTTGACCATGCGATCATCCATCCGAGTCACCTTGCTGACCGGGGTCGTCGGGAGGCATGTCTCGCATGCGCCGCTCGGCCTCCATCTGCCGGCGGCGGTCCGAATCGCGCTGCAGCGCTCGGCGGGCCAGTTGGACGTCGCGGTCGTATTTCAACAGCACGGTCAAAGTGTGCTGGAGCGTCTCACGATCGATGGACTTGGCGTTCAGATGAACCAAGGCCCGCGCCCAGTCGAGGGTCTCGCTGATCCCGGGGCTCTTCCTCAGGTCCAACTGTCGCAGCCGGTGCACGAGCTCGACGGCCTGGCGCGCCATCGCCTGGTCAAGATCCGGCACGCGCAGCCGCACGACGGCCAGCTCGGTCTCCAGGCTGGGGTAGTCGATGAACAGGTACAGACAGCGGCGCTTGAGGGCTTCGGACAGCTCGCGCGTATTGTTGCTGGTAAGGACCACTAGCGGGTGGTGGACGGCCGTCAGCGTGCCGATCTCGGGGACGGTGACCTGGAAGTCGCTCAGCACTTCGAGCAGGAACGCCTCGAATTCGGCGTCGGCACGATCGATCTCATCGATCAGCAGCAGGGCTGGCTCCTCCGACAGGATGGCCTTGAGCAGTGGGCGGGCCAGCAGAAAGCGCATGGAGAAGAAGGCGTCTTCCTCGCTGGCGATTCTGTCGGCGGCTTCGGCGAGAGACTGCGTGTCGGCCAGCAGTGTGTTGAGCTTGTCGCGCAGGAGTTGAGAGTACAGCATCTGCTTGGCGTACTCCCATTCGTAGAGCGCCTTGGTCTCGTCTAGGCCCTCATAGCACTGAAGCCGGATCAACTCACGCCCGGTGGCGCCTGCCCAAGCCTTGGCCAGTTCAGTTTTGCCGACGCCGGCCGGTCCTTCGGCCAAGACGGGTTTGCCCAATCCTTGGGCGAGATAGAGCACGGTCGTGATATCGTCGCTGGCGATGTACTGCTGGTCGTGCAGGCTTTGGCCGAGGTCTTCTGGGGTTGGAAAAGTCATGCGCATGCCTCGAGACAGTCGTGCTGGGCGGCAGGAAGGTTCAGGCTGGCGGAGCAAGGTGAAAGGGAGGGGGCCAGGTGAGATGGGTTGAGCGGGGTCATCCGCGCCATGCGGTCAGGGCCAGCAGCGCCCATCCCGCCAGGAACGCCAGCCCGCCGAAAGGTGTCACGGCGCCCCACCAGCGGATGCCGCTCAGGCTGAGGACAAACAGACTGCCACAGAAAAGCAAGATGCCGGCCAGAAACAGGTACCCGGCCCAGGCCACACCCTGCCCCGTGAAGCGGGTGCTCGCCCAGGCGATCACCATCAACCCCAGAGCGTGAACGAACAGGTATTGAACTGCAGTATGGTAGACGCTCTCAAGATCGGGGTGGGCCTCAAAATGGGCGCTCAGGGCGTGGGCTCCGAATGCGCCGGTGGCGACTGCCAAAAAGGCGCCCACGGCGCCCAATCCCAGAAAGAAGCGGTCCACGTCCACCTCGCTTGTCCCCCAAACTTCGATCTCAGGATTCTAGCACACGCCCAACTGGCGGGGCACGACGCGCCGGTCGATCGGGCTAGAGGCGCGGAAGCTCGATCGTGTTCTGCTTCTGATACTTGCCCTTCTTGTCGGCGTAAGAGATGGTGCACGGCTCGTCCGCCTCGAAGAACAGGACCTGGGCGATGCCTTCGTTGGCGTATATGCGCGCCGGCAGGGGTGTGGTGTTGGAAATCTCAAGGGTCACGTACCCCTCCCACTCGGGTTCGAAAGGGGTCACGTTGACAATGATGCCGCAGCGCGCGTAGGTCGACTTTCCCAAGCAGATGGTCAAGACCGTCCGCGGGATTCGGAAGTATTCCACTGTGCGGGCGAGTGCAAACGAGTTGGGGGGGATGGTACAGACGTCGCCCTTGGTGTCGACCATCGACGCCGGATCAAAGGCTTTGGGGTCGACGACGGCCGAGAAGAGGTTGGTGAAGATCTTGAACTCATCCGCCACGCGGATGTCGTAGCCATAGGAGGACACCCCATAGGAGATCACCCCCTCCCGAACCTGGCTCTCGACGAAGGGCTCGATCATGCGCTGCTCGCGCGCCATTTTGGTGATCCAGTGGTCTGGTTTCAAACCCATCCTGTGTCTCCTCTGTGGTTAGCGGTCATTGGCCGGGGCGCCGGGATCATTCCGGACTCGGTTGGTAAGTATGCCGATTCCCTCGATCTCGATCGCCACTTCGTCCCCATCAGCCAGCGGCCCGACCCCCGAAGGTGTTCCCGTCAGGATGACGTCGCCGGGCTCGAGAGTCATCACCGACGAGACGAAAGCCACGATCTGGCGTACCGGGAAGATCATGTCGCGGGTGGACGCCATTTGCCGCAGCTGGCCGTTGACCGTGCACGTGATGAGGGCATCGGCGGGATCGAACTCGGTCTCGATCCAGGGGCCGATCGGGCAGAAGGTATCGAAACCCTTGCCTCGCGTCCACTGGCCGTCCCGGCGTTGGAGATCTCGAGCGGTGACGTCGTTGGCGATGGTGAAGCCGAGCAGGACGTCTATAGCGGCCCGCGGCTCGACCCATCGGCAGCGCTGGCCGACAATGACCGCCAGCTCGGCTTCATGCTCGACCTGCTGGGCCTGCGGCGGGAGATAGATGTCATCGCCGTCGCCGATCACAGCCGTCGAGGGCTTGAGAAAGAGAAGCGGCAGCTCGGGGAGGTCCGCCTCGTGTTCGGCGGCGTGGGCAGCATAGTTGCGGCCAACGCAGATGACTTTTCCGGGCGCAACTGGCGGGAGGAGGTCCACCGAGTCGATGGGCAGCCTGACCTCTCTGCGGCTGAACTCACCGTAGGGCGACCCGTCTACCAGGCCGACCTTGCCCTCCGAAATCCAACCCCAGAGCACGGGCAAGTCAGCGCCCTTCCGAAAGCGAATTAGGCGCATGGTGTTCGATCAGCCTCCAGTCCCGATCATTCGAGAGCGGGTTTATAACCCCAGACCAAATCGTAATCCATTTGCCAGGGGAAGAATTGAATGTCAACCAAGCCGGCGTCTTCGAGGAGTCGGGTCAGGGACCGCTGGCTGAAGTAGTGGCCCAGGATCAGACGGGCCTGCCAGCCGATCCGGTTTGACACCAGCAACCAGCCGTCTCCGCGCAGCACGCGGGTCATTTCCCTGAGCGTGCGGGCCGGGCGAGGCGTGAACTCCAGCATCTCCAGCGAGGCCACGAGATCGAAGGACTCATCGGCGAATGGCAGGGGCTGTGACCAGCCTTGGATCCAACGTGCGGGATGGGTCAAGCTGAATGACCGGCCGAGCTCGAGCATATTGCGGGAGGGTTCCAGGGCCCACAGGTCGCCGCTCACCCCTCCGGCGGCATCGACAGCCCGCGCCAGGCGGCCCGTGCCCGCGCCCACATCGAGCAGCCGAACGCCGCGCAGGTCGCCGAAGACCGTCACCACCGGCTCGCCCAATGTGCGGCGTTCCCAATCTGGATCGAAGCGCTTGATGCCATCGTAGCGGTGGGCGGCGAGGTCGTAGGTCCAGATCACGGATCGCCGGCCGAGGTGGGCGCCTTCGCAGAAGTAGAGCTCCCAGACGAGGAGCACGATGACGACCACTACGACAGCCAGGGCGATCCACATGGATGAGGGGATGGCGATCAGGCCCGGCGTGGGGAGCGCGCCGTCGCCAATTCAGCGCACGCGAGTCGGAGCCATCATCGCCGGCCAGAGTCCTGGTTAGCTCGCGCAGCTGCCGGCCATCGGCCTTGAAGCGGCCCGGGCGGGCCTTCATCAGCATGCGCATCAACGCGAAGCTCAGCGCGTCGAGCATCAGCTGGGCCATGACCGGATCGTGGTTGGCGCGGGTGGCCAGGACCAGATCGGCGTGTGAAGTGACCTCGTTGGACGGGGCCGCCACAAGCGCCACCGTGGCGGCGCCGTGCTTATGGGCCTCCTCGAGGGCGCGGCCCAGGATCGGTGTCTCCCCGTCGCTCTCGACGGCGACCACCAGGTCGCCCCGGTGGATGCCTGCCAGGGCACGCGCCACGTCGGCGGCCGAGCCGGCGCTGTAGTGGACGGTATGGCCCCCAAGTTCGAGCCAGGCGCCCAAGGTGCGGGCCGCGGGGAGAGTCAGCCCCTCCGCCAGGATGACGACGCGGGCGGCGGCGTCCAGCAGCTTGATGAAGCGATTGGCAGCCTCGAGCGGGAAATCGCGGCGGACCTGATCGATGAGCGCGCCGGCCTGGTCGAGCGCGCCCATAGCCGCTTCCTCCGGTGAGTTGGCCTGTGCGCGGTCAGGCGGCGCAAGGAGCAGTTGGACGCGCGCTTGAACCTCGCGCTGCAGTTCGCGGTAACCAGGATAACCAAGACGTTGGGCGAAGCGCACAACCGTCGCCGGATCCAGGTCGAGCCGATGCGCCAATTCGGTGCCCGAGAGGAAGGCTGCCTGGTCGAAGGAGTCGAGCAAATAGTCCGCCAGGACCTGGAAACTGGGGGTCAAGTCGGGCTTGGCCTCTCGGATTCGAGCCTCGAAGGACGACATGCTGCGGCTCCAACGTGCATCGATGGGGTGGACGGCTGGCTGGCAACTATAGCATTTCCGGACGGGCGAGGCAAAGATCGGCGCCACGTTGACCCCGACAGGCGGGGTCGCTATAATCCGAACGGGCGGATAGCTCAGTTGGTTAGAGCACTTCTCTTACACAGAAGGGGTCGCAGGTTCGAGTCCTGTTCCGCCCACAGGGCGTCCGGTTGGACGCCTTTTCCCTTACGTGGAGGTCAACATGCGTCGTAGCCTGCCACTGATCGTGGTCTTGTTGCTGGTGGTCGGGTGCGGTCCTGGCGTCCCGCCGGCAAGCCCGGCTTCGCCTCAGGCCAGGACGGAGGCGACGAGCACGCCCCGGGGTCTTCCCCCCCAGTTCACACCGACCCCCAGCCCGACGTCCTTGCCCACACTGGCCGCCACGCCCGGCGCGACCGCCGGTTCGGCGGCGGCGCAGACGGCGGCGATGCGCAGCGGATTCCAGGATGTTCTCAGCACGGACCCGGGTTGGACTCGCTACGACATCCAGGCGCGAATCAGCATGGATGCCGCCCAGGAGCAGGCGCGAATCAGCGGAGTGGAGCGAATCCAATATACGCATCGATCAACGGCGCCGATCCAGGATTTGGTGCTGATGCTCTGGCCGAACGACGCCGACCAATATCTTTCCCGCATGCAGGCAGGGCCGGCGTTGATCGATGGGCATCCGGTGACACCGACGGTTGCCTTGGGCGGTCTGGCGCTCAGGTTCAACCTTCCAACGGCGTTGAATCGGGGGGACAAGGTCGATCTGAGCCTACCTTTCGAGGTCGCAGGCCAGGGGTGACATCGGCGGCCCCCAGCCGGCGCGCTTCGGGATCAGCCAGGGGGTGCTGTTCGCTCCGACATTCTATCCGCTGGTTCCGCGCTTCGATCGACGGGCAGTGGGAGGCGAAGCTAGCGCCGCCCGGAGGGGACACCACCAACTCTGATATCGCCGTCTACGCCGTGCAGCTGACCGGCCCGACCGATCTCGGCCTGGCGGCGTCGGGGGTGGAGGTCGACCGGCGGGACAACCCCGACGGGACCACTACGGTTTCCTTTGTCACCGGCCCGGTGCGCGACTTCGCCTTCGCCTACGGGCCTTTCGTTCACGATTCTGTCCAGGTGGACGGGGTAACCATCCACGGATGGGTTTTGGATGAGCACAAGAGCGATTTGAAGCGCATGCTCCGGCTGGCTGCGGGGCAGCTTGATCTGATGACCCAGGACGTCGGTCCCTATCCTTACACGGAACTGGATGTGGTGGACGTGCCAGGCGCCTTCGGCGGGATCGAATACCCCGGCATGGTGACCATTGGCACGGTGGGCACCTCCAACCTCGAGATTCCGGTGATCCATGAGGTCGCCCACCAATGGTTCTATGGTCTGATCGGTGACGACCAACTGGAGCAGCCCTGGCTGGACGAGGCGGCGGCGACCTACGCTTCCGTGCTCTACCTGGAGCACGACCAGGGCACGGGGCGAGCGACGGGTGAGCTGAGCCACTATCGGTCGGTTGTCGCCGGGACATCGATCTCTGAGCTGCCGATCGGCAGAGGCGTTGGCGACTATCCCACCCAGGACGCCTATGGTCTGATCGTGTATTGGAAGGGCGCCCTGTTTTTCGATGCCTTGCGCCAGCGGCTGGGCGATGAGGCCTTCTTCGCCTTTCTCAAAGCCTACTTTCAGAAGTACGAGTATGGGTTCGCCAGTTCGAAGGATTTTCAAACCTCGGCTGAGTCCGCCTGCGGGTGTCAGCTGCAGGACCTGTTCAATCTGTGGGTCTACCAGGGCGGCCCGATGCCGGTGCCGTGAGAAGCGCAGCTAGCGCAGAGCACTGAGGGCTGAGTTCCAGAACTTCGAGAGCGAATGCATGTGTCTCTTCCATGCAGCTCCGATGGTAATCGGTCAAGGAGAATCCTCGGCCGGCTTGGCCGCCTTTGAAATGACATGGCGGGAAGCGTAGCATGCGGTCGGGCGCAGGGGGTCCCGACAAAACAACACACACGATTGTGAGGGGTCTGGGAAAATCTATGTTCCCCAGGGGCCCCCCTTTGACAAGGGGGGCCTGCAGGGGGGCAGAACAAGAGCAGCAACTAGCATTGAGCGGCCAGCTCTGTGCGCAGACCACTAAGCGTGCTGTCGTCTCGTCCCCGGCAGGGCAGGACTGCGCTGGGCCCCCGCTGCGCGCAGGGCCTTCCTTGACCACCCTCTGGCGGCGGAATACAATCCTCTCGTAGATCCACCCCAGCTCGAGGCGCGGTTTCCCCAGCAACTCGTCATCACCCAATGGAGACCCCAATGCCCGATCTTCTTTTCCGCGGGGGCCTGGCCGATCTCGACCCGGATCTTTCAGATGTGGTCGATTTCGAAACCGAAAGGCAGTTCCGCAAGCTGATCCTGATCCCCTCCGAGAGCACTGCCCCACAAGCGGTTCTCGAGCTCCTGAGCACGCCCTTCAACAACGTCTATGCCGAGGGCTATCCCGACGAAGAGACACGCTGGATGACGGAAGCCGAGCTGCTCGATGTGCCGGCTCGCCTGGCCCACTATCGGCGCTACTCCGACCCCCGCTACTACAAGGGTGTGGAATATGTCGATATCGTCGAACCGCTGGCCCGCCGCCGCTGCGCCGAGGCTTTCGCCGCCAATGGCCTGACAGCCGACGATCTGTATGTCAACGTCCAGGCGTTGTCCGGCGCCCCGGCCAACAACGCTGTCTACCATGCGTTGATGGAGCCGGGCGAGACGGTGCTGGGAATGAACCTGCTGCACGGCGGGCACCTGAGCCACGGGTCGCCGGTCAACCGCTCCGGCCAGTACTACCACGCCGTTCATTACGCCGTTGATCCCGGATACCGAACGCCTTGACTACGACCAGATCGCGGCCTTGGCCCGGGAGCACATGCCGAAGATGATCATCGCCGGCTTCTCGTCCTACTCGTGGGCAGTGGATTGGGCCAAGTTCCGTGCCATCGCCGACGAGGTCGGCGCCTACCTGCTGGCCGACATCGCCCATGTGGCGGGCCTGGTGGCGGCCGGAGCGTATCCGTCGCCGGTGGGCTACGCCGACGTGATCACCTTCACCACCCACAAGTCGATGTGCGGACCGAGGGGGGCGGTGATCATGACCGCCTCGCCCAAGCTGTCGCGCGACCTCGACCGAGCGGTGTTCCCCGGCGAGCAAGGTGGACCCCACATCAACACCATCGCCGCCCAGGCCCTGACCTTCAAGCTGGCGGCCACCGACCAATTCAGGCAGCTCCAGCATCAGATTGTGGCCAACTGCGTGGCCTTGACCGAGGCCATCGAGTCCGAAGGGCTGCGCATCCCGTTCGGCGGCACCGACACCCATCTGACCAATGTCGACTGCAAATCGGTAGTCGGCGAGGACGGCACCACGCTCTCCGGCGATATGGCGGCCCGCATCCTGGATGTGGCCGGCATTGTGGTCAATCGGCAGACGATCCCCAGGCGACCGATCGGCCTTCAATCCGTCCGGCATCCGGCTGGGCACGCCCTGGATCACGCAGCGCGGGTTCAAGGAAGACGACTGCCGGGAGCTGGGGGTGCTGATCGCCAGACTGCTCAAGGCCTGCGTCCCTTATGGCACGGCAGGGCGAAAGAGCGCCCTGCAGCGTGCCAAGGTCGATTTTGAGGATCTCAACCAGACCCGCATGGCCGTGCGAGACATGGCGGAAGCGGCGGGTATTGACACTTCGCCAGACAAGCATGGCTACCCTCAGTTCTACTTTCTCGACGACCCGGCGCCGGAGGGGGATACCGTGGCCATCACCATCGAAGGCGAAGACGCCGAGGCGTTCGTAGGCTGGGCCACGACCGCCCGCCCTGAGTCGATGGCGCCGGGCGACACAACCGGCATCCAGCTCACGGCCGGCGGTGAGACCGTTGAAGCTGGATTGACGCAGCCGAAGGATGGCGAGGGCTGGACTTTGACGGTATCCGCCGGCGCCGCCTCACGCGTCTTGACCTGGCTGCGCGATCTCTCCGACGGCTATGTCCTGATCGACCCGGCAGATGCGGACCGCAAACTGCCGGGGCCGGTGATCGTGCGCCGGGCCGAGGGCGCCAAAGGCGCCAAGGTGCCGGCCCTGGAAGCGGACGGCCAGGACAAGCCGTGGTACGTCGGGGTCAGCTCCCAAAGATGAAGGCGATCCGCTCCCGGACTTCACCTGGGATGAGACCGAGCCGGCCGAGCTGCGCGAGACGGCTTTGCACGCGGCCCACCGCGCCCTTGGCGCCAAGATGGTGCCTTTCGCCGGCTGGGACATGCCGGTTTGGTACACCTCGGTGATCGAAGAACATCTAGCCGTGCGGCATGCGGCGGGCCTGTTCGACGTCAGCCACATGGGCGTCTACCAGGCGGAGGGCGACGGGGCGGCGGCCTTCCTGGATAGCGTGGTCGGCAACGACGTCGCCAAGCTGGAAGTTGGCCAGTCGCACTACACGCAGTTCCTCAGACCCGATGGCCAGGTGATCGACGACCTGATGATCTACCGTCGCGGCCCCCAGACCTACCTGATAGTGGTCAATGCGGCCAATGACGATAAGGATTGGGCCTGGCTCCAGGCGGTCAAGTCCGGCGAGGTGCGCATCGATGAGCAGCGGCCATGGTCCCTGGCCTTCGGCCGCGGGTGCCGACTGCGCAACCTGCGTGACCCTGAAGCCGGAGCGGATATGCGGGTGGACATTGCCCTGCAGGGGCCCAACAGCCGCGACATCCTGCTCGCCCTCGGAACGGACGAGGCTTCGGCCGCGAAACTGAAGGGGCTGAAATGGGCGGGCTTGATGGAAGGCCGCTTCGGAGACTTCGACCTGGTCGTCAGCCGCACCGGCTACACCGGGCGAGCGCGTCGCCTTCGAGCTGTTCGTGCACCCCGACCAGAGCCCGGCGCTGTGGGACGCGCTGTTGAAGGCCGGCGAGCCGATGGGACTGAAGCCGGCCGGGCTGGGTGCGCGCGACTCGCTCCGCACGGAGGCCGGCCTGCCGCTCTACGGCCATGAGATGGCCGGCGATTTGGGTCTGGGCGTGGGAGATGCCGGGTTTCGGCGCTTACGTCAAGACCTACAAGCCCTGGTTCATCGGGCGGAGGGCCTTCCTGGCCCAGGAGGCGGCCCGGAAGGCGGAGGTGGTTCGCTTCCGCTTCGACGACAAGGGCGTGCGCATGGCGCACTCGGGCGATCCGGTCGTCGATCGGCGGGGGAAGATCGTCGGCAAGGTCACGTCTTGCGCCGTGGATTCGGAGGGCTATCTGCTGGGCCAAGCCTACGTGGACCTTACGGTCGCCGCACCGGGCACACCGCTGGCCATCTTCCAGGGCGGCGTGGTGTCCCGAGACGGTCAAACCGTGGAGGTCGGCGATAAGGTGCAGGTGCCCACTCCGGTGACGGTCCTGACCAGGTTTCCCAAGTAGGCCGCCCAATATCGAGGCGCCACCTCGGGGCGGTGTGGGTGGCCGTCCCGAGTGATTGGCCGGCAAGGGTTGGGTTAACAAAAAGAAGAGCCCTATCGCTGTGATAGGGCTCTTCCTTCTTGTCAGGTGGGAGGTGAGACCTCCCGTGGCGTGACGCGTTCAGATCAGATGTTATTGACAATGTTGCTGAACACGTTACCGATCGCCGGGCCAAGCAGAGCCAAAATGACAATCACGACAACAGCGACCAGAACAAGAATCAACGTGTACTCTACCAAACCCTGACCTCTTTCTTTCGGCGCGTATAGCATGAAGTTTCACCTCCTTTCGCTTTGGATTTGTCGGGCGGTCCGGCCCGAGGTTTTTCCTTTGGTACAGGTTAAGCGTAGCATGCCTTGTGCTTGTTTGACCTTACAGGGCCCTTTCAGATGGCCCCGGCTTTCCCGACCGGGAAGCATAACCGGACATTCCCCGGAATGCTAGGCATGTGAATGAGAGAACGGATGCAAGGTGTACCTGTTACGCCCGGCAGGTAGGACAGTGGTCCTCCCATCGGTGCGGGAGATGCAAGCTCCGGGCCAGGTGTGAGGCTGGCCCCCGCCCAGGGTGGGCAAGCGATAAGAGACGGCGGGGGGAATGGGGGGTCATTGCCGAAGACATTCTTCTAATGTATGCTGGGCGGAGTTGCGGGAAGACCCTTGCCCGCTCACCCCGAGAAGGAGACGAGCGATGATCCTTTATCCTATCTGGATCCTGTTTGCGGCCATATTCTTCGCCTTTGCCTACCAGCACTGGCGAATGGCACAAGGCCTGGCGCGGACGTTCCGAATGCGGGAGGTCGAGGGAAACGACGTGATCGCCGGTTTCGTGGTGGACTTCAATCAGTACATCGAGTCGACCAACGCCATCATGCGCTCGCAGCACCGGACAGCCATGGTGGGTTACTTCGTCGCCGGCCTGCTAGCGCTGGTGTCGATGTTCTTCTCGCTGGCTTGACCGGACGAGCGGAACCAGAAAGGACGCTTGGGGTTCTTACTTAGCGATCAAGCTGAGGACGAACGAGGCGATCACGATTAAGGCGATCAGGGAAAAGATGATCTGGGACAGGTTGGGTCTGCTTGATCGCTTGCCGGATTTGTGGCCGGAAGAAGGCCGACGAGCCATAGGGGGTCACCTCCACTTCTTCTCAGGATACTACCACGGGGGCCAGCCTCCGTCGAGGCAGGCGAAGAAACGGCAGGATTGACCACCACAGGACAGGAGGGCGTTGGAGCACCATGGATATCTGGACGATACTTCAGCTCATAGGTGTCATCGTTCGCGCGTTGGGAGCACTTGTGTTTGGGGTTGGCGTGGGCTGGTTCACCTTGCAGGCGTCGGAGTGGTATCGAGACCACTGGCAGTTTGGGGTGGCGGCCTATCTCGGCCTGTTGGGCACGTTTGCCCTGATCGGCCACTGGATCTCAGGCGCCGGCGTCCTGGGCGGCTTCGGGTTGGGCGCCGGGGTGGCGCTCCTGATCTGGGGCATGCGAGGCGGCCGCTCGGGCAGCAGCAGCCCTACCCCGCCCGAGCCGGCCAGGACCGTGATGAAGTAAGTAAGCCGGACCTGATTTTCACATCAGGCACCCAACGGCAGGCGAGTCATCGCCTGCCGTTTTGATTCGCGACTTCGGTAAAGGATTGTGAAGGAATTCACAACCTGCAAGGGAGGGGGGCTTGGCGGCGGCTGGGCTGCACTGGGCCGTTCCAAGCGCCTGCAAACCGTCGCTACTTCCACGCCAAGCTTAAAGTTTTCGCCAACCTGTTGTCTGGTCAACCAAAAGTTGCTATAGTCGGGAGGCCTCAAAGGGTCCGGTTTCACCAGCACTGGCCGGGCCCGTCCTGCCGGAGGGGCGACCAAATTCCATACAGCTGCATATCAGCGGGGTGGCGCGGCGACTGCCGAGTTTGCTTGGTACTCGTCGGACAAATGTGTGCATCTCTGCCACGGTCCATTGTTGTCCATCCCGTCACCTGGCAGCCCAGCTCAGCGGAGGTGGCCATCGACCTCACTCTATGAACCCAGCGACTCTTTGGACTGATCCACACTCAATGACGGAGGGAAGCATGAAAAAGACGATATTTGTACTGGGAATCGTGGCCGTGATGCTGATCGCCACCGTCGGGTCGGCGTTCGCCATCACCAACGGTCAGCCGGATGGGGATGCTCATCCCTATGTTGGTCTCTTGGTCTTTGACGCCCCTGATCCGGATACGGGAGTGGTCGGGCCCGCATGGCGCTGCAGCGGGTCGCTGATCGCACCGAATGTGGTGCTCACTGCTGGCCACTGCACCGATGGTGCTGTGGCTGCCCGTGTATGGTTCGATGAAGATGTCACCTACGACGCCGTGCCTTTCCCGCTCTACCCATATGGCGGGCCCGGAAAGCGGCGCGATTGAAGGCACGCCGTACACATACTCCGAATTCTGTACCGGGTGTGGCAACGGATTGCCTGAGTTTGCGCATGGTGATGTGGGCATTGTCGTGCTTGACGAGGCGGTCGATGTCGGCGGTTTCGCAGAGCTGCCGACGGCGGGTTTGGTCGATACACTGAAGAACAAGACTGCGATCGATTTCGTTGGCTACGGAGTCAAGTACCAGGCAAAGATCCCAGGGAATGAACTCCCCCAGCCACCGCCATACTACCGCTGGACGGGCCCACGGACACGCTTCTATGCTCCCAGCGCCCTCGTTTCTGGTAACTTCAAGCACAGTGACGAGTTCATGAAGCTTGCCCTCAACCCAGGCGGTGGCTCGGGTGGGACGTGCTTCGGTGATTCCGGCGGTCCCGATTTGCTCGGCGGAACGGACACGGTCCTGGCCGTCAACTCGTATGTCACCAATGTTAACTGCTCGGGCGTGGGCTACTCGTTCCGAGTGGACACCCCCGACGTGTTGGCATGGATCAACACGTTCCTGCCTTAGATTGACGTTCGCCCTCCTATGTAGATACAAGCCACCGGGCGCCCAGAGTGGGCGCCCGGTCCTTTTCTTCCACCGGTTGTCCTGGTGATCTACTACTGCGCCCTGGTCATGGTAGGGCGTGCAAGCACCTGAGTAGGGGGCACGTGAGGTAACGGCGATCGCGTCAGACCCACACCGGATTGAGATTCTCCTCCCAACCCGCCGCCATCTCCACGCCAAGCTTAAAGTTTGCGCTTACCTGTTGAAAGGGTATCAGAATGGGACTATAGTCGCATTGTACTAAGGGGGTCGGCGCCAGAACCAGCTGGGCGCCGACCGATGCTTTTGCCGGAGGGGCATCTACGCATCCCCCGCTTTGCCGCACAAGCCTCGACCGAGGGCCTTTCGCTCGGACGTCCGCGCGACGTTCGAGCGTTGTCGCGTTCGCGACACCCAATCTCCACTCTCATTTCAAGAAGGAGCTTGATCGATGAATTTGCAGAACTCGTTTGTACCGAATGGGTTCGACGACTGCCATCGCTGGCGATGTTGTTGGCGGCTGTGGGCTCGCCCGGCCTCTCGCCTTCGCGGGCGGCACCGGCAATGCGGCCACACCACTGTCTTCATCAACGAAATTCACTATGACAATGCCGGCACCGATACTGGCGAGGCGATCGAGGTCGCCGGGCCGCCGGCACCGATCTGACTGGCTGGAGCATTGCGCTTTACAACGGCAGCGGCGGTAGCTGTTTATGACACTATCAACCTGAGCGGGGTAATCCCGGATCAAGCAGAGACGGCTATGGGACCCTTATTCTCCCGAGTCGGCATACAAAACGGAAGCCCCGGACGGTTGGCACTGGTGGATGGCAGTAGCAATGTCGTCCAGTTCTTGAGCTACGAAGGCAGCTTTACCGCGGTCGGCGGGCCAGCCGATGGCATGACTAGCGAGGAGATTGGGGTGATCGAAGACTAGTTCACGACGCCAGTCGGCAACTCACTTCAGCTCACGGGGACGGGACCAACTACGAAGATTTCACTTGGGCGGAGCCGACGCCCAACACCTTCGGCGCGGTCAACACCGGCCAGACCTTCAGCACGCCTCCGGCGCCCTTCATCAATGAGATCCACTATGACAATGCCAGCACCGATACTGGCGAGGCGATCGAGATCGCCGGGCCGGCGGGCACCGATCTGACGGGCTGGAGCCTTGTGCTTTACAACGGCAGCGGACGGCGGAATGTCTATGACACCATCGCCACTTGAGCGGGATCATACCCGATCTGGGGAATGGATTCGGCGCGCCTGGTCATTTCCGCGAGCACGGCATACAAAACGGATCCCCGATGGATTGGCTCTGGTGGATGCAAGCAGATGCAGTCGTCCAATTCCTGAGCTACGAAGGGACGTTCACAGCCGCGACGGACCGGCCGGCGTGGCATGACCAGCGACCGACATTGGGGTTTCGGAAGGCATCGACATCGACGGTCGGTGATTCCCTGCAACTGACCGGCACCGGCACGGCGTATGGCGATTTCACTTGGGCGGACCAATTCCCAATACCTTTGGCGCGGTCAACACCGGCCAGCACTTTGGCAGTGGGCCGGTCACGACAAATCCCACGGGCACAGGCGCGGCTGACCCCGACTGTGGTCAAGGCCAGTGATACCAGCTTGCTGACGGTCGCGGTCACGCCAGGCGAAAACCCGACCAGCACCGCTTTGGCGGTCAGTTGTGACTTGAGTGCCATCGGTGGGTCCACTACACAGACCTTCTTCGATGATGGCAGCAACGGCGACATAACCGCAGGCGACAACACCTTCTCCTATCTGGCGACGGTTGACCCCTCCACATCTGACGGCGATAAGACTCTGGATTGTACGATCAGCGATGCGGAAGCACGCAGCGGCAGTGCCTCGATCGCGCTCAATGTCTACGTCATCCTGCCAATCGGCACCGTCAAGGTCTGTCGCCAACAGCGACGACGGCGCTACCTTTGCCTCGCCTTATGCTGGACAGACAGTGGTCATCCAGGGCGTGATCTACGAGAACGCCTCTCCAGGACCAGTTCCGGGAGTGCACAGCTACAAGGCTTCTTCATGCAAAACACGGCCGCCACGGCCGACGGAGATCCGAATAGCTCCGATGGTATTTATGTCTACATTGGCTACTACTCGACGCTGCGAATTCAGGGCGGCGGCTACTATGCCCCGCAGGTCGGCGATGAAGTCATCCTGCGCGGGCCCATCTCCGAATACTACAACATGACCGAGCTTGGCAACCCTTATCTGCTGAGCGTGGTCCGCTCGGGGGTTGATCTGAATGCGGAGGTACCGGCCTTTGACGCCAACCCGCCGGCCGACCTGGCGGACGCCAACCGCTACTGGGAACGGCTCGCAGGGCATGCGCGGCCAGGTCCCGGCAGGACAGTATCGTGCTCGGAGGGCGCAACGTCTTTGCCAGCACGGCCGACGCCGAGGTCTGGGTGGCACAGTCCGGACAGCATCATCGCCCAGCGCTCCGATCCCTACGCCCGCCGGGCCTTCCGCGATGCCCATCCGCTGGACGACAACTACGATCCCAACAACTGGGACGGCAACGGCTACCGCATCCTGATGGGCAGCCTGGGGATCAAGGCGGCGGCAGGCGACAATACAGGCGCTGATCGCCCCGGCGCGCACCTTTGATACGCTGTGACCAACGCAGCCGGCTGGCGGCCTCAACTACACCTTCAGCAAGTACTCGGATCGAGATCACCGAGCAGACCGAGTCTGAGCGGATGGGCGCCGATCCGGCTGCCGAACAATCCGCCCGCAGCCGTTCGACCGCAACCACGACTACAGCATCGTCGACTACAACCTGGAAAACCTCTACGACTACCGGGACAATCCGTTCTCCGGCTGTGATTTTGCCGGCGACACGGGCTGCGCAAAGGTCGACCCGTTCCTTGTCAGCCGTCTCACCGCCATATGACTATGTCCCGGCCAGCGACGCTGCCTACCAGGCGCGTCTGAACGACATCGCCCTGCAGATCATCAACGACCTGCACAGCCCGGACATCCTGATGGTCCAGGAAGTCGAAAACCAGGATATCTGCACGGTGACCAGCGGCGTGCTTGGCTGTGGCACAACCGACAATGCGGACGGCAAGCCGGACGTGCTGCAGGAGCTGGCGCTCAAGATCGCCGCCAACGGCGGTCCGGCCTACGATGCCGCCTTCGACCGTGACAGCTCCGACCTGCGCGGCATCGCTCCCGCCTTCCTGTACCGCACCGACCGGGTGCAGCTTCTGCCGGCGGCTGGTGATCCCGATCCTGGGCGGCAGCCCGGCCATCTCCGGCTACACGGCCGTGCCTTATGACGGCGACGTCTCCAACCCGAAGACGTTGAATGCCGTGCTTGCCGAGCCGGCGTAAGCGCCTGCGAGACCTCCTGGGTCTTCCCGCGCGCGCCCGATATCGGCCTGTTCCGCATCTGGCGCGAGGGCATCGGCACCAGCGTCTTCACCGATGTCTATGTGATCAACAACCACTTCAAGAGCGGGCCCGATAGCTGTGTCGCCCACCGCACCGAGCAGGCCAAGTACAACGCGGCCATCGTGGCGTTCCTGCAGGCGGCCAACCCGAACGCGCGCATCGTGCTCGGCGGTGACCTGAACGTCTACCCGCGGCCCGACGATCCGTTTGCACCTATCGGCCAACCCGGTTCGAGCGACCAGCTGGGTGCGCTCTACGATCCCGGCCTCGGGCTTGACGAACCTGTGGGACGTCCTGCTCGGCCAGGCGCCCGAGTTCAGCCTACAGCTATGTCTATGTCGGCATGGCCCAGACGCTGGACCAGATGTTCGTCAACCAGCCGATGCTGGCCGATCTGCAGCAATTCCGCAGCGCCCACATCAACAGTGACTTCCCGGCTGACTACTCCGGTGATGTGGCCCGCGGCACCAGCGATCATGATCCGCAGGTGGCCACGTTCTCGGATGTGCCAACGGTGGATCGTCTGGAAGCCTTGGTGAACTACTACGTCGACAACGGCATGATCACCGGCAACAACACGGCCAAGGCGCTGATGGACCATCTCGACAAGGCGGCGCGCTTCAAGGCCAACGGCCAGGATGCCGCCTACCAGGCCCAGCTCCAGGCCTTCATCAACCAGGTGCAGGGCAAGGCGCCCAAGTTCGTCACTCAGGCGGCGGCCGACGCGCTTTCGGCCGAGGCAGCCGCTCTGCTGGGAGAGTGACCTACGGATCCTGCAGATCTACATAAGTAGGTCAACCGGGAGGCTGAGGCTCTGACCTTAGTCACCCTGAAGACAAGGCGAGAGACGCGGCGGGACGGCCCTGAGGCCGTCCCTCCCGCCGTCAATCGGGGCAGGGGGGTAGTCTCTGGGCTGGCGCTCAGGGTTGAGCGTGAGTTGACTCCTCCGCGGTACAAATGGGGTGCAAACAGGCGGCTTTGTCCGCCTGTCTTCGGTCCTCGGGCCCTGCCGGCCCCGTACTATCGATCTAAAACATCGTTGGGAGGGAGGTGGTCCTGCCGGTCACATCGGTCCATGTTTGATTCCACGCAGGTTGCAATTCGTTGTTAACTTGGAGGAAGTTATGAGAGGCAACTTGTTACGATGGGCTTTTGCCGGAGTGTTCGCCTTGGGACAGTTGGGATTGGTGAGCGCTGCCGGCGCCGCCCCCAAGAATCCCGGGGGTGGAAACACACGTGAGATTTCATCGGGCGGGTCGACGAGCATCCGCGCGGCTGCGCCGGGGGATGCAACCTCACCTCGGCAGCCCGAGATCCGCAAGGGCGCAGATCAGGATCAGGGCGCCGGGAGTTTCAACCGCCCCGTCCCGGCTATAACAACGGCAAGTTTCCGCCCAAGGCCCTGAATGCGCCCACGGTGGCTTCCAGCGACGTGGCCGGCTCCAATCCGGAACTGGATCATTGCATTTGACGGACTGAACCATTTGACCAGCGCTACCGCCAACGGCGGCAACCAGTGGTCTCTCGAGCCGCCTGATCAGGGCCTCTGCGTGGGGAATGGCTATCGTTGTTGAAGCGGTCAACAGCGTTATCAGAGTGTGGAATACCGCAGGCGGACCACAGACAGGCGTTCGAAGACCTGAACACCTTCTTTGGATATCCGGCAGCTATCAATCGGACGACACCGCGCAGTACGGTCCGCGACGTGTATCGATCCGCATGCTACTATGATCCCGACAACCTCGATTTCGTTGTCGCGATCACCACCTCATCATGTGGAAACGAATGGTAAGCTACAACGGCAAGAACACCATCGACGTGGCCGTCAGCAATACCGGCGACCCGACCGGGGATTGGACCGTTTACTATGTCCCGGCCCAGAACGATGGCACCGACGGGACACCGAATCATGGCTGTACGCTGGACGGAACCACGCCGGGCCCGTGCTTCCAGGACTACCCTCACATCGGGGCGGACAAGTACGGCGTCTACATCACGACCAATGAGTACGATCTGTTCGGACCAAGCCTACAACGCGGCGCAGATCTTCGCATTCTCCAAGGCGCAGTTGGCGGCACATCCGACCAGTATTGATGTCACTCTTGGTCGAGAACCTGAACGTCGACGGCTCACCGGGGTTCACCGTCTGGCCGGCGACGTCTGCGGGTGCAGATTACGCCACCGACAAGAAAGGCCACGGCGTGGAGTACTTCCTCAGCACCATCGCCGGGGATGGCTCGGAGACAGGCAATCCCACCGGCACGGCCCGCCGCATCGGGTTGTGGGCGCTGACCAACACCGAACTCGCTCGGTTCGGGCTCGCCCGACCTGCATTGTACCAGCCGGCTGATCAATAGCCAGACTTATGTCTACCCGCCGACTGTCGGACCAGAAGCCGGGAGACATCCCGCTGGCCGACTGCATCAATGATACCACCTCGCCCACGATCTTCGGCCCGGGCTGCTGGCAGCTGTTCTTCGTGGGTGAGCCTGCACATGATGAGACCTTTCGTCGCCCGACTCGCTGGATTCCCGCATGCAGCAAGTCTGGTACGTGAACGGCATGCTGTGGGGCGCCTCCGGCACGGCGGTTAACGTCGGCGGCGAGATCAAGGCCGGCATCGCCTGGTTCGCAGTCCAACCCAAGATCAACGGTGCGGGCAAGGTCGAGGGCCAGGTTAAGAAGCAGGGCTACCTCGCTCTGGCGAACAACAACCTGACCATGCCCGCCCTGGCGATGACCAGCAGCGGCAAAGGTGCGATCGCGTTTACTGTGATTGGGCCGGACTACTACCCGAGTGCTGGATACGCCACCATCGACAGCGACGGCAATGTCGGGCCAATCCACATCGCGGCCGCCGGGCAGGGGCCGGATGATGGGTTCACCAGCTACAAGGCATTCGTGGGCAATCCGCCGCGAACGTGTTGGGGCGACTACGGAGCGGCCGTGACGGATGGGAGCAACATCTGGCTCGCCTCGGAGTACATCGCGCAGACCTGCACCTACGATCAGTACTATCCCGACCCGCCGAACACTGCCGGATTTGGGACATGTGGGGGTACACGCACGTCGCTCGCCAACTGGGCGACCTGGGTGAGCAAACTCAGCCCGTAATCCCCTGAACTACAGGCTGGTTGAGCCGGGCCCGGAAGGGCCCGGCTCTTTCCTTCTTCAACTAACTCGGGAACTCTCGAGAGCCAAGATTTCGTCTATTGTGGTGAGGAGTACGTGCTCGTGTCAGAGAGGTGTGTCCCATGAAGAAGGTCATTGGTCTGCTCTCAGGGGGATTGGCGCTCGTCATTGTGGGGTGCGCCGGAAGCGTGCAAAGCTCAACTCCGAAGGGTCCGCCCATGGAGCCTTCGACCACGCCCTACAGCCTGCTGGTGCCTGTACCGGGCTCGGTCACCTGGGAGCGCTCGCGGCGGCATCGCCGGCCTGTGCCAGCAGCTGACGCTCCAGGCTGATGGCAGCTACGTCTTCGGGACCAGCTGTCGATCGGCGGCGCCGCAATCGGGCCAACTCGCTCAGGATGAAACCGACCAGCTCCAGGCCTGGCTGACGGCCTATCAGCCCTTCACATGGAGCACGCCGAACCAACCCGGCTCGGCCGATATGTTCAGCGTCAAGCTTGCGGTTCCAGGGCACCGGGTCGAGGCCAGCCTCCGCAGCCATTCAGTCGATGATCGAGATGATGATTGGCCAATGGGTCTCCAGCCTGACAGCGTCCGCAACGGCTGAGCCCACCCCCGCCGGTAGCCAGGGGATCGAGGGCCGGGCCACTCTGGGCCCGGCATGCCCGGTGGCTCGGGCAGAGGATCCCTGCCCGGACCGCCCCTACCAGGCGACGGTGGACGTCCTTGACGGTCAAGGCGGCCTGGTGAAAGAATTCCAGACGGCAGCCGACGGATCTTTCCGTGTTTCACTTCCGCCGGGGACGTACACGCTCCAGGGTGTTTCCAGCGGCAATCTTCCTCTTGCACCGACGCAGGCAATCACCGTCCAGCCCGGCCGCTTCACGCACGTCACGCTGTCCTTCGACACCGGCATCCGCTGAGCCAGGTTTGCCACCCCCATCCGCCGTTTTGTGAAATTCATCACAAGCCGATTCCTTGCACTGGCCCCCGTACCAGAACCCGCTATGATGGGGAGACCGCCGGGACAGCCGCCTGAGAGGACGAACAGCCGCCATGGAACTGTGCTTGATGATCGAGGGCCAGGAGGGCCTGACGTGGGAACGCTGGAAGCGCATCGCCCGGGCGGCCGAGGACTTCGGCTTTGCCGGGCTTTTCCGGTCGGACCACTTCACCATCCCGCACCGTCCCTACGATGACTCGCTCGAGATGTGGGCCTCCCTCACCTGGCTGGCGAGCCACACCGAGCGCATCGAATTTGGCCCGCTGGTGGCGCCGGTCTCCTTCCGCCATCCGGTCTTCATCGCCCGCACGGGCAAGGACATCGACACGCTTTCCGGTGGACGCCTCACCCTTGGCGTCGGCGGCGGCTGGCAAGATCTCGAGCATGAGATGTTCGGCTTTCCGCTGCTGAAAGGGGAGGGACGCTTTGAACGCTTCGAGGAAGGGGCGGAGGTGGTCGCCCGCCTGCTCCGAGAGACCCATCCGGTGACCTACGACGGAGAGTACTTCCAACTTCGAGATGCCCGGTTGCTGCCGCCGCCCTTGGCGCCGGGCCGCCCGCCGCTCCTCATCGGCGGCCACGGCCGAAAGCACACGCTGCCCCTGGCTGCTCGTCTGGCGGACGAGTGGAACTGCGCCTTCCAGTCGCCCGAAGAATATCGGGATCTCAACCAGCACCTTGACGGCTTGCTCGAGGCCGAGAACCGAGATCCTACCAGCGTGCGCCGGTCGGTGATGACCAACATCCTGTACGGCCGGGATCAGGCGGATCTCGACCGCAAGATCGAAGCCAGGGGTTCCAGCCTGGAGCAGCGAGCGGCGGCGGCCTATCATCGTCGGCGCGGGCGACGAGATCCTCCCCCAGCTCGAGGCCTATCAGCAAGCGGGGGTCCAGCGCATCATGCTGCAGTGGCTCGAGCTCGACGATCTGGACGGGATCGCATCGTTGGCCGAGACGGCGCTGCCCGCGTTCCCGACCGGGTAAGGCAGCCGCCCAGACGGGGGACCTTGCAGCAGGCACCCAGGGCTGGGCGCTCAGCCAGGTTGGCTCAACCGACGTACGGCTCCAGCTCAACACCCAACCCCTGTGCCAGCCGATTGACGTAGGCGAAGTAGGCACGGTGAGGTTGGCGTCCAGGATGTCGACGTCGCTCAACCCGGCATCCCGCAGCGGATCCAGGTCGGACACCGCCATGTCCCACGGGGTCCGGGTGAGCTTGTCGGCGTAGTCCAGCAGGACCCGCTCCCTCGGGCTGAGATCAAGCAGCCGTGTGATCCCTCTTCAAGCCCTCGATGAAGGCTTCGGCATCGGGGCGGCGGCGGATCAGGCGGCTCAAGACCGGCCGCATGGTGGGTCATTCAATAGTGGCAGCGGTTGATCGATGACACCACCACGGCGATCATCTCACGCTCGGCCAAGCTCAAGCCCCGACGGCCCGTGCATCGTCGTGTCGTAGAGCTCGGCGTGCTCGCCCAGTGTCCTCGGGTGCAGCGAATGGACGCGCAGGATGTTGTCGACCTTCCCGTGGCGGCGGTCCTGCCAGCGCTCGTACAGGGCTGCCAGCTCTCCGTCGGCTTTGTCTTCGGGGATGATCTCGATCCAGGCAGGTCGTTCATGGACGGCTCCCACGCCCGGGGTCCGGGCCTCGAACGGCGGTGGCGGGTCCCAGACTGCCTATCCTAGCCCATCTGAAAGGATTTGAGAGTCATCTGCCGTCTTTTGACAGCCCGCTGCGGCCATAGTTGGCATGCGAGCCGAGGCATGCGCCAACCGCCGCCGGCGACTTCTCCCACGTCTTTTCAGGAGCGAACATCGATGCCGAACCCGCCATCCGAGTCTGACACCACCGAAGAGCACAGCTCCCACGAGAGCTCAGGCTTTCTTCGACCTGTGGCGCTGGCCGCCTCCGGGTTGCTCCTGGGTGTGGCCTTCGAAACCCTCTTCTATGGGCGTCCCCTGGGCGTTTCCTTCGCCATCTGGGTCTGGCTTTGCATAGCCGCCCTGTTTGCCCTGGGTCTTTCCGAGGGCCGACCCCCGTCGCCGGTGGCCCTGGCTCTGGCCGGGCTGATCAGCCGTGCTGTCGATCCTGCCCGTCTTTCGGGCCGAGCCGCTGACTGTCTTCCTGGACGTGGTGCTCGCCCTGGCCGGCCTGGCCTGTTGGTGCGCGTCTACCAGCAAGGGGACCTGCTTTCGTATGGTTTCTTCGACTTTGGGTTGGGGCTGGTCATTCCCGCCGGTGGAGGCCTGGTTCAGGCCGTGGCGGGTGCTTTCGGAGACGCAGACGCAACTGTTTCAGCGAACGGCAGACCCAATCGACGCTGGCCGGCGTGGGCCGCGGTCTGCTGCTCGCATTCCCCATCTTGGTGGCCTTCCTGGTCCTGCTCAGTTCCGCCGACCTGGTCTTCGGCGACTATGTGAAGCAGGCGCTGGCCTGGCTCGACCTGACCCGCTTCTTTGACTATCTCGGCAGGCTGACAGTGATCCTGCTCGTCGGATTGTTCAGTTTGGGCGCCCTGGTAGTCGCCCTGCGGCGATCGGACGGCTACAGGCTGATCGGGCAGGACAAGCCGTTGCTGGCACCCTTCCTCGGCTTCACCGAAGCCGCTGTGGTCCTGGCGGCCGTGGATGTGTTATTTGCCCTGTTCGTCGCCGTGCAGCTGCGCTACTTCTTCGGCGGCGAGGCCAACATCACCGCCGCTGGCTACACCTATGCCACATACGCCCGGCGGGGGTTCGCCGAATTGGTCTTCCTGGCCCTGTTGACCCTGGGGATGATCCTCGCCCTTGGGCGCTTGGACGCGGCGCGAGTCAGACCAGCCACGTGCGCAGTTTCAACGCCTTGAGCGGACTGCTCGTGCTGCTGACCGGCGTGATCCTGACCTCGGCTTTCATGCGCCTGACCCTGTACGAAGAGGCCTACGGCTTCAGCCGCCTGAGGACCTACACGCATGTGGCGATCCTGTGGATGGGGATCCTGTTTCTGGCCTTCCTCGGTCTGCTGCTGGCCGGCCGGCTGCGGGGGTTTGCCGTGGCCTGCGCCGCCGGGGCCATCGGATTTTGTCTAACCTTGAACCTGCTCAATGTGGACGCGTTCATTGTGCGCCAAAACTTCGCCAACCCGTCGCGCGCCGGTGAGCTGGATGCCGCCTACCTGGCCACGCTTTCTGCCGACGCCGTGCCGCCCCTGGTCGCTCGGTTGGATCAGCTGCCCTCGGAGGCGCGCGGATGACCTCCTCCCAGCCCTGGCCTGCGGCCTCCAGGCGCTGCGTGACCGCCAGGCCAGGTCGGATGGCCGTCCTATCGCTGGGTCCAAGCCGATGCTCTGCGGCGCCTGGAATCGATCTCGCTCAGTACCTTGGCCGATTATCCGGTGGGGACGATGGAGGGTTCGACCGCCCTGGCCGTCATGGTGGGCGATGAAACTCGGTCAACTGCGGCAGCTTCGGGATGAGGTGAGGCGGCTTGCCGGCGGATCAGGGGAGCCAGGGAAGGGGGGCGGGCCAGCTCTGATTCAGGAGCCACCCCGGGTCAGCTGAGCAGAGACGTCGATCGGATCCTGTGGCGGCAGAGGCTGGATTTGGCCGTCGCCGGTCGGTGTGGCGGGACGCCGCGTGCCACCAGGCTGATGGCGCTTTCAGGCACCCAGCCGAGTTCGCCGTTGTACGGCCACCTGCCACCAGTTGTCGCCCGTCGCCCGCACGCCGTCCAACCCGTTGAGATGATGAACGATGGTGACTTTGGTGCCTTCGGGCAGGTCGGATCGGCCGCGATAGTTGTCACCCGGGCCCAGGCGAAGGTCGAGCAGCTGTCGCTCTGCACGACATCGCCTGGCTGATAGGCGTCGGAGAATTCGGGCGGCTTGACTTCGATCATCATCACACCGTTGGCTACCGCCCGTTCGTGGCCGTCGGACGGGTTGTTGACGACCTTCCCGTCGAGCCACAAAGTGCTTGACCCGCCGCCGTCCTGGTTAATTCCCCAATCGGCGTCCAGCCTATCCTGGCAGAAGTGCGCCAGCTCGTTGATCGTCATCCCCACCGAGACCCCCTCGTTCCGCCCGTCGACGACGACAAAATCAACAAAGTCATCGTTGAAACAGACCGCTGTGCGCGGCGAGCGGGTAGTGGCGCCGGTGTCGCTGAAGCTTTGGACTTCTCCGTCAAGCAGAAAGGGAAAGCTGCCTGAGAGGCTGGCATAGGTTTCGCTCCAACTGTGGCCATCGGGCGTTCGGCAATTGGCCTTGAAGTGCTGGATGTAGGTAGACAGCCCCACCTGGCTTCCAATCTCGACGTTGTCCAGTAGGATCTTCCCCGCCCCGCCGCTAGCCGAGAGCACCACCGAGTCGAAGGGGATCGACGTGTCACCCTGGCCGTCATGGATGGCTGCGCACAACGCCGCGGACCATCTGCGGATAGGTGAGGATCGTAAAGGGCTGTTCGAGCTCGACCACAACCTCCACGCCGTTGTCGGAGTGTGGGTGCGCACGTCGTACATGGGGGTATACACGGTCAGACCGCCCTGGCGTTTCTCGTCGACCCTGGATATCTGCTGCTGGACGCCGGTGTTGAGGTAGGTCACCAGCTGGGCGCTCTCCGGGTGGGTGACGCAGCCTCCTATGAACGCGCTCCGGTCAAGCCGCCAGGCGAAACCGCTTCCTCCCCCCAGGTCGTTGAAGCGTTTGATGTACCAGCCAGATTGGACCATCCCGCTCAGCGGCCGGCCGGTCTCTGGGTCGTGAAAGGACCCGTTGATGGCTGCCACTACCTGGTTGCGCCCGCCCCACGTGGGCTCCCACGACCCCAACGACCCGTCGTAGCGCTCCGCCATCTGGCTGACGGTTTCCTTGCCGTCGATCAAATGCCCGCTGGCCAGGCTGGTGTCCAGCGTGACGTTGGGGTTGCTCCGGTCCATGCGCACGACGTAGGCTCGGGTTGGCCCTGCCAAATTGAACATCTGGTACGTAATCCCGTCGGCGATCTGGCGCCAGGCTCAAGTCGGCCCGGGCTGCGCCTGGGCCGCCAGCAATGTCAGGGAGATCAGCATCCAGATCCATCGCCTAACTCGGGTCACTCATCGCTCCCATCCGTGGTCCCTGGCGGGTGAAGTCACCGGAGGATACCACCGAGAGGGCCGGTGCGGCCTGGCACCCCGAGTGGCAATTAAAGGGGATTTGTGAAGAAATGCACAAACAGCAGGGGCCAGCCGTTGGCCATTTGGCACCTGCGAACCAGGGTGAATGAGACCTCTCTTCGACTGGAGCGGCAAGTTCGTGGCCCGTGCGCTGTGGAGGGCCGTCACCCTTCAGGGCGGCAGAGATGTATGGGCGAATTCAACCAAGAGCGACGGGAAGGAAGATGGGACTTGTCTCGTCGATTAGGGCGTTGACTGGGCTTCTGAGGTGGCCGTCCTGAGCGGAGATCCCTTAGCACCGCGGGGGCCAATTTCGGCTCCGCAGCCAAATCGAAGGGCGAACGGGGGTCAGCTGTGACTCTTTCCTGCCATGGCCGCCTCGACCTCCGCTCGGGTGAGACCGCCGGCCCGCAGTTGGTCCTCGGGCAGGTCGAGCATCCGTTGGCAGAAGGCTTCAAGGTAAGGGAAGATTTCTTGGGGATACTCCGCCCGACCCAAGTAGATCATGATGGCATCCAGCGCGTGGCGGTAGGCCCCCATATCCTCGAAGAAGAAGAACAGGTCGGACTGGACGTCGGCCGGCATCCCGTCCTGCTGGATGTCGTGCTGCAGTTCCAGAATGGCATCCAAACCGCTCCTTGGGTCCAGGCCGGGTGTGCGTCGGGCCGAACTCGAGGTGCAAGGCCAGACTCTTCAAGCGGCGCTGGTGGGCGTCGAAGTCCTGGCCCCGCGCCTGGCTGACGCGAGCCTCCGAACGCAGAAGTTCCGCCAGCGCAAAGATCCTTTGGGGGTCGTCGTCATCACCTCGGCTGACGAGCTGGATCAGCTCATCTACCGGGGTATAGAAAACCACCGTCGAATTCAGCCCAAACAGATCTGCGTAGGTCTGCTCCAGCAGTTGGGCGGCTTCCGTCAGGCGGCCCGACTCTGTCAATCCAATGACCTGAAGCACCGCCTGGGTGAACTGGCGGATCAGCCGTTTGATGAAATCCTGTTGGTACACAGGGGCTCCTCGGGGCCGGGCGGGGCTGGGCAGATTCTAGCGCGCCAGGGGCCCGTTATGCCAACGGCGCCTTCAGCCTCAAGAGGACCCGGGTGCCCTCTCCGACCCGGGTCTCCAGGGAGATGCTGCCGCCCTGGGCTTCGATGAGCGCCTTGGCGATCGAGAGCCCCAGCCCGCTTCCGGGGGTGCCGTGCGCCGGGTCGCCGCGGTAGAAGCGCTCGAACACATGCGGCAGATCCTGGGCTGGAATGCCGGCGCCGGTGTCGGCGACGCTGATTTCGAGCTCCTGGCCCTTGCGCTCGGCCTCGACGCGGATCGTGCCGTCGGCGGGGGTGTGGCGGATGGCGTTGTCAAGCAGCACCAGCAGCACCTGGCGCAGGCGCGTCGGATCAGCCCAGACGCTTCCTTCGGCGGGCGGGACGTCCAGCCGGATTCCGCGCGCCTCCGCCAGCCGGGCGACGGTTTCCCTGATGTCGGGCAAGAAGTCTCGAGGCGGACTCGCTGCTGGGTTATGGGAAGATCGGCCGAATCCAGCCGCGAAAGGAGCAGCTGGTCCTCTATCAGACGGCTCATGTGGTCGCTCTCGCCCAGAATCTGGTCGAGCAGCTTGCGCTGAGGGTCATCGTCGCTGAGACCGCGCCGGGCGACGTCGGCCGTCGCCCTGATCAGCGTCAGCGGTGTGCGCAGTTCGTGGCTGGCGTTGGCCACGAAGGCTTGTTGGCGCTCCCAGGCGCGTTGGGTCGGGCGCAGCGACTGGCCCGCCAACCACCAGCTGGCCGTCGCCAGGAAGGCCAGGCTGACGCCTCCCAGCACCAGCAGGCCCAGCACAAGCTGACCCCGGAGCGTGTCCTGATCCGAAAGCGAGCGCCCGACCTGGATGGCGGCCGGCTGGGCCACGTCTGGGACCTTGTAGGTCAACAGCCGAACGCGGCTCCCGTTGGGTGAGGTGACGGTGCGCAGATCGTATCCGCCTTGGAGGGCGGATGCCACGGCATCTTGGTTGGGCGGCAAGGGGGCGGGCGCAATGTTGAAACCGGGCAGGAGCTGGCCGTCCTGGTTGAGCGCCATCACGAAGACGGCGGCCAGCTCTGCGTTGAGACCCTCCTCTGGATGCCCCTCTGCTTCTTCCTTGCCCGGTGCTTCCTGCTCGGAGGCCTCATCCGCGCTCTCGCCGCCGGGTGCCATTTGAGGGATCAGGCGCATCACGGGATTGAGGGCCACCCCTGGCTGCGTCTCCGCCCAGGCCCGGTCGGCGTCCGCCAGTTCAACAGGGACAGGCACGCCCAGCGAGGTGAACTGCTGGGCCATGACATGCTCGAGCGCCAAATCGGTGGTGCTCTGGAAGAAATAGCCGATTAGCCCATACGTGCCAGCACCGAGAAGTGTGATCAGCAGGATGCCGGCCATCACATACAGGGACGTCAGCCGGAATCGGAGGGGTCTAAACACTGTCCGGGTCCAGACGATAGCCGACACCCCGCACGGTTTGAATGGGATCGGGGCGTTCCGGCAGTTCCAGCTTCCGGCGCAAATAAGAGACGTAGACATCCACCAGGGATGGCTGCACATCGCGCTCGTACGACCAGACGTAGTCGAGGATCTGCTCACGGGTGAGGGCCTGGCCCGGATGGCGCACTAGGAATTCGAGCAGCCCCCATTCGGTCTTGGTCAGTTCAAGGGCCGTCTGGCCGCGGCGGGCGGTGTGGGCGCGCACATCGAGGACCAGGTCGCCCACACGCAGCTCGTAGGTGTCGGTTGCGGCCGGGACGTGGCGCCGTCCCAGGGCGCGGATTCGGGCAAGCAGCTCGTCCATGGCGAACGGCTTGACAAGGTAGTCGTCGGCCCCGCTGTCGAGGCCGGCCACCCGGTCTTCGATTTGGCCGCGGGCAGTCAACAGGAGCAGCGCCGTCGGCAGTCCGGCGGCCCGAATTGCCCGGCAGATGGCCGGACCGTCTCTTCCCGGCAGCATCCAATCAATCACTGCCACATCGTACTGCCCCCGCAGAGCCAGATCCAGGCCGGCTTCGCCGTCGTGGACCATGTCCACCGCCAAGCCTTCCTCGGTCAACACACGCGCCACCAAAGCGGTGAGACGGACGTCGTCTTCGATGAGAATGATCTTCATGGGACCTCCGTCACTCAGATTATGCGCCAATTCTTGGAAATCGATTGGAAAAGTCGTCGGCCGTTCCAAGATTCTTTCAATCTCGGTGTCATAGAGTAGGACATCGAAAGGAGCGGCACATGAACCCCAAATGGACATTGCTCTTTGCAGGCGGCCTGACTGCCTTTGTGCTGGTCGTCGTGGGCGCGGTGGCCGGGCGAGCGGCTGCGCAGGGCGCCAGCCCTGGCCAGACTCCGACGGCGATCGACCCGTCGATCCAGGCGCAGCTCGACCAGCGCGACGCGGCCTATCAGCAGACCATCGACCAGGCCAATCAGCAGCTCGAGCAGGCCTATCAGGAAATCGCCACCCTGCAGGCTCAGGCGGCGCCGACGGCGACCGAAGCCCCGTCGTCCGTGGCGGACTCGTATCCGATTTCAGCCGACCTGGCCGTCGGCCTGGCCCTCAACTTGTCTCCCGGAGCCAGACTGCAGCGCTGGCCGGAGTTGGTCGACTTCCAGGGCACCGTGGCCTGGGAAGTGGTCCTCGACAAGGGAACGATGTACCTCGACGCCGCCAACGCAGTCCTACTGTACAACGGCACGGCAACCGCAGCCGTCAGCTCCAGCAGCGGCGGTGGCGGCGGCGGTGGCGGAGAACACGAGGGTGGTGAGAACGAGCACGATGATTGACGTTAGCCGTAACCCGAGTTGGTTTGTGACCAGAAACATAGGAGAGGTGTGAAGATGGCTGGACCCAACCGGCGGGGTGGGGGCACTGCCTCCCTGACCGCCACCAAAGCCTTCATCGCCGTGGGCGCATTGGCGTCAACCCTGGTGGGGTGGACCAAGTTGACCATAAACAACCCCCTGACCCCTCAGACTGCGCCGCCGCCGACCGATATCAATCTCGATCTGGCACCACTGCCGACCTTGATCCCGGCTCCGGATTTCTCGGCGTTCGTCGTCCCGACGGCCCAGGCCGTCCAGGCCCCTGCTCCGCCTCCGACGCTTCGCCACATTTCGGCGCCGCCGGCCGGCGGCGGTGGTGGCGGTGGTGGCGGCGGGTCACGCTCAGTCGCTTCCACCCACTCATCCCGCTAGGAGCCCCCAGTGGAACAGATCGACTTCCGGGCGATGGGCTCGGCCATGCGCGGCGTGCTGGATGCGCCGTGGCAGCCGGCAAGAGATGCGCTGATCCAGCTGCCGACCTGGTTCGAAACCTGGGAGCAGAGCATGAGCCGCTTTCGTCCCGACAGCGAACTTAATCAGCTCAATGCGCAGGCCGGGATGTCGGTGCCCGTAAGCAGAGACCTGATGGACGTGATCATGGCCAGCCTGGATGCGGCTAGGGCGACGGAGGGGCTGGTGGATCCGACCTTGATGGACGCCATGCTGGCGATTGGCTACGATCGTTCCTTCGAGAAGCTGGTCCCGGAGTCAAACGGAACGGGCAGCGCAGTGCGCGCAGCCGCGGAAACCAAGGCTGCCGGCTGGTGGGACATCCGCTGCGACCCGGAGATCGGCCTGGTTCACCTACCAACCGGCGTTCATTTGGACCTGGGCGGGGTGGGCAAAGGATGGGCTGCCGACCGGGCGGCTGAACGCCTTAGAGTTCACGGCCCGGCTCTGGTCGACGCCGGAGGCGACATCGCAGCCAGCGGCCCGCCGACGCGTTCTCAGGGCTGGCCGGTGTCGGTCACCGATCCCAGGAATCCCGACGGCGAGCCCCTGGCCATTCTCAAGATTGCGCAAGGCGGTGTGGCGACCTCGGGCCGCGACTTTCGGCGCTGGACGCGCGATGGCGTGCCGCAACATCACATCCTCGACCCGCACACCCGCCGGCCGGCGGCCACCGATGTGCTGACGGCGACCGTGATCGCTCCCTCGGCGCTGGAAGCCGAAGCCGCCGCCAAGGCTGTGCTGATCCAGGGCCGCCGGCGGGGATTGGCCTGGCTGGCCCGGCGTCCGCATCTCGCCGGCTTGTTGGTGGACGACGACGGACGGATGTCGGTAAGCGTGAACCTGGAACACCACCTATGGAGCTGACCTATGCCGCGCCCTGATCTCGGTCGGAATGAGCCAGACGAATACGACTTCAGCTTTGCCTCTGAGTACGGTGGTGACCCTGTTTCTTTCGGTCGCACTGGGGGCGTTCGTGGCGGTCACCGTGCTGCCGACATGGGCGCCTGGCCTGAGCCAGTCACTGTTTGGAGATGCCCCCAAAGCCTACTGGTACCTGTCCCGCGCCAGCGCCTTCGTCGCCTTCGGCCTGCTCTGGGCTTCCACGGCGCTGGGGGCGATCATCTCCAATCGCATGGCGCGTATCTGGCCCGGCGGCCCGACGGCTTTCGACCTGCATCAGTTCACCAGTCTGTTGGGGCTGGCGGTGGCGTTCTTCCACGCCCTGATCCTGACGGGGGACCGCTACATCGACTACAGTCTGGCTCAGGTCCTGATGCCATTCGCCAGCGTCAACTACAAGCCTGTCTGGGTAGGGCTGGGTCAACTGGGCTTCTATGCCCTGATCGTGGTCAGCGCCAGCTTCTACCTGCGCAAGTCGCTCGGTGCCCGGCTTTGGCGGCTGATCCATGTGTTGAGCTTTGTCGGCTTTGTGGGGGCGTTGGCTCACGGAGTGTGGAGCGGCACCGACAGCGGAACGGCCTGGGTGCAGGGGATGTACTGGTTGGCCGGCGGCAGTGTGCTTTTTCTGACCGTCTACCGGACGCTGACCGGTCTGCTGCCCGAGCGGCGAGCTGCCCACCGTCCGGCGGCCCACGCGGCGTCTGCCAAAAGGGCAGGAGCCGGAGCGGCCGCTCCGGCTCCGGTCGACGTTCCGGCGGATCAGCCGGCGCCGAACCTCAACTAACCGACGGATCCGACTGCATCATCCCGAACAGATTGCCCTCGGTGTCCTTGCCGTAGGCAACCCAACCGACCCCGGGGACCGGGCTCTTGCCCGAGGTGATCGAGCCGCCGTTGGCCTCGATCTTGCCCAGGGCGTCGTCGATGTCCTCGACGTCTAGGATGTTGACAGTGGATGGCTGGCCTTCTTCGTGAACCTCGAAGGCGCCGTCGATGCCGGGTGTCCCCTTCTCGCCGGTGGTGATCAGCCAGTAATCCACCGGCCCCTCCCATTTCTCCGTCTTCCAGCCGAAGGTCTTGGCGTAGAAATCCGCCGCCCTCTGGGGGTCCCGGACCCCCAATTCAAAGTGGATGGGTCTTCCCATGCTGTTCTCCTTCCCAAGGTCTGGGGTGGGTTTTGTCGGCGTCCCTCCGACTCAGCCGTCGCGATCGGCGGATCGGAGAGGCCGCTCGAGGATGTCGGCCGGAACCAGCCAAGGATAGATCACAATTGCCAGTTGGCCCGACCGTATATGGGCGTCATCGGCTAGCAGGGCACGCACGTCGTCCTCCGAGTGGAGGTCGAACACCAAGACGCCCCGCTCGGGATCGCCGTCGGGGATCGGGCCCGACAGCAGCAGCTCTCCCGAACCACGCAGCCGAGTGAGCAGTGCCAGGTGCTCGGCCTGGTTCCGCTCGTCTTGCGCTGTGGCGCTGGGAGTCCAATTTGGCCCCTTGACCATGAGCGCCAGGATCAGACGGCGCATCTGCATGGGATAGCCGTGTTGGGGGCCCGGGTGAATTGGTCCATTGGTGCTCATGCTTCTGTGCCCCCCTTGCTGGCGCGATCGGTGGGCTTGTCGTGTGTCAGGGCCTGCAATCGGCGACGGAAGAAGCGCGCCTCGGTCTCGTTGGCGGTCAGCTCGAGGGCGCTGCCGATAGGCATGGGCAGCGCCATCGCGCTCGCCGGCGCGGCGCAGGAAATCGGCGCGGGCGGCGTAGAACGGCGCGGTAATGCGCCATGCTGGGCTCGGACGCAAGTGCCTCCAGTGCCTGCAAACCGTCGTCGGGGCCGTGAGCCATCCCGATGGCGACCGCCCGGTTGAGTCTGACGACGGGCGAGGGGGCCAGGGCGTCCAAGGCGGCGTACAGGGCGACGATCTCGAACCAGTCCGTGTCGGCGAATGTGCGAGCACGGGCGTGGACGGCGCTGATGGCGGCCTGAACCTGGTAGGGTCCGACGCTGTCCATGGCCAACGCCTGATCGAGGTCCTCCAGACCGGCACGCATCAGCTCGGCATCCCAGCGTGCACGGTCCTGATCTTCGAGAAGAACCAGGTCGCCGGCGTCGTCAAGCCGCGCCTGGCGCCGGGAGTCGTGCAGGCGCATCAAGGCCAGCAAACCGAGGGCTTCCGGCAGGTGGGCCTCGAGACCCTCAGCGGTCAGCAAATCCACCAGCACCCCTCCCAGGCGGATGGCCTCCTGGCAGAGGTCGGCTCGCACGAGCGTCTCGCCCGATCGGGCCTGGTAGCCCTCGTTGAAGATCAGGTAGATCACCGCCATGACGGCGTCCAGCCGCTCCGGGAGCTTCCGGGGATCGGGGACGCGGAAGGGAATGCCGGCGCGGCTGATCTTGCGCTTGGCCCGCACCAGGCGCTGCGCAAGCGTGGCAGATGGAACAAGGAAGGCCCGGGCGATCTCGTCGGTGGTCAGCCCCCCCAGGGTGCGCAAAGTCAAGGCCACCTGAGCCTCGATGGGCAGCGCCGGATGGCAGCAGGTGAAGATGAGCTTCAGGCGTTCGTCAGGGATCGCTTCCGGCAAGGGTGGATCCCTGTCGCTGGACACATGACTGCGACCAGGTGCAAGATGGGCCAACTTCTCTCGCAAAGTTCCAGCGCGGCGCATCCGGTCGATGCCTCGATTGCGGGCGGTTGTCATCAGCCATCCGGCCGGATTGGCCGGAAGACCCTGGCGCGACCAGGCGACCAGGGCGGCGGCATAAGCATCCTGGAGACAATCCTCCGCCAGCTCGAAGTCTCCGAAGCGGGATATCAGGGCGGCCAAAAGGCGGCCGCCGTCATCCCTAGCCAGAGAATCAAGCTGCGACTTGACTTCATGATCCATGGTCCGCGATTCTACATCGGAGGCCCCGGCTTCCTGGCGCGAGGCTTGCACGCGGGCCAAGGTCGACCTGTTGGTGGAAGCCAGCTCTCTCGATGCCTTCGATTGGAGCCATTCGCCGCCCCGCGTATCTGTCCATGCGAACATTCTGCCTCCGAAGCCTTCCGGCGTGGTGTCGGGCTGGTCTGTGACTACCCCGCCGAGTCAAATGCAGTTTTCAACCAGCCCACAAGTTCGGCATCCACATCGGATGGACCTTCGACAAACACCCTGTACTGGCACATTCGCCCTGCCGGGAGGGCTTCAAGCCGTTCCGTTCCATCGATGCCCTTCATGTTCAGCCCAATTTCAAGTCTCCCCTTCGATCCAGGGCCGATGGTGGCGAATTGCTTCTTTCTCCGCAGACTTAGATAGCTCTTCTTGGGGGCGATCTCAAACTCACCTAGCTTCTCAATCCGGTGCATGACGGTGTCATGGATCGGACGCAACCCGGACTTCTTGCCGGAGTACAAAGCAGTGGTTGATGCTTCGATGGATGCACCCGATGCCTTGGCTCCGATCTGGCCGTCCGGGAGTTTGGCGAAGTGCACCAGGCTGTTGGCATCTCCGTACCCGAGCCCAAACATCTCCCTGAGCATGTCGCGAATTTCGCTGTGTTTCTCAAGCCCACTTTTCGCAATCACTTGCCGCAACTCGGCCAAGTTCTTGCCGGTCTTGCTCTCGATATTCTTCAGGTGTGTCTCGCTTGCCTTGTCCAAACTGCTCATCGATGCCTCCTCGCTGCGGTTACAGAATTGTCATCGCTGCCTGAGCCTTCAGGTGCGCAGCACTCAGTCCGCCACCTGCCGGGACGGACGGGTTCTCAGCCCTGAGGACCAAAGGGGTTGGTGAAGACGGGACGAACCTCGATCACCCCGCCCACGGCGGTTGGGATCTGTGCGGCGACCTCGATGGCTTGGTCCAGGTCAGCACATTCCATCAGGTAGAAACCGGCCAGCTGTTCTTTGGTTTCGGCGTAGGGGCCGTCGGTCACCAGGGTCTTCCCGTCCCTGACTCTGGACGCTGGTGGCGGTGTCACTGTGCCTCAGGCGTTCGCCACCCCGGACGTGGCCGGCTGCGTCCATCTTGTCCTGAAAGGCTTTGAACAGGCCCACCGATTCCTCCAAATCGGCCTGCGAGGAAGCCTTGGCGGCGGCTTCATCCTGGTAGATCAACATGGCGTACAACATGGGTTCTCCCTTCGATTCGATCCGGCTCAATGTTGAGAGGGAAACGTGGGGGCAGATACCAGCTGGGCCAGCGCTTCGAACACCTGCCGCCAGGCACGGTCGAAATAGGCTCTGGCATCGGTCCATCCGGGACCGGGCCGCCAACCTGAATGGATCAGGTTGACGTCGCAGGCAGCAGCGGGGCTGTTCTCCACCTGGTGAAAGGTCACCACCACGTGGGTCAGGGGCCGGGCGTGGTTCATGACGGCGTCGAACGCCGTGGGTCCCTTCCAATCGAACGCCACCAACTCGCCAACGGCAAGGGCGGTGATACGGCAGCCGACGGTGCTGTCCCGAGGCTTGATATCGGGATCCCAGGCCAACTCGTACTTACCGCCCACCTGCGCCTCAACCTCGGCCTCATTTGTGAAGAATTTCACAAGAAGGTCTCTCTGGGTGAAGTGCTCGTAGGCAGTCTGGGCATCACAGGCCAGACGCACTTGGTGGTGAATGACGGGTTCCATGCACCGGCTCCTGAGCTTCGACGGATGTCGCCAAGTTAACGAACATACATGCCCAAAATCGACAACTTTCTGCTTCTCAAGTCCGGCTCAACGGCAAAGCCATGTCGTGGGGCACCCCAGCGATTGGTTCATCGAGGTCGATCAGTGAAAAAGTGCGCGTATCTGGTCGTAGGTCAGGAAGAAGAGCCAGACACTGGGTTCGCCCTGCGCGTTGACAAATGTGGCTGTCGGATGCAGGCGCTGGTGCCATTCGTCGAGTGACCATCCCCAAACGCGGTATTCCCAACTTTGAGGATCGGGCACGATGATGACGTACACGCCCATCTCAGGATCAGTCCGCTCGGGGGGCTCGAGGTGGATGTCGACCAGGTGGATCTTGGCCGGCAGGTAGAACCCGGCAATTTCCGGACTCTCGTTCGTCACCACCACCTTATCCTGGCGAGGCAGCGCCGCGAACCACGCACCCACCGCCCGCCAATCCCGATTGTAGGGGAAGCCAAACGTGCCCGTGAGATAGCCACCGGGCATGTTGGTGCCCAGGACGGTCTTCGGCTGCCAGGGGTATTCCGGCGTGTGGTTCACGAGAAGGGCATAGCTGGCGTAGGCGTTGAGCACCAGAACGACCAATACCGCGCCGCGCACGGCCGAACCGATACGCGGCCCCCAGCGGCGCCTTGTCCAGGATGTCAGGCCAGAAAGACCCAGTCCGGCGATCAGCATCAGCGGCAGAAAGTAGGTGTAGGCGTGGGTCCTCGAATTTCTGAAGATCAACTCCATGAACACGAGAGGGGGAACGAGCCAGGTCATGAGCACCTGCCAGCCGAGCTGGTTTCGCAGGCGAAGAAGACCCAAACCTGCGGCCGCCAACTCGATCCAAACGAAGGGCGCAGGCGTGTAGAACATAGCCGTGGCGAGCGTGTTGGTCGTCGGCCCGGCCAGTCGAGTTGTCCAGTATGAGACCTGTGACGGGTTAAGGTGGCGTGCGAACTCGACGTAGAAGCCGAGCACCAGAATTGAGAAGAGCGTCCCTGCGCCCACAAGATGCCACGTCAACCGGCGCGCGTCGGGGCGGCGGCGAGCCCGAAGCCACCAATGGGCTGTCAACACGGCCATGGGTGGCAGAACGAAAGCGGCATCGAAATGGGCAAGCAGGCCGCAGGCGGCTGCGGCAAACCCCAAATAGACCCCCGGGATGCGCCAGCGGTCTCTTTCAACGGCCAGGACCATCCCCATCAGGGCGGCAGATACGCCGAGCATGACGAAGGACTGGTATTGGGCGAAGCGGCCAAAGGCAACGAAGACTCCGCTGGTCGCTATCAGGAAAGTGCTGTAGAGGGCCGCATCGCGGCTGAACAGCCGCCAGGCGACAACGAAAAGGCAGGCCAGCGAGAGCAGGTTCGCCACGGCGAACGGCAGCCTGAGAAGAAGCTCGCTGGAGAAAGCCGGATCGATAAGGCCAACGGCACAAGTGACGCTGAATTCGACGGGGCCCTTGCGCTGGGCGAGAAGGAAGGCCAGGAACTCGATGATCGAATTGAAGCTGTGGGGCGAACAGAGGGCCTTGATCTCATCGCCCTGAAGGTTGGAATAGCCCAGGTCGGTGAATCGAAGGGTGAGGGCGGCGGCCAGCAAGGCCGCCAGTTCGAAGCTGGCCACGGATAGTGCCCGAAAGGATGCGAAAGGACGACGGGATATTCGGTTCATGATCGGGCGGAATGACATGGCATCCGGCGGATCGTCGTCGGATGCAGCCGAGTCCATTCGGCGCCTCTGCCTCCCGGCTGGCCTGCAAGATAGCAGGAGCGGCTCGAATTGGAAAGGGGGGTGCCACGGGTCCGGCCCGGTTCGTTTCTGCCGGCCGGCCCAGGCGTCAAACCGCCCCTGGGCCGGGGCTGGCGTCGGGGGCGGTTCGGTGTGTCCGGCTCAAATATGGGTGCCGGGCAACGCGTTGATGTCGATGGTCAATTTGCCAGCGGCGCGCAGCCGCTTCAGCTGCTTCTAGCATAATCCAATATTGGTGCGCGAATCAAGGGCCTATTGCCGATCGCCTTGGACCCGGCAGAGCTGCTCGGCACACCAAATCAAACCGTCCCTGGGTCGAGGCTGGCGTCAGGGGCGGTTTGTTCGGCTCGCCGTGAGGGGTCTGGCTCTGCTCGGCGACCGAGGGCGAGAACGATATTGCTGGTCCTATTGTCCACCCGGACGGCGTTCGGTCAAATTAAAGAAATCCTTCACAAATGGCGCTGAGCCCAAAGACGCCAAAATCCCGCCACCAGGCGGGATTTCTTGCGTAAGTCGGAAGTGCGCCGTCAGGGAATCGAACCCTGAACCTTGGGCTTAAAAGGCCCCTGCTCTGCCAATTGAGCTAACGGCGCGCGGGGTGGATTGTATCACCCGCCAAGGAGGGGCGTCAACGAGCGGCGGCGGAAGAGTCCCGTGGCTGAAGGTCAGCCGGCCTCGGCCTTAATCGCCAGCGATGTCACATCGTCACCCTGGGGCGCTGTACCTCGAAACGCCCGCAGGGCGGCGTGCAGCCCCTGGCAGATGTCCTCCGACGACGCCGACGGGCCGAAGCCCTCCAGCACGCGCTGCGTTCGCTGGACGCCGAACAGCTCGCCCGATGGATCGATGGTCTCGGTCACGCCGTCGGTGTAGAGCAGCAGCAAACCCCCGGGAGCCAGCTGGACCCTTCCCAGGTCGATTTTGGGGTCATCGATTAACCCTAGCGGCTGCCCAGGCGCGTGGGGCACTTCGCGCACCTTGCCGTCGGGGGTCATCAGCAGCGGGAGGTTGTGGCCGGCGCGGGCGTACTCGAAGCTTCCCGTTTCCGGATCCAGGATCCCGTACAACGCCGTCAAGAACATCCCCATGTGGTCACGCGACAGCATCTCGCGGTTGATCGTTCGCAGTGTCTCTTCGGGCGAGGTGCCTCGACGGGCTTCCGAGCGCAACAGGGCCATCGTCTGAGCCATCATCAACGCCGCTGGCACGCCGTGATCGGAGACGTCGCCGACAGCGATCCCCAAGCGTCCGTCCGTCCGCTGGACAAAGTCGTAGAGATCCCCGCCCACGGCGCTGGCCGGGGCGATATAGCCGGCGAAGTTGTAGCCCGGGATCTGCGGTACACCCTTCGGGAGCAGGCTAGACTGGATGCCGCGCGCCACCTCCAGTTCCCGCTCAAGCTTCTCCTTCTCGATGATTTGCGCCTGGGCCGCCTTGAGCTCTTCGTAGGCCTGGCTCAGTTGGCGGTTCTTCTCGCGCAGGTCGTCGACGGTCTGGTCCTCCGAATGGCTGAGCCGCTGGGTCAGCATGCTGATCACCGCCTGAGCCATGGACGGGTGGCGCACAAGCAGGTCGTCCAGGTCGGCCTTTGTCAGCTCGAGCAGGGTCAGGTCTGTGCGCGCCACCACGCTGGCGCTGTGGGTGCCGTCCGGCTTGAACAACGCCATCTCGCCGATCAGGTCCCCCTGGCGGCTGAACCCCAGCGGCCGCTCTTCGGGGGTGCCCATGGCCTTGATGACTTCAGCCTCGCCCCGCAGCAGGACGAAGAAACCGTCTTTGTGAAATCCTTCACGAAGGATGATTTCTCCGGCCGGTACCCGGCGCGCCTTCGACCCGCTCACCAGCCGCTGAAGCTCGTCCGGCGGGAGGGCGGCGAAGAGGGGTACGTCGTGCAGGGTCTGACTGAGCGGGCCGGTCTCAGGCATCGGTCGGGGCCATTTGCTGCGCCGTCACGCAGAACACCGGTACCGGGGCCGACATGCCGCGGATCTCGACTGGGCCGCAGTCCACAGGCCCCACGTCGTCGGCCACTTGGGCAATGTTTCCCAGTGCCCGATGCGTGTCAGCAAGGCGGCTCAAGAGCTCGAGCCTGAGTTCCAGAGAGAGCTGCTTAGGGTGTTCCCAAGCGAGGGCCTGGGTGTAAGCCTCGAGGGCGGCCGGGTGGCCGAAGCTGCGAAACGCCCGGTCCGCGTGGGCGATAAGCTGCTTGAGCAGGGGATCAAACTTGGGCAGAGATGCCCGAGTCCTCCCCGGTTTGCGGGAGACCTCCACTTTCGCTGGACCATTCTTCTTGGCCATATCCAACCTCGTCCGCCGGATCGACCAGACGATGCATCCCGGCACAAACGTCGGCAATCATGTCCCGAAATTGCTGCTGCGGATGTTGATAGATAATGCCCGGAAGTCAGACTCTGGGTGTGGCGCCTTTGGAGGGCGGGTGGGACGGATGGCTGTCTGTCTGGGCAGAGGCCATTTCGCCAGCAGCGGAATTGTAGGTCAACATTCCCCCAAATGCCAAATGGCAGTATCTAGGGTGTGTTAACAAAATGCTGATGATGGGCTTACGGACCTTTAACGGACGCCACCTATAAAAAGAATACAGTTCATACCAATCATACTTCCAAGAGGAGGTGCAGCTATGCCTGCCCTGACACGTTGGGAACCGTTCCGTGAAATGCGCCGAGTGCACGACATGCTCGACCGAGCCTTCGAAGAGGGCTTGCTGGGCAATGTCAACGACGGCCTCACTCTCTATGAGGGGCTGGCCCCGGTGGATGTCTATCAGACCGATGATGCCATCGTGGTCGAGGCCGCTCTGCCGGGTGTTAAGCCGGACGACATCGACATCTCGGTGACCGGTGATACGCTGACCATCCGCGGCGAGGTGCATGCAGAGAAGACGAATGGCAACGGTGACGGCCGCCAGTATCACGTGCGTGAGCGCCGTTACAGCCGATTTGCCCGCTCCATTACCCTGCCTTCTATGGTTGACGCCAGCAAGGCCGAGGCGGAGATCGAAGATGGGATCGTCACGCTGACCATCCCCAAGGCCGAAGAGGCCAAGCCGCGACAGATCACGGTCAAGGTCAAGAAATAAGCCTGCCGTCGATTCTCAAAGAAGCCCCGACGTTATGTCGGGGCTTCTTGCTGCGTTCAGCACCCGTCGCTCAGAGCAGGTGCTAGCTGTTAGCACCTGCTCTTCTCTACCCCCTTGCACACGCCCAACTACCTAAGACGCCAACCCATCCTGGCCTAGGGCCGCACAGCGAAGCTTCGCCGGCTGCCGACAATTTCGCCCTCGGATGTCCGGGGACAGGGCGCGGCCCCTTGGTTTGGTACTCGGCGCTTGGCGCCATCTGCTTCATCTTATAATCCCCGCATGGCCGAACACGTCTACCTCTCAGCACACCTCGATGATGCTGTGTATTCGGTTGGCGGGCTGATCCATCACCAGGTGCGGGCCGGCCAACCGTGCAGCGTGCTGACGGTCTTCGCCGGCGATCCGCCGCCGGGCGCGTTCCAGACTTTGCACAGGAACTGCACCGGCGCTGGGAGACGCCCGAAGGACCGGTCGCCGTGAGGCGGGAAGAGGATCTGGCCGCCTGCGCCCGACTGGGAGCGGCGGCCTTGCATTTTGGACTCCCCGAAGCGGTCTATCGCCAAGACGAGGCGGGGCACCACTTCTACGCAAGCGAGGAAGCCATTTTCGGTCCGATCCATCCCGACGACGAGCCGATCGTCGGGGCTCTGACCGACGCGCTGCGCGAAGTCGGTCTGTCGGGCGCCCATCTTTGTGCCCCTTTGGCCCTCGGCGGCCATGTCGATCACCGGATTTTGCGGGCAGCCGCCGAGGCGTTGGGAGCCCCATTGTGGTACTACCGTGACCTCCCGTATGCCATGCGCGGCGGCGAAGTGCCGCACGGGCTCCGCTATCCGCGGGGGGTAGAATTGATTCGGCCGCTCGAGGAGGAAGATGTCGCCGCCTGGATCGAGGCTGCCGCCTGCTATCTCTCTCAGAGATCCACCTTCTGGGGTGACGCGCAGTCCCTGGTGGCCGACCTGACGGCCTTCCTGGCGCGCGAGAGGCGGAATCCACATTCTGGCCCCTTCTGCTGGCCGCTGACCATGGGAGAGAACTTTGGCGCATCCGGACGGAAAACCGTGGTCTGGGAGGAGGAACATATGTTCCCCAGTACCGCTGTGACTGGACAGTCCTGCCCACTTGTGCTATTATCTTGGCCGGATTGGGACCTGCAAAGGCTGAGAGCGGACTCTCAGTTCTTTTTTAACTTATGCCAGTGACTATGCCGGCAAGCGTCCGGACGAATTGGCAATGGGGAGTGCGATGGCGTACCAGACGGTGTATTTGACCTCCGAGGGGCTCAAGAAGCTCGAAGACGAACTCGAAAACCTGCGCACCGTTCGCCGCTCCGAGGTGGCCAAACGTCTTCATGAGGCCATGGAAGGCGGCGAGCTGATCGAAAACGCTGAGTATGAAGCTGCCAAGAATGAACAGGCATTTGTCGAGGGGCGCATTCTCGAGCTTGAAGATATGTTGTCTCGGGCCACCCTGATCGAAAGCGGAAAATCGGACGGAAAGGTCCGGATTGGGAGCACCGTGACGGTCAAGGAAGGTCGAGGCAAGGAAGAGACCTACACGATCGTCGGCGCAGCCGAGGCCAGCCCGAAGGAAGGCCTGATTTCCAACGAGTCGCCTCTCGGCCAGGCTCTGTTGGACGCTGAGGTCGGCCAGGATGTCGAAGTCAAAGCGCCATCCGGCGTGCTGCGCTTCAAAGTCGTCAAGGTGAGCTGAGACAGGGCACCTGTCTTGTGAGGGCCCCGCGCTCTTTCACCGGCGCGGGGCTTTTTTTATCTCCTTTCGTGACGGTCGGACAGTGTCCGCATCCTGTCGTCGGCATCCATCGGGAGGTCTCATCCATGCCAGATTTGAGCGATCTCGAGCGGGTCCGGCGAGAGAAGCTGGCGCGCCTGGTCGAGGCCGGGCATGGCCGCCTATCCCTTGCGCGCCGAAAGAACTCACACTGCCACTGAAGCGATGCCAGCCTTCGAATTGGCCGAAGAAGATGCCCAGGTCGAGCGCCACGCTAGCCGGCCGGATTCGCTCCATCCGCGATCTGGGCAAGATCATCTTCAGCCACATCGAGGACGCCAGCGGCCAGATCCAGCTCTACCTGCGGCAGGACGATCTGGGTGATACAGCGTCTGGCCCTGTTCAAAGAGGCCTTCGATCTGGGTGACTTCATCCAGGCGCAGGGCTTCCTGTTTCGCACCAGGGCGGGGGAAATCAGCCTGCATGTGAAGAAGTTCACCATGTTGGCCAAGGCCATCACGCCCCTGCCGACCCCCAAGGTCGAAGACGTCGAAGGCGAGCAGGTGGTCCATGATGCGTTTTCCGACCCGGAAGCGCGCTTCAGGCAGCGGTATGTCGACCTGGCGGTCAACCGGGACGTCCGGCAGATCTTCGCCACGCGGGCGAAGATCGTCAGCGCCCTGAGGTCCTTTTTGGATGAGCGCGGCTTCCTCGAGGTTGAGACTCCGATTCTTCAGCCGCTCTACGGCGGGGCCGCCGCCCGTCCTTTTGTCACCCACCACAACCAGCTCCACCAGGACCTCTACCTGCGTATCTCCTTCGAGCTCTACCTGAAGCGCCTGCTTGTCGGCAACCTCGAACGCGTCTACGAAATTGGGCGCGATTTCCGCAATGAAGGCGTCGACCGGACCCACAATCCGGAATTCACCCAGCTCGAGTTTTACATGGCCTATGCGGACTACCGCACCGTGATGGATCTGGCCGAGTTGATGATTGCCTATGCCGCCGTCCAGGCGACGGGATCGCCCAAGATCGTTTTCCAAAGCAAAGAGATAGATCTCACGCCGCCTTGGCCGCGCACTCGGCTGCGCGATGCCATCATTGAATTCGCGGGGATCGCCATCGAGGATTATCCGGACGCCGAAAGCTTGCGCCAGGTGATGATCGACAAGGGAAACCAGCCCAAGCCAAATGCGACCCGCGGCAAGCTCATCGAGTTGCTGTTGGCTAACTACGTCGAACCGCAGATGATCCAACCGGCGTTTCTGTATGATTACCCGCGCGATATTTCGCCGTTGGCCAAGTCACTGCCTGATAACTCGGGAATGGTCGAGCGCTTCGAGGGGTTTGCCGGGGGCATGGAGCTGTGCAATGCGTTCAGCGAGCTCAATGACCCCGATGATCAGGAACAGCGCTTCCTGGAGATGGGCCGCGACTACGACGCCGACGACGAGGAACGGCATCCGATGGACGAGGACTACTTGCGGGCCATGCGTTATGGGATGCCGCCGGCCGGCGGCTTCGGGATGGGCGTCGACCGGCTGACGATGCTTCTCACCGATCAGGCGTCCATCCGCGAGGTAATCCTGTTCCCGCATTTGCGCCAGCGTGAGAATGAGGGACAGTGACAAGCCGTTGGATCTGAGCGTGGGGGGCTGAGCCAAGAACGCAGCGCCGTGCGGCCGCGGACAGCCCGTCTCCCGAGCTAGAAGGGCGGCCGCCAACCCATCCGCTTGCGCCAAACGGCATAGCGCGAGGCCAGGTGCACCAGCGGCGATGACCGCCGGCGTCTGATCCGGGCAGTGGCAAGTGACTGGCGCAGGCCATCAGCGTCCTCAAAAGGAGCGAGCTCCATCGCCGCCCGGCCCTAACTCACCCAGGGTGTGCGCGTCGGAGCCGCTCGTGCCCAGCAGAGACTCCGCCTCGGCCAGGGCGGCCGCCCGCCGGTTGGGGCCGTCCGACAGCGTGCGCGCGTTGAACACCTCCAGCGCATCCACCAAGGGCAAGATCCGTCGCAGATCGGCGAGTTCCCACGACCCATGACGCGCAGCGTCAAACGGATGCGATACGCTGATGAAGGCTCCCTGTTGGCGCAGCCTGTGGATGGCAGCCTCTGGGGTCAATCCAGCCGGGAGCACCTCGCGCACGAAGAAGGCCAACAACTCGCCCTGGGTGGTCATGATCTCCTCGCCCAGGATGACTCGGCCGGGTTCGATGTCCGCCGCCTGCTCCGCCCCAGCCAGCCGATTGTGATCGGTAATGGCCACGCGATCGATGCCAAGCCGTTGACAGGCCGCAAGCAGTTGGTGGGGGAGCACCAGACTGTCAGCCGAGTGATATGTGTGGCAGTGGAATTCCACGGTCCATATCCTGCTGCCCGGGCTGGCACTCATGGAGTTCGCCCCCCCGCGTCCTGACCGGCCGGCGGCGACCCGATTGTGCTTTCGTTCACAAACTCGGCCGGCCCTGGGGTTTGCCTTGCGAGCAGCAGATCGGGGGACAGCGCCCATGCGACCAGTCCGATCAGCACGGCGAACCAAAGGGTGGCCAGGCGGAGCAGAAGCGTGGCAGCGGCAGCCGTGGGGGTTGGCAGGGGCACCAACAGCACCAGCAGCCCGGCCAGGCTGGCTTCGGTGGCGCCCAAGCCCCCGGGCAGGGCGGAGAGGGCGCCGATGATGGTTGAAAAAGCGAAGGCGAACACGGCAATCGAAATCAGTCCGGCCGAGGGCTCGAGCCCGAGCCCCACCAGCACGCCAAAGGTGGCTACCCCTTCGCCAAACCAGGCGGCGCAGCCCAGCAGGACGGCCACCAGAGTCGGCTTTGGGCGCAGAAGGCTGTGGACGGCTTCGTAGAATTGGGTGGCGGCCGGCGCCAGGTGCCCCACGATCGGCAGATGGTGCCCGAGTTCCAGCAGGTGAAGTGTTAGATGGCGAAACTGGCTCAGGACCACCACCAGGATCAGCGCGCCGGCGGCCACCCCGAACGCTGGCCAAGCACCGGGCAGGGCCAGCACGCCTGCCGTCGACAGAAGGACCATGGCCAAGCCGTCGCTGAGCCGATCTGCCAGGACTACCGAGAGACCCCGGCTGACGGGCAATCCGGCGGCACGGTTGAGCCAAACCGCTTTGAGCGCCTCGCCAACTTTGCCCGGCGTCACCGACAGCGGGAACCCAGACAGGAAGATGCGGGCGTCGACAGATGGGACAAGGTCCGACGCGCCGGCGCGGCGGACCAAGTAGTGCCACTTGACGAAGCGGACAGCGTAGCTGAAGCAAGCCGCGCCGAGGATCCACGGCGCCAAGCGCCAGTCGAACGAGCCGATGTGGACGGTGACTTGGCGCAGGTCGCCGGCCAGGGCGGTGGCCCCCATCACCAGGGCGCCCAGCAACAAACCGAGCAGGAGACTGCGTTTCGTGCGTTCCATGCGGGGGATTGTAGCCGAAGACCGCCCGCCAGGCGGACGGCGAAGGGCAAGGTCATGCTAGAATAGGCGCAAGATGAGAGAAAGAAAGAACTGGCGTCCTCCAGAAGTCAATCCCGTTACCCGCTCGGCCTTTCGGCGGCAGGTTTGGCTGGAAATCTACCTGCCGCTGGCTCTCGGGTTGGTCGCCGTGGTCGGCGCCGCCTGGTCGCTTTGGCGATCGGGCATGGCAGCCCCCAGCGCTTGGGCAGATGCCTCTACGATCTTGCTGATCCTGCCGGTGCTGGCAGTCAGCTTGATTCCGTTGCTGATCCTTATCGCTCTCAGCGTGGGGATCATCCTGTTGGTCCGCCGACTGCCGGAGGCCACGCAGCGCCTGCAAAGTATTATCTATCGGGTGCAGTGGTCGGTGCGACGCGGCGCAGATGTCGCCGTGAAGCCCTGGCTGATGGGTGAGTCGGCTGGCTCAGCCGGGCGCACCGGAATTGCTGTCTTGTTATCGATATTTCGCCGTCGAAAGGGTTCCTGACCATGAGCGATGACGCACACCTGGATGTCCCAGCCAACGGCCGCGCGGGCCGAACGGTCCTCGTCGGCGGCCTGATCGGTGCGGTGACCGGCATGGGCATCGCCTACTTGATCTCCCGGCGGGCCGACCGGCAGGGAGGCGAGGTCAGCCTGAGCCCAGGCGAAGGTCTGCGGTTGGGGCTGCTGGTTTTAGGAATGCTGCGCCAGGTGGCGGACCTGGCCTCGCCCGACGAAGAGTAGTTTGACGCTTCGGCGGGATGCGCCCCGGCTTCCGGCCGGGGCGTTTTGATTCTTGACTCCCTCACATTTCGGCCATATGCTGGGTTATGAACAAACGTACGTTCAGAAGGCAAAGCCCATGACCGACACCGCCCCCCCCACCAAGGGCGCTTCCACCGAGCTGAGATTGCTGGACGCTGCCTTCGAGCTGTTCCTTGCCCAGGGCTACCACGGCACGTCCATGCGTCAGGTTGCCAGACAGGCGGGGATTACCCCTGGCTCCATCTACAACCATTTCGATAGCAAAGAGGCCTTGTTTGTGGCATTGCTCTCCGAGCGCGTCCCCCATCGGGCGATCGTCCGCGCCCTTGCAGGTGTCGGGGGCGACACGGTTGAGGCGATTGTGCAAGACGCGCTGATCCGGATGGTTGAAGCGGCAGCCGACCAGTTCGACAACTTCCGCCTGATGTTCATCGAGTTGATCGAGTTTCAGGGCCGGCATGCCGGCACGATCGGTCAGCTTTTTCTTCCACAGTTAATGGGCTTCATCGAACGGCTGAAAGTTGCCGATGGTCGGCTGCGGCCGATGCGCCCCGTGCTGCTGGCTCGGGCCTTCTTTGGCCTGTTCTTTTCCTACGTGCTCACAGCGGCCCTTCTGCGCGACATCGAAGGTTTTGATGTATCACGCAATGAAATCGCACAGTTGGGTGAGATCTTTCTGTTTGGGGTCCTCGAGGAAGGAACATAGCCTATGATGGCGGGCAGCCGATTGCTGGCGGTCATCCGTAAAGAATTCATCCAGATTATCCGCGATCCCCGAACTCTGGTGATTACTTTCATCATCCCGGTTGTCCAAATGTTCCTGTTGGGCTACACGGCCACCACCGACGTTCGCAACGTCCCGTTGGCCGTGTTCGATCAGGACAGGAGCCCCCAGTCGCGCGCTCTGCTGGATGCCTACCGGGCCGCAGACTACTTCGAATTGAGTTTCGACGTGTCGTCGCAATCCGACCTGCAAGGGCTGATCGATGGGGGGCAGGCCCGGGCTGGATTGATCATTCCACCCGACTACGGGGACCTGGTCTCCTCGGGCCAGACGGCCACGGTTGCCTTTGTCCTCGATGGCTCTGACCCCAATGTGGCTTCGACCTCCCTGGCGGCGGCTGAACTCATCGGGCAGTCGTTCAGCACCGAGCTCACCTTGCAAACGCTTCAACGCAAGGGTTTGGCCAGCGCCTTTCACCCGGCGGTCCAGGTGCGAACTCGTGTCTGGTACAACCCCGACCTTGTTAGCGCCGTATTCATGGTGCCGGCGCTGATCGGCATGATTCTCCAGCTTCTGGCCACCATGCTGACTTCCACGGCCATCGTGCGCGAGCGGGAGCGAGGCACCATCGAGCAGCTCATCGTGACCCCGATTCAGAGCTGGGAATTGATCGTAGGCAAGATGGCACCCTACACGCTCCTGGCCATGTTCGACACGGCGGAAATCCTGGTTGTGGGTTGGCTGTGGTTCGACGTGCCCTTCCGCGGCAGCCTGTTGCTGCTGATGGGCCTGTCGGGCGTCTTCCTGGTCGGCTCCCTGGGGATCGGACTATTCATATCGACTGTGGCGCACACGCAGCAGGAGGCGATGATGCTTTCATGGTTCACCTTGCTGCCGACGATCTTCCTGTCTGGCTTCTTGTTTCCGCTGGCGGCGATGCCGATCTTCCTTCAGGCGGTATCCTACGTCGTCCCGCTCCGCTACTTCTTGATCATCATCCGTTCAATCCTTCTGAAAGGTGTCGGAGCGAGTGCGCTCATCCCAGAAACCGTGGCGCTAACGGTCTTCGCCGTCGTCGTCATGACCCTGGCTGCGCTCCGCTTCAGGAAGCGCCTGGACTGACGGAACTGGAGGGCTATCGATGTCCCACAAACGTGCGTTGCGAATCATCCCTGTGGTCGTAATTCTGTCCCTGGCGGCGGCCGGCGCCTACTACTGGCAGGCCCAATCAAGCGCCGTGCCGGGCAACCTGTCTGCCTCGGGCACGGTGGAGACGACACAAAGCTTGATCGGGCCGGAAATGGCCGGCCGCGTGGCCGAGGTGCTTGTCGAGGAAGGTGACAGCGTGCATGTGGGCGATGTGCTGGTGCGGCTTGACGATCAAGGCCTGATGGCCCAAAGGGCCAGCGTCCAGGCCGCCGGTCAGTCGGCCGAGTCCGCCGCCCGGGCCGAGTTGGACGCCGCCAACCAGGCCTTATCGGATTTGCACGAGACGGCACCGGTCGTGACAGCCCAAACGTTCCAGACGCTGGCCAACGCCCGCAAGGCGCTGGATGATGCCCAGAAACGCAACACCTGGCAGCAGACCGGCAACCGGGCCTCGCGGGACACGATCGATGCCACCGAAGCCCGGCTGGTGCTCGCCAACGACGCGGTAGATAAGGCACAGGCCGCCCTCAACCACGTCGACGACAAGGATCCGGAGGATCCGGTGCGCGCCCAGGCCGAGGCCAACCTGCTCGCCGCCCGACAGAATCGGGACGATATTGTGCGGCTGCTCAACTGGTACAAGGGTTCGCCCACTGACATCGATCAGATGATCCTGGATGCCAACGTCGAAGTAGCCCAAGCGCAGGTGGACCAGGCTGAGCTGGACTACGAAAAGGTGAGGCACGGTCCGGACCCTGACAAGCTGCAATTGGCGCAGGACAAGGTCGACGCGGCGCAGGCGGGGCTGGCGGCTGCCAAAGCGCAGACTGAGGCCCGAACTCACGGCAATCGACCTGCAGTTGGACAAGCTGGCTGTCAGGTCCGCCAGTGAAGGGGTGGTGCTGAATCGGAGCGTTGAACCGGGTGAGACGGTGACGCCCGGCTCGGTGGTCATGACCATCGGCCAACTAGACTCCCTTACGCTGACGGTCTACCTGCCGGAGGATCGGTACGGCCAGGTGCACCTAGGCGACACGGCGCAGATCATGGTGGACTTGTTCCCCGGGGTAGCCTTCTCAGGCACCGTCAGCCAGATCGCCGACCAAGCCGAATTCACGCCGCGCAACGTGCAAACCGAGGAGGGCCGACGCACGACGGTCTTCGCCGTGCAATTGCAGGTCTCCGACACGCAGAACCGGCTCAAGCCGGGCATGCCGGCCGACGTCGTTTTCGAGTTGAACTAGGGTGCGGACGTGCCTCTGCTGATCGAGGCCGAGGGCCTCACACGTAGCTTCGGCGAGCGCCGAGCGGTGGACGGGATGTCGCTCAGCGTCTCAGGAGGCGAGATCTACGGACTGCTCGGGCCGGATGGCGCCGGCAAGACGACCACCATTCGGCTGCTGTGCGGGGCCTTGGCGCCGGATTTGGGAGACATCCGCCTGGCGGGATTCGACTTGGCCACGCACACTGAACAGGCGCGAGCCCAGATTGGCTACCTGGCACAGCGCTTCAGCCTGTACGGCGATCTGACCGTTCGTGAAAATCTTCACTTCTTCGCTGAAGTGCGTGGCCTGCCTCGATCGGAATGGGAGGCGCGTGCTGAAGAGATTCTGGCCTTCGTCGGGCTGGACGACTTCGCTGATCGGCGCGCCGAAGCGCTCTCTGGCGGCATGAAGCAGAAACTGGGCTTAGCAACTGCCCTCGTTCACCGGCCGAAAATCTTGCTGCTGGATGAGCCGACGGGAGGCGTGGATCCGGTCACCCGTCAGAGTTTCTGGCAGCTGTTGGTGCGCCTGCTGCGGCAGGGTGTTGCCGTGCTAATCACGACCCCCTACATGGACGAGGCAGCACGCTGTTCGCGCATCGGCTTCATGGAAGACGGCCGCCTGCTGCTGGAAGGCACACCGCACGCCATCAGCCAGCGCTTGAATGGTCGCATCCTTGAGCTTGTCGGCGGGCCGAGGCGTGTGGTTGAAGATGCCGGGCGCGACGATCCCGACGTCGAAGGTGTGCAGACCTATGGCGACCGCTTCCATCTGAGGGTTGCCAGCGGCCGACTCGATCAGGTAAAGGCTCGGATGGCGAAGCAGGTCCGGGCCCGCGGGGGCCAGATCGAGCGCCTGGACGCCATCGACCCCACCTTGGAAGACGTGTTCATCGCCCAGATCGATGCCCAACAATCAGCGGCGGCCGCCGAAAAGGGTGAGCATGTCGCCGAATGAGGTCGTCATACGCACAGATGGATTGACCAAACGTTTTGGCGATTTCACCGCCGTGGACCACGTTTCGATGGAGGTGCGCAAGGGCGAGGTGGTCGGATACCTGGGCCCCAATGGCTCTGGAAAGACCACCACCATCCGCATGCTCCTCGGCCTGCTCCTGCCGACGGAGGGCGGGGCGACGGTGCTCGGCTATGATGTGGTCCGAGAAGCCGAGTTGGTCCGCAGCCGAGTTGGCTACATGTCACAGAAATTCGCTCTCTACGACGAGCTGACTGCCTGGGAAAACCTGGTCTTCTACGCCGGTGTCTACGGCGTGCGTGACCTGTCATCCGCCAGCGAGCTTATGGAAGAGCTGGGTCTCAGTCCCTTCGGCCGGGCACGGGCGGGTGACCTGCCGCTCGGCTGGCGCCAACGGCTGGCCCTGGCGACGGCCGTCGTTCACCATCCAGAATTGGTGATCCTGGACGAACCCACCAGCGGAGTCGACCCTGCGGCTCGGCGCGCCTTCTGGGATCTCATCTACGACCTGGCGGAGCGGGGGATCACGGCCTTTGTGACCACTCACTACATGGATGAGGCCGAGTACTGCAACCGGGTCGGCGTGATGCGGCGAGGCAAGCTTTTGGCGATGGACACCCCCACGCGGTTGAAGCGATCCAGCCTTCCAGGCAAAGCCTGGGATGTCTATGCTCAGCCGATGTTGGAGGCGCTGGACGCGCTGGAAGCCTTGCCCCAAGTGGTCCGTGCCGGGTTATCCGCCGACCACCTGCGCGCCATCACGCCGCAAGACGTAGATGGCGCGACCCTGGAGACGGCTCTCAAGGACCAGGGTTTGGATGAGGTTAGTGTGGCCGCAGCCGAAGCGACACTGGAAGACGTCTTCCTGGCGCTTGCCGAAGGGTAACTGGCGCCTCATCCCTTGCCGCGTAGGTGGCGCGGTGGGATAATTCGGCCTTGTCTATGCCCCAGGCCTCTCCGTCCCTCCGTCTCAAACTCTGGCTCCTGATCGCAGCCCTGGCTGCCGGGGGATGTGGACTCTCGGGCGGGGCGGCTGAGCTCCCCACGCCCATCCCTTCGACAGTCACACCTACGCCGTTCCATAGTCTGACCCCGACGGCCACCAACCATCCCGTCCGCTTATGGATTGCGCCGTCTGCTCCGGCCGATCTGCGGGGCATCGCAGCCCAACTCACCCATCTTGCCGGGCGCCCGGTGGAGCTGGCGGGCTCGGTCGATCAAGCCGACCTTCGCTTCGGCCCTCAGCCGGATGCGCCGACGTCCCAGTGGGTCTATGCCTTGGTGGCGCCGTTTCCTACGGTCTCCGACGGCATGAGCCTCGACGACCTCAAATTGGCGTGGTCTGGCCAGGGCGGCGACCCCGTACTTGCCAGCCAGACGACCGTGGACGCACTCGAACCGAGCCTTGGCCCGGCGGATGGTGTCCAAATCCTGGCGCCCGAAGCTCTTGTTGATCGCGCATGGGCGGACCGACCATCCCTGGCGGTGGTGCCTTTCGAAGCTCTTGAACCTCGCTGGAAGGTCTTGACCGTGGATGGAGGCTCACCGCTGGACAGCCAATTTGACCCGGCGGCTTATCCGCTGAGCGTGGCCGAGGGCTGGTCCGGTCCCCCTGAGCTGGTGGATGCAGCCGAGTTCTTCTGCCGTCCTGCCCGCCTCCAATCGTGATCCGGACAAGCTGGCGACTGTCGTCGTCACCGGTGTGACGGCGCTCACCCGGGCCACGGCCTGGCAGATGGATCTGCACACGCCGACATGGCCGGCGGATCTGATCGGCGATTGGCTCCGGGATGCCGACATCACGCACGTGAGCAATGAGGTCTCTTTCACCCCCGATTGCCCCCCGGGGGATCCGTCGCGGGCCATCATGCGCTTCTGTACCCAACCCAAGCAAATGGCTCTGTTGGACGCCATCGGTGTGGATGTGGTCGAACTCACCGGCAACCACGAGTTGGACTACGGCACCGACCCCATGCTGTACACGCTAGATCAATACGATCAGAAGGGCTGGCAATACTTTGGCGGCGGCCGTGATCTGACCGATGCGCAGCAGCCGGCGCTGTTTGACGTACACGGCAATAAGATCGCCTTCATGGGTTGTAACCCGGCCGGGCCATCCTACGACTGGGCCACACCCTACGGACCAGGCTCCCTGCCCTGCGACATGCCGGAGCTGACGTCGCAAATCCGTGATCTCCGATCGCGGGGCTATCAGGTGATCTTCACTTTCCAATGGGACGAGGCCTACCGCGACTCGCCGCTGCCCACCCAGGTTGAAGGGTTCCATCAGCCAGCCGACGCCGGCGCGGTGATCGTCAGCGGGAGCCAGGCGCATCAGCCGATGGGGTTTGAGTTCTACCAGGGTTCGATGATCCACTACGGACTGGGGAACCTGTTCTTCGATCAGATGTGGTCGGATGACACACGCAAGGAGTTCATCGACCGCCATGTCTTCTATCAGGGCCGCTACATCAGCACCCAGCTATTCGCAGCCGAGTTGGAGGACTACGCCCAGCCGAGGCCGATGACCCAAAGTGAAAGGGCCGACTTCTTGTCGACCCTGTTCAAAGCCAGCGGTTGGTGACGCCAGGCGTTCAGCTCACAGGCCGGCCCGCGCTTTCAAGGCTGCCTTCACGCGCTCGTCCAACCTGACACGTTCCTTTTCGAACCCTTCAAGCTCATCCAGCCACTCGGCCACGGCCGACTGATCCCGGGCACCGAGGGCGTTGATACGGACGTTGAGCCCGGCGGCCGCCAAGGCGGCGCCGGCCATGGCTGCGCTGGCCCCGGCGTCACTGGCAGCGTTTGTGTTGCCGGTCTCGGCCATTTCGGCTGCCAACTTGAGCACGTCGAGCGCCATGCGGGCGACGTCCAGCGGCACGGTAGCCGCACCATGTGTGGCCTGCTCGATCGCCTGGGCGCGGGCAGCCTTCTCTTCATCTGTTTCCCTCGGCAATTTGCGCGCCGCCATGAAGGCGTCAAAAGCGTCCGCATCACGCTCGACCGCCAGACTGAGCTCGGAGCGAAGCTTCTCGGCCGCCTCGATCGCCGCTTCCATCCGCTCTTCGACGTCGCCGTAGTTCTTCTTCCCGGCCGTCAGCCGGGCGACCATCGCCACCAGAGCCGCAGCCGTGGCGCCTACATGGGCGGCCGCCGACCCGCCTCCTGGCGTGGGCGTACCGGATGCCAGCCGGTCGAGGAAGGACTCCTCGGCGTTGCCGGCGCCACCCATGGCTTCGTACAGACGAGTTTCGAGGATCTGATCCGGCTCGAACTGGTCCATCTGGAGATACCATCGGGCGGCTTCGATCAACGACGCCTGCGGCGCAAGGCCGACCAGCTCAGAGTGGTGGATAGCCACCCCGTGGCGCGCCGCCTCCCGCCGAATGGCCTCGACGACGCGTGCCATCGGTGTCTGCGTGAAATCGGTCAGATTCATCGAAACCTGGGCGCAGGCCGTCCACAAGCAATCCAATCGACTTTACGAACCGCAGCCCGCCCGATGAGTGGCGGATTGCCCGGGCGATCGTCTTGGCGATCCCGACATCATCTGTGGTGAGATAGACATTGTAAGCAATCAGCGGGGCGCGTACGCCGATCACGGTGGCCCCTGCCGGGCCAAGCTCGGCCGGGCCGAAATCAGGCACCCGGTCGGCGTCAGTCTTGATCGCCTCCTTCAGCCCTTCGAACTCGCCGCGACGGATGGTCTCCAGGTTGGTGCGGTCCGGACGCGAGGCGGCGGCTTCGTACAGGTAGATCGGAATTCCCAACTCATCTGCGGCGCGCTTGGCGAGCGAGCGCGCTAGCTCGATGCATTCGTCCTGCGTGATACCGCTGATAGGCACGAATGGAACCACGTCGGTGGCGCCGATGCGCGGGTGCTCCCCTTGGTGCTGGTTCAGATCGATTAACTCGGCGGCCCTGGCCATACCGGCGAAGGCCGCCTCAGACGCCGCCTCAGGTGGGCCCACAAAAGTGATCACCGAACGGTTGTGGTCGCGGTCGCTGTGCTGGTCGAGGATGTGGATGTCGGGCACGCCCTGGATGGCGGCGCGGATGGCGTCGACCACGTTCTGGCGCCGGCCTTCAGAGAAGTTGGGAATGCACTCGACGAGAGGCTTGGGCATGAGCACCTCGAAGGATGGGCGGATCTGGCGTGAGTATACTATGGTCAGCAGGATCGCCGGGCGCCGGGGGATGACGAGTTAAGCTGTCGGTAAGAATTGGCGCCTAGCATGAGGGCAACTGTCACCGAGCAGAACGCACTGCGCCGTTTGGGGAGCGCCAATCATGAGATTTGCTAGCTTGGCGACCGGGTGTGCCCTGGCCCTATTTGCGGCAGGTTGCGCCGCCGCACCTCCACCTGCACCAGCCCCGGTCCCCTCCGCCACACAGGCCGCTCCGGCGCCGATGGTCGACGCGTCGACGTCCACGCCGGTCGCCGACCAGGGCCAGCCGACGCAGGGCCCTCGCCCCACCATCACGGTCAATCCTCGCCTGCATGCGACCAACCCCCAGAATGTCAAGTTGGCCAGCGGTGATCAGCCCACGCTGATAGAGTTCTTCGCCTTCTGGTGACCGACTTGCCAGGCACTGGCGCCCGTCGTGCACGGGCTCGAGCGAGATTGGAAAGACCACATTCACTTCGCTTACCTGGACATTGATGATCCCCAGACCGAACCCTTCAAGCGGGCGTTAGGCTACCAATACCAGCCGCACCTGCTCTTGTTGGACGCCCATGGGAATATCATCCAGCAGTGGGTCGGCTTTGTGACCGAGGATCAGCTTACAATGGCTTTTGAAGCCGCTATCCAGTAGGGCTGTGCAGGTCGCTATTCCAGGCCAAGCAACCGCCTGGCGATGACCATCCGCTGCACCTCGCTGGTGCCTTCGCCGATGGTCAACAAGCGGGCGTCCCGATACATCCGCTCAACGGGGTACTCGCTGCTGTAGCCGTAGCCTCCCAGAATTTGGATCGCATCCCGGCAAACGCTTTCGGCCGTTTCGCTGGCCGTCAGCTTGGCCATGGCCGCCTCACGCGTGTAGGGCAGCCCCTGTTCTTTCAACCACGCCGCGCGGTAGACGAGCCAGCGCGACGCCTCAAGCCGGGTCTCGGCATCGGCGAGCATGAATTGAATCGCCTGGTGCCGGCTGAGCGGCCGGCCAAAAGTCTGCCGCTCACGGGCATAGCGGACGGCTTCCTCGAGCGCCGCTCTGGCCAGGCCAAGGGCCAAGGCACCGATTCCAACCCGGCCCCCGTCCAGGATCTGCAACGTCTGCTGCAAACCTTCGCCTCGCACCCCCAGCAGATGATCGCCCGGGACGTGCACGTGGTCGAAACCGATGGCGTGGGTCGGCGAGGCGCGCATCCCCATCTTCTTTTCGGGGGGGTGGACATGGATCCCCTCCGCATCAGCCGGGACCACGATCATGCTCAACGCATGCGAACTTTCGTCGGGATCGGTCCGGCAGAGGACGACGAACAGCGGCGCCAGGCTGGCATTGGTGATCCAGGCCTTGGCCCCGGTGACAATCCAGCCTTCGCCGTCCTGCTCAGCGCGTGTGGCGACTCCCCCGCTCAGATCGGATCCGGCGCCCGGTTCGGTCAGGGCCAGCGCCCCGAGACCTGCCTCTCCCGTCGCCAGGCGGGGGAGCCAGCGGCGTTTCTGCTCCTCCGAGCCGAAGGAGTTGATGGAGGCGCAGCACAGGCCGTTGTGCGCCGCCACCGAGAGAGCAGTTCCCCCGCAGGCCCATCCCAGCTCCTCCAGGGCCAGGGCGGCCCCCAGGGCATCGATCCCGGCACCTCCATAAGCCTCATCGATATTGAGCCCGAGCAGCCCCAAAGCCGCCAGACCCGGGATGGCTTCGTCGCGGAAGCGGGCCTCGGTGTCAAGTTCAGCCGCGTGGGGTCGTATTTCATTGTCGCAAAAATCGTGGACGGTCAGTTGCCACAGGCGTTGTTCGTCGTTGTGTGAGAAATCCATGTTGGCCTCGGTGACTCCTGTCGGCTCTGTGGTTCGTTACTTTGCGCCTATTGTGAAGAAATTCACAAAGCGAATCCTAGGATGATGCCTTTCGAATGGCCTCCAGTGAACTTGGGGTTGACGAGGGCCGATGTGTCCCCCGGGTCATCGCCGAGGTAGGCGGAGCGCAGCATACGCCGCATCAATTTGGCATTGCGCGTGCGAGGCAGGTCGGGCACAAAGACGATCTCTTTCGGCGCCAAGGGCTTCCCAAGGTGCTTGACCAGTTGTTGTTCCAACTCAGCTCGAACCTGGGCTGGTTGTCCCTCACCGTGCAGCACGCAGAAGCAAACCACGGCGCTGCCTTTTATCGGGTCGGGAACGCCGATGGCTGCCGCCGAGACGACCCGGGGATGAGCGAGCAGGATCGATTCCACTTCGGCTGGGCCAAGCCGTTTGCCGGCGATCTTGAGTGTGTCATCCGACCGACCCAGGATGTACCACTGGCCGTCTTTGTCGACCATCGCCCAGTCCCCATGCACCCAGGTCTGAGGGAACCTCGACCAGTACGTCGCCAGATAGCGCTCGGGGTCGTTCCAGAACCCGCGTGTTATCCCGATCCAGGGTGCCTTGATCACCAGCTCGCCAACCTGTCCGACCACGGAGTGGCCTTCTTCATCGAAGACGTCGGCCGCCATGCCCGGGCACACGGCCGAAATCCCACATGGCTTGATCGGCCGAGTGGGGTTACCCATCAGGATGCCGCCGGAAAGCTCCGTGCCGCCGGTGTAGTTGATGATCGGCAGGCGCCGCTTGCCGACCACCTCAAACAGCCACATCCACGGGTCGGGATTCCAGGTCTCGCCGGTGGAGCCAATCGACCGCAGGCTGGACAGGTCGTGGGCCTGGACCGGTTGTCTGCCGTGCGGAATGAGCGCCCGGATGAAGGTCGGCGAGAGCCCGAGCTGCGTGATGGCGTGGCGTTCGACCATGTCCCACACTCGGTCCGGCCCCGGATAGTCGGGCGCGCCGTCATAGAGGAACATCGTCGCCCCCAGCAGGAGCGTGCCGAAGATGAGCCACGGGCCCATCATCCAGCCCATGTCGGTCATCCAGAAAATCCTGTCCCCGGGGTGGACATCCATCCCGAAAGCCATGTCCTGGGTTGCCTTGACGGGGAACCCGCAGTGCGTATGGACGGCGCCCTTTGGCCGGCCGGTCGTTCCCGAAGTGTAGATGATCATCAACGGGTCATCGGCCCCGGTGCTTTCGGTCTCGGCCACATCCGATTGGGCTGGAATCAGCTCGTGCCACCAGTGGTCACGGCCAGGCTGCATCTCGACCGGGTTGCCTGCCCGCTTGAGGACCAGGATGTGTTGCAGGGTGGGGACCTGGGCGGCGGCCTCGTCGGCTTGCGGTTTCATAGGCACCACCCGGCCCCGCCGCAGGGCGCCGTCGGCGGTGAAGAGCGCCTTTGCGTTCCCGTCGGCCAGGCGACTGGCGACGGCGCCCGAGCCGTAGCCCGAGAACAGCGGCAGGAAGATCCCGCCGATCTTGACCACCGCCAGGCAGGCGACGACTTCTTCGGGCGTGAGCGGCATGTACAGCCCCACGGCGTCACCCCGGCCCAGGCCGAGCCCCCGCAGGGCGTTGGCGGCCCGATTGACCTGGCGGGTCAGCTCGGCGTAGGTCATGCTTCGCGAGTCCCCTTCCTCGCCCTCCCAGATCAGCGCCGCCTCGTGTTCAAACGGCGTGCCGATGCGCTTGTCGAGGCAGTTGTCGACGATATTCATCTCCCCACCGACGCACCATTTCGGCCAGGCGATGCCTTCTTCGAGATCAAGGATTTTGTCGTAGGGTTTGCGGAAGCGGATATCGAGGTAGCGGAGCAGCGCCTCCGTGAACCAGCTCGGATCGTCGGCGGCGCGGTCGATCAGAGAGTTGAAGTCGGGAATCTCGTTCTGGCGCAGAAAATGGGTGACATGGGCACGCTCGATGTACTCGGGCGTGGGTTCCCAAACGAACGATCCAGCAAGACCGGCATCATCCATTCCCACGCGGCCTCCCAGCCTTATGCTCTCGGTGGGGCGGTTGGCTCAACTCCCCGTCGATTGACCGGTGAGGCGTTGATACCAGTACCATAACACGTCCCGGGCAGGCTTCCCATGAACCGAAGCTGACTTATCCTGCAGCGCCACCACCGGGTTGTAGCGACGGGCATAGAAGCCCTGGATGGTTGGGCGTTTGGTCGCCTCCATCAGCATGGCGTTCATCGCCTGGGCTTGTTCGCCGAGGTCGACCTTCAAATCCGGATCAACGACAGCGCCGGCGTCGAAATCGGAAGCGTCTCGGCAAGATCCATCCGGCTTGGGCGTGCAGGCCGTCCCGCCGCCATCGACGGAGAGGTATTCGACGCTCAGCTCGATGGGCTTTCCAGCCAGCCCCGGGGTCCCGACCAGTACGTCAAGCGAAACGGAGGCTGCCGTCTGCATGCTGGCGAGATCGGCATCGTTGGAACCGGCCAAGGGGACGTGCCAGTACACGCGGCACGATGTCGACGGCGTCCAGGAAGGATGGCGCTGCCTGGAGCTTGGCGCCGTCTTCGATCTCGAAGGCGATCTTCCCCGAATAGACGCCGCGAACGTCGTCGATCAGGGCCCGCCAACGGGCATCGGCGTCTCCCGGTGCCCCGGAGGGCGAACCGTCGGCCAGGAGGCCGCCGGGCACGGCTGGCGCCGCCTCCGGGCCGCCCAGGACCAGACTATCGGCGCCCACAGCTTGGGCCAGGCGTGCGTAGCTGAGGATGAAACTCCGATAGCCCTCGAACCAGACTGACCACCAGGCCGAGGTCCGGCTGGACGTCGACCACCAGGTGGCGATGGTCCCGTCCGGTGTCATCAGCGTGGGACGCAAGGCGATCCCTAATCCCTGGCGTTTGGCTTCCGCCGCCCATGCCCTGAGGTCGTCATCGAATGGGCCGTGAGCCGGGTCGAAGGCCATGATGGGAAGCGGATTGTTGGAATTGAGCGACCAGGTCGGAGTCAATGTAAGGCTGTTGGCCCCCATCGCCTTGACATCGCTCACCGATTGATTCTGGAAGGGAGTCCAATTCGGTTGGTAGTCAGGTGCGAAATCTACGCCAACTCGATAGTCCGGGCGGGCGGTGATCTCAGGGGCGGCCACCGACGCTGATGATGACTCCCCCAGCCACTGCCAGCCGGCGACCTGGTCAGCGATTGTCCCTTGGACACCTGAAGGATCCAGCGGCCGTCCGGGCGACTGTGGGCCGGGAGTTTCTGCGTCGTCTGCGCTGCCGCATTGGTAGTTGCGGCAGTAGCGGTAGCCCACTTGCCCGCTGAAGTCGAGCGGGCCCTCCAGCACGAAGAGCCATTGATTGTCGCCCGAGGGCCACATGGGCAGGGGCTCGAACCAAGTGAAGGGATTGAGCTGGATGAAGATATCGTCTCCGCTTGGCGTGTCGGAGGGAACCGTGACCTGGAAGGGGATGGCAGACTGGCTGCCGCCGTGCCAGCTCCCCACTGCGTCCTGGACCGTGAAATCATGGTCCGGCACGATCAGCTCGCGCAGGCGAAACGCGCCCTGAGCGTCGCGCTCGGCGTTCCACAATCCGTCCCCCAGTGTGTATTTGTACTGGAGGTAGGTCCCGCTGTAGAGCTTGGCCAGGAGCAGGTAATGGGTGGCGTCTACCGGCACCAAGGTTGGCATACGGGCGCTGGTGAGGTCGAGGCCGCCGGGGATTTCGCTGAACACGTCGCCGAACTGGCGCAGGTTGCCGGCCATGCGGACAGGTGTGCCCTGTGCCGTGTCTTCTGGAACCGTGACCTCAAAGGTCGCCTGGACCGGGGTGGCCGGCTCCAAGGAGAGATCAGCCGGGGTGCTGCTGTCGGCGGCCACAACCGCGCCTTGTGAGCTGGGTTGAAAGCTTCCGTCGGTGGAGGAAGCCACCAGTGTGTGCAGCCCCGGGGGCAGGCCCTCCAGCCTGTATTGGCCCTGGCCATCGGAAAATGTGGTCAAGCCGCCAGCGGTCACCCGGATCTGGCTCAACGGGCTGCCGTTGGTTGCATCGGTGATCTTGCCCAGGATACGCCCGAACTGGCCCGCATAGGGCGCATCCGTCCACGTCGCCGCCAGATCGTCGATCTCAGTCGGCCCGGGGATCAGGGCGACCCGGTAGCGAATCTGCTGGCCATCACCGGTGGCTTCGAAGGCTGGAGAAGGAGAGGTTCGCGCGTAGCGGTAGTCAACCAGAGATCCAACCGGCAGCCTGACCTGCACCTGCCATCGTCCGTCATCGGTCTGGCTCATGCGATAGGGTGTTGTGTTGTAGGCCACCCCGGTGATCAAATCGACCACCTCCAGGGATATGGCCGCATCGGCCGCCGTCCCAGCCGGCGGGGCGAGCCGGAAGATGACCTCCGCCTCAGGCAAGGTGCCTTCCCCCGTCCCTCCGGCCTGGCTCCCGCCCGCCCCGCCAAGATTTGGCAATGAGCAGGCGGTAAGCAGGATCATCACGGTCAGCAGCAGCGGGAGTTTGGCGATGCGCATTTTCATGCTCTTTGCCCCAGGTTCTGGATGAGTTGCAGACAGACGTCGAGGTTGGGAATCTTGTGGGCGGGAAGCTTCATCTTGCGGCCCGTCCCACCCTTGACCGGCGTAAGCTGCAGGAGACCCCGTTCGAGATCGGCCGAAGCCAACTCAGACCAGGGAAGCAGCTTGCCGGACCGCATGATCCCTTCTCCATTGAGCGTCAACGGGCCGAACTCAAGGGCCTGGCCCTGATTGAAGGCCCGCGTGTAGCCGGCCAGGAGAAACGGATAGATGTTGCGTTTGATCTTCTCCACCAAGTCGGACAAGTTGGCGATGGTCCGGGTAAGCCGGATTTGCTGTCCGCCCCGGATGTCGAGCCGGACTTCCATGTCGCCGCCCCAGATGAGCCCAAAGATACCATATCTCACGGCGGACGCATGCAGCCGATAGATATCCTGCCATGGCACGCTGATTCGCTTCTTGCCGAGCTGGTAGACAATGCCCGCGCCGTACAGGCCGACTTCCAGGCGTCGACCCCGCCACAGAAAGACCAGGATCAATAGGCAAAAGGCGCCGAATCCCCCGGCTGTGATGAACCAGGGCGTCGACCATTTGGCGACCACGGCCGGACCGTATTGGGTGCTGGCCAGGTACCACCGGTAGCTGCCGGCCAGGGCGGAGATTGCCGAGCCGGCCAGGCCAGCGCCAAGCGCTGTCCACATCACGATCCCTCTCCGGCGGCTTGGACGGTACACGTTGATCAACTGCCCGAGTGAAGGGGCCGTATCGGATGGGGCTTGAGTCATCCCGGATCGGTGCTAACCGCTGGGAACGAAGTACACGTCGGTCGGCTTGAGTTTGCTGTTTCGCAAAAAGCGCGGTTCGACGGCCATCCCGATCCAGTCCAGGCTTGCCTCGGACGGATCCACCCCCATCAGGCGGGTGAGGAACAGCGTGTCCACAGCCTCGAATTCGATCATCGCCAGCACATAAGGAGTTTCCGGCAGGAATTCCTCCGAGCCGAAGTGGCATACGGTGAAAGCGTGCACGTGGGCCGGCCGGTCGGTGATGTCGATCCATTGGGTTTCTTCGCCGGACGCCATATCGTGCCCGCGCGGCGTGGCATACGTGTAGCCGGACACGCGATCCCGGCTGGCCAGCAGTCGTTTGTTGGCGGCGCCAGCGAACCAGGGGCTGTCCTGGGCGTAGGAGTGCAGATAGGTGATGCTGTAGTTCTGCTCGATCTGGATCGGCGCCAGCTTCTTGAGGAAGGCGAGCGCCTCCGGATCTGTCTCGGTGGGGAATGGCACCCCGTGAACGATGTAGCCTCCCAGAGACTCGGCGCGTTTCTCGGGCAGCTTGGCCATGCTTCAGGCCTCCCTTTCCAGCACGGTGACGGAAATGTAGGTCCCGGTGCCAGCGTGCGAGTGAATAGCTCCGCGGCGGGCGTCTTTGATCTGCAGTGCTGGATCGCCGAAGTGGGCTTCAATATTCCCCTGCAGTTGCCAAGTGGCGAACACAGCCTGCATCAGGCCGGTGGCCCCGACAGGATGGCCGCAGGCAATCAGGCCGCCTGAGGGATTGACTGGGCACACGGGTTTTTCGGGAAGCTTCAACCCGTAGTCCAGACCCGGGGCAAACGCCTTGCCGGAAGCGGCGAAGGGGCCGCCTTCCCCGTAGCGGCATAGCCCGAGGTCTTCGTAGGTCTGAATCTCGCTTGAGGTGTAGGCATCGTGCAGTTCTACAAAGTCGAGCTCTTCCAAGGGATCGTGAATGCCGGCCTGCTTGTAGGCCATGTTGCCGGCCACGCGACCGCCTCTGAAGGAATGGACGCCGGGGTAGCGCGTCCCGTGATCCCACAGATCTTGGTAGTACGCCCGCGTGTCGTCCGAGCCGCGTTCCTTTTCGGTGGCATAGTCGCGCATGAAGGTTTCATAATCGAGATGGGGCCGATCCGACATGCGCATGGCGTCCGTGCCGCGCCCGATACCGGCCACCCGAACCAGGGGGCGGGAGACGCGTGCCCCGGCGGCTTCCAGCCGTTCCAGCCCCTCCTCGGAGGCCAGAACCATCGCCGCAGCGCCGTCCGACATCACGCAAATGTCCAGTCGCGTGAGCGGCCAGGCGACCATCGGTGCCTGGCGTACATCATCGATTGTGTAGCGGTGGCGCTTTTGGGCGTAGGGGTTGTGGAAGGCATTGATGTGATTCTTCACCGACACGTGCGCCATCTGCTCAACCGTCGTGCCGAATTCTTTCATGTGCCGGGTGACCATCATGGCGTAATAGCCGGAGTAGAAACCACCCACGGGGTAGTCCCACGACACGTCGGATGCCAGGGCGATGAACTCGTTGCCCTTCCACGTCTCGACGTGGCTCATGGTCTCAAAGCCATAGGCGACACACACATCCATGTGCCCTGACGCCACGGACTTCCATGCCTCCTGGAAGCACAGTCCGCCGGTGGCGCCGCCGCCTTCCACGCGGTGGCTCGGTTTGGGGCACAGGCCAAGGTAGTCCTGGGCCATGATTCCGGCCATCAACTGCCTGGAGAAATGATCGGAGAAGTAGGATGCCACCGAGCCATCGACGGCGGCGTTGAAGGTGGGGAAATCGAGGCCCAGGTCTTCGATAGCGGCGTCATAGGCCTCCTTGATGATCGCCTGAAAGGTCTTGTCCGGCCGGGCTTTGGCGAATTTGGAAACACCTCCGGCAATGGCGTAGACAGGGCGCATAGGTGGACTCCCTTCGCATCTCTCCGAATGGAGCAGGCAACGTCTAGATTGTACCCCCCCTCGCGCGAGCGGGCCCAATCGGTCGGATCGCGGGCAGCCGGCACCGATAAGGGGCGATCGCCGCCCGGTTAGGCGCGGGGCTTTGAGAGCCCTCGCCCTTGCTCACATCGGTCGGCCTTTGCGCGAGGCGAACCGGTCAGCATGTGAAATCCTTCACAAATTGGCCGGCTCTATGCCTCGTCTCGCGCGTAGGGCTCGCGCAGCCGAACCGGCCTTTCGCCTCGCGAGCGCAACCGGAGGTTGAGGACTTCGACGAAGACCGAGAACCCCATAGCGAAGTAGACATAGCCCTTGGGGATATGCAGGCCCATACCCTCGGCGATGAGCGACATGCCGATCAGAAGCAGGAAACTCAGAGCCAGCATCTTCACGGTGGGATGATCTTCGACGAAGTGGCTGATGGGGCCAGAAGCGACCATCATGATCGCCACCGCCACGACGATCGCCGTCACCATAACCCACAGATCCCGCGCCATCCCGATGGCGGTAATCACCGAGTCGAGGGAAAAGACAATGTCAAGCAAAGCTATCTGAAGGATGACGCCGGCAAACGAGGGCGCAGCGGCCCTATCCCGACTGCCTTCTTCACCCTCCAATCTATTGTGGATCTCGCCGGTGCTCTTGGTCAGCAGGAACAGGCCGCCGCCGATAAGGATAAGGTCCCTACCGGCGAATTCAAACCCCAGCACGCTGAAGAACGGCTTGGTGAGCCCGATCACCCATGCCAGGGATAACAGCAGCAGGATGCGGGTGACCATGGCGGCGCCTAGCCCCACCAGCCTGCCCCGATCCCGCTGCGTCGGCGGGAGCTTCCCGGACAAGATCGAAATGAAGACGATGTTGTCGATGCCCAAGACGATCTCGAGCGCCGTGAGCGTTAAGAGCGCGATCCAGACTTCGGGTTGCGTGAGAGCACTCATCGATTGTCTCCGTGACGCAGGTTGGCCGGCTGGCCGGGATTATACCCAGCCTGGAGGGCAATGCGATGGGCCCTGCCGGAGGGGGCCCCCCTCAGGCGGATCTGGCCCGTTCGTCACGCCGAGCAGCCCGCGCGCGGCCGCGTTGGGCGAGGGCGGCCAGGCCGATGCTGAGGAAATAGAGCACGATCATGGGTGCCATCACCAAACCCATATTGACCGGATCGACGGTGGGGGTGATGACGGCGGCCAGCACGGCGATGGCGACCATGGCGAACCGCCAGCCATTCCACAGTAGCCGCGCCTTGACCAGGCCCAGCATGGCCAGCGCGTAGATCGCCAGCGGAAACTCGAAAGACACGCCGATCCAGAACATGACCCCGGTCACGAAGCGGATATAGCTCATCGGCCGAATCTGGCTGGGGATGCCCATGAAATGCACCAGAAAAGGCACCGCTGCCGGAAGCATGATCTTGTAGGCGAACAACAGACCTGCGGCAAAGAACAGGGCGGCCGCCGGGAGCAGGGTAAGGATCATCACCCGCTCCCTCGGCTTGAGGCCGGGATTGATGAACAGGAACAGTTCGAAAGTGACGTAGGGTAAGGCCAGCGCCACGCCGGCGATAAAGGAGACGCGCATCACGGCACCGACCGACTCGGTGACCTCGATCGACTGCAGGGCCCCAACTCCACCGATTGGCGCTGCCAGCCAGGCGAGGATCTGGTTGACGAAGGCGAAACTCAGGCCGGTGGTTAGGACCAGGAAGATGACCGCCCGCAGCAAGTGGTGCCGAAGCGCATCCAAATGATCGAGCAGCAGCGAGGGTTGCTCGAAACTGCGCGACAGAACGTCGGCGGTGGATGTATCCTCCGGTTCCTGTTGGAGCCAGGCCCGCATGCGGCGGAAGGGCCAGGTTAGCGCCCGGAACGGCAGGGTGATCAGGGACCACAAGCGGTGGAAGAAGCGCTGGATCATGGGCGGTCGCCGGAGGCCGCGTCAGGGCCGTCGGACGTCTCGGACGGTTCGGTTTCTGAGGGTTCTTCCTGCGCCTCGTCAGCCATACCCTTGGGCATTCCGCCCGGGGTCGGTCCGAAGGCCTGGTCAGAGCGGGGTCGGCTGGGCTCCCCTTTGGGCGAAGGGCGCCAGGCATCCAACCCGGTCTCGAGATCCCGGGTGACCTCATTCGGGATCTCCTTCAGAGACGACTTCCCCTTCTCGATCGCCTCGTCCAACTCTTCCAAAGCCGCTTCGCGAGCCAGCCGGTTGGGCAGGTCGCGCAGATCGCGTGAGGCTTGCGTCACCGTCTTCCACGCATCCGACCGGTACATGCGGTTGAGGAATTTGCCCGCCGTGCGGGCCGTCTTGGCCAAGTCTCGCGGACCGAGAACCAGCAGGGCGATAACGATGACAACCAGCAGTTCGAGGGGACCTACGCCGAGGAATTCCATCGGGGACCAGCGCTAACTTGTGGGTTGAAGCTGTCGCCGAATGTCTCCTTGGCGGTCGGCGAGCGAGCCCAGGACTCCGTTGACGAAGCGCGGGCTGCTCTCGGAGCCAAAGCGTTTGGCGATTTCCACGGCTTCGTTGATGGCAACCTTGAGCGGAGTCTCGCTCGAGACGGCGAATTCCCACAGCGCCAAACGCAGAATCGTTCGATCCACGATTGCCAGTTGTTCGACCGGCCATTCGGGGGCCGAGACGGCGATGAACTGGTCGAGGGCGTCGGCATATTCCAGCGTGCCGAGGACCATTTGGCGAAGGAAATCCAGACTCTCCTGGCTGAGGTCGGGATGGGACTCGATCTGGCGTGCCAGGACCTCTTCCGGCCGGTGGCCGACGCAGTCGATCTCGTACAGCGCCTGAAGGGCCAGCTGCCGGATACGCCTTCGCTCATGCTTCATGCGTGTGGCCGTCCGGGGCGGAGGTCATTCTGAGAGGTCGAACTCGCTTCACGCGTCGTCCGCAGACGGGGCGTCGTCGAAGTCGATGTCTTCGATGTGGACGTCGATGCGATCCACTTCCATTCCCACCATCTCCTGGATAGCCCGGGCAACGTCCTGTTGCACCTTGCGGCCGACATCGCGGACGTTGACATCATGGGTCAGAATCAGGTGCAGCTCCACGGAAACGCTGTCTTCGTCAATGCTCAAAATGACACCGTCGCCGGTCGCCCGCCGGAACCAGCGGTTGATACCGGCCGGCGGCGTCATCAAACGCACCACACCTGGCACCCCCAAGGCGGTGAGCTGGGCGATGGTTACCAGAACGCCGGGCGCGATGGTGGTGGCGCCTTGATGCTTATTGTGCTCTTGCGCTGTGTCTTCCATGATGATCCCCAGCTGTCGGCAGCGTCTAGAACATGGCCATGCCGCCGTCCACCGTCAGAATGTGGCCGGTGACATAAGCGGCATCGTCGGAGGCGAGATAGGCCACGGCTTTGGCGATTTCCTCGGGCTGGCCTCTGCGCCCTAGCGGAATCATCCCGAGCATACCCTCCCGGGCGCTTTCCGGAACGCTCGACCAGATTTCGGTCTCAATATACCCGGCAGCCACGGCATTGACCGTCACATTGCGCGAGGCGACTTCACGTGCCAGCGACTTGGTGAAGCCGATCTGCCCCGCCTTGGAGGCAGAATAGTTGGTCTGGCCGGCATTCCCCATCTGGCCCGCCACGGAAGTGATGTTGACGATACGGCCGTAGCGCTTGCGCATCATATGGCGAACAGCCACCTTTGAGCAGTTGAAGGTCGACTTGAGGTTGGTCTGCATGACGTCGTCCCAGTCCCCTTCGGACATGGTCATGATCAACCCATCCCGCGTGATACCGGCGTTATTGACCAGAATATGCAAGCCGTCGAAGCGTTCGACGGCGAATTTGATCAAGCCTTCGGCGGCTCCGTAGTCTCCCACGTCCGCCTGATAGGCTACCGCCTCGCCGCCGGCCGAGGTGATGGCTTGAACGACCTCATCGGCAGCTTCCTGGTTCCGGTTGAAGTTGACGACCACCTTGGCCCCCCGGCCGCCCAGCTCGAGCGCAATTGCCCGGCCGATCCCCCTAGAGGCCCCCGTGACAATGGCCACCTTGTCGTCAAAACCCATCGGTCTTCTCTCCCAAGCTCAGGCCGACCAAGCGTGGGAATTATACCCCCTGAACACATCCCGGACTGGTGGACAGCGGGGCGGGCCGCCTAAGACATAAGGCGGCGGTGTATGGGGAGCCGGCGCGATAGAGTGCGGCGCCGAGGTTGACCAGTGGGGAAACGAAGGGAGAAGGGGTGATTTGGATTGGTCGAGAAGAAGCCTAGGCGCCGCCGGTTAGTCGGTCGATGAGCGCCTCGAGTTCCTCGTCGGAGTAGAAATGCAGGGTGATTGTTCCACCCCGTCGCCCGCGGCGCAGACTGACCTTGGTGCCAAAGGCCTGGCGCAGGTCTTCTTCAACGGCCGTCTCCTCCGGCGGACGGTCGGCGTCCGGCTTACGAGGCTTTCGCTGCCCGCTCAGTTTGCGGACCAACTCTTCCGTCTGACGGACGTTCAGATCGCGTTTGATTACCGTCTGCAGGGCTGCATCCTGCGCTTTAGGGCTGTCGAGCCCCAACAGGGCTCGGCCGTGTCCTTCCGAGATCTCGCTGGCCATAATCGCCCCCGCCACCGCGTCGGTGAGCTTCAGCAGACGGAGAGTGTTCGTCACGGCTGAGCGACTCTTGCCCACCCGTTCGGCGATCGCGTCGTGGGACATCCCGAAGTCGTCGACCAGCTGCTGATAGCCGTTGGCGGCTTCGATCGGGTTGAGGTCCTCCCGCTGCAGGTTCTCGATCAGTGCCCACTCGAGCAGTTGCTGTTCGGTGGCTTGCCGCAGGATAACCGGGACTTCGGCCAGCCCGGCTAGCCGGGCGGCTTCCAATCGCCTCTGGCCGGCGATCAGCACGTAGACGTCTTCGCCCTGGGGTTGGGCCACGATCAGAGGCTGCAGCACGCCGTGTTCCGAGATCGAGTTGGCCAGCCCCTGCAGATCTTCCGAATCGAACGATTTGCGAGGCTGTCTCGGATTGGGTTGGATGTTGTCGATCGCCAGCTGTTTGACGCTCTCACCCGGAGCGGCGGTCCCGCCCTCGGTGGAGGGGATCAGGGCGTCCAGGCCCTTGCCCAGGCTGCGCCTTCGGCTCATGTCAAGCGGCTCCTTGGGCCTCGGGCTCATGTTGCACCAGCCCGTCGGCGCGCAGGATTTCGGCAGCCAGCGCCCGGTAGGCGACAGCCCCGGCCGAATGCGGATCGTACACGGAGATCGGTGTCCCGTGTGAAGGTGCCTCAGCCAAGCGCACGTTGCGCGGGATGATGGTCTCGAAGACCTGGCCGGCGAAGTGGGAACGGACCTCGTCGACCACGTCCTGCGAGAGGTTGGTGCGGGTATCGAACATCGTCATCAACATGCCGCGGATATCCAATTCCGGGAAGAGGCCTTGGCGTACGCGCTGCAGGGTACGGATCAGCTGGGAGAGCCCCTCTAGAGCCAGGTATTCGCACTGGATCGGGATGATAACCCCGTCCTGAGCAGCCAGCAAGCCGTTGACGGTGAGCAGGCCGAGGGAAGGCGGACAATCGATAAGAACATAGTCATAACGGTCAATGAGAGGCGCAAGCGCCCGGCGAAGCAGTCGTTCGCGGCCGGGCAAGTCCACCAACTCCACCTGGGCGCCAGCCAGAGCTGGCGTCGATGGCAGCAGCGAAAGCTTGAACTGGGTGTTCTTGAGCACGCTTTCTGCCGCCGGCTTGCTGTCGATCAGCGCCTCATATGAGCCGCTCGGAATATCGGTTTGACGTACGCCCAGGCAGGCCGTGGCATTACTTTGGGGATCGATGTCCACCAGCAAGACGCGCAGGCCAGCTAGGGCCAAATAGGCCCCCAGATTGATGGTCGTGGTTGTCTTGCCCACCCCGCCCTTCTGATTGACCAACGCGTAGACCTTGGTCATGGGTTTGCTCTGGCGTGGAAGGCGGTCCGGTCGGCGGAGCGGATCCAATCCGGCCCGGCATGGGCGACCGAGGCCGAGGCCCAGCGCAGTCGCCTCGGCGGCCGCTTCGGCAGGCGGGCGGCCGCTCGCAAGCTGGATGAAGAACACCGCTGCGAAGACGTCCCCGGCCCCGGTGTCGTCGAGCAGCTGCGTGGCAAGGGCAGGAACGTGATGCTTCTCCGTCGTCCCAGATAGACATCGGCGCCTCGGGCGCCATCGTGTGATGGCCACGGTCGGGATACGCTTGGAGGACCCCCCCGAGCTCTTCGGCGGCAGGTGAGAGGTCGTCCCGGCTGAAGACGGCGGCGTCGGCCGCCGATGGCAGACGGGCAAGGGCTTCTTCGACCGTCAACAAGTCAACCCGCCCAGCTTCGTCCCACACACGCCACCATCCTTGCGGTGTTATGCCTACGAACGCTCCTTCGAAATCCGAAGCCAATTGCGGGGAAAGCTCATCGGCGACCGGGGCCAGGTGCACGATGGGCGCGGATCGCCAGCCCGGAGGCACGTCGTCCAGGATCGAGTGATTCGGATCGGGCGATCAGGAATCTGCTCCCGGCGTTCGCGGGTGGAGACATTGCGGAAGGTGGTGGTCCGCGAGGCGGATCTGCGTTGGACGGCGACAGCCGCCAGAGGCGTGAGGTCCAGTTCGGAATCGCAGGCCGTCACCAGGCCGACCCGGAGGCCGAGCGCTGCTGGCCGTGAGGCTGGCATAGGACGCCGTGCCGCCAAGGCGTGGGCCGCCCGGCGTGAGATCGACGGTGACATGACCGATGATCAGGTAATCGATAGCACCCTCGTGGCTCCGAGGGTGCTCTGAGGCTGTCGAAGTGCGCGTCATGTGCCTGGTCCGAATTGCCTAGTCCTGCGGGATGATCGTGACTTTGCGGTGGTTGCCCTCGCCGATGCTCTCGGTGGTCACGCTGGGGTTGTCCTTGAGCTCGAGGTGAATGATGCGTCTTTCGTTGGCGGGCATGGGCTCCAGGGACATCGTGCGGTGGCGCTCGATGGCTTGTTCAGCCATCCGGCGGGCCAGCCGCCGCAATGTCTCCTCCCGACGGGCGCGGTAGCCCTCGACGTCGATGACGATCGCCACGGGCCGGTGCAGTTCCTTGCCAACGATCAGGCGTGTCACATACTGCAGGGCGGAGAGCGTCTCCCCGCGGCGCCCGATCAGCAGGCTCAGGTCATCGCCATGGACATCGAGTAGCAGCGGGCGGACCTTGCCGGGGGCATCCGGCTCTCCCCAGCGGCCCTTGACCAGTCCGTCGACGCCCATCCGGGTCAGCAGTTCTTCGAGGATGGCCTTGGTGATCTCAGGAACTTCCTGGTCGTCGACATCGAGATCGTCAGCCATCGAGGCCTCGCGGGCGGCCGACTCGGAGGTTTGGGACTTCCCGCCGAAGGACGGTCTGAGGCTCGAGGTTGGGGTGGCTGCGCACCGCGGATCGTCAGCCGCACCCGCGCCTGGCGGGCGCCGACCCCTAACACGCCCCGGCTGCCCTCGTCCAGCACCTCGACTTCGAGCTGGTCTTCAGGCAGGCCGAGTTCGGCGGCGCCTCGGGCCACCGCCTCTTCGACGGAGGGTGCAATGATCTCCAAATTGGGTTGTGTATCAGGCATGGTGCACCCCTGTTCTCAGGACTTGGCTTTGGCTCCGCTGGAGGGCAGGCCCGGGATCATGCTGCGCCAGTCGACCTTACCCGTGGCGGCATACTGAACCACCTGGAGGATATTGGACACGACGAAGTACAGCGCCAGGCCAGCGGCAAAAGTGTAGGCAAAATAGCCCAGAAGCAGCGGCATATAAAGCGCCATCATTTGCGTCATCTGCGAGCCTTGCGAGTCAGGCGTTGGCGGCGTGGTGAGCTTGGTGGACATCCAGGTTGTGATCACGACCAAGATGGTTAGGACCGGGATGCCGATCGGAATGCCAGGGATCACGAGCCGCTCAGGCGTGCCCAGGTCCATCCACAAGAAATGACTCTTAAGCGGAATCAAGGCGCTGGGAATGGCCGGGTAGATGTGCTGAGCCAACTGAAAAAGCTGGAGCGGCGCATCGGCCAGCGATTGAATTATCGCTTGGTACAGGCCAATGATAATCGGAAACTGGATCAGAAGCGGAAGGCACCCGCCGAAGGGGTTGATGCCCAGCTCCCGATAGAGCTTCATCGTCTCTTCCTGCTGCTTGGCACGGTCCTTCTTGTATTTCTTCTGGATCTCCTGGAACTGCTTCGATCCTTGAAGCTCCTGCATCTTCTGCGTGCTCTTCTGCTGCTGGTAGGTCAGCGGAAAAGTGATCAGGCGGATCAACGCCGTGAAAACGATAATCGCCAGGCCGAAGTTGTTGCCCAACAGGCTGTAGATGTACAGCAGGGCATTGATCATCGGGTTGAGGACTGCGGTATCCCAGATTGCGCCCATGGTCTCTCTACTTCCCAGCCGGTTCGTAGGCCCAGCGCACGGCCCCGGAGGTGGCGTCGAATGCGGTAAGAAGGTTCTTCCCATCCAGCGCGGCCACCAGCAAAGAATCGCCCGTGACCACCGGATCCGTCAGCAGCTGCCCATCCAGCGGCTGCTGCCAGGCAGGGGTGTCATCGGCCGCTTGCCGGGCAAATACCTGGCCATCAGAGGTCACGAAGTACACGATACCGTTCTCCACCGCCGGGCTGGCGGTGACATCGCTGGACTGGAAGCTCTGCCACACGATCTGTCCATCGGAGCTAACAGCGTAGAAGGTCCCGTCCACATCTCCGAAGTAGGCCACACCATCCTGAACGGCGGGATCTCCCCACACCCAACCGTCAGTCGGCCGAGTCCAGGCGATACGCCCATTGTCGGCGTTCAAGGCGACGAGTTGGTTGCCGAAGGTCCCAGCCAAAATCAAGCCGTCCATGCCGCTCGGCCGATCGGCGATGGCGCCATTAAGTTCGGTGCTCCACAGCTCACGCCCACTCGCCAAATCAAGGGCATAGACCTTGTGATCCAGCCCGGACAGGTAGACCCTGTCGCCCTGTACCAGGGGTTCCGACCAGAGTGGTTCGCCGGTGGTGAAGCTCCACACATTGACCCCGGTACTGAGTTTCAAGGCGTAGAGGCTGTGGTCGGCCGATGGCACAAGCACCAGATCGCCGGCCACGGCCGGGCCGCCGACAAGCCGGGAACTCGAAATCGTCTTGCGCCACAGCATATCTCCGGTGTCCGCCTTGACAGCGTAGACGACACCCGTGTAGCTGCCGACGATCAGCGTACCCGTATCTGTGAGCGCCGGCGGGGCGTAGAAGGTGGCGCCCTTGTCCTCTTCCGGAGGCGTGAACTGCCACCGCTCCTGGCCGGACGCCAAGTCAACCGCGTATACGGATTGATTGAAGGCGACATAGGCGGTGGTATCAGACACCGTCAGCCCCGGCCAGCTGGACGAACCGACGCGGCTGCCAGAACAGGCAGACAGGATGACGGCGGCGGCGATGGGCAAAAGCCAGCGGCCGAGACGCAAGGATGGCTTGGTATGTGAAATGCGTGACATGGGTCTCCTACGGAACCGGGTCGTAGCCGCCGGGATTGAATGGCTGGCAGCGCAGCACGCGCCACGTGGCCAGCCAGCCCCCCTTGATGAGCCCATATCTGGCGATGGCTTCATAGCCGTAATGGGAGCACGTGGGGGTAAATCGACACGTCCCAGCGGGCAGGGCCCGCGAAAGGGTCAATTGATAGAGACGGATCAGGGCCAACACCGGCCAGCGTGCCAGCGTGCCCCAGCGCACCGGAATTTCGCGCAAAGCGGGCTCCGTGTGGGCATGAGCTTGGGCCAGTTCAGGTGCAGAGTTCAACGTGTGATGACTCCTGACCGATCGAGCAAACCTTCGACCGCCGATAGGACATCCGACCAGGGCGCATCGACCAGGCCGGGCCGGGCAACCCAGACGCAATCCCACCCCGATCCGACGCTGGCCAATCTTGGCCGCAGGCTCTCCCTCAGGCGCCGCTTGGCCCTGTTACGGGCCACGGCTGAGTTGAGCGTTCGGGTGGTGGTCACCCCGAACCGGGAGCGGTCGAGATGATTGCGGTCGACGATCAGAATAACGAGCGGGTGGGCATATGACTTGCCGTTACGCCGCACCCGCTTGAAATCTGTCGAGCTGGTCAGCCGGAATCTGCGGTTCATTGGCCTTCGCACCCAGCCCGGCGTCCCATCCGGGCCACGTCTGGAGGCCCGGGCACCTCGAGCAGCTAGCTCTTCCAGTTGACCTTCTTAACGTGATTGTTCATGCTCGGCGAGAGTCGCGTGCGCCCCTTGGCGCGCCGCCGCCTGAGCACATCGCGGCCGCCGCGCGTCTTCATTCGGGCTCGGAACCCATGAACGCGGAGACGTCGCCGCCTCTTGGGCTGATAAGTTCTCTTGGGCATGAAAGAACCGACCTCTCTAGCGTCGTTGGACTGCGGGTGCAGAAACTCGAACGCGGATTATACCGTAACGGCCGGGGTCGGTCAATCTGAGGCGGCCACCAACCGTCTTGGTCTCTCTTGCACACGGATCCAGACACGGGGCTCAGCGCGTTGCCGCGGCGCGTGCGCTGGGCTATACTCGACGCCATGAGCCGGGTCATCGCCGTTGCCAACCAGAAGGGTGGGGTAGGCAAGACCACCACCGTGATCAGCTTGGGGGCCGCGCTGGCCGAAAAAGGCTTGCGGGTCGTGTTGGTGGATCTCGATCCCCAGGCGGCCCTGACGGCGGGGGCTGGCCTGGACCCCTACAAGCTTCACAACACAACCTATGACTTGCTGATGGACGAAGATGTGGGCTTTGCGGATATCCTGCGTCCAGTCCACGGCGATCTGCTGCTTGCGCCGGCCAGCGTCGACCTGGCTTCGGCGGACTACGCCCTGGCGCGCCAGGCCAATCGCGTCCTTCGTCTGGGTCAAACTCTGGAAAATGAGCTGGAGGCGGTGGACTTCGTACTGATCGACACCCCGCCCAGCCTGGGTCTGTTGACGGTCAACGGGCTGACGGCCGCCGGTGAAGTTCTGATCCCGGTCGAGTGCCACTATCTGGCAATGCGTGGCGTGCGGGCGCTCTTGGAAACGATCTGGTTGATCCACGATCGGTTGCAGCCCAACCTGCGGGTGCTCGGTCTGCTGCCGACTCTGTACCAAAGCAGCTCGGCGCACTGCCATCAGGTGGTCAACGATCTTCGCGCTGTCTTCAAGAAGCGGGTCTTCGAAACCACCGTCCCGATGGACGATGCCTTGGCGGAAGCACCGGCGGCGCGGCAGACCATCCTCGCCTACCGGGGCGAAAGCCCGGCAGCGGCCGCCTACCGCCGTCTCGCCGACGAGATCATGCGCACCAAACCGCTGTAGTCCCTGCCCGGGTGTAGACCTGGAAATTAAGAGAAACGGCCCGCCGCGGCGGGCCGTTGGCATGCTTGGGGTGAGACGTCAGCCTTCGATGCGGTGCACGTGAGCTCCGAGCCCGCGAAGCTTCTCGTCGATGCGCTCATAGCCTCGCTCGATCTGGCCGATGTTGCGGATCTGTGAGCTTCCCTTGGCGGCCAGGGCTGCCAGGACCAGTGCCATCCCGGCCCGAATGTCGGGGCTCTCCAGGGTTTCACCCACGAGCTGCGTGGGGCCTTCGACGATGCAGCGGTGGGGATCGCAAAGGATCACCCGGGCCCCCATCGACACCAGCTTGTCGATGAAGAACATACGGGTTTCGTACATCCAATCGTGGAACAGCACTGAGCCTTGGGATTGGGTGGCAACGACGATGGCGATGCTCATCAGATCGGTGGGGAATGCCGGCCATGGCATCACCGAGATTTCTGGGATCGCCCCTCCGTGGTCAGGAATGACCTTCAGGTCCTGGTCGCTTTCGATGATCACATCTTCGCCGTCCACTTCCCAGGTGACGCCCAGACGTTGAAAGACGAGGTGGATCATATCGAGATGCTGGGGCCCAGCGTTTCGGATTCGAATGTTACCGCCGGTGACGGCGGTGGCGCCGATGAAACTGACCACCTCCAGATAATCGGGGCCGATGGTGTAGTCCCCGCCGCCGAGGCGGTCCACGCCCTCGATATGGAGCGTGTTCGATCCGATGGCCTCGATCTGGGCACCGAGGCCGTTGAGGAAGAGGCATAGATCCTGGATATGCGGCTCTGAAGCGGCGTTGCGTATGATGGTGCCGCCCTTGGCCAGGACGGCGGCCATGATGGCGTTTTCGGTGGCCGTCACGCTGGCCTCGTCGAGCAAGATGTCGGCTCCGTGCAGGCTGCCGGCTACGTGGAGGTCGAGCTCCCGCCCCTGGTAATCGGCTTCGGCGCCCAGTTTATTCAACGCCAGCAAGTGGGTGTCCACCCGCCGGCGTCCTATGACGTCGCCTCCGGGGGGCGGAAGATGGATGCTGCCTGTCCGGCCGAGCATCGGCCCCGCCAGGAGGATCGAGGCGCGAATTTGCCGGCACAATTCGGGATCGAGGTTGCCCTGGCGCACCTCCCGCGCGTGGACGCGCCAGGTGCTCGGATCGAGGACCTCGACGGTGACCCCCAGGCTTTCCAACAAGTGGCGCATGGCGCGCGCATCGCCGATGTCCGGCAGGTTATGGAGAGTCACCGGTTCGTCGGTCAGGATGCAAGCCGCCAGCAGCGGCAGGGCGGCGTTCTTGTTGCCACCGGGGGTTACATCGCCCTTGAGTGGGTATCCGCCTTCGATGAGGAAGCTGTACATAATCCCTCGTTCAGCTCGAAAAGCTGATTGTGATGGGGTCGCCGTGTGCAAGCCCAAGGGCTTGGGCGGCGTTCCCCTGATTGATACCGATCTCCAGCAAGGCTTCGCTGCCGATATAGGCGACCATGTTGCCGGATGAGACATCGCCGAACGTGCCGCTAAGGGGCAGGCGTTGACCGCCGGGCAGCTCCACGGCGGCAGCGGCTGCTGGATAATCGACATCCGCCTGGCCGGGAAGCCAGGGCGATATGTGGATTTTCTCACTATCGCCCATCAGAAAGCCGATATTGGTGACCAGGTTGCCGAAGTGATCCGCATGCACGATCTCCCCCTGGATCTCATCATCTGCGATATTGAGTTCGGGGGGGTCGAAACGGACCAGGTCCGGGGCGGGTGAGCCGAGCTGTTCCAAGGTAACGCCCGCCGCCAGGTGGGCGCCGGCGGGCGCGAAGACATCGCGCCCATGGAAGGTAGTGCTGACCCTTGCCAACCAATAGGCGGGGTTGTCGAGGATGACGGTGCCTTCCGCAGGTTGGGTCAGCTGAAGATAGGTGAAGATGCCGTTGTCTGGACCGACCATGAAGCGGTCGTGCCAGCGGAACGCTATCGGCCGTCGCGCTGTACCAACGCCCGGGTCGATGACCACCACAAAAACGGCGCCCTTGGGAAAGTAGCGAACGGCCCGCCACAGTTGAAAGGCGGCCTGGCGAATATCCCCTGGGGGGATGGCGTGGGTCACATCGACGATATGCGAATCAGGAGCAATGCTGCTGATGACCCCCTTCATCACGCCCACATAGGTGTCGTCGGTGCCGAAATCGGTTATCAATGCGATCGATGCGTGGGGCATGCAGCCTCCTAAGGTTGGATTGTATCGGAGGGGTCGGGTGGGGGTCAACGTGCGGCCGCTCCGGGCGCGCCCATAGTTCGATCTTCCTGGCCGACTAGGACCCAGAACAAGTGTTCTGAGCCGTCTGTGGGGAATGCCCCTTCATGGTAGAATCAGACCCCGTGGGAATACTCAACGAAGGGCCCGCTCAAGGGCCTATCGGAGTCTCTGGCTTCGCTTGCCAAAGGCTTCGATCGCGTCGCAGCCCGGCCCGTACTTATTCTCCCGCCGCTTGTCCTGGACCTATTCTTATGGCTGGGGCCGCGCCTGGGAATTGCGCCATTCGTGCGTGCCACGGCACAGGGACTGACTGTGCCGCCCGGGGCGGACGCGCTCGTGCAGCAGCAGATCTCGTCGATCCAAGAGGTCTTCAACCAACTGGCCGTGCGTCTGAATTTGCTGCGAAGCCTGAGCAGCCTTCCGGCCGGCATCCCGAGTGTTATGGCAGGCCAGATGCCTGCCTCGGCGCCCATGCAGTTCGGCCCCCAGATCGAGCTGTCGGATCCAGTGGTGATCCTGGGTCTGTGGCTTTTGATCACCCTCATCGGGCTGGGCCTGGGGACCTGGTATCACCGGGCCATCGCCGCCAGCGTGGCCCCCAATTCGGAATTGACCCCGCTGGCCGTGGGCTGGCTGCGCATGGTTTTGGCCGCGGTTCTGGGGTATTTTGGGCTGGTTCTGGGTACGGTGGCAATTCTAATCTTGGGATGGGCCGCCGCCTGGATCTTGCCGCTGCTTGGGGTAGGCGTGAGCTTCGTAGCGTTCAGCCTATTCTTTTGGCTGGTGGTCTACCTGGTGTTTACGCCCCATGGGATCGTTCGCTATCACATGGGGCTGTTATCGGCCATGACAGAGAGCATGCTCCTGGTCCGCTGGAACTTCCTGCCCACGGTGGGATTCCTGACCTTGGCGGTGCTGATCTCCTGGCTGACCGGGTTGGCCTGGTCGCTGCCGCAGTCGGCGTCATGGATAAGCAGCCTGAGCATCGTGGGCCACGCCTTTGTGAGCACGATGCTCTTGGTCAGCAGCTATGTCTTCTATCAGGGGCGGCGGGAGTGGCTTATCCGCACCCGTCAGGCGCTGGAGTTACAGCTGAAGAAGTTTCAACAGGCATCCAGGATGGAGCCAGACCCGGAATTGGGGAAGGAAGAAGGAGATACCTAGGTGACCAAAAGGGCACAGAAGAAAGCGGAGAAGATCAGCTCATATGGGGCAAAGGACATCCAGGTCCTTGAGGGCCTGGAAGCCGTTCGCCGGCGCCCCGGGATGTATGTGGGCGGGACGGACATCAAGGCCCTGCATCACCTCGTCTATGAGGTGGTTGACAACTCGATAGACGAAGCTCTGGCTGGGGTGTGCACTCAAATCGATGTGTGCATCCATCCTGACAGCAGTGTCACAGTTGAAGACAACGGCCGCGGCATCCCCGTCGATATGCATCCGGAGAAGAAACGCCCGGCCCTAGAGATCGTGATGACGGTTTTGCATGCGGGCGCCAAGTTCGGGGGGAAGGCTACAAGGTTTCCGGCGGACTGCACGGCGTGGGGGTCTCGGCCGTCAACGCGCTGTCCGAGTGGTGTGAGGTCGAGGTCAAGCGGGATGGCAAGATCCACACCCAGCGCTACCAGCAGGGGATTCCCGAAGGGCCGGTCAAGGTGACGGGCAGCGTGCCCAAGTCGGAAACGGGCACACGCACAACCTTCCGCTATGATCCGACGATCTTCATGGGCGAGCTCGACTATCGATTTGAGACACTGGTCCAACGCTTTCGCGAGATGGCGTTTGTCACACGTGGCGTCAACATCCACCTGCTGGATGAACGCGATGGCCGGGAGATGACCTTCTACTTTGAAGGCGGCATCATCTCATTCGTCCGCTACCTGAACCGAAACCGGGAAACTCTTCATCCCATTTGTTACGTTGAGAAGGAAATCGAGGGCACCGGGATCGAAGTAGCGCTGCAGTACACCGACGCCTATGCCGAGTTGGTCTATTCTTTCGCCAATACGATCAACACCATTGACGGCGGGACCCATCTCACCGGGGTGCGGGCAGCCATCACGCGCACCATCAACGACCATGCTCGCAAGAACAATCTACTCAAGGACTCCGACCCCAACTTCTCGGGCGACGACACACGGGAGGGCCTGACGGCGATTGTGAGCGTGAAGCACCGCGACCCGCAATTTGAGAGCCAAACCAAAGTCAAGCTGATGAACCCGGAGGTGCAGACCCAGGTTCAGCAGGTGTTGGGCGAGGCCCTCGGAGCCTTCCTGGAAGAGAATCCTCGAGCGGCGCGCGCCATCGCTGAAAAATGCCTGACTTCGGCTCGCGCCCGCGAAGCGGCCCGCAAAGCGAGGGACCTCGTCATCCGCAAGAGCGCCCTGGAAAGCTTCACCCTGCCTGGCAAACTGGCAGATTGCTCCGAGCGCGACCCCAACAAGTGCGAGCTGTACATCGTCGAGGGCGACTTGGCCGGTGGCTCCGCCAAGCAGGGTCGGGACAGGCATTTTCAGGCTATCCTGCCCGCTGCGCGGCAAGATCCTCAACACCGAGCGGGCTCGGCTGGACAAGATCCTCTCCAACAACGAGGTCAAGGCGCTCATCTCGGCGCTGGGAACGAGCGTTGGGGAGACCTTCGATCTAGCCGGCCTGCGCTATGGCCGGGTGATCATCATGACCGATGCCGACGTGGACGGGAGCCACATCCGCACGCTTGCTGCTCACCTTCTTCTTCCGCTATCTGCCGGACCTCATCGAGCAGGGCCACCTGTTCATCGCCCAGCCGCCGCTCTACCGCATTTCGTACAAGTCGACGGTCGAGTATGCCTACACCGAGGCCGAGCGGGAGCGGCTGGCCAAGGAAATGGGGAAGTCGTCCAACGAGAAGGGTCTCAGCATCTCGCGCTACAAGGGTTTGGGTGAGATGAACCCTGGCCAGCTGTGGGAGACGACGATGGATCCGGAGAACAGGACTCTGCTCCAGGTCACGGTGGAAGACGCGGCTGCAGCTGACCGCACCTTCGACATGCTGATGGGCGCTTCCGTTCCGCCGAGACGGCGGTTCATTCAGACCCACGCCCACGAGGTCCGCAACCTGGACGTCTAACCCGCCAAAGGCAGTATTGATAGGAAGCAAAGCCGAGCGCCGGCCCAGGGCCGGCGCTTATGGTGTCTCATGCCTGTGGCTGTCAGTTGCGGAGGAACAGTCTGAGCTCGTTCTGAAGATGGGGATTGCGCAGCTGGCTGAGGGCGTCGCTTTCGATCTGTCGCACACGCTCCCGCGTCAGATCCAACTTGCGGCCGACCTCGGCCAGGGTGTGCTTTCGGCCGTCCATCAGTCCAAATCGAAGCCGGATGACCAGGGCCTCGCGCGGGGTCAGGTTGGCCAGCACCCCGTCGAGCTGGCGCCGCAGCTCGCGTTCGACGAACGTCTGATCAGGAGGAATGGCGGTGTCGTCCGGGATCAGATCAGCCAGGCTGGTCTCGTCCTCGCTGTCGATCATCGTGTCCAATGGGGTCGGGCGCTGGGCAATTCGCATCAACTGCTCCACCCGCTCGACCTCGATATCCATGTCGTAGGCCAATTCCTCGGCGGTGGGCTCACGCCCCATCTGCTGGGAGAGGCGCTGGTGAGAGCGACGCAGGTGGGTCAGTTGCTCGATGACGTGGACCGGGACGCGGATGGTGCGACCCTTGTCGGCGATGGCGCGGGTGATGGCCTGCCGGATCCACCACGTTGCATAGGTGCTGAACTTGAATCCGCGGTGGTAGTCGAACTTCTTGGTGGCCCGGATCAAGCCGACATTGCCTTCCTGAATGAGATCCAAGAAGGAAAGCCCGCGTCGAGCATAGCGCTTGGCGACACTGATGACCAGCCTGAGGTTGGCCTGCACAAGGTGATCACGGGCCTGCCATCCCTCTGCCACCCGCCGACGGTATTCTGGCTCCTTGCTGGCCGGTACTTTTCCATCGGCGATCGCTTGGCTGGCTTTGCGGCCCTTTTCAATCTGCTTGGCCAGCTCGATTTCTTCGTCCCTGCTCAGGAGGGGAACCAGTCCAGCCTCTTTGAGGTACAAATCAACAGTTTCGGGAGAAGAGTCCAGGAACTGAATTTGCCTCTCGCCGTCTTCCACTTGTTCGCTCATGCCTACCTCGTCTTTGTGGTCCACATCTGGCCGCTCTGAGAGTCGCTCCCGCGCTTTAGATGACCCTTAGACACCGGTTTGTCGGATGCTTATCCGGGCCCTTCTCCGGATCCGGGATTGGTCCGAAATGTCCTGCAGCTTGATTCTTCGTCATCCGGCGGGCTCTACCCGGAGCCTGATGTCCGCCTTGCCCCGAACCGGCCGCTGGGGCCACCAAACAGCTCCACAAGCAGCCGAACGGCATCCCTATCCGGGCGGGTGCTCCCTTCGGGTGCTCGTTCCGCCCTCAGGCTCCTCGGGTTGAGTTGAGGATTGGGATGCATCGGGAATGACGGTTCAAATCGATACTACAGACTCGCCAAATGCAAGTCAATCGCTCAGGCGTGATTTCTTACCGAAGACTTCATGAAAAAAACGGATGTGGGCTCGGTCTAGGGGTTTCTTACCCGCTCGAGAGCTAGACCGGCCAAAAACGCCTGTCGAGCTGCGGCAGTGCCAGGTACAGGGCGGCCAAGGATTTGGCGTCCTGCAGTTCCCCGCTGGCGATTCGCGCCGAAATCGTTTCGGCGTCGAGAGCAATAACCTGGATCGATTCGTCAGCGTCCTGAGGCAGGGGTGCCGGCGTGAAGTCCGAAGCCAGGAAGATGTGGTTGAGTTCGGTTGAGTATCCGGGCGCCAAGAAGACCTGCCCCAGAGCTTGGATGTGCGCGGGGCGCAATCCGACCTCCTCCCGGCACTCGCGCTCGGCGCAGGCGAGCGGATCTTCACCTGCAGCGAGGGTGCCTGCTGGGAGTTCAAGCAGGGCGCGGCCGGCGGGATGGCGGTATTGGGTCACGAACAGAATCCTGCCATCGGGCGTGAGGGGCACGAGCGTCACGGCCCCGTTGTGCTCCACAACATCGACCTGAAAGACATTTCCCTCATCATCGCGCACCTGATCGGTGCGGACGGAGAAGACCTTGCCCTGGAAGACAGTTCGCGTCGAGATCACGTTATGGGCCATGGCGGCCTCCTTCCAAAGGAAAGGGGCGGTCCGCAGGACCGCCCCGATTGTCGCACGTGGTGGGGCGTGACGCCCTAGGGAATGTTGAGCACGGTGCCCGCCGAGAGAGAATAGGGCTCGGAGAGGCCGTTGGCCTGGGCGATGGCGTTCGGATCAACGTCGCCGAAGATGCAGGCGATGCCGTAGATCGTATCCCCCGGCTGAACCGTATACGTGGCGGGATGCGATTTCAGAGCGCGCGGTGGCGGGAAGCCGGTCGAAGAGTTGGGAATGGTTAGGGTCAGGCCCGGGTAGCTGACGGTCGAGGCTGCCAGCCCGTTGACGCTTAGAAGGGTGCTCGGGTCGATGTCAAAGCGGCGTGCGATGCAGTAGGGGTGTTCGCCTTCATGCAACGTGTAGGTGGTCGGGTGGCCCGGCGTGGCGGTGGCCACCACCGCCGAAGTTGCTGTGGGTACGACCGAGGTCTCGTTCATGACCGATGTCGCCTCGCCGGTGCCGGCCGAGGCTTCGGCCGTCGGCGTAGTTCCGTCGGCTGCTTGTGCTTGCGCGGTCTGCGTAAGCAGGGAGGAGCGGACGGCCTCCATGGTCGACTGCTGGGCGTTCAGGCCACTCGGTGTGGTCCCTGCCGCCTCACCCGTGGCCGATGGGGGGGTTGATGCGGAGCGGGTGCAGGCTCCGAGGGTAAGGGCGATGCCTATCAAGAGAGCGAGCACCGCTATGTGCAGGTGCTGGTTTCGCATGGGCTCCTCCTAGATTATGCGGGCCGGCGGAACGCCCTGCCGTTGCTTAGCCGCGGATACTAGCACAGGCGTTTGGGCCCGTCAAGCGAGTTTCCGACCAAGAGTGGTCGGCTTTGGTCAGCCTGGTGTTCGTCAGCCAGGTAAGAAAAACCCCCGGGAAGAACACTCCCGGGGGTTCATAAGCGATTTGGTAGATCAGGCGGCAGCCGCCAAGAGGGGCCGGAACTTGTAGCCATACACGAGCATGCCTCGCTCACCGTCCGAGCGGAGCTTGCGTGTCACCATCTCGACCGGCATCCCGATCTCGATTCCGCGCGAATCCAGATCGGTTAATTGGGCGGTCACCATCGGGCCCTCATCCAGCTTGATCAGGGCTAGCGTGTACGGTGCCGCTTCTTCGAAGCCCGCCGGGGCATCGTACACCGTGGTGAAGGAATAGACTTCACCGTGGCCCGAAAATCGATAGAGATCGCGCGCGTCTTCGCCGCAATCGGGGCAGATATCTCTGGGCGGGAAGATCTTCGCCTGGCAATGGGGGCAAACTTCACCGGTCATTGCATAGCGCTGCTTCTTGAGACGCCAGTGTCGAGCGACTTCCATTAGAACCATCTCTCCTGCGGTTAATCGATCCGCCTATCGCGTGGCCCAGTTTAGGCTCTCATGACTCTCAGGAACTATCAGGATCGGCTAGGCGGGGTCCAACACACCCAGAAGGTGGGTGGCGCAGGTACCCCCGCTGCCGCCGATGCATTGGGTCATCCCGATTCGAGCTCCGGCCACCTGCGCCTCCCCGGCACGTTCCTGGAGCTGGAGCGCGGCCTCGGCGACCTGGTAGATGCCCGTGGCACCTCCGGCGTCACCGCGAGCCTTGGATCCGCCGAAGGTCAGGATGGGGAGTTCTCCGTCTCGAGCCCCATGCCCATCCTGGGCGAGTTTCCAGCCCTCGCCCCGAGCGGCAAAACCGGATGCCTCCAGGGCGAGTGCGGCGTAGATCGAAAAGAAGTCATGCAGCTCGAAGAAATCGACATCAGCTGTTGTCACCCCGGCGCGCTCGAAGGCCTTCCGGGCAGCCCGTTCTGCAGCGCTGAGGGTCAGCGGGTCTCCTTGATCGTGCAGGGCTGGGGCGGCGGTCGCCACAGCCGACCCCAGGACGCCCACTGTCGGGCGATCCGGATTCTCGGGGAAGGTCCCCCGCCGGGCCAGCAAGATCGCCGCAGCGCCGTCTGCGTTGGGCGCGGCGTCGAAAATCGTGACGGGTTCGCTCAGCATGGGCGCCTTGGCATACGCCTCGGGGCTGATCGCCTTGCGAAACATCGCCAACGGATTGGCCACAGCGTGGGCATGGGCCGTCAGGCCGAAGCCAGCCAGGGCGTCGGAGGGCGCCTGGTGCTCGTGCAGGTAGCGCCTCATCAGCAAGGCTGCCTGAGCCGTGCGGGTGGCACCTTGGACGGCTTCATAGTCAGCGTCAGAAGCCGTCGAGAGGGCCGACTCGACGTCTGAGCTGACCCGATCCGTCATCTTCTCCACCCCAACGACCAGCGCCAGGTCCGCCGCACCGGAGGCGATGGCGAACTCTGCCTGGCGCAAAGCCGCGCCGCCCGAAGCCCCGGCGGCCTCGACGGTCACGGCTTCGAGGCCCCGCAAACCGGCAAAGTCGGCCAGCAGGGCGCCTAGCTGAGTCTGGCCGGAGAGAATCGGAGACAGCATGTTGGCCACATAGAGCACATTCGGCTGGAGGCCGGCGGCATCCTTCAAGGCGGCGGTGATGGCCTCCAGCGCGAGCTCTCGCAACGATAGATCCCAATGTTCGCCAACCGGCGTCATGCCAAGGCCAGCGATGACGATGTCAGCCGTGGAAGGGGTGCGAAATGACGGGGTCATTTGAGCGTCAACTTCCCTCGATATCGGGCGTAGGTGGCGTAATCGATCTCGGTGCGGCGAGCGATGTAGGACTCAACCGTGGGGGCCCTGTCGCGCCGGTCTGTGATGAGGTCGGTGATCTTCAGGCTGAAGGCATCCGACCCAGCACCGGAGCCATACGAGACGAGCAAGATCCTGTCGCCGGGCTTGGCCACGTCGAGCACGGCGGCCAGCCCTATCATGGATGAGCCAGCGTAGGTGTTTCCAATTCGGGGGACCAGCAATCCCGCCTTGGTCTGCTCAGGGGCAAACCCGAGCGACCGGGCAGCGCGCTCAGGGAACTTGGCGTTGGGTTGGTGAAAGACGGCGTAGGTGAAATCCTTGGCCGTGACGCCAAGCGAGGCCATCAGGGTGCCGCCGGCGGCCGAGATGTGCTCGAAATAGGCAGGCTCACCGGTGAATCGCTCCCCATGTTCCGGATAGGTCTCGTTGGCCCGACGCCAGAAGTCGGGCGTGTCGGTGCTGTAGGAATAGGAAGCCTCGAACACGGCCAGACTTTCATCGGCCGGGCCGAGAATGACCGCCGCCCCCCCAGCGCCGGCCGTGTACTCCAGTGCGTCACCGGGGCGCCCCTGGGCGGTGTCCATGCCGATCGAAAGTGCGTAGCGGGCCATGCCTGAGCCGACAAATCCGATAGCGGCCTGGACCGCCTCCGTGCCCGCCTTGCAGGCGAACTCCCAGTCGGCGGCCTGGGTGTGTGGCGTGGCACCGATGGCCTCGGCCACGACGGTCGACGTGGGCTTGACGGAATACGGGTGGGACTCGGAGCCTACCCACACGGCCCGAATCAGGGTCGGATCGATCCCGGCCCGCGCCAAGGCGCTGCGGGCGGCTTCGATGGACATCGTGATCACATCTTCGTCAAGCCCGGGCACGGCTTTCTCTTCGATGGGCGTCCCACCTGTACCGCCTTTCCACACCCGTGCGACCTCCCGGGCGGGGAGCCGATAGCGCGGCACGTAGGCCCCGTAGCCGACGATCCCGACCTCGATGTTCGGACGCAGCATGGGGATCGGAGAAGCCTCGGTCATGGTGCACTTCCTCTTATCTTGGCTGAGTTGGGCTGCCGAACGGAGATGCAGGCAGGATCAACCACTGTCGGCTACCCCCTCCGCCTCGACGAGCGCCTGGGCGCGTTCGAGGCGGATGTCGCCCTCTGAGACGAGCTGGTCCGCCACCCGGTCAACTTGGGGGCCGGCAGCGCCGGCGGCGATTGCCAGCTGGCGAGCGTGGAGCGCCATGTGGCCCCGTTGAATGCCCTCGGCGGACAGGGCGCGCAGGGCGGCCAGGTTTTGGGCCAGGCCAACCGCCACCATGATCTCGGCCAGCTCTGATGCGCGGGTGACCCCCAGCAGCTCCAGGCAGGCTCGTGCCGTCGGATGGGCCCGCGTGGTTCCCCCAATCACACCCACCGCCAACGGGAGCTCGAGGTCACCGCGTAGGGCCCCTTCGCCGGTTGCAGACCAGACACTCAGAGAGGTGTAGCTCCCGCTCCTGGCGGCGAAGGCGTGGGCGCCGGCTTCGACCGAGCGCCAGTCATTGCCGGTCGCGAGGGCCACCGCATCGATGCCGTTCATGATGCCCTTGTTGTGGGTCGCAGCCCGATAGGGGTCCACAGCCGCAAGCGCCCAGGCTTCGACAATCCCGTCCCGGACCGCCTCGCCCGGCATACCGGATGACGCCAGCGCGGAGACAGGTATCTCGCACCAAGCGCGCGCCAGCCTCCGGTCGGCCAAGTTGCTCAAGATTCGCAAGCGAGCGCGGCCGCCGCTCAGCCGCTCGAGCTCCGGGGCCAGTGATTCGGCGGCGGTATTGACGGTGTTGGCGCCCATGGCGTCCTGGGTGTCGATCACCAGATGAACCACCACCATCGGCCCGACGGGCGTGTCACCGAAAAAGCGGATCTCGACGTCGTGCGCTCCGCCGCCGTGCGCCACCAAACTGGGATTCAGGTCGTCGATCTGCGCCAACAGCCGCTCTTTGCTGCCCAATATCCGGGCGCGGGCGCCATGCGGGTCCGCAACGTCGAGCAGCTGGACCTGGGCGATCATCAACGCCTGGTCGGCTTCCGCGTGAAAGCCGCCGCTGGCCCGGGCCAGCTTGGCCATGTAGGAAGCCCCGGCCACAACCGATGGCTCTTCGATGACCATTGGGATGAGGCGCTCGCGCCCATTGATGATGAAGTTGGTCGCCAAACCCAGGGGCAGGCCGAAAACACCCAGTGCGTTTTCGACCATGTGGTCGGCCAGCTCGGGCGTCAGTCCAGACGGGCCCAAGAGGGCGTCGATGGCTTGATCGTCAAGCGCAGCCAGTTCGGCCACCTGACGCAGCCGCTCCCCAAGATCCAGCGTGTGAAAGCCGGGGAGCTGCGAGCTGAATACGGGGGACGTCTGTGATCTATCGGCCATGGTCAAATCAAGGCCCAATCATAGGAGGCCAGATCTGGCAAAAACTATCAAACGCCGCTCGAGCGGAATGGTGGAAGCTAAGCCGGCGCGATCATGGGTTCAGCCGCCAAACCGCCCCATTGAGCAGCGTGGCGAAGGTACTCCAAAGGATGTAGGGCACCAACAGCCAGCCTGCGGCCGGCTCGAGCAGGTAGAAACGGCGCGTGGTGACCAGGAGCGCCACCAGCAGAACCAGGATTTCGACCAGGGCCAGTCGCGGGGGCCCGCAGGCCGAAGAAGATCAGCGACCAACCCAGGTTCAGGACCAGCTGAACAGCGAACCAGATAACGGCCGGCTGAACGCCAGCCGTGTCCCAGCCCAAACGCAAGATGCGCCAAAGGGCGATACCCATCATGAGGTAGAGCAGGGACCAGACGGGGCCGAATACGGCATTGGGGGGATTCCAGCTGGGCTTCTGCAGCCCGGCGTACCAATCCGGGCAATGACCCGGTCGTGACCCAACCGCCGATGCCACCGATCACAAATGGGACGACGATGCATGCGACCAACAGCAGGATGTCCTGGGTGCGGCTGAAATTCATGGCAAACTCCCTTCGGGCGATGTGTGAAATCTTTCACAAATAGGCTGACCTTCTTCTTCAGTATAGGGCCGGTGTTTGGAAATTGAGGCGTTCATGATGCCGACCCCGATGGGGCGGCATGGTCCGTGGCGCGCATGCGAACGCCAGGGTGAGGCATCAAGGTTGCGCCCATATGCGGGCGAATAGTGCCTGACTCGAGTCGCAGATCCTTCCGCTGAAGGATGCGCGCCAGGACGGTGATCGCTTCCACCTTGCCGAAAGCCGCCCCCACGCAGTTGCGGGGACCGCCGCCGAAGGGCACGTAAGCGTAGGGTGCTGCTGGCCGGTGCTTCGGAGAATCGCGTCTGGCCAAAAGCGATCCGCCTGCGACCACTGAGATTCGTCCCGATGAGTGAGGTAGATCGAGTACACGACCCGGCTTCCCGCTTGAACGGGGCAAGTCGCAGTCTCGAAGTCTTCGGCGGCCAGGCGGTTGCCGAGATGAATCGGCGGGTAGAGCCTGAGACTCTCCTGCACAACCCTGTCGAGCAAGACCAGATGAGGCAAATCATCCAGGTCGAGACGGTGACGGCCGAGGTGCTCATCTATTTCATTCTGAACGCCATCCATCCAGTTGGGATGGCGTCCGAGCAGCGCCAGGGTCCACGACATCAAAGCGGTATTCGTATCGTGGCCGGCGATGAGCAGGGTTAGCATTTGGTCCCGAGCGGTGCGATCATCGATGCCCGAGGTCGAGCAAGTGAGTGAGCAAATCGTCCGGGGGCGTGGTCAAGCGCCGCCGTTCCGAGATCAGGCGGTAAAGATAATCATCCAGCGTCCTCAGGTGGTGATTGACTCGCAGGCGGGGCGCGCCAGGCCATACAAGCCACGCACCAGGCGAGATAGCCTCGATGGCTTCCAGGATCGGGCGCCACAGGCGGGGAAGCTCGTCCCACACGTCGGCGCCGAACAGAGTCTGAAAGAAAATCAGCAAGCTGATCCGGCGCATTTCATCGACCATGTCAACTACGCCGCCGTCGGGCCAATGCTTCAACACACGGTCTGTTTGATCGACCATGGTTTCCACGTAGCCCGGGAAGTTCCGCCGATGGAGCCAGGGCGTGATCAGGCCGCGGTAATAGTCGTGCTCATCACCGTCGACGACCAGCACACCCCGCCCGAGAAGCTGGGTGACCGGATCGGGCGATGTTCGCCAGATCAGCCTGTCGCGAGACTTGACCAGCACCTGCCGGACGGCGTCCGGGCCGACAAACACGGTGGGCTTGAACCCGGGAAGCGGGAGTTGGAACATGTTTCCGCGGCGGGCGTGAAGGTATTCGAAGCCACGCAACACGAGGTTCTGGCCGACGCCCGTCGGGAGCGGTTGATCATCGTGAATCGGGCATGCGCCGCCACTAGACGTGCTCACGCGAGGCCTCCAGTCGGTGAGGGCGGTATCGTCCCTTGGCTGCGCCGAACACCTGCGTTCGTCGGTAGGCCAAGCCGGCCCAGCCAAGCCAGGGCCCGTTCGCGCCCCGCATCGGACGTCCACAGGATCAATCCGACGACCACCATGGTGTTGGTAACGAAGAAGAACAGGGCCTCCTCGAGCGGGAAGCCGGCCACGCGGGTACTCAGGCTGAGGTCCGGGTTGATGATCCAGGTGCCTGTTCGGATGGCCAGGGCGTCGGCCAGGATCAGGTAGACCGTCGGCACGCCGATGCTTAACATCACGGCCCGGCTGTTCTGCCAGAGCAGGTCGGCGCCGAAGGCCAACTGGAGTGCCAACGGCGGCAGGGCCCAGGCCAGGATCAGGGCCATGTATGTCAACTGGGGCGGGCCGGCCAGCAATGCAGCCGCAGCGACCAACCAAGCAGCGATCGTTGCCAGGCTGGCCGCCGATCTCAGCCCAAGCCCGCTCGGGCGCTGTCACCCGGTTCGGTCGGCGCAAAGAGCGGACAACCAGCAGGGTCCAGCCGGCGGTGACCAGGGTCTGCAGGACGAAGAAGGCGTACTCCTCCGCCGGCACCCAGCCCAGGGTGGCGCCAATGACCCAATCGGGCCGGTACCACCAGATACGGTTAGCGACCAGGTAGTTGTCCCAGGGCGTGGTGTAGATCACGGCCACCAATGCCAGGGCGAGCGCCGGGCGGAGGTCTGAGCTTTGACGCTCCGAAGCGGCTCATCCGCCAGAGCTGGGCATAGACCAGCAGAATGGGAGGCACCAGAAAGGCGACTAAGAAGGCCAAGTAGGTCATCGTGATCTCGCCCGGGATTCCGCTCGACGTGTGGTCAGCCGAGCAGGTCCCGAAGGGCGGTCTCCAGTTCGGGATATCGGAATGCGAAGCCGAGCTGCGACAGACGAGTTGGCAGAGCGCGTTGGCCGTCGAGGACCGTTGTGGCCACTTCGCCAAACGCCAATTTCAGGGCGGCGCCTGGCACCGGGAACCAGGACGGTCGGCCGAGGACCCTCCCCAAGGTCCGGGCGAATTGACGATTGTCGACTGGGTGGGGCGCCGTCAGATTGAACGCCCCTGACGCCTTGGGATGCTCGAGCAAAAAGACCAGGGCGGCGATCTCGTCCGCTGGATGGATCCAGGACATCGGTTGCCGCCCAGAGCCCATGGGGCCTCCGACAAACAGCTTGAACGGCAGGAGCAGGCGGAGCAGCGCGCCGGCATGCGGATCGAGGACGATCCCCGTGCGAGCCACGATCTGGCGCACGCCGAGGGCTTCCACGGCGCTGGTCGATCCTTCCCAGGCGAGGGTCACTTGACTGAGGAAATCATCACCGGGTGGCGAATCTTCGTGCACGTCGCCCGGCGGATTGGGGCCGTAGTAGCCGATTGCCGAGGCCTGCAGCAGGAGACTTGGGCGCTGGTCGGCTTCGGCGATGGCTTGGACGACGGCTTGGCCAGCGGAGACGCGGCTGTCGATGATCACGTTCGCGCCGGGCTTGGTTCCAGCGGGCGGGGAAAAATCCGTCTCCCGGGCAGGGGTGCCCCGGCAAAGTTAACGATGGCCTGGGCCGAGTTCACTTCGTGCCCCCAGCCATTGGACGTGCGGGCGTCCCACCGGAGAACACGGGCGGAGTCCGCAACAGCGGCGCCCTGAGAACTCGGGGTTTCGGCTGAGAACGACGACTTCGTGGCCCGACTGGGACAGTTGGTCGACGAGCCGACGCCCGATCACGCCAGTCCCGCCGGTGACGATGACCTTCATGACGGCCTTAGCTTTGACACGCCGTGAGGCCGCTTGTGAAGGAATTCACAAACCGAAGGAAGAAGGTCACGCAGCGGCCTCCTTACCGGCCAGCTCGCCAAGCCACCGCCAGGCGATCTCTGCTCCGCTCGGCAGGTGCTCTTGGGCCGCTTCGGCGTAGAGACTCAGGTAGTCCCCCAGCTGCCGGCGGTCAACATTGAAATGACTCAGCAGGCCGGCCAGCCATTCGATGTCGGCTGTGAGCGGATCGAGGCTGCCCAATCTCAGGCAGGCCTCCAGCGAGTCGCCCAGGCTGAGCTGGGCTTGCCTCAGATGGTGGGGCCGGATGCCATCCGAACCAAGCTTGCGCAGGACAGCCGCCTCGATGGCTGGCCGGTGCGAGGCGAACAGCCGGGCGGCGGCCAGGCTTTCATTGGGAGTCGGAACATAGTCTCCGGGCCCCGGCGGAGAAACGAGCGTCTCTTCGACGACCTGCGGAGTGCGCTCGATCCGGTCGCCGAGAAAGGTCCCCGGGATGTGGGCGCGCAGGGAGGGCACGCGGCTGAAGATCAACCCGCCATATGCCACGCGCCGGCCGCGTTCTCTGAGGAACAAGGCCATGTCGAGCAAGTCAGCCGCCGTGGGCAGAGTCTGGGCGGTGAGGATGGTTAGGCTCGGCCGGGTCGAAACCAGTGTGGCCTCGAGCCGGTCCAATGGGACATCTTCGCCCAAGTAGAGTGTCTCCCAGCCGGCGCCGCCTCAGCAGGAAGGTGAGCATCAGCGGGGCGAAGCGATGGCGTTCGTTGGGAGGGCAGGCGACCATGATCCGGCTTGGGCGTGTGGGCGGCGGGGCTGCGCTCAACAGCGCCTCCAACCGGCGAACGGCAAGTTCGGATGCGAAGTGCTCTTGCTGGACGGACAGTTGATTGTGATACCAGCCCTCGCCTATCTCGGCCAGGGCGGGCGCCAGCAGGTGGGCGCAAACCGCCTCCGGCGGGTACACGGCGAATGCCTGGGCCAGGATGTTCTCGCCCCGAGCCTCGTCGTACGCCACGCAGGCGGTCACCCATGCGTCCTTGAGGCCGCGAAATGGCCATGCTTGGGGCCACGTCGACCTGGGCCAGAGGCGTTTCCCCGGTGGCGAAGCGCGGCATGTGGAGCGGGTCACGCCCCTCGCTCTGCAAGGTCTGCCAGAGTTCAACGGCCTGGCTGATTCGCAGGCCCTCCTCCTGCCGGTCCCGCAGCCACTTGACGATCTCCACGTCTCGCCGGGAGTAGAGCCGGTGTCCCCCCTCTGACCGGCCCGGCTCAGGCAGGCCGTAGCGCCGCTCCCAGGCACGCAGGGTGTCTGGTTGGACGCCGGTCGCTTGGACGACGGCGCTCATGTTCAATGTTGGGTGAGATTGCGCATCGGTCATTCGTCACGTCCTCGGAGGAACGCGGCCCGACTAGCTGCCCACGGCCGTGGACGGACGGGACGAACCCGTCTCGGGCCGGACGTGCGCTTCAGAAATCTGGACCGACGGTTCAGCTTGCTCTGAAATCACCCGGTTGCTGGTGAGCTCCCCGGAGAGCAAAACCATCGGCAAACCCGTTCCTGGGTGCGTGCTGGCGCCCACGAAGTAGAGGTTCTCGTAGGTCCGGTGGCGATTGTGGGGCCGAAGATATCCGACCTGGCGGAACGTGTGGCTCAAGCCGAACGCGGCACCCTTGGCCAAATTGTACAACGATGCCCAATCCTCGGGTGTGTAGCACACCTCAAACTTGAGATCCTGCTCGAGATCGTGGATCCCGATCGAGCCCAACCGGCTGAGCACGGCCTGGCGGGCCCGATCACGCATCGCCTCCCAGTCCTGCTCCCGGGTCGGGTCCAAATGGCCGACCGGCACGAGGACCATCAAGCTGTCTTCGCCTTCCGGTGCAGCGCCGGGATCGGTGCGAGTGGGAGCGTTGATGTAGAAACTCGGATCTTCTGGGAGGCCATGCTCGTCAAAGATGCTCTTAAAGCTGCCCTCGTAATCCTGGGCCAAGAATACATTGTGATGGCCCAGTTGGGAGAAGCGCCGCCCAACGCCCCAATAGAAGACGATGGCGGAACTGGTATAGACCTTCTTGTCCAGCTTCCTGGCTTCTTTCGGATCGTCAAGCAGGTGGTTGTACACGTAGGGTAGGTCGGCATTGGCGATGACGACATCGGCGGGGATGCGCCGGCCGTCCTCCAATTCGACCCCAGTCGCTTGCGCCTTCAGCGTCTCGATACGGCGCACGGGTGCGTCGTAGATGAAACGAGCGCCCTGGGCTTCCGCCAAGGTGGTCGAGAGTCCGGACCACCTCATACATCCCGCCCATGGGATACCAAATCCCATCCACGAGTTCGGTGGACTGGAGCAGGGAGTAGGTGGCTGGGGCATCGAAGGGGCTGAGGCCCAGGTACATGTTCTGAAAGGTGAAAGCGGCGCGCAGCTCCGGAGACTTGAAGAAGTCCCCCGTGCGACGATAGTGCTTGACAAGGGCCTTGAGCTGAAACAGCAGCGGCAGTTGTCGCGGACTGAAATACTCGCCGAGGCTGTTGAACTGACGGCTGACGAATTTGTCGAGCGCCACTCGATAGTGCAGCCTTCCTTCCGCCAGGTAACGCATCAAACCGGCAAAGCTGCCTGGCTCGATGGCTTCCAATTCGGGCTGGAGCTTGCCCATATCGGATGTCAGCGTAAGTGCCTGCCCATCGGCGAAGTGGATCTGATAGGTGGGGTCGATCCTGACCAGATCCAGATGATCATCGATATCGGCGCCCAGGGCGGCATACGCCTGGCGAAACACATCCGGCATGAGCAAGAGGGTCGGCCCCGTGTCGAAACGGTGCCCATCGATCGTCAGCTGATCGGCCCGCCCTCCTGGATGGCTGTTCCGTTCCAATACTGTCACGGCGAACCCTGCCCGCGCCAGGCGGCCGGCAGTGATGATCCCCCCTAGGCCGGCCCCAATCACAATCACTTGCTTCTTATCCTTCACGGCGATTCTCCTTTGTTGGTAGCGCCCAGACAGGGCAATCCACGATCAGCTGTCATCATACATCATTGTCCATAACTTGTCAAGATATAACACAACAAGTCTTGACATGATGGCGCAAATCCTATACAATGCGATCATTACTTTGGACAAAAGCACGACAAATTCGCGAAACTTGAGCATATTTGGAGCGGGTGATGGCGAGTGAGGCATGGAGTTGGGAGCCGAAGCTGTTGGCGTTGGCTGTTGTGGGGGGCGGCGGTGTCCGACGGTTGGCGCGCTTCGCCCCCGAGGCGGATGAGGCCGGCTTAGCGGCAGCGTATGATCTGGCCGATCAAATCACACGTCATCACAGCCGTTCATTTCATTTGGCCTCGGCGCTGCTTCCCCGGCCGACCCGCCGGGCGATCCGTTCGCTGTATGCGTTTTGCCGCTTCACGGATGACATCGTGGACAACGTCTCAGCTGCCGAAGCGACTGATGGCCTGGCGGCGTGGCAGGCCGGAGAGTTCGAGGTTCTGGGCGACCAGGCCGTTCAGGTCATGGTTGCCTGGCGGGACGCCCAGGCGAGGTACGGCATTCCACCTGGTTATGCCGACCAGTTGATCGCTGGGGTTGGCATGGATCTGACCCATCAGCGCTATCAGACCTTCGACGATCTGGCGGCCTACGCCTACCGCGTGGCATCGACGGTCGGTCTGATGAGCATGCACATTCTTGGTTTCGAGGGACCCGAGGCGATACCCTACGCTGTCAAGATGGGCGTAGCACTGCAGATGACAAACATCCTGCGCGACGTCGGGGAGGACTGGCGCATGGGGCGCCTGTATCTGCCCAAGGACGAGTTGGATGCCTTCGGAATATCAGAATCGGACATCGAAAGCGGACGATTGACACCGGCCTGGATCTCCTACATGCGCTTTGCCATCGATCGCAACCGCCAGCTTTACGAACAAGCATGGCCAGGCCTGGAGCTTCTCTCGCTCCAGGGGCGCCGATCTGTGGGCGCTGCGGCCGAGCTCTATCGAGGCATCTTGGTTGCCATCGAATCTCTGGAATATGACGTCTTCCGCCATCGGGCGCATCTCGACCGGTGGGAAAAGATCCGTCGTCTTAGTCGGGTGCTCACGCCAGCTTCGGTTTGGAATTCAATGCAAGACCGAGCGGCTCAACCTGCGACAGAAATCGCGTCTCGGCAGGCTGAAGATCGTGGCCTGCTCCGTGACTGGGTATCTCGTAGCTCTTCCAACGCACAGTGGTGAAAGGATGGAATCAGATGGATAAGCAATTGATGACCAATGAGGCACATGTTCTAGAACCGATGATTACCACCGGTGTCTTCTCCGGGCTGGGGAAAATGGAAAACGTGATCGCTCAGCGGAGCACTGAGGGGCCGTCTCAGGCGATGCTCGACGGCGCCCGGAGCCTGATCCTGGGGGTGGGAGAGGATCCGGATCGTGAGGGCCTGCTGGATACGCCCAAGCGCGTGTCCAACATGCTGCGCGAGGTGACAAGCGGCTACGTGGTCGATCTTGAGGCGATCATCAATGGGGCGATGTTCGAGGAGGCCTATGACGAGCCCATCACCGTCAAGGATATGACCTTCTACAGCATGTGCGAGCATCACATGCTTCCTTTCTACGGCAAGGCCCATGTTGCCTACATCCCCAACGGGCGCGTCGTCGGTCTGAGCAAGATACCGCGCGTGGTCGAGGCCTTTTCGCGCCGGCTCCAGGTTCAGGAGCGACTGACCACACAGATCGCTGACTTCCTGAATGACAAGCTCGAGCCCGAAGGTGTGGCGGTGGTTCTGGAAGGCGTCCATCTGTGCGCGGTGATGCGGGGGGTATCGCAGCCCACTGGCATGATGCGTACCCAATGCTTGAGGGGTGTGTTTCGAGACGATCCGACGCTGGTGGGGCGTGTGTTGGGCGTCTAAAGAAGTAGTCAAAATCGACGGCAACGATGCCGTGTCCGCCAGGTACGAGAACCGCCCGGAAGGTCTCCGGGCGGCTTCTCGTTTCACACTTGCAACCGCGAGCGCAGCTATTCCGCCGGGGGGTCTTCTCGGGCACACTGGGCGGGCAAGCTCTTTGACATCCCGTTGAAGTGCCTTCCACTGTTGGCCAATGGTGACCGGCAGGAGATCGTTGAGCGGCTTGTCAAATGCCTCCCCCTACCGAGACTCCCGGCCAAGTCCTGCATCGCGCGCTTTGACAATCGCTTGGGCACGGTCCGCCACCTGAAGTTTGCTGAAGATGTTCGAAGAGTAATTCCTTACGGTCTTGATCGTGAAGCCAAGTTGATTGGCGATGGTCTTGTTGTCGGCGCCCTGGGCCATGAGGTTCAGCACCTTGCGCTCACTGTCCGTCAATTCTGGAAACAAGGCGCCGGCTTGAGAGGGACGCACGTCAAAAAAGTAAATCATGCGTTCGGCGATGGCGGGGCTGAAGATGGCTTCGCCGCTGCCCACCGCCAAGATGGCGCGCTCCATCTCCTCATCGGATGTGTCTTTCAAGACGTAGCCGCGCGCGCCGGCACGCATGGCGGCAAACACCGAGTTGTCATCCTCAAACATGGTGATCACCAGGATGCGGATGTGCGGGCTGGTCTCCACAATGGGGCGAATGGCTGCCAAGCCCCCTCCGCCAGGCATCTGCAGATCCATCAAGATCACGTCCGGCTGCAGCTTCTCGGCCTGGACGATAGCTTCCTCTCCGGTCGCCACTTCGCCCACCAGCTCTGTGTTGGGGATGGTGGCGATCAGCGTCCGCAGGCCCTTGCGGAAGACAGGGTGATCGTCGGCGATCAAGATCGTGAGGCTATCGATGGGTGTCTCTCCAAGGCAGACGAACTTCGACACAAGTGCCTGATGGGTCTACCGGTTGAATAGAAAAGGCGCCACCCAATTCGGAAGCGCGTTCGCGCATGGATTGTAGCCCGATGCTATCTGAATGGCCGGTGGGCATCCCTTGCCCGTTGTCTGTGATCGTCAATGACAAGACCTCCGGATCCGTCGTAATCCGAACAGTACAGCGCGTAGCGTTGGCGTGTTTGGCTACATTGTGAACAGCCTCGGTGACAATGCGATACAGGGCGACTTCGGTTGCGGCTGAAAAAGGTGGCAAAGGGTCAGGTACGTCCAGTTCGAGCTGCGTATGGCTGTCCAGGATCCCGAGGTTTTGGATGGCTCCGATCAGACCCAATTCGTCCAACATCGGCGGCCGCAGATGGTAGACAAGATCGCGAATGCCCTCCGTGGCCTGTTTCAAATCCCGGCCCAACTCTTGGAGAATTGTCTCCGCTTGCCCCGGATTGACAGCCATGAGCTTGCGGATTGCCCCCAGCTGCAATTGAAAAGAAGAAAGGGTAGGGGCAAGGCCGTCGTGCAGATCGTTGCGGATGCGGCGGCGTTCTTCTTCCCGCGCGACAACAATCTCCTCGCGAGAGTTCTGCAGCACTTCAGTCATGCTGGCAAGGTATAGGGCGATGCCTATTTGCTGGGCAATCTCCTGCAGGATGTGATGGTCACTCTGTGAAAGAGGATAGTTCGCGGAACGGCCAGAGGCGACCAGTCTCCCCAAGGGTTGATCCAAGTATTGAAGCGGAAAAGAGTGGTGGGTGGCTTGCGTCCCTGGGGACCCAGAGGCGAACACTTTACGGTCATCGCCGTTCAGCTCGACGGCAACATAGGGGAGATGAAGGGCGGTGGCAATATTCTCTGTGATGGCAGGCAGGGTGAGTTCAGGGTTTTGCATGCCGCGCAATCGTTGGCTGATCAACGAAGGCAGAGCGTAGGGATTGTCCTGTTGGCCGAAAACCAGCTCGTTGATCCCCTGGTGTAGCCTGCGGCTGACCGGCCAGATGGTGAGCGCCAGCAGGACGACGGCGACAAGATTGACGTACCATGGCTGGTTAGAAGGACTCAGACTGCCACTTGGAGTCTCACCAAATGGAAAGGTGCCCAGGGCGATGGCGGAGACGTAGATCGTTAGGATGTAGGATACGAGCAAGATCCCCAACAGCCCGGCACCGATGAAGCTGTTGGGGTTCAAAAAGGACGGGAAGGATCTCGAGACTTCTCAGTTTCACGCGGAACTGTGTTGCCTCGTGGGCATAAGGAGCAGGACGGTTACGACCAGCCATGTCACAACGTCAACGAGGCGCAGCAGTGTTTGTACCAAGGTTCCCCCGTCGAGGAATTGCGGCACCACGGCCAGGCCGTTCAAGGTCAGAATGGCAATGGCTGCGATCTTTCCCCATCTCTGATTCTGCCAGATTCCAAGGGACGAGACGAGCAAGATCGTGAACAGGATGAACACAATGACGATAAACCAACGATCAGCGTTCTGGGTGAACGGGCCTTGATTAACGAAATCCAGGAAACCCCGAACAAGGCTTGATAGGGAAAACACGAATACCAGGATGGCGGCGACAACAGTTCGATTGGAGCGAGTCACTTTCAATCTCCTGTCCCGCAGCCCGCTTTCGGCGGGTGCGGAAGCATAGCGCGGAACACGAAGAGCAACAAACAGGATCCCGACTACGACTTCACTAGGTCTCTACATCTCGATCTCCCTCTCCGCTACGGTGCGGTCGGCCGTGTTTAAGGGGAGGATACGCACTGGCGTTCCCAAAGTCATGAGGCGGGAGCCATCAAGCCTTGGGAGGATATTCCCAAGCATTTGGGATCGGGCTGGCACGCGTTCAGCGTGACCTAATTCCGACAACGATGAGGCGCTGCGGCGGCCGACAGCGAGTCATCCCCTTAGGCTTGTTGCAGGGGAGGGGTGACTGCAGTGTTTACCTTGGGATCAACAGGCAGGGTCCGATGGCTTGCTGGTCGAAGCTGAGCGCTGCAAATCTGTGTCGCTGATGGGCGAGACCAATGGGCAACCCCCCTGATTGTGGGGCCCATCTTGGTCGAGATCTCTCGGGGATTCGAACCCGCATCGGGAAGTGCTTGAAGCAAAAGAGCGCCGAAAGAGCGGCGCTCTTGGAGTGTGTGCCCCCACGGGGATTTCGAACCCCGGTCTTGGCCTTGAAAGGGCCACGTCCTGGTCCCCTAGACGATGGGGGCGAGCGAAGCTGCATTCTAACATGGCTGGCGCAGGGGGGTCAACGCGCCGGGCTGGATAGGCGGCGGCCCAGACCACCGGCCGACGAATCAAGGGCACGTCTTGTCGTTCGCCTGCGGGTGGAACCAAGGTGAAGCTCGGTCGGGCGGAACCAGCCTGCTTAGCTCTTCCTGCGGGGGCGGCTGCCACGGTAGGCCGGGGCGGTGATGGCGTGGATCACACACAAGCGGGCGTCCAGCATGCGCGTCCTCAGACGGGGGTCGACGTCGTCCAAGGTGTCGGCCGTGGTGATCACGGTCGGCAGGCCGGCATTGTAGCGGTGGTTGAACAGCTGATACAGCTTCTCTCGCACCCAGGGGGTCATCGCCTGGGTGCCCAGGTCGTCCAGGACCAGCACCTGCGCGCTGCGGATTTGGTCGAAGCGGCGATCATAGGAGGTGTCGCTGCTGGGGCTGAACGTCGCCCTCAGGTGGTCCAGCAGATCGGGGACCACGACGAAGGTCACCGGGTGCCCCTCTAGGGCGCGAAAGTTGGCGATGGCGGCTGCCAGGTGGGTCTTGCCCGAGCCGTAGGGTCCGGTGAGAACCAGCCAGCCGTTCGGTTCTTCCGAGAACTGTCTGGCGGCATCAAAGGCACGCTCCAAGCTGCGCAGATCATCGGAGGCGAGCTTTTCGTTCGCCCGTAGGCTGAAGGTGCCGAAGGTTTGCCCAGCGTGCAGATCGAGCGACGAGAGCTCATCCTGCCGGCTGTCTTCCTTCGGCCGGCGGTAGTCGGGGGCATAGATCAAGACCTGTGCCACTATCTCCGGGTCGGACAGGCGGGAGCGCATCCGGCCCTCGATTTCGCGCAGGGCCAGGTTGGTGGTTAGCACCATCGGCAGGCGGTTGGTGTAGCGATAGTTTAGGATTTGGAACAGCTTCTCGCGTGCCCACTCGGTGGCGTTTTGCGTCCCGAAGTCGTCCAGGATCAGCAAGGGCGCTTTGCGGATATGCTCGAATCGATCTTCGAAACTGTCTTCGGCGTTGTTGAAGGTGAAGCGCAGACTGTCGAGCAGGTCGGGCACGGTCAGGAAGAGGGCCGGGACCCCCTGGTCGACGCAGGCGTTGGCGATGGCCGCCGCCAGATGGGTCTTGCCGCAGCCATAACCGCCTTGAAGCAGGAGCCAACCGGAGGGCCGCTCGGCGAACAATCGTGCGTGGTTGAAGGCTTGTTCCAGTGAGGCGCTCTCGCGTTCGGCGATCCCCACCCGGCCCTGAGGCGCAAAGGTCTCGAAAGTCATCTCCTTGAGTTCGTCGAGCTGGCTGAGCCGGAAGAGACGATCCCGGACGTGCGCCAGCAGCTCATCCTGGCGGCAGGTGCAAATCTCCAGCTTGCCGAAATCGGGATGTCCCACAGGTACGTCGACGCGCAAGTAGCCCGCCCCGCCGCAGATCGGGCAGTCGGGGTCACCCAAGCTCGCTGACTGGCTGGCGCGGGAAGCTGCCGACTCAGTGCTCGATGTAGTCGGCGAATTCCCCTTCGACGTAGCGTCGACGAGCCTCTTGAGAGTCTCCTCGATCTTTTCGTTCATCTCTTCCCCGGGTACTCCAATCCTTCAGTATGGCTTCCACGTAGCGCCACTTGCGGGCGTTGTTTTCCACCGCCAGACGGATGGCGTCCTCAATCCAGGCCATTGGGTAGGAGGCCTCGGCGTCCTTGAGCGCCTCGGCGATCATCGGTGTCAGCGGGCCGATATTCTGTTCGTACAGGCTGAAGATCGTCGGGCGCACCGCCTGGAGCCCAACCCGATCGGCGTGATCGGGCGCCCATTCCCCCTGTTCGAGCTCCATCATCGCCGCCCGTCCCTTGGGCGTATTCAGTAGGAAGATGTCCGTCCCATCGGCGCCAACAGCCCGCAGCAGGGTCCCGCGTGTGACAGCACGTTCCAGGGCGTCGTCCAAGGCGTCGTCGGCGCCCAAACCCGGCGCCGACAAGGCGCTCATCAGCCGTTCGTCCTCGGAAAGATGGCGTCTTTCGAAGTAGCGCTGTTCGCCCGACTGGCGTGCCAGCAGCCACATCGCGTACAGGCTTACCTTGAGCTCGCCCAGGTGATCGATGGCCGGCAGGAGTTCGGTGAAGAAGGCCGCCGGCACCGGGGTCATCCGGGTCGGACCATCGGGAAAGCCTGCGAAGCCAGGTGAATCGCTCATCGGACAGAGTCTACCCGAGATAGTGTCAAGGCGCACCTGCCAAGGCCCAGCGCGGGTTGGAGGACGGAGGGAGGCTACTCGGCGGGAGCGAAGTCGAGGTGACGGGTGGCGGCGTTCTCGAACTTGGCGAGTGCTTTGCGGAATACGAGCTCGACGCTGCCAACAGGACCATTCCGGTGTTTGGAAACGATAATCTCGGCCACGTTTTCCTTGAGGGTGTCGGCCTCGTATTGATCCGGGCGATAGATAAACATGACCACATCAGCGTCCTGTTCAAGGCTGCCGGATTCCCTCAGGTCGGAAAGAACGGGTCGCTTGTCGGCCCGCTGTTCGACAGCCCGGGACAGCTGAGCAGCCGCCAGGACGGGGACGTTGAGCTCGCGTGCCAAAACCTTCAGGTTGCGCGAGATGTAGGAGACCTCCTGTACGCGGTTGTCCATTCGCGAGTCACCGGTCATCAACTGCAGGTAGTCGATGATGATCAAGTCCAGGCCGAATTCCATATGGAGCCGGCGGCACTTGGTGCGCAGCTGGAGCGGGGTGATGGCTGGTGTGTCGTCGAGGAAGATGTGGGTATCGCTGAGGGTGCTGACCGCCTGGGTGAAGAGCGGCCATTCCTGGTCCTGGATGTCGGCCAGCCGCAGGCGCTGAGAGTCGATGCCCGTCTCCTGAGCTACCAAGCGTTGGACGAGCTGCTCGTTGGACATCTCAAGCGAGAACACGGCCACGTTCTTCTTGTGGAGCTGGCTGGCGTTCTTGGCGGCCGAGATGCAGAAACCGGATTTGCCCTGCCCGGGCCTGCCGGCGATGATCAGCAGATCGCTCGGCTGCATGCCGCCCAGCAGGCGATCGAGGTCGATGAAGCCCGTGGGGACGCCGATGGTCTCATCTCTGTGCCGCGCCAGGTAGTCCACCCGATCGTAGTACTCGCTCAACACCTGCTTGATCGGCTGGAGTTGGTGGGTCAGCCGCCGCTCGCTCACGCCGAAGACCGCTTTCTCGGCGTCGTTGACGACCTCGTCGATCAGCGTCTCCGACTGGTAGGCAAGTCGGGCGATCTGGTTGGCGGCTTCCAGCAGCCGGCGGCGGGTGGCGGTCTCTGCCACCGTCTGGCCATACGCCTCGGCGTGCAGGGACGTGGGCACGTTGTTGATCAGGGTGGTGAGGTAGGCCGAGCCGCCGACCTCGTCAAGATGGCCGAGGCGGTCGAGCTCTTCGGAGACGGTCAAGAAGTCCACCGGGCGGCGCTGGTCGTGCAGGCTGTTGAATGCCTCCCAGACCCAGCGGTTTCGGTGCAGGAAGAAATCATCGGCGGTCAGGAATTGGGCGACATCGTAGAAGACTTCGGGATTGACCATCACCGAGCCAAGCACAGCCTCTTCCGCCTCGCGGTTGTAAGGCATGCCGCCTTCGGGGCGGCTGCCGTCGTTGCTGCCAGGAGGAGTCGGTGGAGGAAAGGATGCGTCGCTCATCCGGAGTCCAATGCATGGTGCCGGGGGAATCCCGGCCTACGGGTACGGGCTGCGGCTTGTTTGGTGAAGCGTCAAAGGTCCCAGAAGGGGCCGATCATTCGTCCGAAGTCGCCCTCGGTGTCCATGTCGTCAAGGTCGAGTGAGTTGACGAAATCCTTGAAGACCTCGAGGCGTCCCTCATCCATCTCTTCGACCGGTTCTTCGCCTTCAACCGGGGTCTCGGGTTCGGCGGCCGCCTCTTCCATCACGGATTCATCGACATAGATAGGCACATGGACGCGCACGGCCAATGCCAGGGCGTCGGAGGGGCGGGAGTCGATCTCCATCTCCTCGCCGTTGAAGGTGATGACGATCCGGGCGTAGAAGACGTCATCCTTGAGTTCGGTGATATTGACGCGCTGGACCTCGGCGCCGAGGGTTTGCAGCACGTTGCGCAGCAGGTCGTGTGTCAGCGGGCGGGCCACTTCCATTTCCTGAAGGCTGACCGTGATGGCCTCGGCTTCGTACGGCCCGATCCAGATGGGGAGAAAGCGTTCGGATCGGCTGTCCTTAAGGATCACAATCCGATGTTGGGACATCAGACTGACCCGAATGCTGTCTATTTCAACCTCGACCATACCGGGGCCTCCAACCGCATCTGCTGGCGGTGTCGGCATTCTAACACAGGCGGGCGAGGGCGACCAAACAGCCGCTCTCCCTCGACTGTGCTGAAGCGCCCGCCTGCGCGGGGATGGTTGAACAGCACTCTCCGCTCAGGGCGGCTGATGAGACAGGCAATTCAGAAATTCGTGGGACGCCGGGTCAACTGAGCGCCGCCGCCCACTCTGCGGCAAGGCGGGCGTTGTTGTGGAGCAGGGCCAGGTTTGCCTGCAGGCTGGCGCCGGAGGTCAGCTCACTCACGACGGACAACAGGTAAGGGGTGAGGGCAGCCCCGGCGATGCCTTCCACCTCGGCCCGACCTTCGGCGGTGCGAAGCGCGTCTTCCATCACATCGTCGGGGACGGCCGCCTCGGCCGGGCAGGGCGCAGTGAGCAGGACGGCGCTCCGCAGACCCAATGCCCAGTGGGCGTGGGCGACGGCCGCAGCGTCCTCAATCTCGTCCACCCGCTGGGGCACCTTCAATCCACTGGACCGGCTGACGAAGGCGGGCAGCTCGTCGGTCCTCCAACCCAGGACCGGCACGCCACCGGTCTCCAGCCACTCCAGGGTTCTGGGCAGATCGAGGATGGCCTTTGCGCCGGCGCAGACCACGCCGATCGGCGTCTCGGCCAGGGCGGGAAGATCGGCGGACACGTCACCGCTCTGCCCACGGTGAACGCCGCCGATGCCGCCGGTGGCGAATACCTGGACGCCCGCCTGCTGTGCCACGAAGGCTGTAGCGGCCACGGTCGTGCCGCCGTCGGCCCGCCGGGCGATAGCGATCCCCAGCTCCCTCCGGCTCAGTTTCATGGTCACGGGTGACAGCGCCAGGCGTTCCAGATCCTCCCGACTTCAGACCCAGCTCGGACCCTTCCGCGGGTTACCGCCACCGTGGCGGGGACGGCGCCGCCCTGGCGCACGATGGCCTCCAATTCGCGGGCCAGCTCCAAGTTGACCGGACGGGGCAGGCCGTGGGTGATGACGGTCGATTCGAGGGCCACGACCGGCCCGCCGCCGCGCAAGGCTTCGGCCACCTCATCGTCGACAGAGAGCCACTTTGGGAAGGGTTTCATGTCAGTTTCTCAACTGATCGATCGTGAAGGGTCAGATCAGCTCGTCGTACAGGCGTTCCAAAGAAAGATCCGGGGAAACGGTGTCCTGAGTGCGCAGCGTGAGCGCTGCGGCGGTGACGCCCAGCCGGACGGCCTCGTCCAGTGGGATCTTGTTGAGCAAGGCGAAGACGACCGTGGCTAGAAGCGCATCTCCGGCACCGGTGGGGTCGAGCACCTCGGTCTGGAGGGCGGGCACGTTACCGCTTCCCGACGCCGAGGCGTAGCTGACGCCGAATTCGGCCCGTGAGACCATGGCGATTTGGATGCCCATCGACACCAGATGGCGGGCCGACTCGAGCGCGCCCGGCGGGTTATCCCCTTGCCAGCTGGCGCTGCTGAGCGTGGCGGCCTCCGCCTGGTTGGGCGAGATCAACCACAGATCTTCGAGATGGGGGAGAAACTTCGGTGCCAGCGAGCGCGAGGTCGGGTCGGCCGCCAGCGGGATGCCGGCCTGACGCGCCATGCGGATGACCGCCGCCAAGCTCTTGGGCGGAAGATTGCCGTCAACCACCACCGCCGCGGCCGTCTCGAACAGCGGTTCACACTGCATCAGGTGGTTGGCGCTGAGGGCCTGCGTCACCTGCATATCGTCCAACCCCAACCCCAGCGTTCCGTCGGAGTCCAGAACGGCCAGGTAGGCGCCGGTCTGCATCCCGGGAACGGTAAGAGCGTGCTCGATGTCGACCCCCAGCTCGGCGGCCCGTGAGAGAAGCTCCCTGCCTTCAAAATCATCGCCGGTGGCGGTGATCAGGATGGTCTGTGCGCCCAGGCGTTGGAGGTTTTCGGCCAGGTTGCGCGCGACGCCGCCGTGGGAAATGCGCAGCTTGCCCGGGTTGGACACTCCTGGCTGGACCGTCTGCCAGCGAGCGGCCGACGATGTCGATCCCGGAGGCGCCGATGACCAGGACTGGCCCCTCGGGATTGGGGGTGTCGGTCATCTGGCTCGGCCCCCCAAGCTCTCGGGGCTCGGTCAGATCCTTGAGATAGGCGAGGGCCGGACTGGACAGCGCGCAGGTCGACGTCCGCGTCGGGTCCGAGCTCCTCGGCCATCACCTGCAAACGCTCGAGAGTCTTGCGCAGCGTGCTCCAGCAGCGGGCTGCGCCCTCGAGTTCGCCGTCCATCCAGGTTTCGATCAGCGGTTCTGATCTCGGCCACCGCGCGCTCCCGATAACCACGGTCCGATTGGCGGGCGAGGTAGTCGGGCATGTTAAGGCGCTGGGCGCGCTGGCGATCGCGCCAGGCGTCGATAATCGGTCGTGCCCAATGCCAACCCGCCGTCCGCAGTGGATGGCTCGCGGATCTCCCACGTTCCCACGCCGACCCAGTCGAGCTCCAGTCCCTTGCGCCGCAGGCGTTCGCGGGCTTCGGCGGTGTGGAAGCGTTCGGTCAGATGCGCGGCGCGGGATGTGAAAACGTCTCAGCGGGGGTGGTCCCTGACCTCGCCGTCAGGGCCCGATGGCCGGTTGGGCTGCAGGGCGAGGAACGAGTTCAAGCTCAGGCCGCGGATGAAGGCCTGCATCTCGTCGCGGGCCAAGTCACCCAGGGCATCCGTCCAACGGTCGGCGCCCTCGGTGTTCACGGCGCGCCCATAGACCAGGCGGCGGATGGCTTCCTCGGCATAGGGATAGGGGGTTTGAAGGTTGCGCGCTTGGCCGCCGCCGAAGGTGCGGAACACCATCTGGACGTCGCGAGCCCGCACGGTCATCCCATCGGCCGTCACCGCTTCGACCTCGTCCAGATGGCGCACCTGGTCTCGGAGGTCCACTACGTCACGCAGACGCTCGAAGCCCTCGATGAAGCGGCGCCCTTCGGGACCATAGACGCGCGGGGCGCCCTCGGCAGGTTTCAAGCACGGCGGCAAACCCGAGATGAACCTGGAGATAGCCCGGGCCGCCGATCCGGAAAAGGGGGCTGTTGCGGTTGAGCTTTGACAGATCGCCTTGTGCGATCTTCAGGCTGTCGTAGCCGAGGCCAAACACGGCTGATCGGAGATAGCGGCTGGCAATTGAGGGCGACTCCAATTCGAAGAGATCGGCAAGATAATGTGCGCCCAGGCGCAGACCGAGCCAGAGCGCCGCAGCGACCGGAATGAGATGCACCAGGATGATCGGCGCGAAGAGAGAAGTGACCAGATCGAAGGATCACGTTGAGAGGAAACACCAAGGACTGCACCCAGGCGGATGGCAGCAGGCGCGGGAAGTCGAAGGTCAGAGCCAGAAACAGCCAGTAGATGGCCAGGCTGGTGGCCACCAACGCCAAGCGAATCCGAGCTCCGGCATGATCCCGGCGCAGGAAGATCTCGGCCACGGCGCCAAGGGTATCCTTCAGAGCGCGCTCCGAGCTGGTCATAAGCCCGGCGTTCATCGTCCCGCCTCCGGCCGGCAGTCCCCGTCCATCTCTGACAGCTGTCTGATTACGTCGCGAAGCTGGTCGGCGATCCCGCTTGCGGTGGGCATCAGTTCCGGCTGCTGCGTCGCCTCCAGTGCGTCTCGGAGCACGGCAGCCAGCGTATCGCGAGACCCCGGCCTTTCGCCGCGGGCGAGCATCTCGCGCAACGAGCCGGTGAACGCGTCAATCAGGCTGGCGAAAGCGCGCCGTTCCCCTTCCATCCGCAGCTGAAGAGCCTGCTGTCGTCCCTGGGTCAGGCTTTCGTCGACCCCGGAAGACCACCGCTCTCGCCAGCGTCGCAGGTGTTCAACCAGAACGGCCTGGGGCACCCGGAGACCGGCGACTCGGACATCCAGCACGCGAATGCCGCGCGCCTTTAACAGTTCCTGTTCCCGCAGTTGTTGAGGCTGTCCTTCAGCCATATCCGGCTTGGCTACCAGCCGATTGTGAATATTGTCACAAATCGCGTCCAGGCTGTCAGAGGCGGTGCTGCCTTCGCCCAATAGCGCTTCCAGTGGCCACTGTTTCACTTCCTCACGCCACAAATCCACCAAAAGCAGGGCCGGGATTTCGGTCCAGGGGACGTCGGACCCTTCCCGGTACGCGTGTCCGAATACAGCTCGCTCGGCGGCGCGCGGGTTGAATTCATATGGGGGTAGATGGGGGAACTGACCCTGGCGAGGGGTGGAGGTGTGGCCCGGATCGAGCATGAACCAGATGGTCAGTTCGGCCGCCACCGGGATGCCGTCCTCGGTAAGCGCCAGACTTTCGGGCAGATCCTGTGGTTCCTGTGCGTCGGGTGGGCCGGCGGCGACACGGCGGCTCTGCAGGCGCAGGTCGAGCGGCTCGGCCAACCATTCACCGGGCTGGGTGAAGGCCACGCCCGGCCCGACGGCGCGAGTGAACTGCGTATCTGTGCGCAGGACCCCGCCGCTGGCGTAGTCGACCAGCAGTACGCCGGCGCCGCGGCGCTGACGTTCGGCATTAGCTTCCACGGTGCGCCCGCTGCGGATAAACATCACCGGTCCCCGGGCGCCCATCAGGTAGTCAAACAACCGCTGAACCACGGCGCCACGCTCGTCCAGCTTGTGCACCGGCAACACGAACTGGGCAGTCAGGGCGATCACGATCACCAGGGTCAGCAGGGCCAGGCCGAGGTCAAGCAGGTAGGTGGTCTGAGCCCCGCTGCCTGACAGGCGCAGGGCGACGACGTAGGCCGCGATCCAACCGGCCACGCCGAACACGGTTTGGAAGCCGGGGCGTCGGTAGAAAGGTTGCAGGTTCATTCTGGTGAGCGATTGTAGCCTATGTGGCCCGAGGGTCAAATCAGCTCGCTGAGCAAAGGAGAGGAGCAGGCGCCGGCCCGAGGGCGGCGCCTGCTCGAGGGGGCGGATCGATTACTGGCCGCGGCTCTGAACGGCCTTCCGGATGGCTTTTACTTCGGCCAGCAGGGCACCCAAATCGGCATCGTTCCTGAGGCCGACATCTTCGTCTGCCGCTGTGGGGGACATAGCACCGCGGTAGCGCCGCAGTGCGGCAGCGACCTTCTCGTAGATCGTCTGGACGTCATTGAGCCCGACCAGGCTTTCCTCGGCTCCTGTCTGTCCGCTCATCCCAGCCGTCTGGATGGCTAATGTCCCCAGGCCAAACATGCGGTCAAATGGCCCGCGTGTCACTTTGAGGTTGGTGACTGTGCGATAGGGTACGTGCTTGACCGAGCGCGTGATCAGGCCGGCGTGCACGATGACTTCGTCATCCCGGATCTCGTAGCGCAGAGTGCGATAGTAGAACGGGATCACGAGCACCCCCGGCACGAACCAAAGGGCATTGACTCCAGCCATGATCCACAAAGCTATGGTGGCACCACGTGCACCGTCAGCGTCTGTTCCGACAAAGTAGCCGAACAAAGCTGAGGGTACGAGGATCAAAACCAGCACGGATGTCAGCGCGAGCCAGGTCTTGGACACCCAACGGCGATCGGGGTGGATGGTCTCTGTCGGCATCGCAACTCCTCTCATACTGAGGCTGAACGTACCTCAGAGTCTAGGGCAACCGGATGCCCTGTTCAGGAAGTCTGGCGGACAAGGGGCTGACAGGCGGCGATTCGGGTCAATTCCACGCTGCGTGGCCGATACTGCAGCGCTTCAGCCAGGTGGGGTGGCTTGAGGTCAGGATCACCGGCCAGGTCGGCGATGGTGCGGGCCAGCTTGAGGATGCGGTGAAAGCCGCGGGCCGAGAGCTGAAGCTGCTGCATCGCCTGCCGGATCAATGTGCGCCCTTGCGTGTCTAACAGGCAGTATTGGCGCACCTCGCCCGGTCCCATGTCGGCGTTGCAGGCCAGTTCACGTTCCGTTAAGCGCGCACGTTGGCGCTGGCGGGCGGCCTCGACCCTGGCGCGAATATCGGCCGAAGGCTCCCCCAGCCGATCGTCGGCCAGCTTAATGAAATCGACGCGCGGCACCTCGACATGGATGTCGATGCGATCCAGCAGGGGCCCGGAAATTCGCTTCTGGTAGCGGGTCACAGATCCCGGGGAGCAGGTGCATTCCCGAACTTGGTCCCCGAAATAGCCGCATGGGCAGGGGTTCATGGCGCCGATCAGCATGAAGTTGGCCGGAAAGGTCAGCGCGCCGCGCGCCCGGCTGATGGTGACGATCTTGTCCTCCATCGGCTGGCGCAGGACCTCAAGGACCTGGCGACCGAACTCGGGCAGCTCGTCGAGAAAGAGTACCCCGCGGTGGGCCAGTGAGATCTCGCCCGGCCGGGGCCAGTTCCCCCCGCCGACCAGGCCAGCGTGCGATATGGTGTGATGGGGTGATCGGAAGGGCCGGTACTGGATCAACGGGATATCATCGGGCAACTGATCGGCCACCGAGTAGATCTGGGTGACATCCAGCGCCTCATCCACGCTCATAGCCGGCAAGATCGAAGGCAAGGCGCGAGCCAGCAGTGTCTTTCCCGAACCCGGTGGGCCGGTCATCAAGACGTTGTGGCCCCCAGCCGCTGCTACCTCCAACGCGCGTTTGACGTGCTCCTGCCCCTTGACTTCGTTGAAATCCGTCATGAGGCTGGGGAGATCGAGCTCGAGCGCCTGATGGGAGCGGGGTGGTATGCGAACCACGCCGGAGAGGTGGTTCACCAGAGCCGTCAAAGAGGCCACGGGGACGACTTCAAGATCGGGTACCAGCGCCGCCTCATGCGAGTCGGCCTCAGGCACCAAGATGCGCTGCATGCCTTCCTTCGAAGCCAGGGCGGCCATCGGCAGCACGCCGCGCACGTGGCGGACGGAGCCGTCCAGCGAAAGCTCGCCAACGACCAACGTCTTGTCCAGGCCGTCGGGCGCGATTTGCTCTGAGGCAATCAGCACACCGACGGCGATGGGCAGATCGTAGGCCGGACCTTCCTTGCGCAGGGCAGCCGGGGCCAGATTGACTGTGACCTTGTGGCGCGGGAAATGTAAGCCGGCGTTCTTGATCGCTGCCTGAACGCGTTCGCGGCTTTCTTGGACGGCCGTATCGGGGAGTCCGACGACGGTGAAAGAGGGCAGCCCGCGTGCTGTGTCCACTTCGACCTCGACGATCGCCCCCTCAAGGCCAATGACGGCACAAGAGTGGACCTTTGCGAGCACGGCTCCAGTCTAGACCGAAGCGGCCGCGAGGTCAAATGCGGACCGCCACATGCTTGGGATGATGGACCGGCGAGTCCAAACCTGTGGCAAGCCCGAAGCTGGGGAGATCCTCCGGGACCAAGCTTCATCCTCAAGATGAGCCCCGATCCCGGGTCTGGGCCATCCCGCGTCCCTGCTGCGACCGGGCGGTCGTCCGGAAGCCGCTGCTGGTCGCCTATCTGGTCAATCTCTCGATACGCAAGGCGGATGTGGCGCCCAACGGCTGACGGAAAGTCAGCAACTGGGCATACTGGCAACCATTGGAGTCCTACCCTTCGAGGTATGGAAACGGAGGACCAGACCCAATGCAAGGGGCAGGCGGCGGGCATCGGCGCTGACCAAAACGTTGCGCCACATGCCAAACTAGCTTAGCCAACGATACGGGCTTTTTGGGCCTGATCTCCATGGTGGTGCTTCAAGCGGCTCGAACGGAAGCCTTTCGCGGCGCGGGTGATCCGCTGGTTTGCCGGCCTGGAAGCGGCGCTTGGGGAGATTGGCTACCCCCTTGAGAACGATGTTCTGCGGGCCGTCGCCGATTGGGTGGCCGGTCTGTTCATCGACCACGCCGGTTGGGTCGTGCTCGTGCGGGCCCCCGGCATTCTGATCAGAGGTGAGGTGGCGCGCCAGCAGTACCTTCGGCTGGCCTTGAACACGATGCGCGGCCGGTGGGATGTCGGCTGGGCGGAGGGCTTTCTCCGAAACCTTCTGGAAGGCGAGATTCGCCGGAACGGAGTGGTCATCGCCCTGCCGGAGAGTTCGGTCGAGGCCCGCAGCCTGCTGTGCTGGATGGGGCAGTCGGCCTCCGGGGATCTGATCCCCGACATTCGGCGGCTGTGGGGCAACGCTGTGTACGTCATCGTCCTGTCCGGCTTCTTCACCAAGTACCCATGATCCGCAATGTTCAGTACAAGATTGCGCCCCGTCACCCCCGGGCCGACCATGTCGATCTCATGGCTTTGCTCTACCATCTTGGGGCCCCCTTCGAGTGGGATTATGACGGTACGGATAGCGTGCTGTTCGATCACTTTGGGAGAAGCTCAAGTTCTCGAGGACTCTCCGGGTGGTTTCGCCATCCTTGTGGAGGACTCCCCGGATACCCAGGCCTTGTGCGACCTCGACGAACATGGGCCGATCATCGAAATACACAACTCCTTGAGGTTCATTGTGTGCGATATCCAATGCGATTCGGTAGATGTCCGCATCGGTTTGCGAACATGGACAAAACTGGGTGCGATACAATCTCATTATCCTGACCCTGGCGATCGTGCTCCGCGCCGCCGACCGACCGATACGCCGGCTCTCGCCATCGCCTTCATTTTGTCGGGGATCGGTGACTGCGCCGGTTATCCGTCTGGTGGAGACGGCCCTCCTGCTGGTTGCCCTACCAGATTGGATCAAGGAGGTACAGCATGCCGACCAAGGGGGGGACAGCGGATCGGCTCACCCCCAAAGAGCGTCCAGCCAGCCTGTCTAGACGCGGCTTCCTCATCAAGATAAGTGCCATCGCCGGTGGCGTGGCCACCATGCTAGTCGCCTTGCCGATTGTAGGCGTGCTGGTGTCACCTCTGATCCAAAGACGCCAAGAAATCTGGCGGAGCGTGGGCCAACTGGATGATTTTGCCGTCGGCCAAACGGTTCAGGTGAGCTTTGTTGACGCTTCGCCTCTTCCTTGGGCCGGTGTAACGGCTTTGACGGCCGCCTGGCTGCGCCGCGATGGGCAGCAAGAGTTCACCGCCTTCTCCATCAACTGCACCCATCTGGGGTGCCCCGTCCGCTGGGTATCCGGTGCCGACCTCTTCATGTGCCCCTGTCATGGTGGAGTGTACAACCAGGACGGGAGTGTGGCGGCCGGCCCCCCGCCGCGGCCCCTGACCAAGTACCCTACCCGCATCCAGAATGGGCAGGTTGAAATCCAGACCAGCCCTATCCCCATCTCGGCCTAGCCCGATGATGGCACTCCGCCTGCCTTACCCCGATCAGGCACTCTTCGGTGCTCGACGTTGGTCTGGGCCATGGGCGTTTGGGAGAGAAGACCATGAGGATCGCTAGGCGCGCGTGGGCCTGGTTCGATGACCGAACTGGGGCCTCCGAGACCCTAACCCCCCTGGCAGCCCACCTGGTGCCTCCCGGCACCGGCTGGTGGTACGTGTTCGGCAGCGCCACGCTGTTCACCTTCATTGTCCAGGTCGTGACTGGCATTGCGCTTTCGACCATGTACGTCACCTCTACCGAGAGCGCCTACCAGAGCTTGCAGTTCATCACGCAGGACGCCTTTCTAGGGCGCGTCCTGCGCGGCATTCATTTCTGGGGCGCATCGGCCATGGTTCTGTTTGTCGGCATCCACCTGATTCGAGTCTTCCTGACGGGCTCCTACAAATTCCCGCGTGAGGTGAACTGGCTGACGGGCGCCGGGCTCTTGCTCTTCACCATCAGCATGGGGTTCACGGGGCAGCTCCTCCGCTGGGATCAGAACGCCGTGTGGTCGGTTATCGTGGGCGCGGCCCAAGCCGGCCGCTTTCCCGTTATCGGCCAAAGCTTGGCTCAGTTCATACTGGCCGGGGATGTGGTCGGAGGTGCCACTTTGAGCCGGTTCTTCTCCTTCCACGTGTTCTTCATCCCGGGGTTGATTTTCGCCTTCATCGGCGTCCACCTGTTCCTCGTCATTCACCACGGGATTTCAGAGCCGCCTATTCTGGGCCACATCGTCGATCCCAAGACCTATCGTGACTGGTATGATCGGCTTCTCAAGCGGACCGGGCTGCCCTTCTGGCCCGACGTCGCCTGGCGCGATGTTGTCTTCGGCGCCGCCGTGGTGACCGGCATCGTGGCCCTCGCCTTCATTCTGGGGCCTCCGGCCCTTGGCCAGCCCCCGGACCCTTCGATCATCCAGGCGGATCCCCGGCCGGACTGGTATCTGTTGTGGTATTTCGCTGTGCTGGCCATCATTCCGGCCGGAGTGGAAAACTGGGTTATCGTTGGCGCGCCCCTGGCGTTTGGCGCGGCTTTGATTCTTCTCCCGTTCCTGGGCAGCCGGGGTGAACGCCACCCTCTCCGGCGGCCATGGGCGATCGCCGTCGTTATCGTGGCGGTGATGATGGTTGGCACCTTATGGTGGCTTGCCGAGCAGGCGCCATGGTCACCCAATTTCGCCGCCCAGCCACTCACCGCGCAAGATCTCGGGACCACAGCCGCCGACGTTTGGCCGGGTTCCCAGCTGTTCTACGTGAAGGGCTGCCAGTACTGTCACACTATCAACGGGAAAGGCGGACACCGGGGGCCAGATCTATCGGATGTGGGCCAACGCCTCTCGAGGCAGAAGATCACTTCACGCATCTTGGATGGTGGGACGAACATGCCCGCCTATGCCAAGACTATGAGCCCGGGGGCGCTCAACCTTCTGGTCGATTTCCTGTCGTCTAGGACCGGTCCATGAGTTCACCTTACGCGTCGGTCCCCAAACTCGTCCTCAGCCACATACGTTCAACAAATTGGCAGGGCTCAGGCCGCCTTGAGTGGTCTCCGCCGACTTCGGAGCCAGTCTCACACTTGCCAATAAAGGAGATGGACGCCATGATGACAACCTGGATAAGCCGAGGTGCCATTCTCCTGGTCACCGTCATCTTCGCGGCGGGATGCGCACCTGCTGCAGGCAGCACCCAATCGAGCCCGGGTGACATGCCCACGGCCGCACCTACGGACACGGTCGAAAATCCGCTCCAGCCCGCCGCCCTCGGGGCTCCGCTCTTCTTGCTGAACTGTGCACAGTGTCACGGCGCGAGTGGCCAGGGTGTCGACGCCCCGCCTCTGGGGGCCAATCTCTACATCCAGCATGCCGACGATCGAACCCTTGCCAGAACGATAGCCACCGGTTTTCCCGGGACCGAGATGCCAGCCTGGCTGCGGGACAACGGCGGCCCCTTTAGCCAGACCCAGATCCAACAGGTTGTCGCCTACCTTAGGACTCTACAGCCAGCGCCGTCCGCGGGCGGCTCCAGCGCCACTCCGTCGGCGGCCGCACTGCCATCCGGTGACCCAACCTCAGGGGAGGTTGTTTTCGGCACCTACTGCGCCGCATGTCACGGGCCGCAGGGTGTGCAGGGCCTACCCAACCCAGGCAGTGACGATGGATCGGTCCCCGTCCTGAATCCGATTGACCCGGAGATCGCCGGCGCGTCGACGGCCGATTTCTCGGCCAATCTGGCCGACATCTTGAACCATGGCTCGATCCCTTCGGGGAGCCAGCCCCAGATCGTGATGCCAGCTTTCGGCGACGGCCAATTGCTCAACGATCAGCAAATAGCCAACGCCATCGCCTATGTGATTCAACTCAACACCGGAAAGTAGGGCGCTCAGCTGGGTCGTCTTGTGAAATCCATCACAAATCTTGGTGACGCCTCTCTCGCCAGGCGGAAGGCGTTCATGCCACCGCCCACCAGTCGCGACCTTCAACCAGCCCCCGATCGATGAGTTGCTGGCGGATGAGCTGCCGCGCGCCTCTTGAGCCCCGCGGCAGCCAGTACCACGGGGTGGGTAGATTGCCCCCACCAATCTCCAAGATCTTCGACGCTCACAATGAGGCAGCCCGGCCCCCCGGTGCAGCAGGTGCTTGGACAAGCGCCTGCCCATCTGCCCGGCTCCGCAGATAATGACTCCATCGCGGTCTGCCTACGGGCCGCGCCCAAGATAATGCGCCTTTGCCCGCAGAAAGTTCTCTACGGCATAGCCGCGGTCAGTTCGCGTCGCCCGCCCACTGTCCCCACACCACAGCAACAGAACCTGTGGGACCTTGGCGAAGCGCGCCCCCGCCTGATTGAGCCGCAGCCACAGATCGTAACCCTTCGGGCCAACCGCTCTCCTGATACCCGCCGACGCGCTCAGCCCACACTCAGCGCATCATCACGTTTGGATGCGCCAATGGGCGCTCGACAAAGATCTGTCGCACGTTGTCATCGTGCGACACAAGGCTGTTGGGCCAATCGATGTAGATCCGGAAACCCTCGCGCACATGCGACTCGGGAAACCCGCGTACCGGGCCGCCGGCCACGGCGAGATCGGGTTGCGCCTCAAGCAGCGCGACCGGACTCTCCAGGCGCTCGGGCAGAGAGATGTCGTCCCCCGTCCATGCGCGCCACGAGCTGGGCTTGGCTCTCTTCCAAGCCAGTGTTGAGAGCGGGGATGACGCCGTTTCTGGAGCGGCGGACCAGCTTCACGCGCCGATTGCGCCCCTGCCATGCCGCCAGACGCTCGACGGTATCGTCTGTGGATCCATCGTCGACTGCGACCATCTCGAGATCCCGGAACGTCCCCGGCAACACCAACTCGATGGCCTCATCGGCCGTCGAGGCGGCAGAAGTAAGTCCTAGCTTGGAGGCGCAAATTGTCTCACTCTGGCTGACACGATAGACTCGGTTGCCGACTGACCTAGTCTCCACCTGCAGAATTGCCTCGCAAGGGCTATGGGCTGTTCCCCTGACGTGGCGAAGAATTCTCGCTGTTCTCTGTCCCGAAAGACCGGTAACCACCTTCTTTCCCCGGTCGGGCTTTCCGTGACAAGGCGACGACGCCCCCTACTGGGCTATCCTGGCATTCTCCGAATCTCGTTCGTCAGGTGATTCTCCAAACTCATCTGTTCGATAGGATCGTTGTGTATTGATGCTCAACCCTCATGATCGTATTCTTACTTGAGGATGTCGATCTTAGCCCCAATGGATACCCCTCTCCGGGTGCACAAGGTTCTGGCTGATGGCGGTCGCCCGACAAAAGCTTGGGCAGCGCCGCCGACAGCTTCCTGATGCCCTTCATTTATTCCCACATTGGTCTTCGAATTCAGGGCATTCATCAATTATCTTGCCAGATCGACACCCGGAATTCTTGATCTCAGCCCAGAACCTCACCTTGCCATGCGGTCTGAGTGTAACTGCAGCCACATTACGATATCTTGCTGGCGCAGCATCCCCAGCAGTTGACCGTCCTGCACCACGGGCATCTGGTGCACGTTGCGGCTTCCCAATTCTTTCATAGCCTCGGCAGCATCTTCCTGCGGAGTCGCCACGGCGATTTGGTCAGAGGGTTGCATAATCTGGCTCACCGTAGTCGTGTCCCAGGCGGTGCGATCCACTTTGCGGACGTCTTCCACGGACACCATGCCCACCAAGCGATCGCCCTGCACCACCGGGAAGGCGCGCTCGCTCGCACCGATGATATGGTCGTGCACCAGAGTACTGACCGAGATGTCGGGCTGAACGCTCGGCGCGTTGGATTGCATTAGGCGGGAGACTGGCACCCCTTCGAGCAAATCATCGACGACGACCTGCTGGTAGCTCTGGATGGCGGCGCTGTGGAGGAACCAGCCGATGATGGCTAGCCACAGACCACCGATAAGGCCCGTACCAAAGAAGGGCATCGAGAGTCCAAAGATCATCGCAATGCCTGTGATGATAAAGAGCCACGACACCATCTGCCCGATCCAGGTGGCCCATCGCGTGGCAAGCCGCAGATTCTTCGTGATGGCCCACAGCACAGAGCGCAGCACACGCCCGCCATCCAGCGGAAAGCCGGGGATCAAGTTGAAAACCCCCAAGAGGATGTTGATCGGTCCCAACCACATCAGCAAGGTCGAGAGTGGATCGAGTTGGGCGAGTGGGCCGGTCGCCGTACCCGCAATCACATCCAGCCCGGCCGCCGTCGCACCGCTCAGCAAGAGGAAGATCACTCCGAGTATGAGGCTGGTGAGTGGCCCGACGATGGCCATCACAAACTCGGCGCCGGGCGATGTTGGCTCACGTTGAATATTGGACACGCCGCCAAAGAGGAACAGCGTAATATTACGGACAGGGATCCCTTGAGACTTGGCGACGACTGAATGTGCCAGTTCGTGTGCCAGCACCGAGGCAAAGAATAGCAGGGAGGCGGCAATTGCCGTGCCCCAGTTGAGGGTCACTCCCCAGTTCGGGTGCAACTCTGGGAACAGGCCAGCTGCCAGGCTCCATGTCACGAGCAGGAAAATAAAGATCCAACTCCAATCAACGTAGATATTGATGCCGAAGATTCGGCCGAGTCGAAGACCGCCACGCATACATAGCCTCCAAGTCTTAATAGGTTTGCGAGGACGCACTATTCCAGAGAGGTACTCTGGTACTCAGGCGTCGCATTCAAGGGTTCCTTACCATGCCGGCCTCACGGCTTCATTTCAACCTCTGATATCTGAACCGCGCGTCCTTAACTTCCGCCGATTCCTTTGCTGCCTCCCCATGGATAGTGAATGGTACAGACAGCCAGGGCGTGCAGCGGGCCAGACTTGCTTGCGGCATGTCATCGGACCATGTGAGATATCAAGGACCGTCTAACAAGCCACACTTGTAGACCCTATTATAGCGAGACGGGAGCGAATGTTGCCGGGAACACGGCTTGCCCAGCGGTGTTTGTCTCGCCGCGCTGTGCCGGCTGGAGGGGATGCCTGCTAACCTCTACTCCAGGGTTATGGTCGGCCGGAACTCCGTGATCTATCCACCATCCATGTCGGGAAAGAACACTTCAGAGTGCCTGTCGCAAAACTGAGGTCCAACGAGAGTTTGCTATCCTTAAAGTATGAGACGTTCCTCTGCCGCGCAGCTTCCAATCCAGAGGGTTCATGCTCTTCGAGCGTGATGCAGCATCCTGACCGAGGAATTACCCTTCCGATTTGGATCTCGCCGGAGCATTTGAAGATTGCCGAGATGTTGTATGACGGTGCGCGGCCTGCTCGGTGATTTCAGATGAGTCCATCTTGCCTGAGCAAGACGAAACCTCTCGGCGGACATGAGGATACAAGACACATGCGTCGAATCCAGGTGGGTTTGTCGGATGATCGGTAAGAATGTCCGGCCACCTAAAATTGACCCAGGGTTCGTCGCCTATCGAGGTAACTCTTCGACCCGTATTTGTATGTGACCAGGAGAAACAACATGAATCTGAGAACTCGATAACAAACGCGCCCTCGTGACTGGAGGCAATTCCGGGATCGGGGCGGCGATTGCGCTTGAGCTTGCGGCTGCCGGCGCAAAAGTGGCGATCAATTACGTGACCCATCCGGAAGCGGCGGATGAATTCGTCCAGAAGATCAATCGGAACCACGGCGAAGCGATTTCAATTCAGGCGGATGTATCCGATCCTAAGGCAGTCGGGGAACTCTTCCGGCAAGTCGATGTGGCGTGGGGAGGAATTGACATTCTTATCAACAACGCCGGCATTGACGGCGTCTCCGCCTTGGGATGGGATGATGATATCGCGGCATGGCGACAAGTGATCGAGGTGAATTTGTTTGGAGTTTTCTACTGCGCACGGGAGGCCCTGAAACGCATGGTGCCCCAGAAGAGCGGGGTCCTGCTCAATATGAGTTCGGTGCATGAGGAAATTGCCTGGTCTCGTCACAGCGCCTACACCGCCAGCAAGGCAGCCGTCGCCATGTTGACGAAGACTCTGGCGCAAGAGGCAGCCCCCTACGGAATACGGGTGCTGGCAATTGCGCCCGGAGCGATCAAGACGCCGATCAACCGCTCTGTCTGGGGCGATCCTCAGAGCCTGCAAGACTTACTGGAAAAGATCCCGCTCCATCGCATGGGAGAACCTGAGGAAATCGCTCACATGGCTGTGGTGCTGGTATCAGAAGCCGCCTCCTATTTGACCGGACGCACGGTTTTTGTGGACGGTGGCATGACGGATTACCCCGACTTCGCTCATGGTGGCTAATCACACGCCCCAACAGACAATAGGAAGACAGCATGTGCCCATCCGATAGTTCCGCGCCGGGAGGACCCGGGATTCCAGCGTGTTGGACGTCCAGTGCCAAGACCGGCGTCGGCACAGCCCTTAGCAATAAGAGCCACGTCTGGTTCACGTTAAGCCACGGAATCTTTAACGAGATGTACTACCCCCGTATCGATCAGGCCTGCGTCCGTGATATGGGGTTCATTGTCACGGATGGAGTGAATTACTTCTCCGAGGAGAAACGTGACGCCGACTCCTCGGTTCATTGGTTGGCTGATGGTGTCCCGGGATTCCGGTTGGTCAACTCTTCCCGTGATGGCCGCTATCGCATCGAGAAGCATATTGTTACTGATCCACAACGAGACACGGTGCTGCAACAGGTCCGGTTAATTGCTCTGCAAGGCACACTGTCTGATCTTCACCTTCATGTCCTCCTTTCGCCCCACCTGGGCAACCGCGGCAGCGGCAACACTGCTTGGCTGGACGAATTTGAGGGTACGCCGATGTTGTTTGCCCAGCGCAAGGGTACTGCGTTGGCGCTGACATGTTCCGCACCGTGGATCAAGCGGTCTGCAGGTTACGTCGGCTCGTCTGATGGATGGCAGGACCTGAAAGCGCACAAACAGATGACCTGGGAATACATGCGGGCTGAGGAAGGCAATGTGGCCCTGACGGCTGAGATCGACCTCGCCCAGTCGCAGGGAAACTTCTTGCTTTCGCTCGGCTTCGGCAGCAACCCGGAGGAAGCGGCCCGAAATGCCCTCGCCAGCCTGGGCGATGGTTTTGACAAGGCGAAGCGCGACTACATCGCCGGCTGGCAGGAATGGATAAACACGCACGCCACGCTGAAAGAGAACAGACCCGGTTCAAAGGACCTATCACGGATCAGCCTCGCCGTTTTGCGCACCCACGAGTCCAAGACTGCCCCCGGAGGTACCATCGCCAGCCTGTCTATCCCGTGGGGATTCAGCAAGGGGGACGACGATCTGGGCGGCTACCACCTTGTCTGGTCGCGCGACATGGTGGAAACGGCAGGCGGCTTGCTTGCCGGTGGCGCGTACGAGGACGTGCGCCGTGTTTTGGTTTATTTGCGGACCACTCAGCAGGCGGATGGGCACTGGGCCCAAAACATGTGGTTGGATGGTTCGCCTTATTGGGATGGAATCCAAATGGACGAGACGGCATTGCCGATTCTTCTGGTTGACCTGGCCCGTCGCGAGAAGGCATTGGGCGAGGGCGACATGGCCCGCTTTTGGCCAATGGTCCGCCAGGCCGCAGGCTACTTAGCGCGTAACGGCCCGGTTAGTCCTGAGGATCGCTGGGAGGAAGATCCGGGCTATTCACCCTTCACCGTCGCGGCGGAAACCGCCGCACTCCTGGCGGCGGCGGACCTGGCAGATCTGAATCACGAAGCCTCCATCGCAATTTACCTGCGCGAGGTAGCGGATGTCTGGAACAGCTCCATCGATCACTGGATGTATGTGTCTGGCACGGACTGGTGCCGTAAGTTCAACGTAGGTGGATATTATGTTCGAATTGCCCCGCAGGGAACGGAGGAAGGCGTATCGCGCTTCCAGGAGAATGTGCAAGTAAAGAACGTTTTGGCCGCCGAAGACACTCGCGAGGCCGAATATATGGTGAGTCCCGACGCATTGGCCCTGGTGCGTTTTGGGTTGCGCACCGCCGACGATCCTCGTATTTGTGACACTGCACAAGTGATTGACGCCTTGCTCAAGGTGGAAACACCGTCCGGTTCCACATGGCATCGCTACAACGACGATGGCTATGGCGAGCATGTGGATGGCGCGCCATTTGACGGAACAGGTGTTGGCCGCGGATGGCCATTGCTAACCGGTGAACGGGCCCACTACGAACTGGCGGCAGGCCGGGTGGAAAGTGCTGATCAACTCTTGGCAATGCTGGAATCTTTTGCCAATGAAGGCGGCCTAATCTCGGAGCAAGTCTGGGACTTGCCGGACATCCCGGAACGCGAGTTATATTTGGGCCGGCCTTCTGGTTCGGCCATGCCGCTTGTCTGGGCGCATGCCGAGTACCTCAAGCTGCGACGCTCATTGCGTGACGGACGCCTTTTTGATCTACCGCCACAAACAGTAGAACGGTACCTTACAGGGAAGACCGTATCCCCACGAGTGGTGTGGCGATTTAATCACAAAATTCGATGGCTGCCGGCCGGCAAGATACTGCGCATCGAGACACTGGCGCCAGCTGTTGTCCATTGGAGCGTCGATGATTGGAACACCGTCACCGATGCTCACACCCACGATGTGGGATTGGGGATTCACATCGTCGATCTCCCAACACAGACATTTTCCAAAGGAAAGCAGATCATGTTTACGTTCTACTGGCCCGAGGCTGGTCATTGGGAGGGTACGGACTTCATTGTTCGTGTCGTTTCGTCGGTCCAGGATGAGTTTGCCTCAGCTCAGAAGAGCGCGTCAAATGGCTAACAAGCCTAAGCCGGTCAACAATCGCTTCGTCTACCTCGCCGCTGCCATATCGGCGCTGGGAGGCCTGCTATTTGGCTATGACACCGGAGTTATCTCAGGCGCCATTCTGTTCATTCAGCATGATTTTTCTCTGTCGGCGGGAAATCGAGGAAATCGTCGTCAGCGCAGTCTTGCTGGGAGCGTTGGCTGGCGCGGCAGCCGGAGGAATCCTGGCCGACCGCCTGGGACGCCGTAGATTATTGATCGTCACCGCGTGTGTGTTCGGTCTGGGGGCCATCGGGGCGGCTCTGGCGCCCGGCACAGGCTGGCTGATCGCCGCAAGGATCGTGGCCGGCGCCGCCATAGGCGTGGCGTCGTTTGTGGCCCCGCTCTACATCTCCGAGATTGCTCCGGTGGCAATTCGCGGGGAACTAGTCTCGATCAACCAAGTTGCTCTCACCAGCGGTATTGTGATCTCCTACCTGGTTGACTACGCTTTTGCCGGGTCGCAGGCCTGGCGCTGGATGTTTGCGATGGCGGTGATTCCTGCGGCCGCATTTGGCGTGGGATTGATGATTGTCCCCGACAGCCCACGCTGGTTGGCGGCTCGCGGACACGTGGATCAAGCCCGGGACGTGCTGAACAGAATTCGCGTCCCCGAAAACGTATCCAGCGAGCTCGAAGCGATTAAACAAAGCGTGATGGGGCAGAAAGGACATTGGTCCGAACTGCTCAGCCCGCTCTTGCGAATGGCAATGATCGTGGGCGTAGGTCTGGCCATTGCCCAGCAAATCACTGGTATCAACACGGTCATCTACTACGCCCCGACCATTTTCACCTTCGCCGGCCTTTCTTCGGCGTCGGCGGCGATTCTGGCCAGTCTGGGCGTCGGCATCGTCAATGTCCTCTTGACGCTGGTGGCCATGCAGCTGATTGACCGGATCGGCAGGCGCCCGCTTTTGTTGGTAAGTTTGGGGGGCATGACGCTGGGCCTGGTCGTGTTGGGGCTGGCGTTTTGGCTGCCGCAATTGTCCGGCAGCTTGGGCTGGATCGCTGTGGTGAGCCTGATGGTCTATGTCGGCTCGTTTGCTGTGGGCCTGGGGCCAGTTTTCTGGTTGATACTCTCGGAGATCTACCCGCTGGGCATCCGGGGCCGGGCCATGAGCGTCGGGACAATCGCCAATTGGACCGCCAATCTGATTGTGGCCTTGTCGTTCCTGACGCTCACGCAAGTTGTGGGGAAAGCGGCCACATTCTGGTTGTACGGGGTCGTCAGTATAGGGGCATGGATATTTGCCTATTTGCTCGTGCCAGAAACCAAAGGGAAAAGCCTGGAAGAAATTGAATCCCACTGGCGGGCGGGAAAGCATCCCCGGGCGCTTTGATACCAGGGCCGCGACCTGCAACCACGAATATGCCGTGTTCGAATCGGTGCGGTATCTGGCATTCGAACTGATCCACACGCAGTGGAAAATCGACTTCACAGCCAGGCTGGGTCGGTGCCACGGGAGCGGAGCAACCGCGCCGCAACGGCATCGAAAAGGCTCCCCTCGTACACCTAACAGAACCCAGTAGGGCCCAACGCATTGCCCATGCCCCAATTAGGCATCATCGGCAGTGGACTTCACGCTGACAACCCGTTTGAATTCCAGGACTTCCTTGTTGTTCCGGTAGGCGGAGAGGCCTTCTCACAGGCCGTCCATATGCCCTGGAAGATCCGTCGGGCGGTAGGCGGGCGGGTCCGCCAGATGGGCCTCTCGGCCCTGGTAGGGGATGGGAGCGGATTCGCCCCTCCATTGCGCAAGAATCAGCTTGCGGCTGACCCTCGCGTGCGAGCATTGTGGTGGGCTGTGCAGATTCCGACCGATCACTTTCGGTCGGTGTCGGTTCAATTCAAGGGAAATGACTCGCCATGGTCAGTCGATTTCAACCTCCAGATAAAAGGGAGCGGACGGCATTCGTCTTTTGTACCAGGATGTGTTGTTCGACAACTGTGGGGGCCCTAAGATGGAATCTCGTTGCGGAAACGAAAGGGGGGATTGGGCCTTGGGATGAGGGTGCTGCAAACCATTCTATTGGCATAGCTCGCTTCCCTTTTTCATGAAGTTGATTAGGATAATGAATTGAGAGGTCTCAGACAACCGTTGAGGCTCCCAGACAAGCGAAGAACTGCAGGCCGCCCTTAGAGCGCCGGCCTGACGAACTAAGGCCCATCTGGCAGGATTTCAAACTCATAACCTGAAGGTCCTGGGTTTCGAATCCCAGCCCCGCAACTGAACAAGAAAGCGCCCAAACGGGCGCTTTCTTCTTTGGCAAGACTGGTCAGGCGCCGGGACGTGATCCAGGCGTTCCGTAGCGCCACGGCCCGCAATGCCAGCACATTCCTGAACACACTCATTGAGCGGTCTCCCTATCCAGTCAAGGCCATCCAGGTCGATGAGGACGGCGAGTTTCAAGCCGACTTCGAGCTGGCGTGTGCCGAGAAGGGCATCCGGCCGTTTGTGCTTCCGCCACGTTCCCCGAAGCTCAATGGTCATGTCGAGAGAGCCCAAAGAACGCACACCGAAGAGTTCCACGATCGCTAATTGGGAGAGCTGGACCTTACCAGCATCAATCGGGCAATGAGGGAGTGGAAGTATGTTTACAATCACATTCGGCCGCACTGGCCGCCCGGGCCAAGGCGCTACCTGAAGGCACCCAAAAGGGTGCCCTTTGATCTTCGCAAGTGCCTCGCTAAGTCCGGGATTGTCGCCAAGAAGGCGAACGCTGTGCTCGAGGGCAGGCTGTGAAATCTGGGCCGGACCGGCTAAGTCTGCATGGACTCAGCCCCTTGCGGCGCCTCGGTGGCGGGGTGTTGCCCGGCACGATGCACAACCACATGGATTCCAGGCCATGGTCTCAGTGAGAAAAGCGGCCATGGCTCGACGGCCTGGTCGGGGACAAGCGTGAGGTGAAACTTGGCGGCGATCATGGCGGTGACCAGGATGGCCTCGGTCATACCAAAGTCATGGCCGATGCACTTCCTCGGCCCACCGCCAAAGGGAAAATAGGCGAACGGAGGCAGTTGACGGATGAAGTCAGGCTGCCAACGTTCGGGACGAAACTCATTGGGTTGATCGAAGAAGCGCGGATCTCGCTGCACCACCCACTGGCTCATCGTTACCGAGCTCCCCGCGGGGAGCTTGTACCCGCCAAGCTCGAAATCACGAAGTGCCAGTCGGGGGGTGGCCCAAGCCGTCGGGTATAAACGCAAACCCTCCATCACGACCTTCCTGGTGTAGGTCAACTCAGGCAGGTCATCGATCGTCGGCGTACGACCGGCGAGCACACGTTCGACCTCAGCTCGAAGGTGGCCCTCCACGGCTGGATTCTGGGCGATGAGGAACCACGTCCACGAGATGGCCAGATACGTGGTCTCGTGGCCCGCAAGGAACAGCGTCAACACCTGGTCGCGAAGTTGCTTGGGCGTCAGCGGCCTGCCAGATTCATCGCGGGTGTCGAGCAGGATCGAAAGCAAGTCACCCTCCACCCGGGGTCCGATCCGGCGTTGATTGATGATCCGATAGATCACCTGGTCAAGACGGCGAACGCTTCGCCGCAAACGTATTTGGCTCGGTGTTGGGATGGCCGCCGGGACCAACAGTCCGTTGGCCATGCGGTCATTTAGTCCTTCCCAGACCGCCGTCACGACCTTGCCGACTTCGGCCGAATCTTCCCCGATATCGGCCCTGAAGATGGTCCGCGTTGCGATTTCGCGCGTCAGGGCTTTCATCTGGTGGGAAAGGTCCTGAGTTTCGCCATTGTGCCAACTCGCAAGCTCTTGTGCGGTGGCCGTTGCCATTTCTCGAACATGACCGTCAATCTGTTTTCGATGGAAGGCAGGCTGCACCTGGCGCCTCTGGTGCAGCCATTCATCGCCTTCGCTGGTGAACAGCCCGTCTCCCAGCACTTGGCGGCTGGCGCGGATCACGCGGCCTTTGACGAAGGCCCGGGAGTTGTGGACGAGAACTTGTTCGATGAAGTCGGGATGGCTGACCAGATACGCGGTTGCCGGGCCAATTCGGTAGCGGACGATATCGCCATACTCGCGCGCACACTTGGTAAAGAAGCCAAGCGGATCACGCCTGAATTCGCGCAGGTTACCAAGCAGAAAATGCGCTGGCGGACCAGGGGGTATACGGCTCATGCTCGTCGCTTTCCCAACCCGAGGTTTGGGTCAGTCTTTACCCCCACTTCGCCCGAAGCTTGGAAGCAGCCTTGGCGACATCGACCAGGATGGGATATCGAGTTTCCCCCCAGAACTCATCTCCTGGCCCGAGCTGTGTGACCTCGAAACCCAACATGCGGTAGAGCCGGAGCATCGACGGGGAGAAATCGCCACTGATGAGAGAGAATCCCCTTTGGCGGATCTCGAGCCAGGTCATGCCTAACAAGCCGGCAAACAGCCGGTGGGGTGGCCCATCGTCACTCGGCCTGGCGATCTGGCGGCTCATGTCGGCGACCTTTCCGCGCGGTTGGATTTCAAGGCCAAAGGTCGTCTCGGTGGGGAGCTTCTTACCGGGAGAAGGGAAGACGATCCGCGACGTTGCGACCAGGTTTCCGTCGTGCCAGCCCATGATATGGGTGGCGGAGTTATCGAAATCATCCTGTTCGAGACCGTCAGGCAGGTCTTCGGGGCGTGCCCAGCCGCGTTCGATGACCACCGCGTACCGCAGGCGGTAGACGGCGCGCCGGTCTTCATCCGATTGGGCCGTTTCAAATTCGACCGGGTGGGCCTTCAGGATCACGTTGCGCGCGATGTCATCGACCGCGGCCAAGACTAAGGATTGATCGAGGTCCGGCGGCCAGTCCGGGTCACGCTTAGCCGCTGTGCTCATAGCGTCTTGTGACCATGCCTGCCCAAACAAACCAAACGGTGTTGATGATCCCGCCAGGGACCGCAACCACCAGGAACAACGCCGGTATTTTGAAGATAAAGGCCGCCGGAACGAGTGCAAAGCTCAAGCCCAACACCACCCCAAGATAGGAAAGCGCCTTGGGAAACACATTCCCCTGGAGGGCGACCAGGCTGATCACCAGTACCCAAAGTCCGACCATCCCGTAGCCCCAAAGTCCGTGCAAATCAAAGGATGACCGCCACACCGGGGCCAATGCCGCCTGCGTGGAGGCATCCCCATTCACATAGGCCTTGGCCAAACCGGGAAGTCTTCCGAAGGCGAAGAAGCTGCTGACGGCCGACACAGCGAAACCGAGGGTGGCCAGATTGCCTGTCCAGCGTACCCAGGCCCTCATGCCCGGCGCGGAACATGCCTGAAAAAGCCGGGACCACCGCCAAGCCGAAGATCCCCACCAGAGTCAATTCCAAGAATTGAAGATTAAGGAGCGAGGCGCCCTTGGCAATCGAGGGCAGGATTTGAGCGGCTGGAACCCCCAGCCGCTGCTCGGCTGGCAGCAGCAGATAGGTAATGTCTGCCAGGATCCCGCTGATGCCCAGGAGCACCGCACATAGACCACCGAGCCGATACAGGCTGTTGTCCTTCATAAGTCGCTCTCCCTAGTTTGAGATTTTCTCCGGCTGCAGCGCGGCCCAACGCGGCGTAAGAAGGGGGATGGGTCGCGGTCAATTGTCCAGTCATTGTGGCCGAAAAGTGCGCTGATTATACAATGATTGTACGCTGGGCGGTTCACCCGGTTGCCGCAAGCCGGCATGGGAGATCAAGAGACTTGAACCCCGGCCCGCCTGCGGTGACCAAAGACACTTGAGCTCCCCCGGACTGCGCCCTCTGATGGCACGGTAACGTCTCGGCGGTATCATCCCCGATACGCTTGTGTCCGGGGATCGTCGTGTGTCTGGCGATCAGCCGGGCCGAGTGTCCCGCCCCAATGTGCCTCACAATCGGGAGAGAGACTTCATGACGCAAGTGCTCGACGGTTCTTCTTTTACCATTGAATTGCTAGTTGCCATCGCCCGCGGCCTTGAAAGAGTCAGCCTGGCACCCGCGGCCTTGGAACGAATCCGTGTTTGTCGAGTGATGGTCGAGCAGAAACTTGCCAACAAAGAAATCATGCACGTCACGAACACCGGCATCGGCGAATTCTCGGAAGTCGTGCTGACCGATGAGCATGACGTGAGCGACTCTGAACGCCGGGATGCTGAAGCCATGGTGGAGAAACCTTCCAATCGTCCCAATCGAGGCAAAAGGCTGCCCCAGCGGTTCGAGCGGCCCTCAGCGATGCCAAGCCGGACAGGGATCTCACGTTCGAGATGGGCATGGACATGTGAAATGGATTTCTGCCCGCACTTTGCGCAGTGACCGCTGTATGGGATATACCATCTTGATGATGGGGGCCCGGATAGCGATGCGAAATTAGGCTGACTGTTGTAGATGCTGACCTTAGGTCTTGGCTCTGTGCCTCCCCGGACATCGTACGGTCATACGGTGGGCACCTGGCCAGGTATCACGGGGCGCGTGAGCGCCAATCCTTCTGTTGGCCTCGCCAGTGCCCTCGTGAGTGATCTCTGAGCCTCCTTAGCTGCGGAGGATCAGCGTTCAACGCGCAAGCGCGGCATGCGTGTACGCACGCACGAAGGAGTGGTCCTTCCAACGAGGAAAGAATTGCGGTTGAGGTGGATGGTGCTCTTCACACCAGCGCTCTTGCTGAGCTTGAGCTGCGCGTTGGCGGTGCCGTCGTCTGAAAATCAGATTGCGACCCAGGTCGAGGAGACCATCCAGACCGGGGAAAGATCCACCCAAGCTGTCCAGACTCTCGCCAAGCAAATTGCGGCCACCCTGGCCGGGGAAAACGCATCCACGGAGTCCCCGAACGGAGAAGATCCGACGCCGTCCGCGCCGCCAACCGAAACGGCCGTCGAAACGCCTTCGCCAACGCTCACGTCGACATCTTCGCCAATACCGCCCTCTGCGACCTCACCGCTTCTTCCAATTTTGACGGAGCAGCCCACGGTCACGCCTCGCCCAACGAACACCCCTTCACCGCGGATCTACAATCGCGAAGTCCTAGAGACGAATGGAATCACCCATACGCAAATTGACGTCTCGGCTGGTGAAACCGTTACTTTCCAGGCGTCTGGTTCGATGTGGTCCGGTGTCATTCTGACCGGGGAGAATGGGCCCGACGGATGGGACAACACAGACTGCGATTCGAAATTCCCGCTTCCGTGCGCCCACCCATATGCATTCCTGGCCAAAATCGACCCAAACGTTTCTTACATGGAGATTGGCGCGTCGGGTTCGATTGTTTTCGCGGGTCCTGGGACGCGTGAAATCATATTGGCCATAAACGATGACGCACCTGGAAATGGGAGCGGCGGGTTCCGAGTTAATATTGTCGTCTACCCCTAGGGGAACACAGGCTCTACAGCTGGGGAACTCGACCGCTGGACTTGGCCAATCCAAAAGGAAGACCTGTAACCGCGTCTGCTCGGACGGTCTACTCTGACGGCCGTCCTGTAGAAGTCCAAAAGCCAATCAATAGGCAGTGCATCGCGGAAGTGCCCCGGCTACGCTGACATGCCCCCACTCTTTGATCCACTTTCTAAGTTAGACCCAATTGCTGTAGCGGCTGGCCAGTAGCAATCCACACTACCGGCATAGGCGGCCTTTAGCCCAGCGAGCTGTGCGGCCTGAAGTGATTGCACCGTCCCGGCACGGGGTATTCCCACCGCCACATCTTGATCAATTTCCTGGCCCCTTGGACAGCCGCCTCGGGGAGTTCGGCGATAGTGAAAGAGGGCAGCCCGCGTGCTGTGTCCACTTCGACCTCGACGATCGCCCGCTCAAGGCCAATGACGGCACAAGAGTGGACCTTTCCGAGCTTGGCTCCAGTCTAGACCGAAGCGGCCTCGAGGTCACTGGCGCAGCTGCCCGAGGGTTCGAGTGCGGTGGCTCAGATTCAGGGGAGGGGCGGCAGATCGAGGGTGGGCAGGTCGTCCGCCCCGATGCCCACTGTCTCGCACGTGACCAGCGCGCCGTCCGAAATCGCCAGCCCCCAATGCGACCCCGGAGGAATCTCGAATGCGGGCACTCGGATGACCAACCGGTTGGTGTCGACCATAGCGCGAAATTGCGTGGCCGTGCTTTCCTGCCAACTGTTGTCGGCGACGACCGCCCGGAAAGTATTGGCCGGCTGTCCCGGCTGGAAGATGAAGCCGTAGACCACGTTGCCGACGTTGTCGAAGTACCAATCCTTGGCAGGTGGGTCCAGCAGTGGCTCCGAGGCATCGTACAGGACGAGCGCGCTGTAGAAGGGGGTCTGAACGCTGTCCACGCCGCCAAACTGCGCCGTGAAGATGTAGTCGATCGGCGGGTCTGGCAGGTTGGCCGAGACGCCGGTGACGGCGATGTTCTCTGCTAGATCAGCCCCGGTCACTTCGCCTGTGCCGCAGTCGACTCCAACCCCGGAAGGTCCACCAATCGGGAGAGCGGTTGGGATTGACACGGCCGTGGTCAGCGGGAATGGCGTGGCCGTCGCTATCGGAGGCGTGGTTGGCGCCACGCTGGGGGTGGCCGCAGCCGGCAGGCTGGGCTGACCGCATCCGGAAAGAGTCAGCAGCGCGCCCGCCATCAGGCTGAATGCCAGGTACCGGTCGATCAAAGCTCTGAGCACAATCCGTCCCTTCAACAAACTTGGGTCTCCAGCCAGTAGCCGACATTATAAAGGGCGGATCGGGCATCGGACAACCCAACCCAAGCTGCCGGTTGGTGCGGTCCTCATCTCCGAGATCAAGGCCAAAGCTTCGCGACCGGTGTTAAGATGGGCTCTGTGACCGCATCATTGCCAAACCTTGCAAAGGGGTCTTGGGCGGCCAGGATGTGGGGCGTGCTCGCCCTGGCCGGCCTGCTAGCAACCGGGTGCCAGCCGGGCACAGCGGCCACAGCCTCCGCCCCTCCTCCCACATCCGCGCTGTTCGCGCCCCGCCTCCCGTCGGCAACGGCCACGGTGGGGGCGACTGCCACGGCACAACCGGCAACACCGACGGCCACCGCAACCAGGACGGTGACGGCGCCCAAGGGCCGCGCCACCCCGCCAGCCGCTGTGCGAAACGCCCAGCCGTGGACCTCCCCGGCGGACGGGATGGTGCTCTACCCCGTGCCGGCCGGGGACTTCCTGATGGGAACCGAGGACACGTTTGTGGGGAGCCAACCGGATGAACTTCCCCAGCATAAGGTAATGCTGTCGGCCTTCTGGATCGATGAGACCGAGGTGACCCAGGCGATGTATCAGGACTGCATCGCTGCGGCAGGCTGCACGCCGATCTCAGCCGATCTCCAATCGGTCATGGCTAACGATCCCGTGCTTCCGATGACAGGCGTAACCTGGGCCCAGGCATCCGAGTACTGTGCTTGGGCTGGCCGCCGCCTGCCGACAGAAGCCGAATGGGAAAAGGCGGCTCGCGGGAAAGACGGACGTCTGTACCCATGGGGGTGGGTTGGGTCACCCAAGTTGGGATCTTCCGTGAGGCTCAACTTCTGTGATGCCAGCTGTCCGTTCACCTATGGCGACCCGACCATAGATGACGGTTTCGCCGAGGCAGCCCCGGTCGGACAGTTCCCGGCAGGGGTCAGCCCCTATGGGGCATTGGACATGGCGGGCAATGTGTGGGAGTGGGTGGCCGACTGGTACCAGTCGGATGCCTACGCCGCCAGCTCGCCCGCCGATCCGCAGGGGCCGGACTCGGGCGTCTGGAGGGTGATCCGAGGCGGCTCCTGGCTTGAGCCGTCCTGGCAGGGATCTGTACTGGCCGATCGGACCGCCAATCGGGGATACCTGGCGCCGGATTCGTTCCGGATCGACCTTGGATTTCGCTGCGCCGTGCCCTAGTCCTGAGGCTTGTCCCCAGTGACCCCCGGGCCGGCGTCTTCCGTCTCATCGCGTTTGGCGCGCCTGAACAGCACATACGAGTAGGCGATCGGGATGATGGCAAGCGCCAGGCTGCCGATCAGCACAATGGCGGTGCTCCATTCGGGCTTGAGCAGACCGGAGATGGCGATGACGATGCCACCGATCACGAAGACTCGGCCACCCAGCCGGTGCGTCTCGCGCCAGACCTCTTCGCTGGACAGAGTCCATGGCGTTCGGATCCCGACGAACCAGTTGGACCTGACACGCGGCATGTAATTGCCAAGGGCCGCCAAAAGAAAGCCCACACCGCCAAACATCCAGGCGCTGTTCAGCTGATATCCAGGTTGAAATACTGCCACCAGCGTGATAGCGTAGACGAACAGAAGGAACAGGATGATCAGGCTGCGGAAGAATCGATACGTGTCTGAGAAACGTGCGTAATTGGCCTGGCGAGGGTCGATCCGCGGCAGCACCAGGAACATGAGATAAATCCCCACAGACATCAGTGGGACGAGCAGAACACCCACGAAGCGGGAGCCGTAACCGTCGGGCACCCCGGCCCCGTTCCAGTGGGTGGGCATGGGGTCGGGCACTCTTTGGTAGACGATGGCGGCGATGACGAAGCTGACTGCGATCGCAGCCAGAGGCAGCCATTCCTTGCGCCAATCAGTCTTCATGATCCTGCTTCTTTCCAAACCACCCCATGAGTCCGGCCAGAGCTTCCTGAAGCACGGTGGCATTCTGCGAGTAGATAAGGCTCTGTCCCCTGCGCTCCACCAACACCAGGTTGGCATCCTTGAGCACACCAAGGTGATGCGAGATCGTCGGCCAGCTGGCATCGAAATTGGACGCAATCTCCCCGGCCGCCAGATCGCGTGATCTGAGAATGCGCAGGATCTCGCGGCGGGTTGGGTCAGAGAGCGCCTTGAGGATCTCGTTGACTGCCATTCGATCTATTGCCAATCAGCCCCCGATAAGCGGAACGATCACATGGATCACCAGATCCGCCGAGAAGTGGGACGCCATAGCTGACAACAAGCCGTAGCGCCAGTAGAACCAGCCAAAGACAAGTCCGCCCAGTCCATTTAGCACGACCGCCCGCAAGACGACCATGGCGGTCATGGTGAATGACTGGGAAGTGGCGGGGAGGTGCCCCAACCCGAAGGCGACGGCGCTGATCACGATGCCAAACCAATACAGGCCATCGGGAGGTGTCTGCTTCCTGATGAGCATGGCGCCGAGCCAGATGATGATCGTCATAACACCCAGGCGCAGCAGCAGCTCTTCATTGATTCCGCCGTAAAGGGATGCGAGCAGCCCCTGCCAGTAGGTGGGCGTACCGGCCGACCCAGCGCTTTGGGCCTGGAGTGTGCCGGGGAAGGCAAATACGTCGAGCAGGACGATCACGACGGAAACCACGGCCCCGGCCACGCCGGCACGGACGGCGGCCGGTTTCAGCAAAGCCAGCGCGCCCTCCCGGTCGCCGCCCAACCACTGGCGAAGTCGCGGCGCACCGAGGTTGACTCTCGGGCCCAACCACAAACCCAGGCCGGAAGCGATGGCCACCAGAATGACAGTCTGAAGAACTGAGATGGTCAAGGCCAGCGGGACCGATATCGGCAGTCCTTCCAACGCCTTGGGATTGGATGCCAGCGCATAGGGCATGACGGCAATTGAGCCGATCAGCCCGCCTAACATTAGTACCCCGAAAACCTTCCAGGACAGTCGCCTGTCGGAGTGGGAGGGACTTCTGGGTAGCGGGAACAGCTTCGCTCATCTTTAACGTCTCCGTGTCGTGAACACCGACAATTTGTATTTCGATCAACGTCGAATTATAAGCCCAGAAGCGCAAACTGACAAGACGAAGAACCGAGTTGTCGGGCTAGCTGAAGTGGGCCGACTTGCGGTTCCCAGGGCAGCGGTCAGGCCGATGTTCGTCGCGGACGGCCTCGGGCAAACGAGCGCAGGGCAGCCGGCACGGCCAGGTAGAGGAGCAGGGTCATCAGCACGGCGGACGACAAGCACCAGGCGCAGACGGCGCCGATGACAAACGCCTCCACGAAGGTCAAGTAGGCCGAGAAGGCTGTGCCAACGACGGTAAGAGCGAACAGTGCCAGGGCGGACCGATCGGCGGCCTGCCCCGTCGATATCCCGGCCGTAGAAATGGATCGCCAGGATCAGGCCATACCCTATCACGCCCAACACGCCGATGGGGACCACGCCAAACAGACGGGCGTATTCACTTTGCTGAACGGCATTGCAGTCACCAACGGGACCACAGACTGCCAGGCTGCCAGTCGATTCGATGTACGCCAGGTAGAGCGAAATGCCGACCCCGGCGGCGCTCAACAGCGGAACCCCCCAACCATCCCAGAATGAGCGCCTCGCTTGTGAAGGCTTCCTGGAGCGTGGTCCTCGCACGCGGATGGCTGTCCAGGCCAGCATGCCCAGCGCTGTTAGCAAAATGAGTACGGCCAGGCTGTTGCCGACCAGATCCTGGGAGAAACGGGCCCACACGCCGGTCGGCTGGGGGGCAGGCTGCGTTGGGGTCAGGTTCTGACCCGGGGGCAGCGCGTTCTCCAGGCCGGGGATATCTGGCCAACCCACACCGCCCTTCGCCAGTCCCGTCTCCACCAGATCGGGGAGCATGGCGGGGATCTCAAGTGATCCCACCATCACCGTCGACCCGACAATCATGGTGGGAACGCCGCGGCGGTCTTCGGGGATATTCAGAGCTTGGATAGCGGCTTGGTAGAGTTGATGCCCGTCGGATGTCGTCGTGTCCACCGCCACGATCTGGAGCTGGTCCTGATAGTGCGCCATGATCGGCGGCAGGGACTCAGTCATCACGAAGTGGCAGTGGGGACAGGTGGGGCTGTAGAACAGCAGAGCGCGAACGATGGGGCCGGAGGCTTGGAACGCCGTTCCGAGCGCGGCCAGAGTCAAAGCCAGACCGAATTGTAGCCAGCGGGGCATGCGCGGACTCCATGGGATGACCGAAGGTTGTCTCGATTGTATGGCGAGTGTCCCTGGCTGACACGTCTCCACGTCTCGGTCGAGACCTTTGTCCGAACAACTTGTGACAAATATCACAAATTGCTCGCTGGAGGAGGTACTAAGTGGATGGTGCCGCTGATGCGGGCCAGGGGCGAGGAATTCAGGGCCTTGTGGGGGTCAGTTCATGCGGCCAAAAGGCTTCAGGAGCCAATCGAAGGGATGGTTGCGCATGGCCCAAAGGGTGACCAGGTGGTTGAAGGCATCCGGCTGGAGTGTGCCATCGCCGAGCAAGGGGAAAAGCTCCAGTTTCACCGCCCTGTGGAAGCCGCCGTCGTCGAATTCTCCGGCTCGTATCCGGGTTTCGAAGGAAGCCAGCTGCTCGGCAACTTGTGCCGGATCGCGCCCTTCGGAAACGTCGGACTGGGGTTCGGACTCTGGAGCGGCTTCTTCGGGCATATCGGCTGCCTTTCGGGATCGGTCGCTGGTGGGTGTGGCGCCATCGCCAGTGGAGGAGAAAGGTTACCACGAGGTGATCGGGGGAGGAAGCTTCGAGACGCCGGGCCCCACGCCTTCGACGCCCGAGCGGACGGCCGAGCTAGGCCCCGGGGGTGGCCCTCTACGGCTCAGGTATAGCGGCGCTGGAGGGCCTTAAGTAGCTCGGGAACCCATCGGCTCAGCGGCCGGAAGGTCACCTGGGCTGCCACGCCGGGCCGCAGGCCAATTGACAGAAGGCGGTCGGCGGTGAGGACGACAGCCAAGTATTGGCGCTTGGACCCCGCCACGTTGGCGTAGCGCAGTGCGCCGCCTTCGACCTCTTCCAGCACACGTTCACCCATGCTAACCAGAGCCGCCGTCATGGCCGAGATGCGATCCTCATCCACGTCCAAATCTTCTGGAACACATGCCATCACGAAACCCTGGTCGTCCACCAGAGCCACCCAGTCGGGATCTGGCAGTTCCCCGGCCAATTGCTCGAGGATGCGGACCAATTCGGCTTGGCGTGTGGTCATGACAGCCCTTTCGGCAAACGCGCGCTTTGTCGCCTATAGGTAAGCGTAGCCCCTTCGAAGTCCTTTGACAAGGGGGGAGACCTGTTCAGCTCACGCTGGACCGGCTGGGTTGGCATGCTTTCTGCAATCTACCTCCCGTAGCCCGACTCAAAGGGTGAGGTGCCCATGGATACCGTCTTCGAGAGGCGGCGCTCGATCCTGGTTGTCGACGATGATCCGGTGTTCTGCGACATCATGAAGGAATTGCTCAAGCGGTCGGGCTTTCAGGTTCGGCTCGCTTACCGCGTGGATGATGCCCTGGTAGAGATCGCTCGGCGTCGCCCTGATCTGGTGCTCACGGACGTGATGATGCCCGAAGTCGACGGGCTCAATCTCGTTCGGCAACTGCGTGCAGACCCTTGCTGGGCGACCATTCCGACGATCGTGGTGAGCGCCATGGTGATGGAAGCCGACCACGATGCTGCGGCTGCGGCCGGTGCGGATGGCTTTCTGGAGAAGCCGTTTTCCTTCGACCGGCTGCAGACGACGATTGAGTCGTATCTTCCCGTACCGGGGTAGCTCTCGCCTTCAGTCGCCGGTGATCGAATCCACATACCCCAACGAGGCCTGGCAGGCTGGCTCCAGGTAACTCGACACGGTCGACCAATCCAGCCTGCCCTCGCGCAGCCACGCGCTGTTTATCGCCCGGCTGAGGCAGCCGGGGCCGGCGTTGTAGTTGGCAAGGGACATCCGCCACAAATCCTCGTAGCTGGAAACATCGCCCGGACTGGCCTCAGTCGTACTGCTAATCATCCAACCGACCTGCTGGCAGTTGGCGAGCAGGGTGGCCCCGAAGACCTGCACGCTGGTCTCAGCTTTCTGAAGGTCGACGCCCGAGCTGCAATCTTTGCAGGCGGCATTGGCTTGCTCGGTCAGCGCGCCACGCAGGAGTGCTTGCTCGCCGGGGAAGAGCCTGGCGTACCCCTGGGCGCAGGCACCGCTGTCGAGGACCAGCGGGCAGAACTGGGAGAAGAAGGAGCTATTCCAGAGCAGCGTCGTGTCGGCGCCAGACTCGGTCAGTTGCCCCAGGCCAATCTCCTTTTCGTCGTGGTAGGTGCCCGGCCAGAACTGGCTTTCACGCGCGAACAGCCGCTTCATTAGCTGCGCCGGTATGCCGGTCGCGGTTGACTCATCGAAGATCAATTGATCGAATCGGTTCTGCCAGGCACTGACGGCGACCTGCCCGACGGAAACACCGCAGGCATTGGCGGCTCCATTGGGCAGCAGACCGGAGTCAGGGCAAGCATCGGCATCGATCAGGCCCTCTTGGATCAAGGTTCCGGCCAGGTAGGCGTAGGGGAAGTCAGAGCGCAGTCCGGCCGGCGTCTCCGGTGTAGATAGCCAGGTTGGCGGTCCGCCCGCGGGCTTGAAGGCGCCCCAGATTGTGGAGCACGCCGGCGGCGGAGCGCCCTCCCATTGGCTGCTCAGGACGTCCACATACCATGTCTGACCGGCCGAACCCAAAGGCTGGGGCGAGGTGATCCGTACCGCGGCTTCGAAGTGCGCCGACGAATCTCCAAAGCTCGAATCGGCCCAAAAATACAGGCTGGACCCCTCGGGCCGCGTGGGCCCAACATTGAGGACACAGCGGTCGCTCTCGCAGGTGAATGCGACCCCGTCGAGGCTGCCGCGAATGCGGATGATGTGTTCATTGGGCAGGGGTTCGTAAGCCTTCAAGATGACACGCGGGATCACGTCGCACTGGTTGACCGGCGGCTTGGGGTCACATCCTTCCAACGACAATGTGACGGTGGGGGTGGGCAGATCGATGCTCACCAGCTTCTGGACGACATCCCGGTGGGCGTAATGCAGATAGAGGCCCTTGCAGCTGGCCGATGCCCCCGACGACTCCGAGGCCGGGCAGGGGAGGGTGGTGATCCATTGGTCGTAGGTTTCTGCCCCGCAGGCTTCCAGGATCTCATCGCGCGTGGGAAGACCGTCGTGATCGACGTAAACCTCGCAGACGACTCGGTTGTCCTTCCATTCCGTCAGCCACCACGTGTTCACGGAGGTGGCCACCTTAAGCACCTGATGTCTTCCGGGGTCGGAGGGTGCCCCACTTGCCGTGGAGGTCCAGGTGAAGCAGAAGACGGCCGACACCAGGACCAGGAAGATGATCCTGGCCGAACCCGCTAACCATGGGGCCCGCGCAACTGGATTGGTCAATAGCACCCTAGATGGCCGGCTCGTGCCGGCGTCGATCTGCAGGAGGAACAAGACAAAGCCAGGCTGATTTGCCAGGCCGGATTGTGACAGATTTCACATATTGAAGGGGAGAGGCGCCTCCCACCGGTGCTCGGAGTTTACAGCAGGTGCGACAGCATCACAAGCCTGCGAATAAGATTGGTGCCGGCGAAGGCGACCTAGCCGGCTCCCTTGCGCGCATGCCATGCCTCCAGAAGCGCTAGCTCGCGCGCTGGGTTGAGCCCGAAAGCGTTGACAATCGACGTGCCCCGCGAATGGTCCCAGGCCAGGGTGTCGGCGGCCGTGTCTGCCAGCGGGCGGAAGTTGAGGCCGTGGTCGAGGGCCGCCTGAATCGATACCTCCAAGAGGGCGTTGAGACTTTCCGGCAGCCACAACGGGATGCCAGTCCACGGTTGGACTCCGGCATCGAGCAAGTAGTCTTCAGGAATCCACGTGAGCTGAGCTGCCCCTTGGACGCCTTTCATTATTGTCTGCAGCATCTGGGCCATGGACATCCGGAGTTTCGGACCGGAGGCGTTGAACACACCCCCGATGCCGGCTTCGGCCAACTCTAGACACCAGTCGGCCAGATCGCGCACATCGATGAATTGGACCTGACGCTCGGGCTTTCCAGGTGCGAGCACTTCGCCGCCGCGAGCCAGGCGCGACGGCCAGTAGGTGAAACGATCGGTCGGATCATGTGGGCCGACGATCAAGCCGGGCCGGATGATGAGCGTGGTCCCTTCAAAGGCATGAGCAAGCGCCGCTTCGGCGCCGGCTTTCAGGGGGCCGTAGGTGTCTGGCCCCACGTCCGCCGTGTCATCTTTCGGTGGCTCGTGAAGGGGCGCTGACTCGTCCTGTCCTCTGACAAGAGGTTCTCGGTAGACAGAAATCGTGGAAATGAAGGTGTAGTGATCAGCCCGGCTGGATAGCGTCTCAGCCGAGGCCCTGACAGCCGAAGGGGTGTAGCCACTGGTATCGATGACAGCATCCCATCGACCGGACTCGAGGGCAGAAAGGTCCCCGTCCCGATCGCCTCGAAGCTTGGTCAGTTCGGGAAAGAGTTCGGGCTGTGTCCGGCCTCGATTGAAGAGCGTTACATCGTGCCCTGCACGTTGTGCCGCCTCCACCAGGTGGCGCCCAAGGAATCGCGTGCCTCCCAAGACAAGAAGCTGCAATGGACAACCTCCTCCTGCGTTCTCGATGTGAACTGCGGGCTGATATGAAACGGAACGCCTGGCAGGGCGACAAGTGAACCCTATCCCGCCCCTGTCGTACAACTTTCAATATACATGCCGCTTACATGCCGCCGACTAGGCGTGCGGGTGCCGCCTAAGCGGGATGGACCCTGAGCTGGACGTCGAAGCCTCGGCGAGCCGCCTCGGAAACGAAATCACTGCCTGACAACGCGCGTTCCACCGGCACCGCGCCGGGCGGTACCCGACCCATGGCGATGGCTTCGGTCATGATGGCCGCATGCCACCCCGTAGCCTGCTCCATGGCGGTGAACCCCAACTTCTCATCGTAGTAGTGCACAAGATCGACGTGCACTTCGTGGGGCAGGCCCCCTTTCGTGCCAGTGGCCAGGAGGCGGATCAGGATGAAGTCGCGCGTGTCGGGTGTGGCCCTGATTTGCGGGTCCCAGAGCGTGTGCAGCAGGTGGCGGGGAATCACCGACTGGCCGTCGACGGTAACCGGATTGAGCTCGAGCAGTCCCAGCCGTTCCATCGTCTTGAGATATTCAAAGTTGCCTGGGTAGCGCAGGGTCTTGTTTTGCAGAGTCCGAAGCTGGCCCTCGAATGTTCGGGCTGCGGTGGTGAATCCCTCCGGAGGTTGTGAAACCTTCCAACCTGCCGATGGGCTCGGGCAGGTCAAGCACCTCAAGTTCCGTCAGCGCTGGAACCCCAGTCAGCTTGCCGTCTCTGATGAACAGGCAGTCGCCAAAGTACTCGTTGGTCAGACCCTCGATGTTGAAAGTCAAGCGGTAGTTCCAGGGGGGTTCGGGTTCCTGGGGCAATCCGCAATCCCACATGAAGACATCCTGCGCTTGATCGAGCTGCTCCATGGCGTACAAGACAAGGGAGGTCCCCATCCCCGGCACCTGACCGCAATCCGGGATGATCGACACACCCGCTTGGCCCGCTTTGTCGGATAGGTCAAGCTGGCTGAGGACGATATCGCTGTTGCCGCCAAGGTCGGTCATACCAGCGCCCGCCTCGATGGCCGCTCGGCTAAGGTCGAGGTTGAAGAAATAGGGGACAGCACTCAAGAAGGCATCGATTTTCTCATTCCCTAGAAAATCCGTCACGGCCTTGGTGTCGGATGCATCCAAAGTGACGGCGCGAGCCAGATCGGTGCCTGTCAACTGGTTGATGCGAGAGGCGGAAGCGGACGAAAGTTCAGAGTCCACATCGGCCATCCATATGCTGTCGGCGTCCCCGAAGCGGGCCATATCATAGCCGGCGGCCGTCCCCTGGCGACCTGCTCCCAGTACGGCATAGCGGTGTCCCATGTGCTTGCCCTCCTCGATCCAACGGCCGGCAGAAGGCCCCCGTCGAATCGGTTGCGAACTTCACGAGAAGCGATGAATGACGAGTTTTGCCTGGTCCAGATAAGTGGCTCCGAACAGATTCAGATGGTTCAGCAAATGGTACAGGTTGTAGAGACTGAGCCGGTCTCGCCAGCCGGGCTGCAGCGAGCGCGCCGCCTCATATGCCTCGTAGAAGGCCGAGGGAAAGCCGCCGAACAGGGCGGTCATGCCCAGCTCGGCCTCTGCCCATCCATAGTGAGCAGCCGGGTCGATCAGCGCCGGTTCCCCGCCCGCGTCCGAAGTCGCATTCCCCGACCACAGATCTCCGTGCAGGAGCGAAGCCGGCTGCTCAGGCACGAGCTGGGGCAGCCGGCGGATGATGGCATCCACCTGGACCAGGTCGTGGTCGTCAAGGAAGCGCTTGTGCCTCGCCAATCTGGCCTGAAAACGCAGTCGGTGCTCGCCGAAGAAGACATAACCGTCGTCCGTCCATGGATTTGGCTGGGGGGTGCTTCCCAGGTAGTTGTCTTGCTGAAAGCCGAATTTGTCCGACGTTCGGGAGTGAAGAGAGGCCAACCCCCGCCCGAAGTCCTCCCAATACGACTTCGAAGGTTGAGCCGGGTTCAGGTCTTCAAGCAGCAGAAAATCCGGCCCTGAAACATAGGCTCGGGGAACGCGCAAGGCGTCGGCTTCGGCCAGAGCGCTGAGGCCCTGCATCTCGGCCTCGAACATGTCAGCCGGCGCCGAAGGGTTCTGTTTAAGGAAGAAGGTCCGTCCGCTGGCTGTGGTCAGACGGGCGCCATGGTTGATACAACCACCGCCGACCGGTTTCAGGCTGGTGATGTCGCCATAGCCGCCGTCGCGGCACCAGTCGGCGACGGCCTGAGGCGCGTTCACCCTGCAGCGTTCTCCAGATGGTCCAATAATCCGTCCACGGCGCGTAAGACGATATCGAAGGTGGCTTCGAATCCCGCCTGGCCCCCGTAGTAGGGGTCCGGGACGTCCATGTCCTCGCCACTTTGGCGGTCGAATTCGCGCATCCGCCGAATCTCGGCCTGGATGCCGGCAAGGTCCGCCAGAGCTCGCAGGTCATCGTAGTTCTCGTTGTCCATGGCGACAATCAGGTCGAATTCCTCGAGGTCACGCAGCTGTCACCTGGCGGGCGCTGCCCGAGTATTCCAGACCCCGCAAAGCAGCTGTCCGACGCATGCGGCCGTCGGGCGTCTGGCCGACATGAAAGCTCGATGTGCCGGCGGAGTCGACCAGGTAGCGACCATCCAGGCCACGCTGATCGGCGCGCTGGCGGAAGAGGGCTTCCGCCAGGGGGCTGCGAACGATGTTCCCCAGTGCAAACGAAAAGGATCTTCGTTCTGAACCGGCATGTGCCGATTATAGCAAGGCTGTGGGTTGTAGGGGGACGGTTTGTCCGGAAGGGTCTCAGGCGGTCACGGTCTCGAAGGGAAGGGGAACCAGGCTGCCCCTTGGCGACCTGATCGCCCACCTGAACCTGGCCGCCATCGGACTCCAGCGCGGCGGGCTTGACCAGGGCCAGGCCGATCCAGCCCAGGTCGGGTGAGTGACCGACGCTCGTCAGCCGGCCAACTCTGTGCCCAGCCTGAAGCAGATCCAGGGGCGGGGCGGCCTGCGTATCGAGCCGCACGCCGGTCAGTTGTTTGGCCATGCGGCCGCGGCTTTCCAGCCGGGCGATGATCTCTTGCCCGATGTAGCAGCCCTTGGAGAAACTGACGGCGTCCCACAGGTCGGCTTCGAGGGGGATGGTGTCATCCAGGATTTCGCGTCCCATGCTGAGGCACGCCGCGCTCGATTCTGCAGGACATCGAACACACGGCCGTCTACCGACTCGGCGGTGTCCGCTCGGGCCAGACAGCCTGGCGCCCGGGCCGTTGCGTCGGGTCGAGCAGAAGCTCTACCCCCGGGGCCAACGCGAGCCTCGGCTGGCCAGGCAAAGCCACCGTCGATGGTCCTCAATTCGCCTCCCGCAGCGGCGAATCGTCGCCTATGACATCGCCGGTCTCCGACGCGGCGCTCGGTCCGTACATCCCCCAGCGTGTCCACTCACCCTCGATCGGGTTCAGCCTGACATCGTCCTGGAAGAAGATGTAGCCGTTAGCCAGTCCAGACACGGCGTCGCCCTTGCCGGGGCTGGTGACCAAGATGAGCCGTGTCCGCCAGCGCCAGCACCTGAAGCTTGTCGATGGTCTGTCCAACCGGATTGGTCAAGACGGTGGCCCGCTGCTGGCCTTCCGGGAGGCTGTCGAGCTGATTGGTGGACATGCGGTTGAGCAGGTCCAGGCGGTCCCTGCCCTTCCGCCCAAATCAGGCCCGGGCGGGTGGTGCTGAAGGACCAAGACTCTGGATTTGGCCCGCCTGTAGACCGACTTCGAATGTGCGACTTTCAGCCATGAAATCTCGCCCCAATTCAGCGTGAGGCTGCTCGGCGCATGATTATACCGTCCGTCATCCGGGCCTAGGATGTGCGCGAGTATAATCAGCGCTCGATGGCATTGAACTTGCAGGCCTCCGGCATCAGGACCGGAGTGGGCTAGATGGCGCGAGACCGAAGGCGAGCCGAAGACTTGAGCGTCGAGGAGCTGGAAGCGCTCCTGGCGCGCAAGCGCGTCGAGGCGCGTCGCGAACGGATCGACAAGTATCGCCGAACGGGACGGGCGATGTCCGTCTCCGGCGAGGCGCGGTCGGACGTCAGATTCGGGACGTCTGATCTTGGGCCCGAGATCGAAACCGTCGAAGAAGACGGCGCCACCGCTCCGAGGCGCGAGCGCAGGGCAGGAGGGGGCATCCTGAATCGGGGCTTGCTTCTGGTCGAGATCGCTGCCGTGGCCGGCTTGGTGTTTGTGCTCTTGAGCGGTTTTGGCGCGCTGCGGCGAGCTCAACCAGGAAGTCGGCCATTGCCCTGGGCGGGCCCACGGCAGCAGGCGACGCCTCTGATCACGGCCGTGGTGCTGCCCTCGGGCCATACGCCGCCTTCGTCGCCGGGCGGCGCACAGCCCAACGAGGCGGAGATCCCAGCCAACTTGCGCCCGATGGTCCAATCCCTGGCGTCGATCCCCATCCCGACGGTTGGGCCGGAGCAAGCGCGCAGCATGAATTTGCCCACTGTCTGGAAGGCCCCAGCGCCGGTGGTGCAGGGCGACGGTTGGGAGCAGCTCAAGCGCGGCGTCGGGCAGCATGTGGGAACCGCCAACCCCGGGCCAGGCGGGCAACCTGGTGCTTTCGGCGCACAACGATATCTTTGGCGAGCTGTTCCGTGATCTGGACCAGCTCAAGCCCGGTGACGAGATCGTCGTTTCAACGGCAACCCGCGACTATGTCTACCGGGTGACCGGGATGCGTATCGTCCAGCCGACCGAGGTGGATGTGATGGCTGACACATCCAAGGCGACCATCACGCTGATCTCCTGTTATCCTTATCTGGTGGACAATCAGCGGATCGTCGTATTCGGCGAATTGAGCGACGGATAGTCTGTCCCGGATTCAATCGCAGGGCAAGACACAGAGGAGACACATTTTGAGCAAGCGCAGTCGGAAGAAGGGCGGACGCCGCCCGAACATCCCCCAGGTGACGTTAGAGCGCTTCGGCGCCGAGCGCGAGACTGTGAGCGTCAGCCACTTGCGCCGTGGCGGTGAATTCGTCCCTGACTACAGCCACGTGGTCTCAGACCTCAAGCGCATCGGGTTTTTGGCCGCATTCTTCATCGTCCTTCTGATCGTTCTTTCGTTCATCCTCAGCTGATCCCCCGGCTGGGCCCGACCGAACCGAGGGACGAGGACCTGCCCCACGCCGGCCAGTTGAGGATGATATAATCGTCGCATCGAACTCCCACGTCGGTTGTGGGAGCTTATTGTGTCACGGGCCATGTTTGACAAACTTTCAGGCATTGAAGAGAAATTCAGGGCCATCGATCAGGCGATGGTGGACGCCAGCGACGACTACCAGAAGGTAGCCGGGCTGGCGCAAGAGCGCGCCGAGCTCGAGCCGATCGTCAGCGCCTATCGGGAATATCGATCGGTCCTGGAGCAGATTGCGGAGAGACGAGTCGCTGACCAACTCCGAGGATTCGGATATGGCGGAGTTGGCGCAAGCGGAACTGGACGAATTGGAGATACAGAAGGAAGCGCTGGAAGATCGTCTTAAGCGCCTTCTGATCCCGCGCGACCCACGCGACGATCGCAACGTGATCGTAGAAATCCGCGCCGGCACGGGCGGCGACGAAGCCACGTTGTTCGCCGGCGGAGCTTCTTCGCATGTATGTGCGCTACGCGGAAGAGCGGAAGTGGAAGGCCGAAGTCCTCTCGATCAATGAAACCGGCGTTGGTGGGCTGAAAGAGGGCATCCTGCTCATCAAAGGCAAGGCGGCCTATTCCCGCCTGAAGTATGAGTCTGGTGTGCACCGCGTCCAGCGGGTGCCGATCACTGAATCCCAGGGCCGCATCCACACCTCGACCGCCACGGTCGCCGTCCTGGCTGAGGCGGAAGATGTGGAAATCGACATTCCCGAGAACGACATTCACATGGATGTGTACCGCTCTGCCGGTGCCGGGGGCCAGAACGTGCAGAAGAATGCCACGGCCGTCCGATTGACTCACATTCCAACGGGGATTGTGGTGCAGTGCCAGGACGAACGATCGCAGCTTCAGAACCGTGTGCGCGCCATGAGCATTCTCAGGGCCCGCCTCTACGAACGGGCGTTGGCGGAACAGCAGGCCCAAGAGGACGCCGCTCGACGAGCTCAAGTCGGCACTGGCGAACGGTCGGAGAAGATCCGGACCTACAACTTCCCTCAGTCCCGCGTGACCGATCACCGCATCGGGATCTCATCCCACAATCTGCAGGCGGTGTTGGATGGCGACCTGGATCCCTTCATCGATGAGCTGGCCGCGCAGGAGGAGGCCGACCGCCTGCAGATGGCAGGCGCGTGAACCAGCCCCGTCCCCGCAGCGTCGGAGCGCACCTGGCGGACGCCAGGCGGACGCTCAAACCCCTATCAGCGACGCCCAGCCTTGATGCGCAGTTGCTTATGATGAAGACCTTGGGGGTCACCCGAGCCTGGGTGATCGCGCATCCACGAGGCGACCCTGACTCCCACCCAGAGCGATGCCTTCGAGCGAGACTTGGCGGAAGTGGCGTCGGGAACCGCCCTACCCTATGTCGTCGGGTCGTGGGAGTTCTTCGGCAGGCCCTTCATTGTGACGCGAGATGTGCTCATTCCGCGGCCCGAGACGGAGATCCTTGTCTCGGCAGCCCTTCGATGGCTCGGGCGCCGGCCAGCCCGGCAGCGGGTGGTTGACGTGGGCTGCGGCTCGGGCTGCATCGCCATCAGCGTGGCGCTGGAGATGCCGGAACATGAGGTCCAGGCCGTCGATCTCTCACCGGCAGCCCTCGACGTCGCCAGACGCAATGCGGTTGCCTACCATATTGATGGTGAAATCGATCTGATCGAAGGCGATTTGCTAGCTCCGTTCGACGGCCCTTTCGATTTGGTCTGCGCCAACTTGCCTTACATCCCAACGGCACGTCTGTCCGGACTGGAGGTCGGCCACAGAGAGCCCAGATTGGCGCTCGACGGAGGCGTCGACGGGCTGGCAAGTGTCGAACGCCTGGCCCAGCAGCTTCCGTCGCGGCTTGCCCCCGGTGGACGGGTCCTGCTTGAGCTCGATCCGGAGCAAATCGAACGAGCGTCGGCCATCATGCAAACGGCCCTGCCCGGGGCGACCACGAAGTCTCTGGCCGACCTCTCGGGCAAGGAGCGTGTCTTGGTTGTGGATTGGGAAGGCCACCGATGAAGACCCAGCGCGTTTCGACTGCCGACCCTGATGTGATCGAGCGTGCGCTAGCCGTCCTGAATGCCGGGGGGTTGGTGGTCCTGCCGACCGATACGGTCTACGGCGTCGGGTGCCTGGCCTTCAGCCCACCCGCCGTGGCCAGACTGTACCTGGTCAAGGGTCGGCCCGACGACAAGCCCATCCCTGTCTTGATAGGAAGCGTCAGGCAGCTCGGCCAGGTGGCGGTGGACCTCACCGAGCCCATGCGCCGGCTGGCTGAGGCCCATTGGCCGGGCCCGCTGACCTTGATCCTGCCCGCGCCATCCTTCGCTTCCTGCGGAGATTGGGCCCGGAGTCGCCGTCGGCGTCCGGGTCCCGGCGCATCATCTTGCCCAGCGCCTGCTCTCCGCCGCCGGACCCATGGCCGTGACGTCGGCCAATCTTTCAGACCAGCCCCCGGCCCAATCCGCCGACGAAGCCGAAGCCGCCTTGGGCGGAAGAGTTGAGCTGATTCTGGATGACGGGCCGTCGCCGGGCGGCCAGCCGTCCACCGTGGTGGATGGGCGAACGGACCCGCCGGCCATCCTGCGGGTGGGCCCGATATCAGAAGCGGATCTCGCCAGGAGTCTGGGCTAGGCCCTCTCTACCAGACGGAGCCGTACCAACGCAGGTAGGACCCCACGTTCTTCGACCAATAGTCTGCGTCGTGCCACCCGCTGCCCAGCACGAAGGTGTAGGGCTGGGACATGCCGTCCAGCAGGTCAGTGAGCTGCCGGGCGTTTGGGAGCAGCGGGTCCCTGTCACCGATGTCGATCCAAACCTTAGGGGGAGACACGCCGGCTTGCCGCTCGACCCAACGCGGCACCATTGCCAGGTCGACTCCGAAGGGCGCCGGGCTGTGGAGACCGATCACCCCGAACTGGTCGAGATGGCGCATCCCGATGTGAAGCGCCCATCCACCGCCCCGCGATAGGCCCCCGATGCCACGTTTGCTGGGGTCCGGCTGGGTGCGGTACTGCTGGTCCACGTAAGGCACGAGCACCTGGGTAAGGGCGACCTCCATGTCGAGTCCGGTCCGTTCCCAGGGCATAACGATGAGTAAAGGCGGGATCACCCCAGCGTGGATAAGGCGGTCGGCCGAGTCGGTCAAGCCTAGGTCGACCCATTCATGATCGTCCTCGGCCAAGCCATGCAGCATGTACAGCACCGGGTAGTGCACGGCGGGGCTCTGGTCGTAGCAAGGCGGGAGATAGACAATGAACGGAAGAGGGCGGGTCAGGCGGTTGTCGCTCACCTCGCCGGACTTGCAGCCGCCCTCCCTTGTCCAGGCAGTCGGGCGTGGGTGAGGGGGAGGCTTCAGGCGTGGGCGTGTTTCGCACGACGTCTGTGGCAGGTGCAGGCGTTGAGCTTTCAAGGCTGGGGCTGGCCGACGCCAAGGCGGCCGGCGTTGGGCTTGCGATTGTGGGGGTCGTGGACGGGGCCGCCGCGCAAGCGGATAGCCAAAGCGTGAGAAGAGCCAGGGGGAAAGGTGTCTTCATGGTCAAAAGAAAACCCGTCAACCGGCGGATGGCCGCTGGTCGACGGGGGCGCCTGTTGGTTGGAGTCTACGTGGATTGCTGCCCTGCGTCAAGGTAGAGGCGCTGCCACCCCTGCGGAGCGGTTTGTGGACCCAAGAACTTGGCTCGTCGGGGGCGGCACGGGGAGCGCTGGTGTGCAGGTGATGTACAATGCGGGCCACTCCCGGCGGTTGGCAGCCCGGAGCAGCCCGGATGGGGGCATGGTACCCGTGCGTGGCAGGCGGAGGAGGTCAGCATGCCGGAGGGGATGAGGAGCGCGCTCGATCGTGAGTTTGGGGAGGCCCAGGAAGACATCCTCCGGCTTGGTGACCTTGTCGACCGGGCGATCGCCCATGCACTGGGCAGCCTTCAGAACCGCGATCCAGTTCAGGCCGAGGAAGTCATCCGGGACGACGAAGCCATCAACCATCTGCGCTTCAAAATCGAGGAGGCTTGCCTGGCGCTGATCGCCACGCAGCAGCCCGCGGCCAGCGACCTCCGGGCCGTGGTGGCGGCCATGAACATCGTGGTCGACATCGAACGTATGGGGGACTATGCCACGGGGATTGCCAAGACGGTCCTGCTCATGGGGGACGAACCGCTGCTCAAACCGTTGATCGACATCCCGCGCATGGCCGAGTTGGCGCGCCAGATGCTGAGGGATGATCTGGACGCCTACATCCAGCGGGACGCCGACAAGGCCAGAGAAGTGGCCAAGCGGGATGACGAGATGGACTATCTCTACAAGAGCATCTTTGATGAGTTGGTAGAGATCATGGCCAAAGACCCAAGCGCAGCCACCCGGGCGACGTATCTGCTGTGGACGGCGCACAACTTGGAGCGCATGGGCGACCGGGTGACCAACATCTCCGAACGCATCATCTTCATCACCACCGGTGACATGCGGGAACTCTGAAACCCGGAAGTCCAGCCTCCAGTCTCTTGCAACCACCACCTAACATCTAGCGCAAAGCAAGCTTCCGAAGAGTGCCTCAGCGATCTGGGGCCGGTCGATGCCCACGACGGCGGCATCCGAAGCGCTTCGTCTACCGACCGTTGGCTGGGCCAACCCATCAGCATGTGAAATTCCTCACAAGCGACCCCCGAATTGCCAACCAGGCGTGCCATTGGCACGCCTGGTTGAAAGATCGATCGAAGCAGTCTGCGTATCAAGCGGACGGGGTCTGCTTGCTCATGCGCCGGTTGCGCACCCAGCGGCGGATGATGATGAAGGCGGGAAGGCCGACCACGATGGCGATGGGGAGTACACAGATGGCGCCCCAGATGGCCACATCCGCCAGAGACTGCAGCCCCTGGATGAGCGACCGCACGGCAGCCTTGGCGGTGGCCAACGGGGACCACGGGCCAACTTGCACTGGCTCGGCGGCGATGTCCGGGATCAGGTCCAAGCTGATTTCCGACATCTTTGCCGACCCCTCCAAGTAGTTGATGCGGCCCTTGGTGACCTCGATCTGCTGGCGCACCTGCTTCAGTTGTTCGAAAACCGCCAGCACATCTTCGGTCTTCTGGGCGTCATCCATGATTTGACGAAGCTGGGATTCGGCCGCCTCCAGGTTCCGAAGCTGTGATTGCAGGTCCGTGTACTCTTCAGTCACGTCCTGCCCGGTGACGGTTTCGCTGCGCACCTCAAGCGAGGCGACCTTGATCTGCGCCAGGGCGTCATCCAGGCGGTCGCTGGGGACGCGCAGGGTGATGTTGGCCTGGTTGATCATGCGTGCCCGACCGCTGCTGTCGACCCCATATGATGTCTGGTAGACGTTGGAAGTGACCACGTAGCCGTTCATGCCCTCGGCCATTCGTGAGAACTTGTCGATGGCTTCGGCGGGATCATCGACCACCAGTGATAGGGTGGCGTTTCGGATGACCAGCCGGTCGGCGGCCGCCGTGGTTGTATCTGTGCTGGAGAAGGCACCCTTGCCACCGGCGTCCGGCGCCAGCTGGGGCGCCTCTTGGGGCTGGGACATGCTCTCACCGGCGACCGCGTCCCCAACAACAGAGGGCGCTCGATTGAGCGTATCGATACTGGCTCTGGTGCCAGCACAGGCGGTAAGGATCAGGGCGATCAGGAGCAACAGGGCTGGAATGGCCGTTCTCTTCATGGCGTCTTCTCCTCGGATCAGCGGAGGGATGTCATTCTAAGAACGTCGCTCGGTGCCGGAAAGTTCCCCTACCAACCAGCGGCTAAACGCAGGGCCTGCCGTTCGGGCAGGCCTGCCGTGTGCATGCGGGATTGTACGTCGGCGACGGCGTAGGCGACGCGGCGAGGCGACCAGGTGAGGGCTTCGGTATCCAACAGGGCGTAGGCGGCTCGCGGATCGAGATCCCGCGGTTGCCCGACCGAGCCTGGGTTGAGGATCAGCCGCGGGGTCATGGCGAAGGAATCGTCCCAGGGGATCCCTTGCGGCAGGGTGGGGGCGTCCTGGTCGGGCTTTTGGAAGATCAGCGGCAGGTGGGAATGCCCCACCAAACAGAAGTCGGTTGAGAACGCACCGAAATTCGCATCGGCGACCTGCGGGTCGAGGATGTATTCCCACACCGGCTGTCTCGGGCTGCCATGCGCCAGGGTGAACCGCCCCGTCGTGACGTGGCTGGGGAGCGAAAGCAGGTACTCCAGGCTCTCATCGGTGAGCGCGGCGCGGGTCCAATCAGCAGCCAGGCGCGCGTCGACATTGAAACGAGATAAGGGAATCTTGCCCAACGCCGCCTGGTCGTGGTTTCCGATAAGACAAATGAGATCGGGCAGGGCGCGGATACGGGCCACGCATTCGTTGGGATCGGGGCCGTAACCCACAAGATCCCCCAGACACCACACAGCGTCGTAGGCTGTCCCTTCAAGGTCGTTCAAAACCGCCTCGAGGGCGGTGAGATTCGCGTGCACATCTGAGATCACTAAGACATTCATGACCTGCATGGTAGCACGGAGGGGCCCGAAGTAAAAGAGCTTGGCGGCCTATGCGGCGTGACGTATAATCCGGCGAAGTGCCGATCCTAGACGAACGCAACCTCGAGTTCATAAGCCACAGCCCGGAGCAGACGCAGCGGTTAGGCGTGAGGTTGGGGGAGCTGCTCGAGCCGGGGACGTTGGTGTGCCTGGTAGGCGATCTGGGCGCAGGCAAGACGACGATCGCCCAGGGCGTCGCCCGCGGCTGGGGAGCCCTCGATCCGGTCACCAGCCCCACTTTTGTCCTTGTCAACCAATATCGTCGGGCGGACTCGGCGGTGCTCTACCATGTAGACGCCTTTCGTCTCGACCAACCGGCGGAAGCGCAATCCTTGGGGTTGCTCGAATTGACGGATGGCGATGGGCCGGTGCTGATCGAGTGGGCCGACAAGGTCGCTGGCATTCTGCCCCCTGAAGGCTTGTGGGTTGAGATGAGTTGGGAAGATGACTCGCGGCGCCGCCTGCGGTTCGACGCCCGCGGCCCGGCGTACGAATCGCTGCTGAAACGCTTCCGACAGGCAGCGTTCGGAGGCTGACGATGCTGCTGGCGATCGACACAGCCACGCATGCAACTGGCGTTTGCCTGGCGGATAGGGCCCAGGTGCTGGCGGAGCATGTTTGGCACAGCGGCCGCTATCACACGGTCGAGCTGGCGCCTGAAGTGGCGGTCCTGCTCCAACGCAACCAGGTGGCATTGACCGACTTGGAGGCGGTGGCCGTGGCCAGCGGCCCGGGCTCCTACACCGGCCTGCGGATCGGCATGGCCCTGGCCAAAGGCATCGCCCTTGCCCTACGGATTCCCTTGATCGGCGTGCCCACGTTGGACATCCTGGCGGCGGGCCAGCCGGAGGCCGAGTTCGGCTCTGTTGGCCGTTATTTCTGCCGGCCGTGGACGGTTCGCGGCGGTATGGTACAAATGGGGCGCCCAAGGCTGGAAGGCGGCATCCGAACCCGAGAATTGGGCATGGGATGACCTCCTTTCTCATCTCGACCGACCGAGTGTGGTGTGCGGGGAATTGGATGCATCCCAGCGGGCCCGTCTGGGCAAGATGAGCCAGGTCGCGCTGGCGTCCCCGGCCCTGAGTGTGCGACGGCCGGGGTTCCTGGCCGAGTTGGCATTCAAGAAGTTGAAGACCGGGAAGGTGCCCGAAGCGGCGAAGCTGGTGCCCACCTATCTCGGCGACGTGGAATCGACAACATAATGGTCGCCGTTTCCGAGGTCATGATTCGACCCATGACCATGGATGATGTTGACCTGGTCTTGGAGATCGACCAGCTTTCGTTCTCTCAACCGTGGCCCGAGAGCAGCTATCGCTTCGAGTTGACGACCAACCGGGCTTCCATTCTGCTGGTGGCAGAGATCGATGCTCGGTTGGTGGCGTATGTGGGATGTTGGCTGTTGGTGGATGAGGCGCACATCAGCACCCTGGCTGTCCACCCGGACTTTCGGCGACAAGGCATCGCCCGGCGGTTGTTGACAACCCTGCTCGCGCAAGCGGCCGGGGCGGGTGCTGAGCTGGCCACACTCGAAGTCCGCATCTCCAACTATGCGGCCATCGACTTGTATGAGTCTTTCGGGTTCGAAATCAGCGGCCGCAGACCGCGCTACTATCGGGACAACCAGGAGGATGCGCACATCATGTCGCTCCCTGGGCTCCCTGGCAGCTTGGGGAGGATGGAGGTGCACGATGCAGGCTGACACCGTCCTGGGTGAGATCGCCGAGCAGGTGCGCGCCTGTGAATTGTGCCGTCTTTCACAATCACGCACGCAGGCCGTCCCGGGCGAGGGCCCGGAGCAGGCAGAGATCATGTTCATCGGGGAAGGCCCCGGGTTTCATGAAGACCGCCAGGGGCGGCCCTTTGTGGGGGCGGCCGGAAAGTTCCTCGAAGAGCTCTTGGCGTCGATTGGCCTCGACCGAACCCAGGTCTACATCACCAATCTGGTCAAATGCCGGCCGCCCGGTAACCGCGATCCGAAGGATGACGAGCTGGAAGCCTGCACCTCAACCTATCTCGACCGGCAGATCGAAGCCATCAATCCCAAAGTGATCGTCACTTTGGGAAGATTTTCGATGGCCCGCTATTTCCCCAGCGCCCGCATCAGCAGTGTCCATGGCCAGGCGCGGCCTGTCAACGGCCGCCTGGTAGTGCCGATGTATCATCCGGCAGCAGCTCTTCATCAGCCGGCATTGCGCTCGGCGATTGAGGCGGACTTCCACCGACTGCCGGACTGGATTGGCAAGGCCGATGACATGCTGCCCTCTGAGGAGCCTGCCGGCGACGACCCACAACAGCTCAGCCTGTTCTGAACGGCTGGCACGAACCTGGAGAGAATCCATTCCGTGACCTCAGATGCTCAGTCTCTTCCGCCTTTAGCGCAGGCGCTCATCGAACGATTTCAGAACCGCAAGGCTCGCGTTGGCGTCGTGGGCCTTGGCTATGTCGGATTGCCGCTGGCCGTCGCCCTGGCTGAAGCTGGCCTGGAAGTGATAGGGGTCGATCTCGACCCCTCCAAGGTCGAGGCGCTGAACCAGGGCAAGAGCTATGTTGAAGATGTGGCCGAGTCCCGCCTGGTCCCGCTGGTGGAGAGTGGCCGTTTCAAGGCCAGCCCCTCCTACGAGGCGTTGCGGGCAGTGGACGGGGTGAGCATTTCCGTGCCGACCCCCCTGCGCAAAACCGGCGACCCCGACATCTCCTATATCGTTGCCGCCTCCCAGGCGCTGCGCCCGTATCTCCACCCGGGGATGGTGGTGATCCTCGAGTCGACGACCTATCCGGGCACCACACGCGAAGTGGTCCTTCCAGAGCTGGAAGCCGACGGGCTCGAAGTAGGGAAGGACCTGTTCCTGGCATTCTCCCCCGAGCGCGTGGATCCCGGCCGCAAGGACTGGACCACCGAGAACACGCCCAAGGTCATTGGGGGCATCACGCCGGCGTGTACTCAGGTGGCCAAAGCCTTCTATGGCCTCGCCATCCAGAACGTGGTGACTGTCTCGTCGACCGAGACGGCTGAAATGGCCAAGCTCCTCGAGAACACCTTCCGGGCGGTGAACATCGCCATGGCCAACGAAATGGCGTTGATGTGCGAACGTCTGGGCTTGGATGTTTGGGAAGTGATTGAAGCCGCAGCGACCAAGCCCTTTGGTTTCATGAAGTTCACGCCCGGGCCGGGCCTGGGCGGTCACTGCATCCCGATCGACCCGCTGTACCTTTCCTGGAAGCTGAAGACCTTGAAATACAACGCCCGCTTCATTGAATTGGCGAGTGAGATCAACACCAATATGCCGCGCTACGTGATTGGCCGCATTCAGGATGCCCTGAACGAACGCGGACTTTCGGTGAAGGGATCCAAGGTGCTCATCCTGGGCGTGGCCTTCAAGCCGGATGTGGGGATACGCGCGAGTCGCCGGCCCTGGATGTGATCGGGATGCTGATCGACAAGGGCGCCGAAGTGAGCTATCACGACCCGTATGTCGAATTGGTGAGTGAAGAAGACTGGACGCTCAGGTCGGTCCCCGACCCGGTGGCGGCCGCCGGAGCAAGCGATCTGGTGGTGGTTGTAACAGACCATCACAACCTCGATTACCCGGCCATCAAGGCGGCTGCTCCGTTGGTGTTCGACTCGCGCAACGCTTTTGACCTGGCCGGCCGAAGCGATCCAAAGGTGATCAAACTCTGATGTCCGACTACCTTGTCACGGGAGCCGCCGGGTTTATTGGATCCAGGGTGGCTTCCATGCTTCTCGGTGATGGTCACACGGTGGTGGGCATCGACAACTTGAATGACGCCTATGACGTGCGTTTGAAGAACTGGCGTCTGGCGCAGCTCAAGCCGCAGCCCGGGTTCACATTTGAACAGGTCGATATTGCTGACCGGGAGGCGCTCTTCGCCGCCCTTGTCGGACGTCGGGCCGAGGGGGTGATCAATCTGGCGGCCCGGGCGGGCGTCCGGCCGAGCGTGGCGGACGCGCGGCCCTACATCCAGACCAATGTCCTCGGCTGCCTGAACGTGCTTGAGTGGTGCCGTGAAAACGGCGTGCCCAAGCTGGTGCAGGCCTCGACTTCCAGCCTGTATGGGTTGGGCAATCCGACCCCGTTTCAGGAGACGGCCGACATTACACGGCCGCTCTCGCCCTACGCAGCCACCAAGGGGGCTTCGGAACTGCTTTGTCACACGTACCATCACCTGCATGGCCTGGATGTGACTGTGGTGCGCTACTTCACCGTGTTTGGGCCGGCCGGCCGCCCCGATATGAGCATCTTCCGCTTCATTCAATGGATCGCTGAAGGGCGCAAGTTGCGGCTTTTCGGAGACGGGACGCAGAAACGCGATTTCACCTACGTCGATGACATCGCCCGCGGCACGATCATGGCTCTCGAGCCGCTGGGATACGAGATCATCAACTTGGGCGGCGACCGGCCCGCTTCGATGAACGATGTGATCGGCAAAATCGAAAACCTGCTGGGCAAACCGGCCGATGTCGAGCGGCTGCCGCCGGCGCCCGGAGACATGCCGGCCACCTGGGCCAACATCGACAAGGCCGGCCGGCTGCTCGGCTGGGAGCCCGGCACGGCCTTGGATCAGGGTCTCGAAACCTGCGTTGCCTGGTATCTTGAAGAACGCAGTTGGGCACGACAGATCGAGACGGACGACTAAGAACCCATGGTCGATCGGCTCCCTTCGCCTCTCCGGCAGGCCGCGCAACGCCTTGCCGCGAACCCCCTCCTTCAGCGAGTTGTAAAAAACACAGGCTACCTGTTCAGCGCCAAAACGGGTTCGGCGGCGTTCAGCTTCTTTCAGAGCATCCTGGCAGCGCGCCTGATCGGCGTCGTCCAGCTTGGACTGTTGGGCGCCATCACCCAGTTTGCTGGCCTGATCAACCGGCTGACATCCTTCCGCATGGGCGACCTGGTGATGAGCTACGTCGGCGAGTACACCGCCCGGGACCAGGACGAGCATGCGGCGGCGGTCTTCCGAACCGCTGGGCTGGCCGAAGTGGCCACCTCGGTGCTGGCTTATGTCCTGGTTCTCGGCGCTAGCACCGTGGGCGGAGCGCATTCTGACTCCAGGGCATGACATGCATGGGCTGTTCGCCCTGTACGGCTTGACCGTCTTGGCCAATCTGATGGCGGAGAGCTCCAACGGCCTGCTGCAAATCTTCGACCGCTACCGTCTGATCGCCCTGATCACCGTCGGGCAGAGCCTGATCACGCTGATCATGATTGTGATCGCCTTCAGCACGGGCGGAGGCTTGCGTGCCGTGGTGTTGGCCTATTTGGCGGGGAAGGTGGTCTGGGCGGTGGCCATCTCTGCGGCGGCCCTGTGGGAGGCGCGGCGGCAGTGGGGTCCGGGCTGGTGGCGTGCCCGCTACAGTCTGATTGCCCCTCGGCGCCGGGAAATGGTCCGTTTCGCGCTGAGCACCAATATCACGGCGACGCTGACCTTGGTCACCCGTGATTCGGAGATGCTCTGGCTCAACGCGCTGGCCAGCCCGCTCCAGGCTGGATACTACAAGGTCGCCCTGGCGTTCATGAACATCCTATTGATCCCGGTGGATCCGCTGATCAGCACGACCTACCGCGAGGTAGCGCGCGAGGTCGGGGGCCGCCGTTGGGAAAACGTGCGCTATCTTCTGAGAAGCGGAAGCCTGCTCTCTGCCCTGTGGACCTTCCCAGCTTCGCTCGGCCTGGTCATCCTGGGTCCCTGGATCATCAGCGTTACCTATGGGGCGACTTTCGGGCCGGCGTATGCCAGCCTGATGGTGTTGATCATCGGAGTGGCGGTGGTCAACGTGTTCTATTGGAACCGCAACGTGCTCCTGCCGATGGGCATGCCCGAGTACCCGACCAAGGTCTACCTGGTGGGTGCCGTGCTGCGTGTCGGAGGCATTATCTGGCTGGTCCCGATCTATGGGGCGATCGGGATGGCGGCCCTGCTGAGCGCGTTCTTTGTTGGCACGGCCGGGACACTGGTCGTGAAGACCCTGCGCGAAATCCGGCGCGCCGAGACGGAGCCGGCCCTGGCACCCGGGGGCTGACCCATGCGCATCGCCTGCATTGGGATGTCGACCGTCCCGTCCCGCACCGCCAACTCCATTCAACTAATGCATGCCTGCCAGGCGCTGGCGGACCTGGGGCATGAGGTCGCCGTCTGGGTCCCCGGCCGGTCTCCGGGCGCGGCGCCGCCTCGATTGGTGGCCCACTATGGGCTGCACAGCGCGCTCGATCTGCATTGGGTGCGAAATTGGGCCGGCTTTCGGCGCTACGACTTTGCCTGGCGGGCGTTGCGGCAGGCGAAGCGCTGGGGCGCCGAGCTGTTCTATGTGTGGCCGCTCCAGGCGGCCGCCATGGCGTCCGGCCGAGGATGGCCAACCCTGCTGGAGCTTCACGATCGTCCGCCGGGGCGGGGTGGACCGATGCTCTTCCGCCGCTTTCTGGCTGGGCCGGGTGCCGCCAGGCTGCTGGTGACGACCGAGGCCCTCCGCCGTTACCTGGAAGACACCTTCGGCCATCCGATGGATGCACCCTTTGCCCTGGTCGCTCCCAATGGCGTGGATCTGGCGCGCTACCAGGGCTTTTCCACACCCTCGGACGCCCGTCGCAGAGCCGGCTGGCCGGAGGCATTTACCGTTGGCTACACCGGCCATCTTTATGCGGGCCGCGGCGCCGATCTGATGTTCGACTTGGCGCAGGAGATGCCCGACATTCGGTTTGTGTGGGCGGGGGAGAGGACGACGCCGTCGAGCGTTGGCGGCGCCGCGCCGCCGAGCAGGGAGTCGCCAACCTGACTCTGACCGGGTTTGTCGCCCAGGAAACCCTGCCGCCCATTCAGGCGGCCTGTGATGTGCTGTTGATGCCCTACCAGCGCCGCATCTGCGGTCAGCAGTGGCGGCGACACGGCTGCCTTTGCCAATCCGATGAAGGCCTACGAGTACCTCGCCGCCGGCCGCCCCATCCTGGCCAGCGACCTCCCCGTCATTCGTGAAATTCTTCACAAAGAGTGGGCGGTCCTGCTGCCGCCCGACGACGGGCAGGCGTGGCGGGAGGCGATCCGTGGACTGCAGGCCGATCCCGCTCGCCGGCGCGAGCCTGGGGGAGGCCGCGCGCCGGCAGGCCGAGGGACACTCGTGGCAGGCGCAGGGCGGAGAGGGCGCTGGCTGGGTCTGGAGGTGGGCGCGTGACCGCCGACCGCCTGCCGGACAGCGCCGAGCGGCGGCCTCGCGTGGTACGTTGGGGCGGGCTCTTGGCGGCCGTCGGGATCGTCGAGCGCGCCGTCCTGGTGTTGACCTATGCCCCGGTTTCCTATGGGGATTCGCCGTCCTACATGCGCCTGGCGGATGTGCTGGCCCGGTCCTGGCTCAAGGGCTACGACGGCGACGCGCGTCCCCGGCTACCCGGCGTTTCTGGCCCTGCTCGGCTCAAAATCCCAACGCCGTCTGGGCGGCACAGATGGCGATCGGGGTGGCTATTTCGCTGCTGCTGTTCTTCATCGTCTTCCGCCGCACCGGCGAGTGCGGCCTGGGCCTTCGCCGCCGGGGCGGTGTACGATCTGATCGCCGCCCAGGTGCTGTTTGAGGCCAACCTCCTCTCGGAGACGCTGACCACGTTCTTCCTGGTCGGCACCTTGGCGCTGGTCCTGGCCATCTCCCCGAACGGACGGCTGCCGGGCTTGCTGCTGCTGGCAGCAGGCGCTGGGACTGGCGGCCAGCCTGGCCGGCGATGGTGCGCACGCTTTTCTACTTTCTTCCCGTGTGGCTCCTGCCCTTCGTCTGGTTGGCTGCCGGCGGTGACTGGCGCCGCAGGCTGGCGGCCTTGGCTGCCCTGAGCCTGCCGGCCGTCCTCATTCTGGGCGGCTGGATCGCCTGGATCGACGGCCACTACGGCATGCTGTCGCCCAGCACGATGAGCGGTTACAACCTGGTCCAGCACACCGGCTCCTACTTCGACGACCTGCCGGACAGCGAGGCGGTGATTCGCGATACCTACATCAAGTACCGGGACCAACGCCTGGCCGAGCGCGGCGTACAGACCAACGCCATTTGGGACGCCATCCCTGAGCTGACCGAGAAGACCGGTCTGAGCTTCTTCGCCCTGTCCCAGAAGATGGAGTCGCTTTCTCTGCAGCTCATCCTGACCCATCCCCTGCGCTATGGGCGGGACGTGGTGACGGGTTGGATCGCCTTCTGGAAGGCGCCCGTGTACTGGGATCCGGGCGCCGTCCATCCGGCTGGCTCTGAGGCCGGCCTTCGTCGCGTGGGGTTGGCTGGGGCGAGGCATCAGCCTGTTGGCCAATGCCGCGTTTCTCCTTGATCAGCGTCTTGGTGGCCGCAGTGCCAGGCTCCGCCGGCGCTGGGAGGTGGACCGGTTCCTGGTCCTGATGGCCGGGACGGTTTGGGTGAGCTCGATCCTGCAAACCCTGGTCGATCACGGGGATAACCCCCGCTTTCTGGTACCCTTGCAGATGTTTGTCGTCACCACGGTACTGATCGTTATCCAGCGGGAACTGATCGTCAGGCGAAGGGAGCCGAGAGGTTCATGAGCCGCATGACATCCCTCTGGCCCTGGGCGGCCGGTGTCGTGGCCGTGACGGCCCTGCTCTCTGGCGCTGGATCCGGCCGGCCCGCCATTCTCGGGTTGGGTAGGCTATGGCGTGATCACTGCCGTCTGCGCCGCGCTTGCTGTATGGCACCTGGCGCTGGGTGGCCGGGGCAGATCGGCCCCAGCGTGGCTGGCGTCCGCCTTGGGACTGGCCCTTGGCCTGAGGTTGCTCGTCGGCTGGGGGCTGGAAGTGGCCCTGCCCCATCTGGGGCTACGATGAGCCGATCCAGCGCGCCGGTTATGTCTTCTACGATGCCAGCAAGCGGGACAATGATGCTTGGGCACTGGCCGCCTCCGATAAACCCCTGACAGCAGCCTTCAGCCCGCGCTACACCAGCGACCAGTACGGCACGCTTCTCTTTGTCACCGCCGGCATCTACCGCGGTCTGGGCGAACATGTTCACCGGCCGCTGATGATCGTCGAGTTGGCGGCGGCCGTCGGCGCGCTGGCCGTGGTCTTCACCTGGGCCTTCAGCGGCATGCTCTTCGGCGCCCGCGCCGGGGTCTTCGCCGCCTGGACAGTGGCCCTCTACCCAGAAGCCGTCCTACTGGGCGCATCCCAGATGCGTGAGCCATTCATCATCACCGGCCTGGCGATGGCCTTCTTCGGGCTGGCGCGTGCCCGCATCGGCGACAGCCGGGGCGCGTGGCCGCCGCTCATCGGCGGAACGCTGCTGTGCCTGGCGATTTCCCCGCCGTTTGGTGTCATCTGCGTCATGCTTCTGGCGGGCGCGTGGCTCTGGGAGCAGGGGGGCCTCCGGGCAACGGCCGTGGGTGCTCGGCCTGCTGGCCGCCGCTTATCCTGGCCGCCCTCGCCCTGACCTTTCGCGCCTGGTCGACCATCGGCGGCCTGCCCGGCGGCGGCCTGCTCGACGTCTTGATGGGATGGTTCTCGGCCGGATCGGAGTATCAACTCCGTTTGCTCGAAGGAGCATCGGGGATCGTCCAGTACATGTTCAAGATCACCCCTGACGTGGCTCCATCTACCCCTAGCGACAGCCTATGGCGTGGCGCAGCCTTTCCTGCCGGCTGCGTTGGCCGATCCCGGCGCCGCCATCTGGCGTGTCATCGCCGTCCTGCGCGCGCTGGGCTGGTACGCCATGCTGCCGTTCCTCGCCTACGCTGCCGCTGGCATCCATCGGCCAACGCCGTTGGCGCCATCTGTCGCTGTACCTGGCCCTGCTCACGCTGATCGTGGTGCTGGCGGCGTCATTCAGAGTGGCAGGGGATCAGTGGGACAATCCGCGTTACCGGGCAGCCTTCATCGCCCTGCAAGCGGCGCTGGCGGGCTGGGGCTGGTCGCACGCCAGTTCGAACTGGTAGCCCCTGGCTCACTCGGTTGGCCGTCCTCCTGGCCGGATTCGTGCTGATCTTTCTTCCGTGGTATGCCGGGCAAGTACTACGGAACGCCGAGTCTCAGCCTGCTGGCGACGTTCGCGCTGGAGGCGGTCTTCGTGGTGGGCTATCTCGGTCCTGAGTTCTGGTCCTCGACCGGCGGCCGCCGGCCGCCCGAAGCCGGGGCCAAGGCGGGTTGACGGGGGCCTTTCCCGGGGTATAATTCAGCGATTGAATTTTGAAACGTCTCGCGGTCGCTCAAGGAGGGCGCCATGCCCAAGGCCTTGATTACAGGCATCACCGGCCAGGATGGATCGTATCTGGCCGAACTCTTGCTCGCCAAAGGCTATGAAGTCCACGGTCTGATTCGGAAAGCCAGCACGTTCAACACCGACCGGATCGAGCACATCTACAAGGACCCGCACGACCCGTCCGCCAGGCTGTTCCTGCACTACGGCGATTTGTCCAACGGGGAACAGCTCACCAACCTGATCTACAACGCGCGGCCGGATGAGATCTATCATCTGGGCGCGCAATCGCATGTGATGGTGAGTTTCGAAATGCCCGAGTACACCGGCTCGGTGACCGGACTGGGGACGACCCGGATTCTTGGAAGCCGTGCGCCGGAGCGGGATCGAAGCCAAGGTCTACCAGGCCTCCTCGAGCGAGCTCTATGGCGATGCCAAGCCCCCTCAAAGTGAGACCACCCCCTTCCGGCCGCGCAGCCCCTACGCCATCGCCAAGGCCTATGCCTACTGGATCACCGTCAACTACCGGCAGGCGTACGGCATGTACGCAGTCAATGGGATCCTGTTCAACCACGAGAGTCCCAGGCGAGGCGAGACGTTTGTAACCCGAAAGATCACACGGGCCGTGGCGCGGATCAAGGCGGGCTTGCAGGACAAGCTCTATCTCGGCAACCTGGAGTCACGCCGAGACTGGGGTTACGCGCCCGAGTACGTCGAGTTCATGTGGCGAATCGTCCAGGAGGACGAGCCGGAGGACTATGTCATCGGCACCGGGGAAACCCACCAGGTGCGAGAGTTCGTCGAGCAGGCCTTCGGCTACGCCGGGTTGGATTGGAACGACTATGTGGAGATCGATCCGCGCTACTTCCGGCCGACCGAAGTCGACTACCTGCAGGCCGATGCCACCAAAGCCCGCACAGCGGCTCGGTTGGGAGCCGAAAGTCACCTTCGACGATCTCGTTCGCATCATGGTCGACGCCGACCTGGAGGCCGCCGGCATTGGAGCCGGTCGGGGAAGGGCTCGAGGTCCTGAAGGACAAGTTCGGGGATTGGCACCGGTGGGATACCGGAGTGACGGCTGTGCTGAGGAACGCCGGCAACGGTTTTGATTAACGGGCATGGGAGCCGACGATGACCGAAACTCACCTGCAAACCCGATCTGAGCTGGCCGAGGCACCCCGTCCTGCCTATTCGGTGACGGTGGTGGTGCCGGTATATAACGAAGTTGACAACCTGCCTCCGCTGCATCAGGCCCTGACGGACGCACTGCAAGGGTTGAGCTACGAACTGATTTACGTCGACGATGGGTCCAGAGATGGCTCCACGGCGGCACTGGTGCAGCTCGCTGGAGAAGATCCGTCCCACACGCGGGTGATCGAACTCAGGCGCAATTTCGGCCAGACGGCGGCCATAGCCGCCGGGCTGGACCACGCCAGCGGCGAGGTGGTGGTGTTGATCGACGCCGACATGCAAAACGACCCGGCCGACATCCCGCTCTTGCTGGAGAAGGTGGACCAGGGCTTTGACGTGGTCTCGGGCTGGCGGATCGATCGCCAGGATGCGTTCATCACGCGCACCCTCCCCTCCCGAGTTGCCAACTGGCTAATTTCAACTGTCACCGGCGTGCAGCTGCATGATTATGGCTGCACGCTGAAGGCCTACCGCCGGGAAGTGCTCAAGGGATTCCGGCTCTACGGCGAGATGCATCGTTTCATCCCAGCCTACGCCGATTCGGTCGGCGCCAAGATCATCGAGGTGCCGGTCCGGCATCATCCCCGGCGGCATGGAAAGACCAAGTACGGGCTCAACCGCATCCTCAAAGTGCATCCTGGATCTGTTCACGGTCAAGTTCCTGATCAGCTACGCACTCAAACCGATCTACCTGTTCGGCGGCGCTGGATTTCTGCTCATCCTGCCCAGCCTGGCCGTGCTCCTGTTTCTGGGGCTCCGGCGGGTGTTGTTGGGGATATCCGTCCTCGGATCGCCTCTGCTTCAGATGAGCACCATGTTCATCATCCTCGGATTTCAATCGATACTGATGGGCTTGATCGCCGAGCTGTTGGTGCGCACCTACCATGAGTTCACAGGCCAAACCGACCTACAGCATACGGCGGATCCTTAACGAGCCTGCCGTCCGAATGATGTCTGACTCTGGAACGACCGGATGTCTGGCAGACCGCGCTGCGGCTGGCGGGCACCCTGGTCGCCTTGGGTCTGCTGGTGTATCTCCTGGTCCAGCTCGGTTGGCGGGAGTTCCTGGATGCGCTGGCCCAGATCCCGTGGACGACCTTTGCTGTGGCGTTCGGGATGGTGGTCGTCTCCCGGATTGCCGGGGTCAGCCGCTGGTATTACTTGCTTCGGTCGGCGCAAGTGGACGTGCCGTGGCGGCGCGCCTTCGTGCTCACATTCTCCGGCCTATTCGCCTCCAACTTTCTTCCGACAACCGTCGGCGGAGATGTCATCCGCATCGCTGGCGTAGCGCAGGTTGAGTCGCGGCGGACGGCCTACGTGACTTCCGTGTTCGCCGACCGCATCGTGGGGATGCTGGGCATGGCCATGGCGCTGCCTTTCGGGGTCGGGCCCCTCATCGCCTACCTCCAAGGTGCGGGCGGTGTCGCGCTGCTGCCCTTACCGGCGTCGCGACTGGGCGGATCGTGGATTTCCCGCATCAAAGCCAGGCTGCGGCAGATCGCGCTCGCCGTCCGCGAGTCCTTCGAGCTTGTGGCGACAGAATCCCATCAGTGTCCTGTGGGCCTTCGCCAGCACGGGGGTCATCATGCTGGGGCGTTTCGGCAGCATCTGGGTGCTCGCTGCACGCGCTCGACCAATCCATCAGCTTGTGGACCATTGCGGGTTTGTGGAGCTTCACCTACTTTGTCACCCTGGTCCCGATTTCGATCAACGGTCTTGGGTCTGCAAGAGGTCTCGATGACCTTCATCTATATGGCCCTGGGTGGGGTGAGCACGGCCAGCATCCTGCCGACGGCGATCCTAGTGCGGGTGATGGACGCGCTGGTCAGCGTCCCCGGCGCGCTCATGCTCCCGCAGAGCCTCGCCTGGTCCCGGCGGCGTCCAGACTGGGACGGATGACCAATTGTGATGAATTTCACAATCTGCCTCTGGGGTGCTGGGCCGTGACCGAGGTGACCGGTCGGGCGCAGGCGCCGTCGCGTTTCTGGCTCGGATTGGCCACCCTGCTCTTGCTGGGGCTGGCCGTAGCGCAAGGTGCGTTGGCGGCCCTGCGTGGCACCGGAATCCTCAGGCAGCCGCTCTTCCTGGCCGGCGTGGGCGCGAGTGGGGTGTTGGGCCTGGCTGCCCTCGATCTGGCTGCTGCGCCGCCGCCAGGCGGTCGATGGAGCGCTGGCGGCCGCCAGCGGATGGGCTTTCAGCTGGGTGCGCCGGCGACCACGTCTGGCCCTGGCGGCCTGGATCCTTTCCCTGCTTGTTCTGCCTGCCTGGATTTCGATCGAGCTGGCTCGAGTTGACGCAGGAGCTCCTGCCGCGCATTGCGTTGTTCTGGCTGCTATCTCTGCTTGGGGGCAGCTGTCTTCCCCTACGGAAGGACCGCGGCTGGGCCGCTCCGTGGCCCATCTCGGCCCTGGGGATAGGGACGACGTTCGAAGTCACCACCCGTCTGCAGATATCAGCCGATCCTTTCAGCCTGGGCTGGTCCGAGGCCAGCCGCTACTACTACGCCTCCCTGTTCTTTGGCCCCAAGCTGTACGGGGCATGGTTTCCGCTCCCAATCCTGCATCCGACCCGCTACCTGCTTCAGGCGCTGCCCTTCATCTTTACCGGCGCGCCGATCTGGGTTCACCGCCTGTGGCAATCGATTCTGTGGTTGGGCCTCACCTACGCTGGCGCATGGGCACTCGCACGGAGGATTGCTTGGCGACGATCGTCGCTCACCCTGTGGGTGACCCTTTGGTTGGGTTTGTTCTTCTTCCAAGGGGCGGTCTACTACCATCTGATGCTGCCTGCTCTCTTGGTCCTGCTGGCTTTCGACCCGAGCAGGTCACGGCGCAGTCTCGCGATCGTGGTGCTGGCCTCGATGTGGGCCGGGGTCAGCCGGGTCAATTGGATCCCCGTGCCGGGCATGCTGGCCGCCGCTCTCTACGCCCTGGAGCGGTCACCGGCCGGCAAGGAGAGGCGTTCGCTGCCTATTGGGCGCGGCCGGTGATCTGGTCGCGTGGGTGGGGTGGCGGCAGGCTTCGCCGCCCAATCGGCGTATGTCGCCTGGTCCGGCAACCCCGCCACGGACTTCGGGACGGCTTTCTCGTCGGCGCTGCTCTGGTATCGCTTGCTTCCCAATCCCACCTTCCCGCTGGGCGTCCTGCCGGCCATCGCCCTGGCCGTGCTCCCGCTCAGCCTGGTGGCGGTCTCGGCGTGCGCGGCGGGGCGAGATCCTGGTCCGCGGCTGGCGGCTGGCCGCTTTGGGGGTCATCTTGGCCGTGCTGTTCTCTGGGCGGGCTGATCGTCAGCGTGAAGATCGGCGGCGGGGGAGACCTTCACAATTTCGACGCCTTCCTGGTGCTGCTGGCAGTCTGTGGAACCTATCTTCTGTTCGACATCCGGGTTCGCCCAGCGCCCTCGCCGGCGAGGCGCTGCCCGCGGCATGGTGGCAGATGGTGCTCCTGGTGGGATGCCCATGGTGTTTGTGCTCAACGGCGGCGGCCCCTTCCCGTCGCGCGATCCCGGCCATGAGGCGCAGGTGCTCTCCGCCATCCAGGCGGCGGCCGACCAGGCACAAGCCGAAGGCGAAGCCGGTGCTGTTCCTCACCGAACGCCAGCTGCTCACCTTCGGAACCGTACATGCCGGCCCACTTCAGCCCGAGGACGAGAAGGTCACCTTGATGGAGATGGCCATGGCGCGCAACAAGCCCTATCTGGCGCGCTTCCACGAGGCATGTACGGTCGCAGCGCTATGGGCTGATCGTCAGCGAACCTCTGTCGGTCCAGATTCAAGGCAGGCGCCCACGCTTTTGGGGAGGAGAACGACGCATGGAATGAAGAGGTGGCGGCGCCGATCCTATGCGCGTACCAACCGGTCTACACCTCCAGCGAGCCTCCCGTGGAGCTGCTGGTGCCGAAGCGAAACGCGACGGGTTGCTCGCCCTAGCGCCATGCTTTCGGGCACGGGCTGCCGGTGGACCGCCTTGACCGGAACAGGATTACGGGTAAAATTCAGTCACTGAATATTGAAGGAGACCTTGTGGACGATAGCACGGCTGGACTGCGTGAACTGTCTCTGCTGGAGGAGATCGAACGCGACCCGGATACCACCCAGGCTGACGATGGCCACGCGCCTGGGGGTGGCGGTGGGGACCGTCAACTGGCACCTCAAGCGCCTGGTTTCCAAAGGATATGTCAAAGTCAAGCGGGCGGAGCGCCGTAAGCTCCGCTACATTATCACGCCCGAGGGGCTCGCCTTGCGGGCGCGGCTGACCGTGAAATATGTCGAGAACTCGATGGAGCTGTACCGGCAGACGCGCCAGGAAGCCCAAACCTTGCTCGCCAGGGCCAAGCGCCAGGGGATTACCAGCGTACGCGTCGAGGGCGCCGGAGACATCGCCGATGTCTGCCGCCTGACCTGCCTGGAGCAGGGTCTCAAGTTGTCGGACGACGGCGTGCACGATGGGGCAGCGGTCCTAAGGGTTGAGGGTAGGGATCTGCGGCTGGTAGAAGCTCCTTCGGGGAGTTCGTCCTGAACGCCGGCTGCGTGTCTTCACGGATGGCGAAGCGGAATCGATCGAGGGAGTGCTGCTGATGAATGATCACGATACGTCCTCCGACTTCTGGCAGGCACGGCGCGTGCTGGTGACTGGCGGCGGCGGTTTCCTGGGGTCCCACGTCGTGGAGCGACTGCAGGCCTTGGGTGCCGGGGACTGTCTTCGTGCCGCGCCAGCGTGACTACAACCTGGTGGACCGGCAGGCGATCATCCGGGTGTTGGAAGATTCGACAACCCGACATCGTAATCCACCTGGCCGCCAAGGCCGGCGGGATCGGCGCCAACTCTGGCGCGGCCGGCCGAATTCTTCTACGACAACCTGATGATGGGCGTGCAGATGATGCATGCTGCCTGGGAGGCCGGCGTCGAGAAATTCGTCGCCATCGGGACCGTGTGCTCCTACCCGAAGTTCACCCCCGTCCCGTTCAGCGAAGATGCCATTCTGGGATGGCTACCCGGAAGAGACCAACGCGCCCTATGGGCTGGCGAAGAAGATGCTCCTGGTCCAATCGCAGGCCTACCGGGCACAGTATGGTTTCAACGTCGTCAATCTGATCCCGGTCAATCTGTATGGGCCACGCGACAACTTCGATCTCGAAACGTCACACGTCATCCCGGCTCTGATTCGGAAGTTCTTGGAAGCCAAGAAGTCAGGGGCCCCAAAGCGTCACCCTGTGGGGCGACGGCAGCCCGACGCGTGAGTTCCTGTTTGCTATGGATGCCGCCGAGGGCATCCTGCTTGGCGCGGAACGGCTGACTTCGAGCCAGCCAGTGAATCTGGGTTCTGGCGAGGAGATCTCGATCAGGGATCTGGCGGAGAAGATCCGCGCGGCTGGTGGGCTACGAGGGGAAGATCATCTGGGACACGTCGCGCCCCAACGGCCAGCCGCGCCGCGCTCTGGATACGTCCCTTGCTCGAGGAGCCTGTTTGGCTTCAAGGCCAAGACAAAGCTCGACGACGGCCTGAGGCAGACTATCGATTGGTACCTGGCCCATCGACATGAACCCCGGAATTGGCGGAGAAGCAAGCGTGACGGCCGCCGATCAACCAGCCCCGGTCACCGTGATTCGCCCCTCCAAAGGCTGGGGCGGGCTGGATCTCGGCGAACTTTGGCATTTTCGAGAGTTGCTCTACTTCCTGACCTGGCGCGATATCAAGGTGCGCTATAAGCAGACCCTGCTCGGGGCCGCCTGGGCGATCTTGAAGCCGTTCTTCAGTATGGTCATCTTCACCATCATCTTCGGCCGGTTGGCGGGCATCCCCACTGATGGCGTACCCCCGGCGGTCTTCTACTTCACCGGCCTGCTGCCGTGGGTCTTGTTCCAGGATGGGATCACCAAGGCCAGCGCCAGCCTGGTGACCGGCCGGAGCCTTGTAACCAAGGTCTATTTCCCCCGGCTGGTGGTGCCGCTTTCTTCCGTCCTGGCAGGCCTGGTGGATTTCATGTTAGCCAGCGTCGTGTTGGTGGGCATGATGATCTTCTACCGCGTGCCCCCGTCGGCAAGCATCTGGACCCTGCCGGTGTTCCTGTTCTTGGTGTTGGTGACGGGCCTGGGCGTCGGTCTCTGGCTGTCGGCGCTGAACGTGGCCTATCGGGACATCGGGTACATCACGCCCTTCATCGTCCAGGCGTGGATGTATGCCTCGCCTGTGGCGTATTCCGCCACGCTGATTCCAAAGGGCCTGGGCCAGCTGGCCTATGGCCTCAATCCCATGGCGGGCGTTATCCAGGGATTTCGCTGGTCGGTGCTGGGGGTCGGGCAGCCATCGGCCGGCCTTATTGGCCTTTCCACCCTGGTGGCATTCCTGGTCCTGATTAGCGGTGTGCTCTACTTCCGTCGTATGGAACGCACCTTCGCCGACATCGTATGAGCAACTACGCGATCAGAGTGTCCGAGCTGGGCAAGCAGTACCGGATCGGCGGCAGACCGTCCGGATATCGGACCCTGCGTGATGCCCTGGCCGGTGGCCTGCGACATCTCGGCCGCCAGGGCGATCGAGCCAGCCAGAACATGATCTGGGCCCTGCGTGACGTGTCTTTCGATGTGCGCCAAGGCGGCGTGCTGGGAATTATCGGAAAGAACGGCGCCGGCAAGAGCACGCTGCTGAAGATCCTGGCGCGTGTGACCGAACCCAGCGCCGGCGAGGCGCGCATCGCCGGGCGCGTCGGCTCGCTCCTCGAAGTCGGCACCGGGTTCCATCCCGAGCTCACGGGCCGAGAGAACATCTACCTCAATGGGGCCATCCTGGGGATGAAGCGCGCCGAGATTGACGCCAAGTTCGACGAAATTGTGGCCTTCGCCGAAGTTGAGCAGTTTCATCGATACCCCAATCAAGCACTACTCCAGCGGCATGAACCTCAGGCTGGCTTTTTCTGTGGCGGCCCATCTCGAGCCGGAGATCCTGGTCGTGGATGAAGTGTTGGCGGTCGGCGACGCCGAGTTCCAACGCAAATGCCTGGGCAAAATGAACGACGTGGCCCGGGAAGGCCGCACGGTGCTGTTCGTGAGCCACGATATGTCGGCCATCCTGCGGCTGACCGAAGAAGCGATTGTGCTCCAGGACGGCCGCATCGTCCTGCGCGCCCCTTCGGAAGAAGCCGTCGATTTCTACATGACCTCCGGCATGTCCGAGGTCGGCGAGCATCGCTGGGACGGCGACTTGCCCCAGGTCGCCGCCGCTGCGCCTTTCCGTCCGCTTGCCCTGAGGGTTCTCAATCCGGGTGGCAAGCCCGCCGAAAGCGTCATGGCCTCGGAGGCATTCACGATCGAGTTTGAGTATGAATTGGATGAGCCGATCAAAGCGCTGCGGATCGGGATCTACCTGTTCACCAGCCGCGGGCGAGCCAATCTTCACGTCCTTCGACACGGATGATCCCGACGCCTATGCTCGCTACGAAGTTCGAGAGGCCGGCCGCTACCGGAGCCGGTGCCAGATCCCGGGGCTGCTTTTGAATGAGGGCCGATTTGTGTTGGGAGTCAACGCCAGCGCTTTCAAAATCCGGTCCTATTTCACCGACGAGCACGCCCTGAGTTTCTCCATCGATGGCACCGGCGCACCCGGCAGCCAGTGGGCGGAGCGACGCCACGGGCCGCTGCGACCGCGGTTGGCGTGGTCTATCACGGAAGCTGTGTTATGAGTTCGGCGTCTACGTTCAAGGCCTTGTTGGGTCGCATCCCGTGGACAGCCGAGGCCTACCAGTCCTGGCTGGGAGAGGGAAAGCCGCCCGCAGGCGGCTATGAACTCGATCGCTTGGCGGGCCGCCTGCCTGGCTGGTTGCGGGCCGTCCGATCGGTTCTGGCGGGGACCGAATCCCCGTCGCCTGGCCGCCGGATCCTCCTGGTGGGGGGCCTCCAATGGTGGGTTGAACATCTGGTGGCCATGGGGCTGCTGCTGACCGCTGATGGCCACAGGGTTGATCTGGCCTATGTGCCCTACCGCCGGTGGGTCGAGCCGGTGGGCCGCTTCGATCTTCGCCGCCAGCAGGCATATTTGCGCCGGACACTGCAGCCCCTGAGCGAAATGATGACGCTGACCGACCTGACCGCCGCCCCGAAGGCGCCGCTCACTTCCGACATGGAGGCGTCCATCCGTCGTCAGGCCGAACTTGACACCCAGTACACGCTTCAGCGCGAGGCGATGGATCTCTCCGGGGAGCCGGAAGCCGCACGCCTCTTCCACCTCCGACTCGAACGAAACCGGACGGCGGCGCGGGCGTTACGGCGACTGCTGCGTGGGACGGCCTACGATTTGGTTGTGATCCCCAACGGCAGCATTCTCGAGTTTGGCGCTGCCTATCGGACGGTGAAGGCGGAGGGACAAACAGCAGTGACCTACGAGTTCGGCGAGCAGCGGGGGCGCATGTGGCTCGCCCAGAACGATGAGGTGATGCGGCTGCGGTCCGAGGCCTTGTGGACGGCGCGCGGGGCGATGGCCTTGGAGGCCGGCGAATTGGCCGCCCTGGAAACCCTGTATCAAGCCCGACGCGGCGGCCAGGCATGGGCGCAGTTCACGCGCCAGTGGCAGGCGGGGGAATCCCAGGGCGCTCGAGCGGCACGAGAGAAGCTGGGCCTCCCCGAAAACAAGAAGCTGGTGCTTCTGTGCACCAACGTCGTCGGCGACAGTCTGGCCTTGGATCGCCAGCTCTTCACCGAGGGCATGGCCGACTGGCTGGTGAAGACCGCCGCCCACTTGGCCGGACGAGAGGATTGCCAACTTGTGGTGCGCGTCCATCCCGGGGAGCTGCTCGGCGCGGGGCATCCATCTCGTGAAATTCTTCACAATTCCTTGCCTGATCTGGCCGAGAGGGTGGTGCTGGTGCCCCCCGAATCGGAGGTCAACACGTACGACCTGATCGATCTGGCCCATGTCGGACTGGTCTACACGACCACTGTCGGCATGGAAATGGCCATGGCCGGAGTTCCCGTTGTGGTCGCCGGGGATACGCACTACCGCTGCAAGGGCTTCACCTGTGACCCCGAGAGCATGCCGGCTTACTTCGAGGCCATCGATCGATTGGTGGCTGAGCCGCTCGGCAGGCGTCTGCCACCGGATCAGATCGAGACCGCTATCCGCTACGCCTATCGCTTCTTCTTCGAGTTTCCATTTGCCTACCCGTGGCATATCGTTTCCTTGTGGGAAGACCTGGCCGAGGTTCCTCTGGAGACAGCTGTTCGGCCCGAACATCGCCGTCGCTATGCCGAAACGCTCAACGCCTTGAGCGGCGTGCCCGTCGATTGGGCTGCCCGCCAAGCGGCCCCCATTTCGGAGGCGGCATGAGCCGGTCCGAAGACGTCAAACAAGAGGTGCGCGCCTTTTATGATTCCGTCGGCTGGCAGCCGATCGGGGAGGGCCTGTACCAGAACGCGCGCTACGAGGATTTGCGTCCGGTGTCTCAGGAGTACCTCCATCGATGCCACCTGCGGGTGCTCGACCATCTGGCACCGCATGGCAGGTTCCTGCTGGATGCTGGCTCAGGTCCGATCCAGTACCCGGAGTACTTAGCGTATTCCGAAGGCTACCAGCGCCGCGTTTGCATTGACATTTCACACACGGCCTTGGTGGCCGCGCGGCAGCGAATTGCGGACCATGGCCTGTACGTCGTCGCCGATGTGGCGCACTTGCCCCTCAAGCCGGGGTCGATGGACGGCCTGGTCTCTCTGCACACGGTCCATCACCTCCCGGCCAACGAGCACCTGACCGCATTTCGAGGCTTTCTGCGGTGCCTCACACCGGGCGCACACGCCGTGATCGTCTATAGCTGGGGGTCTCAGAGCTCCCTGATGAAAGTCGCCCGGCCGTTCATCGTTACCATGAACGCCCTGGCCCGCGTTTATCGGCGTTTCGCGGGCCGCGACACGTCGCCCACGGGAGCCATTGACCGGCCGACGGAAGACGCCGAGCAGCTGATTCGGACCGCTGGCACGTTCACCTTCAAGCACAGCTACCGCTGGATGCGTGACAACCTGGGCGGATTTCCTGGATTCGAGATTCTGGTCTGGCGATGCGTCAGCACGTCCTTCTTGCGCGCATTCATCTTTCGTCCCTTGCTGGGAAAGCAACTGCTCCGGCTGCTCTTCGCCCTGGAAAACTTAGCGCCACACATGTTCGGCCGGATCGGACAGTACCCGATGCTCGTGTTCCACGCCGAGCCGGAACCCGCATCCACTCGAGAGAGGTCAGCCTAAATGGACTGGAAGGACAAAACCGTTCTTGTCACCGGCGGCACCGGATCCTTCGGGCGCAAATTCGTCGAAGTGATGCTGGCCGATCACCATCCGGGGAAGATCATCGTCTTCAGCCGGGACGAACTCAAGCAGTACGAAATGCGCGCCTCCGGCTTTGAAGACCCGACTCTCCGCTATTTCATCGGAGACGTGCGTGATCGACTTCGCTTGCGCCGGGCGATGCACGATGTGGACATCGTGGTTCATGCCGCAGCGCTGAAGCAAGTTCCGGCCTGCGAGTACAACCCGATCGAAGCCATCATGACCAACATCATGGGCGCCCGCAATGTGGTGGAAGCCGCGCTGGACACCGGTGTCGAACGCGTGATGGCTTTGAGCACGGACAAGGCGGTGAACCCGATCAACCTGTACGGCGCCACCAAACTCGCCGCCGAGAAATTGTTCGTCCAGTCGAATGCCTACGCTGGCGGCACCGGGACGCGCTTCGCCTGCGTCCGGTACGGCAATGTTCTCGGGAGTCGAGGCAGCGTCGTGCCGGTGTTCCGGAGGCAGCGCGCGGATGGCCGCATCACGATCACCGACGAGCGCATGACCCGTTTCTGGTTGGCCATCGAGCAAGGGGTGCACTTTACGGTTGGCGCCATCGAGCGCATGCAGGGCGGGGAGGTGTTCGTTCCCAAGATTCCCAGCATGCGGGTCGTCGATCTGGCCAAGGCCATCGCCCCCGAGGCTGAGCTCGAGTTCATCGGCATCCGGCCGGGGGAAAAGCTGCATGAGGTGCTGATCTCGGAAGACGAGTCGCGGCATACGCTCGAGCTGGACGACATGTTCGTGGTGGAGCCGCCGGGCGCGTTGTGGTTCGGACACGGCTGGGAAGAGGAGGGCCGGCGGCCAAGCGAGGGCTTCCGCTACGCGAGCGACACCAACCAGGCCTGGCTCACCGTTGATGAACTCAAAGGCCTCATTGGTCCCGAGGCCGGTGACCGCGAGCGGGCGGGGACCTAGCCCATGGCGCGCGTCCTGATCACCGGGGCCAGTGGTCTGCTGGGCGCCAATCTGGTGTTCTCGGCCCGGCCCGATGACGAGCTGATCGCCGTCTTCCAGCGCCATCCGATTGCCAGGCGAGGTGTGCGCGCTGTGAGCGCCGACCTATCGCAGCCAGGTGTGGCGGATGAACTCTTCGCCGATCTGGCTCCGCATTGGGTGGTCCACTGTGCAGCCGCCACCGATGTGGACCGATGTGAGCGCGAGACCGATTGGGCGACCAGGCTCAACCGGGATATGGCCGGCGCCGTGGCAAGCGCTGCCTATGCCGTCGGGGCGCGCCTGGTTCACATCTCCACCGACGCCGTGTATGGGGACGGCCGATCGCCCCATGCGGAAGACGAGACGCCTTCGCCGATGAACGTCTACGGCCGCACCAAACTCGAAGGCGAATGGGCCGCGATGAAGGCCTATCCGGGCGCCGCCGTGGTGCGGACCAATCTCTTCGCCTGGAGCGCCTACGCCGGTCGGGGTCTGGCGGCCTGGTTCCTCGACCAGCTGGAGAATGCACGACCCTGTCGCGGGTTCACCGATGTGACCTTCAGCCCGATCCTGGCCAACGACTTGGCCGGCTGGCTGTGGCACCTGCTGGACTCTGGATTGGGGGGCATCTTCAACCTTGGCGGCCGCACCTGCCTGAGCAAGTACGAGTTCGGTGTCAAGCTGGCCCAGGCGTTCGGTCTGGACGAAAGCTTGATCCAACCGGCCGCGGTGGCCGATGGGGCCCTGGGGGCGGCCCGCACAAGGGCTCTCTGTCTCGACTCGAGCCGTATCGAACGAGTGCTCGAATCCCCACTGCCGACGATCGATGAGGGCATGGGCAGGCTCAAGGCGATGGCCGCCGACGGCCGCCGTTCGGAGATCGAAGCCATGGCCCGTGTTGAGGCCGAAGAGACATGAACGCAGCTATCCAAACAGACGGCGTCGACCAGAGAGCGATCCGAGCGCGAGGAGCACCGACATGAAAGACATCCACATCGCCGAACGCGCCATTGGCCGTGATCATCCGACCTATTTCATCGCCGACATTGGCGCCAACCATGACGGCGACCTCGAGCGGGCCAAGGATCTGATCTATTTGGTGGCCGAGGCCGGGGCCGATGCTGCCAAGTTTCAGAACTTCAGAGCGCCCGAGATCGTCAGCGACTACGGCTTCACCCACATGAACTCGCAGGTCTCGCACCAGGCCAAGTGGAAGCAGTCGGTCTTCGAGGTGTATCAGGGGGCTTCGATCCCCTTCGAGTGGACGCCGGAGCTGGGTGAGACGTGTGACGACGCCGGCATCCACTACTTCTCATCGCCGTACGACTTCGAGGCCGTGGACGAGTTGGAAGCCTACTTCCCCGCCATTAAGATCGGGTCGGGGGACATCACCTGGGTCGAGATCATTGACCGGATTGCCTCCAAGGGGAAGCCTGTCCTGCTGGCCACCGGGGCATCGAACATCGGTGATGTCCAGCGCGCCGTGGACACGGTCCTGGCGGTCAACCCCCAGCTTGTGCTGCTCCAGTGCAACACCAACTACACCGGGAGCACCGACAACTTCGATCACGTCCACCTCAATGTGCTCAAGACCTACGCTGCCATGTACCCTGACGTCGTCCTTGGCCTGTCCGACCACACGCCGGGGCACGCCACTGTGCTGGGCGCCGTCGCCTTGGGTGCGCGCGTGGTTGAGAAGCACTTCACCGATGACAACCATCGCCAAGGGCCCGACCACCCATTCGCCATGAACCCCACCACCTGGCGGGAGATGGTGGACCGCACGCGTGAGCTCGAGCGCGCCCTGGGCTCGTCGCAGAAGTTCGTGGCCGGCAACGAGCTAGAGACGGTCGTCATTCAGCGCCGATGTCTCAGGGCGGCCAGGGACATTCAGGCTGGCGAGCGTTTGACGCGGGACATGATCAAGGTGCTTCGACCGGCCTCCCCAGGGGCAGTCATGCCCTACGACCTGCCGGCGGTGCTGGGCACAGTCGCCGAGCTTGATATCCCGGCCGGAGAAGCCCTGCGCTGGACGAGTCTGGGGGCCTGAGTGCGGATTCTCTACTTCTCGCGGGACTACTCGCCCCACGATTTCCGTTTCTTGAGCGCCCTGTCTGGGACCACGCATGAGATCCTGTACCTGAGGCTCGAGGACAAGGGCCTTGGACGAGAGAACAGGCCGCTGCCAGAGGGCGTCGAAGAAATCGATTGGTGGTCCCCGGGCCGGCCGTTTCGTTGGATCGACATCCCCCGGTCCCTGATCTTTCTGCAGTCGCTGCTGGACCGCTTGAAACCCGATCTGGTTCACGCCGGGCCGGTCCAGCTTCCCGCCGGGCTGGTCGCCGCCGTCGGGTACCACCCGCTGGTGACGATGTCCTGGGGTTCCGACCTGCTGGTCGGAGCTCGCCGTGGCCTAGGCCGGGCTGCCGCCGAGTTCACATTGAAGCGCAGTGATGTGCTGGTATGCGACTGCCAGGCAGTGCGCAAGGCTGGGGAGGATCTCGGGATGGCGCCCGACCGAATTGTCGTCTTCCCGTGGGGCGTCGATCTGGCTAAGTTCTCGCCCGGCCAAGCGGATGGTCTGCGGCGGGGGCTCGGCTGGCAATCAGACCTTGTGCTCCTTTCCAACCGAGCCTGGGAACCCCAGTATGGCGTCGACATCGTCGTGGAGGCCTTCATTCGAGCTTCCGAGAAGCTGCCCCAACTGCGCTTGATCTTGTTGGGGAATGGTTCCCAGGCGGACCGACTGCGCGCCCGGATCGAAGCTGCTGGACTGGTTGACAAGGTCCATTTTGGGGGCCAAGTACAAAACGACGCCCTGCCTGACTTCTACCGCGCCGCAGATCTGTACGTGTCCGCCTCCCACAGCGACGGCAGCTCTGTCTCTTTGATGGAGGCCATGGCGGCCGGGCTCCCGGCCCTGGTTTCTGATATCCCTGGCAACCGAGAATGGGTAACTCCAGGGGAGCAAGGCTGGTGGTTTGAAGATGGAAAGCCCGACGCCCTGGCGAGCAGTATCCTGCAGGCCGCCCAGCGACGGGCCGATTTTGAGGCCGTGGGGCGCCGATCCCGGGAGCTGGCTGAGGAAAGAGCCAACTGGCCGGTGAATTTCTGGCACCTGCTCGAAGCCTACGATTTGGCGCGGGCGGGAAGGGGCTAAGCGGCATGCAGCGATCTGATCAGCGCATTGTCGGGATCGTGCAGGCTCGCATGGAATCATCTCGCCTGCCGGGGAAGGTGTTGGCGGATATCCAGGGAGAGCCGATGCTCCTGCACGTTGTGCGGCGCGTGCAGCAGGGCCAAAACTGTGGATGAGACGGTCGTGGCCACCACTACCTCCGAGAAGGACGATCCCGTGGAGGCCTTGTGCCTATCGGAAGGACTGGCCTGCTTCCGGGGTGACCCGGTGGATGTTCTCGATCGTGTGCATGCTGCCGCCGCCGAACACGATGCCGATGTGGTTGTGCGGATCACCGGTGACTGCCCCGTGATTGACCCGGAAGTCATCGACCAGACCGTGCACGCGTTCTTGGACAGCGAGCCGCCGGTGGACCTGGCGCTCAACCGGTTCGTGGACGACCGCACCTTCCCCATTGGGCTGGACACCGAGGTGTGCAGCTTCGCCGCCCTGGATGCCGCCTGGAAGAAAGCGGACCAACCTTATCAGCGGGAGCACGTAATGCCCTACCTTTACGACCCGCCGGGAAGGTTCCGCGTGCTGCACGTGCGAAACGATGAGGATCTTCGGAGGCTATCGCTGGACGGTCGATACGCCGGAGGATCTGGCGTTCATTCGGGCAGTGTTCTCGCACTTTGCCCCGGATGTGACCTTCGGCTGGCGGGACATCCTTGCTCTCGTCCGCAGCCGCCCGGATCTGGCGGCCATGAACGCCGCTGTCCGACACAAGCCCTTGAAGAGCATCGATGAGCGCCGGCGATAGCCGGCCCCTCTCAACCGGAGAATGGGAGCGCTGACCTTGCGCGTGGGACAAAACCCGGCCAAATTCATTCAGGGGGTCGCCCGCCCAGAGCGGATCACGGTCGCCGTCCTGACCTGCATCCCGGCCCTCAAGGGATTTCACGCCCAGGCGCTGGATGTGCTCAAGGTTTGTTTGAACAGCTTGTGGGCCAACACCGAACCGGCGCATGATTTGATGGTGTTCGACAACGGCAGCGGACCGGAGACTGTGGCCTATCTGCTGCAGGCCCAGCAAGACGGGCACATCCAGTACTTGATGCTTTCGGAGAAGAACTTGGGGAAGGGGGGCGCCTGGAATCAGATCTTCGCTTCGGCGCCGGGCGATATCCTCGCGTACACCGACAGCGACGCCGAATTCAGTCCCGGATGGCTGGAAGAACTCGCTGGAAATCCTGGAGACCTATCCCAATGTGGGCATGGTCACCAGCCGCCCGTTCCGCACGCCGCCCGAATTCTTCGTCGCCACGCTGGCCTGGGCCGAGTCCCAGGCGGAGGTAAAGGTAGAACGCGGCGGTTTGATCCCCTGGGCGGACTTCCGGGCGTTCGATCTAAGCCTGGGCCAGGATGAGGATGACATCCGCGCCCGCTACGAGGCCACTGAAGATATCCGCCTCACCTACCGGGATACGCCTGCCTTCGTGGGCGCGTCTCACTGGCAGTTTGTGGCCCACACCTCGGTGCTGCGGGAGTTCGTTCCCTTCGACATGGACCGCCCGATGGGTCAGGTGCGGGATCTGGATCGCCGCATGGACGCTGAGGGCTACCTGCGGCTCATGACGGCGCGCCCGTTGGCCATGAACATGAGCAACACCCTCAACCCGATCCCGCAGAAGGGCGAGAGGCAAGCGCGGAGACGGCGTGTCGGCCTCTGGCGCCGACTGCTTGAAATTGGGCTCGTGCGCCGGGTGCTGCTCGGCTTCTACGACCGCGTCTTCCGCTGGTATTTTGTGGACTAGCGCATCTGATGACCACCCCCACGGACACAGACGCTCCCACCATCTTCATCAGTGCCGACCACGGTTTGGCGATCGTCTACTTCCTGCAGACCGATGTCGTCCCGTACCTTATTGCCGGCGGTGCCCGCGTCGTGCTGCTCACCGAAGACAGCCTGGTCCCGACGGTAGAAGAGCGTTTCGGGCGCCCAGGGCTGATTGTCGAGGGTCTGCGCCTCGACCGGGCCAAATCCTACGTCGAAACTGTAGATCCTGAGCGCCAGTGGTGGCTCGACTTTCTGCGACGGGTTGGCGGCTCTCGCCGGATCAACACCGAGGCCATGGACAGCTACATCGACCAGGTGGCGGCCGAACAGGCCAACCGGCGCCGGATGTTGATGCCCCTCGCCTGGCTGGCGATCGGTCTGCTGCGGCGGACCCGCTGGGCGCGTCGGGCCCTTGTCCGCTGGCAGGCGACCTACCGGCCGGACCTGTACGGCGATCTCTTCGACCGCTACCAGCCGGACCTGGTGGTTGCCAGCACGGCCGGTTGGCGGCTGGACAGGTTCCTTCTACGCCAGGCCGCCCAGCGCGGCGTTACTACGGTGGCCGCCATGGTGGGCTGGGACAACCCAAGCAGCTACAGTCTGCCGGGGGCGCCGATGGACTTCGTCAATTGTTGGTCCGAACGCCAGTTGGATGAGCTTGTCCTGGGGTCGGATTGGCTGGCCGAGAGAGTCCATATCGGGGGGATGCCCACCTACGATGGCTACCTCGACGGTCGCTGGGTCATGCCGCGCGAAGACTATTTCCGCCAACACGGGCTCGATCCGGACCGCAAGCTTCTCTCCTACGCCTGCAGCTTTGTCAGCTTCTCACCCAATCTGCCCAACGTGGAGGCGTTGGCGCGCCTGGTCACGGAGGATCAGCTCTCGGCCCCGGCGCAACTTCTCGTCCGCCTGCACCCGAATCACTTCATGGACGTCCACCTCTTCCGGCAGGAGCGCGAGCAGATCCAGCAGCTGGCGGCTGAAAAGCCTCACGTCCACCTTGTCGAGCCTGTTCCTCTGGGAGCGGGCCTGGGCTACTACTCCGGCGAGGATATGCCGGAGAAAGCGTCCATGATGGCCCATGCCGATGTCTTTCTGACGGTCTATTCGACGATGGTAGTCGAGGCCGCTGTCCACGACCGGCCGATTGTCAGCGTGTGTCTGGACACGCCCGGAGGCTGGAATTGGCCCCGTAAGTACTCGCTGCCCCTGTCGGAGATAGGCGGCTGGCCGACGCACGCGCGCTTCCGCCAGAGCCGGAGCCGGCAGGGTGGCGCTGGACGATGCCAGCCTCAAGGATCACATCAACTTCTACCTGAACGATCCCATGGCGGACGCCGATGCCCGCCGGGCCTTTGTGCAGCGCGAGATCACCTTCACCGATGGCAGCGCCGGCCGTCGGACCGCCGAGTTCATCGCCTCACTCGGCTCGGCACGGACGAGGTCCCAATTCCTCCGACGTCCCGTTGGCGATGGAAGCAGCCGCCGAATGATCCCGACCTGGACGGACGGCGTGACTCTGTTCACTGCCCCCAAGCCATTTGAGGGCCATATCGGCTTGATCCAACGCAACGCCCTCAACTCATGGGCGGCGCTTGGCCCGAGGGTGGAAATCCTCCTGTTCGGAGACGAGGACGGCGCGGCAGCCGCTGCGGAAGACGTGGGCGCCCGCCATCTGACCGGGTTGGCGCGCAACGAGCACGGCACGCCGCTCTTGGACGACATATTCGAGCGTGCCGCCGACGCGGCGCGTTTCGAGCGCATGGCTTTCCTGAACGCCGACGTGATGCTGATCGATGACTTCCTGCCGGCCGTCGACCGGGTGGCGGAAGCGCTTGCCACGTATTTGATTGTGGGCCAGCGATGGGATTTGGCGGTGGACGAGCCGATCGACTTCGCAGGCGGCGGGCTCCCGGCCCTGCGCGCGCGGCTCGAACGAGATGCTCGGCGTCATCCGCCCGCCGGCAGCGATTACTTCGTGTTTCCCCGCCGGCGCCTTCCAGCCTTGCCCCCGTTCGCCGTCGGGCGCGCTGGTTGGGACAACTGGATGATCTATGCCGCACGCCATGCCGGCCTGCCCGTGGTCGATGCCTCCGAGGCCATCACGGCCATCCATCAAGACCATGACTATGCCCACTTACCCGGCGGGCAGACCCACTACCGTCTCCCGGAGAGTGAACGCAACGTGGCGTTGGGCGGCGGGCGGGAGACGATCTTTACCCTGCGCGACGCCACCTGGCGTCTAACTTGTGAAAACCTTCACAAAACGGGAGTCGCCCGGGCCGGTGTGTCACGCTGGTTGGAGGCCGGGTTGATCAGCCGTTGGGGAAGCGGGCGCCTGGCTCAGCTGACGCGGCTGAGTTTCCATCCCCTTGAGACTCTGAAGTACATCCGAGCCCGTTCTATGGGTGGGACGGCTCCCGTCGAAGGCAAGGATCAAGCCTTGCATGCGCCCAACTCGGCGCCCGAACGGGCCAAAATGACCCCCATGGTAGAATGGCAAACTTGCCACAGGAGCGGAGAAGAATGAAGTTTGACTATCGAGAAACCACCGAAGATCTACAAACTCGCATTGACATTCACAAGCAATTCGGCAGCCGGGATATCGACGCCTGGATGCTCGACATTTTGAAGCTCGAGAAGGGTCTGCGGATCCTGGACGTCGGCTGCGGCTCCGGCAAGCAGTGCGTGGCCTTCTACAATGCTTTGGAGGGCGAGGCCGAGATCACGGGCGGGGACGTCTCGGATGAGCTGCTGGCCCAGGCCGAGGCGCGCAATGCCGAGCTGGGGAGTCCGATGCGCTTCATCGAACTCGATTTCAACCGCCGATTCCCCCTGGATGACGCCCAGTATGATCTGGTGTCCTGCTGCTTCGCCATCTACTACGCGGACGACATCCCGTTGACGATACGCGAGATGCACCGCGTGCTTGCGCAGGGCGGGCGCCTGTTCACCACCGGCCCGATGCCTGAGAACAAGCAGCTCTTCTACGACATCATCAAGGAAGCCACCGGCAAGCCGATCCCGCCGATGCCGGGCAGCTCCCGCTACGACAGCGAAATCCTGGGCGCGATCCGTGAGACCTTCTCCCAGGTCGAAGTCCATCGCTTCGACAATCCGCTTGTGTTTGAAGATGTCAAACCCTTCGTCGATTACACGCGCGCCTCATTGTCCGAAGACCGCAAGCTGTGGGGATCGTTCTTCGAATTGGGGGACGATTTCAACGCCGTGATGACCAAGATTTAGCAAGTCGCTGAGAGGCGCTTGGCCGCTGAGGGGTCCCTGACCATGACCAAGGTTGTGGGGGGCTTCGTCGCCACCAAGTAGCGCCGGGAGGCCACAGGTGAACTTCTACGGCAAGAAGGTACTCTTCTTGGGGGCGCACCCCGATGACATCGAGATTGGCTGCGGAGCATTGATCGCCCGCATCGCCGGCCAGTCGGATGTGTTGTGCGTCACCCTCTCCGACAACAAGAAGAACCCGGATCTGCAGGATGTCGCCGACGAGCTCCGGAGAAGCATGGCCGTGCTCGGGTTGAAGGATGAGCAGGTGATCGTCGGCACATTTGAGACGCGCAACTTCGCCCGCGACCGGCAAGAGATCCTTGAGTTTCTCTACCAACTTAACCGGGAACATCGGCCCGACCTGGTGTTTGCCCACAGCCCGGCCGATATCCATCAGGACCATGGGGTGGTGACTCAGGAGTCGCTGCGCGCCTTCCGTGGCATTTCCGTGCTCGGCTTCGACGTCCTGCGCAGCAGCTATGGCTTCTTCCCTCATTTCCTGGTGGAAGTCAGCCGGGAAGACGTTGAAAAGAAGATCGCTGCGCTGAAGGAATACACCACCTACGCCGACAAGTACTATTTCGATCCCGACATCATCCGTTCCACCCTTGTGCGGCACGGTGCCCTGGCTGAACGCCCCTTCGCCGAAGGCTTCGATATCCTGCGAATTGTGGCCGATTTTGGAGCTCAGCCGTAGGTGAGGCAGGTGGTTCCGGGGCTCACCCGGACGCCGGAGCACGGAGAGGGCCCATGATCGACAGGAAACGATGCGCACCCTGATTTGCGGACTGGGTTCGGTTGGCAGGCGCCATTTGAAGAACCTTGTCGCCATTGGCCAGGACGACATCGTCCTGTATCGGACCGGGATGGCAACCTTGCCGGATGAAGACTTGGCCGGCTGGCCGGCCGAAGACTCCCTGGAGCGGGCGCTCGAGCGCTGGGCCCCGCAGGCGGCCGTGGTCTCCAATCCGACCTCGCTCCATCTGCCGACGGCCCTGGCAGCCGCCGAGGCCGGGTGCAGTCTCCTGCTGGAAAAGCCGGTGGCCGAGAAGCTTGACGGCTTGGATCGCCTGGCAACTGTCCTGGAAGCTCACGACCGTCAGGCTTTGGTCGGTTTCCAGTTTCGCTTTCACCCCGGGCTGCGCGGCGGCGCGCGAACTGCTCGCATCAGGGGCGATTGGCCAGCCGGTCAGCGCCCAGGCCACGTGGGGAGAGTTCCTGCCGGATTGGCATCCGTGGGAGGACTATCGCCAAAGCTACAGCGCCCGGTCGGACCTCGGCGGCGGTGTGTTGCTGACCCTTAGCCATCCCTTCGACTATCTGCGCTGGTTCTTCGGCGACGTCCAAACCGTGACGGGCGAAATGGGGCATTCGGCAGAGCTCGACCTGGATGTCGAAGACACGGCGGATGTCCTGCTGCGGTTCCGCTCAGGGGTGACGGCCTCCGTGCATCTGGACTATCATCGGCGGCCAGCCGAACATCATTTGACCGTTGTGGGCACGCGTGGGAGCCTGGCGTGGAACAACGCCACCGGCGGGATGCGCTGGTGGTCGGACGAAAGCGGATCCTGGCAGAGCGTGCCGGCGCCGCCAGGTTTCGAGCGCAACGTTATGTTCGTCGAAGAAATGCGGCACTTCGTCGACGTGGCCGAAGGACGATCTGATCCTGTCTGCAGCCTGGCCGACGGGATGGCTGCGCTTCAGGTGGCCCTGGCGGCTCGCGCATCCGCCGAGGGCGGTCGGCGCGTCGAATTAGTTTGAGGAACCACACAAGGATCAACTTGCGATGAGCGAACACGATGTGCGGGGAAGGTTCGACCTCAGCGGGAAGGCGGTGATCGTTACCGGAGGCGCAGGGCTGCTGGGCACATCTCACTGCCACGCCCTGGCGGCAGCCGGTGCCTCTGTGGTCGTGGCCGACATCCTGGGGGATCAGGCCCAACAGGCTGCCACACAGGTGGCACAGGCCTCCGGCGCCGAAGTCCTCGCCGTCCATGTCGACGTCTCGCAGCCTGAGTCGGTCCAGGCCATGGTCGATACGACGCTGGATGCTTTCGGGTCAGTTGACATATTGGTCAACAACGCCGCGCTCGACCCCAAGTTCGATGAAGCGCATCAAGGCAAGCACACCAACCGCTTCGAGGACTTCCCGATCGATGCCTGGCGCCGGGCCGTCGACGTCAACATCACCGGCATGTTTCTGTGTGCCCAAGCCGTGGCCACGCCCATGGGCGTGGCCGGCCGGGGGTCGATCATCAACGTGGCCTCCACCTACGGGCTGGTCGGTCCCGATCAGCGCCTCTATCAGCGCCCGGGCCAGCCGCCCAACTACAAGCCCGTCACCTATTCCGTCTCCAAAGCGGCGGCCCTTGGGCTCACGCGTTACTTGGCGACCTATTTCGCCGGCACGGAGATTCGCGTCAACGCGCTCACGCCGGGCGGCGTCTTCGCAGGGCACGACGACGAGTTCGTGGCCCGCTACTCGGCGCGCACCGTGCTCGGACGCATGGCCGAACGGGAGGAGATCAGCGCAGCGCTGCTTTTCCTGGCATCCGACGCGTCGTCGTACATGACCGGCGCCAATCTGGTCGTGGATGGGGGTTGGACAGCATGGTAGGCGGACACTCGGTGTCTGGCGATCGTCCCCGCCCGGGGCGGATCGAAGTCGATCCCTCACAAGAACCTGAAACCGTTCGCCGGCCATCCGCTGGTCGCCTACAGCATCTCCGCCGGGCTGCAGTCAGGGGTCGTCGACCGGTTGATTGTATCTACGGATGACCCCGCCATCGCCCAGGTGGCCCGGGACTACGGTGCCGAGGTGCCCTTCATGCGCCCGGCTGAGCTGGCGCAGGACGCCACCCACGACTTCCCGGTCTTCGAGCACGCCCTGGGTTGGCTGCAGGAGAACGAGGGTTATTCGCCGGATATCGTCGTCCAGCTCCGGCCGACCACGCCGGTCCGTCCCCCGTGGACGGTCACTCGCGCCGTCGAGATCCTCTTGGCGCACCCGGAAGCCGATTCGGTGCGCGGCGTGGTGCCGTCGGGGCAGACGCCCTACAAGATGTGGCGGCTGGATGAGGCCGGGAGGCTGACTCCGCTGCTCGAGGCGGACATCGCTGAACCCTACAACCAGCCCCGCCAAGCCCTTCCAGCCACGTATTGGCAGACGGGCCACATCGACGCCATCCGCCGCCGGACTCTGACGGAAAAGCGATCCATGAGTGGGGACGTCATCTTTCCTCTGCTGCTCGACTCCGCCTACACCGTCGATATCGATACCCAGCGCGATTGGTCCCGGGCGGAAGCCTTGATGCTCTCGGGCGCCCTGGAGGCGGTTTGGCCGGGGCGTCGCCCGCGGAGCCTGCCGGCCATGGTCCGGGCCGTGATTTTGGACTTTGACGGTGTGTTGACCGACAACCGTGTCTGGGTCGACCAGGCGGGGGTTGAATTGGTGGCCGCCCACCGCGGCGATGGTTGGGGGATCGCCGATCTGAAGCGAGCCGGAATCCGGGTGCTGATCCTTTCCACCGAGACCAATTCAGTGGTCCGGGCGCGGGCCGAAAAGCTCGGCGTGCCCGTGATCCAGGGCTCGACGGACAAGGCCGCTGCCTTGAAGACCTGGCTGGCGGACAACGAAATGGACCCGGCGGCCACGGTTTACGTCGGCAATGACGTCAACGACCTGCCATGTTTCGGATTGGTGGGCTTTGCCTGTGCCGTGGCAGACGCCCACCCCCAGGTCCGTCTGCAAGCCGACCATATCCTGGGAACGCCCGGCGGCCATGGCGCCGTCCGGGAGCTGACGGATTGGATACTCGAACACTCGGACGACAAGGAGACCCATGCCTAGAGAAATCAGCCTGGGAAATCGCAAAGTTGGCGACGGGCACCCGATCTACGTCGTGGCGGAGGTCGGGATCAACCACAACGGCGATCTTGCCATTGCCAAGAAGCTCATAGACGCTGCCCGTTTGGCCGGGGTTGATGCGGTGAAGTTTCAAAAGCGCACACCGGAATTGTGTGTGCCCGAGGACCAACGGGACAAGATGCGCGACACCCCCTGGGGCTACATCACCTACCTCGACTACCGCTATCGGGTCGAGTTTGGCCAGGACGAGTACTCGGAGATCGACCGCTACGCCTCACAGGGTGAGATCGATTGGTTCGTGTCGGTCTGGGATGAGCCGTCGGTCGACTTCATGGAAGCCTACCAACCGCTATGCTACAAGATCCCCTCGGCTTCCCTCACCGATCACGCACTGCTCAAACACGTCCGCCAGACCGGGCGACCGATGATCCTTTCCACCGGTATGTCAACCATGGACCAGATCGAGGCCGCCGTGGACGTCATCGGGACGGATGACCTGCTCATCACGCATGCCACCAGCTCGTATCCATGCATGCCCGGGGAACTCAACCTGATGATGATTCGGACGCTGCGAGAGCGATTCCCGTGCCCGATAGGTTACTCCGGCCACGAGGTCGGACTGGTGCCGTCGGCTGTGGCGGTTGCGCTTGGTGCGTGCCTGGTGGAACGCCATATCACCCTTGACCGGGCCATGTGGGGGAGCGATCAGGCGGCCTCGGTCGAGCCGGGCGGGTTCATGCGACTGGTGAAGTATCTGCGTGTGACCGAGGAGGCTCTCGGGGACGGGGTGAAACAGGTGTACGAGAGTGAGCTACCTTCGCTCAACAAGCTCCGGCGGATCCAGTCCTGACCATGCGCGGAATCTCCACGCTGCGAAAAGCCCGTCGCCTGCTGAGCCATGTCAGATCGGAACGCGAACTTGGGTTCTCACCTCAACATGGTGGAAAGCTATCTGGCGAAGGTGCCGCGCCCTCCAGCCGACGTGCCGCCCGTCATCTTCTTCAACGCCTCCACCCGCATCCGCCATCTCAGCCTAAATGGCGCCTTCTCACTCCTTGCTTCTTGGGGATTGCGAGCCCAGGGTGACCCGGTCCGATACGTCATGTGTCAACATGCCATGAGCCAATGTGTCCTCGGCGCAGTTCGGTACCGACCGCTCACGGCTCCACCCTGTCGCTCTTGCGTGGGGTACAGCCGACGATTGTTTCCGGCTCAAGACGTCGTGCCATTGCACCTGGACCGGGCCACTGCTGGCCAAACCGAGAATGAGTTGGTCGGTCTCGGGTTGCGAGATCTCAAAGTCTGGACCTTCAACGGATTTGACCTGGGGGAAATGTGCCTCCCCTCGTTGCGTTGGGTTCTCCGACGACACCATCTCCGTGACGACGAGGAAACTCGTGAGCTCTACAGGCGCTATCTGGCTTCCGCCGCAAGCTTGGTAGGCCGTTTCGAAAAGATGTTCTCTAGGCTCGAACCCAGGGCCGTGGTCGTCTTCAATGGTCTGACCTACCCAGAAGCCGTGGCGCGGGCTGTGGCTCAGCGCAGCGGCATTCGCGCCGTAACGCATGAAGTCGGCCTGCTCCCCAATTCGGCATTCTTTTCTCACCTGGAGGCCACCTTTCGAGAGGTGCCGGTGGCAGAACCTGCTCAGCTGACGGCGGAACAGAACGCGAGGCTGAATACCTATTTGGAGCACCGGCAACGGGGCAAGTTCACCATGGCCGGTATCCAATTCTGGCCGTCCATCCATGAATTGCCGGATGCGATTAGGGCTGCCGTGGACAACGGGCGGAAGCTGGTGACCATGTTCACGAATGTGGTGTTTGATACCAGCCAGGTGCATGCCAATGTCCTGTTCAACGATATGTTCGATTGGTTGGGATTCTCTCGTCGAGGTGTTTGGGCGGCACCCGGAAATACAGTTCGCTATCCGTGCACACCCGGATGAGGACCGGCCGGGCAAAGCCAGCCGGGAGAGCGTCGCTGATTGGGTGAATACGTCAGGGGTTCTCCAGCTGATCCAATGCCCTCTTCTTGGCGCCTTCGGACTATGCCAGCTCCTATGAGCTGATCCGGCGATCCAGCCTTGTGCTGGTATACAGCTCGTCCATCGGGCTGGAAGCATCGATCGAGGGCACGCCGGTGTTGTGCGCTGGGAGGGCTCGCTACACCCAGAACCCGAGCGTCATCCTACCTACATCACGTTCAGAGTACTTCGAAGAGCTGGAACGTTTGTTGTCGGCCGACGAAATCGTGTGGCCAACATCACGTGTAGACACGGCGCGCGCGTTCCTCTATGAAGAGCTCTATCGGGCATCATTGGATCTGTCTGATTTCCTGCGGCCCTACCCCGAGGCGCCAGGCATGGTGCTCTTGCGGGACTTCCAACCCGAACGTCTCGCCGCACACCCCGTGCTGGATGTGATCCGGAGCGGCATCCTCGGAGGGGCCTCCTTCTTGCTCAAATCGCCGATGATCGGCAGCGGAGTGCCATGTTGAGTCCCGCTTCGGGAGGTTCTGCCCGGTACAGATGGGCGACTGCAGGGCTGGGGACATTCGTGGTCCTTAGGCTGTTCTTGGCGGGGCTGACGCTGCGCGATCCGACCGGCGGTGTGCTGGTCGATTCGGCCGATTACATGAACCTGGCTCAGGGGCTGCTCGAGAGCGGCCGCTATCAAGATTCCTTCGGCCAGGCGGCGGACCTGGTCCGCCCGCCGGGCTACCCGGCCCTGTTGGCGGCGATCGGCGTTTTCGCTGGGGATGCCACGGTCCCGGTGACCTTCTTCCAACTGGTCCTTTCGGGAGCTGCTGCGCTGTGTTTGCTGGCCATCGGCAGGAGACTCGGCCGGCCGAACCTCGGACTGGTTGCGGCGTGGCTGCTGGCCCTGAGCCCTAATTTGGCTCTATGGTCTCTGACGGTGATGAGCGAAATTCTCTTCGCCGCCCTCTTGGCACTCGGGCTCTACCTTTGGGTACGCGCTCTGCAGCGCGGCGGGCGGTGGGATTTCGCCTGGGTGGGTTTGGTGCTTGGTTGCGCTGCCCTGGTGCGTCCGATCGGGCTGCTCCTGATTCCCATCTGGGCGGTGGTGACCTACTGGGCGCTTCGCCGCAGCAGCCTTGGCTCCCAGGCGCTGGCGCTGGAAAGCGTGGTGCTGGTCGTGGGGGGTCTGGTCGTCATGGGCTGGATGACGCGCAACCAAATCGTCCACGGCAGCTGGACCTTCACCAACGTCAGCAGCAGGACCGTGGTTGGTTTCGATCTGGCCGACGTGGTGGCCCGCGGCGAAGGGATCACACGCAGCCAAGCGGCCGAACAAATGCAGGGCGGGGCGGTCCTTCAGCAGACGCTGAGCGTGGCGGCAGCCTATCCGCTGCCATTCGTCCGGGCGCAGCTTCTAGGCTTGGCTCGGACGGCGGCGGGGACGGACATCGGCACCTGGGGGAACGTCCTGAATTGGGATCGCTGGAAGGGGCTTGGTTTGCTGACCGGGCTCTTGGGGAGCACGCCGGCCGGAGACTTCAGCGCCGCCCCTCAGACGGCACTGGAGGGGATCATCCGTGGCGGGCTGCTGGTCTACAGCCTGGCATACGGGCTGGCGCTGATGCTCATGAGCCTGCTCGGCGTGTTGTTTGTCTGGCGCGAGCATTCTGCGGTGCGAAGCCTGGTCATCATGTGCGTCATTACGTCTGCCATAGTGATGCTGGTGCCCATGGCGGCCGGGCAGGCGAGATTCCGCGTCCCGGCCGAACCGTTCCTGGCGCTGGTCGCCGCTTATGGTCTCTTCGGGTTGGTGGCGCGCGTGCATCGCAGCTCCGGCTCGGGTGCGAGCCAGCCAACTCCGGGAGCTTCCGGACCCCAGACGATGGAGACGGCGGATGTCTGATCCCTCCCTGCCGAGCTGCTCTCTCATCGTGCGTGCCTACAACGAGGAGGAACACATCGCCAAGCTCCTGGCGGGTGTGATGGAGCAGACGGTCCAGCCAAAGGAGGTCGTGCTGGTCGACTCGGGCTCGACCGATGCCACCCTGGCGATCGCTTCCCGTTTTCCAACCAAGGTGGTCTCCATCCAGCCAGAAGACTTCACCTTTGGGAGCTCGCTCAACTTGGGCTGCCGACAGGCCACAGCCGATGTCCTGGTCATCGCCAGCGCCCACGTCTTCCCGGTCTACCCAGACTGGCTCGAACGCATGCTTTCCGCCTTCGAAGACTCGCAAGTCGCCGTTGCCTACGGGCGCCAACGAGGTGATGGCAACACGCGCTACAGCGAGCACCAGATCTTTGCCAAGCTTTATCCACCGATGTCCAATCTCAACCAGACTCACCCCTTCTGCAACAACGCCAACGCCGCTGTCCGGCGCAGCTTGTGGGAAGAGCATCCCTACGACGAGGACCTCCCCGGGCTCGAGGATCTGGAATGGGCGATGTGGGCGATAGGGCGGGGAAACAAAGTCGCCTACGTGGCGGAGGCCGAAATCGTCCATCTTCACGACGAGACCTTCCGCCAGGTCTACAATCGCTACCGGCGGGAGGCGATCGGCCTGAAGCGGATCCGCCCCGAAGAGACGTTCCGGTTGGTGGACTTCTTGCGGCTTGTCGTGTCGAATGTGGTCAGCGATATGGGCCATGCCCTGATGGAGCGTCGGCTGCTGAATGTGCTGACGGAGATTGTCTGGTTTCGCTTTGCCCAACTGTGGGGAACCTACCGCGGTTTCGCTCATCAGGGGGGCCTCAGTCGACAACTCAAGCAGGCCTTCTACTATCCGCGCGGTTTCCTACGGTCGACGGAAGATGGTCCAGAGCGCAGTCTGCAGCCCATTGACTACACCCAGGCGATGCAGCAGCACGGGTCGCGCGAAGGACCGGAGTGAAATGAGATGAGACGATTGGTCGCCCTGGTGCCAATGCGCCATCATTCCGAACGTGTGCCGGAGAAGAACTTCCGCCCTTTGGCCGGCCGTCCTCTCTACGGCTACATCCTGGAAACGCTGCAGAAGGTGGACGCCATCGAGGCGGTGGTGGTGGACACCGACAGCCCGGTCATCAAGGCCGGGGTGGCGCAGGCTTTCCCGAATGTGATTGTGCTCGATCGGCCGGATTCTTTGCGGGCGCCAGAGGTCCCGATGAACGACGTGATTCTGTGGGATATGGAGCAGGTCCCGGCCGAGCACTACCTCCAGACCCACAGCACAAACCCGCTGCTCACGGGGGAGACCATCACTCGCGGTTTGGACCTGTATTTCGATTCGCTTGATGCCCACGACTCGCTTTTCAGTGTTACTCGTCTCCAAAGGCGGCTTTGGACACCGGAGGGGGAGCCTTTGAACCACGATCCGAGTGAGCTCATTCAGACCCAGCATCTCCCGCTGATCATGGAGGAGAACTCATGCCTGTACGTGTTCTCCCGCGAAGGCATGCTGGCCCGGCGAAATCGAATCGGCGCCTCACCCGTCTTGTTCGAGATTGGGGCCGAAGAGGCATGGGATATCGACGAGGCGACGGATTTCCAGATGGCTGAGAGTTTTCTCAGGGCTCGCCTGCATTCCTCCTGAAGGCGCCTGAGGGGTGATGGATCCCGAATTTGGGTGCGGGTGGGCCCGGTTTGGCGTTAGAATCACACATCTGTAGGCGAACTGGGCCACCAAGGAGCGGGGCATGAATTTCTCGTACGGGTTGAACGTCTTCGTCGGATGGTTGAGCCAGGCTTGGATCTCCGGGCTGGCGTCACCCCATGCCTACCTCGACCCGGGCTCAGGCAGCTACCTGCTCCAATTGCTGATCGCCAGCATCTTGGGCGGTTTGGTGGTACTGAGAATGTACTGGTCACGCGTGACGGCGTTTGTCCGACGGCTTTTTGGGAAGACTCCGCCGGATGACGACGCCTGATTCGGGAGCCCTCCCCAGCTCCTTTCGCGATCCCAGCGGGTTTCTCTTCCAGCGCGGCGGGAGCCTCTTCCGCCAGATCAATCATTCCTTTCGGGCTGACTATGAGCAGTTGATGCAGTCCGGACTGTACGAAAGGCTGGTCTCGGACGGACTGCTCATCGCGCATGACGAGGTGGACGAGCCCGCTTATGATCCAGACCCGGCCTATCGGGTCATCCGCCCCCAACAACTCGAATTCATTTCCTATCCCTACGAATGGTGTTTCAGCCAACTCAAAGCTGCGGCGCTGCTGACGCTCAAGGTCCAAGGAATTGCCCTGAAGCATCACATGGGCCTCAAAGACGCCAGCGCTTTCAACGTGCAGTTCGTCGGTGGTCGGCCGATGCTCATCGACAGCCTGTCTTTCGAGCGGCTCCCCGAAGGACGGCCGTGGGCAGCTTATCGCCAATTCTGTCAACACTTCCTGGCGCCGCTGCTGCTTGCGGCCAGAGTTGACGTCCGGCTGCTCAGCCTGCTGCGGGTCCATATCGACGGGATACCCTTGGATCTGGCCAGCCGGCTGCTTCCGGCAAGAACTTATCTCAGCCCCGGCACGCTGATCCACCTGCACCTGCATGCCCGAGCCCAATCCCGGTTTGCTGGCCGGGACGTGAGGCAGGCCTCCGCCCAGCGGCAGATGGGCGTCAACGCGCTGATCGGCCTGGTGGACAGTCTGCGCGGGATCGTCGCCAAGCTTGCCTGGCGGCCGGAAGGGACGGCCTGGGGGGACTACTACACATTTCACAGCTACTCGGAATCGGCTATGCAGGCCAAGCACCAGGCCGTGCGGTCGATGCTCGAGGAGACCGGGCCGGCCTCGGTCTGGGATTTGGGCGCCAACACGGGCGAATTCAGCCGCTTGGCCAGCGGAATGGGCATCCCCACACTGGCTTTCGATATCGACCCAGCCGCCGTCGAGCGCAACTACCTGCTGGCGGTTGAAGAGGGCGATGAGCACCTGCTCCCACTTGTGATGGATTTCACAAATCCGACCCCGGCATTGGGTTGGGGCCACGCGGAGCGCCAGTCTCTCGTTGACAGGGGACCGGCCGACGTGCTGATGGCGCTGGCGCTTGTTCATCATCTGGCTATCGGCAACAATCTTCCCCTTGATCGGGTGGCGGCCTTCCTACGTCGACTTGGCCGTCGGCTGATCATTGAGTTTGTGCCCAAGTCTGACTCCCAGGTGCAGCAGCTGCTGAGCAGCCGCCAGGACATCTTTGACGGTTACCATGAAGCGGGTTTCGAAGCCGCCTTTGCGCCTCACTTTCGAACCCTCCGTAAGCTTGTCTTGGAGGACTCGGGAAGGAGCATGTATCTGATGGAGGTGCAGAAATGAGATATGGCACCCGTATCTGCCCCGGGCGGGCCCACTGGGCGGCCGCAAATCCGAACCCCGTCCTGCTGGCCCCGGGGCAGCCCGAACGCGCCCTCCGTCGACGGTGTTTGGTCCCCATGTTCGCGATATCCCTGCCTGATGAACCGGCCATTGGTTCTCCAAACGCCAGCAGCAGCTTGGAGCGATAGGCAAACCCATGCCGCAACATCTGTCCGTTCTCGTCTCGGCTCCCTACATGCTCCCCATTCTTGCGCAGCTGGCGCCAGTGTTCGACGCCGCTGGCGTGGAGGCCATCCCAGCCGCTGTCCGAGAGAGGCTGTCCGAGGCGGAACTGCTCCCCTATGCCGGAGAAGTGGACGGCGTGATCAGCGGCGATGATCGGTTCACAGCAGCCGTTCTGGAGGCCTTCCATCCGCGACTCAAGGTGATCTCGAAGTGGGGAACAGGGATCGACTCGATCGATAAGCAGGCCGCCCAACAGTTTGGCGTCCAGGTGCGGAACACGCCCGACGCCTTCACCGATGCCGTCGCCGACAGCGTGATGGCCTACGTACTGAGCTTCGCCCGTGGGGTACCCTGGATGGACGACGAGCTCAAGTCGGGCGGCTGGGCGAAGCGGCCCGGCCGGGCCCTGAAGGAGTCGACCCTGGGCGTGATCGGCGTTGGCCGGATCGGCCGGGCCGTCCTACGCCGGGCCGGCGCGTTCGGCATGCGATTGCTGGGCAACGACATCCGTGAGATCGCGCCGGACGTCGTGCGCGAGCTCGGAGTGGCGATGGTTCCGCTCGAGGACCTGCTCCGCCAGAGTGACTTCGTCAGCCTGAACTGCGATCTCAATCCGACTTCGCGCCACTTGATGGATGCGCAGACAATCGCTCTGATGCGCTCGGAAGCCGTCTTGATCAACACCGCTCGCGGGCCGGTGGTTCAGGAGCAGGCTCTGGTGAACGCGCTGCAGGCAGGCGCGCTGGCCGGCGCTGGACTGGATGTCTTTGAGGAGGAGCCGCTTCCGCAGGATAGTCTGTTGAGGCGGATGGACAACGTCCTGCTGGCGCCGCACAACGCCAACAGCAGCCCCGAAGCCTGGTCCCGGGTTCACCGCAACACCATCGACAATCTCTTCGAGGTCCTGGGGCTCCCGCCTGTTATGTGGAGCGATTTCCCATCCTTTTGATCCGACGTGTGCCGGAGTGCGCTGGCGCGAGAAGCGAGGCAGACCGATGAAGTCCACAGCACTGATAACGGGGGCCGCCGGGGGGATCGGCCGGGCGACGGTCAAGGTGTTCGTCGAGGCCGGCTGGGACGTCATCGCCGTCGACCGCAACCCTTCTGATGCCATCGGGCCATCAGCCCGCTTTGAGCAGTTGGATGTCTCGCAGCCGGAGGCCGTCGCAGAACTCTTCGCCCGGCTCGAGGCTGAGGGGAAGCGGCTCGAGGCCTTGGTAAACAATGCCGCCATCCAGATCTGCAAGCCGCTGGTCGAGACTCGAGTCGAAGAGTGGGATTCGGTGCTCAACGCCAATCTGCGCTCAATCTTCCTGACGGCCAAAGCTGCCTATCCGCTGCTCAAGCCGGCGAAGGGCGCCGTGATCAATATCAGCTCGGTGCACGCCCTGGCCACGTCCGAGGACATCGCTTCGTACGCCGCCAGCAAGGGCGGAATCCTGGCGCTGACGCGGGCCATGGCACTCGAATTTTCGAGCGATGGCATTCGCGTCAACGCTGTGCTTCCCGGCGCCGTAGACACGCCTATGTTGCGCGACGGCCTCCGGCGAGGCCAAGCGGGGGACGGCTCAGTCGATCAGCGACTGGCAGCGCTGGCTCGCCGCACGGCGCTGGGGCGGGTGGGACAGCCGGAGGAGATCGGCCGGGCCATCCTGTTCCTGGCGGATCCGGTGCAATCTTCGTTCATCACGGGTCAGGCGCTGGTCGTAGATGGCGGTGCCACAGCCCGGCTGAGCACCGAGTAGACTTTCTGCTCGACAACCACTTGCTCCGCTTTTGAGATAGGGCCACCATGCTGGCACTGCTTCCCATCCTGGCTCTGATCAGCCTCTTCGTCAGCCTGCGCCTACTTCGGCCAGCGGGTGATTGGCGGCGGGATGCGCTGCGCGCCTGCCTGTTGTGGGGCGCCATCGCCATCTGGATCACGCAGCTTCTCAGCTGGTTTTCACTCGCCAATCGATCGGGGTTGAGTGTGGGGTGGGCGCTCGTCATCCTGGCTTCTCTGACCGCCTCCGGCGCCTGGCGGCGATCGAGATGGGCGGGGCTGGGGCTCAAACTGCCGGATGGTTGGACCGGCTTCGATTGGTTGGTTGCGGCTTCGATCGGCGTCATCATGCTCGGCACGGCCTTGGTTGCCCGCTGGTCGCCGCCTCAAACCTGGGACACGCTGAACTATCACCTGGCACGCGTGGCGCACTGGGCGCAAATGGCGTCGGTGCGCCCCTATGCCAGCGGCATCGAGATTCAGAACAGCATGCCTCCTGGCGCCGAAATGCTCTACCTCCAGCCCTACGTGTTGGCCGGCGGCGACGCCTGGATCAACTTTGTCGATTGGACGGCAACCTGGATCGCTGTGTTGGGCGTCAGCCAGCTGGCCGGTCAGCTGGGCGCGCGTCGCCGAGGCCAGCTCCTGGCAGCGTTGTTCCTGGCGGCCATGCCGATGGCGATCGTCCAGGCCAGCAGCACGATGACCGACATTGTCCTCGGGGTGTGGCTGATCGGCGTGACGGCCGAATTGCTGGCGGTCAGCAGGCAAGAACCCGGGTCAGCCGTCAACTTTCTTGTTCATGGCCGCCGGGGCTGGGCTGGCCATCGTCACCAAACCCACCGCATACGCTTACCTGTTGCCTCTGGCGGTGTGGGCCCTGTTTCTGCTCCTTCGCCGACGCCCGATCGTACGCCCGCTTGGCATCGCGGCTGCCGGCGGCCTGATCGTCATGGCCATCAATTGGGGGTACTTCTCGGGTAACTACCGCTTGTATGGCAATCCCGTGGCCCCCGCCAACCGCATCAGCGAGCACGCCAACCCCTGGTTGGGGGGCAGGGCGTTTGTTTCGAATGTGCTCCGCAACGCCACCTACCAATTGGCCACACCGTCTCCCTACGTCAACAAAGCCATTGCGCTGTCGGTGATCACAGTCCACGACTGGATGGGGCTCGATCCAAGCGACCAGCGAACGACGGCCGCCGGGCGCTACAAGGTGAGCACGCCGACCACCAGTGAAGACCTGGCCCAGAATCCGCTGCAGATGTTGCTGGTGCTTGCCGCAGGCGCCTGCCTCATCCTGTGGCGACGCAGGTCCCCGCAGGGTTTGGCAAGTTACTCGGCGGCTGTGGCCACAACCTTTCTGGCGTTCAGTCTCCTGTACAAGTGGCAGGTGTTTGGCAGTCGCTATCTGCTGCCTTTCTTTGCCCTGGCAGCGCCAATCGTCGGTACCCTAGCCGAGCGGGTTTTGGGTCGCAAAGGCGGCTTCGCCCTGGCGGCAGCCCTGGCTCTGGCGTGCCTCCCGTGGCTCGTGGGGGTCGACACACGTCCCTTGATCGCCAGGGATGCCGACGGTCGATTGAAGAGCGTGCTCACCGCCGACCGGACCGATCTGATCTTCGCCAACGGCCCCTATCTCGAGAAGCCGTACCTTGAAATGGCGGGCCAGATCACCGCCGCAGGCTGCAGCCGGGTGGGGTTGATGCTATCCGGCGCCCAGGCGGAGTATCCGCTTTGGTCGCTTCTCGGCGCGCCGAGAGCCGGGCTGGATATAGAATGGATCGTGGCCGGAACCCCCTCGGCAGTGCTTCGGAATCCGGATTTCGTGCCATGTGCCGTGATACGCGAGGCGGACGACGCGTTTCCCGAGACTCTGAATTCTCTGCGTCTGGTGTACCGCTACGGCGCATTTGGACTCTACCTGGGTCAAGGCGGGCAGGGCTAGCGACGTGAGAGCACAACCGTGACGGTCGACGACATGCGCCAATATGTTTCCCATGCCTGGCCGGCCATCCTGCTGGCCGTGCTTGGCGTGGTCGTCATCTTGATCCAGACCCGATACGGACCCGGGGCGTCCGGCGACTCGTCCTCCTATCTGATGGGCGCCCAGAATATGATGGCCGGCCACGGCTTCTACCGGTTCTCGGGCGGCTATGAACTCAAGCCGATCACCGGGTTTCCGCCAGGTTTCTCGGCCCTCCTGGCGATGATCGGCTTCCTCATTCATGACCTGTATGACGCATCCCGGATTTTGAACGCGGCCCTGATGGGGGTCAATCTGATTTTGGCCGCTTGGCTGATCCATCGCTATACGGGTTCCTGGCTGGCAGGGGCGCTCGGCCAGGCGCTGATCCTGAGCTCGAGCACGCAGGTCAATCTGTATGCCTGGGTCATGTCGGAGCCGCTCTACATCAGCACCAGTCTGGCCTTCTTCGTCTGCCTTACTCTCTACCTGGAGGGCCGCTCCCCGCTGGTCCTCACCCTGGGAGGCGCTGCGGCAGCAGCCGGCATCTTAACCCGCTATGCGGGCCTGTCGATGGTCGCCGCCGGCGGCCTGGCGGTGCTTGTCTTGGGCGGCACACAGCTTTGGAAGCGTATCCGGGACGTCGCGCTGTTTGGCGCCGTCAGCCTGGTGCCCTTTGTCCTCTGGACCCAGCGCAATGCCGCGCTGGCGGGAACTCGGGTCGACCGCCAGGTCGCCTACCATGCCATCGATCCAGACTTGGTGCGACTCTTCATGGCCGATATCAGTTCGTGGTTCGTGCCGCATGCTGTCCCGCTGCCGACGGTGGTCAGGGCCATGTTGGCCATCGTCGTGGCGGCCGGGATCCTCGGGCTGTTTGTCGGGATCGGCGCCCGAAGATGGGTAGCTTGGCGCAAGGAAGGCAGGTACCTCGAGATCACCCGATCCGGCAGGGCGGGATCGCTGCCCTGGACCTTGATCCTCTACCTGGGCGCGTATGCCGCCGTACTGGCCGCCAACTCGTTGCTGTTGGACGCAAGCACCACCGCCACGGCGCCGGCGCGATACCTGGCCCCGGCCTACGTTGCGGCGGTCGTGTTGATGGTCTGCGCCGCATACGACTTGCTGGCAACCACCGGGTGGCGCCGCATCGTCGCCGCGGCGGTTGGCATCTACCTGGTGATTTTGCTGGGCTACAACGTAGGGGACGCCTCAAGGCTCGTGTCGGACCCGCTCCCGCACCTCGGTTACACGGCCCGCCGTGTGACCTGGGCGCCCACCGTGTCGGCTATCGATGACTACGAGGTGCGCGGGCCGGTTGTATCCAATAACCCGGAGATGATCTATATTCTGACGGGGAAGCCGGCCTACGTGCGGCCGATTTCATATGATCAGTATCAAGAACAACCGAGGGAAGACTACCAACAGCAGCTCGAGTTCACCAAGACGGTGTTGGAGGAGGGCTCGGTGTTCGTGGTCTTCGACAAGCCCGAAGCCGATGACACCCACCTGATCGAGTTTGCGGGGTTGGATCAGATCAAGAGGACGCCCAACGCGCGCTTCTACGCGGTGCCGGGAAAGCCTAGCCTCCCTCTGGGTGTGATAGGGGTCGGGCAGCTGCAGGAAGGACGTTCATGGCAGACACGAGTCCTATGACCAGCCGATCATCGGATCCGGCCGGCGAGGTTCCCATCAAGCTCTCCGTCGTCCTGCCTGTGTTCGAGGAGGCCGAGTACATCGGCGGGCTGGTCGACGATCTGGCGGCTTTCCTCGAGGCGAGGGGCGAGAGCTTCGAGGTGATCGCCGTCGACGACGGCTCAAGCGATGGCACGCTGGAGGCCCTGAAGGGGTCGGCGCAACGGCACCCACAGCTGCGCGTTGTGCGCCATCTTGTGAACCGGGGCAACGGGGCCTCGCTCCGCACGGGGATCCGCGCCGCATGTGGGGAGATCGTGGCGACCATGGACGCCGATGGGCAGCACCGGCCCGAGCATCTGGCTGACCTTCTGGCGCTGATGCCTCCCTACGACCTGGTGATCGGGGCCCGCACGTTGGGTTATCGTGGCCCGGCGGCCCGGTCGTGGGCCAACCGCTTCTACAACGCCTTCTCGAGCTGGCTCGTTTCGAGACGCATCGAGGATCTCACTTCCGGTCTGCGCGCCATGCGGCGCGAGGCGGTGCTGCATTTTCTGCCGCTCTTTCCAGAGGGCTTTTCAGCCCCGACGACCACCACGCTCGCCTTCTTGAAGGCCGGATACAACGTCGCCTTCGTCCCCATCGATGTGCAGCCACGGCAGTCCGGGCGAAGCAAGATTCAGCCGTTTCAGGACGGGGCGCGCTTCGTGCGCGTCATTTTGCGCATGATCATGCTCTATGATCCGCTGCGCATCTTCTTGCCGACCGGGGTGGTGCTGGCGGTGTTGGGCGTGCTCGCCTGGGCGGCGGGCTTGTTGGCCGCCGGCCGGCTCGTGCTCCCCAATTCGGCGATCTTCCTCTTCTCGTCCGCCTTGATGACGTGGCTGTTGGGGCTGGTCTCGGACCAGATCGCCGGCACCAAGATCCACTACCATGGCGACGAATCCATGTTCTTCTTGGATACGCCCCGGGTGCCCGATGAAGACTAGCCGTCGGCTTGCTTCCCCAGATCGGCATGGCTAGCGAATCGATCGGCGCCGCCGGTGAGAGCCGAGTTCAAGGATGGCGCCAGCCGGCTCTGGTCGTGGGGTGGTTTGTCGCGCTCACCGTCATCTTCACCTGGCCCCTGAGCCTGCATGCCGCCGGGAGTGTTGTCGATCAGTTTGGTGACAACATGCAGTTCGTGTGGTTGATCGGCTGGTTCCAGAAGGCGATCTTCCAGCTCCACCGGCTCCCCCTGGATGTCCCCCAGCTCAACTACCCACAAGGCTGGAACCTGGCACGGACGGAGATCACGCCGGCTCAAATCCTGATGGGATTGCCCTTCAGCCTGATTTCCGGCCCGGTCCTCGGCTACAACCTGGTGCTGATGGCCACCTTCGTGCTTTCGGGCCTGACCGCCTACTTCTGGGTGAAGCGATTGACGGGCGACACGTGGGCAGCCCTGATCGCAGGCACGCTGTTCGCTTTCCTCCCGTTTCGTGTGGCGCATTTTCGGGCCGGTCATCTGAACGTGGCCGGGACGATGTGGTTCCCGATGTACTTCATGGGCATGATCAGTCTGCTGACGGAGACCCCCAAGCTGCGCTGGGCGTCGCCGCTGACGGGGGTTTCGTCTGGGCCTGATCAGCATGACGTCGCAGTACACGTTCTACATGACCGTGGTGGTCACGCTGTTCGTCGCTGGCGCCTACCTGTTGATATGGGACCGTGCCCGGCTGCGCAAGGCGGCGTTCTGGCGCCGGGTCGGTGTGGCGGTGGTGTGGTCTCTGCCGCTGGTGGCCGTCGGCGAGCTTCCGTTCTTGAGCCTGGTTGCCGGCAGCAAGCTGCCCGATCGCTCCATCGCCGATGTGGTAAACGGGTCCGCCAGCCTGACCGACTTCTTCCTCCCGTCCACGGACCATTTCCTGTTGGGTCAATGGGTGGCCGACCATTTTGCCCGCGATCACTGGATAGAGGGCAGCCTGTACATGGGCGCCGTCGGCCTTCCGTTGGCCGTTTTCGGGGCGATCCGCGGACTCAAGACGGCATCCCTTCGGCGGATCACGCTGCTTCTCTTGCTAACATTCGCCGCGGCTTTCACCCTCACCTTGGGGACGCACTTGTTCTGGAACGAGGCGATGGTGCATCTTCCCATCCCGAGCCCGCTCCAAGGGCTGCTTGGCCGGAGCGAGACATCGATCCCCTTGCCGGGCTATCTGATGTTCAAGGTCTTCCCCTTCTACGCCAAGATGCGGACCTTCAAGCGGACGGGAATCCTGGCGCTGCTGGCGGTGTGCGCCCTGGCTGGCCTGGGTGCGAGCGATCTCCTGGCGCGTGCCAGAGGAACTTGGCGCCAGGGGTTGGCGGCTGGCCTGCTGGCGCTTGTCGTGCTCGACTTCTACCCCGGGCCCTTTGGTCTGGTGCCGGTCCAGCCGCGCCCGGTTGACTTGTGGCTGGCCTCTCAACCCGGCCAGGGCGCCGTGGCGGAGTTCCCTTTTGATCGGGAGGAAGACCAGATCCTGGTCTACTACACCCTGATCAACAACAAGCCATTTCTGGGCGGTTTCTTCAACGCCTACCCGCCGAGCCAGTACTTGCGCATCCGGCCGGTGATGGAAGGCTTCCCGGACGAGGCCAGTCTCAACGAACTGCGAAAGTTGGGAGTACGCTATGTGTTGGTGGATATGACCGCCTACGCCGACCCGGCTGGCGTGGCACGCACCTTGGAACAAAGCGGCATGGCCCCAGCGGGGACTTACGGAGATCAGGCCGTCTATCTTGTGGGCAGTGGGAAATGATGGCAGGAGAGTTCGTGAATTCTTTCACAAGACGATGGAGGGCCGGCAATTTGCTGGCGGTCACCCATGCCTGAACGAGAGAACGGCGGCCGGGGGCGGATCGACCGGGCCTTGGATGCAACCTGGCAGCTGATGGCGCGGCTGGCGGGTTGGACCTCGAGGCTGCTCTTCGAATGGGGGGATGACGGCGCCTCGGCCCGGCTTCAGCCAGCCTGGGCACTGGTATTGGCCGTCGGGGGGGCCTTGCTCTGGGCGTACATTCTCAATTGGGGAAAGATCAACTTCCTCTACAGCGATTGGGCGGAGGGCATGGGCCATCGCCTGGCGTTCCTGCAGGATGCGGTGCGCACCGGCCAGCTGCCGCTCAACATGCCCGATCCGTCTGCGCTTCGCAACATCACCGACCGCTACCTTGCCATCCCGGACACAATCATCTCGCCGCAGGTGCTGCTGTTGAGATTTCTTGACCCCGGCCCGTTCGTGGTGGTCAACACGATCCTGCTCTATGCGGTTGGTGCCTGGGGCCTATGGCGGCTGGCGAGGCGCTACCGCTGGTCTCCGATCACTTTCTCCTTTGTGTTTCTGATATTCAACTTCAACGGCCACATCACCGACCACATCGTCGTGGGTCATATCCATTGGGCCGGTTACTTTCTTCTTCCCTGGTTTGTGCTTCTCATCCTGGATGCCATCGAAACCATCCCTAGTTGGAGCTGGATCTTCAAGGTCGATCTCCTCTTGCTCCTGCTCTTCTTGCAGGGCGCCTTCCACTTGTTTGTGATGGCCTTGATCTTCATGGGCCTGCTGGCCCTGGCGCGGCGGCAATTGTTCCCCCCGCTGGTCAAGGCCGTATTCTTCGCCGGACTGGTCTGCGCCGTGCGCATCCTGCCCCCGGCGCTGGAAGCAGGAAGATTCAACTCGGCCTTCCTTTCGGGCTTCGACAGCGCCTTTCAGCTTCTCGGTTCGACCGTCGACTTGAAGCTGGCGATCCCCAGCGAGATCTTCCGCAACACGCCGCTCAATCCGCTTGGCTATTGGGAGCTTGACCACTACGTCGGCTTGGTGGGGATGCTCTTCGTTGCTGTACTCGGTGTGGGTATCTGGCTTCGTGATCAAGGGGGAGCCAACCGTTACAGCGCGCTGATCCTGCCATCGCTGGCCATGACCGTCCTGTCGATCGGTCGCGTCTATGAGCCCATCAACCGGCTGGGTATCCCCCTCCTGTCTTCGCAAAGGGTATCCACGCGTTTCTTCATCTTCGCGGTGATCTTCCTGACTGTGCTTGCCGGCATCCATCTGCAGCGGCTGATCGTGGCCGGCAAGCTGTCGAACTGGGCGCGCCTCGGGGTGACGGGCGGCCTTCTTGTCCTGGCCAACGACCTTTGGCAGCATGAGAAGCTGTGGCGGGTGGCTCATCTGCCGGACATGTTCAACGCCCACGATGTGAATCTGGGCCTGGCCTATGTCGCCAATCACCCTGATCCACCCTACGCCGCTGCCCTCATTGCCGGCGCGCTGATCACGGTGTTGAGCCTGGGTTTCCTGGGTTGGATGGCGTATCGAGAAGCGAGAGCGGCGGCCGAATGTTGGGACTACCCCGTGAGTGCCACAGTTTCCAAATCTTCATCGGTGGGGCCCCATGCCAGGACAATCTCCCTGCACGGGTTGACCACCCAGAGTCGGCAAAACGCCATCGTGGCTCGTCGCTCATCGGAGCAGCCATCGTGGTTGGGGCTGCAATGAGAATTTGGGCGGCACTTCAGTGGCGGATGAACTTCGATAGTGATGAGGCCTGTTCGCACTGATGGCCAAGCATATGTTGCATGGCTTTTCTCGCCCGGTCGAATACGGAACCCAACACCACGGCACCTTTAAATCGCTGCTTTCTGCAGGTCTCATGGCGATCTTTGGACAAGCGTGCCCGTGTTCCGACTTTCTACCGTCGCCTTATGACCGTGTTCCTGATCTTGCCGCCTACTACTTCCGGACGCACTGGGGTTATCGGGTGGCATTCTTGGCGACGTTGTTCTTGGCTGTGCCAGGATTCCATGTCCTCGAATGGAACTTCCAGCCTATCGGCGGTTACTCGGTCATGATGGCGTGCGGGATGGGGGCGCTCATCCTGAGCGGAGCCGACTACCAGGCGCAAGGACGACGGAGGGAGTAGGAACGATCTTGGCCCTTGGCGTGTTAGATGGGGTGGGTTTCTGGTCGGAAAACCAGATGATGATTGTCTTCATCGCCGCCACAATGCTGCCCTTGTTCTCGAGTTCGCAGGAATGGGCGGCAGCTCGGGATCAGTGTCGTCCCTGGTTCAGCGAGAAATCCACGTTTCGCCGGTTGTGACCTTCGACCTCCTCACACCGGCATTGATCTTGTTCTTCTCGTGGCTGGCTTCTTCATATCGGGCTGCAATCCAACATGGGCATTCTCCCGATTGCAGGTCCTCGCAAAGGGCATTCTAGTGTCGTTGGCGCGGTGGCTGCCGGCGCCGGTGTTTTGACGCAATCAGTCAAGGAGAAAGCACGGGTATGGGACTTGGATCATTCTCGGGACGGGGGCTGCGATTGGCTTTGCACCAATGTGGATTGGGTGGGTCACGGGGCATCTCGATCTGGTGGGCGTACTCCATAGCTTCTGTTCCCACAGGCGTGATCAACAGATCTGATGCTCCTTGGCAAAGGGATTTTCCTGCCGGCGCTTTGGGGAACTCCATCCATTCGAATCCTCAGTTCTCTGACATGGTGGCAGACCTTGGCGTGGGCCACCGTCGGTGCGCTTATCTTGTCGGCGTTTCTCTACTTCGTCGTTTCGCGCCGTCGGATGGCCGTAGGATATTTGGGTTTGCGGCAGCAACGGATTCGACCCTCAAGGCGGAATCGACCGTTTTTCTCCTGTTCGCCTTTTCGCTTGGTCTGAGCATCTTCAGCAACAACACGGTTGACGTTTACAGTGTCCGTCACCTCCTGATCGCTGGACTGGCAAGTGCCGTGATCTTCGGGATCGCCATCGATAGTCTGATTAGCCGATAGTTGGCCCATCGGTATTGTGACTGGAGGATTCTGGATGGCCTTGGTGGGGTATCCGTGCTCTACACTGCCAACGGTCATTGGCGAGTGATATTCACCCAGTATGATGCGACCAGCATTGACCAGCTCGTAACGAGCTTGGGGACGTATGGATTTGACAAGCGGCCTACACTGACTATTGGGGAGCCTATACACTGGATTATCTTAGCGGGGAACGCACGCTGTTCCCCTCCAACACGGCTGACCGCTATCCCGCCTACTCTTTAAGCACGTTGCGAGCCAGAGACAGAATTGCCTTGATTACTTTCCGGGGGAACGTTTTCCCGCAAAGGGAGCGGGCATCAAGGATCTGGTTTGATTTCCTTAGTCTTCCGAACAAGATCAGCGGAGAGGGTCCGGCGAAGGATTCGGTGATCGAGACTGTGGCAAGAGCGTCGTGGTGCAAAGATACGGTCGGACCATGGGATGTGTGAATTATGCCAATGAGATCATCGCCTGTTTAGGCCAGACCGCCTCCACCAGACAAGCGTTGTCGCTCCTGCGTCCTCATTGTGTGCCAGACCTCTTTGCCGGAAGCTCCCCAGCAACCGCAGCCCGACGCCCTGGACCATGGCGTCAAGGACGGTCTTCCCATTATGCGTCGAGGCAAGGGACCTCTTCCTCTTTAAAGCCGCATTGCTAAGAAGTCAGGAATCGGATGGGGCATGAGCGGCAATATTCGATGGGGCCAGCATTGGAATTAGTGGGATCCAGCGAGCTGTTTTCGACCAGTTTCATGCAACCTACTCGCCCGGTAAGGCTTCAACCGGACACTTGCAGAAGATCGCCCCATCGTTCCCTCGAAAATGGGCGTCCATCCGTCAGATCGCCGGGGGCCTGGGCTTGGACGGCGTTCCCCGGGCCCGACTTGAGCTGGCCCTTCACCGTGTCAAACAACACCAGCGCCGCACGCCATCGCGGTAGGCCTGATCCAGATCCGACGACCCCGACCCGAAAGGCACCGACAACGGTTGCATGTCGCCACCTTCAACCCGCCGGGGAATCTCGTAGGCCGACCGATCGGTGTAGAGCAGCACGGCCGCCGTCTCATTGCTCACCAGTCTAAGATCCAGGGGGAAGCTTCTCGAGGGCCCGCATGGTTTCCGAGTGACGTGTGACCTGCGAAGTGTAACCCAACTCAGTGCGGTGCAAGCCCGAACAATTATCTGGCCGAAGATCGACCGTCCAGCCAGACTGAGAATAATGGCCACGACGACCACGGCGTTGAAGTGCTGGGTCTGAGGTACTGAACGCTGAATGTAGTCGGCCGGCCCGAAGAGAGAACAGCAGCAGACTTATTCTTAGTTCCATTCTGCAATCCAAAGATCTCGCTTTGGTGGCTCGTTCCGAGGCAGGCATATGTAGGTCCTACCTGCTGGCAGGGATGCGCTGCCACACAGAGACGCCAACACAGCCCCCGACCTTTGGACGGCATAGACCTGTGTGTAGTCGTCAGTCTGCCAATCCCCTAGGGACCGATAAGTGCAGGAAAGGACATAGTCAGCCGTTGGCCACAGCGGAGCTTATTGGTGAGTTGCAGGTCTGCTCTTGCGAAGTCCTCGACTTGGCTTAGCTGATTTGGGTCAGTTTGGCTTGCCACGATGATCGAAGCCCCTGGAGAAGCGATGTTGTCAATGGAGCGCATGCCCTCACGCAGGGAAAGACACCAACGATCCAGTTCATAGACACCATTGGCCCCACGAACACCCCCGACAAACGAGTTGTAATAAATGTACTCATACGGGTGGAGGCTGACTGTTCCAAGTATGCCCGGCAGTAATACGATGGCACTGAGTGCGAGCCGAAGCCAAACCCGAGGCAGATATGAGATGCAGAATGCAGAGCAATTCACCTGCCAGGATGAACAGTGGTGGCATGATGAACAATAGGTGGCGGATGTTCCCGTAGATGGCAAACGAGGTAAAGAAGAGGAGTAATAGCGGTGCGCTCACCCATACCGCCAACACTAGATCGATGGGGCGGAGGCGCCCTCGCACTCATCCGATCTCCAGGATCGCGATTATGCCACCCATCCAGACAAGAACAGCCGCGGGTTCGGTAAGCTCGACGGTTGCCATCCAAGGAAAGAAGAACCAAGGCAGACCCCCTCAGACGAGTAGCGGTGTCCTAAGAAAAGAGTATTGTGATTGGGAAAACTGGCTGCATGCGCCAACGTGCTCAGGAAATTGCCTAGCGGGTTGCTCCAAAGGTAGGGCCAAGTGGCCACGGTGACAAGACCAGCAAGAAAGCCCATGCACAACAGAGGAAAGACAGCACCTCTTCCAAGCTTGGCAAACACTGAACAAGCCGACCAGCAAAAGAGCAAACACTCCGACCTGTCGGATGGAGATCGTGCAACCGAGCAATAGGGATGCGCCGAAGAACGCGGGGAGATCGGCGGACTTCCATGCAACACCCCACGTTGCTCCTAGGCTTGGCAATACGCGGCCCAGCAGCGCGATAGAGGAGGAATGCAAGCGGTATTCCGATTTGCTCGGCATAGAGAACAGGTGCGTAAGTTTTCGCGAATACAGCGCCAGAGGTGTCTTGTAGGCATCTGTGGCTGCGGCTGAGAAGAGCCTCTGGATGGGCCAAATGGCTCGGCCGTTGTAGGCTGAGGTCAAGGATGCCTCTGCTAGGTTTCGCGTGGAATTCCCGCATAGCAGGTCTAGTGTCAAGAAAAGGAGGATGCATGAGATGGCGGCCAGCGACCAGCGGTAGATGGGAGCTAGATCACTCCAATTGGATGCGGGGCTCGACCAGATGGTATTCCGATGCTCGTCCACTTGGCGGGCGCCGAAGGTTCACCACGCTCTCGGCCCAGTCTTGAGCGTTGGAGCTGTTGGTGGCCCCAAGTCCCACGACGACTGTGGCCAAGAACATGGTCATGAACGGGATATCCTTCGAATTCATAAAAGAGTATCCAAAGATAACAGGTTGGGTTGCCAGCAAGGTCGTCGCAACAAAGCAACCATGTCCGGGAGCACACGGCACACCGAGTAAGTACATGCAAACAATGCCGACAAGGAAGACGGCATATGTCGTTAATTGTTCTCCGTCGGCGATCTCCCAGCCTGGAACGAATCGATGGATTAGATGGCCCGTACTTGAGAAGAGCATGAAATACAGTTGTCCGTGATCTTCAATGCACGATCGGAGAAGTATGCAGCTACAGTCACGCGTCTAGAGCCTGTTAGCGCGGCTTGTCCCCTGTCGGCGTCCCTTGTTTCGTCCCAGGACACCCCAAAGTCACGCGCAAACATCAGACCAATGGCGATCCCGAAGAGTAGGAAGGAAATTATCGGGATAGTTCTTCTTCCAGATACCGTTATCGGGCTGAGGATTGAGTTGCTATCGGGTGAGGTCAATCTAAGTGTCACCTTTAAGTCTAAATCTCACCATCGTCCCCCATCCGTACATTCGGCCCGGCGTGGACTGATCTCCCGATTGCCAATCACGGACAAGGCTGGTAAAGAGATCCTTATTCGTTCCCATCGTTGGTCGGATTGCTCTGTGTCTCTCTTGTCATGGCCATTTTCATTCAGAACCCTCCGGGCAACAAGCGGGCGGATGCACCACGAGGTTACCAGACCATTCCGGCTCGGAGGCAGCCTAGTGGAACGGCGGAATGAAGGAGCACTCACAGTAGATCTTTCCGTCGCCGCCCGCGAAGACCAAATTCAACCCCGAAGTTAGGTCGTTCGGCGTGAGACCCTGAGCTGCCTCCGACCTGACTTCATTTGGCCCTTCACCGTGTCAAACAACACCAGCGCCCGCACACCATCGCGGTAGGCCTGATCCAGATCCGACGACCCCGACCCGAAAGGCACCGACAGCGGTTGCATGTCGCCCACCTTCAACCCGGGAATCTCGTAGGCCGACCGATCAGTGTAGAGCAGCGCGGCCGCCGTCTCATTGCTCACCAAGGTGAGATCTGTGGGCGGTGCCTCGACGGCGCGGATGGTCTCCGAACTGCGCCAGGCACACGAGGTATCGCCCAATCCGGTCCGGTGCATCCCCAGCACCGGATCTTGGCTGATGATCGACCAGCCGGCGAGACTGCCCACGATGGTGGCTGCCAACACGGCGCCGAACAACCGAGAGGGTCGCGCGAGGTATCAGAATGACATCGCCCAGGGCGAAGACCAACAGCAGCCCTCCCGGGAGTAGAGGGAGCAGGGTGCACAGCGTCCACATCGGGCGTAGGGGAGGTCACGAGGTAGGCGGCGAAGAAAAACCAAGTAGCTGGCGACAAAGCAAACAGCCCGGCCGGCCGCCACTCGGGTGCGCACGTGAGGCCGAGGGGAGTTGCCGGCGGGCGCGCGGACGGCGGCGGCCACCACCCAACCAATCCGACTGCTAGCCCCCCGGCCACAACCGCAACCAGCGGACGTGTGACTGTGGACGGAGCAATTGGTTGGGGATCACGTCGGGGGGCAGCGGCTTCCAGGTCCACACGAGTCGAGAGCACGCTTTGTGAAATTCGTCACAAGTGTAACGAGATCGATGCTGCTCTTGACGCCGCGCGGGTTCCTGGCGGCGAGCACAAAGCGAAGTCCACAGCACAAACCCCAGCGTGGGCGTGACGCTTATGGCTGAGAAGGTCAGGCTGTCGCGGGCCTTCGCTCGCCAGCCGGCCCTTGTGAGCAGCCACAAACCGGCCACGCAGGCGACGATCACGGCGGCGCCTGGGTAACGCGTCATCGGGCCCCGGCGGCAGCTCCTGCCGAGAGGACCAGGCGGCCGCCCTTCCGTTCACGAGGTAGTCTGCCATCAGAAGCAGACTGCTCACGATACAGAACAAGAACAAGGGCTCGGACATCGCCGAAAGGTAGGCGAGGAGAAAGGCGGGGTGGACAAGCAGGATGCTGGTGAGCCCGAGGCAAGCCAGGCCGAGCGGGTCACCCGCCAGAAGCCCCAGCCGCCGGCGAACAAGAAAACCACCGAAGAGCACAATATGATCCATCGGGCGGCCGCCACCAGGTCCAGACCAGCCTTGCCCAACGCAGCCAGCAGCCAGGGTAAAGCGGGAGATGGGTGACCAGCGGGATGAAGTCGCCGGACGCACGGTAGAGGCCCAGGCCCCCCAGAGCGGTTTCGGGCGTTGACGATATAGCCCACGCCGTCACTGAACGCCCATGGCCCCCAGGAGGTGCCGTACCAGATGAGGAGGGTTGCCGACCGGCTATGCCGGCCACGCCAGTTGCGGGAGGAAGATGAACGCCGCCTGGTCGGAGCCCTGGTTCTGCATTGGCGTCAGAGTTCGCGCTCAAGAGATATCATCTTCAGCTTGTCGCTCCAAGATCTCGTTTCGGCTGCAATGGATGCTTGCGTCACCGTTGGGGATGACACTGGCAGAGCATGCACATTGCCAATCCGATTCATGTCCGCCAGAGCGCCCAAGTACATCTGGAGCCCTAATCGTCGGAGGGTTCGGAGGAGGGTTCGACGCCCTCGGTCGGGTACGATGTATGGTGTCAAACGCTCAACTTCCCCGTGGGAGAAGCAGGCCGCAGGTCATGCTGGCCCGCCGACAGGCCCAGGGGTTCCAGGGTCGTAGGCCGTCACCTGTAAACGGGATAGGTGAAGGCAATGACCTACTGACCGGCGTTCAAATTTGATCCCTCAACCATGCATACTAGATCCGGATCCTTGGGCCTGCCTTTCTAGTACTCCGCCATCAACTTTGGGGTGGCTACGATGGTGCCGCCGACCGGCTCTGGCGGCTCCCACGATGGCTCCCGGGGTGCTGCCGCAGCCAATCGGCTCAAGATAACGTCTGCTCTGGCCCCAGTCGAACTCGCCGTTCGCCACAGTGAGATAGGTATTGCGTTTGTCTGCCGTACCAGCTCGCTGGAATAGGGAAGGAAATGCGGATAGAAGCCTGGCCACGGACACGACCAGCCATAGACGGAGGAGGGCGGTCAGGTGAAGAGCAGTTCTGGACCCTCGACTCGCCAGGCTCACGCACGGACAAGGTTACCAGCCAGATGATCAGCAAGGGATACATCACCAGGATCAAGCGTATGTGGTTGCGTGCAGGAAGATTGGTTCATCAACCAGCGCCCAAGTGACTAGGATGAGGAGAAAGGATTGGTGCGCCAGAACCCTGCGCCTGCCCGGCTTGTGAGAGAAAAACAAGATCAGGCCGGCGAAGAAGGCGATCAACAGGGGCAGCGGCGTCTTGATCGCCAAGTCGATGAAGTAGTAGTCCGGGAATCCGTAGGGGCTGAGCTTGCCCAGAAGCAGAATCCGGCTCACGCCATACCCGGTCTGATCGCGGTAGCTCACGAGATCCAAGCCTTGAAGGTATGGGTAGGGAAGAGGAATGGGCAGCCAACCCAAGAAACCTGGTCTTTGGCCTGGATTCCGTGGAAGAGCCACGAGATGAAATCGTAATCTGCGAGAGGCGTCAGGCTGCGGGTTGAACAGATCCTCGCATTGATGATTGCCAGTCCACGACAGCGAACCATCTCCTCCCCCCGCGTATCCGTCGGACCCGTCCAAATATGCGCGCCCCAGTTCTTGGCTCTTGCCCACGCAACCAAGGCCGGCAAGTCGTGAACCAATTGGATGACCACCAGCAGGGGGACCAGGAAGACCAACGTGTACTTCGCCAACTTGACTCAGGCCCAGCAGAACCGGAACCAACAACAGTCGGCCCAGGCTATGGCGCTGGTTGAAATGCCATAGGGCATACAAGGTCAACATCATCATGCCCATGGTGTAAACGTCGGTCGTTACGAAATGGGAATGGGCGATAATGCTGGGTTAGGGCACCGTACAAAGAGGCTGAACAGCGCCGACTGGCTTCTGTACAAGCGCCTGGCCGATTGAAACATGAATAATGCCGTAATGACCGAGAATAGGATCGTGAACGGTCGACCGGCTTGGATTGTCACCCAGAAGCGCTTCAGGCCACCCCTCGGGGAGGAAGGGGGTCAGTTTGGCCGGCAGGGCATTGAGCGCCGAGAACGGCATCTTGCTATCATCGACAACCGAGCCGCCGCTGTTCAGTCTGTAAGAGTTTAGGTTGAGGATCTGAAGGCCGTATTCGTAGTTCTTGGCTTCATCAATCGTGATGGACTTGTGGCGAGCGCTGGTCGGGCTCAACCCGAAAAACAGCGCCAGCAGCGCCACCATGGCAACATGCTCGTAGACCTCGCCTCCGCGCCTCCGATCGATCAACTCACGCATCCTAAATGGGTCCCTTGTGCGCGCCTGTTCCGAGCGTGATGTGCTCGGTCCGGGGCAATTCCCATTGGGTGGGACCGGTCCAAAGTTCAGCCGTCAAAATCCGCCTAATCTCTCGGTTCGGCGATCAACGAAAAGACAAAACTCGAAAAGAAAACCTGAATGCCGACCAAGAAGCTGCCAGTCCCTCCGATGACCAATCTCAATGTGTACTGGTAATCGACGATGGGTCCGAACGACCGGCTGCCCCAGAAATAGAAGCTGTAGGTGTAAAGGCCCAAGCCAACCACGACCCAGGATCAGCCCAATCGCCAAGCCGTATTCCAAAGAATCTGCTGACGTATCTTTCAAGGGACTCGCTCGGGCGGCAACAGATTTACAGCGCGATGCATACAGCCGTGCAAACAGCCCCAGGGTTATGAGCTGGGTTCCCAACGCGATGATGGTCACCGTGGCAAGCAAGGAGTGGACATCCAGCGTCAGGCTGCCGATATGAATTCGATGGAACAAGAGATAAGCCGAGATCGGGAGCCCTAAGATCACCAGAAACAGCCCCGGAAACAGGAACAGCCATCTTGGGCTGTAAATGAGCATGAAGCGGAGGTGTCGCCACCCGTCGCGCCAGGGTCGAAGATGGGGTGGGCGGGAGCGTTGGTCCGGGGAGAGCGTGATGGGAACTTCGTCAATCGACTGGCCGGCCAGGGTCGCTCTGATCACCATCTCGCTGGCGAACTCCATACCGTCCGTGGACAGGTGAAGTCCCAGGATCTTCTCACGGTCGAATCCGCGCATCCCGCAGTGGAAGTCGGTCAGGCTGCTTCCGAAGAGCAGGTTGCCCAAGGACGTGAGAAGGGGGTTTCCGATGTGGCGGTTCAGCCGGGGCATCGCTCCCGGCTTGATCACTCCCTTGAATCGGCTTCCCATGACCAGCACTGTTCCTTCTCTCAGCTTGGTGACAAAGGCGCCGATATCGGCGAGATCGTAGCTGCCGTCGGCGTCGGCCATCACCACATACTTGCCTTTGGCGGCGCCAATACCTCCCCTCAAGGCTGCGCCATACCCGCGGGTCGACACGCTTACCACACGGGCGCCAGATTGCTCGGCGATTTGCACGGATTTGTCAGTGCTCCCGTTGTCCGCCACGACTATCTCATATCCTTTGACGTCTGTTTCTCGAGCTCCCCGGTGGGCAGCTTCGATGCAGGCACCAAGAGACTCCTCTTCATTGAGGCACGGTATTACGAAAGAAAGCTCCGGAGAGAGACCATGTTGTTTGCCCAATTGGCAACATCCAGTCTTCGAGGTGAAAGAGTCCACGCTCTGGGCCGTGAGGGGCCCGGTCGGCGCAAACTATTCTAAGCCGCCCTCCTTCCATTGTCATCGGCCTTCCGGTATGACGCAAACCAGAAGCTGCTCGTTCGTCCGCTGGATGGGCTCCCAGCTGCCTGGCTCTCTTCGGCCGTAGGGCGACCCCGATGCAGAGGGATCAATCGGGTCCCGGCCCGGCTCACTCTTCTCCGGCCTTACAAGTTCATTTCGTGCGCGCGCCAGCTGATGATCTACAATGGGGGCGGTTTCAGCGGCGGACGAGGCCGGAGAGAGCATGGCGCGCATCGGAATGAACCCCTCCAGGACAAAGACCAGCGGCTACCACCCGGCCAGGGTGACGGTGGCGATTCTGGTGCACGTGCCCAACCTGACCGGATACTACGAGCATCGCTTGTCTGTCCTCGCAGCCAGCTTGTGGAGTCTGAAAACCAACACCAGGCTGCCCTATGATCTGATGGTCTTCGACAATGGCAGCGGCCCCGATGCGGCCGGATTTCTGGACAACATGCTTGACAAAGGTGACCTGACCTTCCTGTTGCGCTCGCAAACAAACGTCGGAAAGATAGGCGCCTTGCAGGTCATGTTCCGGGCAGCTCCCGGCGAGCTGATCGCCTACGCTGACGACGACTTCTTCTATTATCCTGGCTGGTTGGAGTCTCAGTTGGCCGTCATGGACACCTACCCAGGCGTGGGGATGGTCAGCGGCTACGCCGTCCCGTCGTTCTTCACCGCCGATCGGACAGGGTCCAATACCCGATTTGCCACGACCATCCCGGGCGTTGCTGTCGAAGAAGTCGAGGCGTTCCCTGAAGAGTGGATCAGCGAGTGGGCGGAGAGCACGGGACGCGAGCCCGCCGTGGCTCTGGAGGAAGAGCGTCAATTCGCACCGGTGCGCTATGTCTACCACGCCGTGCCCGCCTGGGGCGCCGCCAATCACGACCAGTTCTTGTGTCGCAAGGCGGACATCCTCGAATGCCTGCCTGACGGCTGGTCCGGGCAATTGATGGGCCAGATGATCGAGCTCGACCGGGCGGTGGATCGGGCCGGCTACCTGCGCCTGGCAACCGCCGAACGCACCACCCAGCACATCGGAAATGCCATCAGCCCGGCGCTCGCTGCCAGGCTGCCGATCTCCCTCGGCATTTCGGACGCCATCTCCAGGCCCTCCCGGGGGCCATCCACCCTGGGCGCCTGGCGCAAACGCCTGCTCCTTTCGCGCCCGGTGCGTTGGTTCCTCCTGGGCCTGTACAGCCACCTCTTCCGCTGGATCAATCCCGAATAGCCCACGGCGAGGTCCGATAAATCCCCGGCAGCGCACCGACACTTCCGCCATGACCGCCAGCCGACGCTCGAACGCCAAGCCCCGGATCGGGCTCTTTGCGAGCAACATCCTTTGAACAGAAGGTGGGACGATCCAGCGGGAACCGCCCGGACGGGATGCGCGGATGAACAAGGCCAAATCTGATTCCATCTTGGCAGTGGTGCTGGCTGTGGCGGGTGTCGCGGCCGGCGCGATTCTACTAGCGGCCACCCGGTGGGGAATTGGGGTCAGCTACGACTCGGTCTTCTACCTGAGCGCCGCCGACAATTTGCTTCATGGGCTGGGCCTCAGTCGGCTTGGTGGGGGTGGGGAGGTCATACCGCTGACCCACTTCCCGCCCCTGTACCCGCTGCTGCTTGCCGCCGGCAGCTGGCTATCGCCCCTTTCGACGTCGGCAGTGGCCCGCTGGATGGCGGCGTTTCTCTTCACTGGTTTGGTCACCATTTCCGGGCTTATTGTGAAGAAATTCACAAATTCTGCCATTGCCGGGGCTGCCACGGGGGTGATCGTCGCCAGTTCGCCGGTCTTGCTCGAGGTGGATGCGTGGGCCATGTCGGAGGGGCTTTACCTGGTGTGTCTTCTGGGAGCGCTCTGGCTGCTAGCGGCCTACCTGTCCGATGACAGTTGGGGCCACTTGCTGGGCGCAGCGCTGGTCACCGGCGCTGCCTATGCCACGCGCTACGTGGGCGCTTCGTTGTTGGCCACCGGATTGATCGTCGTGTGGCTGGCGGGGAACAGGCCCAGGACGGCCAGGCTGGTGCGCATGTGCGTCTACGGGGTGGGGAGCGCCATCCCGGCCCTGGTGTGGATGGTGCGCAACATCCTGCTCACCGGCATGACCACCAACCGGACCCTGCTGTTCCATCCCATTGGGCGTGACAAGCTCTCCGAGGCAGCGCATACGTTGGCCAGCCTGGCGCTGCCGGATGGGTTGGCGTTCCGGCTGCGGTTGGCGGTTACCCTGATCGCTCTGGCAGCCTTGGCGTTTCTACTGGTTGAGGGCATGGTGGCGGGTCCGAAGCGGCCAGCGCCCGCGGCCTGGGACGGTGCCTCGCAACTGGCCGGGGTCTTCGTCCTGCATGCGTTCATTTACACGGCCCTTCTGGTCGTTTCGCTTTCGTTCCTCGACGCTTCCACTCGCCTGGACGATCGCATTCTTTCGCCCATTTGGTTGCTCATCATCGTGTTGGCCGGGCTGGGGGCCGGGCGCTGGCTTTCGGCCGGGGCGCGGCCGGTCTGGCCGAGATGGGCCCTGGCTGCCGTCTGGGTTGGGGCTGGCTCTGAGCGGGGGCGTTCGAACCTGGGACCAGGCCAGTTCGGCCTTTGTTCACGGCCTGGGTTTCAACAGTCGGGACTGGGTGACCTCGCCCACGCTGGCCTGGGTGCGGACGCTGGACGCCGAACGCCTCGCTCACTTCGAACGAAGCTTTCCCCTTGTATTACCTGACCGGTCGTCCGGTTTACTGGGCTCCGGAGGCGATCGATCCGGTCAAGGGAGAGCCGCGGCTCGATTTGGGGGCCGAGCTCGAGGCAATGAGGGCCAGGCTGTCGGCCGATGATGCCTACCTGGTGATATTCCACCCCGACAGCCTTCGGGTTGAGATGCCGCCGTTGGCGGATCTCACCCAGGGTCTCCAGCCGGTTCTGAAGACTTCCGACGCGGTGGTCTATTCGGGCAGATAACCCGCTGGGAGCGGTCCCTAAGCCGATGAACCGATCGCGGGTAAAATGTGCCGTGTGCCGCCAAAGCCGCTTGAGATTCCGCACGCGACATGGCCATTGCTGGACAACGGATCACAATGGATTTGATTGCTACCTTCAGGCGTATCGTCCCCACGCCGCTCAGGCGGCGGATCACCGCCCCGTACTGGTGGTGGTACAACCGCGCCCGTCATCAACTGGCCATGGCATGGGATCCGGCCTGGCGCGAGAGTCAGGCGAAACTCCCGGCCTTCAAGGGCCTGCATGCCGGGAAGCGCTGCTTTATCCTGGGCAATGGCCCCAGCTTGAAGCAGACGGACTTGACCAGGTTGCAGAATGAAGTCACCTTTGGTCTCAACCGAGCCTACCTTCTGTTCCCCGACATCGGATTTTCAACGACCTACATGGTGGTCGTCAATACGCTTGTCGTGGAGCAGAGCGCCGAGGACCTGCGCGCCCTGTCGATTCCCAAGTTCGTCACCTGGCGGGGCCGGCGATGGATGCGGGGTGACGAGCATGTCATCTACCTCGACACCGACTACACGGGGCCGGAAGACTTCGCCACCGATCTCGCGGGGCGCGTCTTCGAAGGCTCCACAGTCACCTACGTCGCCCTGCAGCTCGCCTACTACATGGGTTTCGAGGATGTGATCCTGGTCGGGGTGGATCACGACTTTGCCACCAAGGGCCAGGCGAATGTAACCGTGGTTTCGGGCGGGGACGACCCGAATCACTTCTCGCCGGAGTATTTCGGAAAGGGCTATCGCTGGCAGCTCCCGGACCTGGAAGCCTCCGAGCGGGCGTATCGACTTGCCAAGCAGGCGTTTGAGTCGGACGGCCGGCAGGTGCGAGACGCCACCATCGGCGGCAAGCTGACGGTCTTCCCCAAGGTCGCCTACGATGACCTCTTCTGATTCGGCGCTCCCCGGTTCCTCGGCATCCCGCCAAACTTTCTGGCAGGGGCGGTGGAAGACCTGGGCGGCGATCATCGGCGGCGCCGTCATCCTGGTGCCCATCGCGGCGGCCGCGTACATGGGGTCCTTATCGCGCTATCTGGCGGACGACTTCTGCACCCTGGGCAGTCTCCGGGATTTCGGATTCTGGGGGAGCCAGGCCTATTGGTACACCACCTGGTCGGGGCGCTTCGCCTTCACCTTTACGGTGAATATCGTCGAGGCCCTCGGCGCCTGGCTGGTGCCGCTGCTCCCGGCGGTCCATCTCGTCGGACTGCTGGCCGGGGCCGGGTGGGCGTTCGACCGGTGGTTGGCCGGGGCAGATGACCGAGGCAGCCGATGGACCGGCTGGTTCATCGGGGGTCTGGTGGTCTACCAGACCATCAGCGGCACGCCCAATCTGTACCAATCCCTCTACTGGCAGACCGGCGTGCTCACGTACGTGACACCCTTGGTTCTGGCATCTTTCTATGCCGTCTGGGTGCTTTCCAGGAGGGATGGGGTAAAAGCCGGGGCAGGCGGCATAGTCGTCTCCGGCCTGACCATGGCCGTGGCGGTGGGTTTTTCCGAGACGGTCGGTAGTCTGCTGGTGGCGGCACTGGCGGGTTCGTGTCTGCTGGTGTGGCTGCTGGCCGACACCGGGGATGGCAAGACCCGCGCGTTGAAGTTGCTCGGCGCCGGGCTGGCCGGGGGCATCGTGGGGATGCTGGTTGTGGCCGCCGCCCCGGGGAACGCGGCGCGTCAGGCGCTGCTCACCCCATCTTCGAGCGCTGCGGTGTGGTTGAAGGAAACCACGCGCAATGCGTACATCTTCTCGGTCAGAACGTTGCGAGGGGATCCGCTGCGGCTGGCGCTTGGTCTGGGGCTGCCGTTCCTGTTCGGAGCGGCCAGCGGCCGGCAGGGGAGGCAGCCCCGGTGGAGGGCAGTTCGCGTATCCGGCAGCTGCTCTTCTTGGTGGCGCTGCCACCGCTTACCTTCGGCTTGGTGATGGCCTGCATGGCGCCGACCCAGTATGCCATGGCTTCCTACCCCGACGGGCGACTGCTCATCAGCGCCCAATTCGCCGTGGCTACCGGGATGGCCGTGTGGGGGGCCGCCGCCGGGCGTTGGTTGGTGCGCATTTGGCCCCCGGCGGCCGGAAGTTGGCCCCGGCCGAGCCTGGGGGTGGCCTGCTTCCTGGCTTTGTTCACGCTCGGATTCGACAGCTTGGGCACGACGCGTGAGCTCCTCGCCCCGCTCCCGGACGCCCGGGATTTTGCCACTCGTTCGGATGAACGGCTCACGAGAGTGCTCGAGGCGCGGCAGGCTGGGATTGATTCGCTGCCCGTTGCCTCTCTGACGCACATGGGCGGACTGGACGAGATAAGCACCGACTCGGCCAATTGGGTCAACGTCTGCTTCGCTCAGGCCTACGGGCTGAGGCGTGTCACGGCCAAATAGGCTGGAACGGGGCAGAGGGGGCCTGTGTCTTATAATGCAGCGCCGCACCCTGAACCGCCTGGGTCGGCGGAATATCTGCCAGAACGCGATTCATCGGCCGGTGAAGACTGTTGGAGCGCATGTCAAAGCAAACTGAGCACGGGCGCGATCTGCCCCTGGTTTCCATCGTGACGCCATCCTTCAACCAAAAACCATGGTTGGAGGAAGCCATCCAGTCGGTCCTCACCCAGGACTATCCCAACATCGAGTACCTCATCGTCGACGGAGGCTCCACCGACGGCAGTTTGGATGTCATCCGCAGCTACGAGGATCGATTGGCGATGTGGCTCTCTGAGCCGGATGCCGGACAGGCCGACGCCATCAACAAGGGCCTGCGAAGGGCCAAGGGGGAGATCGTCGCCTGGCTCAACTCCGACGACGCCTACGCCCCCGGCGCTGTGCGCGAGGCCGTTGAATGTCTGGTGCAGAATCCCGACCTGGGGATGGTGTACGGTGATGGGATCATGGTAGACGCCGAACGCCGCCTGCTGGATCACCACACCTACCGCACACTGAGCCTGGTCGACCTGTTGAGTTTCGAGGTCATCCTGCAGCCGACAGTCTTCATGAGGCGTAGTGCGCTTGAAGACGTTGGCTACCTGAACGACGAATATCATATGGTGCTGGATCACGATTTGTGGGTAAGGATGGCGCGCAAGTACCCCACACAGCATGTGCCCCGGTTTTGGGCCCTGGAACGGAGCCACGCCGAGGCCAAAACGATCGCTCAAGCGGCGGTCTTCGTTGATGAGGCGTGGCGGTTGATCGCATGGTCGGAAACGCAAGACGACCTGGCGGAGATCATCAGCCGGCACCGGAGGCGAATCTACGCCGGGCTGAACGTGTTCTCGGCGCGCCGGCTGATCGATGCCGGGCAGTACGGTCCGGCCCTCAAGCACATCGCCAGAGCATCACTGTTGCATCCGTGGACTGTCGTCCGCTATTGGTATAAGGTGGTCCAGGCCGGTCTGAGCTTCATCGGACTGGCTGGCATGTTCGAGTGGTATCGGACCACCCGACGTCGGCTTCGCTTCAGGGGCCGAAGAGTTGAAATTCGAGAGTTCTTGAGAGGCTTGGACCCTGACATGATGTCTTCGCACCACGACCCAGGCGGGGATGAGCGACGTCCGCTGGTTTCCATCATCACGCCTTCGTTCAATCAGGCCGAGTACCTGGAGGAGACGATCCAGTCCGTCCTTGGCCAGTCCTACCCCCGTATCGAATACATCGTGGTCGACGGGGGATCCACCGACGGAAGCCGCGAGATCATCCAGCGCTATGCTGACCGGCTCACGCATTGGGTCTCTGAATCCGATCAGGGACAGACCGACGCCATCAACAAGGGGTTCGCCATGGCCAAGGGCGAGATTCTGGCATGGCTGAACTCAGACGATGTCTACCTACCGACGGCTGTGGAGCAGGCCGTGGAGTACCTGACCAGGCACCCCGAGATCGGAATGGTCTACGGCCATGCCTACTACGTAGATGCACGCGGGGAGCGGTTCGCCGAATATCCATCTCGCGTGACGGATAACAAAGGATTGCGGCGAGGCGTGAATACCATTCCTCAGCAATCGACCTTCTTTCGCCACAAGATCTGGGACATGGTTGGTCCGCTGGATCCCAGCTACTTCTACGCTATGGACTATTCTCTTTGGTTGCGCATATCGGCCGTGTCGCCGATCGCCTACCTCCCCAGCCCGCTGGCGCACTTCAGGATCCACGACGCGTCCAAATCAAGGACGGCCGCCCGCCGATGCTGGCCGGAAATGATCAAGCTGCATCTCGACGATGGGGGGAGCAGATTCTCGATCCTGTACGCCAAGTACCTCGTGCGCCGCGTGGTGGAACCCTTGATGCCGCTTCGCCTTGAATGGCGCAGGTGGAGGTTCGGGCGGCGAGGGCGAGAACTCGAAACAGGAGACCGCCTCGCCCGACGGCGTGTCGTCGCCCAGGTAGGCTGTCCATTTCGTACGAAGGGTGTCAAGCCGAGTCCATCAGCTGACCTGGGCTCTGCGAGAGCGTGTGGCGGCCTCCAGCAGGTCGTCAAACAGGGGAAGCGTCATCGTGTCGCAGTAAGCCTCTTCGAAAGCAGCCCGTGCCCGTCCGCCCAAAGTTCGCCTGTAGGCGGGGTCACCGACCAGGTGCCGCAAGAACTCGACGATGCCGTCGATGTCGCCTTGCCTCAGGCTGACGCCGAAGCCAAAGCGGCGGATCGCTTCATCGACGTTCCCCCCGGGCGGGCCGACATACAGAATTGGCAGCCCCATCGCCAGGCTGGCGTGCAGCTTGCTCGGTGCGATGACGCCCAGGGCGTTTTCGTTCATTGTGATCAACGCGCAACCTGCGCTGGCCAGGACGGACGGCACCTCATCGCTTGCCACATAGTCCATCAGATGGACCTGCTCCAACCTGCGCAACGTCACCTGTTCTTTGAGCCAGACGTACTTCTGCCCTCCGCCGACAAACAGCCAGTTGATGGAATCTGCCCCCAGCCGTTCGGCCGCGGCAAGCACGCTCTCAAAATCGTGGCCGAAACCGGCATTGCCCGTGTACAGGACGACAAAGCTGTTTTCAAGGCCGAGTGGTTCCGCCCCAGGCCATGTCGCGGGTGTCTGGTTCGACGGGAACTTGTGTGCGGGTTCCCAGTTGGGTATCACCCGCCAGATCAGTCCATCCTTCACAGGTCCGTAGGACGTTCGCAGTAAATCAAGCATCGCCTGATCCAGGGCCACCACCGCCGTGACCCGGCTGAACAGGCGCCGATTGAGCCAGCGAAGGAAACGGCTGACGACACCCCCCTGTCGAATAGCCCCGGTTCGTTCGAGGATCTCGGGGTAGCAATCCATGTTCCACAGGACCACGACTGCTTTCCGGTGCAGAAGGCGGTGAAGGACAGCGGTCCAGGCGATGAAAGGCGGAGTGGTCAGCGAGATGATCACATCCTGCCCGGGGAGCGTCAACATGCGCAGGCCGGCCTGGAGGGCGAAGACCGCGTAGTCTGCCAGGCGGCTGGGTGCGGAAGCTTTGCCGGCGCGTGGCGTCCAGAGACGGTGGACATGTGGATTGTCGCCTGCGCTGACGGCTGCCACTCGCGATTGGGGGACATAACCTCCGGCGCTGGTGATGATCGACACCTCATCCCCCTGCCGGGCGCGGTGTTCGGCCAGCGAGGCGGCCAGCTGGCCGGTCGGCGCGAGGTCGGGCGTGTAGAATTGGTTGATGATCGTCAGGCGCATGGGTTAGCACCGTTGTTCGGATTACCTGGACGTCTGTGATCACGCGGTCATGGCATGGTGCCGGCCTGTCACTATGGGCCAGGCATGGTGTCTCGCGCTTGATCCGGAAAGGAAAATCCGGGGGTCGATTGGCGAACGACAGCCGTTTGCGGACCCCGCGTATGCGTTGGATCCATGCGATTTGACAACCGCCTTTGAGCCAGCGGCCCCTGCCAAGTCAGGCACATTGTATCTGCAAAGCCCGGCTCGAGACACTCGTTGGCCGCCCATGGCTGACCAGGATGAGAATTCCCTATGCTATCATTCTCCATCGTGAATCCGCCGCCTGAGGGATCCCCGCACCCCGAGACGTCACACGGGTTTCCATTTGTGAAATCTCTCACAAATCGCATGGCCACGCCCGCTCCGATGGATTGGTGCGCTCATCGCAATGAGACTTGGCAGTCCCTGATATGACCTCTGCACGAAAGCATGTCGTCCTGCGTATCTTGCTCACCCTCGGCGGTTTTGTCCTCGCAGGCGCGGCCGTTTTCGCTGTCCCGCTGGGTCTGGACACCAACTCGGGTTGGGGACCATCGCGGAAGTTGCTTTTCGGCGTGGGACTGGCAGTGACGGCTGCGGCGTGGCTCCCGGCTTGGTTCACATGGGCATGGCGGCTGGGCAAGGATTTACCACGTCTACGCTCGGTCAGGCACCGGACCGCCACCTGGCCGGGCACCGTGGCTGTGCTATCGGCGCTTCAGAGGCTCGGTGCGGCCGTATCCAGGGTTGGCCAAGCGGTCTCCGGTCTATTACACAGCCTGCCCATCGTGCGGACCCTGCTGGCCACCCCTCAGCGGACCGCGCTCAGCGCAAGTATCTGCGTTTGGATTGCTGCGGTGGCGGTCTACGTCTGGATCGGGTCCGTGGGCACCTGGACCAACTGGCCGCCGACCACGAGCGACTTCGACCTGCTGGCGCAGGGTTTCGTCCAGGGCAAGCTCAGCCTGCCGGTCCAGCCGTCCCCCCAACTGCTGGCCATGCCCGATCCGTACGTGATGGCGTCGCGACAATATCTGCCCGGCCTCTGGGACATCTCCTACTACAAAGGCGAATTCTTCCTCTACTGGGGCCCTGTACCGTCGGTGCTCCTGGCGGCGGCCAAGCTTATCGCCCCCGTCCAGGTCAATGATGGACTGCTGGCAGCGTTCTTCCTGGCTGCGCTGAGTTTGATGGGGATCCTGTGCCTATTGGCACTTTGGCGGCGATGGCCCGGGGGTCTCCCATGGTGGGTAGTCCTGCCGCCCGCTGTCGCCTTGGCCGGGGCAACCCCTCTGGTCTGGCTGCTCAGCCGAGGGGCCGTTTACGAAGTGGCCATCGCTTCGGGACAGTTCTTCCTGCTGGCAGGCATTTTGGCGACCATGCCGGCCTTTTGGGGTGATCCGCTGTCCCTGCGGCGCCTGGCGGCAGCCAGCGCCTTGCTCGCGCTGGGGCTCGCCTGCCGCCTGAACCTGGCGCCGGCCTGCCTGTTTGTCCTGGCCGTCGGCCTGGGCGTGACCCTCAAGGCAAGGCACGCCAGGCTGGGGCAGGTTGCCGGATCGTCGTTGGCGGCGGGTTTGCCGATGTTTGTCGCAGCCGCCTTGTTCGGCGCATACAATCGGGCCCGCTTTGGGTCTTGGCTGGAGTTTGGCCATCGCTACCAGCTGGGCCGGTTTGATGTGTTTCACCAGTACTCGGAAGTCTTCCGTATCCAGAATGCCATACCCAATCTGTACAATTACTTCCTGAATGGTGTCCATTGGCTGAGCGTCTTTCCCTACCTTAAGCCGGAATGGGGGCAGTACTATATCTGGCTGACGCATACCTATGCGCCCGATGGCTACCACACCGAGAAGGTCGCCGGCGTCCTGGTGGCGATTCCGTTTCTTTGGCTCACAGGTGTGACGATGGTGGGCTGGGGGATGGCGCTTGCGAGCGCGGCCGGGGGACGCCAGGGTTGGGCCGCCTGGAACGAGCTGCTGACTGGTGTCCAGGGCGTCCAGACCTTCCTCATCGCTACCGCGGCCTTGCTGATCGCACCGCTGGCTTCCTTCGTCGCAATCTCGATGCGACACGAGGTCGATTTTGTCCCCACGCTTGGGTTGTTGGCGGCCATCGGTTTCTGGGAGGCATATCGCCGCCTGACCGACCACCCCTTCGCCCGGCGGATGGTCACTGCCTTGGCTTTTGTGCTGGCTTTGGCGTCGGTCCTCGCCGGAACGCTGCTGGCCATGACCGGCTTCCAGGGGAATTTCGAAACCTACAATCCCCAGCTGTTCCATCAGCTCACGGCCATCTTCTCGCGCTAACAGATCCCCCTCGGATGACCTGTCGCGGTGCCATCCGCCTTTGGGAAGCCAGGGCCGCCGGTGGTAGACTGGTAGGCTGACGATCCGACATCTGGGTGGAAAAACCCATGGATTCGCTTCTCTCACAAGACGTGCAGCCCTCCCAGGTGGCCAGCAAGCTGTTGGGCAGCTGGCAGCTCATCTTCATCATGGGCGTCTTGGGCGGTTTGCTGGGTCTGGCTGCAAATTGGGCGCTCCCGCCCACTTTCCAGGCAAGCGCCAGCCTCGGCGTCGGCGTTGACCCCAACCTGGCGGCGCCATTTTCTGACAATGTCCAGTATGAGGCAGATCTGCGGACGCAGGATCTGTTCCTCTCCGACTCCACACTTGAGGCGGCCCGGGCGCAATTGGCGCCGGCATTGGCCGGCTCGGCAGCCAGCGATTTCCGCTCCCACATCAGACTGGACCATTTTGAGGGCGAATGGTATTTGAGGGCGACGGCCGGCTCGCCTTCGGATGCCGCTGAGCGCGCCAATGCCTGGGCTTCGGCGGCGACCGCCGAGTTCAAGGCGGCTCAGGCGCATGCCATCAAGGCGGGAGAGTTCCAGGCGCTCCTCTTCAGTGTGGCATGCAAGCCTGAGGTGGTGGTATCGGAGGGGCGGTCCAACCTTTGGGTCTGTGATGAGATGAATCTCAATCTTGACCCGGACCAAGTGAGTTCAGAACTGCTCACTGAAGCTCGCTTGAGTCATGGAATCTTGCCGGGCATGGTCATCAGCACTACGCAGTCGGCGGAACCACCGAGCGAGCCAACTCGGCAGGCCCGGGCCCTATTGGCGCTGGGCGGGACGGTTGTCGGACTTGTCCTGGGGCTCCTCGCGGCGCTGTCCCGGCGCGAATGGGCGGGTTGGAGGCGCATGGGACGCGGGCCGGAATGATGAGCCTTCGAGCAGCGGTCCGCGCGCCTTGGGCGGCTTCTTCGGCACCATGCTCAATTCCGACTTGGTCCTGACCCGCTGATGGACAAATCCCTTCCGTTTGCAAATGCCAGGCTAGGCAAAATCATCCGGCACGTTGCGTGGTGGTTATGGCTGGCTTTGTTGGCGGCCGTCCCTGTGACGAGTTTCCCCCTGGTTCGGAATTACGTCGGCGATTCGAGCGTCTACCCGCTATCGGCGTTGATACTCTTCATCTTGGTGCTGACGTGGTTGGTGCCTTACGTCGTTGCGAACGGCCGTTTTCCGGCACATGTTCGGCCCCTGCTTCTCTTCGCATTGCTGGCGGTGCTTTCGGCGGGCATAGGCTTGACATTGCCCCTCGGTCCCTACAAGGGGCAGGTGCCCTGGAGCCGTGAGCTGCGAGCCCTGGCGACCCTCGGCATCGGCGTCTGTTTCTATCTGTGCGCCGTCAGCCTGCCCGATTCAGAGCGCCGCATCCGCACATCATTATGGGCGTTGTACTTTGGGGCCGTGCTCACGCTCATTTGGTCCAGCCTGCAGGCTATCTATGTCACCGACAATGTGGCCAACATCCCCGTGACGCTCAACCGGATTTAGCGCCTGATCTCGGTGCGGGACCTGCTTCGAAACCGGGTGTCTGGCATGGCATTTGAGCCTTCGTGGTTGGGCGATCAGTTGGTCGTCCTGTATCTGCCACTTTGGCTGGGCAGTGTGCTCACTCGATTTTCGGCCTTCACGCATCGGAGACGTACTTCTCTATCGAACTGGTCTTGCTCGGATGGGGAACTGCCAGTCCTGGTCATGGCGCGCTCTCGAATAAGCATGCTCAGCTTGATCGTGATGGTGGGAGTGCTTTACGTGCTCCTGGTTCGGGGCGTCTGCACCGCCTCGCTCACAAGATAGGCCAACGGACGCCCTGCTCACGGCGGCTTCAAGGCGCCCTTCTGGCATCGGCTATCGTACTGGGCGGTGGTCGGGCTCGTAGGTGCGGGGTATGGTCTGGTTAAGGTCGGCGCAGCCTATGATCGGCGGCTCCGCCACGTCCTCCAAGTCCCCAATGAGATGATGTCAATTCGGCAGCAACTTCCTACGCCGTGCCTACCAACTGGCCAATCGAGTGGCTTTTGCTGAGCGATTGGTCTACTGGCGGGCTGCCTTTTTCGGCGTTTGGGGCTTACCCGTCTTTGGAGTGCCGGGTGACGCCGGTTTTTGTTTGCACTCCGTCTCGTCCTACGGCTACACGTTGACCGAGATCCGGCGGTTCTCAGCCTCCCGACAATCCCACGTTCCCGACCAAGAATCCTCTGGATCCGCCTGCTTGCCGGAAACCGGTCTGCTCGGCTTTTCTGCCTACTTGGCCTGGCTCTTGGTGATGGGCCGGCTGCGCTGAAGCCTGTTCACCGGGAGTGGTGTGGCCCGGACCCTCGGGTTGGTCGGTATCCTGGCCATCCGGCACAGTTTGTCGAAGGCTTCAGCCTGGACACCTCGCTTTTCCCCCAGATCTGGGTTGTAATGGGGGCCGATCACGGTTGCCTATGTCCATCTGCGTCGCAGCCACACTGCGGACGGCAGGGCTGCAGTTTGGGTACCGCCCGGGACCCAGCAATGCTTAGAATTGATGACTCGCGTGCGTGGTCCTTCAGCCGAACTCGAGCCGAGACGAGGTGGTGGCGGCATCGATAACACAGCTTGCCGATCTCTTCCGATGATATTGGTAGCCAGGTGTGCGCCTGTTCCTATCGCCCCTCGCCCGACGTATGCTGTGCGGCTGGGCTTGCTCGATGTTCCTGGTTCTGCGCCTCACAAGACCCATCATGAACCCACGCCGCTGACCGGAGGGCTGGTCCTGACGCTGGCGCTCTGGCTATCCTACGCCATCGTGCGGCCGCAGCTGGACCGCCAGGTACTGGCCATCCTCGCCGGTGCCACCTGGATGATGGTATGGGGTGCACTGGACGATCGCTTCGACCTGGCCCCCTTCTGGAAGATTGGCGGCCAGCTGCTGGCGGCCGGACTGCTGATCGGTTTGGGCATCCAGGTTCATGTGACGCGCAACTTCGGAATTGATCTCGGGATAACCGTGCTGTGGGTGGTCGGCATGGTCAATGCCTTCAACCTGGTGGACAGCAAGGATGGCTTGGCAATCGGGTTGGCGAGCGTGGCAGCCGCCTTCTTTATGCTGGTGACGATCGATGCCGGCCAACCGGTGTGTCGTCGCTCTCGGCCGGGCTGCTCGGCCTGTCTGGGCGTATTCTTCTTCAACACCTCGCCGGCGTATCTCTTCCTTGGAGATTCGGGTGCACAGGTTCTGGGTTTTGTGCTTGCGGCCGTGGGCATTGCTTATGTGCCGAGCGCGTGCCGGTCTTCCCCAAGGCGTCTCATGGTTCACACCCATCCTGGTACTGGGCGTGCCCATCTTCGACACCACCCTGGTGGTCGTTTCCCGGCTGCGCCGCCATCGAGCCCATCTACCGGGCAGCTCGCGACCATACCTACCACCGTTTGGTCGCGTTGGGGCTGGACTTCAAACCGTTCGGTGCTGGCAATGCAGCTTGCGGCGGTGATGCTGGCCTGCTCGCCTTCATCGCGCTGGGGGCAAGCGTCCTGCTTGCCAATCCCCTGTTCCTGGCCCTGCTGGTCGTGGGAGCTCTGGCTATCGGGCTCTTGGAGCGACACTCCGCGCCGACACTGTCTCGTATGAACCGCCGGCGGACAATTCAGAGTTGCTGTCCTAACCGCCCTGGCGGCTTGTGAGGGGAGACGCACGTCGTGAAACTGATCATCCAAATCCCTTGCTACAACGAGGAAGCTACTCTGCCCGATACCCTGGCTGATTTTCCGCGTGACCTCGCCGGCGTGGACGTCATCGAAACGCTGGTGATCGACGACGGAAGCACGGACCGGACCGCTTCCGTGGCGCGGGATTTGGGCGTGGATCATGTCATCCGATTCCCCCGCAACAGGGGGCTTGCCTTTGCGTTTGCTGGCGGGCTGGACGCCCGTCTGAATGCCGGTGCGGACATCATTGTCAACACTGATGGAGATCATCAATATCAGGGGCAAGCATCGCCGATCTGGTTGCGCCCATTGTGCGCGGCGAGGCCGACATGGTGGTGGGGGACCGACAGGTGGATACCATCGCGCACTTCTCTTGGTTGAAGAAGTGCTTCAGAAGCTCGGGACTCGCGTGGTGCGGTGGACGTCGGCCACCGATGTCCAGGACGCCACCAGCGGTTTCAGGGCGCTTTCCAGGCAGGCAGCCGCGCAGCTGGTGGTCTTCTCCAGCTACACCTACACGTTGGAGACGATCATTCAGGCCGGAAAGCGGGGCTGGTGGTGACGTCCGTCCCGATTAAGCCAACCCCAAGCTCCGGAATCGCGCTTGATCAGAAACATCCCCAACTACGTGATCCGGTCGGCTGTCACGATCTTGCGCATCTTCATGATGTACGAGTTGCTCAGGATCTTCACACTTCTGAGTCTGATACCATTTCTCACCGCCCTGATTCTGTTCGCTCGCTATGTCTACTACTTTGCCATCGGTCAGGGGTCGGGCCATGTCCAGTCCGTGATCATCGCCTCCGGGTTGATCCTGATCGCGTTTCAGGTCTTTCTGTTGGGCCTACTGGCGGATCTGATCGCCAAAAACCGGCGACTTAGTGAAGAAATTCACTATCGTGTGCGGACGGCCCTGACGTCACCCCATCAGTCCAGCGCAAGGACGAAAAGTGATCCGAATCGCTGGACGGCCCGGAAAATCGAGGCGGGCTTGCCCGGTGGCGGCCCGTCTTCGTCGAGGACCCTCGAGGGCACAAGACTGCTGAGAACAATGGGACACCATCTCTGGAGGGTGAGATCATCGGACGGGAGATGTGCAAGTCCGGACAGCGTGACCTTTCAGTCACCGGCAATCAAAGGCCATGGACTGAAATTCGCCATCGCGCTGGGTAGCCCAAGCCTTTGGCGGGGATCCAGTCAACCACGGAGGTCAAGGCTCATGGATGAAACGACACCCGCTCCATGGGCCACCCCGGGATGTGTTCCCCACCTTCACCACGACGGCCCTTGTCAGCGCCGTCGCCGTCGGCATGTTCTACTTTCAGTCCTACACTCTGGGCGCTACAATTCAGCAGGTCTTGAGCCAAATTTTTTTACCGAGCGTTCTTCCCGGCCGCTGTGCTGATGGTGACAACGGCTGTGCGTATGTTCGCCAGCGGGCCCGCCGAGCCGTCCGGGGAGAGCATAGGCGGAGGGGATTATCTCTCCCGTGGCGGCCGGGGCGTGACGGCGTAGCCATGGCACTGAGGCGCTGGTTGGCTGTGCACGCTGGCACGGCTTGGACAGCGGTGCTGATGCCTTGGCATCCTTTTTCAGGCCGGGTTCGTCCTGCGTGAGTATGCCTTGCCCTGGGGTTGGCAGGTGAAACAAGTCTGCGGATCAGCCGCGCATAGTCCGGAGCGCTGACCTCGGTCTGGGCGCCCAAGCTGCTCGGATCATCGAATACATCACCCAAGTTGTGCCCCAAGACGGCACTATTCTCCTGCCCCCAGGCCAGACAGAAGAACAATTCTCGCTGGCTCGGTCGATGCAGTACTTCTTCTTTCCACGGCACTTGATCGAGTGCCCGGACCTTGATTCGGCGCCGTGCCAGCGAGCACTGGCCTCCCCGGATGTCTATATCCTGGCCACGGATGACTTCCCGCCAGCTTCCGCCGCTGAGCGGGCATTTGTGGCGCCGAAAGGATGATCTAGGATCGTTCAAGGGTGTCTACGGGCCGGGCCTCCGAGCAACCCGGATCTCGGCCCGATTTCGCCTGGCTCCCCTGGCTAGAGCTGCTGGGGATTGACCTGGCCATCTTGTTGTGTCTGGCTTTGCTGGGAGGCTCTGCGCTGCTGGCGATCCGGCCGGGATGGCAGCCGATCGAACTTCTCGGTCTGGCCGTGCCCATGGGTGCTGGGATCCTGACCGGGTGTCTCTTCGTCCTCTCATGGGTGGGCCTGAAGCTTACGTTTGGGCTGTCGGCGGGGGTCTTCCTGGGGTTGGCGGCTTTGGCACTCAGCCTGGCTCGCCGGGCAGGGGCACCGGGTTTGGGAGCCTGCAAGCTGGCGTCAGGGTTGGCGAGAACTCGAATGGGCGTTGGCGGGGCCTGCTGTTGGGGGCGGGCCTGGGTCTCGTGGCGCTGGCTGTGGTCCTGTCTGTCGGCGCCTCCTACCGGCTTTATGATCCGGTGCAGATCTGGAGTGTGAAAGGCTACGGGATCGCTGCGGCGGCTTCCATACTGGGGGGCGCGGCATTGGGGGGGCCATGGCCTTTCCTCCCGCTAAACATACCTATGCAAGTGGCACTCTTCTTCCTGGCCGACGGCGATGCCCTTCCGGGTTCCAAGTTCCTCTACCCCATCTATGGCTTCGCCCTGTGCGCCTGTGTATATGCTTTCCTGAGGCGTCGAGAGGTGGATGAGCGAATTGCCGGTCTGGGTGCGATCTTCTTGGGCACCGTCCCAATCTTCTTCTTCCACGCTACCAGCGGCTTCGCCAATCTGCCCTTCACCTCTTTCTCGTCGCTGGGACGCTCTGGGGGGTGAAGTCAATCCAGGGCGCTTCAACTCGGCAGCAACTTCTGGCCGGGTTGCTGCTCGGGCTGGCGGCCTGGACCCGCCCGGAGGGCGTCCTGTATGCGCTGGCCGTCATCCTGATCCTGATCGTGGTGAACAGTTTCTCACACCGCGGCCGGCGGCTGCCTTCGGCGATCGCGATCCCGGTGGTGGTCATCGCCGGGGCGTGGTTCCTGTTTTCATTTCTTGGGACAGACTTTGCAGGGAAGCAATCTTCAAGAAGCCGTATCGGTCTACTCCACGGACACGCTGGCCGGGCAGCTGGATCTGTCAGGTCTGTGGACGATTGTGCGGGTGTTCGGATATTCGATGTTTGTGCCCTATCGCGCCATGTTTCCCGCCATCAGTGCCACTTACTGGGGAGTTCTGTTTCCCGTCGTGCTCATTCTCCTAGGATGGAGTGCGCCGCGCTTCACCGCCAGAGCCAATCCAACGGGTTTCATGCTATGGGCAGCTCTGGTGGGGGTGGGCGCCATCAATGTCGCTGTCTTCTACATTCGGTCGTACAGCAAGTCCAACTTCCCTGCGTTCATCGAGCGCGGATTCCCCAGGGCTTTTCTGCCGACGGCGGTGCTGATGACAGTGGTTGCTTTTTGGGGGCTGAGTCTGCGCCTGCACGAGCTCAAGCGTTCACAGGCCGGCGATCTGGGTGCCGGAAATGGCGGGAGCCCGGGGTCGGGAAACAGAGATAAGCGGGCTGCGTGACGATGCTCAGCTTAGGTCGAACTCCGAACCAGCGGCTGTCGGCGGTAACCTTCGTCCATCCCTGTATGTCCCAAAATGCCGAACGAGCAGACAGCATACCTTGCGAACGCCAGGTGGACTTCAGGCGTCTGTATAGAAGATGGATGGCATGACTCACGCTTCGGATGGGCCTCCCCCGGCGTTTCCCTTCACCGGGCGCGCACTGGGGAATGTTGGCGGTCTTGGTCACCGGTTCTGGCGGTCGCCTATCTGGCAACCGCCGATTATGGCAAATCCTGGGGCGAGGCGGCCAATTCGGCGTATGCCAAGCCATCTCTCCAAGCGTATTTTGGTTCGCACGAGTTCTTGTCGCACGGCAGCCAGGTCTTTCACGGGCCCTTCTATGTCATGCTCTGGAAGCTAGGGTCGACCGCTTTCAAGGGTCTGCATCCAGGTTGGCTTGGCATGGACGCGGGGCCCTTCACGAATTTCCTGGCCTTCACGCTCGGTGTGGCGGCTTTCTAAGTAATCAGCCTCAAGTTGGTGCTGCCTTTCATCGCTTTGATTGAAAGTCTGATTATCTACCTTCAACCGATGCTCTTACGATTATGCCTTCATCAATCAGAAGAGACATCCCCTTTTCGGGCCCGCCTCCTGCTGGCTGCGGCCGTCGGGATCGTGGCAGTCGACCGCATGTCGTCCACCAGTGCAAACCCGCCGCTTATCTCCAGCCAACGTTGGCGGGCCATGGCCGAACACACGTTTCGGGAGGATATTGACAGTATTCCAAAGGAGTATGCGGGCTCACGGTCGAGAACCGTGGGCTTGGTATTGGTTGTGGCCGTCTATATTGTCTTGCTTCTGGTGTACGGCTTATCGCCAGGCGATGTTGTATGTGAACAACACCGCGCCCAAGGACTCGACGGTCGCTGTATGGGGGCCGCTTGCCGCAGCAGCGGATTTCGCCCGGCAGGATCTGATCGTTGCCTCAGACGACGGAGCTGGCAAGCCCGACTACGTCCTGGGCTGTAAAAGAGCCCTGGATGACAAGCAGTTCTACCCTGGCTACGTGACGACGTTCGAGGTCACTCGAGAACTCGGCAGTCCTCGCGGTTGTGAAGCGAAAACCGGCTCCCTAGATGCAGGAGCTGCTGCCGCCTAGCCCCTGCTGGACCCATTCGCACCATCCGCGATAAAATGCAGCCCGACCGATGAATTCAAAACCCCACCCTTGGTATCCCGTTGCGTGCGAGGGGCAGACATCCTGTTGGGGTCTTGGTTCCCATGCTGCGCGATTTCCCAAGGGGCTCTCATTGTCATCTGCGCCGAATATCCCAGCGCCAATACGCCCTAGCTTCGGAGCATCGGGCACAAACGCCCACCCCTCAAGCGTGCGATGACAGCATCTCCCTTCTTCATTGTCGGCTGTGGTAGATCGGGTACCAGCCTGCTTCGCACCCTGCTCAACCGTCATCCGAGAGTGGCAATTCCTCTCAAATCGCTGTTTATCATTGACTATCTAAGGGCGCCATCCCACATCCCCTCTTGAAAAGCTCAAGGCGATGCTTGTCCGTGAGCCAGAGGTGAAAGAATGGGGACTGGATGTGTCGGCCAGCGATCTCGGTGCGTGCCCGACAATCGTCGCCTGCATCGCCAGCCTGCACGAGCACTATGCCGCTCGGACCGGGGCAGATATCTGGGGCCAAAAGACACCGCGCTTCGTTCGTCATCTTGACTTGCTGGAGGCTCGACTTCCCTTCGGCGCGAGTTGTCCATTTGCTCCGCGATCCTCGAGCAGTGGTGAACTCCCTGATCCGGTCGGACGTCCACCGGAGCGACGCGTATCATGCGTCTCTGCGCTGGTTGAACGACGTGCAGTGTGGCCTGGATTTCGGGGCCCGCCGGCCAGAGATTACGCTCCAGGTTGGCTACGCCGACCTGGTCGCCAGGCCCGAGACCGTGCTGTCTGATGTGCTTGCGTTTCTCGGCCTTGCGCCAGACCATCTCCCGGACCCAGCGCCGGTAGGAGCAGCTGAGAACGAATACTCTGAGTTCTATGCCAACATTCATGCGAAATCTCAGCCGCGGGCCAACGGCGGCATTCGTTGACAAGTGGCGGACGCAACTCTCCCCACAGGATCAAGAAGTGGTCGAGGCAATATGCGGTCCTCTGATGCGTAACCTGGGTTTTGAGCCCGACGCTGAGTTCCCCCAGGCTGCACCAAGGGAAGACACGACGCCTGAAACTCAGGCGGGTGTTCTTGGCCCTCCTGCAGACCTTTCGCTATTTGCGCTACCGGCGCGCCTATCTCATCTACCTGCTCTGGCGAAAGTGGAAGCTCGGCTTGCTCTGGGAGTTCCTTTGGACCGTCAACTACTGAAACGCCTGCTCAGGCTGTTGGAGGGACTGGCTGCCCTGGCGGTGATTGGGTACCTGGGTTGGCTCATTTACCAGCGCTGGGTGGAAGTGCGGGATATTGAGCTTACTTTCCAGCTGGTGCCGTATCTGGTCGGGTGCATCATCCTGCTGATGTTCAATGCGCTCTACAGCTTCAGCTGGCAGACCACACTGCGGCTCATGGAAGGCAAGGCGATTTGCCGCCAGTTCGCTCGATCTGCACCGCATCTTCTTTCTTTCGTTTATCACCCGCTATCTACCCGCAGGCAGCGTGGTGAACATCGGCGGCCGAGTTGAACTCTTCAAGAGGCTGGGGACGCCGATCCATGGGCCTGCAGAGCATCTACTACGAACAACTCAGCATGATTCTGGGCGTGGCTGTTCTGGGCCTGGTTGGGCTCCACTTCTACGATGTCGAAGGTTTGCCGGACTGGCTGGCAGGCGAATCGCGATCTCGTATCGCTCCTGCTTTCTGCGGGCGCACTGGCTGCCTACTTTGGTGCCGACCTGCTCATCGTCCATGCGCCGGCCTGGATGCGTCTCGATCGCCTCAAGGTCATCTGGAGACCGCTGTCTTTCGGACGGAAGACGTTGCTCTGGTTCCAGTTCGCAATCGTCAACTTGGCCCAAGGCGCGGCGGTTTACTGGATGCTTCGCGCCGTCTATCCGGCCATGGCAGATCGGCCCGAATTGACCTACCTGGTGATCTCGGGCTACCTCGTGGGACGGCTGGTGGGCCAGCTGGCGGCGTTTGTGCCGGGCGGGATCGGCATCCGGGAGGGGGCCTTCACGTTCTTGCTAAGTCCCTACGTTCCTGTACAGGCTGCCGTGGTGAGTGCTTCGCTCTTCCGGTTGTCATCTATGGTGATGGAGGCGGCCATCGCCGGAAGCCTGGTTGTCATCAGCCGTGTGCTCGGGCCCCCAACCGATGAACAAGCGACGCCAGGATCCGAAGCACAGCGGAACGAGCCGGCAGACGAACTAACGTCCGCAAAATGAGGCTTCGTGGCCGGGGAGATCGGCATGAATCTCTGGATCGGGTTGCCGAGCTGGGCCATCAGCGCGGTCTTTGTGAGTGTGGCAGCCTACGTCGTCCATCAGCCCTTCACGCGCGCCGTCCGGCGCTGGACGCCGCCGGCTATGTTCACCTGGGTCTTCGTCACCACCCTATACGTGCTTGTTCCCGGTTTGGCGGGCCTTCTCCGGCCCCTTCCCCTGGCTGGGATAGCCCTGGCAGGGTTGGGGCTCTTGGCAGCCGTCCCGGCCTCACGCAAACTGTTGATGAGTCTCCCTGCGGAAATCGATCAGTGCTCAGTGCGCTCCGCGCATGGTGGGCAGACCTGCCCACCTGGCTCCGATGGGTGACGCCGGCTTTTGTGGTGTTCAGCCGATTCGTTTTGCCTTTCTGATCGTGGTGCTGCCGCCTTTTGTATGGGACTCGTTGACCTATCATCTGACCAATGTGGCCCACTGGACGCAGACGGGTCGGATCGAGCTCTTTGAGGCACCAGTCATTCGCATCTACACCCCCGCCAACTACGAGACCCTGGCCACATGGTTCACCGTCTTCATGCACCACGATCTGGTGGTCGAGGCGGCTGGCCTTCCTGCCTATGGGCTGGCGCTGCTGGCGGTCTATGCCCTGGCACGTGAACTCGGGGCATCGCGTACGGCGTCCTGGTTGGCCAGCCTGACCTACGCCTCCACGCCGGCTTTGCTGTTGGCCACCACGGGCACCAAAAACGACCCCCACATGGCGGCTTATTTCTTGACCTGTCTGGCCATCATCGCTGGGCTTCTCAATCGGGACCCGGATGCGGATGGCGACAACCCCCTGGCGCACTGCTCCTGCTGGGTGTGGTGGTGCTGTATGCTTTTGGGACCAAGGCCTACATGCTCCATCTTGTCTGGCCTTGCTTGCTTTCGGCCTGCTGGGGGCGCTGTGGCAGGGCGGTTTGTGGGTTTGGTGGCGGAGGCTTCGTTCTGCCTGGGCCAGGCTCCTGTCCCAGGGATGGGGAGCCGGATCTTCCTTTGGTCATCTTCGCCGCCGGCCTGTTCCTCGGCGGCTATTGGAATGTGCGGAATTGGGTCCTCACCGGGAACCCTTTCTATCCTTATGGGGTGGCCGTTGGGAGTGCCAGCGTGCTTCCCGAAGGCGACCGGACCGCGCGGCTTGAATCTGGACCGGCTGGAAGGCAACTTGCAGAGCCTGGTCAGCAAATTCGGCGATCCAATCAGCCCATCTCACCGGATTTGCCAAACACAACCGGATGGGGCTGGTTTGCCTACGGCATGGGGCTCCCGGCTTTGCTGTGGGGGTTTGTTCGCCGTCGGCATGTTAGCTGGCTGACCATTCCTTTGGCTTGGGCCTGGTCATGATCTTCCTCTCGGATCGGCCCAGCCCCTGGAACATGCGGTATATGATCTGGTTTCCGGCGTTGTTCAGCCTGGCTTTCGCCGAATGGGTCGATTTTGCGGCCAGGCGCTTTCGGGTCGTCCGGGCGGCCGATGATCCTCATGCTCCTGACGATTGGGCTGAACTTCGTCATGACGTTGAACTTACGGCATCTGCGGTCCGGGTCAGTTTCAACAGATGCTCGAGCAATCGTTTGGGATCGGCAATCGGCGACCCTGAAAGTCAACATGCCGGCGGAATACGAGAACGCCATCGTTTACGTACCCGAAGATGCCTTGCTGGGATACAATGTCGGCTCCAACGGGTTCATCTACCCGCTGTATAGGGCCGACTTCTCCCAACGTATCGTCTACGTGCCGTTTGAGGCCAGCGATAGCTGTGAGATGTTGTGTGAAGCGATGGAGCTCAGGGGGTCGCGCTATCTTTTCGTCGCGCCCGAACATACGCCGGATGCAAAGATCGCTCTGCTCCGAAGAGCAGTGAAACGCCAGGATCAGGTTTGCGCCAGCGAGCGAGAGGTTTGTATGTCACCAACCGGACCTAACCGCCGGGCCGAGACCGCGTTGGTGCTCGCCGCGTGTGCCGCCTTTAGCTTGGTACGCCAAGGGCCAACTGCTTTACACACTCTATTTTCGCTATCAACTTGCCAGGGTGATCTTCCCGCAGTGGCTTCCGTCGGTGGGTGTTCGAGCAGCTAGCTTGGAGAGTCGCACGGCCGCTCCGCTCAGGCCCACCGGCGATGGAAATGCGGGAATGGGGTCAAGAAGGTCTGGACCGGACGGAGGGCCAGGCGGGCATGTGGTTTTGTTGTGTTCGGCCGACCCGGGGAAGCATGTTGGTGGGGTCCGACCGATGGGAGATGCTAGTGGATCAGAAATTCTGGGGCCGGAACTGGCCCATCCCGTTCCTCGTCGGATTGCTTGGGTTGTCCGTTACTGGCACAGCTGGGGTCTTGGGTTTTTCGGGGACGATCTGACCCACCTGCCCACGGCGGTCCGCCATGACCTTCAACCAGGCCGTCAGGTATGCCTTTGATTTGAATCCTATCCTTGGCATCTGCACGGCGGGGGTCATCCCATCCACTACACTTTCATCTATCTGCTGACGAATATTGGATAGCAATTGGGCGAATTTGATGCCCTTTATTTGATCGGATTCTTCATTGAGGCCTTGAGACATCTGTCTCTTTCTATTGATGCGGCAAATCCACAGCTGGCGCCTGGGTCTTGTCGCCGGGTTTGCCTCGTCCTGTATTCTGCAGATACGACGCAGACCTATCTCACCCTCGCGCTTCGGCCTCACCCGGGATCACGGATCTTCCTGGTCGCTGCCCGCGCGTACATGTCCAACAAGAAGTGGCTCTCCTACTTGCTTCACCGCTGATCCTGTTGACGTATGCGACGATCTATCCTGTATTTTTCGCTCTGCCCCTCCTCACGGGGTCTTGGCGAGGTTCCCCAACGCCGAAGAGATTTCGTTAATCACATCGCTTTCGCGGGCGGATTTTTTGGCGCTCTTTGCTGTTTGGCGTCTTTTCGTTGGGGGACGACAGGATCAGTGGGTTGGGGCTGAAGGACGCCATCATCATTCCCGTGACTCACATGGTCGAAGGTCGAATAGTCAGCCTCGGAACCTACCTCTACCGCTGTGTCCAGACCCTTCGAAGCTTGGATCTCGAGGTAGCTCTCATTTCGGCACTGGGTATCGCTGGATTCGCCTGGCTCCTGAGCTGTTGAGACCTGGGGGGGGTGGCTTTGAGCCGGACAAACTCTTCGAAGCCATCGCGGAAATCAGGCAAAGGACCGGGTGGCGACGTGCTCTTGGGAAGCCTATGCCCGTCTTCCTGGTGAAACGTTGTCCTTGGTCAAGTCGGCGTTCGCCGGCGCGGTCATGTTCGTCCTGGCCTATCCGCTGACCTTTACGGTGCGCGCCCTTACGCGGTCAGGGAAGGGACACCCGTTTACGCCGCGGGAGGTCCTGGGAGCTGCTGTTCCCGTTGGCAGTGTGGTCTTGATCCTCCTCCACGTGGCCAACGCCGTCGGACGAGCCGAATGGTCACCCTGGGTCTCGCTACCTGGCTGGGCCTGCTGGCGGGGTTGGCTTTGTCATCCAGCGAGACTATCGCCTGGCCTGGACCTATCAGCGTCAGTTCTGGACGTCCCTGGTTCAGCTGATCCCGGATGTCTCTGAGAGGAAATTGATTCCTCGTCGAGCCACAGGGCCTGCTGGATACGAGACAGATTGGGCGAACTACTGGAACCTGCCAGCTGTTCTTGGCCAGATCTATGCCTTTCCAGGAACATCGCACGATCCAGTTTGGGTCTACCGTTTGACTCATCTTTTGGCAAGACGGCATCGTGGCGGAAGATGGGAAGTTGGTTCTCGGACCGCGGCCGCGGTTCGCCCCAACAGACACGTTCCGCGAGGCCACTGCCTCCCATGTGATCCTGATCGAGACACAGGATGGCAGCTCAATCAAGGTCGAGTCCCATGGACATTGGGGCAGTCGCGGTGACGTTGAAGAGACACTAGAGCAGGGGGAACCGCCTTATCCTCACGGTTTCCTCTTATGGATATCTCATACAACAGGATGATCTCTCGGGGGCCGTGAATGATATCCCGCAAAGGATTGGATGAGAGGCGGTGTTCCAGTGACTTGGGAAGCGTTTGGCGAGATCGTCCATGCCCAATGAATTTAAGCGGCCACGGCTAAACCGTCTCGCATCCGCATATCTTGGGATTTGAGCGGGCTGGGTGGCCTCCCGTGGCGTAGCCGGGGAGCCCTCGGAACTTTGCGGCTGATCTGTTTGGCAAGTTCGATGGAATGGTGGGTGGAGGGTTGATGCAGGCCGGGGATGAATCATACAAGTCTCGAGCGACCCAGGTGTCGGACAAGGACCTGGTCGCCGGCAATGCCAACGAGAAGGACAACACCCGAAATCTCTTGTACCGGCGGCTTGTTTCGGGCTACCTTGACCACCTGACCGACCTCCCGGGCAGGATGCGAGATGTGATGTTAGAAACCGCCAGGTCAACCCGAAGCCCCATGACCAAACGGGAGTGGGCGGTGCTGTCCGCCGTGCTTGTATTGGCGTTCAGTCCTCGGTTCTTTGTTTGTCCAGGACTTTGGGCAGGGAACGGACGAGTTCAGCAATTTCGAGTACGCCAACAACTCGCTCCGCTCATATGCGGGCAACCCAATCTATGTTGGTCCCTCATATCAAGAACTCCACGGGCCCTTCCACATGATGTTTGCCTGGTCTTTGGAAAGATCGCGGTCGCCGCCCACCCCGTCTGGACGCCGACGGGACGGGCGGCACTTGGCCAACCTCCTCGTCTATGTGGTGGGGATCGGCGGTCTATATACTCTTTGCCGTCGCTACGTCTCGTGGATCACCTCGGCGCTTTCGTCTTCTCTCTTTGCCACACAACCTATGCTGTTGGGGCAAGGCTTCATCAATCAGAAAGAACTCCGCATTTATGGTCTATTTCCTCCTTGCTATCGCGGCCGGCTTGGCGCGGTGGATCGGTTGGACTGGCGGCCGAGCCCCCCGATGATGGGAGATACCAATGACAAGCCCGATGGCCACAGAAGACCGATAGCATCGCCCAATCCGAGGATGCTGCTCAGAGTCCAAGCGTTGAATTCCTGCGGATCGCTGGCGTAGCGCTCTTGCTGATCTCATGTGCGTTCACGCTCCTGGGTTTCGTCTTCCTTCCGGTCGGAAAGGTCATACTTTCCCAGGCCTACAGCGGCAAGGCCTTTGCCCTCTTCCAGTGGATATTCAACCTTTTGGCAACCGACGCCTACAAAACCCCTCTCGAGCTGTATATCAGCAAATTGGAAATTGTCTACGCTTGGACCAAGGTTCCGCTGGCCTTGGGATGGCTGGGTGCGGCCCTTATCCTGATGCGCCAGACCCTTCCTCACTCGTGGCACAGGCTGACCCGCCTTGAACCCCAGGGTTGGCTCGGGTTGGTTGCGGCAGGTGCGTTGCTGGGCCTGGCAATTCTGTTCGAACAGCTGCGCCGCTGGCGGGCGTCCTGGTTGGCACCTATCTACTGGTCCATCTGAGAAGTCGAGCTTGGCTCCCCATGGTTACGTATGGCATTTCCGGGCTGGTGGCCACCTACTTGACCTGGCCGTGGCTCTGGCATGATCCCGTCGGCGGCTTCCTGCAGAGCATTCGTGTCATGTCAGACTTTCCAGCCCACCGTGTGCTATACAGCCCAGCATGTTTTGCTTTCATCTGACCTTCCTTGGGACTATGTCCCTCGCTTGTTGGCGGTTCAGACTACGGAAGTGGTCATCCCGCTCTTCCTTGCCGGATTCAGGCATAACGATATGGCGTGCAGCATCCGCCGAGTGGCCGGGATCGAAATGCTCATGATGCTGGTCTGGCTGGGAGTGCAGATCACGGTAGTCGTTGTGTTGCGGAGCCTTCGCTCTGGCAATATACGGGGCAGATGTTGCTTGCCTTTGCCACCCCTGTTTATTTTTTGGGGCATTGGCGATAAAGGGGGACTTGTTCGCTCGGTTTTCGGGACTAGGCTGCCGCGCCGCCCTGGCTACCACGATGCTTGCACCCGGATCACGATAATAGCTCTGCATCCATATGAAAATTCCTATTTCAACGCCTGGGTTGGCTTGACATTCTGGGCATACAGCATGCCCAGGTCGACCCATGGTGCACGAGTTACCGGGAGGCTGTCGGGTACCTTTAATCTTTAATGCCCCTCCAGGAGCGGTGGTGGATGTCCGCGGTCCCTTTCAATCCGCTGTAGATTTCGCCAGGGCGGATCTGGGATCTGCGGCCGGACTACGAATGCAAGGACAAGAGACCCCCGATTACACAAGGTGACCATGTGCCAGGTGGACATATTGGGTGACGGGTTCGAGGGCAGGCCTTGCCCATAGCCTATCAAGTGACAGCGTGGTGCTGGCAGTGGTGAGGGGCTCGCCGAGTAGCTGGTTCTGTGAGCAAATGGTAA